>JACRCQ010000055.1 GCA_016218915.1 Deltaproteobacteria bacterium
CAGCCACAACACGGTTGCACCGGCGACGCCTGCCAGCCCGACGGCGAAGCCCAAGGTGGACAGCGTGGCTGCGCTCTTCGCGTCGCTCACCATCGATACGCCAGCATCGTCGCACAGCCGCCCCTCGCAATGCCCTTGCGCATCGTTCCACTTCGACCGCGCCTTGAGGCCGAACAGGCTGCCGGCTGCCAATCCGACGATCCCCACGCCTGCCGCCACGACTGCGACCGTGCGCTGCGTCCCTCCCGAAGCGGGCGGAGGGGAGGTACTCGACGCAGTGGGCGTCGCGCCTGCGGCTGCCTTGGAGAGCGGCGGAATCTCGACAGTGATGGTCTTGCCTGCGTCCGAGGCGTCGACCGACGTCGCCCAGGGTTCATGGCCGGGCGCAGAAGCTTCCACCCGGTGCTTTCCGGGATCGACCGGGACGGGCTGCCCCCACATCGGCTTTCCGACCGCTGTTCCATCGCGTTTGAGCTCGAGGCCTGCGAGGTCGGACGACTTCGGGACGGAGAGCATCAACCGCACGAGCCGCGGAGCGAGCGCTTCAGCCCGGTCGCGGGCGATCTTCTCCCTGTCCGGCTGCCCTGCGGTACGAGCCATCGACGCAGTCTCGAGGAAGGTAGACCAGGCGCTCGCCGTGCGGCCGATGTTCTCGTAGCAGTCCGCCAGATTGAATGCCGCGCCGATTCCGGGATCGATGCGGTTGCTCTCCTCGAACTTGGGGCACGCCTGCGCGTGCTTGCCGTCCCGAGCCAGTGCCCGACCCTCGTCGAACATCGCCCTCGCCGCAGCACGGTCCTGCGCCGAGACCTCGGCGCCCGCGTCGTGCGCTGCGCCAAGCACCACGGCAATCCATGCGATCGATCCAACGGTTCGGAGATGTCGATTCATGTCCTGCTTCCTTCGGTTCGCAGGTCGTGTGCTCGCGAACCACAATCGTGTAGAAAACCGCGAATCTCGCAGGATTGCAAGCGATCGCGGCATCTGAACGATCGAATCGTCCGGTCCTGCTCAGTAGGAATTCACGACCGACAGCTCCGCAGGATGCGGTGCGGCAATCCTCATGAACCCCACCTTGTCAGCAGACAACGGCTCGCGCTTCAGAACGCAGCCCGGCTGGCACTGCAAAGTGCTCATCCAGTGGAAACGCAAGACCAGATCGCTCTCCGGATCAGAGCCCGCCACGTCGATCCGGTTCAACCCCCAGGTGACCCGTCCAGCTCCTTCGGCCAGCAGGTTCCCCGATGTCCGCGTGCGATACACCCTGTGCGGCGGAATCTCGATGACCAGGTCGAGCAACCCCTCGAACGATTCGCTCTTGTCGTCGATGAACGTCAGGATGACCCAGCGGACGGCGTACTGCTCGAAGAACCTTTCCGTCGCGTGGGCGGTGCGATCCGGGTGGTGCCTCCTTGCAAAGAGGTTGGCAGCAGCATGCTCCGAATTGCGCTCCGGAAAGCCACCGAGCACCTGCGCCCGACTACGGCTGAGCAGATACTCCGCCAGGGTCCACCACTCCACCAGAATGCGTCCCTGCCCGTCGTCGTTCTCCCTGACCCATGCCGCCACCTGGGCGAAATCCTTCTTGGGCGGTTGGTGCCGAATGCCGTGCTCCTCCTTGAATCCAAGCGCAGCGAGAAAGGGGGGGAACACCCGTACGCCCGGCATCTGTCTTGGCACCGGTATCGGAAGGAACGCCACCACGTCCTGCGCCAGGCAGGAGCCAGCGAGCAGCGCGCCCACGCCCAGAAGCCCGCGCACCACACCCGTCGCGTTGCGCACCGCCCCTGACCGCACCGCGTGTCCCACCAACGCGCCTGCGGGCAGGCACGCCAGCATCGCTGCAGGAACCACGCAGCGGTATTGCTGTATCGAGCGAAGCACCCAGAAGTACCCCCCAAGATACGCAAGCCCGAGCAGCGTGACCAGGCTCGCTGCCATCGGAAGCCAACGATCGTCGCAGGTCCTGCGCCCATGCCAGAGCCCAACTCCAGCCAGCCCCCAGGCCAGGAACTTGAATGCAGTGCGATTGTCGATCGGCCCGGTGGTCATGATGTCCCTCGTGACGCCAGCCCAATCCGACAGGAGGAACGAAGCGGTCCCCACGAAGAACGGCTGGTGATCGGTCAGGTACGGCGCGAACCTGAACGCAGTGGACAGCCAACCGAAGTTGAGCCCGATGGTGAACAGGGCTGCAGCCCCGATAGCAAAGTGACGCTGAAGGGGCATCGAACGGCCCGCACGCACAACCATCGCGGTCAAGGGAACCACCAGGAACACGAATGTGCCCGGGTGGAGCATGTGCAGCAGCCCGAGGGTGAGCGCCAGGGCGACGACCCAACTCCAGGATTCGCCGCGCACGAACCGGTAGAGCATACCCATGGGCAGGACCGACAGCAGCGCAGCGAGGCAGAAGGCGACTGCTCCAGACACCCAGGCCCAGCGTGTCATTCCGTCAAAGAACCACAGCCCGACAGCGAGATACGCTGCAGCCAGCGCGTCCCACCGATCCAGGCGAAACAGCCTGCCTGCCGCGTAGATGACAGGACCAGGCAGCAGGTGAGCGACCAGCAGCAGGAGGTTGAATGCCGTGGAGCGAGCGACGCCTGCCTTCCACAGCAGGAATGTCCACAGCTCCCACCCCTTGTTGTCGGCCTCGAAGAACATCCCGGTCGGATAGCCTGCGAGAAGCTGCGGATCGTACGCCCAGGTCCTTCCCCAGCGCGCCATGGCGTCGGTCGCGCGCATCATCTGCTCTGCGTGCGTGTCGTAGTCCAGCATGGAGAGAGGCTCGCCCGAGAACAGCCGCGCGTGACGCTCCGTATGCACGGCAAGACCGATCTCGAGGATCACCAGTCCGATCACGGCGATCGAAAACCAGCGAGCCCGATTCCCGCGCCCCCTCTCGTCGATCCCCAAGGCGCGTGTCCCAGGCCCCTCAGCCATGCAATGCGCCTCGCGCGAGCACCCATGCCAGCCCCTCACAACGCTCATGCAGGAAGACCTGCACGCACAAGAGCACCCAAGCGCCGCCGTAGACCAATCGGATGAGCGTCCACCTGGACTTGACTCCCATGGCCCGCTCCGGGATCGCCAGCGCCAGGAATGTCACCAGTGCGATCCAGGGCGAAGTGGCAAGTGCAGCATACAAGCTGACCAGCAGCATCAAGGCGCGAAGCAGCCAGATCGTTGCGGCTTGTCCGAGAACGACCGCTGTGGTGCGCACGCCTGCTGCAGAGTCCTCCTTGGCGTCGCGCTGCAGCTGAAACATCTGGAACACTGCGGAATAGAGGCCCAGCTGCACGGCCAGGCAGACGATGGTCGGGCTGAGCGTCGGAGCGCCGCACAGCGGCAGCGCTGCTCCACCCAGGGTCATGGCGAGGACATCGAGGCCCGGACGTCGCTTCAAAGTCGAGGAGTACCAGATGCAGGTCCCGCCGCCCAGGAGCAGGGGGACGAGCAAAGAGGGAGACCACGCGACCGCAGCCGCGACCAGAGCTGCGCCGATCACGATCTGGGTCCGGAGTGCGGTCCGCGAATGCATCGCAAGAAAGCGAACCCTGTCTTGTCTGCGGTGCACGTTGCGAAGGTCGATCGCGACGTCGTTCCAGTCGTTGTTGAGATACAGGAGCACGTTCAGCGCCAGGGCAAACGCGGTGCGAAGGGCGATCTCGACAGGGCCGAGGTGCAACGCCACGGCGAGGGAGACCGTGGCTGCGAGATTGGCCATCTCCAGGCGCCGAAGACGGAACTCGATGACCCCTGCGACGAGCTTGAGCGCGACCACCAACAAGCTACCTCCGCCGGCTGTGGTTCTGGCGGCTGCAAAGGCAAAGGAAGGGCCAGGTACGCTTGCAGTGTGCTGACGGCTCTACGGCAGCTCAACAAAGTGAGTCGAGCGCCAGGTTGTCAGGGCACGGGGCCCCGTGGAGGCTTCGCCACCGGCGGGCGCCTACCCGGGGGAACCCCGCCGGGAAGACCTGGTGCCGCATACGCAGGATCGAGCCTCCGTTGCGCAACAGGACTCTTGAACCAGCTCGTCCAGGCCGGAGGCGCAGGCGCCGGCCCCTGCATCAGCTGGTGCTGCCATTCCTCGTCCCTGAGGCGCGCGCTGGAGGGCGCAGTGAACTCGTAGTACGAATAGGCTGGTCCCACGAATACCATCTTCTCGCGGTCGTTGTTGACTGCCACGACGAGGAAGCTGGCATCGCCCACGGCAACCTCCAGGGCACGACCGCTGTTGGGATCCGTGTGCACATCGGCGACCGTCGGCATCCATGCGGCAGGCTCCCCCCCGTAGATCAGCGTCGTGTACCAGCCATCATAACGCGGAGGGCCGCTGCCTGCGCCCCGTATGTCGATTGTCTGCTTGAGAAACTTCTTCTCTTCCTCGGTGAACGGCTGGCCTGCAAGCTCCTTGTCCGCGAGCGCCTGCAGCTTCTTCATCGTCGCAGCAAAGGCGTCGAAGAATGATGCAATCGCCTCGAGCCGCGTTTGCATCTTGGGGGCGGGGGCCGAGGGCACGCGGGGCGCGCCGGGCGGCACAGCCGCCCCAGGGGCAACGCGCGGCGGGCGTTGAGGCGGCTGGGCAGCGGGCGGCTGACGCGCATCGCCGGCCAGCTTCTGCAGCTCAGGGAGCCGTGCCAGCCTCGCCTGCTCACGGGCAACCTCGGCGACCCTCGTGAAGAAGAGCGGATAGGGCTCCACGTAGCCTGCGGGATACTCGCATGTGAGGGCTGTGTACGACTGCTTGGCGTACAGGATCGTGTCGTGGCGCAGCTCTGCCCAGGATGCAAGCTGGGTCTGCAGCTGCTTGCGCTGCCAGGCGCGCGTCGTCATCACATCCGGGAAGCGACCCTGGTTGGCCGGCACATCGTCGATCACCCGCATGGCATCGAGCCATCGGTTGTACACGCTCTTCTGCCAACGCGCGGCTGGATACGAATCTGCCACAGCGCGCGCTGCGAGCAGGTTCGAGCCGTACGAGTAGGTCCGAAGCTCCCCTTCCAGGAGCGCAACCGCCTCGTTGCTTCCCAGCGCTGCCGCCACGTCGAGCCCCGAGGGCATCATGCGTTCCGGCGTGCTCCCCTTGAAGCCTATGGTGTTGAAAACGACGTGTCCCAGGACGAAGCTGTCGAGCAGGAAGCTCTGCCCGAAGAGCTGCATGATCGACGGCGCCTCGGAGGTGTAGGCAGCCTGGCCGAGGATCTGCCCTGCAGGGCGCGGGGGACGCTCGAGGGCGGCTGCGAGCTGCTTGCGGGTCGCCTCGTTTCCAAGTGCGTCGACGGTTCGGATTCCACTGCGATCCAGCACACCCAGCAAATCGCGCGCCGATAGATCGTCGGCTTCGCCCACCAGGAAGTCCACATAGGTCCGCACCGCATCCAACACGGACGCTTTGCCGCTTTCGCGCAGCAGGAGCGCGAGCGCCGCGGCTGCCAGGCGTTCGCGGTCCGGATCGAGCTGCAGCTGTGACCCGGGCGGTGGGGCACGCAGTCCAAAGCCCGTGTCAGGTCGCCCCATCCACATCATCGCCTTGAAGTACATGCCCAGCTCCGGCGACCGGGTGTAGTGCCCGCGCACGCGGAACTGCGAGAAGTCGATGGCATGCTCCCGGCCGTAGAGCTGGACGGTCTGCATCTGCTGCGCTGCAATCGCCCTCAGGATCACCAGCGCTTCAGCGTCCTGCTGCATCTCCGAGTGGATGGTAACGCCATTGAACGCCGCGTTGTCCTGCACGAGGCCGGCGATCAGATTGCGCGCCACGGTCAGGTACAGGTCAGCATCCCGAAGGGCCGTGGTGGCCGCCGAGGAGCCCTTCTTGCGCCCGGCTTGTGCGGCAAGAGCCTTGTGGGTGGAAGCCAGCACATCGTCCAGAGCCCCCTTGAACAGGCTGCCTTCCAGCTCTGCGAGCACGCCGTCAAAGGAACGGTGCATCGCATGCAAAATCGAGTCTGTCGTGATGAGCACAGGCAGGTCACGCGTGTAGATCGCATGGTACATCGAACCCATGCTGTAGCGCTGACCATGATCGACCGACGCGAATCCGCGCTTGCGCAGCAACGCGATCTCAGCAGCGTTGAGCTGCAGCGCTTGCACGGTCTTGTCGTAGTAGAGCGCAGTGCTCGGATCGAACGAAGGAGCTGCGGGGTCAGGTCGCAGCGGTCCGATGGCAGCCATGACCTGCTCGAAGGTCATGTCCTTGTGTGCTTCGACCCAGGACGTGAACACCGCGTGCTCGGGGCTGTCCTTGCCATAGGTGTCTGCAGGCGTGGGCGGACCTGATGGCGCGGGCGGAGACTCCACCACGGCAGACGAGGCGGCCGGGGGAGGGGAGACAGATGCAGACGCGATGGGCGCGGCTGTCATCGACGGGCGGGGTTGCGGCGACGGCGCCGTGGAAGCGCATGCTGCGAGCAGTGTCAGCGCACCAAGGGATCGAAGGCGTAGCGTCATGGCCCCTCTCCTGCAGTTGTGTCCGGTAGCGTAGCGTCCGCGAGGGGGCGGCACAAGTCGGCAGGCGCTCTCAGAACCCCACGGTCAGGTGCAGGAGCATGGGGATGAGGTACTTGCTCTCTTCCGTGCTGTTGGTTGTGGGGTGGGTGGCGCCAGGCAGGGTCACAAACGAATATCGGTGCCCCTTGAGCGTGAAGAACGGAAAGTCGAAGCGAAGGCCCAGCGACAGACGCGCCGAGTGGAGTCGGAACATCTCGACACCGACTTCGCCGTAGGTCCCCATCCCCGAATTGTCCACATTGGACGCAGGGCCATTGTCCGCAGCTCTTGCTTCGAGCGATAGACTGCTCATCGCGAGTCCGGTTCCCACGAAAGGCGACACGGAGCTTCGCGTGAAGAAGTACCTGCCGCCGATGGAAAGCGCTGTCATCTCGGTCTTGTCGTCACCGGATTCGGCCTTGCTCCAGTGCACCCAGGCTCCGAGCGCAAACGCAGGGGTCTCGTACGCGATCCCGGTGATGAATCCCGCGCCCATGTACGCGCCATGCCCAGGTGCGGAGATCGAGGCGAGCCCGATGTCCCACCGATACTCCCCGTGCTTCTTCTCATACTTGCGAGTCTCGTTGCCTGCGAGATTGTCGACTTCCGCAGTGTCTTCCATCGGTCGGCCGTACAGAACCGCGGCCACGATGCGCGGCGCAATCACGAGGATCTCGTCGATCCGATTGACCACTACCTGCTGGGTCGCCACCACCGTCCCTGCCGGCGCTTCCCGGGTCAGCCTCACCAACCCTGCCCGACCCAGCCGCTCTACGTCCAATCGGTAGATCTCCGTAGCGCCGCGATCGTCGTCTGGATCCCGTGCCGGGATCCCTGCCCGTCGCAGCTCCCCGCAAATCACCCGGGTCGCTGTCACCGCCGAGCCGTCATCCACCCCGGGATGATGGCCGACCACGCATTGGGGCCCCAGAAAGGGCCTGGCCGCAGCAGCGGACTGCGCCGCGGGCGAGCCGAGGGGCGCTGCCGCGCTCGCCGGAGGTGCCGGTGGTGGCGCAGCAGGTGGAAGGGCGGATGCCTGAGGCTGTGCGGCGGGACGTCCCGAGGCGGCTGCCACGCTCGGGGCGGCATTGGAGGCGGATGCGCTCGCAGCAGGGGAAGGGCCTGCGGGCACCGGGCTGGGGGCTGCGAGGGCCCAAGCTGTGGACAGGAGTAGCGACGCGCAGCAGGGTCCAATCCAGCTTCGGGCCATGGCATCCTCCGGCAAGCCTGAGCAGGCGAACGCAAGCAGGGGGCATGCCAGGGTGGATCGGCTGGACGTTGGCAGTGATTCTGGGCACTTCTCGGGCCACCGCCGACGGGCGCTACGCGATGCGCGCGACATTCATGTCACGGAAGAGACGAGCGCAAGCATTCGCCAGGGGTCAGTGCTTGCTCGAAGAGGGCTTGGGCTTGTTGCCGCCCGATACGTGCTCGGTCAGCGTGAGCGGGATGGTCACGCGCTTGGGCTTGCCCAGAAGGGCAATCGCCTGCTCGAAGACCATGCTCACCTCGCCCTTGGCCTTGTCAGGCATCACCGCGAAGACCGCGACCTGCTTGATCTCGGTACCAACCGGCAGCTTGTCGAGCGTCGTGTCCTCTGCGTCCGGCTCAGCCATGGTGAGCGCGAGCGAACCGTCGCTCGAGGATTCTGACTCGGTTCCCGAGCTGTCCTTGAGGATCTCCTTGAACTCGAGCAGGTGACCCTTGGGCTCCTTGCCGTCGTTCTTCAGCTTGTATCGGACCACCACCCACTTGGCCCCAGCCGGAACCTTGGGCTTGGTGTCGCCGATCGAATCGTAGATCTCGCCCTTCTCCACCACGATGCTGAAGTCGCTCTCAGGTCCCTTGATCCGCTCGCCGACCTTGCCGGTGGACGCAGACTCGCTGGACTTGTCACCGCCCTTGTCGCTGTCCTTGCTGCCGCCCCCACAGCAACCCGCGATCGCGATTCCGAGTCCCACCATGGCTCCGATGACGCTAGCCTTCTTCCAGAACCCCATGCAGTCCTCCTGTGAGTCAAGGGCACGGGCTACGTGCCCGCAAATGAAACGGGATGCTTATCATGGTTCTCAGCCGGCGCGTGCGAAAACTGGCCCGCCGCCAGACCCGGGCGTTGAATCCCGCCTTTGCAGGATGCACCGTGAGCTGGGCGGCTACCAGGCGATGCCGAGCGCAGCTACGGCTGTGCGGCGCCCATAGCAGCCCGCGCTGTGTTGCTCTCCAATCCGTTGGAAGCACTACGTCGGGTTCATGGTCACGTCGTGCACTCGTCGAAGCGCATCTGGCTCACTCAGCTCAGTCGTGGCAGCACGACGCGGATCCGTCGTAGATCGTCACGGTAGTCCACCCGTACTGGCTGCAGTCGACGGTGGTCTGGTTTGCGGCGAGGGGTTTGCACTCGTAGCTGAATGTGGCCAGGCTGCACCCCGATGTCAGCCCCGTTCCACCGTCCTCGGCGCCCGCATCGAGCCCTCCAATGCACATGGACATCTTGGGATGCTCCACGGGACAAGTGCCGCCCTCAGGAAGCGCGGAACAGTGGAACGGGTTGGTCGACATCGAGTTGCCGCACGAGATCAGACAGAACTCGGAGCCTGCGCACAGCTTGTTTCCGCAGCTGGGGCCAACGGCTGCATCTCCGCTCCCCCCGCTTCCCCCGGCGCCGGTCGAATTGCACGGAGTGTCGACGATCCACTTCTCTGTGGCGGAATCGCACCGAGCCGTGGCGTCTTCTCCGCAGCTCTCGTCGAGCACCACGCAAGGCAAAGTGCCGTGTCCGGGGTCGCATTCGGAACCGCTGACGGGCAGGACTTCTGGGCAGCTGCACAGCACAGCCGGACTCGAAAGCAGCCAGCCGTCCGCTCGGCACTCGGCATCGGACGGAAGCTGGCAACCATACTTGGGCGTATACTGGCACTTCAGGCCGACAGGCGCGCACGCGCTGTGCGATGCCGGCCGCTGCGCTGGGCAGCCCCAGGCGTCGTATTCATCTTGCCCACTCGCATCGCCCGCCTGGCCTCCGGCATCGTTCGCCAGGCCTCCGGCATCGTTCGGCAGGCCTCCGGCATCGTTCGCCTGGCCTCCCGGAGGCGCGCCCTCCTGTGTGCAGGCAACGAACGTGACAACTCCGAATACGGCGACCAACAGACTGCGCGTGCGTCCGGGCATGCGGGCCTCCAGTGTGGCCTGACTGAGCGCGAACTCCCTGACTCGAGAGCTCAACACGGCCTCCTCTGCAATCACCGGACCAGGGCATTGAAGAGGCCTGACACACGAGGGGTGCCAAGGAATCCTTCGGTCGGGTGCGGATTGCGTCTTGCGCGAGGGGCGAGCTTGATCCCTCGCTCCAGGCACAAACAGGCACAGTTCGTCCCAGATCGAGCAGAGCCACGCGCTCGAGCAACGGAACGTACTCGAAGGACGGGGGAGTCAAGGGGAGGCAGAGCGGCCGTCACCAGGCCGCGCCGCACACGGGATCGAATGGGCTGATCAGAGAGCCGCCACGAGCGCAGCGATCTTGTCATCCACGGCCGACAGCAGATCCTTGGCCCGCTGCAAGCCGATGTCGAGAGCGAGCCTCACGAACACCATTTCGTGGCTCATCGCAGGCGAAGCCGGCGCCTTGTGAGCAGGCGCTTCTGATTTGGCCTTGGCCCTGGCTTTGGCCTTGGCTTTGGAAGGCTTCGCGACCACCTTGGTCGGCTCGGCTTTCGTCGAGGCGCCCTTCTTGCTCCTGTTGCGAACGATGTAGACGTAGTTCTCGGAAATGGTGATGCCGGCCTTGGCCGCAGCGGCGACCACTTCCTTGACAGGCGTCGTGATAGGCAGACTCATGACGAACTCTGCCTTCGAGGGCTTCTTGGCTTTGCCCGAGGCCTTGGGCGCTGCACGCTTCTTGGACGCCTTGCGCGCCTTGGGCCCCTTGGGCGCCTTGGCCGCCGCGACGGGCTTGCTGTCCTTCTTGGCCGCAGGCTTCTTGCCCTTGGTGCCTTTGCTGGCGGCCCGCTTCGTCTGGGACCGGATCGTGTGCACGTGCGCAGTCGAGATGGTCAAGCCGGCTTCCTCGACCTTCTTGACGACTTCAGCGGCAGGCATGTCCGTTGGCAGGCTACGGACGATGTCGGCTTTGGTGGGGGGCTTGGGTGCGGGAACAGTGCGTGTTGCTTGAGCCATGGGGATCTCCGGTCGAATTTAAGGGACCGTAATTCGCATACCAACGATTTCGGCCGAAGAGAACCAAAACATTGCGACAGGGCATCACGAACCCTGATTGCCATCGCAACTCATTTGCCGGTACGCCATCCTGGGATCGGAGATGGTAGCGAACCTGTTACGACGTCGTAACACCTCGGCTCCGAATCGCCTTGCCCTCACGGCTGGGCGAGAGGTCAGCGGCGTCGATCGGTCGGGGCACCGGGAAGCTCGACGTCCCGCTCCGCGAATGCCAAGGGCCTTTCGTCCACGGCCGTGTCCTCGTCATCAACTTCGTCCACGGCCGGTAGGAGCTCAACCGCCTCCTGTGCCGGCACCGGGGGAGGCGCTGGCTGGTTGCGCCACGGGGGGTAGCCCTGAGCCTTGCTTCTCGGCACGTCCGGAAGGGTCGCCCTGTTTCCGACGTCGGGTCGCTCGCGCAATTCGACCTCGCCGACCGGAACTGCCAACTCCGCGGCAGCACCTTCCTCATGCGGCTTCGAGGCCTGCCTATCGTCAGCCTGCGCGACAGTCGATGTCGGCACCAGAGCAGGGGCAGTCTCTGCCAGGGGCGTTTCTGGGTGCACAGGGTCGATCGGCTTCGACATGAAGGCAGATGATACCACGGATGCGATGAGCGCGTGAGGAAGCGAGCCGGGCAATGGGAGCCGGCGCCCGGCAGCGGCGCGCATTGCTGTGAGGCACAAGCGGGAGTGCAACGCAGGGGGGTAGGTGGGCGGCCTGGCTCGGCGAAGTGCACTTCAGGGTTGCAGCGACTCGGCTCGCCAGCCGCTGTGCTCTCGGGTGAATCGCACTCTTTCGTGCAGCCGATCTGCCTGCCCTTGCCAGAACTCCATGGCGTGAGGCACCAACTCGTAACCTCCCCAGGTCGGCGGACGAGGCACGTCGGTCCCCTCGAATCTCGCTCGAAGCTCCTGCACCTTGGCGACCAGCACGGAGCGATCCGTGAGCCCCGCGCTCTGCTTGGATGCCGCAGCGCTCAGCTGCGATCCGCGCGGGCGTGACCTCCAGTATGCGTCGCTCACTTCGGGCCGGACCTTGTGCACGACTCCCTCTACCCGCACCTGTCTCGGGGGCCAGGTCCACCAGAACACGAGCGCACCCTTGGGATTCGCCTCGAGGTCTGTGCCCTTGCGGCTTGCGTAGCTGGTGTAGAAGACGAACCCATCTTCGGTCACCTCCTTGACGAGCACCATCCGGGCCGACGGATTGCCGCTGGCGTCCACGGTCGCGAGGGCAGTGGCATTCGCCTCTGGAAGCTCTCCGCGCAAGGCCCACTTCGCGAGCTGAAATGTCGCGAGCTGCGCTCTGCCCATCAGTCGCCGCCCCAGTGCCGCCTCTCCGGTGCGGCGGCCCCTCGCCTCGCCGAACCACCTGCGGAACAGCTCCATCGGTTGCACATCGGTCGGAATCATGACAGCTCCATTTCCGCTTGAATCGCCCTGGCGAGCTTGGGAATGCTGTCGCCCAGCTCTCTCGGTGTGGGGAAGGCATAGCCGAGCTTGAACCCGTGCAGATGGGGAGTTCCAAAGAACGATGCGCTTGACGAATCGATGTTGATTCGGTGTGACCTGAGACGACGCTGCAGGTGCGTCACATCGACCTGAGACGGCAGCTTCACCCACAGCAGAGGTCCCCCGCCAGGGGTCGTCCATTGCACGCCGTCGGGCATGTGCTGTCGCAAGAGCTGCAGGCAAAGCTGATAGCGCTCATCGAGCGACGCTTGCAGCCTCTTCAGGTGGACATCGTAGTAACCGCGGTCGAGGAATTCGGATAGGGCAGCCTCCATCAGCGTCGGGTTCCCGAGCGTCGAAACCCGTTTGGCTTCGACGAGCGCTCCCACGGTCTGATCGTTGGCCAGCAGGTAGCCGATGCGAATGGCTGGCAGCAGCTTCTTGGTGAAGGAGTTCATGTACAGAACGTTGCTTCCGCCGAGCGCGCGCAAGGGCGGGCGATACTCGGAGAAGGGCAGCATGTCCGAGCCCCAGTCATCCTCGAGAATGCCCATGGGTATCTCGTTGGCCAGCGCGAGGATGCGGGCCGATTCCTCGGTGGACAGGGAGTAGCCCGTGGGATTCTGGAAGTTGGTGGTCAGGTACAGCAGGCTGGGCTTTGCGGCGCGCAGCTGCCGTGACCACGCCGGAAGGTCGATGCCTTGAAAGGGGTCGAACGCCAGTCCGGTCACGCGCAGGCCATTCATCTCGAAGAGCCGTTTTCCCAGTGCATAGGCCGGGTTCTCGGTGGCGATGGATTTGTCCACCAACGCGCGGCATGCGATGTCCAGGGCTTGCTGGCTTCCGGTGGTGATGATCACGTGCTCGGCACGAGCCGGGATTCCACGACGTCGAACCCGCTCGGCTATCGCGTAACGCAAGGGCGGGTAGCCCTGCGCATCGTAGAATGTGTGGATCCCGGGCAAGCGCAGCACGGACCGAAAGCAGACGGCGAGCTGGTCTCTCGGCAGCAGCGCCGGATCGATGAAGACGCGACTCAAGTCCACGCCAAGCTTGGCAGCTGAACCCTGCGGGGCCATGGACGGGGCAAGGAATCTCGGGTTGGGAGGACCGGCTGCGCGGGGCGCGTCGGAGGGATGGCTCGCCCCGCAAAGGAAGATTCCACGGCGAGGGACGCTATCTACAGCTCCGCGCGCAATGAGCTCGTCGTAGGCTGCGGCCACCGTGTTCTTGGAGACCCCAAGCTGGTGGGCGAGAATGCGAACCGGCGGCAGGCGAAAGCCGGCGCTTTGCGGCTGGCGTTTCGCTGCGCGCAGGACCGCCAGCACGATGTCGGACGACCGAACCCCTCGTCCGGGCTGATCAACCTCGACATTTACGCGAAGGTAAGGATTCATGGTGGCTCCACATCGGGCTGTTCGCCATCATGACACCTCCAGCCCGGGTGCCCAGGGACAGCGTAGCAAATCACCCTGGGACAGCGATCGACCTCGCGTTCTCAAGCGTCGTCACCCCGCGCGCACGCCCAGTGGCTCCTTTGACGCGGCGCGCTGGAGTAGCGAATTCTTGCGCTGACCAGAGAAGACAACTACAAAAACGTCTGTCACGATGTTCGAAGACGATCCCGAGATGCAGGCCATGATCAGGAAGGCTCAGGCTGAGCCCGAGCCTGTTCACAAGCCCTGGTGGTATCAGCTCATTCTCGCGGGGATGATGCTCGGAGGCGCTGGGGTGTCCCTCCTGATCCCCATTGCTGTCTGGAGTGCCGTCGACTTCCGCGTGGCAGCCTTTGGTATGTTGGCCGGCGGGCTCTTCACCATGGCGGTGCTCGGGTGGCGGCCAGGCCGATACCGAGAGATCAGCACGGACAAGAGGATGACGCTCTGGAAGCCGCTCGCTCTCTGGCTGCGAGCGCTCTTCGCTCTCGGGTCCCTCGCCGTCTTCGGGCTCGGCGTCGGAATCGCCTGGTACGACGCGAGCGAGCTCGAGAGCCAGACCGCAACGCGAAAGTCCTCTGAAGCGGCGTCGCCGGCTCCCTCTGCATCTGGCCGCGTGCCTGCTCCCAAGCCGACCGTCCCCCGCACCAAAAGCAAATAGCCCGCGCTGCACGTGGGTGCGCCTCGTCCCTTCGCTGCGCGAGCTGAGCCCATGCGCTTCGCGTCACCCACCCGCGGTGATCACCATCGGGTACACGACGTCCACTGCGCCACCGGTCACATCGGGGAACGAGAGTGTACCAAAGGTCTGCACCATGCACTGGACCACATCCTGCTCGACAAGGCTCGACCCAGACGAGCCGACGCTCTCGATCTCGCCCCCTTCGCCGATTCTCGCCTGGATCATCACTTGCCCGTGCAAGCCCGGATTCGCCCGCAGCGCAGCATCCGCACAATGCCTGAATCGCCCTGCATGCGCTTGCACCACCCGACGAATCGCCTGCAGGGGCGTCGCCCCGCTCACCGTGGGAGTGCCGGGATGCACGCTTGAATCCGCTCTTGCGCCAGCAGAGGGTGATTCGCACACAGGGGCCTTGCCGGTCGCCCTGCTGAATCCCGTACGTCCGCCTTCGCCAACATTCCCTGGGCTGAGCCCGCCTCGACCCTGGTTCGTTCCGATCGCTGCTCCGAACATCGCGCCGCGCGCGCTCTTGGCGTCCACTCCCAGAGAATCATCGCGACCCCACGGGGCTGTGTGCTGGTCCCGCGCTGCTCCGAAGCGATCAGGCTCGAGCCCGATGTAGCTTCCCCACCCAGGCCACTCACCCGTCTGCCGGGCAATGTGCGGGTCAGGGTTGTCCTGCGGTCCTGCAACGCCGTATCGCCTCTTGGTTTGTGGCCACGACGGCAGGCCCATGGCGCCCTCTTCACCGCACCGGGTTGCTTCCCACGGTGTGCCCTCGAACTCGCCCTCTGACGTGGGCTCAGGCTCCTGCTCCTCGCCGTCCTCGGGCTGCATCGATATCAATGGCATGTGCATCAGAAGCGGATCGTTTCGCTCGTGGAGCGGGTTGTCGGTCGGTCCGAGCGTTGGCATCGCAAGGGCGATCCAGAAGAGCAGTGTCGCGTGCGCCAAGACGGTGGCAGCGATCGAGGTCCACTGCATCCAGCTCGGCCACGACAAGAGGTTTCGATCCATGCGCCGCTCAGGCTCGACCCAGCCCACGCTCACCACCAAGGCATCGTCACGCTCGGCCCCTGCACGCCGGTACGGGCCACGGTCCTCGCCTTGCGAGCCGCGTGCAAGCCAGGAGCAGACGCGCACGCCAGGGTGGAGCCATACCTGCAGCGCCCCTTGGACATCAGGGCAAGGCTCGAGGATGCCCTGCGCAGTCGCGGCTGCCTTGGAGAACGCGTTGCCGGATGACAGCTCCACGCGCGCGTCAGCGGAAGGGGGCACGATCGCACGAAGCAAGACGCCTGGGCCTTGAAGCACGACAGGCACACTGTCACTTCCCACGTACTCGCGCGGCACGAACAGGTCGCAGGCGCCAGGACCCTCGATCGCTTCACCGAGCCGAAAGGTCCGCGCAGGGCGCAAGTGGCGAACCTGCAGCACGTGGTCGCCCCACCGGACCTGCACCTCGACGCAGACAGACATGGATCTCCGGGCTTGAAAGGAGGGGTTGCCAGGATGGACAGGGCGGCCGAGGCAAAGTTCCCCCGAGACGCGCCCGCCTTCTGTCCGGTCCCGAGGCACGGGGGCCTCGCGCCCGGGCGACCGGGTGATCGCGCCCGATGAGCACCCAGCGCTCGGCGCGGATGCGGTATGCTCCCCGCGTGGATTCGTCTTCCATTCCTGGCCCGTCGGCACTGGCCCCGGGAACGCGGTTCGCGGGCGACTACCAGATCGTCCGGGCGCTCAGCAAGGGCGGCCAGGGCTCGGTGTACGAAGCCAAGCAGCTGAGCACTGGCAACCGTCGTGCCCTCAAGCTGCTGCTGCCTGAGCTCGTACGCGACGAGAAGCTGGCAAAGCGATTCAAGAAGGAAGCGCGCGTCAGCGCCAAGATCGAGAGCGACCACGTGGTGCAGGTCATGGCAGCCGGCACCGATGCCGGCACGGGTATCCCCTGGATCGCGATGGAGCTGCTCAAGGGCACGGACCTTCGCCACTGGCTTCACAAGCGGGGCGCTGTGCCATGGGTCGAGATCGACGAGCTCTTCCGGCAGCTCTGCCATGCGCTCGGCGCAGCGCACGCTGCTGGGATCGTGCATCGTGACCTCAAACCCGAGCACATCTTCCTTGCAAGGGCACGGGTCGAAGGCGGCTCGTTCATGGTCAAGGTCCTCGGGTTCGGGATCGCGGCGTGGGTGAGGGATGCAACCGATGCAAAGGCGGAAGCCTATGGCACGCCGATCTGGATGGCGCCCGAGCTGATGACAGAGTCCGCGGAGATCACGCCTGCGGCCGATGTGTGGGCGATCGGGCTCATCGCATTCCGCATGATGACTGGCAAGCACTATTGGCGATCAGCGAACGGCCCGGTGGCACCGATCAAGGTCGTGCGGGAAATCAAAGAGGACCCCCTTGAGCCCGCGTCGATCCGCGCTGCTTCCTATGGGTGCGAGGAGCTCATCGTCGCCGGGTTCAACGCCTGGTTTGCTCGGTGCGTGGATCGCGATCCGTCGTGCCGGTATCCTGACGCAAAGGCTGCTGGAGCGGCGTTGCGGGAAGTCTTCGAGCGAGCTGAGGATCGCAACCAGCGAAAGCTGGCTCGTGCGGAAGCCATGCAGCAGAGCCGGCATCGATCGCTGCGGTTCGGTATGATCGCCGGCACGCTTGCAGGGCTTGCAGTGGCTCTTGCGTTCGCGATCTCGTGGCGATGTGCACCGGCGAAGACGCTCCCAGCGACGTCGGGCGCGAGTGCGGCTCCAGGCCCTGGTCGCGCTCCGTGAGACGCGCTGCGCGCGATTCTGGGACAGAGTGCTCCCAGCTCGAAAGCTGAGGCATTGCTCCCGGAGGCGCCGACGAGTATTCTCCCTCCCATCAACAAGGGATGGGGAGCCTGCGCCCATGAAACGTCATCGGCTGCTTACGCTTCTTGCCTGCACGATCGCCGTGGGGGCGTGCCAGGACAGCAGCCGGCCTGGACCTGTCCTGGCTGGGCTGGGCAACGCAACGCCCTCTGCATCGGTCGCCATCAGCCTGCCGCCTCCGCCCTATGGAGACCCGGCTCACCTCGCAGCCATGATCGACGCCTTTGCGGCCGGCTACGGTGCAGGCTGGGGGAAGGGGTTTGCGCTCAACGGGATCATCCTGGTGACCCGAGGCGGCGAGCCCGCCTACTCCCGCGCTTTCGGCGTGGCGAACACCAAGACAGGGGCCCCAGCTGACGAAAGCACGATCTACCGCGTGGGGTCGATCACCAAGCAGCTCACCGCAGTCGCGACGCTGCGGCTCGCTGCTGGAAAGAAGCTGTCCCTGGACGACTCGGTCCGGAAATGGGTGCCTGAGCTCCCAGCGCCGTTCGGCCCTGTCACGCTGACGCAGCTTCTCGCCAACACCGCCGGTATTTCGGACTACGCCGATGACGAGGAGCTCGCCAAGGAGCGCGACGCGAAATTGCCACCGTCGCGCATCATTCGATCCTTTGCGACCAGGCCGCTGGCGTTCGAGCCCGGCTCGCGGTTCTCGTACTCCAACTCGAACTACTATCTGCTCGGTCTGGTGATCGAGCGCGCGAGCGGTCTCTCCTATGAGCAATACCTGCAGTCCCAGATTCTGGGGCCCGCAGGCATGCGCCGCACGGGCACGATGTTCGGTCCGGACGCGCCGGGCTCAGCGACCGGCCGCACACAGGACAGCAGCGACGCGCTGGTCGACACGAAGTACATCGACGGCTCAGGCGCCTTTGCCGCGGGCGGGCTCTCGTCCACCGCGCATGATCTTGCTCTGTGGGACCGTGCCCTCGCATCCCATCTGCTGATCGACGCCGACACGGACAGGCTCCGAACCACGCCGGTTCGTTCGGTCTATGCGCTGGGAGTTGCGCGCGAGACGAGGTACGGACACGAGGTGGAATCGCACAACGGCGGAATCGACGGCTTTGCGAACGCTTTCGCCAGGGTCCCCAAGCTGGGGCTGGCACTCGTGATCCTGACCAACAACGACAGGTTCCCGGTCGATGGGTGCGCGGACGCGGTTCTGCGCATCCTGCTCGAAGGCAAGCCCGTGCCCCCTCTGCCGGAGAGCAGGGATCTCGGATACGACCCCAAGCGTGCAGCCGAGGTTGCCGGGGAGTACGTGCTCAAGGAGGAGAGCCGGCGTACCGTGGACGCGATCATCTCCGGCCAGGACTTCAGGGATGCACTCAAGACCATGTCGTTGGTGAACGATGGTCAGAAGCTGACGCTGAAATCCGGGGCTCCGCTCTTCTTCGGCGAAGGGGGAACTCTGTTCTCGCGCAAACCGCGCTTCGTGGTGACACCGACCCGGGACGCTGACGGGGCTGTAGCCGGGTTGAACGTGGTACGGGGGAGATGGAACATGAGCTACTCGCGCAAGTAGGCGCGAGGAGCGGTTACCGCTTGTGCGACCCCGCATCCACCATCCACTCTTTCCGCTCCCGCGAGCCGCGAATCCATGACGCCGAGGAGCCGTGTGCGGGAAAGCCGCAGCACGGATCTGTGGGGCGCCGGGGAGGGCAACCTCCCCGTTCTACCCGACCCCGCCTCTTGTGGCATGCGCCCGTGAACTGCAGCGCAAGACGAGGGGATTGCTCCGGAGCGTGACAGCCTGCCCACGAATCGAACGATAGAAAGGGGCAGCGCTGGTCAGCGGGCTACTTGCACTTGAAGTCGGCCTTGCAGCTGGAGGCAAAGCAGGCGAGACCTGAAGGGCATCCGACCGCGCACAGCGCGTAGGTGTCGTAGTAGCCAGGATGCGAAAGACACTGGCATTGCGCCTGCTCCTGGTTGCAGTCCCCGTATCCCTTGCAGTTCGGATCGCACGGGTCCATGGAGCCGTAGCAAGCTGAGCACTGGCACTTCGTGGCATTCGCCTTGTCGAAGCACACGGCCTGGCACGCGTACATCTTGTCCTTCTGCCGGGCCTGGTCCTGGTACTTGCCATTGGCGACGTCGTAGGGGCTGTGCATCCCGTAGAACGTATGCAGGATCTCATGGAAGAGCGTGCCGGCCATGTCGCCGCAGGCCGCGGCGTTCCCGATCACGCTGGGGTCGATGCTGATGTCGATCTTGCTTCCCCAGAAACCCCCCATGATCGTGTCCCACTTCGAGGCTTCAGCGCAGTAGGTCTTTTTGGTGTCGATGCACTTGATCCGGATCCCCTTGGTCGCTGCTACCTCGGCGAGATAGTCGGCAGCCTCTGCGTTCCCAAAGTTGAACATGCATTTCCGGCCGTCATCCAGGGCCTTCTTGAACGCGGCCTTCACCGCGTCCTGGGTCGCCTGATCGCACGCGCCCGCTCCGCTCGGAGGATCGAACGTGACGTTCTGCTGCTGCATCCGCGTGCCGTCGTAGGACGACGAATCGACGAGCTGCCCGCCTGCGTCGAACACCTCGACCTCCACGTGCACGTCGTTGCCCGTTACCGTGGCGGTCTCGCGTCGCATCGGCTGCGCCGGCGCCTGATCGCCCCAGCTTTCCACCACGACCATGTCGCCGGTGACGGAGGAATCCAGGGTCACATCGATGTAGTAGTCGAACGTGCCGTCCAGGTTGACGTCGTACTTCCCATGCCCTTCACTTGCCGTGCGGTCGTAGACCATGCGCTTTTTGCCGCTCACGGTCAGCTCTTCGTGCGCCACGAGGGTGCCGTCCAGGGTCCGCTTGTACGTCGAGCATCCGGATGGGTCGAGCTGGACTTCCGTAGCGCCCCCTTCGAGCTGCAGGAATGCCGCTTCTGCCGAGGCAGAATCGATACCTTGGCACGGATAGTCGACCGAGCCGCCGGCACCGGCGATGCCCGCGGTTCCTCCGCCGCCCGCCTCGCCCGCGCTCCCTGCAACTCCGCCGCTACCTCCCTGTCCCGCGCTGCCGGCTGTGCCGCCGACGCCCGAACCTGCCTGCCCTGCGGTGCCGCCTGTCTGCTCACCTGCGGAGCCGCCAGCCCCGGATGCACTCGCGTCAGGCTGATCACTCTGCGACGCGCTCTTGCTCGTACATGCCGAAGCTTGTGCCATCGCGAGGGCGGCGACGATACCGGCTCCCCAATACTTCAACATCTTGCTGCGATCCATGAGCTCACCTCGTTGTCCGGGTAGTTTGGAGAAGGACCCAACTCGCCCATGCAGCGCACGATCTTTGTCCAGCGCGGCACGCGCGAAAGCGGCGACCTTCCCATGGAAACCGATCCGTCGTCCAGCGCAACGCGATCGGCGCAGCCAGTCCGTTGACGACTGCAGCAGGACGGACCCCTACGTTTCGGCCACCGCTGTCTCACGCACTGTGCGTGCGCCAGCAGGATTCACGTGCGGAGTTCGCTGGAGAGTATTTCGTGAGGAGCGACGTCGGTCCGGCACGCGTGCAGATGAGTCGATGCGCCCGCACTCGCGCTCGCTCTGGGCCAGGACCGTGCTACCGAGCTTTGCTGCTGCGCGAGTCGAGCCGGGGACAGAGCTCCCGGTCAGGGACGGGCGCTCCCAGGGTTGAAGATCCCTCCCATTCCCTTGGTTCCGTCCTGGGTGATCTTTGCGACTTTTTCGCTCACCGCTACCGAATCTCGCAGTCCTGCATCGAACTGTGTGGGAGCGAGCGCGCGAGATTTGCCCTCACCAGGGTGCAGGGCGCCAGATGCCGGTGCGGAGGTTGGGGACGTGGTTACCATCGCCTGTCGGAAGTGCAATGCCAGCGTTGCCGGTGACACCAATACGTGTCCCGCTTGCGGCGCCAACCCTCAGCCTGTCTCCCATCGAGTCGCTCACGCGCTGCTCTCGCTCACGTTGATTGCGATGCTGGTCGTGGCTCGGCAGGCCATCCGCTTGCTCTAAGTACCGTCATCCATCAATACGATGACGTATATGTTGCCCTGAACGAACGGGTTGTGGCACCATGACCGCATGCCACGCAAAAGCCCATACGCTATCGTTCTTCCGCCTGCCCAGCGCTCCGCACTTGAATCGTTGGCTCGAAGTTATACGTCACCG
>JACRCQ010000057.1 GCA_016218915.1 Deltaproteobacteria bacterium
CAGGCCCACCGTCTCGATCTCGATCCCGAAGCGCAGCGTGTTGAGCATTTTCCTTCTCCGTTGTCCCGAGGGGGTGCGTTGTCGTCGCGTGGGACATACAGGCTCCGGTGTGTGGGATTAGCAAGGCGTCAATCGACAGAAAGATGTTCTTTTTCCAGTGGTTGAGATACTCGCAACATTCCGCGGAGATGCTGCGTGGACTGCCATGTAGGGGTGATGTAGGCAGACTAAGCTGGATTCGCGGGTTGCGATTCAGGCGGCTTGCTCCGGGCCGAAAAGCGCGGCCGCGTCGTGGGCGCCGATGTGATCGAGGTAGTGCCCAAGCGCGCGCCGGAAGAACTCCATCCTGGTCTTCATCCCGTGCGCTCTCCACGCGGCGTCCATCTGCTCGACCGCGCTGGCGTCGAGGCGCAAGGGGAGGATGCGGACGTCCGTGGCGCCCTGCTGGTCCGGGCTCCTGGTCTCGCGCGGGCCGATCGGGATCCTCCCCTTCTCCGCCTCGCGGATTTTCCAGACGAGGTAGCCCTTATCAGTCGAGCCAGTAGGGCGTCCGACCTTCTGCAGGTACATCGACTGAAGCTCCTCGACCGTCATGGTCTTGAAGCGCCCGCGCTCGGCGCGGCCAGGGGTGGCTCCCTCGGAAGTGTTCTTCCTCGTCCTCTTCTTGGGCTGTGCGCTCTGCTGTGCGGGCTCGGCGTGTTCTTCCGCAGTGGGCGTCTCCTCGTGAGGGGCGGCGATTTCTTCGGGGTTCGCAGCAGGCTCGACGGTGTCTGCCTCCTCCTCCGTGGCCACTGCTTCGCTCTGTGCTGGGGCCTCGAGCTCGTGGTGCGGCTCGGGCTCCTCTTCGGGCTCTGCCGGCGTGGGCGTCTCCTCCTGGGGTTCCGGCGCATCCGGCTGCTCGGATCGCTGCAGCAACGCCTGCTCAATGCGGCGGATGAGGAAGGTGCGATTGGGGCAACGAGTCTCTTCGCCGATGACCTCGAGGAATCGTTGCTGCAGCTCGGGGAGGCGAAGGCTGTCGAGGTCGTTAGTGGGCTGGGTTCGTCGCGGCATGGTCGGACTCCTTCTGCGGGTACACGTTCCCCTCGCGCGGCATCCCGCTCTGCTCGCCGGGGTCGTCGTCTCGCCCTGCTTGGCCGGGCTTCGCTGCGCACATACAGGCTCCGGCGATCGACGAAGGCAAGGTCGTATTCGAGAGCGCGATGTCGATTCCACAAGGACGCAGAAGGAGCGAAGCCGGAGCGGGGGGACCGTCCGGCTTCGCTGTTATTCGGTGCGGCGCTATCGTCGCGCGAACGCCCAGGTCTGCTTGGATCCGTATCGTAGCTGCGTTCCCTCGATCAGCAGGACATCGGAGGGGGCCATTCCGTCGCGGCAGACAGCGACGTCGTCGTCTTCCTCGGCGAGGACGTTCTCACGTTGAACTACCCCGGCGACCGAGTACTCAAAAGGCCAAGAGGGTTGTTCGGCCAGGTAGAGTTCTGCTTCCGGGTCGTATTGCTGCAGCATCTCGATCAGCTCTCCCACCTTCATCGTTTGCTCCTTCTGTGGGGCGGTGATTCGCGTGCCCCGCGAGCGACATACAGGCTCCGGTTGCGCGGCATATCAAGGCCGGTAGAGCAGATTCTGGAGGGGAATCACGAGGGCGCCAGAATTCCGGGGATTCTGGCGATGTCCAGCCAGCCGCGCAGGACGCGATTGCCCACCAGCAGCTGCTTGCCTTGCACCCGAAAGCGGGAGACACGGCGCCGTCCGGCGGGCTTGCCGGTCTTCTGGTCGAAGAGCCCGTAGTCGAAGGTCGCAATCGTCCCGGCTTTCTCGTCGATACTCTCGAGTACGCACACGTGCTCCGGCATTGCCACGTAGAGGACGTCGCCAGGCTTCGGTCGCTTCTTGACCGTGGTCCAGACGAAGGCCTTCCCCGTGCGGAAGACGAGCTTCGAGAGGTTCTGGCCGATGCTCCACGGCTTGCTGCCGCCATCGTCGCTGCGGTTCAGGATGCGCTCGTCGCGAAGACCGAGTCGCATCAGCGCGTACTGCGGGAGGTCACCGCAGGCAGAATACTTGGGCCAGCGGTTGCGTCCCTCGGTGACCTCCTCGAACACCGGGTCGCCGAGCACGCGGCCCTCGTCGCCGTTGCAGGCGTAGCGCGCAATCGTGATCGCGGCGTCGCGCAGGTCCTGCTCGGTGGCGAATGGGCCGTTGGGAAGGTCGATGGGGGCCATGACGCGATTCAATCGTGGGTCGAAGCGTTGCGGTTGCGGCCGCGGAGTTCGTCAATGGCCTCGCGCAGCGCGAGCAGCGCCGCCTCGACCTTGGTGATCGCCACGGTCTGCGCCTCCGAGATCTGTGCGACCTTCTCGTAGAGGTCCTTCACCTCCTGGTCCTTCTTCTCGCTGACGCGCCAGAACGCCCAGCCGAGAATCGCGACGATGCCGTAGGGGCCGGTCGCCTTGAGGAACTCTGCAATCGTGGCGTACGTCTCCATGCTACTTGCTCCTTCGTTTCGACTCGTTTTCGGGCTCCACGCTGTCCGGCACGAAGTACCGAACGGCGAGGAGCTCGCTCACGCGGGTCTTGAACCCGCGCACTGCCTCGGTGTCCTTCGGGTCGCCGAGCGCCTGCAGCGCCTGGCGGACGACGGGCGACACGTTCCCTTGATCCTGCAGGGCTCTCGACACGAGCTTGGGCCGGTCCTTGATGATGTTCAGCAGGACCAGCTGCGGTCGCGGATCGCCGTCTTCGACCATCCCTTTCCACAGGGCTTCGAGAGACGTATCGTCGGTGATGCTCTTCTTCACCTCGTCGGAGATTGCGCCCCAGCAAGCGACGGCGCCGTTGGGGCCCTTCTTGTTGACGAGATCCACCACGGCTTTCGCGGCTGGCGTCCCCAACGCCGCAACGCGGTCGCGCAGCGCTTCGCGCGTGCTTCGATTCATCGGGGCCTCCTACGCGACACGGTACGCTCCCACCGTGATGAACAATGCCGCGGAGTACAGGTTCTGCACCCAGAGCTCACAATCGTAGTTGCCGTTGCCGAGATTGACTTTCGTCATCCAGCAGCGAACCTGCGATGACAGTGCCCCCTGCACGTACGTGGTCGCTTCCGGCCAGCCGTTCGAATTCACGTAGTTGTAGGCAATCTCTACGACGTGCGGGAAGTCGTCGAGCGTCGTGTACTTCTTCGATTCATTTGCATTCAGCTTGTCCGAGAGTCGGAAGACCTCCCGCAGATAGCGCGCGTCGTGGTCTGCCGAACCCGCGTGGGTATTGAGGTGTTGGGCGTCGGCGCGAATCTGGTCGCGGACCGAGCCGGCGGTGAGCGCGTACGGGGTTCCGGCCTGAGCATCGTTTCCGACGAGGCTCGCGCCGCTCGCGGGGTTCGCCTGGGATTGCAGGTCGGTGGCGATCTCTTGCAGCTGCGCCTGGACGCTGGTCGCCGCGATGAACGAATGCGGCATGGCCGAGATCGCTGAGGCTGCGTGGGCGTTGGCGGCTGCTCCCTCGTGCGCGTTGAGCCACGCCAGGGTCTGTGAGAGCTGCCCGTCGACCGAGCCGAGGGGAAGGGCATGGGGCGTGCCCGCGACCGCATCGGCGCCGACGCGTGCGGCGCCCGGGTTGCCCTGGGTGGTCGACGACAGGTCGTCCACGAGTTCGTCGAGGGCGCCCTTCACGTTGTTCGCCGCCACGAAGCCGTGGGGCGTGTAGTCGACGTCCTGCGCCTTGTGCCGGTGTGAGGTCGCCGCGAAATGCCCGGCCAGGAGCTGGTCCACCGAGTCAAGCGCCGCCTGGACGGTGTTCGACGCCGCACTGATCGCGGTCCAGAGTCCGGACAACACCTGCACTGCGTCGCCGTGCGCGAACACGAAGGCCTGGCGACGCGCGACGTTGATGTCGGCGTTCAAGATCTGAAGCTGCCCGGCCCGGCGACGCACGTCGCAGACGAGGAGCTCGTCGTCGACGAGGGGAACCTTCGGCGCTGCGCCGATCGCTGCCTGCGGCCCCTGGCGCACGACCAACTCGAACGATTCGTCGCGCCGGAAGAGAACCTGCTGGGAGTTGCCGTCGGTGCGCGGGTCGGACAGCAGGCGCTTGAATCGGATGAACACCCCGAGCCAGCGCTCCTGCGAGGAGTTCGATACCTCGGTCGGGATGCCGGTCGAGTCGACGGCCAGGTTCACCGTCTGCCCGGTGCCGAAGAACACGCGCTGCCCGAGCCGGTCGTAGGCGCGACCAGGCGCGGACAGGTCGATGGTGAGGTCCGCGATGGGCGCGTGCTGCGTGGGGACGGCGCCGCTGACCACGCCGTAGACTCCGATGTCCGCGGCCAGGTTGTGGTCGGCCTTCTCGAGCAGCTCGAAACCGAGGTCGAGCTCGGCCTCGGTCACCTTCTGCCGGAAGTAGTAGTCGAGACGGTCTGCCATGCCCGAGGCCTTCGGGGAGGCAGAGACTGCCGGAGGCCGGCACGGGACAACCTAGATCCGGTGGTAGCGAGCTTGCACACCCCGAGCCCACTCGGCCAGGGTCGCGTTGCCGGCCGATGCGGAAAGGATCTCATCGACCAGACGATCGACATCGATGAACAGCACGGTCGACGGGTCCTTCACAAGTGCACGGAACCGGGAGAGCACTTCCCCGCCTTGAAGCAGCTCGTTGTTGGACGCCGGGGCGCAGACCGCGTAGCGCGCGACCTTCGCCCTCCGATTGCGGGCTTCGACGTGCGCCAGCGTGTGGTTTACCCAGAGCTGCCACAGCTCGCCACCGAAGGGGCAGCCCTTCTCAGGCACGCTCGCCGCGTTCAGGGTGTCGTGCTCGAGTGACCGCGCCCAGTAGAGGTAGTGCTTGGAGGATTCGTAGAGGCAAGCGTGCGCATCGGATTTCACCGGGACGTCCTCGGGACACATCGGCTTGCTCTTGGCGATGCGCTCGTGCTTGCGAAAGCCGCAGATTGAGAAGTCGGGCTCCACGAATTTCGTCTCCATGACGAGAATACCGGGGCCTCCGTCCCACAGACCCTCAATCAGAAGATCGCAGTCGACACCACCTTGGCCTGTCTGGTCACCGAAGACATCGTTCGACGGCGTGTACTCGAACGCGATGGTCTGGACCTGGATCAACCCGGGAACCAAACGGCAGAGGATTCGCGTGGCCAGCTTCGGGTCCGCCTGGAGTGTCGCGAAAATGTTGAAGCACATCGCCTGGCTCGAGAGCATGTTGCGAAACGTGCGTTCAGCGACGCCCTTCCCTGCGGCTTGGCGATCTCGCGCTGCTTGCCAGGCTTCCCTCGTGATGAAGTTCCGCCGCGCCTCCAGGGCATCGTCATCGAGCAGGTGCCCGTAGCCCTTCCATCCAGCCGCCAGGGTCTGCGCGCGATAGGTGCGCTGGCGCGCTTCGGCACGGGCGCGGAATGACGAGCCCTTGGTGTACGGCGTGCCCACGTCCTCGTTTGCCATGCGGGCAAGCTACTCGATCTCGGCGCTCAATGCAGGAACGTCGTTTCACCCACCTCGCTGGCACCCAACTCCCAGTGGTCCGGCACGATCGGCGGCAGCGGCTCGATCAGGTTCACGAAGTGGGTGTGGGCGGGCTTCATGTAGTTCACGATCGCGCGCAGATGCTTGCGCTCCGTCGGAGTGAGCACCCGGCCCACCTTCACGTCGAAGGCGTAGCGCGCGAAGCGATCGGACGGCCCGAGCTCCCAGTCCACGCCGAGCTCCGACTCCCCGAGCACGAGAGCCGTTGAAGCGAGGCCGGTGATCGCCTGGATGTCGATGCCGAGGAAAAAGCGCACCGCGTTGCGGATGCCGATCGCTGTCCCCTTCTGCCGGTACATCTCGACGAGCACCGTGGCGAGCCTGCGCTTGCTCAGCTCGTCGAGGTCGAAGGGGAACGGGTTGCCCAGGTCGCGGAGGATCAGGTCGAGGAACGGTGATGGCGCGCGCTCGATGTCCCACAGGTCCGGGAAGCGATCGACCTCAACGAGGAGCAGATCGACGACCTCTTGGAGGCAGGCGATGAAGCGCGCCAGGTCGCCCGTGGTGTCGCTGCGTCGGTTGTGCTTGGGCAACATCGACCAGAGGTCGAAGCGGCGACGTGGGTGGCGGGCCGGCCGAAAGCCGTGGAACACGGCGGTGTCGAAGGGCGCGAGGACGGGGTTTCCCTTGCGGTCCCGCACTCCGGTGGCGATGACGCGGTAGGTGACGTCGGGCGTCATCTCGGTCGAGAGCGTCACGTCTACGAGCGTCTCGATCGCGGCGGCCGATTCGGGCGCCACAGGGACGGCTGGCGCACCAAGCGCCGCGAAGGAGAAGCCCGCGGTGTCGGAGACGACGGCCGGCTCGTCGAAGCCGAGGCGTACGACGGTCTGCGAGATGGCGATCGCCGCGAGGAGCTTGGGGGCGGTGCGGTCCTCAACTTGGAACGAGTACGCCAGGTCCAGCAGGAAGCCTCCGAGGACGAGGTTCGACACGACGCGAACGGTCACGGTCGCCAGGCTCGCGAAGGGGACGACGGGGTCCAGCACCAGGCGCAAGGCGTCGGGCGTCTGGTCGACAGCGGCTCGACCGCCTGCGAACGCTGGCGTTGGGCTGCCGTCGAAGGCGAGCGCTGCGTCGATCCACACTCGCGTAGCCGCCAGGTCGATGCCGGCCGAACCGGAGTCCACGAACTCGAGGACGACCGTCGCGTTGATGGGCACGTCCGTCTCGTCGGGCGCGGGCGCGCGATTGATGAGCAGCGGACGAGCAGTCTCCACCGTCGCCGCGACGGACTCCACAACAAGCGCGGGCAGCTCGTGCTCGGCCATCACACGCTCACCAGCTCCAGGCGCACGCCGACTTCGTGCGCGCCGGTCAGCTTCGACACGTTGGCGGCAAGATCGGTGATGGTCCGCGTGCGGCCGGATTCACACGTAGTGCGCGCTCGCTTGGCTCCATCGACCACGATGGAAGCTTCCCATGCTCTTCCTGCCGGAAGCCCGGGCGGCACCCGCAGCGTGAGCCTGACGCGAACGAGCGTCACGCCCGTGAGCTCAGTCGTCTGCACGACCTCGGCGCAGTCGCCTGTCGCAAGGTCGAACAGCTGCCCGGGTTCGAGGGCGCCGAGCACGAAGCGCAGCTCGCCGGGAGCGACTTCCACGCGCCCTTGCGTCACGCCGAGGTTCGTGCGGAAGGCGTCGAGTTCGGACATCGAATCGGCCTACTGGAATTGACGGTAGAGCTGAAGGTGATCGAAGAACCCCCGGCGGGTGACGTCGGCGACCGCGAAGCCGAATCCGGCGCGGCCCGACGTGAGCGGCTGCGAGCCGCTGTTGATGCCGAGCTGGTCGTCGATGAACGTGGGCATGCCCGCGACGGGCTGCCAGTTGGGTGCGACGTTGAGCGGATGCGTGTCGAGGTCGTTGCGCATCACGGTGAGCACGACATCGCCGTTCGGGTTGACGACGGCGTCGAGCCGCAGGTGCAGCCACGTTCCCTGCGTGAAGCTCTCGCTCGAGCGAAGCAGGACGCCTGGACCGTCGGATTCGGGCACGCCCGCGACGATGCTCCCCTTGCGCAGGACGATACGGTGCGGGTCATCGTCGGACAGGCCGAGCAGATAGGCGTTGTCGTTGACCGAGGTGCCCTGGCCGCAGACGAACAAGAACGGCGAGAATCCGGTTGGGCCGCCGCCCGGCCCACGCTGGATGCAGCCGCGGATCGTCGCGCCCTTCGACATCGGCGCGAAGTGCTGCAGATTCACGAACAGCGCGACAGCGCCCTTCGCCGCTACGAGGGAGTTGAATCCGTACAGGAATGCACCTCCCCCGGGCGGACGCGCGACGCCCGCTGTTACGCCGCGATCAACCGACGCGATATCGAGTCCATCGTTCAGGAACGTCCAGTCCGGGCTGCCCATCGGTCCTCCGTCACGGTGTGTGCTGCATCGGTGTCCATGCGCCCTCGAAGCGTTCGACGTTGACGGTCCAACCGTCGAAGCCGGCGCCCTCCCACGTGGCGAAGAACGGCGGCATCCACCCTTCGAATCCTTCGACCGGCTGCCCGTCGAACTCCGCTGGTTCGTCGGTGACGTCGTCCCACGAGCAGAGGAACGGCGACGACACCCAGCCGGTCTCCATGTCGTCGAAGTCGTTGCCGGCGAAGAGAGCCGGGTCGGCGCTGCCGCCGGTCAGCTCGATCAGCAACGGTCCGTCGTTCCAGCCCTCCTCGAAGTCCTCGTATCCCTCGGCGAGCGAGTCGAACATCGCTATTGCGATATCGGCTTGTCCGAAGCTCGTGCGAAGCTCGAACCACCGCTCGAAGTCCTCCCGTGCGGTCTCAGGCGCGGGACCGAATCCCGCGACCCGCTGCGCCTGGCATAGTGTGCGGAGGGTCCAATTCGTGGCTTCACCGGGCAGGGCGCCGGGGTCGCGGAAGGTGGGATTGAGGAACATCAGAGGATGACCCCTGTGTCGCCATCGTAGAGCGTGACCATCCGCAGCACGGGGAACTCCTTGAGCCCGAGCTTCACGTCCGCTGGCAGCCCATTGAGCTTCAGATCGTAGGGGCCATCGCCGAGCTTGCGTACGCCCTCGGTGTCGCGAATGACGTTGAACACGTCGGACCAGGCGACTTCGCCCGCGGGGTTGCCCTCGGCGTCGCGCACGTTGAAGCCGAAGTCGACGTCGGGGTTGGGCGTCCCATCGGAGAGCTCGATCCGGAACATCTCGGTGAGCCGCCGTCGGATGCGGTCTCGCGTGTCGCCCGGCGAGGCGCCCTGCCGCAGGAAGATGCGCGCTTCGACGTCGACGGTTCGGTAGACGGGGTCCTGCACGCCGACCTGGAACGTGAGCGTGCACGGGTACACCTCGGTCACCTGCTTGAGCACGAGGTTCTTGAGCGCGGGGGTCGGTAGCCCGCCTCCCTTCGGAATCACGAACAGCACACCGCTGTTCTCCTGGATCGTCGAGTCCTCGTTCGAGGTGAGCATGAGGGCGCGGGAGACGCCGGGTACGCGCCGGGCGTTGATCTCAAAGTCCTCGCGCGACACCGTTCGCGTAAGGGCGCGCAGGCTTTCGGGCGCCAGGAGCTTGGCCGACGCGATGCTCTGGCGATCCGAGCCTCCCTGCGCGGGCGCCGGATTGGTGACCATCAACCGAACCGGACGCCCGTGCGCGTCGGCGAAGCTGCCCTCCACCACGACGAGCCGGCCGGCGTCGACGTTGCCCACCGCCCCGCCGCCTGTCTTGTACGTGACCGAGATCGTGCCTGAAGGCGGCGCTCCGTTCACCCCGTTGCCGAACCGGATCATCGCCCGGTCGTTCTGATCGACGAGCACGAGGAAATGCCTATCGTTCGGCCCCGAGCCGAGCAGGCTGTCGACCTCGGCATACATGCCGTTCGACGCGGAGATCGTGGCGGAACCGTCAATGTACGGGGTGCGATCAAGGAGCAGGTCGAGGCCCGCGAGTCCTCGAGAGTCGAAGAGCTGCGTGTGCGTCTCGGAGTGCTCGACGGTCGCCGTGGCAACCGGGGGCGACGTTCCGGCGGCGATCACCAACAGCGCCAACAGCTGGAAGCGAACGGGCTCGGTGACTTCCTGGGTCCGCACCACGGTTCCCGCCTGGAGCGCCACGTTGGCCGACGGTGGCGCTTGCAGCGAGAACTGGACTGCGGCCTTGGCCGCGCGCGCCCCCTGCAACTTGAAGCCAAGCATGCGCGCCAGCGCGATCACGTTCTTGCGCTGCGTCGCGGTCGCCAGCCGCGACTCGCGGGCCTGGGCGTCAAGGTAGTAGGTGATGACGTCGCCGACGAAGGCGTACATCTCGAGCAGGATGTTGCCGAAGCCCGCGACGGAGTAGTCGCTCCACTCGGGGAACACCGACTGCAGCAGGGCGATCAGCCGCTCGCGCAGGGCGTCGAAGTCCTTCGAGGTGTAGTCGACGCTGGGCGGGAGCAAGGGCACGGCTGGGGCCTCCGGGGAGGCAGAGGGCGCCGGCGCCAGGTCCGGGACAGACTATTGCCCAATCGGAATCGAGAGCGACCTGGTCCTCGAGGACGCCGCCGTTGCCCGGTACCTCAGCCGAATGGTCACTGTGGACCCATCGCGTGCGACGCCAAGCTCGAGAATCTGTGCTTCCGGAAGCCACTTCCGCAGTGCATCGCGCACGTACACGCGGGCAAGCTCGGCAAGCACTGCGTCGTTCCGCTGGTGGCGCAGCAAGTGGACCTGACAGCCGAACGCGGTCCTCCATGGGAGCTCACCCGACGACCGGTTCGTGGCTCCCTCCGTCGCCAGTACCTGCTCGACCTTGGACGCCAGTAGCTCCTCGTCGTCGCCAGACGCGAAGTCCCGCTTGCGGTCGCGGCGGAAGGGGATGAGTACGCCGCTCACTTCACCGGCCCAGGCACCGCAGTCCTCGCGCCCTCGAGTGCCTTGATGAGAGCGTCGAAGGGCGGGATGGCGTCGTCGAGCGGGCGCCCCGCGAGGTCCTTGAGATCAGGCACCTGCGGTCCGCCGATGAGCCCCATGAAGATGTTGATGATGCCGAGCAGCTTGCCGAGCGCCGCCAGGGCCTTACCGACGTTCGCCGCCTCGGTCGCGACGTTCGCCTGGGCGCACTGACAGATCGCCATCAGGCCGGCGTCGGCGAGGTTCTTCGCGCGGTCGATTGCGCCCAGGATCTGGAGCATCTGCGCCTGCAGGTGCATGAGCTGGCTGCGGACAGTGCGTAGCGTTTCGATGGCCAGCGTGAGGAGCCGTCGCACCATGCGCGGAAGGACCACCCACGGCAGCATGTTCAGCAGCTTGTTGAGCTTCTCCGCGAGGTCGGGAAGGCACGCCGTGAGAATGCTCGGGTCGGGTGGCGGGCCGAGGGCGTCTGGGATTGCCTTTACGCAATTATAGATGGCGACGATCATGTCGATCATGTCGAAAAACGGCACCAAGGGCGTCAATACCGGCTGAATTATCTTCATCAGATTGACGTCCGAGATTTCGATCGGACCGGGCATCACGAAGTCGAAGGGGTCTGGGAATTCGGGCAATTCCAAGCAAATGTCGAACGCCATTAGATAGCCTCCGCCACGGGGCGAACCACCCGGCCCGCGATGTTCACCTGCGTGGCCTCGAGCGTGATGCCGCCGACGGCGCGGATGGTGAGCGAGGTCGTCGCCTGCAGCGTGACCGTGTTCGCCTCGGCGTTGAACTCGAGGTAGTCGCCAGTCTTCTTGTTGGTCAGTTTGAGCTTCCGCGCACCCTTGGTTTCGTCGAGCTCGATGCGGAAGGTCTCGGTCGCCAAGACCCGATTGTCGGGCGGGTCCTTCTGCGCCTCCTCCGGGACCTCGGACTGCCCGTCGGGCTTCCCCCAATGCGCTGCGAGGTAGTAGGGCTGATCGATGTCCCCCTGGTTGAAGAACAGCGCGACCTCGGCGTTCTCCTCGGGCACGGCGAAGAAGCCTCGGTCCTTGGAGCCACCCCCGACGGTCCCGAGCGGCCACGCCCAGCCGCTGGTTGGCTCGATCAACCCGGGCACGCACACGCGGACACGGCCGAGCCCCTCCGGATCCTTGCGGTCGACCACGTATCCCACGTACATGCCGAGCAGTCGTGTGTCGTTCTGCCCGAGGTCGTCATCGAATTGCGGATACACGATTATCGCCCTCCACCGTGTGGCCTTGCCTCGGGGTCGTTCGAGCGGCCGCTGTCGTCGCGGTATTCGACGTAGGTCTCCCCGGTCTCCGCGTTGACCCGTTCGACGGGCTGGCGTTTGCCAGGCACCTTGGGCGCCGACGCGTTGTGGTCGCCGGTCTGCGGCTTGGTGCGCTGCGAGCCCGCACCCCCACCCTGACCGGGCTTTCCCTTGCCGTCGCGCTTGAGCTTGAGGTCTACCGTGTAGCCCGACGACGACACGGAGTGCTTGGCCTCGGTGACGTAGTACTTCCCCGACAGAAGCGGCGAGACGCCTCGGACCTCGACCACGGTCTTTGCCGCGATCGTCGGGTCGCCCACGACCTGCATCGTGAGCTTGATGGTCTCGCGCTCGGCCTTCACGAAGCGAGCGTCGGCTTCTCGCTGGGCAGCGGTCTTCGTGGTGGCGGTCGAAGGCGCAACGTTTGCCGTCGCGTTTCTCTTCAACACCGAGGTGGTGCCGTTGGCTGGGTTGACCACCTCGATCGTGTCGGCGAGCGTCGACCTCTTGGCCGTGTCGGCGTTCGACGACACCTCGTGCGTGGTCTTTGCCTTCGGGTCGCGTCCCTTCAAGGTCACGTTGCCAGCACGCTTCGCGAGGTCGGAGTCCGTGTTGACGGAGATCACCTCGCCCCGCTCGGGGTCCGCGTACCACGTGAACACGTGGGTGGGCGCCGCATCCTGGCGTCGCGGGTGGAAGTGCAGCCCGGTGCCATCGACGAAGAATTGGAAGCCCTCCTTGGCTGCGAGGCGGGTGAGGAATCGCGCGTCGGTCTCGGCGGCCTGGTTGATCACGTCGATCGCGTCGGGCGTGTCCTCGATGTCCACGAACGCCCCCTCGTACCCGGCGTCCTTGGCGACCTCGCGGACGACCTCGGAGCGGGTCTTTCCCTCCCATCGCCGCGTCTTGGCTTGCTGGTTCATCAGCGTCGAGAGCGCCTGGCCCTCCAGCGTGAGCTGCTGGAAGCCCTTCATCGACTTGACGACCACGCGCCTCGGCGGCGACATGTTGCCGGGGTGCCCCCAGGAGACCTCGACGACGGCGCCGCCCATGAGCTCCTCGCGGTCGAACAGGGCGAGGTCGAAGTTGTCGAGAAGCAGGGAGAGCTTGTCGGCCTTGTTGTCGCAGTCCTCGAAGGTCATCGAGAGCAGGCGCCCGCCTAGGTCGAGGGGCTCACCAGCGGCGGCTTTCTCGTCCTTGAAGAGCGTGAGGCGGACGCCGGGGGAGGAGCGATTGGAGGACATGGATGAGACTCGCCGAAGAGCAGAGCCTTCCCACGCGCCCGCCGGGACAAGGTGCTATCCCGCTTCCCTCCTCCTCGCCTCCGCCAGGACCACGTCCGTCAGAACCCGTGTCGACGGGATGACCACCGTCGACCCCTCCTCGAGCGCGAGCGTCGGGTCGAGGATCGGATCCGGCTGGAAGTCGGCGATCGCCCACCAGAAGCCGCACGCCCGCGGTAGCGGCGCGAAGTAGCGACCGGCCAGGTCGAACAGCGTCTCGCCGCCGACGACGCAGTGGATGCGGTTGTCGGCGAACACGCGGTACCGGAAGGGCTCGCGTTCGGTGAGGAACCTTCGCCCGTCCTCGTCGAGCACACCCAGGCAGAAGCCGTGACGCGAGCCGGATTGCGGGGGCATCAGACCTCTTGCCTCCGTTCCTCGGACGTCACCCGCGCATCGAGGATCTCCTCGAACGTGACGGTTGCCGTGTAGACCTGCACCTTCCCGTCGGCCGCGAATTGCTTGTACTGGAATTCGAGGTCGGTCAGCACCGTCTCGATGGTGAGCACGTTCGGCCAGATGAACAGCGTTCGCGGCGGGGCCGTGGCGGGCACGCCCTCGGTGCCCTTTGGGGGCACGGTCAGCGCCCGCAGGAACCCGCGGAATTCGAGGATGTCGGGCGTGGCGATCTGCTCTGAAGAGAAGAAGCGGTCCAGGTAGAACTCCACGCCGGAGAGCTGGCGGTTTCCCGTCGACTGGAACTGCAGGAGCTGGTGCGACAGCCCCGGCACGGTGACGCGGTTCCAGTTGATCTGGATCTTCTCCGAAAGCTGCGTCGGGTTGAACAGGCAGTCGATGCTCTCGGCCGTCTCGACGTTCACAAGCGAGCAACGGGAGGGGCGCGTTCCTGCGTATTCGATTCCCATCGCGTCCTCAGTAGGCCGGCACCGGCGAGAAGCTGCGCGAAGCCGTGTCCGACCCCGCCTTGTGGACCGCGCGCGCCACGGTCTGCCCATCGATCTGCACGTTCACGATGACGGGCTGTGGCGGCGGCACGTTCTGGGTCACTGGCAGCGCGAACGGATTCGGCTGGGTCGACAGCGGGAGCGATGCAAGCGCGGGCATCGGCGTGGTCGCAGGCGTTGCCGACGCTGGCGCTCGGCCGGCCGTGGTCGGCTTCACTGGTGTGAAGCTGAGCGACTCGACACCGAAGTCCTGCGCCATCTCGCGGTGGGTGAAGCCCTTGAAGTCCCGCACTGCGGACTGGATCCCGGTCGAAGCGCCGAACAGGCCGGCAATCGAATCGATCACGCCGCCGATGGCTCCCGCGAGCTCGAGCACGGCGCCGATTACCGCATCGATCACACCGAACGCGATGAGCTTCATGCCGGTCCAGATCTCGCTCCACGAGCCGCTGAAGATGCCTCCGATGATGAACACCACGCCGGTAACCACGTCGGCCAGCCCGGAGAAGATGGCAATGACCGCGCCAACGACGCCGCTGACGATCGACACCCCAGCCGAGATGACCGCCACCACGAGGCCGATCGCCCCGACGATAACCGACACGGCGAACCCGATGACCGTGCCGAGCGAGGTCCAAGCGTCGCCGTTCTCACGGGTCGCGCTCGCGTTTCCGGACAGAGCGTTGATCGACTCGGCGAGCTTCGCTCCGAGCTGGGTCACCGCATTCGAAAGCAGCGCTGCCGCTGGGCGCACCATGTCCCAAGCGCTGGCGATACCCGTGGCGATGAGGATGACCGCGGTCATTCCCTGCACCAGGAGGTCGAATGCGACCGCGAGGGTCCTCCCCACCGATTCCCCGGTGGTGCCGAATGCCTTGAACTTCTCGCTGGCGGCGCCCGCATCGTCGCGTTCGCTCAGGAACCCGAGAGCCACGCCGAGACGCTCCAGCGCGGCCATGAACTGGTCCAGCGTGGGACGGGCTGCCTCCAGACCAGCCGAGAACCCCGTGGCGATACCCGAGAAGAAGTTGCTGATTCGATTGCCCCACAGGAAGAGGTTGATCAGGAAGTCCTTCAGCCCCGCGTTCTCTGCCTTGTTGAGCTCCTCACGCACGGCGCCCGAGAACCCGCCCTGCTCGACAAGCTGCTTGATGGCGTCGAAGAAGAGCGATACGCGCGCCCACATGCGCTGGGAGAGGTCCGCGATGCCTCCCACGTTCTTCTGGAATGCCACGTAGAGCCCCGCGACGGCGAGGCCGACCGCAGCGACCACTGCGATCGCAGGCAACATCACGGCCAGAATCCCGCTGATCGTGATTCCCGCAGCCTTGAGGCCAATCACGAGCAGCGCGATACCCGCCTTGGCGGCGATAGCCGCGCCGACGACCGTGAGAATCGCGCCGGCGCCGACGAAGAGCGCGGCGAAGCCCTTCGTCACCGGGCCGGGCATCGCGCGGACGAACCGGATGAACCCGTTGAGAGCGTCGATGACCACTGCGATGATCGGCTTGAACACCTTGGCAAAGGGCTCGCCAACGACGATCGCCAGCGTCTCGAGCGAGCCGCTCAGGAGCTGCTTCTGCCCAGCGAAGGTGTCGAGCATCTTGTCGCGGAACGCGGCCGCGGTGCCTCCGGCGTTCTCGAACTGCTTGCGGAGGTAGGCGATTGCGTCGGCGCCTTTCACCGTCGCGCCGGTGTTCGTGGTGATGCCGTTGGTCACCTGCGTAAGAATCGCCTGCAAGCTGCCGAGTGCGTGGGCCCCGAACGTGTCGATGAGGAACGACGACCGCTTGGCGTCGGTCATCTCGTTGAGCTTCGGGACCATGTCCCCGATGATGTCGAGGAAGCTGCGGAAGCCCCCTTCCTTGGTCGTGACCGACACGCCGAGGCCCTTGAGGGCGTTCTGGACCTTGTGGTCGGCCATGCGCTCCATTGCAACCGCGAGCCCGGTGGAAGCGCGCTCGACCCCGGGGATGATGTTCTTGACCAGGCCGAGGGAGACCAGCGTCTCCGACATCGACTGGTGCAGCGCCTGCGCCCCGCGCGATGCGATGCCGAGGGCCATGGGGAGCTCGGACGCGTTCAGGGCGAACACGTTGACCGCCTGCAGCATCTGGTCGACCGCCATCGTCGCGGAGTCCGCCGACAGGCCGAAGGCCTTCAGCGCCTGCGACGCCAAGCCGGCGGCCTGCGCTGGGCTCAGCTCCCCGAGGGAGCCGCCTGCCAGGTCCAGCACGGGAATGAGGAGCTTCATCGAGTCCTGCGCGTTGAAGCCTGCCTGCGCGAGCTCCTTGAGCCCGACAGTCGCCTCGGTCGGCGAGAACTGGGTGGCGATGCCAGCGTCGATGGCGGCGTCCTTGAGGAGGGCGAGCTCTTCCTTGGTGGCGCCCGACACCGCGGCGACGGCGGCGATCGCCTGCTCGAACTGGCCGGCCTTGTCCGCGAGGGCGAACGCCCCGCCCACCATGGCGGCGCCGGCGGTCATCACCCCGAGCCCGATGCTGAGCTGCCCGAACGCCGACGCAATGCTGTCGGTGCCGAGGCCGACCCGCCGGTCCAGGCTCATGAAGTGGCGCTCAAGCGACATCATCTTCGACGACGCAAGATCGCGGGCGGTGAAGATGAAGCCGAGACCCATGTTGTTCATCATGGCTGGTCACCGTTTCTTGCCGGCGCGTTCGATCTCCCTGGCTTCACGCGATCGTTGGTCGCCGATGCGCTCGATGAACCAGTCGCGATCGGCAGTGGTCATCTCGAGTGCCTCGCCCATGCTCATGCCGAGCCCCGACCCGCCGTGCTGCCGCCAGCAAAGCTGGAACAGCGCCTCGCGCCAGGCGTCGGGGTCTACTGCGGGGAGGAGCCACTCGGGTCCCGCCTCCGTGCCGTCCGGGCCTTGCCCGGAAGGAAGAAGCTCTGGTCGAAAGGGAGCTGCACGTGTTGCCGCGCTAAGCACTCGGGGCACTCCACCTCGATCGTGGTCTCGACGCCGCAGTCCACGCGGTCGAACTCGTCGAGGAGAGAGTCGGCATCGCGCATCGAGATGTCCTCGAGGAAGCGGCGCTTGTCCTTGTCCTCGATGCCCTCGACCTCGAGGCAGCGGAAGGCGAGCATCGCGGAGAGCATGCGCTCGCCAGCGTTGCGTTTGATGGCGGGCAGCTTGTGCTCGTCGGCGCCGGTCAGCAATCGGAACCACGCTCGGCGCCCCGCATCGGAAAGCTTCGTCTCGAAGCGGTTCCCGTCCAAGAACGCGGCTCGGCTTGACTCCGAGAGCGGACGGACCGGGAGCTGCCGCAGGTCGAGCTCCCAGTCGATGCGCGCCCGGCAACCGGCCTCGCTGCACGTGACCGAGAACGCGTACTCGGAGCCGTAGGTCAGCGCGCGGATCTCGATCAGGGCGAAAAACCGGTCGCCCTGCAGCACCTTGTCCCAGTCGATCGCCTTGCCGCCGAAGTCGTAGGGGCCGGCGTCGTGGGTCTCCTCCCAGCACGCGCGAAGCAGCTCGTCGACGACGCTGCCGGTCTTGGCTAGCTTGCGATCAGCGAGGAAGCGCTCTTCGCGAACCTTGAGTCCGCGGATTGAGCCGGTGAGGCCCGTGGGGCAGGTGATGACGTGGGGCATGATGGATCCTCCCAGAAGCAGAGGTCGAGGCACTTCCTTGAGGGACACTCAAGGGGCCGCCCCCCCCGTTGCTTGACGTCGTCGCGATCTCCTCGATACCGTTCTCGGTCGAGGCGAAGGTGAAGGAGCAACCATGGCGAACATCGGAACCTGTGCACTCTGCGGCGATGAGAATGTCGCAATCGAAAGGAGTCACATCCTGCCCGCTTGGTCGTACGAGCGCGTAAGCCGCTATTCACCCGGTAGGTCGGAGCCGGTCCTCGTGACTGAAGACGTCGCCTTGCAGACTTCAGAGCAGGTTCGGCGACCCCTCCTATGCCGAAAGTGCGAACAACGGTTCAGCGACCAGGAGAAGGTCGTTGCACGGTGGGTAGTGCAGGAGGACGGTTCCTTTCCCCTGCTACAGCAAGCCCGAGAGCTCGAGAAAGATGTCGCAATAGAGATCAGCGAAGAAGCCGCGCGCGCACTCTCATACTTCGGGACGAGCGTGATCTGGCGTGCGGATGTCGCGCAAATCGACCCCGTCGTGTCTCTCGGCAACGCGCTCAAGCCAACGCGTGCGTTCCTTCTCGGGGAGAGCGCACCTCCGGCCGTCATGGTCCTCACGCTTCTTCTGCCCCCACGGGGCTATCCGCGCATGGACCGCGTAGTATCGTTCCCTGAAAGCAGCGGCGGGGATTCCGATGCCCGCCATGAATTCGTCTGCTGCGGCGTAAGATTCAGCTACATCGTCGGAGAAACTGCATCGTTCGGTGCAGTAAACGCCTTCAACACGAGACTCGCGTTCGTGTCGGCGGGACACAGCATTCTGCAGTCGGTAACTGATAGGGTAGGCAAGGTGACAATGAAAGGGAAACTCGCTGCCAAGCACGAGTAGGCGACAGTCCGTCTGCTCTACTGAATGAGCTCGAAGAAATCGTACGCCAAGGTCACCGACTCGATAACGTTCTCGTCCGCCTCGTTGTCCCACTCCCCGGCCACGAACTTCGTCGGCCAGGCGCGTGACAAGCACCATCGACGCAGCGTCGTGCCGTCGCGATCCTGCTGCACGATGTCGAGGTTGCGCTTGTAGTACGGGTCGGTGAGGCCGAGCCCGCTCGACGTGACCACGACGTCCTGGAGCCAGTCGAACAGGTCGCGGTCGACCGTGGCGCCGCGCTCGAGGGTGACGTCCGCGAACGTGACGCGCCCTGGGCTCTTGTTCGGGATGAGCGAGCCGCCCTCGAAGTACTGCACGTTCGCGACCTCGACCGAGAGCTCGCTGCACTTCTGGAAGCCGGCGTGGCCGATGTCGTCGATCTCGACGACGAACTTGAACTTCTTGTGGAAGCTGCGCGGGTTGCCGATGACTGCCATGACTCCTCCGATCAGCCGCCGGCAGCGGCAAGCTCCGCCTCGAGGGCGCGGGTGTCCTGCGAGATGCGCAGCACGATGAACTCCGCCGGCTTGTTGGTGGCGAGCCCCACGCGCGCGATCAGCTTGCCGGCGAACACCACGCTGGGCGTGTTGAGCTGGTCCGAGACGTCGACGAAGAACGCCGTCTTCGGCTCGCGAGTGCGAAACGCGCCGTTGTTCATCTGCGCGAGCAGGAACGCGGTGATGGTCCGGCGGACAGTGGCGCGCAAACCCTCGGTGTTGTTCTTGTGGCGGGCGAACTGGAGTCCTTGCTTCAGGCTGCGCTCGATGAAGATGACCCCACGGCGCTCTGCCACGTAGGGGAAGTTGCCGTCGCCCTTGAGAGTACGGGAGCCGTCGATGAAGCGTGGGAGGCCCGGGCCCGTAGTGAGCGGGTTGATCCGCTTCGGGTAGACCAGGTCGCGCTTGCGCTCCTCGAGGACCTCGTCGGTCTCGAAGCCGAGCACGCCGAACATGCGGCCAGCATCGATGCCGGCGGGCGGGTCGTAGATGCCGCCGGGGTGGGCGGCGTCGGTGCGCGCGTAGACGCCCGCGAGGATGCCCGAGGGGGGCACTACCAGCTTGTCCTGCGAGCCGAACACCGCCTTCGACGGATTGAGCACCTTGACCCTGGGCCAGTACAGGGCGCCGAACTCCGAGAGGTTCAGGAGCGCGGCGGTGAGCTCGACGTAGCCGACGATCTCGATCGCCGACATCCCTGCGGGCGGGTCCAGGACCGCGAACACCGTCCCGTCGCGATCGACCTCGCAATACCGGAGCATCGCGTTGTGGACCGCCGACGTGGCGCGCCCGGGGACGAGCAAGAGGGCGATGTCCTGCACCTGGTCGAGGGCGTGCATTGCGGTCTTGCCCGTGGGCGAGCCGATGAAGTCGTTGTCGTCGAGGCCAGCCAGCCCGTCGTCGCCTCCCGCAAGCTGCACGGTCTGGATCGCCAGAGAAGGCGAGCCCTGGAGCAGCTGGTCGATGACCCGGATCAGGTTCGAGCCGGAGCGGGCGTCGTTGACGACGCGCTCGACGTAGCGCTCGGCGCCGGGCGTCATTCGGACGTTTGGGAAGACCTCGCGGTAGACGCCGTCCTCGACCACAGCCAGGTCGAAGGCACCGACCTCCCCGGAGCTTGGCACGCGAACCTCCATCTCGATGCTGTTCGCGTGAGCGCCCGGGTCTTTCCCCTCGACGCGCAGCGCGTTTGCAGCTCCGGAAGCGGCCCCCTGGTGCAGAGCCGTGTCGAGGCCGAAGCCCTGCGACGTAGCCGGCCGTACCTGAACCTGAGCGGTCACCCCGGTCGCGACGGTCCGAACTTCGAGAAATCCGCCAGGGAGCGTCGACACGATGATACCCGCGATTGCGGACTCGACGATCTGCTGGACCTCGAGCGCGGTCACCGCGTGCACGTCGCCCACGTTGCCGGCGCCGAGGGACGGGTTGGCGGGGAAGCCAAACACCGTGTTCGCAGTGCCCCCGGTTACCTCGACCCGGCTCGTGGTGCCCATCCGGTCGCTCGCGAGCCGCACGGCATTCCCGGAGACAATCGCCTTCCCGCCCTCGAGCCTCGCGTTGACGGCGGCAGCCACTTCGTTGGCGGTCGCGCTGGCGATGCTGTCGAAGTCCGCGGTCGCGAAGGCCAGAACCTGCGGAGGGCCGCCGTCGATACGGACCGTGAGGGACTGGCCGTCCGTCAGCGCGAACGGGCCTGCCACCGACTCCACGTATGCGGGAGCCCCCTGGAACACCGCTTCCTGGTCTGCGCCACCATTCACGGCGCCAACGAGCTTGTCGCCGTTCTCGAGGCGGAAGGGGGCGGGCGCGGTGCCCACGACCGTCGCAGGGGTCGGTGCCCCCGGCGACGTGAGGTAGCCCGACGCGCGGATCGCAGTCGCGGTCCCGGCCTCCGCAATCTCCGCGTGATGGCACGTGCGCACGCACCAGAGCTGCGTCCCTCCGTTCTCGAAGAACCCCATGGCGCCGAGAGTCATGTCCGCGGTCAGCGTGAATCCCCCGAATCGGGTCTGGTACTCCTCGAACGACGAGCACAGCACCGGCACATCGATGGGACCGCGTTCGGCGATCCCGACCGCCGACGCAACCGACGTTGGAGCGGAAGGAATGCCGCGCACGCGAGGCTCTTCCTCGACGACTACGACTTTGGATGACAGCAGCTCTCCACTCATCGATTACCTCGCAGTCGGGATTCGAGCCTTCACGGCACGGCTCCGTGCGCGCCGACGTTCACCTCGGCGCCGGCGCCGGACACGGCCTTACCCAGGTCGAGGAGCTGGCCCTCGTCGATGTCGAAGCCGCGGACGACGAGGCCCCACGTGAACGCGCGGACGTCGTCCTTGCCTTCGAGGTTCACATGCAGCTCGCCGAGGGGATCCATCTCCCAGCGTACAGAGCCCTTCGCGGGCTCATCGGGGTCACGCAACATCGCGAGCCACCGGTTGGTGTTCAGGAAGGTCGAGGTGGCACCGATGAGGTTGAGCATCTCGACGGCCCTGTCCGAGGCGCCCGTGATGCCGAACTCCAGGTCGACCGTGAGGGGCGGCCGGCGCCGTCGGAGCTCGGGGCCCGAGGGGCCGACGACGGCTTCCTCGAGCAGCTCGTTCGTCGAGAGCGCCCGATTCTCGCGCAGGCGAGGACCGGAGAGGACGAGCGAGGGGAGCTTGGAGATCGCGATGACATCCAGGCCGTCCAGCGGTGTGTCGTCGAAGTCGACCGCGACCGACAGGGAGACGTTCTCGATGACCTGGCGCTTCAACTCGCGCAGCAAGGCGCGAATGAGCCGGGTGAGGTCGGCCTCGCGCACGATGCGCGGCCGCAGGAAGCGGTAGGCGGCGGACAGGAGCGCGAGCTCGCCGGGGACGAGGTGCCCAGCAGCATCGAGATTCTGCAGGGCGATATCGACCAGCGCCTCGGCGTGCGGTGGGGTTCTGACGACCGCAACCGATTGCGCGCCGTCGTGACGAACGGACTCCACCACGGCGTCGGCGGCACCGAATCGAACGGCCACCTTGTTGCCGAATCCCGTCCCTCGCAGGGTGACCAGGTCTCCGCCGCTGGAGGGACCGGACGTCGGCGCGGGGGGGAGCAGCGTGGGAATCGCCACGGCCTACACCCGCAGCCCGATCGCTCGGGCGATGCGCTGGAGGAACCGCTTCTGCACGCCCTTCTTGAACGCTTCGAAGGCCGGCCGCAGGAACGGGCGCGCTGGGATCTGGATCACCACGACACCCTTGCCGCCGCCGGAGTTGGAGGGCTCGACGCCTGCCTTCTTGAGCAGCGCGAACAGGAATCGCCGCATCTTGGGGGTCATGGGCACGACGAAGGGCCCGGCGCCGAACTCGTGGATCTCGGCCACGTTCGCGAGCGACGAGCCCCCCTTGCCGCGAGCCTTGCGCAGCACACCGACGAACACCTCGTCCTCGTCACCAACGACGGTGATTGAGTTTCGTAGGTCGCCTTTCCGGATGAGTGCTTTGCTCCCCCCGAAGCCCTTGAGCTGCCGCGCTGCGATGGTCGTGGGGGCAAGTGGCGAGAACGCCTGGCCGCCAGGAGCCTGGTTCGTGATCCCCTGGACAATCTCCTTGCGGAGGCCCTGCGCCTCCTGCTTGAGCGCCATGGAGACCGCGCCCTTGAGGCGGGCGCCTCCCCCGGCGAGGATTCGCCTGGCGAGCGCCCAGTCTCCGGTACGCAGCACGGCCATCGGTCAGTTCGTGGGGTGGCGGAGGTCGTGGGCGTAGGCGTCGAGGTACTCGATCGCGGCGTGGCTCGCGTGATTCGTGATGGCCCCCCTCTTCACCGCTTCCGACGCCAAGCGCACGGTCGTTGCCGCCACCTGGATATCGGCCTCACTCACGTTGTACGCCTTCAGTGGAGCGACCAGCTTCTCGGCGGGAATGAGCTCCCCAGTGCGCCAGAACTGCAGCTCGAGCTGGCAGCGATATGCCTCGGCCTCGAGGTGCGCCCGCCCGCTCGACGAACCAAGGTACTTCCACGCGAACCTGAGCGGTCCGAGCCAGTCGAGCTGGTGGATGTGCTGGCACTCGTGGGCGCAGACCATGATCTGGCCCCACAGGCTCCACTCCGCCGTAGGGACACCGATGTCGAATGGCACATAGATTCGCCGCCCGATGGTGGTCGCGTAGTGCGCGAGGAACTTCTCGGGGTCGAGAATGCCTGCCTTGCCGAGCAACATCGCAAGCGCCTTCATCTCGAACGAGTTGCGCTTGTCGACTACGGAGGCCTTGAAGACCGCCAGCATGTATCGCCAGTACTTCTCTACCTGTTCGGGAGTCGGGTCCTTCACTTCTCACCTCCATCCACCGACGCGTCGGTCGGAACCGCCAGGCACGTATGCCCGGAGCCGTCCTCGAGGGGCAGGCAGGTCCACTGCCCACCGCTGAAGGCGGAGACCTCGTTGCAGTCCATGAACGTGGCCCAGCGCTCGTCGCTCTCGCAGACCTGGACCTCCTCGCCGGAACAGCGGGTCTCGTTGACCAGGCACTTCTTCTCCGGGCCACAGGCGCAAAGCGCGAACACAGGAATCAACAGCAGCAGCTTGCTCATCCGGATACCCCTCTTGGAGCCGCTGTCTCGCGATCGTCGAAGGTCGCGAGCAGCAGGTTGCGCCGCGGACGCGGCATGAAGAGGCCGAAGCCCATCGGCTTGGCCTCGGTGACGTAGAGCCCTGGTGGCGTACGCACGGCCTGCACCAGGGAGCCCGCAAGGTCGTGAATCGCCCCAAGCCGGTCTCCCACGCGAATCAGCGCGTCGCCGGAGGCGGCGTCGACGAGCCCGAGCCGCTCGAGGTCAGCGAAGTGGAACACCAACCGAACCCGGGACCGCGGCGAGTTCCCGGAGGCGTACTCCTGCAGCGCCTCGAATGCGTCGGGCTCGACCTGGCAGGGAATGCGCACAGCCGCATGCTCCTTGCGGATGCGCTCGCCAATGCCGTCGTCGTTCGTGTCGACGAGCACCGGTTCCTTGAAGTCCGGGTCGTAACCTCCCGTGAGCGGACCGGCGCCGTCGGGGTCTTCGACGGCGAGCGTCCTGGTGTCCAATCGATGGACCTCCGCCAGGAACTTGAAAATGAGCCGGCCGCGCATCAGACCGCCCCGAGGCCGATGGGCTTTCGATAGCGCGCCAGGAGCAGATCAATCTCGGGGTCGCTGGTGAACGTCACAGCAACTCCGGAGGGGGGCGAGAGCCGATAGCTCTGGTCGCGAGTCCTCTCCTCGAGAATCCGCCACTGCGACTTTGCTGCGGCCGCCTCGGCATCGCCCAGCAGTGGGAGCCAACGCATGACGAGCAGCATCGCGGCGCGATGAATCACTATCGGCGTTCTTCCGAGCGCGGTCCCGTCCGGCTCGGTGTAGCCCCACACTCCCGAGGCCACGACGTTGTCGCTCCCCTTGGGGAAGGTGCACCCGCGCAGCAGCGTGAACCGGGGCGCATCGAATCCGGGCAGAACAGGGGCCCCGCGAATGGCGATGTCGTCGTCCGCAAGGGATGCCGCCACGCCGCCGATGAGAAGCTCGTCCACGCGGATGGGAGGGAACGGGGGCTCCACAGACGGCGTCCCTCGGCCGTCCATGCGCAGGACCATCGTGCGGGGCTCGAAGAACCACCCCGTCACGTGGTCGACGAAGGCAGATGCCTCGGTAAGCAGAGCGGTGAGCCGCTCGTCGCTCGCCGTGGCGGGCGTCACGCCTTCGCTGCGCATGTCGGCCAGGGACGCGTACACGTCAGCCCCGGTCCTTCCTCCCCTTGGGATCCGCGCCATTCGTCTTCGCGGGCTCGCCGAGGTGGGCAGTGGTCAGCACGCCGTCATTGCGCGACGGGGACAGTCGCACGTCGTCGGTCGCGCTGCGGCGCACCTTGGTCTCGACCTCATCACGCACGTCGAGCGCTTTGGCTTCCTCGTCGGTGCACACGTCGAAGGCCAGGGGCGAGTACTCGTCATTGGCGACCTGGTGCACGCCCCGCAGGTAGTCGGCTACCGCCTTGGTCACGCGGTGCCAGCCGCGCTCTTCGTGGATCTTCACACCCGCGTAGGTGAAGCGCCGCAGAACGTGACCTCTTCGCGGGTCATAGGGCTTCAGTCGAACAAGCATCGTCTCCATGCGACTGCCTCACAGCTGGATGTTGATCGCCTTGGCGGTGCCGTTCTCGTCGGCGAACTTCACGTCGAAGCGGAGCGTGGCGACGATGCGCAGCACGCCGGCGGACACGTCACGGAACGACTCGAGACGGATCTGGCGCCAGATCCCGACGTGAACGTTCTTCGGGTTGCACAGCAGCGCAACCGTCTGGTTGTTTCCCGGCCCAAGGTTGTCCGGGAAGAGCGGAATCGGCGTGACTGGCACTCCCGAGTACAGGACCGGAGTGTCGTCCTCGAGGAACTTGTCGCCGCCGACCGTCGCTCGCTCCGCCAGCGAATTGCGGTACTCCAGGTCCGCATCCACGCTGGTCAGGTACGACATCGCCTTCTTGTCGCGCAGATACTCGGTGGGCAGCGACTTGAGCAGGTCGCGCAGGATGTTCTTGGTCAGCGGGCCACCCGCGACATCGACCACGTGGGAGGTCGACTGCTTGAGCACGCCGTCGAGCACCGCGAGGAACGGGTCGGCAGAGGTCTTGTCGCCGTTGATGACGATCTCCTCCATGTCCCGGCCCGCGGCCTCCGCGATCATCTCGAGGATGGTCTGGCGGAGCTCACCGCGCTCGATGTTGTCTTCGAGCACCTCGTCCGAAAGGTGCACCTCGGCTTTGACCAGCTGGGCATCGAGCTCGAGGAACGACAGGTCTGGCCGGCTCCGCTCGGCCGGGGTCAGCGCGACTCCCTCGTGCCCCGGACGAAGGATTCGGCTGCCGAACCTGATCTTCGACACCTGGTACTTGGGCGCGGGCATCGGGACGACGGTCGCCGCCTGCATCAGCACCGACTGCTTGACGAGCAGCCGCATGAACTTCTGCGCCTGCGCGGGCAGCAGGATGCCGCCCCCAGCGGTGAGGTCGGCGATAGCGAGGTCCGCCTTCTCGAGCAGCGTCCGATTCGACGTGTAGCTCATGGGTCTTCCTTCCTCAGCGGTCGTGGAAGGAGGTCGTCTTGTCGACGCTCTCCCGGTCCATCGGGCGGTTGAGATCGAGCGGCCAGCTCACTTCCTCGGTGCCGGGTCGCCCGGTGGGGCGCTCCGGAGCCTGGCGGCTATTGGGGAGTCCGACTCCCTTCTCCAGGCGCCCGAGACGTTGCGACGTATCCTTCATCGCGTCGGTGAGTGTTCGAAGCGAGGTCGCCACCGACGCGAGGTGCTTGCTCACCTCGTCGGGTTCACTCGCCGGCTGCGCGGGAGTGGAGTCCTGGTCGGTGGGAGTCGCGGGCTGCGGAGCCAGTGCGGGCACGGCGTCGCTCTTCGTCGCGGACGAGGCGAGCAGCTCCGCCACCTGCGCGAGCATCGAGCGGACGCCCTCGACCGCGGTGCTCACGTCACCGGACGCCTCCGCGGCTGAAGGTTCGACGCCTGCTGCCGCCGCGAGCTGGCCTGCAACCGAAGAGAGCTCTTCCGCGAGCTCGGCGACAATCGGGGTCGTGTCGGCGTCGCCAACGATCTGACCGAGTTGCTCGATCGCGTTGGTCAGCGCCTCGAGCGCGGTGGTCGCGATGCTAATCGCGTCGCCGATCGCCTTGCTCACCTGCTGTGCGCCCTCACTGTCCGGCGCACCGGGAGCCGCGGGGGGCTTTGCGCTGCTCTTCTTGGTCTTGTCAGCCATGGATTCATCCCTCTTCACGACGAGAAATCGGTGCTTGTTCGCCGCGCGGTCGACCAGGGACACCTCCTCGACGACCATGTCGATGAGCCGGTGAACGCCAGCATTGGGGTCTTCGGGTGCGCTCAAGCGGGAACCTCCTGAGCTGCAGAGTCAGTGGCTCCCGAGTCGGGGACAGCTGGTTCGGGGACTTTTCTCGCCGTCCCCCCAATGCTGAACCCCGTCAGTGTGCCTTCCTTCACCCGGCCCCATAGCTCGTCGGAAATGACGTGCACGCCGAGGAGCCAGGTCCCTTTCCGCACCGTCACGCCCGCGATATCGAAGTCGACTGGTGCGAGGTAACTCTCGAGAATCTTCACCTGGTCGTTGACGCGCATTCGGTGCATCAGCCCGAGACCGCCGAACTCCTCCATGAAGCGGTGGGCTGCCTGGCGAATCTCGTCTGCCGAGTAGATGTCGCCCTGGGCGTCGACGACCTCGGGCTCGAGCACGATCCCCAGCACGAAGCGCTCATCGCCCGGGTCCGTTCCCTTCAACAGGGCGCACGTGCGGGTGAAGGGCTCGCCTTCGCGCTTCGCCACGAGCTCGAACTCCGCGCTCTTGCGGACGGGGTAGTTGGCGCAGAACAAGCGCATGGCCTGCTTCGCACCCCCGCGGCCGGAGGCCTCGCGGACTTTGAGCTTGAAGATGTGCCCGACCTTCTTGAACGCGGCGACGTTCTCTGGGCTGTTGTTGAGTACGGCAATGAACTTCCCGCGAATCCCCTTCAGCACGCCGGTGAACTCGTCGAGGTCGATGACCGCGTCCTTGTCGAACCACTCGCCCGGGTACGGCGGGTCGATGAAGAAGAATGTGTCGGGGCCGTCGAGCTCGTCGATCGTCTTGCGGTAGTCCTGGCGAAGGATGGTCACGTCGCGCAGACGCTCGGCGGCTTTCAGGTACTTCTCGGGATTCGTGGTGGAGCCCAGGTGCTGGCGCGCTGGATGGGTCCCATCGGGCCGGCAGTCCCGCGCATGCGTGCGCACGAAGACCAGCTTGTAGAACCGCGCGAGGTCGTCCTTGGGCTCGAGGTCGCGGGCCTTGGCGAAGGTCTCCTCAGTGACCTCCCACGGGAACCTGCTCGAAAGCTCTTCGACCTGCTCGGGGGTGATCGCCTTGATGGCGCGGTGCAGGAACACCACGTCGGGATCGAGGTCAGCAAGCACTTCCTTCTCCGAGGGCTCCTTGGCATGCAGCAACGCGGCGGCGCCGGCGAAGGGCTCCACATACACCTTGTGCTCGGGAATGAGCGGGAGGAGGCGCTTGGCGTAGTGAAAGGAGCCGCCGAAGGTGCCGAATGGCTGGGCCTTCTCCAGCTCGCTGGTGGAGGCTTCATCACCGGATTGGCCCGATTCCAATGCAGATTCGTCAGCTATTCCGATGTCGGAATAGCTGGGCACCGACACCGTCGTGGCCCGCTCGGGCTCCTCGACCTCCCAGCCGTCGTCCTGCAGTCCATCCAGGCTCTTGCGAGCAATGGCGTAGTTCGAGATGAGCAGTTGGGTGAGAATCGAAGGGCCGCCGACTCCGCGCATGGAGCCGATGCTCCGGCGCGTGCGAATCCTGCGGATCTCGAATCCGGCCTCCTTCACCAGCCGCGGCAGCTCGCCGCGAATCCCGTAGGTGACGAGGAACTTGCCTTCGACCTTGCACAGCAGAGCACAGAACGCGGCTTCGTCGAACGCGTCCTCGCCGACATCGACGTTGTAGCCCGCGTAGGGCGGGTCGAGGAAATGGACCGTGTCCTTGCCGTCGTACTTCTCGACGATGGGTCGGTAGTCGCCGCCGTAGAGCTTCACGCCTCGAAGGCGAGGAGCGAACTGCTCGATGCGGTCGACGGTCTTCGCCTCAACGCCGCTCACCGATGGCGAGAAGCTCTTGCCGCGCATCTTCCCGTACGAGAAGTGCGTCAGGTACAGGAAGCGGTGCAGCCAGCCGACGTCGTCGCGAGGGCTCGCGTCGATGAGGCTCTTGAACGTCGCCTCGTCGCCCACCCACTGCTTCTCGCGAAGGCGTGCGATGTCCTTCGGCTTGAGCTTCTGGATGAGCTTGTACGCGCGCGCGATCTCGGTGTCGGCGTCGTTGAGTGCTTCGACCTCGCTGCGCTCCTTCGCGAAGAGCACCGCCGCGCTGCCAGCGAACGGCTCCACGTAGGTCTTGTGCGCCGGCAGCATCGCGACCAGGCGGTCGGCGATACGCTTTTTGCCGGCCGGCGAGCCCCAGATGGTCTTGCACACCGGCGCGGTCCCGCGGCGGTCGAGCAACTCGTAGGCGCGCTCGATCGCGCGCAGGACGGGGTTACCCACGGCGCGCCTCCACGGGAGCGAGGCCGGGCTTCGAAGGAGGGATTCGAGGTCGGGTCCTGCGGCTGGTCACGCAGGGGACAGAGGGGCGATGCCGAGGAGCGGGGACAGGTCCTTGGCGCTATCCGCCGAGGTGCTTGTGCACTTCTTCCATCCGCTTGAGGATCGTCTCGCGCAGCTCCTTCACCTCTTCGAGCTGCTCGGGGGTGAGCTCCGTGAAGTCGGCCTTGCGGAACACGAGGCGGCCAGTCGTTTGATCCCGCAGCAGCTTCGCGCACGAAGTCAGAACCCGGACGACCGTCGGCGTGGGCTTGCGCCCCTGCGGGTTCTTCTTGTTCTTCGCCCGCTCCTTGCGCACGAGCTCGCGAAGCTTCTGGACCGTGAGCTTCCCCTCGAGCACCTTCGCAGCCAGGTTCTCCGCCTTCTCCGGCGTGCTGATTCCCAGCAGCTCGGTCTTGTGGCTCGGCGGCAGCTTGAGGAACGACGATGACTTGGGAAGGTGCTTCGTCATCACGGCGACGCCGATCGCGTTCGCGAGGAAGGTTCGGCTCACCGGAAGCTCGAGCGTCTCGCAGCGCTCCTCGAGCAACGTGAGCGATGCGTGCTTGCTCGGCTTCAACGACTGGTAGAGCTCGGGGTTCCCCTCGTAGAACGTCTCGAGGAGGTAGTTGCCAACTTCTTCCAGTCCCTGCGAGACGGTCCTGGCGAGGATGTCGCGGATCTGCTTTGCGGCCTTGTCGACGAGCTTCTCGTCTTGCTTGACAGCGCTCGCCGGCAGCGCTGGCTCTTGCTCGGCGACTACGATTGCCTCGGTCGGGGTTTCTTCAGTTTTGCGTGCCACGTTGGCCTCCGTTCGGACGGAGGAAAGCATCGCACGGGCAACTCCGCAACGGGGTAGTTGCGGATTGCGAATCAGACGTCGGGGACCGTTGTGCTCCTGCACAAGCCGTGGAAGGGGGGAAACCCTATCCCAGCGGGGGCGAGGTCTCGCCCAGAGACGGCCCGCGAGTAGGCGCCGCGGTCGTCTCGAACTCCAACGCCCGACCGCTCGACGACCGCCAGCACGCCGCGCCCGCCATCTCGGTCGACCAGGAGCGCACGCCTGCCGTCCTCTCCCACCCGCTCGCGAACCCAAGGGCGGATCTGCTTGATGGCCGCGGGGTCTTCGGAGGACTCCAAGCGGTCGAGCATCCTGATCGCATCCTCTGTCTGAATGACCTTTCCGTCGAGGAACCGGCACGTGTCAGTGGTGTGCTCGTCGAGGACCGCGGACAGCATGTAGCGTTCGATGCCGGCCTCGGCGTAGGCGGAGATCTGGGACATGCTCCGCGATTCGCCCACGAACGAGGCGGCGATCACATCCCAGTATGACGCCGACCGCTGCACCATGGCCGCTTTCGCGGCGCGCGCCAGGTCTCCCGCGAGCTCATCGCGGCCGAGCCCGTCCTCGAGACCTCGTGCCACGATCCGCCTGGCCTCGAGGCCGAGCGACTCGAGCCGACGACCGTACTCGTCGCGGACGAACAGGCTGTTGGCTCGAACTACGTAGGCCACGGCTCGGCGGTCCACCGCGTTGAAGTCGGCCGCAATGGCAAGGCCGCGCCGCCGACCGTCGGAGCGCGTCGCCGCCACCACGTCGGACGCGGCACGCCCAAGCGGAGCCCGAACCTGCGCGTGGACGGTGGACACTGCACGTCCGGCCTCCGCGAGCGCCTGGCGAACAAGCTGGCTCCGCCGTGCGGGAGTCATTGCTCGCCAGTCGACGTCGAGGACCGCGACTGCCTGGCGCACAGCCGCGATCTCGGACACACGAGCCAATCTGCGGAGCAGGGCGGCGAGTCGCGAGACAGCCGCGTCGAAGCCTCGGGGCGTCGCCACGTCGAAGGCCTTCCGAACGGGAACGCCGAGACCGACGAGCAGTTCGTCGGCTGCCCGCCGCGCACCTCGAATCAAGGCGAGGTCATCGGTAGGTGACGTCCCGCACACGGTCGTCCTCCTCGAGGGTGAGCTCGCCGGCGGCGAGGTGGATCAGGACGTTGCAGAACACGCAGCGCGCCGGCTGCGAGAACGAGACTGACTCGTCCACCGACTCCGTGATCGCCAGGCCCCCGGCGCCGTTCAGCACCGCCGTGACGAATCCGCAGCGCGGGCAGCAAACGTGGTAGCCGACGATTCCCCGGTAGCTCCGGTCCTGCGGAACACGCCGCATTTCGCTGCGACCGAGGTTGCACGGTCGCTTGGTGGTCACGAGGGCCTTCACGGCGCTCCCCGAATCACCAGGGGGCCACGGCTCACGCCTCGCACCTCGATGCCCGCGCCGGTCGGGCGAATCACAACGTCGTGGCTCCCGCAGCATCGGTCGCACACGGCGAACACGAGGAAGCCGTTGCGCCAGAGCGTGATCGTCTCGTCGAGTTGGCTGTGGCGCTTGCAGATGCGGCACTCGATGACGCCCCGGTCGGCGTCGGCCTGCGCCTGCGCAACCCAGGCTCGGTGGCGCGCGTCACTATCCATCGCCGCCCTCCTGGAACCAATTGCGCCACTCCCCGGACGGCACCTCGACGCGCTCAGGCTCGGGACGTCGCATTGCGTCTCGTGCCATGTGCATCCGCTCGGCAGCCCGGCGCTCCTCCTCGGCGGCGAGTTCCTCGCGCAAGGCGAGGAGGCGTTTGGCCTGGTCCACCAGCGTTTCAGGCGGCTGACGCAGGTCGCTGATACCCGTCTGCACACCCGCAAGCGTGAGGGTGATGGGACGCTTGACCCAGTCCGCATTGAGCTTCGCGAACTCGCGGTTGAAGATGTCGCTGGCAAGCACGCGACCTTCCTCGGGCGTGAGCACGCCGACGCGCACGAGCTTCTCGACCATGTCGGTCATACGCTCGGGATCGCGGGTGACGGGCGTCTGCGAGCGGAAGCGCCAGAAGCGGATACCCATGTCGGCCAGCAGCTTGCGGTTGATGGCGAAATCAAACTCGTCGCGCTCCGGCTGGAAGACCTGATCCTCGGCGAAACGGAGCTGGGCATCGGCAACGGCCCGGTTGAAGTCGCGGCTGTCCCCACGCAGCAGGCGCGGGAGCCGGAACGCGCTGCCCACCTTGTCGATGTTGCGCTCGTCGTACTGCTGGAACAGGGCGTCGTGCTGCTGGGCCTCGGTGAGTGGGCGAAGCTCGATGCGGGCACGCGCTGCATCGTTCGCGCTCGTCGCGCCCTCGGCCTCGAGGATGAGCACCTTGTGAAAGTTGTTCTTGCCCTTGAGATTCTCCTCGATGAACCGCTCGATGCGCGGCACGGAGGCTTCGGAGAGCTTGCCGCCCGAGACCAAGAGCGCGAGTGGCGGCACGCTCTTGTTCTCGAAGTACATGTAGTTGACCTCCTCCATCTGCCGCGAGCCCATCACGGCCAGCATTCCGCCGACCCATCGAGGAATGCCGTACGGTGACCTGGGCGACGGGATGGCGAAGTGGAGGATCTCGGTGGCGGGGGCGTCGTCGGGAGAGCGGGCCCGCAACACATCAAGGCTGGGGAAGACGTCGCCGGTGGTGCGCGACACCACCCGAGGATCGCCGAAGGCCTTGAAGAACGTGCGCTGCGTGTACTGCACCTGGAGAAAGCGGCGCATCCGCTGCCGCGTCGTCACCCGTTCGAGCGTGACCGGCGAGATGCGCACGCTCTCCTCGACCGGCACCGGGGCAGCGTCGAGAGGAAGCAAGCGCATCGTGTAGGACGGCACGTACACCAGCCGGGCCACCTCACCCGCGGCGTTGCGGAGCACCTCCCAGTACGCGTTGCCTGTGACCTCGAGGTCCTGGCGCGTCCGGCGGCGAAGCTCGACGAACGAGTGGTCAAACGAGCAGAACTCGAAGAAGCTCGCGAGCCGCGCCCGTTCCGTGCGGGCGAGCTGGACCAGCTCCCGCCGCCGCTCCTTGATCTCGTCCGGGGTCGGCTCGAGCTCCGCCTCTGGCGGCAGCTCCCCGCGATCGCGCGCGGCAAGGCGCTCGAGGAAGATGCATTCGCCGACGCGCCGATCGGCATCGTCCGCGTCGAAGTCGATCGCGGGGTCGAGGCGGTGGCCGAAGCCGTCGATGTTCGTGGCGTACGCGTCGACGTTCTGGCGCAGGGAGTTCGAGTGCTCGAAGAGCAGACAGAGCGCCTCTGGGTCGTACGGCGGCTCGAGGGCGCCCAGCGAGGCGAACACGGCGCCAACCTCACCGCCCGGGCGCGATGCCTGGTCGGGGGTGCCGGCGCCGAGGACGAGGGCTTTGAGCAATGCGCCGGATGGATCGGGTTCGTTGCTCTTACCGGGCGGCAATTCCACGCCTAGCTCAGAGGCTGTGCATTGCGCCGATGGGACCTACAGATGCTGCGCTTGATGGGCAAACGGCGAGGCGAGCGCACCGGACGCGTCAGGGTGTCGACAATTCCAAGCCTAGGGAAAAGCGTCACCGACGTCACACGTCTCGCCGCAACGCGATGATCGCAACGTGCTGAGGGCCGAGAGTCCCGTGGTACAGATCAATTGACCCTTCATGCTCCAAGATCGCGCAGATATACGATTTCCAGGAGTCGTTCCACTGCCAGCCGCCAGCAGGATTGCGCACTGCCGTGGGCAACAGCTCGTACAAGCTCTGATTCGGTGGTGCAGGGAAAGGGGGAGCGCCGGTCAGGCGGAAGGTCTCGCCGTTAGCCTGGGCAATGGCAGCCAGGATAGAGGTCCATTCGGCATGCGAGAGACGAATCACGTTGGGGTTCAGGTTCGCATTGGAAATCGTCGCGTTGATGAGCACGCCGTCGACGTCGCGCTTGTACTGGAAGACGCCTTCCTGAGCGCCTCCGTGCCGTCCCAAAGTCTGAAGGACCTTCATGCTGTCACCTCCGACCAAGCGTTGTACGCCCTCTGTCGGTGGACCGCTACCCGATCACCCGCATCCCAACCTCGATCCCCGCCCCGCCCCGCCCGGCAGCCCGCTCCCGCTGGCACGCGAGCGCGATCGCCCAGAACCGGTCCGCGTGCCCGCCGCGTGAGGTGCGCTCCGCGTCGAACGCCACCTTCCCCGAGGGCAGCATGCGTTTCTTGATCGAGTGCACCTGTGCGACAAGGTCCCGGTTTCGCGGCAGCGACACCTCGCGGCGCTGCAGCGAGATCTTGAAGTCCGTGGCCCAGCGCTCCTTCGCCTCGTTCGTGAAGTTCTCCGCGGCGACCTGTGGGAAGTCGCGGGCGAGGTTCTCGGCGAGGTTCATGCCGATGCCGCTGCGGTCGATCGACAACCGCGCGACGGGGAGCACCTCCAGCAGCCGGCGGAGATCGGCCTCTTGCTCAGCGAAAGGGGCCTCCGCGTACGTGCGCAGCAGGCGGCAGGTGAAGCGCCCGCTCGTCTCCTCGAACACCGCCAGCTCCGAGCGGTCGCGCGTTCGGCCCACGTCGAAGCCGGCGACGATTCGCCCCTCGGGCTGGGGGATGTCGGTGAAGTCGTCGGCGAGTTGCAGCTCGTCGGTCGTGTTCGGCAGGATCAGGTCGTAGGGGTAGTAGCTGTAGCTCTCGTCGACGAAGCTGCACTCGAGCTCCTGCTGAAAGTCCTCCAGCGCGAGCGAGTCGAACTGCTCGACGATCGCCGGCCTACCGAACACCGCCACCCGCTCTTCGGTGGTCATGGTGGGCGCCTCGCTGGCGGCGCGTTTCGGGTCCACGCAGAAGAACCGGCTCAGCCACCACGGCACTTCCTGCCTGCGGTGGTGCGGATACTTCCTGATCTCCTCGGTCGCGATCTCCCAGAAGATCCCGCGGCGCCCGAGCGGCGTGGAGCAGCCGGTGAGCTGGCCGCTTCCGCGGATGATGAGCGCCGTCGAGCCGCGGTAGACCTCGCGATCGGTGACGTAGTGCGCCAGCTCATCGAGATAGCAATCTCCTCGCTTCCCCCGCGGTGCCTTCGAGGGATTCGAGATGATCCGCGATAGGCGCTTGTGCATCCCGTTCGACTCGAACGACAGCTCGGTCTTCGAATCGACGACCAGCCGCTTCTGGTATGCGAGGGGAAGCTCCTCGTGCACCTGGCGCGCAGTGAGGATCTTCTCCTTGGCGTCCTCGAGGTTGTAGCTCACGAAGACCGCTGTGTGCTTCTCCCGCAGGTGGCATCGGGCCAGGGCCTCGAGGGCGAACACGAAGGAGAAGCCGACCTGGCGGCTCTTGGTGATCCAGCGGAATCGCGATCGATTGCGAAGGAAGGCGACCTGATAAGGCTCCAGCTCGACGGGCTCGTCGTCGAACGTCGCCAACCCGCAAAGGAATCCCCATTCCTCGGCGAGCCAATCGGCGAACTCCTGCTCGGAGCGCTTCACCACGCCGAGCGTCATCGCCGCTTTCCCTTGCTGAGTGCGCCGGAAGAAGCCTGTATCGACGCATGAGCAACTACGTCGAATCCATCGCACGCCCCCCACGCACCCTCACCGAACGCGAGGTCGCGCTGCTCCTGCGCACCACTGGCCAGCACGCCGCTGGCTGGCGCGACCACGTGATCTTCGGTCTCGCCCTGGGCACCGGCCTGCGCGAGCACGAGATCCTCGCCCTCGACATCGGCGACGTGTTCGACAGCGACGGTAGCGCCCGACGCCACGTCGGATTGCGAGTCTTCAAGCGCGCCACCGAAGACCCGGCGCCGCAGGAGATCGTCCTGTCGGACACGCTTCGCGCGAAGCTCGAAAAGCTGCTCAAGCAGAAGCGTGCGGACGGGCAGGGCGTCGCGCCCGCGGATCCGGTGTTCATCAGCCGGAAGCATCAGCGACTTTCGACGCGCCAGCTTCGTCACGCTTTCGCGGTCTGGCAGCAGCGCGCCGGCTTCGAGCGACGGTTCAACTTCCACGCCCTGCGCCACACCGCGTGCTCGAACCTCTACCGCCGCACGCGCGACATCCGGCTGACGCAGCGCTTCGCGAGGCATTGCTCGATCACGACGACCGGGATCTACACCCACCCGACCGACGAGGAGCTGGTCCGCTCGGTCCAGGAGCTCCCCTGCTGAGGGCTGGCGACCCCACTTGCACAATGCAACCGACCGGGCCGAACCGACCGGCGGCGAGCAGCGGTCGGTTTCCAGAACCAGCCCCTGTCGAGATCGGCACCAGACACCCAGGGCAGGGCTCGGTTGGCACCGAAAATCTGACCACCCCCCACCCCGCTGTACCTTGTAGGCAAGGGCCGGCATCCTGCCCCATCGAGGCGGCGCCGGCCGCGGAAAGCGGCGGTTCGATGCCGCGCAAATGCTCCGCGAATGATCGCTGATGCGCGCGCATTCTGCGAAGCCTCGGACCTCGAATGGCCGCTTTGTAAGGGAAGCGGCTATTCGCATTCGCCCTCCGCATCGGGAGGCGGCGGCGGAAGCGTGTCGGCCAGCGCGTCCTCGGGCCTGAAGTCGGGCACCGTGGGCGGCCCGTGTTCTTCGTCGGCCCAGGCAGTCTGCTCAGCAGTGTCGCGAGACCCCGCGATTCCCGCAGGATTCGAATGACGGCCCGATGACGGTGAGCTCGGGGAGACTCGCACAGTCTCGAGACAGTCACGCGGAACCACACCTCGCGAGGCCTCGGCGCCAGGAGCACCGGGACCGGCCCCCCCGCCGCCGGACCCGCGATTCGCGCAACGCTGCGCTGCATTCGGCCCCACGTGCGCTCCCCTTGGCTCCGGCGGGACGATGGTCGTCCGCGGCGCCTGGTCGCCTTGTGGGCCAACCTGGCGCCCGGAACCGAGCACGGTCGCAGCCTGGTCGGAATCGCCGAACCGACCGGCAAACCGAGCGGGCGGTTCCTCGGCGGCGTCCTCGATCGCGGGCGCGGGGGGCTCCGGAAGCGTTTTTTCGATGTCCCCTTTCTCCGGGAGCGCGTTCTCCACCTCGCCGCGCTCCTCGGCCGAGGCGTCGAGTGTGTGCATCATCTGCCGGTGCCGCGCCTGCAGCGTTTCGAGGGAGAGCGCCGCGTGAATCTCCTGCCGGGAATCGGCGTTCCCCAGCACGAACTCCTTGAGCCGCACCATGGTGTTGAAGTCGGCGGCGTTGTCGAACCGCACCCGATTCTCCGCGAGCGCGGTCTCAAAGCCGATCAGGTAGGTGTCGATGATCCGCAACTCGTCGTCCTTCGAGACGGCGATCGCCTTGGCCCGCATCTCGACGAGCTTCTGCTCGGCCTTCACCTGGATGCGCGCCTGCGCTTCTTTGCGTCGCCGCTGCACGTTGTGGGACTTCGCGTACTCGGCAATCACGCTATTCGAGACTCCGTAGCGCTCTGCCAGCTCGCGGTAGCTCGGGTAGTACACCGTCGTGCCATTGCCGTCCTCGCAGGGCACCACCTCGCCGAACACGAGGATCCGGTCGAGGTCCTCGTAGGGCACGCGCGGCCCCTCGCCCTTGCGGGGTCTGCCGCCGCGACCGCGCTCACCGAACATCAGCGACTCCTCGCTGCCCACCACTCGCGCAGCAGGTCGAGGAAGTCTTCGAGGTGCATCGCAATGAAGGCCTGCTCCTTGTCGTCCTTGCACACCGCGACTGGCCAGAGCCCCTTGCCGAGCGAGTCCTCGGTCGCCTGGGCAAGGGCAGCTCGCGGATTCGTGCGTGCGCCGCGCTTGCACTCGAGGTGGAGGGCCGGCGCGACGACGTCCGCGCACTCGGCGCCGTCTCGGAACTGCATCCCTCGGTGTACGCGGTCCTTGCCGAAGACCTCGGCGAAGCGGTGGACCATCTCCCGCTCAAAATCGTGTCCCTTGCGGCGTGAACTTCTTCCGGGCATCGCACATCCTCCGGGGTTGCAGAGCAGCTGCAGCTCACGGCGGGGACGCGGCGATGACATCCCGCAGTCGCTTCTTCGCCCGCGACCGCACACGCTTCAGGCGTTGGTAGAGGCGTTCGCGCTCCTCGTCGCTCTCGAGGTTCATGCGCGAGACGATCGAGTAGAGCGTCTCGGAACCAAGCTCGGTTTCCCGCACCAGGAACGCCCCTTCCTCCGACACGTGATCCGCGAGAGCTGCGAGCACGGCATCCACCTGGAAGCTGACCGGCGGACTCGAGGCGGAACCGGCAGCAACCTGCCCGGGGCTGGCCTGGGCCAGGTCGCGCTGCCCCTCTCGCCAGCGACGGTCCGTGAGCTCTCGTCGCAGGGATTTGAACACGCGCCTGCGGGTGAGATGGGTCAGTCGGATCGGCGTGCGACCTCGCCAGGACTCGGGGCGATAGGAGGCAATCGCCACGAGGAACGCTTCGAGCACGAGCTGATCGAGGTCGTCCTTGGGAAGCTCGGCGCACACGAGCTGGCGACGCAGCCGGAGCAGCATTGGCAAGTAGACCACCGCGAGAACTGCGGACCACTGCGACTCGTGGGCTGCCGCACGCTCGCGGAGCAACGCCAGGGTGATCGCGTCGCGCTCGGAGTAGTCGTCGTCGGACTGCTTCGCCAATGCAGCCAGAAGCGAAGGGAGGTCGACGTAGCCTGCGAGTACCGGATGCCGTGGACGAGCATCGCAGTAGAGTCTTGCGTACGCCGGCCCCTGCACCTCCTGGCGGAGCAGCTTCGCGAGCGTGCGGAAATGGTCGCTCACTGCCCCGCCCTCCGACGCAGACGCACGAGAGCGGCTGCGCAGTAATGCAGAGCGTCGATCACCTCGTCGAGGGTCTCGGCTGGGTAGTCGCGGCCATCGTCGACATTCCATACGCCGTACTGCTGGCGACCTTTCCCCATGCGTTCGAGGAGCACTTCGAGGATCGCGCGCTCGTCCTCGGGGAGCACGGCAATGCGATCCGCGAGCGCATCGGAAGACACGCGAGACATCAGCCCGCCTCCTTCGCCCAGAATCGGGGGCTGTGACGCTTCTCTGCCTTGGCTTCGAGCTCGGCCTTGAGCAGCGAAACGCGGGGCTTGTCGAGGCGTTTGCCGACGTCCTTGAGAACCGCGTCGAGCGCCTTCTTCTCGACGACAGCCACTTTGCCCAGGAGTTCGTCCCGAGACATTCCCGTCGCGTCGGCGAGCACGGACAGCGTCGCATCGAGCGGATACTCGTGGCTCGTGGTGGTGAACATCCGGTAGCGGACGCCGCCCAGCACGAGTTCCTCGCGATCGCGAAGGTGGGCCTTCAGCACGCCCTCGAGCTCTTCCTTCCGGGCGTAGAGAATCTTGGCGAGCCGAGCGACCTGCTCGCGTTCGTGCGCAACGGCCTCCAGATCGCGGGTGTCCTCGCACACGAGGTGCGGCCTTCCCTGCAGCGCCTCGGCATATGCTGGGCAGTGCATTCGGTGGTCGCAGTAGATGCAATTGGCATTCAGCCGCGGAGGGAACTCCTTCGCAGTCTCGGTCTGCACACCCAGCGTCTCCACGTACGCCAGCGCGTCAGCGAGTTGCTCGGCGGTGCGCGTCGTCTCCTGCCGAATCCCATGGCGGAGCATTCGGAAGGTCAACTTCACGCGCTTGACCCAGGGCCACAGCCGCTGGGCCGCTACGTGGTAGAGGCTCAGCTGGAGGCTCGAGTCGACTTCCTCGCGCGTGAAGATCTGCCGGTTGGTCTTGTAGTCGATGACCTCGACGGTCTCGTCGTCGACCCAGTTCACCCGGTCGATGAAGCCGAGCACAGTGAAGGGGCCGACGGAGAGTTGGAATTCCTTCTCGACCGCGAGCACGTCGCGGTGGTCGACGACGCCTTCCTCGCGAACAAAGTCCCGCAGGATGTGGAGTCCCTCCTCGAACACGCCGACTCCGGCGAGACCGTCGCCGGTCCACGCCTCGCGGAAGAGCTCGACCGCTCGCTCCTCGGACAGGGGTCCAGTGCGTTCGTCGACAACCACCTCTCGCACGAGGTTCTCGAGGACCGCGTGGATGACCTTGCCGAACCGAAGCGGGATACCTGGCTCTGCCTGCTTCTTGTCGAGGTAATGGAGCTTGTACGAAAGCGGGCACTGCTCGAATCGAGTCAATCGACTGTACGAGAGATGGGTATTGCGAGGCGTTGCGTTCATCGAGTGATCTCCTGCCGGGCGGCAGGCCCGGACTTGGTAGGCGGGTGGAAGCCGGTGACGCGCGAGCCGGGGAACACGCTGAGGGCGTGCAGGACGATCGCGAGGTGTTCGGGGGTGAGCTCTCGACGGGGCTGGCCCGTGTAGGCGGGCACGAGCCACAGCTCGCCGAAGCTCTCGGACTGCAGGCAGACCTCGACGGCGAGGGCCTTGAAGCTCTCAATGTCCTCGGTGGTGAAACCACGGAGGCGGTTGACGTCGACGACCGGCGCTGGCTCGTTGGCCGTCGCGACCGGGGCGACAACGGGTCGCGGCTTGGGCGCGGACGCAACGGGCTTGGACACCGGCGAGGGAAGGCCGGGCAGGCTCTTTTGCGTGGGGCGTGCGTTGCCCCACTCGACGCAGGTCAGCTCATCCGGAAGCGCGCAGCAGCCGGTGGGGAGCTGGTGCTTGCAGCGACCGTCGGAGAGCGGTTCGCGCTTCGGGCAGATCGTGGGCTGGGATGGCTGGGGCATCGGCGTCTCGTCGAGGCCGCGGATTTCGGCCTACAAAGACGAGACGCGGTTTTCGGAAGCGGGATGGGACAGCGGCGCCGGAACAAATCGAACAGCGATGCGCGTTCGATGGTCGATCCGGGGTGTGGCGGGATTTGCTTACGGGGCGGCGTGTTGGGAGATGGGGGCAAACCGAAGGGACCGGCCGAGCTATTAAGAGATCTATTTCATAGCTCCAGCGGTCCCCTCAGATTGCCACCCAGGACAGCAGCTCATTGCGGGTGCCCAAGGGGATGGGTCTTTCTCCGGTCAAGTATCGGGCCATGACTTTGCGATCGACGCCCGCGAGAGCAGCAGCTGCCACTACGCCTCCAAGGCTCGCCACAATCGAGAGTAGATCGGTGTCTCGCTGGGTTATCCGGTCGTTGCGAACGCTCGCCTCCCTCACCTCGACCCTGTCCAGCCGCCAGCCCGACCCGGACGGCATGACGCTGCCGATGTGAAGCGCTCGGCCTGGTCGCGTGCGATGGACCGCCCGAAGACGCCCGTGCGCCTGCTCGAGCTCGGCCTTACACATCGCCTCGACCCGCTGTTCCCAGGCTTGCGTGAGACCGAGGAAGGCGATGTCGCTCTTGACCAGACCCAGGTTCGGCCACGGATCGCCGAGGGTGGCGAGGCAATCCACGTCGGCCATCGAGTTCATGCCGCGCACCCCGCCGTAGTGGCCCCATACGAGCTCGCCCTGCCACGCCTGCACGATGGGACCCAGGCGAACGCGCGCGTCGTCCAGGGGCTCCCAGACGCGGTCCACCTGCTCGCCTCGTGCCGCCCGCAAGGCCATCTCGATCGGCAGCAGGGTGATAACGCCGAGCCGCTTCGAGCCGGGCTCTTCCGCTGCCCAGGCGAAAAGCGCCTCGAGGGCGGCGACGAATCCCTCGGTGACCTCGAGCCCGCCTTTTCGGAGCCAGCTTGTTCGGGTTGCCGAAGGGCAGCGGAGCATGGTTCGCTGGATCGGGGCGCCGTCGACCGCGGCAAAGTGGTGCAGCGGCGGCTCGTAGCCGACGACCTTGCGAAGGATGGGGGCATGCAGCTCGCCGTTCGCATCGGTGACGACGACCGCGCCCTGGCGCTTGATTGCCTTGGCGAGCTGCTCGTTGCACCGGGTCACGACCAGCACGCGCTCGCCCGCGCGCTCCTCGACCCGAACCGCCACGGGCGTGTCGGCGATCAATGCGTGGTGAAGGGTTCGCAGCACGCGCGAGGCAGTTCCCAGGGTCTGGGCCCGAGTAGCGGACTCTCGCGCGAGCCGGAGATGCACGAACGAGATGGGCGGAGCCTTGCCTCGCCGCTCGTCCATGGGGGCCGCGACGGCGCATTCGACCGCATCGGCGTCGCCCTCGAGCTCGGCCGATCGCCTCGCCTGCGCCATGTCTTCGGGCAATACCACACGCTCGCAGCTTCGGACCGCCTGCTCGAGCGAGGTCGCGGTGTCGAGCTCGGCGAATCGAGCCGCCCACGCGCGAGTCGCCTGAAGCGTCGGAAGCATCGCTGCCGCATAGCAGCCCTCGAACCACCCGAGGCACCGCTCTGCCGTGTCGAGCTCTTCGACCGTCAGCACGACCGATTCCAGGAGCGGAGGAGGCTCGTCGATCACGAGCAGGCCCGTTGATCCAGCCTCGCCATCGAGTGCGCCGAGCAGCGCGTGCGTGCCCACGATCACGCGAGCGTCGGCGTCGCCCTCCATTCCGTCGCGAGCCTCGCATTCGTCGTAGTGCGGACACCGTTCGATGTCGCGTCCGCGGCACAGCTCCCACTGCATCGGCTGGCCTCCCTCGACCAGGGGGCGCGCGATGTCCGCGAGGCGGCACACGGGATCTCCCGAGGCATCCTTGCACGAGAGGGGTCCGAAGATGCGCCGCGCCGGAACGCCCCGCTGGCGGAGCTCTGCAACCACCTGGAGGGCCAGAGCGTTCTTGTCGACGGAGATGGCCGTCTTGGACTGAAGCGGAGCACGAGCGCCCTTCGCCGTGGGGGACGCGTGGGGCTTTGCGGCGCGCTCCGTCGCAACGTCGATGGCGGCGGCGGTCTTTCCAATTCCGCATTCCGCGGCGATGACCGTGAGCCCGTCCGGGGCCCTGCGAATCGCATCGAGGAGCGAGGTCCGCACGTCGTCGAGCGACAGGGGGCGCGGCGCGGGTGCGTCGTTCTCCGGGGCAGGGGTTTCGAATGCAGCGGCAACCGCTGGCCACCGCCTCACGAGCTCGCCGAATCCCGTGATGGGGCCGCCGGCTGCCCAACGCTCGATTGTAGTCCGAGCGCCTGTCTCGCGATCGATCGTCCGGGAATCCGCACCCGTAGCCACCGAGATGGCGCGGACGATCGCGGGCACCTGGTCCCGGGGAACCCCGCGGCTGAGCAGAGCGCCTGCTATCGCGAGGAACAGCCCGTGCCACTCGGTGTGGACGGCGAGCACTGCATCGGCCAATCGGCGCACTGCATGCTTCCACTCTGGGGGCACATTCGCCGCCCAGGTGTTGGGCACTGGCACATTGCGCCTCGGTAGCCTGTCTCGGCTCGCCTTGGGCGCAGCTGCTTCCGGGGCGGGGGCGGAAATCGGCCGCATCCGATCCAGCAGCACGAAGGCTGACCGCGTGGCAACGCCAGCGCGCCTGACGTGCGGAAGCCGAAAGTGCCGGGTCCAATCGCGGCAAGCCCAGTCGACCGGAATGCCGGCTTCCGACAAGGCGCGCAGCCAGCTCTTCAGGTGCGGCTCAACGTCCCCTGCTGCGATCGGCTCCGCGATGGGCTGGACGATTCGGCGACCGTGTTGCGTGTGATAGATCCCGGCCGACTGCAACTCGGGGATTGTGTCGTAGTCGCGCTGGGCGGCTGCGAGGAGCTCATCGTTCCACGGCGCGTGACCTGGGTTGTCGACGTCACAGAAGAACACGCCCACCGAGACACGAGCCGGGAACTTCGACAGCCCCAGCTTGTTGATGCGTGCCTGCCGCGTCGCCCCATCAACCACGTAGGTGACCAGGTGCGCGTCGGTCGGGTACACGCGCCCGAGCGCCTCACGCAGCTCGAGGACCTCGTACGCTTTGGGGACATCGCGACCGCTGCCGTCGAAGCCCCTGGCGTACTTGTCTGGGGCGACGGCGACCAGTGTCACGGCGCGCGCCACCCCCGAAAAAGGGGCGCAGGCTCAGCCATCGGCGATGCACCCGGCCCGAACCGCGGCGTTGAACGCGGCGTCGCTGAGCGTCGAACCAAGAGCTCTACGGCCCAGCCGGGCTGCGACCAGGAGGATCTCGCCTCTTTCAGCGCAGGGATCGATGACGAGATCCCCTGGTTTCGTGGTGTGCCGAATCAGCCGCTCCGCGAGCGCATCGATTGTGGGACAGTCCCGGTGGATGGTCGTGGCTTCCTTGCTCCCCTTGGCGTTGAGCACGGGCGCGTCGAGCCCACGGAGGTGGAAGATGACCTTGTGCTGCGGGCGATAGTCGTAACCGGGCGTGCCGCGGGCCGGACCCGACTGGCTCCAGGTCAGCACGTGGCAGCACTTGAATTGCGCCTGGCGCTGGCAGGCCGCAGCGAGCGCGTGCACCAGGTCGATGTCTGGCTCGCAGACGAGGAAGATCCGGCTCGTGTACTTCATCGGAGCCACAGCCTCGCCGAGCCAGTACTGCGCGTGAGCCTCGTAGTGGTCCGGCGTGGTGTCGAAGGTGGGGCGCGAGATGAGAAGGTCCGCGGTCTCGATGCGAACGGTGTCGAGGAATGCCTTTGGAGAGCAGCAGCGAATGCGCGCTTCTCCACGCGGAGCGGGCGAGGTTTCCGATGAAGCGTGGTCTGGCGGCGGCGGTTCGGCCACGAGCTTGGCAGCCCGGCTGACGCTCATCTTGCCGCCGCGCACCGCATCAGCGACTTCCGGGGGGCCGGACTCAAGGACGTGAGAAGCAGCGTCGAGGGTGCGGCTGGAGACTCCCACCAACTCCGCAGCATGATCGCGGGACTTCCCGGGCTTGCCAGGCGGGGGAAACATTGCCCCCTCCTGGGACTCGTTGCGGTTTCTGCCGATCTGCTCGCCCGGTCGAGCACGTGATGCCTCTTGCCGCTGCTTCGCTTCCTTGCCGAGCTCTCGCTTAGCCAGAGCCCCGACCATGGCGCGTTGGGACACGCTCAGGTGCCGTCGAAAGAGATTGGCCGACACGACCGCTGCCGTGGGGGAATCGCACGCGTCGAGCTCACGGAATCGCGGCTCGATGCCCGCCCGCGCGCATGCCTTCAGTCGATTGCGGCCGTCGAGGATCTTCCCCTCCCAGAGGACAATGGGCTCCTGAAGCCCGTTCGTCTTGATATCTCGGCTCAACGCCGCGAGCGCCACGTCGTCCATCAGCGGAAACAGCTCGGATGCCGGATGCGGCTCGTACATGGTCACGACCTTCCTCGCCCCGCAGGGCGCACGACTCCCAGAGCCCGCCCTCACGTCGGTGGGGGCGGCTCGCCGAACTGGACCCTGAACCGGAGCGCCGCCCAGGCCGCGCTGCTCTCCTGCGCCTGGATGCGGGCGAATGCTGCGGAGCGCGGCTCCGCGGGCGCGGAGGTCACCGTCGTTCGCTTCGGCGGCAGCCTGCCGAACTTCTCCTTGAAGCGATGGAAGACCCAGCCCGGCTTGTAGCCGCGCTCGATCGCAATCCGATTGAGCTTCTCCCACTCGTCTCGAAGGTGCTGCTCTCGCACTTCCTCCGCCGACACGAGCACACCAGATCGCTCCTCGGGCACCCGTTCTGGCGCTGGGAATTCCGCGCTGCACTCAGGGCAGGTGCGGCACGCAACGGGCACCACCGCGCAGCACGATGGGCAGACCTTGGTGGGCGCTTCAGCCACCGCGCGCCGCCCCGACTTCTTCCTCCCATCGAGCGAAAAGTCTCGGTCATCCTGCGGAAGCCCGTGCTCCACAGCGCACCCGGCGTGGTCGAGGATGATCGCGCGCTGGTCGTTCCACGGCCGCAGGATGCGGCCAGCCTGCTGGAGGTAGAGCCCCGTCGATTTCGTCGGGCGAGCGAGGATGGCGCACTTGACCGACGGCTGGTCCCAGCCTTCGCACAGGACGTTGCAGTTCGCGACCACCAGCGTGGTTCCCGCTTCAAGCCGTCCGAGGATGGCATCGCGCTCGTCGCCAGGCGTGGTTCCGTCGAGGTGCTCCGCCGCGACTCCCGCCTCGCGGAATCGTTCTGCGATGTGCTTCGAATGCTCGACAGACACCGCGAAGGCGACAGTCCGCTTGCCGTTCGCAAGCTGCACCCAGTGCTCGATGATGTTGCCGATGAGCGCCTTGCGGTTGACTGCGTCCTCGAGCTGCTTGCTCTCGTAGTCGCCCGCGCGGATGTGGACCGATGACAGATCGGGTAGGTGCTCCCGTGGCACAGTGAACACGCTCGGCGCCACGAGGAACCCTTCGGCGATCAGCTCGCTCGGTGAAGCGACGACGACGAGTTCCTGGTAGGCATCCCCGAGCCCGCGACCATCGGCTCGGTAGGGTGTGGCCGTGAGCCCGAGGTGAACAGCGTCCGGGTAGTGGGCGGAGATCTCCTGGTAGCTGCGGGCGAGCGCGCGGTGACACTCGTCGACGAACACGATGTCGGCGCGGGGCTTCGCCCGGTTCCGAAGCGTGTCCACGCTCGCGACCTGGACCTTCGCTCCGGGACGACGCCGCGGATCGCTGCCCATGAGCACGCCGACCTCGCCCTCGGGCACGCCCATCTGCACGAGCCGGCGGTAGGTCTGCGAGATCAGCTCTCGGCGATGAGCGAGGAAGAGCACGCACTGCCCGCGGGAGATCGCCTCCAGGATGATCTGCACCGCGATGGTCGTCTTCCCGCCGCCTGTGGCGAGCACGATCACGATCCTGCGAACGCCCTCGGCGATGCGCGCTTGCACGCGCTCGAGCGCCTGGATCTGGTAGGGGCGAAGACGCACGAATCCCGCGCGAGCCTCCGCCGTGGAGCTCACCGACATGCCTGCTCTCCATCGCGCCCCGCTCAGCGAGGCGGCTGGGCGTGGCCCGGGTTCGGCCGCCGGGCCACGCTTCCCTCCTGGCTTTCAGCCTCCCATCACGCGAACGGGTCGACGTTCGCGTCCGGAGAGAACTCGGTCACCAACGCTTCGACGAACACCTTGGCCTTGGCTGCCTGCGACGCGCGCAGGTCCTTGATGCGCTGCACCTCGAACTTCTGGCAGAACCGGTCCACGGCCTCGCGAGGCAGAGCCTTGAGCGCGGCGCCGAGGGACTGGGCGACCTGGGGATCGATCGGGCCGTCGGCCGCGGGCGCCTGCTCTTCGGCAGGGGTGCTCTCGTAGAGCTTCTGCAGGTCATGCTGTTGCAGGGCATTGAAGGCCCGGATCTGCTCGGGCGTGAGCTGGTGCTCGGGAAGGATGGAGTAGGTCGTCTTCGGGTCCTTGGCGGCGCCGTGGCGCTGCACCTCGAACGCCCACTTCTCCAGCGTGTACTTGTCGCGAACGCGCACCAGGTCCTTGAAGAACGTGACGCCCTGCTCCAGCACCTTCATTTCCTTCGTGTCGAACAGCGCCACGTTCAGGGCGATGCGCAGCGTGGGCTTCAATCCCTGAGCTTTGAGCGCGTCGTCGAATGGCACGTACTTGCCCTCGACGAAGCAGACTTCGCGCGGGTGGGGCTCGCCCAGGAAGACGACTACAGCCTTGTCGCCGTCGTTCTGGAGCTTGAGCCACGAGCTCGCGCCCTGCTCGTGCTGCTTCGCCATGTCCTCGGTCTGCTTCCACATGTCTTGTCCCATCGGGTCTCTCCTCGGTTCACGGGTCGTCGTCGGGGCGCTCCGCTCTCCGGCGGGATTTCGCCCTTCTATTGGGTGACACGCAGTTCGCGACCGCCGAATGGGACAGGCCTCGGTCGATGCCGTGTCGTTTTGCGTTCCCCGCGGCGATTCGGGCAGGGGTTCGTCTTCCGTGAGCCAGGCCAGGAGGCGTCGCGTTGCGCGCTGGAATCGCTTGCGCGCCGCATCGGGCAGTATCCCGAGGGACGCTGCCGTCTCGCCCTGCGTGAACTCGGCGACCGCGACCGCGAGCACGAGCTCCGCGTCGGCACCCGCCACGGGCGCGATTCGCTCCCGGAGCAGATCGAGCTCCCACTCGGCGTCGACGCCCGCGGGCACATCAAAGAGGCTGTCGACCGCCTCGCAGACCGCTTCCTCGTAGGCGGCGTCCGGGTCCTCGTCGGCTTGAGGCCGTTGCCGCCGCAGGTCCGCGGCAACCTCGCGCTCGGTGCTCCGCACGAGGGTTGCCGCCACGCGATTCACGCGGGCGGCGTCCATGCGCTCGGCCTGGGCAGCGAAGTGCTCGAACATCGCGGCCGCGACCTCGCCCGGCTCGATCCTCTCGCGCCGGATGCGGCGCCGAAACGCGGCGTCGAGCCCTGGCCAGAGGCCGAGCATAAGCAGCGCCAGCGCGAGGTCGCGCTCCTCGCCTCGCTGCAGCATGCCGACCAGCGCGGCCAGGACACGGTCCTTGGCGTCGAGGTCGCCATCCATGCCGTGCAAGTAGGCGATGATGTCGACGGGCTTCTTGAACCTCTCGAGCTCGCCGGACCTTCGGTCGACCTTTCGGAACGCGCGGACAGCCTGTTCTACGCGGATCGAACGGATGAGGCTCGCGTAGAGAGCCTCCCAAATCGCGCGCATGCGCGCCTGCCTTCCGGCCAGGCGTCACGCGCTCTCGGGGGCCACTATCTCGGCGTCATGCGCTCTTGGTTGTCAGTGCCGCGGGGCGACCATCGACCCGCGGCGGGGTCGACGATCAGCCGGAGCCGATGTCGAAGCGGTTGATCCTCCGGCACCCGGGCCGGTAGCAGACGAAGGTGGCGTGCTCGGCGCCACCGATGAGGACCTCGAGCTGGCTGCGGAGGATCCGCAGGCCGTCGGGCCCGGTGGTGGCGAGCAGGGCGCCGCAGAAAGCGCAGCGAACGGGCTCGCCGGTGGCGATCGTTTCGGGACGTCGTTCGTTGGGTGCGGGTTGTCGGTGCATCACGCGAGGAGCATCCGACGAGGCGAGGAGCTTTTGGTCGACTGGGAGTCGATTCTTTGTCGACTGTTTTGGCGACGGCTATCTACGCGAAACACAACGGGCTGTCGGGGGCCGCCCGGCCCCTTCGCCGGTCGATCAAGACCGCAGCCGCGCGGTGAACGCCGAAGCACAAGTTGCCGCCGTTGTGGTCGCGGGAGCGTCGATTCTTTGTCGATAGCAGCGGCGGCCTGGTCGACGGTCGTACGCTGCCGCTGGAACACGAGAACTTTGGCGGCTTGGGTGGGGCTGCGTGACGACCTGGGAAGGATGATCGTCCCCTTGCGCGTTCAAGCGCAGAAAGGTCGTCGACATGAAGGGGAAAGGCAATAGCTCTCAGGCAAACGCGAACAACCACTCCAGACAGCTCAACCCGAACAACGATGCCTACTGGTCATCTCGTGGCTTGGGCAAACCTGCCGCCACGCCGGACGGGCAGCCTCAGGGCACTCCGCCGGCAGCGGGGAACGACACATCGGGAGCCCAGCAAAAGCCCAACCCGTAGCTTCAACATCGCAGGGCCGGGCCCGTGGTACGACTGCGAGCCCGGCCATGGTTGACCAGGACATGGAAACCACCTTCATTCTGCCGAACTCCGGGGAAGTCCTGTCGCACGTGATCGAAGCGTTCGATCTGCGCCGATGGGATCCCGAGGATGTGCTCTCCACGCGGAACGGCACCGCCGTCAGGTTCCTCAAGGGGGAGCGTGTGGGAGAAGACCCGGAGCACAAGATCTGGGTTGCGACCGCGAACGCTCTGCTCGCTTCGGGAGTTGTGCCTGAAGTCGTTGCCGAACCACCTCCGATCGCGCAGGCGCTGGACGTCGCTCTTCGGAAGGTGCCCCAAGCGGAAATGTTTGCTGCGTTCCTATCAGGCATGGCGCACCACTGGGACGCGATGGCTGGCGCGCTGCTCCGCCTATCAGCGCCGGTCTACTCACAGCGCTTGGCCCGCCTCAGCTGTCTGCACCTCGTCGTGATCGACCTCGCTGTCAGGCTGGCGGCAGTGCTTTGGCTGACTCGCTGGGAAGGAGTGAGGCCGCCCGCAATCCCGTGGGCGCTGGAAAGAGGGATGCAGGCATGGCTGCGCGATCTCCTGGCGAAGTCCTGCATATCGCGCGACAAGGTCGCCGAGGTCGCCGATGTCCATGAGCACACGGTGGATGCCTGGCTCGACGAAGACGTGCGACCGAACGACGAGAACCTTCAAGACCTGGCCAATCTGCTCGCCGAACGCGGACTGGGAGAGGCGGAGGACCTGCTTTCAGGACTGCGACGAGGGTACGGGATGCGGGCGCTGTACCTGAAGGTCGTGAAAGAAGTGGGTCGTCAGCGTGCGCTTGGACTAGCCAAGCGCCTCGTTGGCTACGCCGTGTGGATGCTCGGCCTGCCTCGGCAGAGCGAGAATCCCGTGGCAGAAAATGATCTCAAGATGCACGTGGCTCTGCTCATCGGGACACTCGGTCGTGGGCAGGTCGAGCTGGGCTTCGTTGACTCGATGCTCAACACCGTCTGGCGAGAGGAAAGGGATCCGGTCTGGCGCACCAGCATCAAAGCGGCAACGCGCTCATGGTTCGAGCGGCTCCGGGAAGTGGCTGCCAAGCTGCCGCCCTCAGCCGAGGACGAATTGCGCATCGCACTCGGTGAATTGCCGCCCCCGGAAGTGCGGGAGCAGATCGCATACACGGCGCTGGCTTCCAAGGAGGAGCTGTCGCGAGATCCACTGTTCGGAGCGGCAATGGATGCGCAGATCTCGCATGGAGGCATGATTGCGGCGCTGGAGCTGAAACTCCGCGCTGGCGAAGCATCCAACGGCGGTGACCTGCTACGCGCGATCGACCTGCACCGCGAAGCGCTGCGCCACGATCCGTGCAACCAGGAGATCCATTTCCGGCTCGGAGCCGAGCTCTGGCAAGTCGGCGACGTCGACGCAGGTCTGGTCGAGCTTGAGATCGCAGTGCAGCTCGATCCCTCCTGGGACAGAGCTCAGGTCGAAGTAGCCATCGTCCTGCTCAACCTCGACCGCGTTGCAGAGGCGCTTCGGCGACTGCAAGCTGCGAAGGCCCTCATGCCAGCACCATCTCCGTGGCTGCAGTTGCACCTCGCGTTCGCGCATGAAAGGCTCGCAATGGTGGATGATGCCATCGCTGCTTACGAAGAGCTTCTCACCCTTCAGGCGGAAAATGCTGAGGCGCTGGACCGCCTCGCGCATCTTCTCTTCACCAAGGGCGAGAAGCGCCGGGGCGCGGAATTGGCAAAGCGGGCGGCACACCTCGGGTTCACTGACGTCTTCGTGGCGTGGAACGCGGGATACTACTCGGGCAAGGGACCGTGGTCCCGACCGCCGAGAACCGTACCGGACCACCTGATCCAGCTCGGCGACAACCCCTGCCTTGTCACTCTCAAGCTAGGGCGGGGGACAGACGCTGGTTGACAGCCCGCTCCGGCACCTTACCTTGTCGCCGCACGAACTCCCGACGGCTCACTGGGCCCGAGCATTCCCGCTCATTTCAAGGAGAGTTCGTCATGCGCATCAATCTGTTCGGTGAATTGGTCGTCGATGTCGATGAGAATCGCGTCATCCTCGCTCCGACTGCGGGCCGGGGGAAGCACTTCACCTTCTTCTTCCGCCCCAACACGTCAGGACGACATGCAGGGCTGCTGACGCCCCACACCACGCAGGGGCGTATTCGGCGTACGCTCGCTCGTCTCCAGCCGGAGGCAATGCGAGGGTTCTTCGGGCGCATGGAGAACGCGCTGACGAACGAGTTCATGGCGCGGACGACGTTCGTTAGGCCATCGGAGCTCTGCCTGGAGGGGTGGAGCGTGATCGTCCCGATCAAAGACGAGGAACTGGCGGACCTGGTCCAGACGCTGGAGGGGGCCGAGTCCGAAAGTTGCTATCGGTTGGACGGAGCCGGGATCCAACGAATGGCGAGCGCCGTGCTGCAGCGGACGGCTAGCCCCAGCATCCTGGAATCCGCTGAGTTTCCTCGAACCAGACAGATTTGGGCGGTTCGCAACAACGAGGAGGGCAAAGAAGAAGTCTGCGTGCTCATGTTCTTGCCGGCCAGCTCCTTGGGGCCGGTCGGCTGGTACGCGACGCCGGTTCCATTCGCGTCACGAGGATTCCTTGAGAGACTCTTTCGCGAGAACTTGGGCATCAAGGGGTTCGAGAAGGCCAAAGCCGTCGGTCGGTTCCTCGGCAACGCGTAAGCGAACTGCCTGCAGCTTCCACGCTATGCGGCGCGGGTTCCCGTATCAGCCAGAACAACGGCCTGTGACGCGGTCAGACGCAGTCGTCCGCGCGATGACTCGATCAGCCCTTCGAGTTCTGATGTGGCAACCGTCGTCCCCGAAAGGGCCTTCTTGAACGGCCGCAGCATCCGATACCGGAAGTCTCTCGCGTCGGGCGCGGTGGGGCGCTTGCGTAGGCCTCCGAGCTTGAACATCCCATCCGCGAGCTCAACCATAGTCACCGCTTCCCCTGGCCGCGATGCCAGCACCGCCAGCGCAAGCAGCGGCTGCCGCTGCAGGTTGTTCGGTGGCCGCGTCGGGATCTCGTGCCCGCGGTAGGTCACGCGATTCGCCTTGAGGTCGACCACGAGCACCGGCTGATCGGGGGGCGGCTCCGCCGCCACGAGCACGGTGGGCTCAGGGACCGTCGGGTATGGCGCCGCCTTCTTGAGGCCGGGCTTCCCCTCCGTCACGCGCGCCCAGAGGCGATCGGACACGCCGCGGTGGTTCACAGCCTTGCGCACTGCGTCTTCCCCTGCCGAGATGATCGCCGGCTCGTCGATGAGCCCAGCGTTGGCCAGCCGGCGCAGCATCACGCGCCCCATCCCTCGCACCCGGAGCTTGGCGAGGGCCACCACGTCCGCGCGCGAGCCGAAGAGCAGCCGGTCGGAGAGCGCGTCGAGCTCGGCCTTGCGCTCGTCGGCCCAGCCGCAGGCTGTCGCCACCGCGCCGAGCGCCTCGACGATCCACGAGAACTCCTCCCCCATGCGGCGAATCGCGCCGGCCCAGACCTGGTACCGCTCCTCGATGTCGCGCGTGACGACCTCGTCGATCCAGTCGCACAGCAGCAGGGCCTTCTTGAAGGCCTTCACGTCCTCGTACTCGGGGGCCCACTGCGACTGCGCGTGCTTCGCGAAGGCGGGGCGCTCGATCGCGCCAGCGCCTTGAGCCCTGCGCAGCAGCTCGCCCCTGTAGTCCACGCGGTTGAACTCGCCCGTGTGCAGCGTGATGTGCACATCCTCGCCCGCTTTCGTGAGCGCCGCGACCGCCAGCACCTCGAGGTCGGTGAACGCCACGAGCCGCGCCTCAGACGCCCAGCGAGCCAGGGCCACGGCCGTGGCGACGCCGATGCCCTTGCTCGCGCACGCGCGCCCCAGGCGCGTGATCGTGAGCTCGTCGCCGGCGCGCGCAGCCATGCCGCCTTGCACGCAGCGTTCGATCGCGCCGTCGAGCTGCGCCACGAGTTCGTCCTCGCCGAGCTTCTGGCGCCAGTAAGTCGCGCCCGTGAAGCTGGACATCAGGAGCTCCCGCAGCTCAGCCACTCGCGTACCCATGCCCGACGCGAGCAGGTCCACGACAAGGTCTTCCATCGGGGCGTCCTTGAGGGTCGGGACGATCTCCTCGAAGTCCCCCTCGGCGTAGTGCCGGAGCCACACGTCGGCCTGAAACGGCGAATGGGTGACGAGGATGGATCGGCCGAACTCCTTCGCGAACCCCAGCCGACCGGCGCGCCCCGACATGTTCTCGTACTCCGATCGGCTGATGTCCTTGCGGCCCCAGCGGTGATAGCGCTCGAAGTAGTGCCACTTCTGCCCTTCCAGCACGACGTTCCTCACCGGAAGGTTCATTCCCATAGCCAGCGTCGAGGTCGAGAACAGCGCCCGGATTGCCCCTGACCGGAAGTGCCGTTCCACCAGCGAGCGCTCCTCCGGCGAAAGGTCGGCGTTGTGGAACGCGACCGCGCTGCCCAGCGTGAATCGCAGCGCCTCGCGCGCGTGCGTCTCCTCCTGCTCCTTGACCTCCTCGAGCGCATCGGCCGCCGCCGGCAGGCTCACCCGGTCGGCAAGGACCTTCGCGCAAGTCACGGTCGAGGACCGATCTGCGACGAACACGAGGACCTGCTCGCCGCGGCGCACGATGTCCTCGGCGGCGCCGAGAACCAGCTCCTGCGGGATGTTGCCGTCCGTGTCCGTGAACGGCTCGGTTCCCTGTTTGCCGGAGTTATGCTCCCGGTAGGTGAACGAGCCCTTGCACGCTACGCCCTTGCGCAACTCGACCGGCCGTTGCGTGTCGACCAGCAGCTTCGCGCCGAGCCAGTCGGCCAGCAGCTGTGCCTTGCCCAGCACCGCCGAGAGCCCCACGATGCGCGGCTTCGACCGCGACAGCTTGAGCTTGGTCAGGAGCAGCTCCAGAGCCGGCCCCCTGTTCTCGTCGGTGATGAGCTGCAGCTCGTCGACCACGACCAGGCCGACACTTTCGAGCATCTGCGGGCGGTTGACGAGCAGCGCTCCGAGCTTCTCGAACACGACCACGGCGATTTGAAAGCGCCCCGCGGCGACGGCATCGTCGAACTCGCGGCGGTCACGCGAGGACACGACCACATCGATGCCCGCGCCCACGTAGCGGGCGCGGAGCTCTTCGTACTTCTCCTCGGCCAGAGCCTTTTGCGGGACGAGGTAGAACACCTTGGTGTTGCTCCTCGCGGCCCTGACCGCCGCCATCTCGCCGACAAACGTCTTGCCCGACGACGTGGGCGAGAAGACGATGAGGTTGGCGTCGCCGAACAGCCCGAACTCCTTGACCGCCCGTTCCTGCACGGGCAGCAGATTCACGCCCACGCTCTCGCGCCAGATGGCGAGGATGTCCTGCGGAACGTTGTAGGCTTCGAGAGTATCGACGCGCATTGGTCATCTCCTCACGCTGCAGCGCGGGTTGCGGGCTTCTCTGCCTTCGCGGGTTGGGGTTTGGCTGGCGCCGGAGCGGGCTCGACCTTCGCGGGCGCCGCTGGCGCCGGGGCGCCTTCGCGAACGAGCTTGTGCTTCGCAAGGATCTGCTTGCTCAACTCGGCATCAACCTCGGGATGCTCGGCGAGGAATCGGATCGCCGCATCGCGCCCCTGCCCAAGGCGGCCGTCCTTGTACGACAGCCAACTTCCGCTCTTCTCGACGATCCCAGCCTCGACGCCGAGGTCGATCACCTCGCCCAAGCGCGAGATACCGGTGCCGTAGCCGACGTCGAACTCAGCCTCGCGGAAGGGCGCGGCCATCTTGTTCTTGACCACCTTCACGCGGGTGCGCCCGCCGATGATCTTGTCGTTTTCCTTGAGCTGACCGATGCGGCGGATGTCGAGCCGCACGCTCGCGTAGAACTTCAGGGCGTTGCCGCCGGTCGTGGTCTCCGGGCTGCCGAACATCACGCCGATCTTCATGCGCAGCTGGTTGATGAAGATCACCAGGGTGTTGCTGCGGGCGACGTTGCCAGTGAGCTTCCGGAGCGCCTGGCTCATCAGGCGCGCGTGCAGGCCCACGTGGGAGTCGCCCATGTCGCCTTCGAGCTCGGCCTTGGGCACGAGGGCCGCGACCGAGTCGACGACGATGATGTCGATCGCTCCGGACTTCACGAGCTTGTCGGTGATGTCGAGCGCCTGCTCGCCATGGTCGGGTTGGGAGATCAGCAGGTCGTCGGTCTGCACCCCGAGCCGCCTCGCGTAGGTGACGTCGAGCGCGTGCTCGGCGTCGATGAACGCGCACACGCCGCCGAGCTTCTGAGCCTGCGCGACGACATGCAGCGCGAGCGTGGTCTTGCCCGACGACTCGGGGCCGTACACCTCGACGATTCGGCCGCGAGGCAGGCCGCCCACACCCAGGGCGATGTCGACGCCGAGCGAGCCGGTCGAGATCACCTGGACGTCAGGAGTAGCGGCGCCTTCGCCGAGCCGCATGATGGCGCCCTTTCCGTACTGCTTCTCGATGTCGATCAGGGCGGTCTTGAGGGCCTGGGTGTTGTCGTGCTTGGCTTCCATCGTCGTTCTCCTTTGGTGGGAGGCTCCAGTGCCTCACACGAACCAGTATGGGGCCTACCTCTGACGAAACTGGTCAGAGGTGAATCTCCATGGAAACGTGATGGTTCCATCCGAGGGGATGCCGGGCCGTGCGCCGTCCACAAATCAGCATGGACGAGGCCACTTCCGGCGTGCTTCACTATGTCCTGTTTCGTCAGACTGCATGCCTTGACAGAAACGACATGGCTGAAAGCGACCACTACCGATACGCCCCCGCTTCGCGGCTCCACGAGATCAAGACCCTGCTCGCGTCGTCAGGCGGCATGACCATCTACGAAATCGCGGAGCGCTTCGGCGTGAGCGTGCGCACGGCGATCCGCTACTTGCGCGCGCTCGCGAACGCTGGCGAGCCCCTCGAGGAGACCCTCGACGGCAAGCGCAAGGTCTGGCGGATGCACCCGGCCGCCCGCCGGGAGACGATCGCGCTCAGCACCACGCAGATGGTCTCGCTGTTCCTCTCGCGCCGAGTGTTCGACTTCCTCGCCGGCACCGGCTTCAAGGAAGACCTCGACGACGTCTTCAGGAAGCTCGAGATCACGCTTCGCAAGCGCGACTACGACACGCGCAACCTCGATCGGAAGATCTTCGATGTGAACGAGGCGCCGCACATCTACGCCGACCGCCTCGAGCACGTCGACGACATCGTGACCGCCCTTCTACGCGAGGAGCGCCTGCGCGTCGTCCACGGCTCGGTTGCCCAGTACCAGAAGCAGTTCGTGCTCGAGCCGTACACGCTCGTCGTCTACAAGAAGGGCCTGTACCTCGCGGGCTACAGCCACCACCACAAGAGCGTGCGCACGTTCTCGCTCGACGGCTTCCGCGAGATCGAGCGGCTCAAGAAGGATCACTTCGAGTACCCGAAGGATTTCCAGCCCTCGCAGCTCGTCGAGGGGAGCTTCGGGCTGTTCGGCGGGCCGCGCACGCACGTGCGGCTGCTCTTCGAAGCCAAGGTCGGGCGGTTCGTCCGGCGCCGGCTGTGGCACCCCACGCAGAAAATCACGAAGACCGACCGCGGCGTCGAGCTGACGATGGAGGTCGCGGGCACGACCGAGCTCAAGACGTGGATCCTCGGCTGGGGCGACCAGGTCGAGGTGCTCGAGCCCGAGAGCTTGCGCGAGGAGATCGCGGCGGAGGTGGGAAGGATCGCCTGTCGTTACGAACAGCTTCGCCGAAACCCGTAGCAGCGGTCCCGCAGCACGGCTGAAGCCTCGATCTTCGCTGGCGTCAGCGATAGGCTGCGATCGTCATGCAACACCGCGAGCCATCCTTCGCAGACCCCACCAATCCGAACATCCGAAAGCAACGGATGGAGGCGCTGCTGTCCAGTTGGAGGCGGTATCCGAACTGGCTCCAGGTGGACGGCCCTGTTTACCGACGGGGCGCCGAGGACGAAACAGGGCTGACAGCAGAGGACACGAAGGTTTGGCGGGATGTGCTTCGCACGGCTGAACCGGTCCCTCCGCGCACTCTCCTCCAGGGCCTTCGAAGCCATGCTGAGCTGGCGGGAGTCTCCGTCGACGACCTCGTCCGCGACCGGGCCGTCATGATCGTTGGTGATCGAGTCGCCTGCAGATGGAGGAAGTCCCAGGGCGGTGCAGTCTCCACGCTCGAAGGACATCAATGGACGCTGCGTGTGCGGGCGGCTGACTACGACGCCGCGAGACTCGAGGCGGTGCTTCGGAGGCGCTTTGGAGAGGTCGAGTTGCGCGGGGAGATTTACGTTGCGAGGATTCCTCTCCACGGCTCACTCGATGCGGTGACATTGCTCCTCGAGTGTTGCTTGGAAGAACCCGACTTGGCATATCGCGCTTGGCGCGTTTCCCGCGCTCTCGAGATTGGAGATGCGTTCCTCTCCCAGCTCACCGCCTCCGTTCGAAGATCTCTCGCTGCATCTCTCGCGAACGAGCTGAGTTCGGCCCTCGCTTCGTTGAGCGCGCAGGTTGACCTTCAATTGGAATGGTTCGCGGAGGGCATCGAAGGAAGCTCCGCGGTCGAGCACAGATCAGGATTGCCGCCATCCCGCCTTACGGCACTGCTTGAAGCGGAGTTCTGTCTCCAGCACTCCCATCAGGAGATCGCTGACCAGTACTATGAAGACCTCGCCTGGGCATTCGCCCTTGTTGGCGAGTGCCTCCAGATCGGTGAACTGCTCAAGCAACTGCCGCCGGGACGCACCTTCGAGGCGCTCGTCGATGCTATTGCCCATTCTCGACCCGAAATGGTCGCCACGTACGTGTGGCATCCCGCATTCCACGCTGAAGGGGCGTTCGCCCTGCTCCAGCTGAGCCAGCAGATTCAATATGCGCCGAGCAATACGCTTGAACTTCATCCTGAGTGGCTCGAGGTCCAACGTCTTGGTCGCGCCCAGATTCTGTTGGGTGATCGACTTCTTGACCCGGCGAGCGCATTAGCCCTTGGAGTGCGGGATGAGGGTCAGTCTCTGGTCCGGACACACGTCGACGCGTATTCGGATCCCTTCCGACCGCAGGCTCTGGATTCGCAGACCATTGCCGAACTGTGGCGGCAGGCCCTCTCTCTGCCGGATCGCAAGAAGGACACGGTGGACGCGCTGGAGTGCTTCCTAGCCGGCGACAGGAAGCTATCCGACGCGGCGATGGCCTTCGGTCTCCGGATCGTCGGTGTGCTCCGCGAAATTGACAGCGCCGAAGCAGCACGAGCAGCGCGCGCGATCGTGAGCGGCTACGTCTCCTCCTTGATGCTCCAGCCGAGCGTCTTCAGCTTGCCGGATCTGCTGCCCGCAATCGGACCTCCGCTCGATGAGATAAGGGCGACGCTCGCGTCTTCCGACCCGACTACCTACGCCAAATGGTTACGGCCATTTGACCTTACGGATTACTTGCAGCGAGCACGTTCGCAGGAACCACCGGACAGGATCGACTCTCGGACGGTCACGCCCTTCTACGATGTGCCCCGCGCCATTCGCTCCCATACGCATATGCTCATTGCCCAGGCTCTCACCACAGAGAATTTCGAGCTCGCGCTTGACGCAGCACTTGAGTGTGTCGCCGCCGATGTTCGCGCGGACATTGTCCTGCACGCATTCTCTTGGAGTGATCTCGCCCAAACGACCGAGTATCGCCGTGTTGAGGGACTTACCCCGCTGTTCGTGGGTATCGGCATGCTGCTGAGTCGGTCCGAGAGAGGCTTGGAGCTGTTGAGCGGGCTGCTTGCCTGCGATCCAGAGGCGCACATTCTCGCGTACGTGCGTATTGGGGCACGTGATTCTGAACCGTTGACCCGGTTGCTGGACCCTGTCCTGCGCAATCGCCTAAACGCGGAATTGTCAGCCGCGCGCGGAATTGCACTCGGACACGCACTTGAACTTGCGAGCATTCTCCATCAGGCGGAATTGCCCAGGGAAAGTGAGCGGTTCGCGCGTAAGACCATAGAGATCTGTTGCGGACTTGAGTCACACCACAGACAGAACTATCTGGACGCGGCCTACGCTATTCTCGCTGGCGCCCTTGCTCAGCAGGAAATGTGGGCTGAGCTCGTGGAACTCGACCCTCGAATTGACGGCCGAACACAGGCTTTGTTCGTGAGGAGCGTCAAGGCCGTGGCACTCATGGAGCTGGGAAAGCTCGATGATGCGAGGGTTGCTCTCTCCCATATCTTGGAGGAAGAACCACATCACCACGGAGCGCTGATAAACCTCACTGCATGTCTGGTTCGGGCTGAGGATTGGCTCGCTGCCATTGATGCCGCGGAGCGCGCAAAGGCGATCGTTGCCCCGCAGCAGTGGGACAACCTCCTTATCAACGAGGCGATCGCTCGCGACAAGGTCGGAGATCGGTTCACCGCGGATTCGTTGCTGAAGAAGATAAGTCCCCGCGCTAGACGGCGCCCTGATATCCAGGAATTGCAGTCGAGGGTGGGTGCCAATCAGCATGGCAGGCCCTCTGCTCTCGTTGAGTTCGAGCCGCCAGCGACGGGGAGTGTGCCGAAGTCCGCAGTCGACGTCCCTGAGAGCGCGGCTCCCCGGCAGCAATCGGAGCCGATCGATGTTGCGATCATTACGGCGCTTGACGTTGAGTACAACGCCGTTCGTGAACGACTCACTGAATGCCGCGCCGCCCCCAAGCACGAGCAAATTCCGGACATGTGGGGATGGACCCTCGGCACGATAGCCAAGACAGACGGTTCTGGCGCACATCGCGTTGTGCTGGCGATGGCCGGCAGGTCAGGCAATCTGCAGTCTTTCATGGTCACATTGCGCACCGTCAACCGCTGGCAGCCGCGCTACGTAGTGTTCTCCGGAATCGCCGGAGGACTCGATCGAGAGGGGCTCGCTCAGGGTGACGTTGTCCTGTCGGAATCAGTCTGGTTCTACGATTATGGGAAGATCGACAATGGAAGGTACGTACCTCGGCATCGCGATCTGTTTGCGGTGGACGCGTCGCTGTTCAATTCGGCGGTGAGCTTCCACGGTTCTTGCCCCGCGCTTGCAGCTCCCAGCGTCGTCCCTCCTCGTCCGGACCATACTCCGAAGCTGGTCAAAGGGCTCATCGGCTCGGGCGACAAGGTCATCGACGACCTGAGTCAGGACTTCGCGAAATCCATTGTTGGAGCGCGCCCCGATCTCCAAGCCGTTGAGATGGAGGCCGCTGGCGCATGCGCAGCCATCCAGTATCTCCGGGATGAAGGGCGAAACGTGGGTTTCATCATGGTTCGCGGCATTTCCGACATGCCGAAAGCTTTGCCGAGCTCGGTCGTGATTGCGTCAGGGGAAGCACCTCTTTCGCAGACACAGCAGCGGGACAACTGGAAGCCGTACGCGTCGGCTATCGCTGCTAGGTTCGTGGTGGACTGGATTGCCTCGGACCGATGGCCCCTCGCCCCCCGCTCCGCTTCCCAGGGGAACGGTGCGGCGCGGGACTGAGCGACGATTCCACCCAAAAATCGCTGCTGGACCTGTCCCATTCCGCCCTCCGGATCCGCGTCATCTAAGTATGGCCCCCAATCCCGTCGCCGCGGCGCCCCCCACGGCCGCCGTGCGTGCAACCACCACGAACGCGGAACGCACTGACCTCCGCCGACGCCTGAACGAGGCCGCCGACGTCATCGCCGACGCCCTGCTGGACCTGATCCTTCAGGACCGACGGCGGCATCGGGTCGGAGGTACGAACCTCACGCGCGGAGCCGAAAAGAATGTCTGAGCGCGCGGCTTCTCTCACCTTGTCTTCCGGCCCGTCAGAAGCCGTCATGTCGCTCCAGCCCAGCGAATCAGCGGGCGGAGACGGAGGCGAGATGGCGACGAATGTCCTTCAACGAGCGCGAACCGCGATGCACGAGCTCCCCAACGCGCCAGCGCAGATGGCAGCGCTCGATCGCATGAGCGTGGACGAGCTGGCCGAGAAGTTTCGCGAGCTCTACGGAGAGCCGACCCGGACCCGGAACAAGCCCTACTTGCGCAAGCGCTTGATGTGGCGCATCCAGGAGCTGTCCGAAGGTGGCCTGTCGCTCAGGGCGCGCGCAAAGATCGACGAGCTCGGAGACGAGTTCCCCGAGCGTTGGCGCATGCGGCAGGCGGCGTCATCGGGGCTCCCCGCGCCGTCGGTGGACTCGCGCCTGCCAGCTCCAGGCTGCACCATCGAGAAGACCCATGACGGAACGCTCCATCGCGTGACCGTGCTCGAGGACGGCTTCGAGTACCAGGGCGAAGCCTTCCGATCCCTGTCTGCGATCGCGAAGCGCATCACGGGCACCAACTGGAACGGGTTCACGTTCTTCGGGCTCAAGGCGACGACGCGGGCCCCACAACCGGAAGGCGGCCACCCGTGAGCGGCGGCATCCCCTTCCATTCGACGCGCATGGGCCAGCGCTTCTACGAGTCGACGTTGCCGGAGCTGGTCCGCGAGCTGAAGCGCCTCAACCAGAACCTCGAACGGCTCCTCGAGGTCGCCAACACCGACGATCAGCCAGCGCCCGAGGCGGGCGAGAAGGGAGGGCCCCGTCCATGAAGCAACGTGCTGCGAGGCCGCAAGTGCAACCGGGCGCGAAGCGCTGCGCCATCTACACCCGCAAGTCGACCACGATGGGGCTCGAACAGGAGTTCAACTCGCTGGACGCGCAGCGCGAGGCCTGTCTCGGGTACATCAAGCGCCAGCCCGGCTGGGCGGTCGTCGAGGAGCGCTACGACGATGGGGGCTTCACCGGCGCGAACACCGAGCGGCCAGCCTTCCAGCGGCTGCTCGCCGACATCGACGCGGGCAAGATCGACGTGGTCGTGGTCTACAAGGTCGACCGGCTCTCGCGCTCGCTCCTCGACTTCGCGAAGGTGATGGAGCGCTTCAACGCCAGCGGCGCGTCGTTCGTGTCGGTCACGCAGAACTTCTCCACGGCCGATGCGATGGGGCGGCTGACGCTCAACATGCTGATGTCGTTCGCTGAATTTGAGCGCGAAATGATAGCCGAACGGACGCGCGACAAGATCGCTGCGTCGCGGCGAAAGGGCAAGTGGACCGGTGGTCGTGTCCCCTTCGGCTACGAGGTGCACGACAAGAAGCTGGTGATCAACGAGCTCGCGGCCCAGGTCGTGCGAGAGGCCTTCGAGCTGTTCATCAAGCACCGGCGCATGTTCGTGGTTGCGTGCGCCCTGAACGAGCTGGGGCATCTGCGTAGCCTGGAACACGTGCGCGATCGCGAGCTCCTGTTCTGGACCAAGGACTCGATCGCACGACTACTCCGGAGCCCTATCTACGCGGGGCTGATGCCCTACGGCAGCGAGCTGCACCAGGGGGAGCACCCAGCGATCATCGACAAGGACACGTATCAACGGGTCCAGCGCATCCTCGCGGGCGCCGAACGCGAGACCACGTTTCACGGCGTCAACCAGGAGTACCTGCTGCGCGGCCTGCTCAAGTGCGGGCTGTGCGACGGCGCGATGTCTCCAGGATCCACGCGAAAAGGCGACCGCGAATACAGGTACTACAGATGTTGCACGCGCGACAAACACGGCAAGGACAAGTGCGCGGCGGGTCTGCTTCCGGCGGGGGCGATCGAGGCCCACGTTGTCGAACGCATCGCCGAGGCAGCGGCCGACCCCACGCTTGCGAAGCTCGCCAAGCAATGCCTCGACGCCCGCATCAAGGCGCGCCGCGAGCTGTTCGAGAAGAAGCGCGCTCGACTCCCGGCGGCGATCGCGGCAGCATCGGCGAACGCGGCGAAGCTCACGGACCAGCTGCTGCAGGTCGAGGGCTCGACGCGGACGATCGTTGAGCAGCGGCTTCAGGCAGAGAGCGCGAAGCTTGCCGCTGCGGAACTCCAGCTGGCCGAGGCAGAGCGGGCCCTCGATGCCCTCCCGGATGCGGAGCGCGAAGCAGCCTGGGTCAACGACGCTCTCGCTCATTTCGGGGAGCTTTGGGCCACGCTTAACGTGCCCAACCGGGGTCGCCTGCTCCGCGCCCTGGTCGACCATGTGGTCGTGAACGAACGCACGAACGCCGTCGAGGTGCATCTAGTCGACTTCTCGGCCGCGATCGAGGTGCCCGCCGACACGACGAACCCGCAGGAGGCAGCATGAGCTCGCAAGAAAACGAGGCCCCTCAGTTCCGGCGTGTGATCGCCGGCACGCTGTTCCGAAGCAAGGGGCGGGGCGTGCGCTTCGATGCCGAAGCGCCGCCGCCGAAGCCAGAGCCAGTGCGCCGTCCCGCGCGCGTGGCGCAGATGCTCGCGCTTGCGCACAAGATCCAGGACGCGATCGATCGCGGGGCAGTTCCCGATCGGGCCACGGTCGCGCGGCGGCTCGGATTCACGCGCGCGAGGGTCACCCAGCTGCTCGACCTCGTGCTGCTGGCGCCGGAGATCCAAGAGCACCTGCTGCAGCTCGAGGCGATCGACGGGATCGAGCCGGCGGCAGAGCGGGCGTTACGGTCCGCGACGCGCCTCGCAATATGGGTCGATCAGAGGCGGGTGCTCGGGCAGCTCCGATCTCCACAGCGTCGACCGTGACCGAGGCCCCTGCGGGACCGAAGCCGACGCATCAGCACTGAAAGCTTGATTTCCCGCCCATATCGCACAGCTTGACAGCCGTTCAGTCGCGTGAGACCATTCTTATATGCAGTGCTCATACGACGCAGGTGAGAGCCGATCATGACCGGTACCGAGATCCGGCAACTGCGCTCCAGCCTGGGAATGGACCCCACGCGCTTCGCCCAGCTGCTCGGCATCCATCCCTCGAGTCTGTACCGCTGGGAGGCTGCGGGCGAGCTCCAAATCAGGGTTGAGCCGTTTCAATCTCAGGTCCTCGCCGCGCTGCAGCAGCAGGTCGCGCAACGTCAGGCGCCAGCTCAGGCGGATCTCGGACAAGCCATTCTCGCAGGCCTGCTCATTGGTGGCGGCCTCCTCGGGCTGTACAAGCTCCTGGAGGCGGTCTTCGATGAGCCGAAACCTCGGCGAAAACGAGTCGCCGTCGGCGGCGCCACGGGGGCGCAGCGGAGAAGATCTCCAGCGAAGAATAGGAGAGGATCATGAAGATGATCGTCCGTCGCGAAGCAACGGTTGTGCGAGTGCCCAACACGTCGAAGGCCTTCTTTCAGGCCGCCGGCTTGTTCGCACTCGCGGGACTTGTGCTCGCCCTTCTGAACGACCGGTAGTCACCCGGGGGGCGATGCGTTGGCGCGCATTGCCTCCCCTCCTTTTTCGCTCACCCCCAGGCATTTCGCAAGCATCAACGCGCGTTGATCCGAACCGCGCACCGAGCGCTGTCGTCGCTTGCTTGCACGCCCGAGACGGCCGTACTCTTGGCATCCGTTGGAAACCTTTTCCGCCGCTTGCCTGAGGGAGCCGCGCCATGCCCGATGAAGTGCTGACCGTCGCCGAGGTCGCCGACATGCTCAAGGTCGCGGCGAAAACGATCTACACGATGGCGCAGAACGCCGAGCTCCCGTGCTTCAAGGTGCGGGGCCAGTGGCGCTTCCGACGCCAGGACATCGATGCGTGGATCGCGTCGCAGATGGATCGGCCGGTGCCCACAGCAGCTTCGAAGCCGCCATCGCAACGAGGGAAGCGCAAGGCCGGGAAGGAGCGCGCATGAACATCTTCCGTCTTCGCAACCTTCTCGTCGACGACTACGCCGAGTACGTCCGCTCCTTCGTGAAGATCGCTGACGAACGCATCGGCAACGCGGTCGCACACGCGATGCAGGATGGCGTGCTCTGGCCCGAGCCCCTGCTCCAGGTGAGCCCCGCCTTCGAGTTCGGCGAGTCGCTCGAGGAGCTCGTGGCGCGCAACGAACTCCACCCGGAGGCGCTGCGGATCTTCACGCGCAAGAAGGAGAACGGACAGGTTCTCGGACCGATCAGGCTGTTCCGCCACCAGGTCCAAGGGCTGCGGGCCGCCAGGGAACGGCAGCCCTACGTGCTCACGACGGGCACTGGTTCTGGCAAGAGCCTGTCGTACATCGTGCCGATCGTCGACGACGCCCTTCGGCGCCCCGAGCGCGGAAAGCTCAAGGCGATCGTCGTGTACCCGATGAACGCCCTGGCGAACAGCCAGCTCGGGGAGCTGCAGAAGTACCTGAGCTACGGGTACAACGAGCCGCCGGTAACGTTCGATCGTTACACGGGGCAGGAGCAGGACGCGGAACGCGAGCGGATCCTGAACAGTCCGCCGGACATCCTGCTGACCAACTACATGATGCTCGAGCTGATGCTCACGCGGCCGCGCGAGGCACCGCTGGTTCGGGCTGCGGCAGGCCTGCGCTTCCTCGTCTTCGATGAGCTGCACACGTACCGAGGCAGACAGGGCGCCGACGTCGCGATGCTGATCAGGCGCGCGAGGGCAGCCTTGCAGGCAGACGATCTCCTCTGCGTCGGCACGAGCGCGACGATGTCGTCCGCTGGCACCTGGCCCGAGCAGCAGCGCGATATTGCGGGTGTCGCCAGTCGCATCTTCGGCGTGAGCGTCAAGGCCGACCACATCATTGGAGAGACGCTCCGCAGGGCGACTCCAGAGCCCGAGCCCACTGAAGCGTTCGTCGCTTCGCTGCGGGCCGTCGTCGAGGCCGGCGGCGTTGCCGAGGTCGCCACTCTGGAAGCCATGGCCGAGAACCCCCTGGTGCGCTGGATCGAGGCCGTCGCTGGCATACGCCCCGACGCCGACGGCCGCCTCGTGCGATCGCGCCCGATCCCCTACGGCGGCGAGGGCGGGATCGTGGACCAGCTCTCCGCGGCGGTGCAGCTCCCGTGGGAGGATGCCGACACCGCGCTCAGATCCGCACTGGCCTCGGCCGCGCGCACCTTCACACCGGAAGGGCGCCCGCTCTTCGGCGTGAGGCTGCACCAGTTCTTCTCGAAGGGCGATACGGTTTACGCCTCGCCCGAGCCCGAAGATCGCCGGCACGTGACTCTCCAGGCTCAGCGATACGTGCCGGGGACGGATCGCTCCAAGGCTCTGCTCCCGCTCGCGTTCTGCCGCGAATGCGGGCAGGAATACTATCTCGTGCGTCGCGTCCATCGGCAGGACGCCTCGTTCGGCTACGTGCCGCGCGACCTCGGAGACATGTCCTCGGAGGTGGGAGACGCGGGGTTCCTCTACGTGTCGACCTCAGACCCGTGGCCCACCGATCCAACGACGCGGAATCAACGGCTGCCCGACACCTGGCTCGAAGAAGACGAGGTGACCAAGGGGCTGCAGAAGAGACTGCCTCGTGAGGTTCGAGTTCGGCCGGACACCACCGAGGCGGGAGAGGGGATTCGATGCCAGTTCATCCCCGCGCCGTTCACCTTCTGCCTGAAGTGTGGGGTGGCATACAGCACCCGGCAGGCGCGCGACTTCGGGAAGCTTGCCACGCTCGGGTCCGAGGGCCGGAGCACCGCGACCACCATCCTGTCGCTGTCAACGATCCGACGTCTGCGCGAGGACCCCAGCGTCGAATCTGAAGCGCGCAAGCTGCTGACCTTCACCGACAACCGACAGGACGCATCGCTCCAGGCGGGGCACTTCAACGACTTCGCAGAGCTCGGGCTCTTGCGCGCAGCGGTGGCCAGGGCCGTCGCGGGCTCGCTATCGGGAATTCGGCATGACGAGCTACCGAAACGTGTCTTCGACGCGCTCGCATTGCCGGTGGCTGTTTACGCGCAGAACCCCGAAGTCCGATTCGCGCAGCGCGAGGAAGTCGACCGCTGCCTCCGCGACGTCATCGGCTACCGGTTCTACGTCGATCTGCGACGCGGTTGGCGACTCACCTCGCCGAACCTCGAGCAGTGCGGGCTGCTGGTCGTTGACTACTCGTCACTCTCCGATCTGGTCGCGAGCGAAGGCGATTGGGGCGACACGCATCCAGCACTCGCTGGGGCCAACCCCGAGACTCGCCAACGGGTGTGCTGCGTACTCCTCGATTATCTCAGGCGCGAGCTGGCGATCTCGGTGCAATTCCTCGACCGCGGCTACCAGGAGGCAATGACGCAGCGTTCCTACGCACATCTCACCTCCGGATGGGCGCTGCCGGAAGTGAACGATCTGGACCAGGCGACAATCGTCTTCCCGTGCCCACGACCGAAGCAGGGCAGACCCGCGTACAACTGGCGATTCCTTTCCGCGCGCGGGGCATTCGGTGCGTATCTCCGAAGGAGTGCATTCACCGCGCACCCGGAGAAGCTCAAGACAGCCGACATCGAAACGATCCTGCGAGACCTGTTCGATAAGTTGCTTCTTGCCGGATTGGTCAGCCGCAAGGAGGAACTCGATGGCGGCGTCCATGGGTATCAAGTCGGGGCCGGGACGCTGGAGTTCAAGGCAGGTGATGGGACAAGGGCGTATCACGATCCCTTGCGCGTGCCGCGCATTCCGGATGAAGGACTACGGACCAATCCCTTCTTCGTAGACTTCTATCGCGGAGGAACCGATGCGCTTCGGGGGTTGGAGGCACGCGAGCACACCGCCCAGGTCGCGAATGACCGCCGGCAGGAACGCGAGGAACGCTTCCGACAGGGCCTTCTCCCGATCCTGTATTGCTCCCCCACGATGGAGCTCGGCGTCGACATCGCGCAACTCGACGTCGTGGGCCTGCGCAATGTGCCGCCGAGTCCTGCGAACTACGCGCAGCGCAGTGGCCGCGCCGGTCGAAGTGGCCAGCCAGCCCTTGTTTTCACCTACTGCTCTGCCGGTAGCCCTCACGACCAGTACTTCTTCAAGCATCCCGAGAAGATGGTCGCCGGTGTCGTCACCGCTCCACGCCTTGACCTGTCGAACGAGGACTTGCTCCGTTCCCACGTCCACGCAATCTGGCTTGCTGCCTCCGGACTCGACCTGAAGCAATCCCTCAAGGACATCCTCGACTTGAGCGGCGACGACCCGAGTCTGGCGTTGAAGGACGAGGTTCAAGAGCACCTCCAGAACGAGCATGCTCGGACTCGCGCGCTTCACGTCGCTCGCGTTGCGCTCGCTGATGCGCTTGGGCAGTTGGTAGGCCCCGAGGGGGATCCTGATGCGTGGCTCGCTCGGGTGCTTCGCGAGGTGCCCTCTAGCTTCGAGAAGGCGCTCGAGCGCTGGCGAAGCCTGTACAGGGCCGCACACGCGCAGCAAAGGCGACAGAACAAGATCGCCGTCGATGCATCGCGAGATGTGGGAGATCGCGAACAGGCCAAGCGCCTGCGAGACGAAGCGGAGAACCAGTTGCGGCTGCTCACCGAAGTCGACTTCAAGACGAACTCCGACTTCTACTCATACCGCTACTTCGCGGGCGAAGGCTTCTTGCCGGGGTATTCCTTCCCTCGACTGCCGCTGTCGGCGTACATCGCCGGGCAGCGCGGCAAGAAGGGGACGGAGGAATACCTCTCACGCCCGCGGTTCATTGCCATCTCAGAATTCGGCCCTCGCAGCCTCGTGTACCACGAAGGCAATCGGTACGCGGTGACCCGCGTGATTCTCCCGGTCGGCACAGACAACGGCGTTCTCAAGCAGCGTGCGATGATCTGCGAGGCATGCGGATACCTGCATCCACTGGGCGAAGCCGCCGGCCCGGATCTCTGCGAGCGCTGCGGGCACGCGTTGCCGCCGCCGATCGCCAACCTGTTCCGAATGCAGAACGTCGTGACCCGGCGCCGCGACCGAATCACCTCAGACGAAGAGGAGCGCCAGCGTCAGGGGTTCGAGATTGTCACCACCGTGCGGTTCGCCGATCGACAAGATCGCCCGTCTGCAAGGACCGCAATCCTCCGCGACGAGCAGGGAGATCCCCTTGCGGAGCTCGTCTACGGGGACGCCGCGACGCTGTGGCGGATGAACTACGGATGGCGCCGACGCGCCAACAAGGACGAGCGAGGTTTCCTCCTCGACGTTGAGCGGGGGGTGTGGGGCAAAGGCAACCACGAGGACGAAGGGCCCGAGGAACAGATGTCCCAAAGGGTGGACCGCGTGGTCCCCTTCGTGGCGGACACGCGCAATTGTCTCATCCTTACGCCGTCCACGTCTCGCGCAGCGAACGAGCTGGCAACGCTCGCCTATGCGCTCAAGAGCGCGATCGAGCGGCTGTTCCAGCTCGAGGAACGGGAGATGGCAGCGGAACTCCTGCCCGGCACAGATGAGGCTCGTTCGATTCTTCTGTACGAGGCTTCGGAGGGTGGAGCTGGCGTGCTCAAACGCCTGGTCGAGGAGCGCGCAGCCATGCGCGAGGCCGCCAGGTTGGCACTCTCCAATTGCCACTTCGACCCGAACACCCTGGAGGATCTCGGCAAGGCGGAGGGTGCTCCAGAGGCGTGCGACGCCGCCTGCTACGACTGCCTGTTGTCGTACTTCAATCAGCGCGACCACGCGCTTCTGGATCGGAAGCTGCTCCCCGCCCTGCTCGGCCCGTGGCGCAACGCCGGGCTCGAGACCTCGCCGGTTCCGAGCGGGCGTCGCGAGCACGTTGAAGTGCTGCAACGACACGCCGAATCGGAACTCGAGCGGCGATGGCTCAAGATGGTGGACGAGCGCGGTTTCAAGCTGCCGACGCATGCGCAGTATTACGTTGAGAGGTGCGCGACTCGCGCCGACTTCGCCTATGAGGACGCGCACGTGCTCGTGTACATCGATGGACCATTCCACGATACGGAAGAGGCCAGGGCGAAGGACGCGGAGCTCGACGAACGCCTCGAGGACTCTGGCTACACCGTTGTCCGGTTCCATCACGCGGAAGACTGGGGAGCACGTTTCGCGCGCTACCGTTCGGTCTTCGGAGCACCGACATCAACGCCGCCACCGAGGGCGTAACGCAGCGGAATGAGGGAAGAGAGAGAGCCGATGGGATTCGCAGCAGGGTCGTTGGTGCGCGCGCGTGGACGCGAATGGGTGGTGCTCCCAGAGTCGTCGGGGGACCTCCTGGTGCTCCGCCCGTTGGGTGGCGGCGAAACGGAGGTGGCCGGCGTCTATGTGGGACCAGGTCGAACGGGAAAGCCACTCGAGGTCGTCACGTCGGCTGCGTTTCCCGCGCCTTCGGCCCAGCATGATCTCGGAAACCACCTGTCGGGGCAGCTGCTCCGCGACGCCGTGCGCCTCGGGTTCCGGTCAGCTGCCGGTCCGTTCCGATCGCTGGCGCGTCTGGGTGTGGAGCCGCGACCGTACCAGCTCGTGCCGCTGTTGATGGCGCTGCGGCTCGACCCGGTCCGACTGCTCATCGCCGACGACGTGGGGATAGGCAAGACTATCGAAGCCTGCCTGATCGCGAGGGAGTTGCTCGACCGCGCCGAGATCCGACGCTTCTCGGTACTGTGCCCACCGCACCTGGCGGAACAGTGGGTCAAGGCCCTGCAAGAGCAGTTTCACCTCGACGCTCAGCTCGTGCTCGGAAGCACTGCGGCTCGGCTGGAGCGCGGGTGCGCAATCGGCGAATCCCTCTTCGAACGCTATTCCGTGACGGTCGTGTCTACTGACTACATCAAGCAGGAGCGTCGTCGCCACGAGTTCCTGCGCGCGGCTCCGGAGCTGGTCATCGTCGATGAGGCTCACACGTGCACGCAGGGGACGCGAGGTGGTGGCCAGCGGCGGCATGAGCTGCTCCGGGAGCTGGTCCGCGATCCGACGCGGCACTTGTTGCTTGTCACGGCCACGCCGCACAGCGGGGACCGCGAAGCATTCCGCTCCCTTCTGTCACTCCTGAACGACGGTTTCGAATCGCTCCCCGAAGACCTCACTGGCGAGCGCAATCGGAGCAAGCGTGAGGCCATCGCACGCTACCTCGTTCAACGGCGACGGGGCGACATCAAGAAGTACATGGACACGATCACCGCCTTCCCGACCCGCGAAACGGCGGAGGTGGCCTATGAGCTTGCCCATGATCATCACGCGTTCTTTGAAGAGATCCGAGCGTTCTGCCGCGAGCTCGTCGAGGATCCATCGCTCGATCGACGACGAGCGCGGGTGAGGTGGTGGAGTGTTCTATCGCTGCTGCGGGCACTATCGTCGAGTCCACGCGCTGCTGCGGCGACATTGCGAAAGCGCAGCGGATTGACCGACATCGAGTCGCCGGAAGAAGCCACAGAGGAGGGACGCCGGATTCTCTTCGACATCGAGGACGAACCGCTCGAAGGATTGGACGTCGCTCCGGGCGCCCAGCCGATCGGCGCCGCGGAGGACTCGGAGCCGGAGTCCGGGCCCGATCGCGAACTCAAGGCGGCTTTCGCCCGATTCGCGACAAAGGCGGAAGCCCTCGAGGGCGCGAAGGATGCGAAGCTCAGCCTGGTCAACAAGCTGGTGAAGCAGCTCCTGGGTGAAGGGCGGCGGCCCATCGTGTTCTGTCGATTCATCGAGACCGCTCGGTACGTCGGCGAAGCCCTCCGCCAGGCAAACAAGAAGGCGGAAGTCGCCGTGGTCGACGGGACGCTGCCCCACGAGGAGCGGGAGGCTCGGGTAGCCGCTCTGGCCGAGCAGCCTGCACGGGTGCTGGTCGCGACCGATTGTCTGTCCGAGGGCATCAACCTCCAGCACTTGTTCGACACCGTCATTCACTACGATCTGGCCTGGAACCCGACTCGTCACGAGCAGCGGGAAGGACGCGTCGACCGTTTCGGCCAACCTGTGGAGGTGGTCCGGGCGGTTACGATCTACGGGAAGAACAACCCGGTCGACGGCCTTGTGCTCCGTGTGATTCTGCGGCGACACGAGGCAATTCGGAAGCATCTCGGGGTGGCGATTTCGATTCCCGCTGACACGGAATCCCTCGAGCGAGCCATTCTCGAGTCGGAGATTCTGCGCGGTAATGCATCTCCCCAACAGCTCACTCTCTTCGGGTACTCGCCAGGCTTCGCGTCCGACCCCGAAGTAACGTGGCAGCAGGCGGCAGAGCGGGAGAAGGCGAGCCGTTCCTTGTTCGCACACGAGGCTCTCGAGAAGGTCGTCAACGACGAGCTGTTCCGCGAACTCACGGAGATTCGACAGGCAATCGGCAGCGACATGGATGTCGAGCGCTTCGTGCTGACAGCGCTGACCGCATTCGGCGCGACGGTTTCCAAGGGCGTCCCCCACAGCTTCGTGCTGCGGGACTTACCTCGATCAGCGCAGGAAGCCCTCGGAAACAAGCCAGTGGTGAAGGCGGTGTTCCGGGGAACGGCGCCGCCGGAGGCTGCGCTCCTCTCGCGCACCGACCCGTTCGTGGAGGGACTTGCTCGCTACACGCTGGAAACCGCACTCGACCCCGTTCATGGGGCCGATGGCTCAGTAGCGAGGCGCGCAGCGGTCATCCGCACGCAGGCTGTCTCCACCCGCACCACACTGCTGCTCCTCCGCCTGCGATGCCACCTGGATGGCAAGGACTCGAAAGGCCGGTCGCGCGAGTTGCTGGCGGAAGACCTGCTGGTCCTTGGGTTCACGGGAGCTCCGGACCGTGCCGTCTGGCTCGAGGACGCGGCATGCGAAACACTCCTGGCTGCCGCTCCGAGTGGCAACGTCGACGCGGACAGCGCGCGCACCCAGCTTGAAAGGATTCTTGAGAAGCTCCCGCTGATCATGCCGCAAATCGCGGAACGCGCCGACGCCCGAGGCAAGGCTCTGCTCGAGGCGCACACGCGGGTCAGAGCGGCGACCAAGGGAGGGCTTGGCGGACTATCCGTACGAGTCCACCATCCGGCGGACTTGCTCGGTCTCTTCGTATACCTCCCCGACCCGGCCGGAGGTGCGCGATGAGCACGATGCTCCTGTCCTGCGTCACGACCGAGGGCGGGCTCTTCGCCCCCGAGATCCTGCAGCGCATCCTTGCCCAGGACCGTGCCCTGCCGGGCATGGCGCAATCGGACTACCACCTCGATATCCGCCTGGGAGAAGCGTCCAGCCGGGCATGGACAGCACTCCAAGCCTCGTGGCGCGCGTTCCGGACCCAGCTCGAGAAGCTGCCGTCCGATGACGCGGCGTCCACCGTCACCCGTGACAAGTGGCTCCTTCCGCTATTCCGTGAGCTCGGGTACGGCTGGCTGGCACGCCAAGTCGGCGGGCTGGTGGTCGACGACGAGCAGTATCCGTTCTCGCACGTATACGGGCACGTACCACTCCACTTTCTCGGGGCGCGCGTGTCGCTGGACAAGAAGGACAAGCAGGTGGCCGGCGCGGCGCGGATGTCGCCACACGGGCTTCTGCAGCAGTTCCTCAATCGCAGCGACAACCACCTGTGGGGTATGGTTTCGAACGGGCTCACGCTTCGCTTGCTCCGGGACCACTACAGCTTGAGCACCGCTGCCTACGTCGAATTCGATCTCGAACGGATGTTCGACGGGGGGCTCTACAGCGAATTCCTGCTGCTGTTCCTGATGTGCCACCAAAGCCGGGTAGAGGCTCCGAAGCCCGAGGAGACCTGGCTCGAGCGATGGTTCCGAACCGGCCAGGACGAGGGCGTTCGTTCGCTCGATCGCCTTCGCGCCGGGGTGGAAGACGCCCTGGTTCAGCTCGGCACGGGCTTCATCAAGCACCCCGAAAACAGCGCTCTCCGAGACGCTCTTCGCCAGGGTCGCCTGCAAAGGGACGTGTACTTCCGCGAGCTGCTTCGGCTTCTCTACCGCGTTCTGTTCATCTTCGTGGCGGAGGATCGGGACGCCCTCGTGCTCCCAACGGCGCCGCCCGATGCCAAGGAGCGATTCTCTCGTTACTACAGCTCCAGGCGTCTGCGGGAGCTTGCGCTCTCAGCACGCGGATCCGCGCACAGCGACCTTTGGGAACAACTGAGGATGGTGCTCGACTCGCTTTGGGAAGGCGAGCCTGCCCTTGCGCTGCCCGCTCTCGGTTCCGGTCTGTTCGACCCGGAAGAACTTCCGGATCTCGTCAACCTTAGGATCGACAACATTCACCTTCTCGCAGCTGTCCGCGCACTTGCGGAGGTCACGGAAGGCGGCCGTCGCATCCGAGTGAGCTACCGAAACCTGGGCGCCCAGGAACTCGGAAGCGTCTACGAGAGCTTGCTGGAACTGCACCCGACGTTGAACCTGGACGCAGGGACGTTCGAACTTTCGACCGCGGCCGGCCACGAGCGCAAGACGACAGGAAGCTACTACACGCCGGCTTCTCTCGTGGAATGCTTGCTTGATTCGGCGCTCGACCCTGTGGTGGACGATGCGGTCAAAGGCAAGTCCTCATCCGAGGCAGAAGCGGCTCTGCTCGACCTCAAGGTTTGCGACCCTGCATGCGGTTCCGGGCACTTCCTTGTGGCCGCTGCACGGAGAATTGCTGATCGGCTTGCTCGTGTGCGTACACCCGATGAAGAGCCGAGTCCGGCGCAACGGCAGCACGCTATGCGTGATGTCGTCGGGCGGTGCCTTTTCGGCGTCGACATCAACCCGATGGCGGTCGAACTCTGCAAGGTATCCCTGTGGATGGAAGCCCTGGAGCCTGGTCGCCCGTTGAGCTTCCTGGATGCGCACATCCAGTGCGGCAATGCGTTGCTTGGAGCTACTCCGGCGTTGCTTGCACGAGGGATACCGGATGAGGCCTGGGAACCGCTCGAAGGAGACGACAAGAAGGTCGCCAGCGCGCTTAAGAAGCAGAGCAAGAAGGAACGCACCGAGCTTACGCTGGACTTCGGAGCGCCTCCGGCTTCTACATTCTTACGCTTGTCCGCAGGTGCGCAGCAAGTTGACTCCCAACCCGATGATGACATACGGGCCGTTCGACTGAAGGAGGGGGACTGGGGGAAGCTGGTGGCGAGCACCGCCTTCGAGAACGCGCGGTTCCTGGGTGACCTCTGGTGCGCCGCTTTCCTTTGGCACAAGCAGCCCGGTGCTATGCGGGACCTAGCTCCTACAGAGGCAGAATACCGACGGCTATCGCAGAACCCGGACCGGGCATCCGGGGAACTGCGCAGGGAGGTGCTCAGCCTCCGAGAACAGCACCAGCTATTTCACTGGCATTTGGCCTTCCCCCAGGTGCTTCGCGCCTCGTCGGGAAGGCTGCACGACGATGACGAGTGTGGGTGGGAAGGCGGTTTTGACGTCGTTCTCGGCAACCCACCGTGGGAGCGCGTGAAGTTGCAGGAGCAGGAATTCTTCGCGTCACGCAGTGAAGAGATAGTGAACGCGGCGAACGCGGCGACGCGAAAGAAGATGATCGCACAGTTGCGATCGACCGCCCCTTCCATCTGGAAACAGTGGTGCGCAGCGACCCGAAAGGCGGAGGGTGAAAGTCACATCATTCGCCAATCGGGACGATATCCACTCTGCGGGAGAGGCGATGTGAACACCTACGCGGTCTTTGCTGAGCACAATCGCGCAGTTGTTGGCCGGAGAGGTCGCGCCGGATTCATCGTACCAAGCGGTATTGCGACGGACGAGACCACGAAAGACTACTTCGGCACGCTTATCTCATCAGGTCGGCTCGCAAGCCTGTATGATTACCGGAATCACGATGGGTTCTTCTACGATATCGGCCATCGGCGATTCAAGTTCTGCTTGATTACCGTAACAGGCCGCGATGTCACCAGCGAGCGCGCTACCTTCGTGTTCTTCGCAGAATCGGCGGAGCATGTTCACGACCCTGCACGAAGGTTCACACTCACGGCTGCCGACATCGCACTGCTTAACCCGAACACCGGAACAGGCCCCACCTTCCGCTCCCGCAAAGACGCCGATATCAATCTAGGGATGTACCGCCGCTCGGGCGTGCTTTGGCACGAAGGCGATACCGAACGGGGAAACAGCTGGAACTTGGGATTCATGCGCATGTTTGACATGACCAATGACGCTATCCTGTTCAGAACCGCGGCGGCGCTGGAGAGCACTAACGCTCAACTCGAAGGCAACGTTTTCGGAGCGGACGACGCCCATCTGCCGCTTCTTGAAGCCAAGATGTTCCATCACTTCGACCATCGGTTCGGCGACTACCGCGACCATCCCGATGGAAGTGAGAACACGAGCCTCCCCGATGTACCACTTGGGCGTCTTGCGAACCCTCAGTACGCCCCGATGCCTCGGTACTGGGTTCCGACCTCTGAGGTACAATCGCGTCTTCGCGGGAAGTGGAGCCGGAATTGGCTCCTTGGATTTCGCGACATCTGCCGCAGCTTCGATGAGCGCACTGTCATCGCATCATTGCTCCCGCGGGCCGGTGTTGGGAACACCAGCCCGCTAATGCTGCCGGGTGTGGAACCCGCCCTTGTCGTGTGTCTCTACGGATCGCTCTGCAGCTTCGTTCTTGACTACGCGGCACGGCAGAAGGTTGGCGGGACTCATCTCAACTACCTTCAGCTGAAGCAACTTCCCGTACTCCCGCCCGCCACCTATCTAGCCGACGCGCCGTGGCACCGTGGATATCCACTTCAGCGATGGCTAGGCATGCGCGTTTTGGAGCTTACATTTACATCCTGGGTTCTCGAGCCCTTTGCGCACGACGTCGGGTATTACGGCCCGCCCTTCCGCTGGGATATTCAGCGCAGGTTCCTGTTGCGATGTGAGTTGGATGCGGCGTTCTTCCACCTCTACGGGCTATCGCGCGAGGACGCCAACCATGTGATGGATACGTTCCCGATCGTCCGTAAGAACGATGAGAAGATCCACGGGGAGTACCGCACCAAGCGCGTTATCCTCGAGATCTACGACGACATGGCCGAGGCCGCGCGCTTAGGCAAGCCGTACCAGCCCCGCCTCGACCCGCCACCTGCGGACCCGCGGATCGCGCATGCGGATACGAGGACTCCATGAAGGCCTACAGCCCTGTGCTGCTCGATGCGCTGAGCGACGCTTTGCGCGCCGCATATTGGTACAAGGGGGATCTCCGATCATTCTTGGAGCGAGCGGGAACTCCGGCGATATTCGTGGGTTCGCTCCCCTGGGCCGGTACCAAGCGCGAAATAGTACGCGAGTGCGTCGATAGACTGGCAAGACGGGCAGACGGCCTCGAGTTCCTGGATCGGGTTATCGACGCGCTGGTTGAGCAAGATGAGGACTTTCCCCACTTGCGTCGGCTTGAGGACGGGACACGACTTGCGTCGGATGCCTGCAATGCGCTCAGGCGTCTCAAGGATATGCTGGGCAAGAAATCCGTCGCCGAACGGGCTGAGCGCGCTCGTGAGGAACACCGGACTGAAGCTCTCCGCTCCGCTGAGGCGGTCCGAGAGCGGCGGGCGTCAATCAAGAAGCTCAATGAGAGGTTTGTCGCGCTGTGCGGCGCTACCGACGCACAGCGCAGGGGGTTGGACTTCCAGGAACTGCTTCGAGATCTCTTTAACATTCATGACCTCGAGCCGCGCGGCTCTTTCGCCCGACCTGGCGAACAGACGGACGGGAGTATCCGCGTGGATTCGACGGTTCTGCTCGTTGAAGCTAGGTGGACTGATGCGCTCACCTCGCCCGGCGAAGTAAGAGAGTTCCGCACGAAGGTCCACGACAAGCTGGACAACACGCTCGGACTGATGGTGTCGATGGCCGGCTTTACGAACGAAGCGCAGGCATCTGCCTCCGCGGGCGGACGCATGCTCGTCGTGCTGATGGATGGGCAGGACTTGGCGCAGGTGCTTCAAGGGCTTGTCGACCTCGCAGAGATGCTCAGGCGGAAATTGCGGCGCGCAGCCGAAGATGGAACGGCGCTTCACAGGGTCAGCTAGCTGAGGAAAACCGGAATGGCCGACTTCACATACTCCCCGCCTGGCAATGCTGACTTCGCGCACACGTTGAGGAGACTACTTCAGACTGAGGGCGAGACGCAGCTGGTCGGCCTGCTGGCCGGTGCGCAGATCGAGTTGTCGACCTGCGGGTTGTATTCGCGCCAACGCTGGAATGGCTACGCCGCGACAGTCCGCGTCGTTGTCCCCGTCGAGCGCATCGCCGAATTCGACGCCAAGACCAAGCAGAAGCTTGTCTCCGCTGCCGACCGTGTCATTCCGCCGGAAGTCGGGTTCGACGTTACCGACGTGGAAGTCGCTCCGTTCGTCGAATCGCCTCCAGACGAGGATGCTCCGCTGCCGGGCCCAACGTGGAAGCCCGATCGGCTGATCAAGCACGAAGACCTGTACTTCAGATCGAAGACTGAAACGCGGATCTACGACGTATTGAAGACTCGGAAGGTTCTATTCTTCACCAACGCCACTGCGGTGCTGGGGGGCAAGGGCGAGAAGCGAGAGCCCGACTTCCTGGTGTGTTGTGAAGGGCGTTGGGGCATTCTTGAGGTGATGGGCGAGCAGTATCATCCGGCGGCAACGGCGATGCGCGATCATGATAGGGCCCGTCTCTTCAAGGACTACGGCATACAAGTGATCGAATTCTATGATGCGAAGCGGTGTTACTCCGCTCCGGAGAGTGTTGTCGACGATTTCTTGTCAAGACTGCGGACGCGGTGACGCGCGGAGGCAAGGATGAGACAGCGATTAGAGTCCAATTCCGGGAGTGCTGACGAAAACACGCCTGCATCCCCGGCCACATCATCGGCGGAATCCCCCTCTTTGGTCGCGCCGACGTCTGTCGTGGGGGCAGACGTGTGCGCGCGCAGAGGGGGGCGTTGGCTGTCGACGGAGGACCTGGAAGCCCATCTCGCCGCGGTTGTTCGCCTAGAAAACGTGGGGACGCTACTTGGCGCGGGCGCATCGATGGGGCCGCTTGGTGGTAGGGCGATGGGGCCGCTCTGGGACGACTTCGTCAAGGAAGCAGCGGCCAGCGCTGCGTTCCTCGCGCACGAGAAGTTTTATTCCGCTGGCGCTCGCCCGAATCCTGAAGCGGTGGCGGACGCTGTAGAGGTCGCGGCGTTGGAGTGGTCGCGCGTAGGCGATGGTCGACTCCCGGGTCTCCAGGCTGCAAGGGCGGACCTCGACAGGGCGGTCATCCGGGCTGCGCTGCTTCAACCCGAATGGTGGAGGGATCCAGCCAAGGTCGACTTCGACACACCTGAACTCAAGAGCCATCGGACGGTGCTGCAGAAGCTGACCTCGGCGCGCCAGCCAGGTCAACCGGCGCCTTGGATTTTCACCACGAACTACGACCTGGCGATCGAATGGGCTGCGGAGAGTATCAACCTCAAGCTGATCAACGGGTTCGATGGCTTGCATCGCCGCGCGTTTTCTCCTCACAACTTCGATCTCGGGTGGCGCAACGTGCTGGCGCGAGGCGAAGCGAGGTTCGGGACCTACCACTTCTATCTCGCGAAGCTCCATGGTTCTCTTAGCTGGCATGAGCTACCGGATGGTTCCGTCGTCGAATCGGCCGCGGGCGCCAGATGGCCGAGCTTCGAGCAGTTTCTCGGGGGCAACGGGCCGCTCGACGGGGTGCTCGTGCTTCCGAGCGTCACCAAGTACCAGAAGACGATCGGCTTCGTTATGGGAGAGTTGGTACGGCGGTTCTCCGAGTTCCTGGGTCGCCCGCAAACGTGCCTCATCACGAACGGGTTCTCTTTCTCAGACGACCACCTGAACCGAGTCATGACTACAGCTTTGCAGAATCCGACGCTGCAGCTCGTGATGTACTTGCCTGAAGCAAGGCGAGATGGAGACGGCTTCGACACCTCCAACTGCTCGACATGGGCACGGCGAGTGCTCGCGATGGAGTCGCCGCAGGTCACAGTTGTGGGGGGAGGGACCAGGGCGCATTTCGCAGCGCTGGCTTCCGACCTGCCCGATCCAGCGATCTATGACGCGCAGGCGCTGGAGATTCGGAAACGCCTTCGCGAGCTACGGTTTGCGGGGCCGGCCAGTGAGGAAACATGAATTCGCGCGAGCCGTTTGCATACGTGGTTACTGTCGAAGGTCCGAGCGTCCGCCTGAATCTACAGGATGCTCATCGCGGCCACGTTGCATCCCACTCCGATGGGATCACGACGGTTACAGAAATCGGCGGCCTCTTTGGTGTAGATGGTGGAACGAGGCTCCTTCTGATGAGGGTGCGAAGTCTGTCGTTCGCGGAACCTCGCGAGGCGCATCGAGCGGGGGTTGGGACTTCCGTGAGCGCAGGTGAGCCACTCCGCCACCTCGAAGCCACGGTCGTTGGGACGATCTCTCGGCGGAATGGCGCCCTTGTCTTCACTCCGGATTCCTTGGTCTCACCGGCTCTCGGAGCTGAGGCGTATCCGTTGTGTCACGACGAACTCGCATGCGTGCTGCGGTCGGAGCTTCATGCGGCAACGGAGGTGTGTCTTGGAAGAGACGTTCGGGGGGGAGGCGCACTCACGTGCGGGATCACGCAGCTCCTCAGCCGGCATGTGGCGGTCTTGGGTAGTACCGGCCAGGGCAAGAGCTGCTTCACGGCGGCCGTGCTGCAGCAGATGCTGCACCTACCCGCGCCACGCATCGTGGTTTTCGACATCAATGGCGAGTACGGCGACGCCCTGCGGGCCCACGCGGGAGACGGCTTCGAGCAGACCACCCTTGGTGGGCAGCATTCCACGTACAAGATTCCCTACTATGCCCTTGGCAGGCATGGGCTATCGAGACTTCTTTTGCCGAGCGAGAAGACGCAGCGGCCAGCTTTGACGTTCGCTCTCGAACGATTGCGCAACGTGCAATGGTTCGAGGACCAGAAAGCTGCAGGTCTGGTCGGTACCAAATCGCCTACCCTTTTCGATGATTGTCGACCCGGAGATGCGACGGAAGCAGGGAAGGCTATTGAGATCCTGCGTCGGGGCGGTGCGACTCTGGCCGAAGCCTGGCCCGACATGGGAGCGCTTGGATGCCTAGTGGCAGAGAGTCATTCGCTAAAGCAGGGGAGAAACGCAGGTTCGTATGAGCGTGATGCGTTCCAATACAACAATGTTGCGCCACTCATTAACAGGATTCGACGCTGCATCGAGGATCCGCTCTTCACTAGTGTCGTGAGTGTGGACGGCGGACGACCATGCGGCGAGAGGCTAAGTTGGCTTGATGAGGGCACTGCGGTTTGCGACCGCATCTTCGGCGCATCGGACGCCACATGGAAGGTGCATGTAATAGACCTCCGCAACGTCGCCCATGACTTGATGCCCCTGGTGCTTGGTTCGCTGCTTGAACTGCTTGCATTCGAGTTGTTTCGACGAGGCCAGCAGGCGAGCTATCCGACGCTCTTGGTGCTAGAGGAGGCGCACCACTACCTCAGGCAGGTTGCGGACGGCGGCGACGACGGTGGCCGAAGCTCACTGGCGTACGAACGTCTTGCAAAGGAGGGGCGCAAGTTCGGCTTGAGTGTGTGGCTGAGCACGCAAAGACCGTCGGAAATATCACCGACCGTACTCGCGCAGTGCGGCACTTGGGCGGTGTTCAGGCTGACTTCCGATCAAGATCTGCGCGCGGTTGGTGCCGCGGGAGAGTGGGTGGACCGCCAAGAGCTCGCGAGAGTTGCCGGGCTCCCGCGCCAGCAGGCGATCGTGTTTGGGTCGAGCGTAACGATGCCCGTTCGCGTTGTCGCACCGGTTGCTGATCCGCGACCTCGCTCTTCTGACCCGGACTTCGAGCGATGGGGACTGGAACGTTCGGGGGATGGGGCTAGTAGTGTTGCAGAAGTGGCGAATCCCCCCGTTCTGCAGCCGCCTCGCCCCAAGAGGATGCCGAGTTCTATTCCGCCACCAGCAGGCGCGACGACAGGGGTCGAGTCGTGAGCCCCTCGACCGCCCGTTCCGGCGGGTCGGACTTCCTACTCTACCGAAGCGAGGACGGCCGCACCCGCGTCGAGGTCCGCTTCGAGGGCGAAACGGCCTGGCTCTCGCTCACCCAGATGGCCGAGCTCTTCCAGCGCGACAAGTCAGTCATCTCTCGGCACATCAAGAACGTGTTCGAGGAGGGGGAGCTGCAGCGGGAGTCAGTTGTTGCAGAATCTGCAACAACTGCTTCCGACGGCAAAACGTACCAGGTCGAGTACTTCAACCTCGACGTGATCATCTCCGTCGGCTACCGCGTGAAATCCCATCGGGGAACCCAGTTCCGCATCTGGGCCACGCAGCGCCTGCGCGAGTACATCGTGAAGGGCTTCACCCTCGACGACGAACGCCTGAAGCGCGCAGGCGGCGGCAACTACTTCGACGAGCTCCTCGCCCGGATCCGCGATATCCGGTCGTCGGAAAAGGTCTTCTGGCGCAAGGTCTTGGAGGTCTACGCCACCAGCATCGACTACGACCCGCGCGCCGAGGCCACGCAGCAGTTCTTCGCCACCGTGCAGAACAAGATGCACTGGGCAGCGCACGGACACACCGCGGCCGAGGTCGTTGCTGCCCGGGCCGACGCGTCGCAGCCCAACATGGGCCTCACAAGCTGGAGCGGGGACGTTCCACGAAAGGCCGATGTGGGCGTCGCGAAGAACTACCTCGCCCACGACGAGATCGAAGTGCTGAACCGCATCGTGAACTTCTACTTGGAGTTCGCGGAGCTGCAGGCGATGCGACGCAAGCCGATGTACATGGTCGACTGGATCACCAAGCTCGACGACTTCCTGCGGCTTTCGGAGCGGGAGATCCTCGACCATGCGGGCAAGGTCACGCATGACGAAGCCGTCGCGAAGGCCGAGCTCGAATACGAGCGCTTCGCCGCCGCTCGAATGGCGTTGCCTTCGCCCGTGGAGCGGCACTTCGAGGAGGCGGCGAGGGATGTGAAACAGCTCGAACAGAAGCGCCGTCCCTCGAAGAAGGGGGGCAAGAAGTCATGAGCAGCGGGCGATCACCCTCGCGTGTTAACCAACGGGTCACGGCCAGCCGCCCGTGCGTTAACCAGTCTCATCTCATCTCACCGAGACGCCCCGAGAGCCCGCCGCGATCGCCCCGATCGGTGCCCCCGCGCCCGCCCAGCGGGCGTTCTCACCCCGGTCGCGCCGAGACTGCCGATCGCCAAATCCCTCGAAAAAGGCCGCGGAGTACGCATCGCGCGCCGGTTAAACAGCAAAGGCCACGTGGTTTGCGTGGCCTCGTGCCTGGCTCGGGGTTCGACGCCCCTTGCGAGGCCGTTTCCATGAGAGAAATCCGGCCACGTCAAATTGCATCGCGGTGGCCAACCGAGACCAAACCAGCCGAAAAGCCCTTCGAATGCGAGGCCGTTCTTTGTTCGCTCGCGCCGTCCAGGCGCGGACGGGCCGCCAAGCGCGCCCCCCCATCGTTCCACCAAGAGAACGCCCGGCAACCCGATCCCAAGAAACCCCGACCGCGGTCCTTGGAGGACCTCCAGCGATCGGATCGACCGTCCGCGCCTCGTGAATTTGACCAACGTGCTTCCTGAGTAGAACCTCCTTCAGGCCGAACGCGCCCGCCGCCGCAGTATCCTACGCCCGCGACGGGCCCGACGTGGCTGCCTGGTGCCCTCCGCGCGCGCACCTTGCCCTTCGGCTCGCACTGCGAACCAGGCGCCGTCGTGGGCCAACCTGCGCCAAGCGGGGACGCTACGCCGCCGCGCGGTCCGGAGCAACGCCGTCGTCGCGTTCGACCAGCGAGTACCCCTGCAGAAGGCCGTTTGCGTACATGCGCCGCACCAGCTTGCGGCTCCGGAGCTGCGCGAGGTCCAGAACCTCGGCTTCGGGTTGCCCTCGAGCGATCTCGTTCGGAGTGCGCCCATCGAGTCCCTGGTGCGCGCGTTCGAGGTTGGCGTACGCGCGGTACTCGTCGAGCCAGTCTTGGAGCTCGACGACGTCGTGCACACGCACGTGGCGCAACAGCTCGCGGCGAACGGAGCCGATCCACCGCTCGACGTAGCAATTCATGTACGGCATGCGCGCGGGCGTGAGCTCGCGCTCGATGCCGAGCACGCGAAGCTGGCGTACGAACTGGCCGAGGAACGTCGGTCCGTGATCATGCACGACCTTCGTCGGCAGCCGCTTCACAGCGCTGGCGATCGCGTTGAACGCACGGATGGTCCAGTGCGTATCGACGTCCCAGCCGTCGTACGCGCGCAGCCCGAGAACCTCGCGCGTGTGCACGTCGATCACGATCAGCACCTGCAGCCAGGCACCGGTCGCGGTCTTCACCGCGAAGAAATCGAGGGCCCAGAGCGCATCCTTGACGGACGACTGCACGCGCTCGAACGACAGCTTGCGTAGCGGGTGCGGCGTGAAACCGTGCTCGCGCAGGATGCGCATGATGGTCGGCTCGCTCACGCGACTGCCCATGCGCCGCAGCTCTTCGCGAATGCGGCGTTGACCCCAGCTCGGGTTCTCTCGCTTCAACGTCACGACGAGATCCTCGACGTCGACGTCGGTGCGCGGGCGGCCGCCGAGCGATCGTCCCCAGAGCGATCGGAAACGCGTGAGCCATCGTTCGATCGTCGCGCGAGGCGACGACAAGAAGTACCGAAGGAACTGCTCGTCGCCGCGTGTGAGCAAGAGCGCGAACACCTGCGCCGCGCGCACGGACAGGGGCTTCGCTCGGCGCTTGTTCTCGATGCGCGCGAGGTGATCTTCGAGCGCGTCGAGCTGCGCTTTCAGCGCGATGTTCTGCCGATACAAGCGCGCGGCTTCGGGGAGCATCGTGGTGCGTGGGAGGGGCGCGACGCGATCCACGAGCGACAGCAGCACGTGGTAGTAAAGGAACTCGAGGGTGCGGAAGGCGAGCGACAACACGGGGCGCGCGTTCAAGCGCGAGTCCATCGCGTCGTCAACGTACACCTGGGCATGGAACTCGAAGAGGCGATCCGCACCATTGCGCGATCGCCTCGTTGTGACTTCAGCTGCTGGAATCTCCCAGCGACCCGATCGTTGTACAGCCGCCTGCTCTACCAACTGAGCTAAGCTGAGCGAGGCGAAGAGACCACACCCGACGCGCGCGTGTCAAGAAGCACTCTCGGCACTCTATCTCGGCAGCCGCACGTCGCGCGAGACTTCGGTCAGCGTCCACATCGACGGCGTAATGAGCAGCGGCTCAGCCAGCACGTAGGGCAGCACCTGCTCAACCCACGGGCGCGGAGGCTGCTCAACCAAGAACCGCAGGCACACCGACATCGCCTGCGCGAAGCGCTCGCTCGCGAAGGCCATGAGGGCGCGCTCCTCGGCCGGCGTCATTCGTCGCTGCTCGACCGGATAGCCTCGGAAGTCGCCCGCGTGGATGTCCTCGACGGGTCCGTTGCGCCACGCCGTGTTCACGAACGCGTTGGCGAGCACGCGGCTGGGATGGCGTTCAACGTCCGTGCGAACCTGCTCCAGGCGCGATGGTTGGGACGCGCCAAACGCATTGATGAGCTGCGAGGCGAGCCCCGGCTCCGCAAGGACACCAACCTCAGTGACCTTCAGTCGAGACGTCTTCTTGGGCATCGGCAGGTACGCGACAGCTCGATTCACGAGCTGCTCGTATGCGCGCCCGCCCTGGTCGGCGCGGTAGATGTCGATCCAGTCGGCGAGCGCAGCCGATGCCTCGATGCTGATGCGGGCCATCTCCTCGTCGCTGATGCGGCTCGCGCTCGGCGATTTGACCTCGGCCCAGACGGCCTTGTTGTGGTCGGCGAGAACGGCGAGGTATGAGCCCCACCGGAGGACCAGCGCCGCAGCGGCGACGCCTTCGCGGCCGACCATCGAACCGGAGGGGTGCGTTGGCGGGTCAGGCTTCTCGCGCAGGTACGCGAGGACCTGGTGAAACAGCGTGGTCGCGGGCGGCCGGATGATCCAATCCCGGTCACTCGGGCAGGTGGTCGCTTCGCGGGTCCCGGCGTCGAGCACCAGTTCGTCGTTGACCCGCACCTGCAGCCGATCCTTCGTGCCCATGATCGACGCCCTGACTACATGATCTTTCGACCTGCCTTGTGGTTCACAAGCTCGCGAAGCTTCGCGAGATCATCCTGCGTCGGCTTCCACGTGCCCAGGTGTTCGAGGCGGCGCTTCGCGAACCTGTGTTCGGCCGCAACCACGCCCGGCGGCGGCTCGGTGATCCGCAGCGCCCCAAGGGCGGCCTCGGGCGCGGCCGCCATGATCGCGCTGAAGTGCTTGCGGTCGAGCTTGCCGTTCTTGAGAGCGCGATACTGGTAGAACCCAACCTGGAGCACCTCGACCGCGCGGCGCATCTCGAGGTTCACGACCACCTGCGAGTAGCGCACGAAGCCCTCGTCGTCGGCAGGGAGGCATCCTGCACTCGAAAGAAACTCGTCGACCGCGCGCTGGCTGACCGGGTGAAGCTCGCCCGCTCGCGGTCGTATGAAGGTCCAGACGCTCACACCCATGCGGGCCAAGATCGCTCACGTTCGCGAGGTTGGCCACCGTCTTGAGCACGCGCTGCTGGTGTTCTCGACGTGCGCGGGAAGCGTCGTCGAACGCGCATTGTGCCCGATCTCGACAAGCAGCGCGGCTCTGCGTCTTCCCGCATATCCGGCGGGCTGGCCACGTTTCGGCTGGCGCCGTCTGGAAGCTGACGTTGAACGCGCGCCGCGGCCGTTCGGCTGGTGTCCATGTGCCCCGTGCGGGGCCTTGCCCTGTCCGCCGTGCGTGTGTCCGCCGTGCGTGCTAGTCGATTGCCTCCTACGAGGGCGACCCGGCCCTCGCCTGCTCCACGACCTTGGGCACGATGTGGGGCGCAGGGCGACGGCGCCGTCCGACGTCGCGTCAGGCTCGGCGGCGTGCTCAGCTACTACTATCGTGATGTGGCTTGATTTGCGGGCGATCCGATTTCGGCACACTACGCCGGTCAAAAGCATCCGATTGATGCGCGCTTCTCGGGAGACGGCGAGGCGCTCTTCGTCGTTGATTTTGGAGCCATGGAAGGCTTCGCCGCAGGCGCCGGACCAGCCGTGCGGCCCTTTCCTGGCACCAGTGTCGTGTGGCGCATCACGCGAGACGGCGCGGCAGTGAAAGGACCCCTGCGAACCTGTCCGTGCTGGCCGGTCGAGCCAACAAGTAGCGGTTCGGCACATCAACGGAACAGCACCGGGATCCAGGCGGCCAGCGTGGCACCAATTCCCACGACGTGCACCGAGAACGCGGCGGCAGCCTTGCCGCGATGGGCTGTTTGCAGGCCGATGATCCGCCGGGCGAGCCACGCGCTCCAGAGTACACCTGCGGCGAGGAGGCACGCGCGGATGACATCTCTGGCGACGGGAGGAAACCCGACGCCAGCGAGGTGCTCGAACGTGGGGATGCTCAGTCCTAGGAACAAGGAGAACAGCGCGAGCGGCGCGTAAAGGTAGCCGATCCGCGCGAAGAGCTCGGCCGTGGTGCACGCTCCGCGTCGCGCAGGGAACACCAACCGCGCAGAGAGCCAGGTCACGCCAGCCAGCGCTGCGCCGAAGACCGCGATCGAGCCGATCAGCAGCACGACGAGCTTTGCGCCTTCGAGCTCGCGGACCTCTGCGTGGAATACACCGAGAGGCAGCCCGATGGCACCGGCGAACAAGAAGATCACTTCCCAGAAGAGCGGATCAGCCTGGTTGATCCGCAGGAGTTCCTCGCCCGGAGCGCGGAACTGAAGATGGATCGAATCGCGCCATCCAACGCATCGGAAGCACATCAGGCAGGATCGATTGGTCGAGAGAGCCGGCAGATGGATCTGAACCGGGCAGGGTTCCTTGATGTGGGCCTCTTCCCCGCCGCCGCGCCAGGCCTGCAATCGCGCATGATCCACGCGAAAGTGCATCGTCCCGAGCCGCGAGAAGACGCCGAACAGCAAGCTGACCGGACACAGGTAGCGGCACCACACCCACGTGTTGCGGCGATAGATGAGCGCGACCATCACTGCCACTAGGGTGGATCCTCCGAGGACCAGCAACTGCGAGACAGGCTTCTCATCGACCTCGATCAGCTGTCCCAGCACCGTGATCCCGGCGAATGCCACGAGAGGGATGCATCCCCAACGCATCCAGCTCGGAACAGCCCTGTTCCAGCCGTGTTGGGAGGCGTATGCGGCAAGCGCGCCCTCGGGGCACATAATCCCGCACCAGCCGCGGCCGAAGGCGAGCATCGAGAGCACCACGAACGGCCACCACACGCTCCAGATCACGAACTGAGAGAATCGAACGAAGCTGCCGAGAACCGCTGCGCCTTCGGGCGGAGCAGGGAGCAGAGGGGGCACGATGATCAGCGCCAGATAGAAGACGATCATGAACAGGTGGAGGCCGGCGAGTACGCGGCGATGGCGTGCGAAAAGGCCTTCGACGGTCGCGGCCACTCTGCTCAATGCGGGTGCGCGAGGCGCAGGGTGAGGTGAAAGCCTGCAGAGTTCTGGTGTCATCTCACTCCGCACCCAGTGCGAATCCCTTCTGGGTGTTGATGGAGAATCTCCCTGCGGGCTCGAGATCAACCTTGAATCGGTCTGGCCCGGTCAGCGCGTATCCGAAGATCGGGTTGAAGTCGATGAGCACGTAGCCATTGTCGAATCCGAGCAGGGGCCGGAACTGGTTGGCCCACCCGTCCTGTTCCACGCGGCGCGGCACACGGCCGACTTCGACGTTGATGCGGAAGAAGAACCGTGCCGTGATGCGGGTGGGGATGACGAACGTGGCTCGCCCCTTGACGCCCGCGTACTGGAACCCGTAGCCAGGGTCGCCATCGTCTGGAAGTAGGCCGCCAACTCGAGCCACTGCGTCACGCCCAGCGCGGGCTCCAGGGTGAACCAAGCTGCGCGGTCGGCTGGCACCTGCCCCGGGTACTCTGACTGGCGGGCGCCCTTGATGGTGTAGTTCGAATGGAGCTCGAGGGCGAACTGACCCGGCTGGTTCATGTCGGGCTCGTAGACCTGGATCTCGAACCGATCCATCGCGGCCGCTGGCCCGGCGGCAACTGCAAGGGAGGCAAGGGCGGCTGTCGCGAGCCATCATAACCCCCTTGGAATCCGCAGGGTTCCGCGTTCGTTGTTTGCTGGTCCACTTTTGTTAGCCACGCCTAATAACTATTGCCACAGCTAGCGGCCGTCAAGCCAAAAATGAACCCATCCCCTGCCGGAGCTGACTCGGGTTCGGTGCCCCGCGCAGCAGCTCTTGCGAGCACCTGGCGCTGCAGGCAACCTACGCAGATAAGCCTTCGTTTGTATCTGCTCGCGCAGCGGCGAATCGGCGCGGCGCGGACCGGCTCGGTTTTCGCCATTGCGCCATTCGTTGTGCCGCGCTCGCACTCGTTCTTGAGCTCCACGCCCCTGAATGGGCGACCGTCGTGAGCACGAGCATCGGCACAAGCGCGACCGGGACACCTGATTCGGCGGGACTCGTCGTTGCCGCATGCGGCCACGCGGCGATGCGCGGCTCGGTCGTGGTGAAGGTCAGCGACATGCAGGCACGTCGACTTCCCCGCCCCGGCAATTCAAGGAAGGCGTGCCCTCATCGCGATCGATCGCACACCACCGTGGATGTGGAGACGCTCTCCATGCAGCGGATCACGACCTTCCGGCCGCAGCCCTCGAACGCGTATTCATACCCGCCGCTGTTCGCGAGGTGTGCCTGCGCTATTGAGGCTTCCGGGCACGGCAACTCGGCTGCCGCGCGAGTCTTGGCGCTCTGGTAGACCGAGAAGGGGGCGCACGATGACGCAACAATCATCGCCCCGACTGCAATCATGAACGCGTACTCGGCGGGGCGCCGACCGCGGTGCCCGCACTTGGATTGATGAGGTTTGTCGCTTCTCACGACCCGCATCTGAGGCACAGCATGCTCGGAATAGACCGCGTTTGCGCCTGGGCTCGGAGGGAGCGCGATGCGCGCCGGCAACCGCGTAGCGGTCAGCCGACACCGCTGATCAAGAGGAACAGCAAAAAGCCGGCGAAGAACGTGGCGGTCATCCATGCCCCCCCGCTTCCTCGTCCTTCCCCTCGAGCAGAGCGCGCACGCCAAGCATTGCTGCAGCGCCGAAGGCGAAGCCGAAAGCCGTGAAGACCGGCGCGTGCTCGCGGAGGAGATCGGGGATCGGTTGGGAAGGCTGACGCAACTGCAATACTCCCGGAACCGTCAAACTTCGGGTGCCTCACCGGCAAAGCCGGGGGGACTCCCGCTATGCTACGGAACCTGATAAGTCGCCGCGATCGGCGCGTGATCCGAATCGGTCTTGTCGTGGGGAATCGACACACTCTTGGCTTCGATGCGCTGCGAAGCACCCGGTGCAGCGAACAAGTGGTCGATAAGCTCCCTCGAAGTGTTGTACGTATACGAGTATCGATCGGCGGCTGCCACGTTGTTGGCGGCGTCGTCGAACGTGGGGCCCGTCCTGCCGTCTTGTATCGCCAGTATTGGCGGAGAACCTGGAGTGTCGTTGAAGTCGCCGAGCACCCAAAGATAGGCCGAGGGGTCGCCCTTCAAGACATTGTCCGCGATAGCGCGGGCCTGTTGAGCCTCCGCAAGACGCTTCGAGGGGTCATCGGGAGTGGCCTTGGCCTTCAGATGCACTCCGATGAATGCCAGGTGCTTGCCACGGTGGTACATGTGGACTTCCAAGGCATCGCGCGTGAACTTGTAGACCTCAGCCGGAGCCAGGTAGTTGGTGAATTGGTCGTCCTTGTGAGTGATAGGTGGTTCAACCGGGTACCTGCTCATGAACGCGATGTTGATGCCGCGCGGATCGTTGCCGGGAAGCAGGTAACGGTACTCGTACTGCAGAGTCGCCAACGCAGGGTCAGCGGCGAGTTTGTCCAGAACGCTTTGGTTTTCTACCTCCTGGAGCATCACGACATCACCACCGAGTTTTGCCAGCATGCCGGCGGTGGAGGTGACCTTCTGTTGGTACTGGGCCGCCGTGGGGGCTGGTTTCGGCTCATAAGGGCAATAGTTCGCGCAATTCCCGGCGATGTTGTCGTACAGATTGCGAGCGTTCCAGGTCACGATGCGGAGCGGTGCGGGTGCCCATTCCCCCGGTGAATCTGCATCGGTCCCGGACTGCCCATCGCCGGGACCCAAGTCCGTGCCGCTGTCGGCCTCCGAGGGTGGGGGTGCAATCGAATTGGTGTCGCCGGAAGAACAACCCCACGCGGCCACGACCACCAGACCAAGGAGAAGAATTGACACAGCCACGTTCTTATCGAGCCGTGCCCTCCTCGCGCGGGAAACGCAAGATGGTTGCCCGCCTAGAACGTCTTGCAGGTGAAGTGTCGACGAGGTGACCATCTTCCAACGCCATCCTCCGGTCGGGCTCACTCGGGTTTCGGCGTTTCGACTGTGCCGATCGAAGCGACCCAAGTGTTTCATTCTGCCCTCTGGACCTTCGTCGCATCCAGCACCCACATGCCCTTTACCTCCATGCTTCGCCCGGTTATCAGGAGCTTATCGCCCCGCTTCAGGCCTGGCACAGCGCCGGCCACGGTCGTTGGCGCCAATACCACAGCGCAAGACGCTTCGCCCGTCGGTCTCCCCGGGGCGCACACCTCGAACAGGACCTCATCCGGCGTGGGGCGAACGATATGGTCATATATGCCGCCGGTCGCGCTGGTTACCTCGGCTTCGACGACGTAGGGGCAGTGCCGATGCTCGCTCGCCACCGCTCCCTTGAGTACCGTGTCAAACTCCTCCGTCGCCGGTTCTGACCGGCAGGGAGGCGAAGGGCTCGCCCTCGCCGCGGCCGGCGCGGAGGGGGCCGGAGCGACCATCGACGGGTCGTTTGCGGTCGGCGTCTCGCCTGCACAGGCAAACAGGAACAGGCACCACACTACGGAAAGCGACCTGGTATTCATCGTCGTCCTACCCTCCTGTACCAACGCGGACATTCAGCGGTCCTTGCCCGCCCGGGCCAGGTCGTTGGCTTCGGGGCGGCGTTTCCACCGCGGCTTGGGCAGCGGATGTCTTCGACAGTAACCGCAAACCGTTGACCACGACGAGCAGGCTGGCCCCCATGTCGGCGAACACGGCCATCCAAAGCGTGGCCCTGCCGGCGAGCGCAAGCGCGAGGAAGACCGCCTTGATGCCCAGCGCCAGCACGATGTTCTGCAGAAGCACCGCGTTCATCTTGCTGCTCAGGCGAATGAACCAGGGGATCTTGCGAAGGTCGTCGTCCATCAACGCCACGTCCGCGGTTTCCAGCGCCGTGTCAGTCCCAGCCGCGCCCATCGCGAACCCCATGCTCGCCTTCGCCAACGCTGGCGCGTCGTTGATACCGTCTCCCACCATGCCAACGGTCCCGTGCTGCCCGATGAGCATGTCGATGGCGGCAACCTTGTCCTGCGGCAGCAGGTTGCCCCTCGCGTCGTCAATTCCCACCGCTCGGCCGATTGCCTTCGCCGTGTGATCGTTGTCACCCGTAACCATGACGGTGTGGACACCGAGCAAGCGCAGGTCGGAGATTGCCTCTCGACTTGTCGCGCGCACCGTGTCGGCGACGCCCACGACCACGACCGGTTCCCTTCCCCGGGTCAAGATGATGGCGGTCTTGCCATCCTCCTCCAACTTCGTAAGCGCACCTTCGATGGATGGCGAGCACGCACCGAGTTCCTCCAGCAACCGGTGGTTTCCCAAGTGCAACGTCTGTCCGCCGATGGCTCCCTTGACGCCTCGGCCGGGGAGCGCCTCGAACTCGGTGACTTCCGCGAGTGGGTGTGCCGGGATCTTCTCGCGCACGTAGGTCGACACCGCCGATGAAACCGGGTGATCCGATCGAACCGCCAATGCACCCGCGAGCCGAATCGCTTCGCTCTCGTCGGCACCACCCCAAGGCAGCACGTCGGTGACCACCGGCCTGCCGTGCGTGATGGTCCCAGTCTTGTCCAACGCGAGGGCGCGGAGCTTCCTGCCGGCTTCGAGGTACGCTCCGCCCTTGATCAGGATTCCATGCCGCGCCGCAGAAGCCAGGCCGCTAACGACCGTCACCGGCGTCGAAATCACCAGCGCGCACGGGCAGCCGATCACCAGGAGGACAAGCGCACGATACACCCACTGGAATGCCGGCTGGCCGAACGCGAGAGGGGGCACGAGCGCGACGAGCAACGCCACCCCGAACACCACGGGAGTGTAAACCCTCGCGAAGTTGTCGACGAATCGCTGGGTCGGGGCGCGGGAGCCTTGCGCCTCTTCGACCGCGTGCATGATGCGGGCGAGCGTCGATTGATCAGCGTTCGCAGTCACGCGAAACTCAAACGAGCCGCTCTCGTTGATCGTTCCCGCGAACACCTGATCGCCCGGCTCTTTCTCGACGGGCACGCTTTCGCCGGTGATCGGAGCCTGGTTGACAGCCGATCTCCCCTTCGTGACCACGCCATCCAATGGGACGCGCTCTCCGGGCTTGACCCTCGCCGTCTGCCCGACTTCAACGCGCTTCGCTTCGAGCTCCTTCCAGCCTCCATTGCCCTGGAGCACCGTGGCTTTGTCGGGAGAAATGGCCATCAAGCCGCGGATGGCGTTGCGAGCTCTGTCCAGGGACAGTTGCTCGATCATCTCTGCCACGGCAAACAGCCAGATCACCATGGCGGCTTCAGGCCACTGGCCGATGATGGCCGCGCCGATCACGGCGACCGACATCAGCAGGTTCATGTTGAGGCTGAGCGTGCGGATCGCCACCCAGCCCTTCTTGAGCGTGCCCAATCCGCCCGTCCCAATGGAGAGCAAAGCAAGAACAATGACCGGCCAGGATTTCTCTTTGCCAGTGGTCCACGCAAGCAATTCAGAGCCGAGGGCAGCAGCGCCCGACACACCCATCAGCCACCAGACGTGCGTGGGGATGGGCTTCGCGCGCGGCTCGGGTGCCGTCTCCGCGCCGTCGGCGCTGGCAGAAGGCGCCATGTCGATGTCCTTCAGTGCCTGTACCAGAGGCGCCTCGCTCGGCATTGTGTGCGAGATCGTCAGGGTGCGCGTCATCAAGTTGAATTCGAGCCCCACCACGCCCTCGACCGCGGACAGCCGCTTGCGAATTGTCGCCTCTTCGGTCGGGCAATCCATCTTGTCGATCCGGAACACCGCGCGGGACGCAGCTCGAGCATCGCCCAGGGGAGCAGGTCGAGCACCGCGTATTTCTGCTGGACGGGACCCGCATCCGCACGCGTCTTTTTGGCAGTCGGTCATCGCATCACCTCACAAATCAGCGGTGGGAGGGGCGACTTCCGCTTCAATAGAGCCATGGCACATACCTCCATGTTTTCGCCAGGTACTGCCGGTAATCGTCGCCGAACCACACGATCAATTGCGCTTCCTCGCATCGGACCTGGAACTCCATGAGCAGGTAGAACGCGATCGCGAAGGCGAGCACGGCGGGCGTTGGCCAGATCAAGAACAACCCACCGTTGACCAGATACAGGCCGAGGTACGTTGGATTTCGTACCCGGCTGTAGATGCCAGTCCTGACGAGTCCCGGACCGGGCTTATCGTCGATTCCGACGCGCCAGGCGTTGCCCATCGTGCTCTGCGCGATCCAGCACAGCGTCAGGCCGAACAGCCCTGTTGCCAGCCCGACATAGTCCAGCAGCCTCCGATCGATCCGGGCGTCCCGGGCCAGCCACGGCGACAGCTCGAACCCGACCGCGTGGACTGCAATCACCACCACCACGAGGACGGTGAGTCCCCGCGCCGCGTGGGCAAAGAACGTCTGGACCGGGTCGCCCGTCTTGCCCAGCACCTCGGGGTCGACACCGGTGCTGCGCCGTTGACGCATACGTTTCAGCCTCCAGAGCCCCAGGTAGCCGCCGAAGAGGAGCAGAACGAACGCCGTCTCCACCCATGCCGCGTTCATGCAGCACCTCCTTCATCGACAGGGCTCTGGCCGCCAGGAGGATTGTCGGTGCGCCCAAACGCACGGTCGCGCCCGAACCACGCGTACACGACAGGAAGCACGAACAGGGTCAGCAGCGTCGCGGATACCAGACCTCCGATCACCACGGTGGCCAGGGGCCGTTGCACCTCGGCTCCGGGTGCCGCGGATACCGCCATCGGAATGAAGCCCAACGACGCAACCAGCGCCGTCATCAGCACGGGCCTGAGGCGCATCTCTGCGGCCTGCCGAATGGCTTCGATGTGACTCACTCCCTTTTCTTCGAGGTGACGCGCAAACGAGACGAGCACGAGGCCGTTGAGCACGGCGACGCCGAACAGGGCAATGAATCCAACGCCGGCGGAGATCGAGAAGGGGATGTCCCGTATGGCCAGCGCAACAACGCCGCCGATCACGGCGAACGGGACGTTGAGGAAGATCAGCAAGGCTGCCCGGGTCGAGCGAAATGCCAGCCAGAGCAGGAACAGGATGAGGGCCAGGGCGAGGGGCACCGCGATCGCGAGCCTTTGTTTGGCATCTATGTAGTGCTCAAACTGTCCTCCCCATTCTACGAAGTAGCCGGTTGGTACGGGAACATCGCGCGCCAGTGCTGCCTGCGCGTCGCGCACGACCGAGATCATGTCGCGACCCCGAACGTTGAACTCCACCGTCAAGCGCCGTGATTGGCGGTGCCGGCTGACTTGAGCAGGCCCCGAGAGGAAGCGCAGGTCGGCGACATCACCCAGCGGAACAATCTGCCCGCTCACGGACTTGAGCGGCATCGCGCGCAGGGTTTCGAGGTCCCCGGTGAATTCGTGCCTGGATTTGGCCACGATGCTGAAGCGCCGCTCGCCCTCGAGAACCACCCCCATTTCGTGGCCGACCGCCATGGTCTCGGTGATCTGGTTGACGTCTTCGATCGTCAGGCCATAGCGGGCCAGGCGCGCGCGGTCGGGGATGACGCGCAGGTACTTCAAGCCCGCAACCTGTTCCACTCTGACGTCCACGGCGCCCGGAACCCGGCGCACGACCTCCGCCACGGTGGTGCCCAATTCGGCTAGCTTGTCCAGGTCGCGGCCATAGAGCATGACAGCAACATCCGAGCGGATCCCGGCAACGAGCTCATTGGTGCGCATTTGAATCGGCTGGGAGATGGCTCCGGCGATCTCGGGGACTGCGTGTTCGACCGCTTCCGACAGCTCTTTCGCGAGTGCTGCCTTGGTGAGCCCGGGTCGCCATTGACTTCGATCCTTGAGGCCGACGTACACGTCGGACTGCTCGAAGCCCATCGGATCGGTGGCAATTTCTGGTGCTCCCACCCGGGCCACTACATGGTCAACCTCGGGGATCGCCTTGACGGCGCGCTCCAGGCGCAGGTCTGTCGCTACCGATTCGCTCAAAGCGATCCCTGGGAGGCGACGGGCCTCGATGAGGATGTCGCCCTCATCGAGCTGCGGTACGAATTCGGCTCCGATGCGGGTGAACAAGGCGCTTGCGCACGCGAGCATCAACACGGCCGCTCCCACGGTCGCAAAGCGATGACGAAGAGCACCGTGCAAGGCCGGGACGAACAGCCGGTGAACCTTGCGAAGGATCCAGGCTTCCTGCTCTCCGCGCTTGGGTTTTACGAAGTAGCTCGTGAGCACCGGGATGAGTGTGAGCGACAGAATGAACGCGCCCGCGAGCGCGAGCAGCACGGTCGTGGCCATCGGCCGGAAGAGCTTGCCTTCAATAGCCGTCAGCGCGAGCACGGGAAGATAGACGATCGCGATGATCGCCTCACCGAAGACGCTGGCCGACCTGACCTCGAGCGTGGCCGTCTTCACAGTCTCGGTGCGTTCTTCTGGGCTCAGGTCCCTGCCGAGCTCCGTTCGACGCTCCGAAAGACGCCGCACGGAGTTCTCCACGATGATGACTGCAGCGTCGACGATGAGGCCGAAGTCGATGGCGCCGAGACTCATCAAGTTTCCCGACAGTCCCGCAGCGTTCATCACCACAATCGCAAACAGAAGTGAGAGGGGGATGGTGGTTGCGACGACGAGTCCAGCCCGCAGATTACCCAGCAGCAGGAACAACACGCCAACAACCAGCAATGCCCCCTCTGCCAGATTCTGTCCGACCGTTCGGATCGTGCGATTCACGAGGACCGACCTGTCGTAGAACGGCTCGATGGTGGTTCCTTTGGGGAGGGACGGCTGGATTGCCGCCAGCTTCGCCCTGACGCCCTCGGTCACCGTTCGTGAGTTCTCCCCCATCAGCATGAGGGCAACGCCGACGACGACCTCGCCCTTGCCGTCCTTGGATGCAGCGCCGCGGCGCAGGCGAGGCCCGAACTGGACATCGCCGACGGTTTCGACGGTGATGGGCACCCCCTGCGGTGTGGCTCCAATCACAACGCGCTTAAGGTCCTCCAGGCTCTTGACCAGACCGTCCGTGCCGATGACGAAGTGCTCCCGGTTGAACTCGAGGTAGCCACCGCCAGCGTTCGCGTTCGCCTTCTCAACGGCACTGACGACCTCGGCCACGGACAGGCCGGCTGCCTGAAGCCGCTTGGGGTCGAGGATGATCTGGTACTGCTTGTCCTCTCCGCCGAAGCTATTGGTCTCGACGACCCCTGGGACGGTTCGAAGCTGGGGACCGATGGTCCAGTCGAGGAGCTCCTCGAGTTGCATCAGCGACATTTGATCGTTGCGCACGACGAACTGGAAGATCTCTCCGAGCCCGGTCGTGATGGGTCCCATTTCCGGCCGGCCGTACTGTTCGGGGACCAGTTCCTGGACCTCCCGAATGCGCTCGTTGACCATCTGCCGGGCAAAGTAGATGTCAGTGCCGTCGTGGAAGACGATTGTAACAACGGACAGGCCGTACTTGGATACGGAACGGACCTCGGTGGATCTTGGGATGCCAGCCATGCCCCGTTCGACCGGTACGCTGATGTACTGCTCGACCTCGGTTGGAGACAGGGCGGGCGCTGCGGTTATGACCTGCACCTGGATGTTGGTGATGTCGGGTACGGCGTCGATCGGCAGGGAAAATGACGATCGAATCCCGAACAGCACGAACAGGATGGTGGCGACGATGACCACCGGTCTGTTGCGGAGAGACCACGCCACAATGGCGGATAGCACGTTCATGCTATTCGTCCTCCTCCATTGTGCTCTTGAGAACCACGCTCTTGAGTGTGAAAACGCCGTCAACCACAACGGGTTCGCCGCGTTCGAGTCCCGAGATCACTTCGACCTTGCCCGCAGCGGAGGCGCCGAGCACGACCTCGTGAAGCTGGTACTGTCCGTCAGGTGACCGAACGAACACCACGGTCTTGTTCGCGATCTCGGTCACGGCTGCGCGGGGGATGACGACCGAGGCAGGCTTGCCAGAGGACTCCTCGAGCACGACGCGCGCTGAGCCAAAGAGGCCGATCCGCGCCATGTCCTTGCGATTCTTCAGCCGGATTCTGGCCGTCACCGTGCGCGCGGCCGGGTCCACTTGCTGTCCGATGTACTCGAGATCGCCTTGCAGCGGCTCATTCGGATACGCGTTCAGCACGATCTCTGCGCTGGCGCCGACGCGGATCTTGCCAAGGTCTTTCTCGAACACGCGAGCCAAGAACCAGACTTCGCCGAGGTCTGCGATGCTGGCCAGGATCTGCTCGGGAGCCACGGGCTGCCCCACGATCGCGTCGCGCTTGATCACGATCCCGGATACCGGCGCGCGCAATGCGAGCGATGAACCACCTCCGGTCTGCGACATTCCGAGCGCCGACAGTTGCCCGGCGAATGCTCGCTCCTCGGCCTCGAGGGACTCTGCCTCCGCCTTCACGTTCGCGACCTCTTGTTCGGCGGCGAGTCCCTTGTCCAATAGCGCCTGGAGGCGTTTCGCGTTCGTCCGAGCTGCTCTGGCCTTGGTCGCCGCGGCAGCATGCGCCGCGCGTATCTTGCCCAACTCGGGTATCCGGATCTCGACGAGGAGGTCTCCCTTCTTCACCGATGCCCCTTCCCGAAGGGTGACCTTCTCTATGCGCCCCGCAACCGGACTCGCCACCCTCGCGCTCTTGTCCGGATCGGCGGCGATCTCGCCGGGAAGGGAGAGCGTCGCGCGCAGTACTTCGACGACGGCGGGCTCGACGCGAATCTTTGCGTCAGCTTCCACTTTCGGGTCGAGCCGCACCGTCTTGGGAATGCCTTCGTGCTCGTGTTCGGCTTCGTGCGACGCAGATTCAGCAGGCTTGGCCTCGTGTTGCTCCTGTGACTGCTGGGCGTCCGCCTTTCCGCATCCGATGGCCAGCATCGCGATGGCGACAGAGACGTAGAGGAATTGACGGCTCATGGGTGGCCTCCTTCAAGCGTCACGCCGGCGGCGCGCGCCAAGTCAACCGATGCAACACACAATGCCCTTCGAGCTTCGATATGGGCTTGGAGGAGTTGAATGAGCGTCTGCTGCGTGACGATCGCATCACGCACGGTGAGTCTGCCGGCTCGAACCTCCTCGCTCACGTCCGTTAGCGTCTGCTTCGCTCTTGCAAGCCGGCCTGCGTCGAACGCTGCCAGTTCGTCTCTGCGGGACTCGAACTCTCGCAAAGACACGACCGTGTCGAGCCGCAGCTGGCGACGGGTGCGTTCCGCCTCATTGCCCGAGCGGCGCGCGGAGGCTTCGTTCTCCGCGATCTCGCCCACGTAGAGACGGCCGACGGGCTCCGGCAAGGGGATCGGGAACGCGAGCCCCAAGCCGAGCACCCGGTCACTGATCTCGTCGCGCTGCGCGAAAATCGACACCGTCGGATTGGGGATCCTCGATCGGCGAAAGGCTTCTGCCCTGGCAGCCGCCGCTCGTCGCTCAGCCAGCAGCACCTGCACTTCGGGCCTGCTTTGGGCATCAATTCCCAACGACTGACGAGCGATGAGCTCGACCCGCGGCAGCGGCTGCAGGTCCCCTTCCACGGACACCGAGCTCGAGGCCGGATCGCCGCCGAGCAGGGTTGTGAGCATGGCAACCCGTGATTGCAGGCGCCGCTCGGCCGACGCTCGAGTCTGCAGCGCTCGAAGGCTTTCGGCATTGGCGAGGTCCGCTTCCACGGACGCGGTGAGCTTCTGCTCGGCGCGCGCCCCGGTCACCTCGAAGACTCGCGATGCCGCTGCCTCCACGGCTCGCGTCAGCTCGACTTCGTCCTTGGCTGCGAGGGCGTCGAAGTACCCGACCCAGGCGGCGGCCGCCACATCTCGAGCGGTGAGGGTCACGCGCGCGTCTTGCGCTCTGACTTCTTCGCCCGCCGCTTCGCGCCTCGCGCCTCGCTGGCCCGCGATTTCGAGCTCCTGGGAGATCGATGCGTACCAGGTGAGAGAGCTGCTACGCCCGGATTGCGAAACAAGAGGCCGTCCAGCACTCAAGGAAACCACCGGATTGGAGGGAAGCAGCGGGCGCGTCGCGGTGTGCCGCGCACGGGCCGCGTCCGCGGCGTCACGTTCAGAACGAAGCGCAATGCTCGCACGAACGGCACACGGCACCACCTTCGCCCTCGTGATGGTGCCACCACATTGGGAACCATCCTGCGCCCTCGATGGGACTGCCCCGAGGACGCTCGCCGCCAATGCAGCGGCGGCTACCGCTTTCAAACGCACTTTCATTCAACTCACCCACAGCCAGGGGCGCAACGCGCCGAGCCGATCGCGAGCGAGCCGCGCAGGCACGTGTCACGGCTGCGCAGGCTCGCAATCCCGTTCAGACGAGGGTGGCTCTGGGCGGACGATAGACTGAGGGTGGCGCTGGCCCGTGTGGAGCCTCTTGGTCGTCGAGGCTGGCGAGCTCAGATTCGCTCCCGAAAAGGGGGAGTAGTTCAGCAAGATTCGACGCCGGCACCGACACCGTGGTGGGGTGGTGACAATGGCAGCTGGGACATCCGGGTGCGCATGGCTGCCCGGGACTGTCGTCACAGTCGGTGGTCTGGTGCTTGTCGTCAGCGAACCAGCCCGCAGCATCCACCAGCACATGCCCGACTCCTGAAAGCTGGAATGTGATCAGGAGTACCAGACAGCGCACCAGCAACGCGGCATACACGAATGCCAACCCCGGAGGTCGACGGCGTCGAACATTCCGGAGCGGGAGGGTCATCTCTTACGCCCCTTGGCAGGAGCCTCTCTACCGAGAACCGCGGCAACCAGACTAGCGACACGCGCGTCCTGCAACGAGTAGAAGACCATCTTGCCGTCGGTCCGGTGCCCCAGAATCCGGAGGTCGCGCATCTTCCGAAGATGGTGAGAAGCAGCCGATACGCTCGAGCCAAGCACCTGCGCTACGTCGCACACGCACAGTTCTTTGGCCTGCAACAGCGCGTGCACGATCCGCAGGCGCTGCCGATCCGAAAGGGCCCCGAAGAGAAGCTGGGCCTCGGAAAGGTCGTCGTCGGAGGGCGCTGCGGCGCGCACGCGAGCCACGACCTCGGCATTGAACTGGGTGATCTGGCAGACGTCAGTTCGAGCGGGGCCGGCTTCAATCGTGTCGCTCGCGTGCACGTTTGAATGTCTAGCGCGAGCGGCGGAACCTGTCAAGGCGCCGCGCGGATGGTGCGGCAAACCGGGCCTAACCACGCCTTCTTGCCGCTGTTGTCGCGGCGTGGCTGGGTGAATGGCCGCTCGTGCTTTCTCCCTGCAGCGCGCTCCTGGGTGACGCACCGGTCGTGGAAGAGTCCTCGCGATCAAGCTGTGGAGTGGTTGGCCGACGTTTCCGCAGGTGTTCGTTCGGGGCGAGTTGATCGGAGGTGAGGACCTGACGATCAAGGCCATCAAGAACGGAAGCTTGCGCCCTAATCCGCCAATCGGGATGAGCGCGCCGACGCTGCGTCAGTACCCCATCATGCCGCCGTAGCCGCCAGTTCCCATCATGCCGCCGTAGCCGCCGGTGCCCATCATGCCACCGGTGCCGCCCATCATCCCACCGTCGCCCATCATGCTGCCATAGCCCATACAGGACATGAGTTCCGAGGCCTGCTGCATTCCCGCTCGGACCTTGTCCATCGCCTGCTGCATGCTGTTCATTCCGGTCTGGTTCGCTCCTGCGTCGGGATCGGCCATCATCCCGTAAGACTGCTGCATAGCGGCGTAGCCGTCGTGCATCTGCCCCATCGCTCCGTTCATGCCCCCGCACCTGCCCATCATCGCTCCCATGGAGCTCGACATCATGCCGAAGCCAGACTGCATCATACCGATGCCGCCGGAAACGTGGTCCATCCCCTTCTGCATCATGCCCAGCCCTCCCGGGTGGTCGCCCGAACCATACATCCCCAACCCGCTGGTCGTTTCATTCAGTCCCTGCTGTGTTGTGGCGTACCCCGATTGAACTTCCTCCGGGCCCTGCTGGTTTCCGGAGGACGCCGGAGAACTGTTGCTGCAACCGGAGAGCGCCAGAGAAAGCCCCGCGGCCACACTGGTAGTCCATACAAATCGCCAAAACATCGGAGTCCCTTTCGTCGGTTCGGCCGACGCCTTGGATTGCTCGTGGGCGCGATGTATGGGGTCGGCAGCGACGATGTGGCAGCGAACAGCATGCCGAGTTCCTGGTTCGCTCGTTGGACGCGTGGCGATGAGCGATTGAGCCGGTTCGCGGATTGACCATCGCGGACCGGTACTGTTCCCCGGCGCGGTGGGGTCACACCTTCCGCGTCAACCCCGTCCGGATCATCTCTGCTACGAGCGACGCCGCCTTCTCCTCGTCGGTCTCGCCCGTGATCTTGAGCTCGACCGCCTCGAATTTCGCGGCGTTCTGTACCACCCAGTCGATGTACTCGGGGAGCGTGAACTGCTCGACACCGAACGCGATGTCCTGCATCGCCTTGACGATCTGCACCGCGGTGCCGCGGAAGACACGGCCATCACGCATCACGATGTTCATGCGACCCTCTCTCTCCGGCGCGCGCGCCAGCTGCCCGACGTGATCACGGGGCGTCCGACGACGCGATCGGCGGGCAACAGGTAGGTTTCGACGGTGGAGCCGTCCTCGAGGGCGATCGGTGAGCGCCGGTAAAACCGTGGATGGCCTTCGAGCTGATCCAAGCGGGCCAGAGTGTCCGGCCCGACGATGTACACTTCTCCCTCGGCCGCGTGCTCGCCCCCGGCGACCAGGCCGGGGAAGCCGCCGAGGTCGTGGAGCGCGAATCGAGGCGGCGTGCGAGCGAGACCGAGGAACCGGGCGCGGGCGAGAAGGTCGTGGTTCACCTCGCCCCGCAATAGCGTGCCATAGACGAAGATCGCCGTGCTGGCCCCACGTTGGCTTACGTCGCGCTTCATGCCGCCACCCGCGCTGCGGCAGCCAGGCGCCGCCGGTCGAAGCCCAAGCGGGCGTACGCGCGCCGCAGGACGGCGTAGTAGTCCGGGGCGGGCTCCCACGGCTCGAAGCCCTCCTCGGGCTGCAGGTAGAGATGCACGCGCCGGCGGCGACTCTCCTCGTCGATGACGATGCGCTCCACGCGCTCGTACGCAAAGGGGTGGCCTTCGCAGCGATCGAGCGCCGCGATGTCCTCGGCGTCGATCGAGTAGAGGAGCCCGTGGACCATGGCGCCCGGCGCCCGCACGATGCTCGCGACCGCACCGCCCCAGCGGTGGCTGAAGCCCCCGAACGTCAGCGCGTAGCCGCGCAGGATCGCGCGCGGACCGCGCACGGCGCTGGGGCAGCGCTCGCGCATCTGCGCTTCGTTGAGATTCGACCCATAGGCAAAGTAGAGCACGTTCGTTTCTCCCGCGTCAGCGGGCTCCCAGCCCGCGTAGCATGATTGCTTCTGGTTCGCGACAAGTCGAGGGCAGGCGCGCTCTCGGCGCCCCTGCCCCCCGGATCCCGTCAGCCCACCACCTTTCGGAGCAGCTCGAGCCCGCGCTTGGTTTCGGCTGCGTCGGCCTTCACCAGCTCGAGGTACACCCGCCCCATCTCGTCGCCGAAAGCGTCGACTTCGACGACCCAGTTGTCCCCGGCCGGCGTCGCGGTCTCGAGCTTCGCGGCAAGGGCGTAGAGGGCGGCGCGCACTACGCGGTAGTGCGTTCCGCGCGGGTAGCGAATCTCGACCTGCGGCTGGGGCGTCCCGTAGCGGCTGTGGGCAAGCGATACGCTGATGTTGGCGTTTGCGGGCGTCATGCTGATTGCGTTGTTCGTCTTCATGCGGAGATGTACATGCGGGTCCTGTTCCATCTGCGACTTCCTAGAATCCCCGAGGATTCTCGCCCCCCGATTGTCGCCGCCCTGATGTACGTATCAGGGCCTGCGAGTTCTTCGACGAATCTGCGTGATGCCCGAATCAGGGCGTCAGCAGAAGTTGCGGCCTGGCTTGGGGGCCCGCGGCCGGGCCCCCCCCGGGCTATTGCGTTATGCGGCGCGTTCCTCCTGGGTTGCGAGCTGGTCGCCCTGGGCGCGATCGCGGCGCTCGCCCTTCCAAGCCGCCGATCCGCCGAGCTTCTTGAGCAGGTGCAGCCGGGCGGTCTTGAACTCGTCGCCAATCATCCCGAGGCCGAGGAGCCAGACCCTCATGTCGTACTTCGAAGTCGCTGCATTGTATTCGCGGCGGCGGCTCGATGCTGCCTTGGACCCGAGCGCCTTGGCGGCGAGCGCGAGAGCGAATTGAATGTAGGACTTGATCTCGCCCGCGTGCGTCGTCCCGTTGAAGAACCTCAGCTCGATCGATCCCCTGAAAAATAGGCTGTTTAGGTTGACCCCGTGATAGCGACTCGAATCGTAGCGATCGGGGTTCGCGTTGCGGCGCCCGTACCAGGCGTCGCTGACTTCCTGCATCGTGCGCGGGCGGCGGCTCTCGAGGCGGCGAATGAACTCCGCGTCAACCGGGCGGCAGTAGCGCTGGAGGCGAGTCTCGCTGATCCCGAGCGCCTGCTCGATCAGGCGCTCCTGCTTGTGGACCATCTTGACCAGGTTCGTCACCCCGCGCGCGTCGAAGCGGCTCCCGTCGATATGAACGTGGATTCCACAACTCTGGTCGGAGCGTGCGCCCGCGCTGCGCACCGCCCGGACCACCTGCTGCAGCTCATCGATATCGTCGTAGCCGAGGACCGGGCTGACGATCTCTCCGCTCTGCTCGCCGCCGCTCAGCGAACCATCCGGCACCACCCTCCAGCTGCGGCCCTTGGCGTCTACGATCTTCCAGCTGCGGTAGTCGGCAATCTTGGTTCCGCCAACCACGCTCTGGATGGCATTCGCGAGACCTTCGCGTCCCAGGCCCACCGTCTCGATCTCGATCCCGAAGCGCAGCGTGTTGAGCATTTTCCTTCTCCGTTGTCCCGAGGGGGTGCGTTGTCGTCGCGTGGGACATACAGGCTCCGGTGTGTGGGATTAGCAAGGCGTC
>JACRCQ010000058.1 GCA_016218915.1 Deltaproteobacteria bacterium
AAGTTGGTCGGCGAGCGGTTCATGGGTTTGGACTTCCAGCACCTGAAATGTGGAGTGAAACTTGGCCGATGGCAACTCCTTGTAGCCGAGCAGGAAGATGCTGATGCACGGTTGAAGCTCAGCGTACTCCTGTCCCCGGACGATCTGCGCGCCATACATGCGCGACCAATGGTAGAGCGCGCGCTTGGTCATGCCTGGACGCGTTTGCGATTGCATCTCGACGTCGACCTCTTTGCCGTCTTCGAGTCGAACGCGGATGTCGAGCACCACGCCGCGATCCGGGATGGCCTCCTTCTCCAGATCGGGGTTGAGCACCTTGATCGATCGGATCGGCGACGGCGGACGAAGGATTGCGCTGAGCAAGGCGATCAGGATCCCTTCAGAGCCTGGGCGGGTGAAGAGCAGCTTGAAGACGACGTCGAGCTTGGGGTCGAGCCTGGTGAACATGCGCGGCTGCGATTGCTGGAAGCGTGCCTCCGAGCAGACATGCATTTTCGCGAGCTTGCGCGGCCGAAGACGTGGCGGCCGCCAGGCTTCCCAGCTCGTGCATTGGCAGAATTCGCCGGAGAAACGCTGAGTGGCGGCTCGCCAGGCGAAAGTGGCGGCCGCCACCAACCGCCGAGGCGGGTACCGTTGCGGGTCGACTTCTCCTGAAGAGCAAGTCCGGGCTACCATCGCTCCTGTGCCAAGGACTCGGTGGCTGGGACTCTGGTTTGGTGCGGCGTGCATCGGGCTGGCGTGCGGTGTGTCCAGCCGACCCAGGGGCCTGCCAGCGTTTTCACCGCGCGCGGTCTTATCCGCGCCAACCTCTTCTGGAACTCGTTGCCCGAAGCTGGCGCCGTTCCCCTTCTACATCATCGCTGAGGGGATGAACGGCGACGGGGAGAGCCACCTGGCTGAACTCCAGCTCTGTCCCGTGAAGGGAGCGCTGCTGTTGTGCGGGACGATGCATCGGTACGTGACCGACCACTTGGAGACCTCTCCGCATCCTGACTTCCACCCGCGGACCATCGTAGGCACTTGGCCTGTGTCGCTTTGGGCGCTCGGCGCGCAAGAAGGGTTTCCGCCACTCGCGCACTTCGATGGTCGAGGCTGGCAGACCGTCGCCACCCTCGAACGGGGACGGACATTCGGCGGATTCAAGATGTCCGACTGGCGCAAGGGGGCTGTGCTGGTCGGCGAGACGGCTGTCGACCTCGATCACGATGGGCGGATGACCGGCAAGCTCAGAGCGTATGGCGGCCCGGATCCAGCGCCGCTGCCTACCGATGAGAGCGGCCGCAACGTCATTGTCCAAGTCTACGAGTTGGCCGGCTTTGAGTCGGGCCATGCGATCGTACTGGGCACAACCGGTCCGGAGCTCGGAGGGGGCGCTGGCGCGGTCTTTCTCTGGGACCCCTCCCAGCGACATCCGACGGTGCGCGTCATTCCGGATGCCGCTGGATACTATGGTGCGTTGTTCGCTCCATCGCCGGACGACCTGGTAGTCTCCGGCTACCAGCGGATGTCAACAAGCGCAAACGCCGCGGCTTGCTGGCGGCTGAAGGCTGACAACTGGCAGCGAATCGACATGCCGCCCGGGGCGGTGGCGCGGTCCTACGCGCAGCAGCGCGACGGGACCGAATGGGTCGTGATCGATGGCGACCGAAGCCGCCCCGGTCCAGCCGATGACGACTCGCATCTATGGCGGCGTGAACCGGGTCGCCCCTGGCAGCAAGTTGTGCTTCCCACGCCGGAAACGGCGCGCATCAAGCTGGATCCAATGCCCACTGCGCATGAAGTTCGGGTCTGGGATGATGACAGCGTATGGGTGGAAGCCAGCTACTTCGAGGATTGCGATCGAGGGATGATCGTTTCGACGCGTCAGCCTGCTTCTCTGTGCCTGATGGGGGACAAGCAGGGCTGCATGCCTCCAGATCAGGAAGCGCCTGTCACGCACCTGTGCGATTGGATGCTGACCGACAGAAAAGCGCGGTAGCGTGCCTTCGGCTCCCTACGACAGGGCCCTCGGGCGAAGAGGCCGAAGGCCAAGGGCCAAGGGCCAAAGGCCGAGGGATGAAGGGGCAGATGGGGGAGCGAACCCGCAACGTCCGCTGACCTTCCCGACCAGCACGGAGACGGTCTCGGTCTCGGCCAGCACAGCACGTGACCGGACGCCTGAAGTGCACAGTTGCTCTTGTATCCGGCAGAGATGCTGACCACCCGGTCCACGACGGCGGCGGCCTTACTAGGCTCACGCTACTGCCACGGGAGTGGACAGCACGCCCATCGCATCCAAACAGGAGGGCGGCACAGCACACAACGACCCGCTGGCGCGTTGGTATCTTCATGGCGGAGAGCCCAAGCATGCACCCTCGCTGAAGCGAAGACGCATCAAGAGCCTTTTCCCCCACCCCTCCTTCGCCCCACGCACCGGTGCATGAGGTGTGCTGGAGACCGAGGCGCCGCTCACCCTCCCAGCCACCTCGCGCGCAAGCTGGCTGACAAGAATCTCTGACTCTGGTCTCGCTGTCCTGCATCGAGCCCGTGCCCGTGCTCGTGCTCTTGCTCGCTCGGCCCACAAGAATCTCTGACCCCGCCCCCTGCTTGACGCAACCCTTGCTCCCAGGCAGCATCCAACCCACGAATGCGAGGGAGATTCATGCTGAGCCCAAAGAGAGTTGCTTTCGCGGCCCTGGTCCTGCTCGCTGCCGGATGCTGCTGCCCTGTGCCCTCCGGCAAGATGCACCCCGGTGCCACTGCCGCGTGCAGCCGCTCGCTCACCAGCAAGTCGTGCACCTCCTGCTGCACCCGCAACGGCGCCAATGGCAGCACCTGGTCTAGCGGCTCTGGCTGCGGCTGCGTCCAGATCTCCGTGCGCTAGCCGCTGCAATCAGCCCTGCCAGCATCGCTGCTACCCACACCCCTGTCCCAGCCTCCTTGCCCGCTGCTCTGCAGCTGCACCCGCTGTCCGAAGGCTCGCCTTCGTTCACCGGATGCAAGTTGGTCCCTCCGCCTGCTCCTTTGCCTGCTGTGCCCGATGCGTCTGGCGCTGCATCGGTCGACGCATCCGGCGACCCGCCTGCTCCGCCGGTGCCACACCCCTCGTCGATCACCCCATCGCAGTTGTCGTCGACCGAATTGCACTGCTCGGTCGCGCCTGGGTGAATCGACGCGTTCGCGTCATTGCAGTCCGGACCGTCAGGGTAGGTGTCGTTGTCGCCGTCGGTTATCGTGTATTCGACCACCAGCTGCGGCCCAGTGGTTGCGGACGCTTCCTTGGACAGGAAGTGAGCACCATTGGGGCTTCCGCCAGCCAGGGGCGCCAGCGCAAACGAATAGGTTCCCTTGCCCGTGACCTTGCTGGTGACGTCGACCGGGTACACTCCGCCCAGCGCAACGCCCGTGATTTGCCCGATCGCGGGCGGCGTGGTCTTGGGCGCCTTGTTCCACGTGATCGTCTTCTCGGACCAGGAGTTGTCGGTCACGAAGTACAGGTCTCCGCCCGTGCCGTCCGAAGAAGGTGCTGACGACGCGGTCAGGATCACCCGCGCGCTCTTGACCTTGCCGAGAGGCTCTGGGATCGAGAACTTGAGGTAGATCGTCCCGTCGTCGTCGCCGCACGACAGGTCCGTGTCAGGCAGCACGACCGTGTCCGGCGTGGACGCCAGCACTGTCGCATCTTCGACCGCGAGGAGCTTCTGCACGTTGGTGGAAGCTGGTCCGAGGTCAAAGCAGACTTGCACGTTGCTCGCAATGGTCGTGGCGCTCATCGGATGGCCGCCATTGACCGACTTGAGCACTGAGGCCTTGTTGATCTTCAGGCCGATGGTCTTGTTGTCGCCAGACCCGGAATAGACCGTGCCGCCGTCGCACTGGATGCTGTAGCTCAGCGCGAGATCGTCGAGCGACATCTTCACATGGCACTTCTGGTTCGGGTCAGTGAAGATCGGCTGCTTGAAGTCCGAGTCTGCCCAGTTGTCAGGGCAGCCGCCAGGCGGCGACACGCAGCACATGCCGTACTCGTTCTTGATCGAGCCTGGCGCATGTCCCGTGCTCCCATCCCACCCGGCCCAATTGCCGTAGAGCTTGAGGTTCGCCAGGCCACCATAGTCGTTGTAGTCCGCGTTGATGCACCCGGTGTACGCGAACTCGGCCATCCACCCCTTGCCTTCCGGATAGTCGGCCGGGTTCACCCCGGTCACGTCGAAGTCGAGGGTGATCGTCTTGGCCGTGGTGTTCTGCTGCTCGGTGAGGTTGTTGAACGTGTCGATGTCCGTGCATTGCGGCTCGGCGAGGGCAACGGGCTCGCCAGCGAGCATCACCAGGGAACCGACGGTCAGGACGACAAGGGTGGAGCGCATGGATCACCTCGACGTCAGGGTAACACGATCGGCCTGAACCAGCATGCCGGGGCATGCCTGCACCCTCAGGAACCCGCCCACCTTGCTCGCACCTGCGCTATGGTAGCTGCGATGCGTCGTTCCCTCGCCCTTGCGCTTTGCGCTCTCGCCCTCGCGTGCGGGCACAAGCCGCCCGCCTCTGCGCAGAACCCAAAGCTCGGCAAGCCCGTGCAGATCGCGCTGCCCACGGACGCGGGCGACATGGCGTCCATTCCCCCTGGAGATCGCAAGAAGGTGCTGCTGCACTTCTTCAGCCCGTCGTGCGAGTCGTGTCGCAAGAAGCTCCCCGCGCTGGTGGACAAGCGTGACGAGATCAGCGCTCGCGGCGCGCGCCTGGTGCTCGTGGCCGTGCTCGGTGACCACGAGTCGATCGATCAAGCCACCGCAGCCCTGCGGGAATGGGGCGTGCCCTGGACGTTCCTGATCGATCAGAGCGGCGCGAGCCGCTCGCTGCTCGGTGTGGGCAGGGTTCCGTCGTCGGTCCTGGTGGACGGCAAGGGCAAGCTCCTGTGGTATTCGCCGGAGGACGCAGCTGCGGACGAGGTCGTTGACGCGATCCGTTGACAGGGCAGGTGCACGCGGCCTGCCAGCCCCATTGGACCTCGGACCGCGCAGGGCGTAGACTGCTGCATCATGCCCCGCTCGCTCATCCGATTCGTGCTCGCGATCACCGTCGTGCTCATCGCCCTGCTCTCCGCCGGCTGCGCGAGCAAGCCGTCGATGAAGCTCAACCGTGCCGAGGTCTCGGGCATTCGCATCTCGCTGCCACCGAGCATCGGCGTGCTCATGACCATCTACGTCGACGTCTACAACCCCAACTCCTACGACATCGCGATCCGGGCCGTGCGCGGAGAGGTGCTCCTTGCCCAGCGCTACACCTTGCCCGTGGAGTTTCGTCCTGAGGGCGAAGGCGTGTGGCTCAGCTCCAAGACCAACACGCCGATCGCGGTTCCCGTCGTGGTTCCCGCACAGATCGCGCTCGCGGTGCTGCGCGACACGCTGACCATGCCCACCATTCCGTACCACTTCAAGGGGCGCGCGGACGTGACCGCGACACGCTCGCTGAAGATCGAGAGTGACGACTACTCCGTGGACGAAGACGGCTCGATCTCACGGGCGCAGATCGACGCGGTGTTGCGTCGCACGCACTGACGGTTGCGCGACCCCGGATCACGCGATACCACTCGGGGATGAAGGGGATCCTTGCCTTGGGTGCCTCGGCTTGCGCCATGCTGGTGGCTCCGGAAGTCGCGGCCGCGGATTGGTACGTGGATCAGGCTGCCGCAGCGGGCGGCGATGGTACGGCTGCCGAGCCATTCAAAACGTGGTGATCGCCAACAACACGGTGATCAACAGCAAGAGCGCTGCGATCACCTGGGATCCAGGCCCCCACTCCAACAGCGTGGTACGCAACAACATCTTTGCGAGCCAGTCCGGCATCGGCGTGATCCTGCTCGTGGCCAAGTCCGCTTCCGGCGTCGCCGCAACAGGACGGCGCTGCGTGGTCAGGCGGGTCGGTGCAGCCGGGCGGCGACGCGTCGACGGAAGCAGGCAATGCCGCGGCCCCGAGTGAGGATTCGGGGTGTGGATGCCGCACAGCTCCTGGAGCCGGAGGAGCCTATGCTGGCATGGTCGGGATGGGGCTGCTAATGTGGATTTGCCTTTGCAGGCGCAGGGCGTCAGGAGGCATCGCGGCCAGGCCGATTTCGTGATCGACTGGGACAGGCCCGGACATCATCAGTGGTAGCACCAGCTTGAGCTTAGGAAAGGATCGTTGATGACGCTTTCTCGAATGTCTCGTCGGGCGATGCTCAAGACCTCGGCCGTTCTAGCGGCGGTCGCTGCAGGAATCGCAGAAGCTTGCGGTGGGAGCGTGGACCCCGGTGGAGGCACGGGCGCGGGAGGCACCGGAGAGGGTGGGTCCAGCCAAGGCGGCACCGGGCAAGGTGGAACTGGACAGGGTGGATACGCCCAAGGCGGGAACAGCCAAGGTGGGTACGGCCAAGGCGGGTATGGCCAAGGCGGGTACGGCCAAGGCGGGTACGGCCAAGGCGGATATGGCCAGGGCGGATATGGCCAGGGCGGATACGGCGGCGCTGGCGGGTATGGCCAGGGTGGGTACGGCCAGGGTGGCTATGGGGGATATGGCGGATACGGCTACGGCGGCGGGTACGGGTGGCTTCCCCGCAATCTGTCTGGCGCCAGGCAGTGGTACGCGCGGCTTGGCACGCGCATCCGCGAGAACATCGCCCGCGGTTGACAGCCCGCCCACTCCTACGGCGCCGCGGCGCCCGCGTTCTCAGGCTTGAGCACCCCAAGCACGTACTGCTTCGTCGTGATGTACTTCTTCGCTGCAGCGCGTACGTGGTCCGAATTCACCTTGTCCAACAGCGGCGTGATGTCCACGATCTGCCTCGGATCGTCACCGAACCGGTACGCCCTCTCGAGCTCCCGCGTCCAGTACCCGTTGTCCTTCAGATCCGTCTCGTGGGCGCGGCGACGCAGCTCCTTGACCTTCACGATGTAGTCGTCGCCGATCCCCTTCTCCTGCACCACCTTCACCTCGTCGAAGATCGCCTTCTCGAGCTTGTCGACGTTCTCGGGCGAGCAGCCGAAGCTCACGTTGAACGTGAACTCCTGCTTGGGACGCCGCGTGATGGCCCCGCCAACGGTCACACCGTACACGCCACCCATGTCCTCGCGCAGAATCTCGCGCAAGCGAATGCGGAGCACCTCGGCAAGCATGCGCAAGTCGTTGTCCGTGTCCCTTGTCCACCGCTCAGCCCCGTGGAACGTGAGAGTCACGCGACTCTTGGGCTCTGTGCCTTTGACGATGGTCTTGGTCTGCACGCCGTTCGGCCACGCAACGTTGATGTCGCGCCAGCTCTCCTTGCGCCCCTTGGTCGGCAGGCTTCCGAGATACGTCTCCACGAGCGGCTTGAGACGGTCCAGCTCGATGTTGCCCACCAGCACGAACGTGAAGTCACCTGCGTCTGCGAAGCGGTCCTTGTAGATCGCCATCACCTTGTCGAGGTCCACTTTCTGGAGAACCTCAGGCGTGGTCGGACGACGACGAAGGTGGTTCTGCGTGGAGAAGAGCAGCATATCCTCGAAGAAGGTCCGGTCCGGCGAGAGCCGACGGTTCCGCACGCTCTCGGTTTCCCGGGTACGCCACGAAGCGAACGCGTTTTCATCGCGACGGGGCGCTGTGAAGGACAGATTCACCATCTGGAGCAGAAGCTCGATGTCCGCAGGCGCAGCATGCCCGCTGAATCCCTCTTCGAGCTCCGAGATCCGGGCGCTCACAGAAGCGACCTTGCCGGCCAGCGACTTGCGCAGCTTGATCGCATCGAACGGCCCGAGCCCGCCCATGGCAACGATCTCGTCGGCGAACTTCGCTGAATCGTAGTCCGCGTCCTTGACCAGCGAGGTCCCCCCTGGCGAGAACGCGGTCAGCTTCACCTCGTCGTTGCTGAAGGTCGTGGGCTTGACGATCACGCGCACACCGTTCTTGAGCGTCCACTCGGTCACGTTGATCTCGGAGACCGTGCTGGTCTTGACCACCGGTCCAGGCGCTGGCTTCTGGGCCATCAACGGCCCGCTCGGAGCCGCGTCTTCGTAGGGCTTGATGTCGCGCGATGCGACATCCCTGCTCATGGCGATCATGGCGTCGCTGGTCGGCTTGACCATTCTCGACGGTCCGGTGACTGCAATGACGCGGCTCCCTTTCCCGAGCGTCTTGCTGAGTTGGTTGATCTCGTCGAGCGAGAAGGTCGGCAGGAACCTCTCTGCCAGCGCCAGCTCAGCCTCAGGCCCGGGCATGGTCTCCTCGCGCAGGAAGTTGCGCACAATTTCAGAGGCAAAGGAGCGTGCATCGAGCTTGTCGCGTTGTGCAACAGCGTGCTGGTACTGACGCAAGAGCTGGCTCCTGGCGCGATCGAGCTCGGAGCTGGTAAAGCCGTGCCGCTCCACGCGCAACACCTCTTCGAGCAGAGCGCCGAATCCTCGCTCCACGCCGTCGTCCTTCACGGTCGCCGATTGCTGGAACACGTCCGCGTGCCGCAAGAACATGGACGAGGACGAGCCTGCTGACAGGAACGGCGCATCAGGCAAGCGACGAAGCTCGTCGAGCCGTCCGTTCAACATCGCGTTGAAGAGGCGTTCGGAGAGCATGCGTCGGTAGTCGCGCGCGCTCTTTTCGGAGCGAGCCGGCAGCTTGCTCATGATCCGCACGCTGGTGGTCGGCATCTCAGGATCGGTCTCGATGCTCACGAGCGTGTTGTCGTGCGCGGGGAGAGTCACGGTGGCGCGGGGGCGGGGCTTGGCCGGCGGCTTGAGCGAGGAGAACTCTGACTTGATGCGCGCTTCGATGTCGGCTGTGGTGAAGTCGCCGACCGCCACGACAGCCATCAGGTCAGGCCTGTACCAATCCTGGTAGAACCGAACCAGCGTGTCGCGCGAAGCGTTCTTGATGATCTCCGGCTTGCCGATCACGATCCGCTCCGCGTACTTGGAGCCGTGGAAGAACACGGGCGCCTGCTTGTCGAACAGCCGCATGCCTGCGCCGCGTCCGAGCCTCCACTCCTCGAGGACGACGCCTCTTTCCTTTTCGACCTCGCCGGGGTCGAAGCTGACGCCGTCAGCCCAGTCCCGCAGTACGCTCAAGCCGCGATTCAAGAGATCCGGCTTGTCCGTGGGAACCTGCAGCATGTACACGGTCTCGTCGAACGACGTGTAAGCGTTGAGGTCCGGGCCGAATCGAACACCGCTCTTCTCCACGAAGTCGACCAGGGCCTGCTTGGGGAAGCGCTTGGTCCCGTTGAAGCCCATGTGCTCGACGAAGTGGGCGAGCCCCCGCTGGTCATCGTCCTCGAGCACGGCTCCGGCGTTGACCGCAAGCCAGATCTGAGCCCGGTTCTCGGGCTTCTTGTGCGGCAGGATGTAGTAGGTGAGCCCGTTGTCCAGGGTTCCCTTCTTGAGGCGGGCATCGAGCGGCAAAGGGCGATCGAGCTCATCGACCGGGCCAGCCGAGGCCTGCGCGCTGGGCAGCGGCGGAGCGGCACGCGGCGGAGTCGTGAATTGCGGCGAGCCGCACGAGCAAAGGAGCAGAGCGAGGAGCCAGGCTGAGGATGCTTTCGGCATGGGTACCGGCTTACCGGCTTTGGCAGCGGGGCGCTACACGTACGTGCGGCGAACGTGCGCGAGAACAGCCACCGGGCATTCCGCTGCCGCCCGGGCGTTTTCATGACGGATCCAGGGGCCTGCGCCCAATCCCTGAGTGTAGGCCGATCCACACTGCCCCGGTTCTCGCAAGCGGAGGTTGCTCATGTGCGGTAGATACGTTTCCGGAGCGCTGGGTGCGCTCTGCGTCGCGCTCGCGTGGCTCGTTGCGGCTGGATGCTCCGATGACGCGTCTTCATCGCCGGGCGTGGTCCCAGAAAACGACGCCGGAGACGCCCAGGTTGATCAGCTCGCCCAGACCGACGGTGGCGCAGAGGCCGATCATCTTGCTCCTCCGGACAGTGGCGCAGAGGCCGATCAGGACAGCGCGCTCCCCTCGTGCATCGGTGAGGGGGACGCTGCGGTGATCGACTACCGGCCCGCAAAAGGCTTTGCCACCCTCTACTTCGATGCGTTCACCGGCGGCATTCCGGAGCCAATCGAATTGGAGCTCGAAGGGACCACCCACTGCGCGCTGTCCATCTCCGGGCCTGGCATGGCACTCCGAGTCACGCCTGGTGCCTACCAGGTCACGCTCCGGGCCAGCGGGCAGGTGCCGTTTGCCCGGTCGATGACTCTGGTCGACGAGACGATGGTCGAGCTTGCGCTGTACCGGACAACAGCACATCTGGGATTCGTGGCGATCCCGATGGATTTCTCGCCGCTCCCGGCCGGAGCCTGGCGAACGACCGTGGCGCACGCAGCCGTCAATCGCATCGACGAGCGGATCGACGTCTACGCCTACACCGCTGGTGTCTACGCGCCGGAAGGGCCTGCGCACCTTGTGGCAAAGGACCTGGAATTCGGTGCGAACGGGACAGCGGTGATGGACGCGCGGGTCACCTTCCTGGAGGTGGTAGCGCAGGGTGAAGCGCCGGATGGGCTGCACGTGCAGCCGAACAACCTGGGAAGATGTGCGAATCTGCCAGCTTCTCTGCTCATGTCTCCTGTGTTCTGCGCGCCATCAGGTCCGGATGCAGGGAGTGAGTGCGCGTTTTCCGACGGAATCATCGGGTTCTTCTGGGCAGGCTTTGCCGATAGCTGCGAATAGGACCTACGGCTCGCTGACCACCACGATCTCGTCCAAGTCGAGCTTGGCGTTGGGATCCGGAAGCTCCAGCCGCAGCCGTGCGCTCGCTGCCCCCGCGGGGGCGACGAACCACATCGCAGAAGTCTCGAACGAGGTGCCTTGCTTGACAGCGATCAGAGTGTGGGCGAGCTCCTGCGCCTGGCTGTCCGATGGGATGACATCGATGACGGCGTTGGCCGAATCGCATCGCGCGCTGAAGCGCACCAGCACATGCCCTCCCTGCAGGGGGAACGACGGGCTCAGGGCATAGGCGCCAGGATAGCTGCATCCCGATGTACAGGGCAGATCGTGGGAAGTGACGGACAGGTAGCCTCCTGCCGCGGTCTGCACCCGCTGATTCGTAGCAGGCGTGCAGCCCGAGCAGTTGGTCCAGTACTGCCAGGTGGTCTCGTCTCCGGCAGCATCGAACCCGAAGGTCGCGCCCTGCATCGGCGTGCACACCCCGCCCAGGCAGGTGCCGATCGCGCACGCGACCCCGTCCGCAGCTCCCTTGCATTGCCCAGCTGCCACGTTGTGCGCTGCGAGCGAGCCGACGATCTCGTCGGACGGCACTACGGTGTAGCAGGTTGGGACTCCGCCGCAGAACTGGAAGAAGTCGAGCGCCCAGATTGCCGCGTAGGGGACCTGCGACGTGACCAGCCCATCGAGGATCGCGTGCGTACGCGCTGCCGTCGCTTCGCCTCCGCACGTCTCGGTCTGCCCGCCGCACGTGGAATTCCCAGCGCGTGGCTCGCCGAATTCCCCGACGTACAGCGTCTTGCCCGCGGCTGTCACCAGGCTTTGGGTCGTGGAAAGCAGACCAGCGCCGGTCTGATCCGTGGAGCCGAATCGTGCCGCATCCGCTCCTGGGTAGTGGTGTACCGACACGACGTCGACGCCTGTCTGGTGAAGCTGCAACAACGCTTTACCGTAGTCGTCAGGCGAGTCTGCGGTCCAATCGCACTGCGGGCAAGGCGACGCTCCAAGGTGCCACGCGGAGGGTCGCGGATAGGCATTGCCGCTGGAGAAGCCGTGCGAGGAATCGAGCCCATGAACGAGCGCGGCCATGGAAGCCGTGAACGCACCAAGATCCTGCTGCGCCGTCGACACGCCTCGGCACGCATTGCAGGAGAAGAAGTTGTCCGCAGCGGTTCTCTGGCAAGGTGTGCCACCGGGCGGGTTCAGCAGCCCGCACCCGTTCGTCGCACCGTTGCACACCGTACAGCCGGACACGTCGAGGTCTGCGGAGAGGTTGAACTCGTTTCCCAGCTCCCAGAACAGGATCGCGTCGTTCGAGGCGTAGCGGGTCACCACCTCGGTCACGTACTTGTCCGAGAGCAGGCGCGTCTTGGAGCCTGGCTCGAAGAGCTTGCCCACAGGCTCGCCTGCTATGTCGGGGAACAGGTACAGGTTCCACAGCAGGCTGGGAACGAGACGCACTCCGCGAGCGGACGCATGCGACACGACCTGATCGAACGCCTCGAAGTAGGCTTGCGGATCCGCGATCCAACCCTTGCCCTGCGTCATGTCGTTGGGCCAGAACCCGCTGGCAATGAAGCGGACATGGTTGGCTCCCGCGGCCTTGGCGTCATCGAGCGCAGCATCCGCATCCGCTGCACCGCCTGGAGCAAGACCCAGGAACAGGTGGAGCAGGTTCGGCAGGTTTGCGCCGATCGGGTTGGGGGCAACCGGCGCGCCTGATTCGGAGTCGGTCCCTTGTGCATCGCCCGGCGCCGCATCTCCTGCGCTCCCGCCCGAACCTGCCGTTCCCGCGGCTCCATCGCCCGCTTGTCCTGCACTGCCTCCACCTGCGTCGCCCGCCTGGCCGCCGCTGCCGCCGAGCCCGACGTCGCCCCCCTCGGACGCGTCGATGACGCCGGAGTCCTTGGGCGGCTGGAAGTTGCCTGCGGATTCTTCGGACGACGAGCAGGCGCATGGCAGCGCCAAGAGCGCAACGAGCAGGAGCGGTCGCATGCCCCTGACTCTATCCGCTTCCCGTCGCGCTTGCAGCCGACACGCACCAGCGCAAGCATGTCCCGGTGCCTCTGTCCGCTTTCCACCCGCCGGTTGCCCAGTGGTTCGGCTCCGCGCTCGGCGCTCCGACGCGCTGCCAGATTCGGGGCTGGAAGCCGATCTGCAACGGCGAGTCGACGCTGGTGCTGGCGCCCACCGGGTCGGGCAAGACGCTGGCCGCGTTCCTGACCGCAATCGATCGCATCATGTGGAGCCCGCAGCCAGCCAAGGAGCGACGCTGCCGCGTGCTCTACGTGTCGCCGCTCAAGGCACTTGCTGTGGACGTGGAGCGCAACCTGCGAGCACCGATCGAGGGGATCGCGAAGGTAGCGCAGGAGGCGGGCGTGCCGATCCGCGTTCCTCGGGTCGACATTCGCACGGGCGATACCTCGCCGTCGGACCGGGCGCGCATGGCTCGGGCCGCGCCCGACATCCTGATCACCACTCCCGAGTCGCTCTACCTTCTGCTCACGTCGCGCGCACGGAGCACGCTCGCAAGCGTGGAGACCGTGATCATCGACGAGATCCACGCGCTGGTACCGAGCAAGCGCGGCACGCACCTGTTCCTTTCGCTGGAGCGATTGGAGCAGCTCCGCGGCGCAGCCCCCCCGCCGCAGAGGATCGGACTGTCCGCAACGCAGCGACCGCTCGAAGAGATCTCAAGAATGCTCGGCGGATTCCGGGCAGACGGCAGCCCGCGTCCAGTGACGATCATCGACGCTGGCGAGCCGAAGCGTCTCGACCTCTCCGTGGAGGTACCTGACGTCGACATGGGCCGCCTCGGCGACACCGCCCCGAGCGGAGCCGAGGACCCGTCGCAGACAGGGCACCGCGCCTCGATCTGGCCGTACATCCACAACCGGGTCGTGGAGCTGATCCGCCAGCATCGCACCACGCTCGTGTTCGTCAACAGCCGCCGCCTGGCAGAGCGGGTTGCCTCTGCCCTCAACGTCGTGGCAGGCGAGGAGATCGCCCTGGCGCACCACGGCTCGATCGCGCGCGAAAAGCGCCTGCTCATCGAAGCGCGCCTCAAGAGCGGCGATCTCCCTTCCCTCGTCGCCACGTCTTCGCTCGAGCTCGGCATCGACATGGGAAGCGTGGATCTGGTCATCCAGCTCGAAGCACCTGCGAGCATCGCCTCGGGATTGCAGCGCATCGGCCGTGCCTGCCACGGAGTAGGCGGCGTGCCGCGGGGGGTGCTCATGGCCAAGCATCGAGGCGACCTGCTCGCCTGCGCCGCAGCCGCGCAGGCCATTGGACAGGCTTCCATCGAGGAGACGTTCTACCCACGCAATCCCCTCGACGTCCTGGCGCAGCAGATCGTCGCCATTGCGACCGATGGCCCCCTGCAGGTCGAGGACGTCTACTCGCTCGTTCGTCGCGCTGCTCCGTATGCGGAGCTCTCCCGCGGAGCGTTCGACGACGTGCTCGACATGTTGTCGGGGAGATATCCTTCGGACGAGTTCTCCGAGCTGCGTCCGCGCATCACCTGGGATCGGGTTGCAGGAACGATCAAGGCGCGGGAAGGTGCGCGAAGGATTGCGATCAGCAACGGTGGGACCATTCCGGACCGCGGCCTGTACGGGGTCTTTCTGCCAGGGGAAGGGGGCTCGTCGATCGGTGGCGCGAGGGTAGGGGAGCTCGACGAAGAGATGGTCTTCGAGCTACGCCTCGGGGAGGTCTTTCTGCTCGGCGCTTCATCGTGGCGGGCAGAGGAGATCACCCACGACCGCGTGGTCGTGTCTCCTGCCCCTGGGCGGCCTGGAAAGATGCCGTTCTGGCATGGGGACCGACCGGGGCGTTCGCGGGAGTTCGGCGACAAGGTCGGAAAGCTCGCCCGTACAGTGGCTGTCGCCAAGGAGGAAGACGCAGCGAGCCTGCTGCAGCGTGACTATCATCTTGGCGAGCACGCGGTTCGCAACCTGATTGCCTACGTGCAGGAGCAGGTGCAGGCCACCGGCGAGGTTCCCGCGGATCAGACCATCCTGGTGGAGCGCTATGTCGACGAAACCGGTGACTGGCGCGTATGCGTGCTGTCGCCCTACGGCCTCGCAGTGCATGCGCCTTGGTCCATGGCTGTGCGGGCACGGCTGGAAGCAAGGCACTCCGGCACGGACGTGCACTACACAGATGATGGGATGGTGTTCCGGATTCCGGCGTGCGATGAGCCGCCCTCGGCGGACTTGTTCTTCCCTTCGTCCAAAGACATCCAGGAGGAGGTCACGCGCACGCTGGGCGGCACATCGTTGTTTGCAGCGCGATTCCGGGAGTGCGCAGGTCGATCGCTGCTGCTGCCCAAACGCTCGCCCACCCGCCGCACGCCGCTGTGGGCCCAACGTCGGCGCGCCGGCGACCTGCTCGCTGTTGCCAGCCGATTTCCGTCGTTTCCGATCGTGCTGGAGGCGTACCGCGAATGCCTTCGCGACGTCTTCGACATGGCTGCGCTGATCGACGTCCTCCGAAGAGTGGAGATGCGTCGCATCCGTGTGACCACGGTCGACTCCGTGGCGCCGTCGCCGTTCGCTGGCAATGTGCTGTTCTTCTTCGTTGCGAACTTCATGTATCTGCTCGATGCCCCTGCGGCAGAGCGACGGGCGCAAGCGCTTTCGATTGATCAGGGGCGCCTGCGCGAGCTGCTCGGTGACACGGAAGCCCGCGAGCTGCTCGACCCGGAGGTGATCGAGGAGCACGAGCAGCGGCTGCAGGGGCTCGTCCATCCGGTGCGGAGCGCAGACGGTCTTCATGACCTGCTGCTGCGCGTCGGCGACCTGAGCGATCCGGAGATCGCAGCACGGGCTGCGGAGCCAGCGGCTCCTTGGATTGCGTCGCTGCATGCGGAAGGGCGGCTGATCGAGATCCCTATCGCAGGCGAAAGGCGTCGCATCGCAGTGGAAGATGCGGGACGCTACCGGGCAGCGCTCGGCGTCGCGCTCCCTCCCGGCATTCCTGGCGTGTTCCTTCAATCGGACGATCACCCGCTCCGGTCGCTGGTTGCCCGTTATGCACGCACGCACGGCCCGTTCACGGCGCGCGCGGTGGCCGGCAGGTTTGGACTTCCGGTGCCAGCCATCGACGCGGTGATCGCGGAGCTGGCGCAGGCTCGCCGGGTGGTGGAGGGCGCGTTTCTTCGCGGACAGAGCACGATCGAGGTTTGCGACGCCGAGGTGTTGCGGGCCCTGCGCGCGAGGTCGCTGGCGCGTCTGCGCCAGCAGGTGGAGCCCGTGGAAGTCGATGCCTATGCGAGATTCCTTCTGCACTGGCAGGGAATCACGCGCAAGGCGCGAGGAAGCGACGCTCTGATGCGCGTGGTGCAGCAGATGGAAGGGTGTCCGCTGGCAGCGTCTGCTCTGGAGAGCTCGATCCTTCCAGCGCGCGTGGCGGGCTACACGCAATGGAACCTCGATTCCCTCTGCGCGTCCGGTGAAGTGGTGTGGGTGGGCCTCGAGCCGATGGGTGCGTCCGACGCCCGCATTGGCCTGTATCTTTCCGAGCACGAGAGGCTGCTGGCGCCCTCGCCTGGCAGGGCCGAGGGCGATCTGCCTGGCAGGATCCGCGAGCTGCTGACGGACAAGGGAGCCATGTTCTTCAAGGACATCGCGCGGGAGATCGGCGGATTCCCCGGAGATCTGATCGATGCGCTCTGGGCCTTGGTCTGGTCCGCAGAGCTCACGAACGACACCTTGGAGCCGATTCGGAGCCGGTTGCGTGCGGCCGCGCCGCAGTCGCGCCATGCAGGCGCCCGGCGCGGGCCCTGGGCAGGACCAGCAGGCTCCGAAGGGCGGTGGTCGCTGCGAGCGCCGCGGTGCAAGGAGCCCCCTGACGCCGCGGCGCGGATGGTCGCACTGGCCCGTTCGCTTCTCGAACGCTACGGGATTGTCGTGCGGGAAGTTGCCCAGGCCGAGGCAATCGCAGGTGGGTTCTCCTCGATCTATCCGGTGCTCAAAGCGCTGGAAGAGGGGGGAGGTGTCCGTCGCGGATACTTCGTGGCAGGACGGGGCGGCGCGCAATTCGCCATGCCGGGCGCTGAAGAGCAGCTGCGCAGCTCGCGGGACTTCGACGAGGATGCGGGGCTGATCATCCTGTCCGCGGTCGACCCTGCGAATCCCTACGGGGCCCTGCTCGCCTGGCCGTCCCGCGCCGACGAATCGGCAGCAGGGCGGGCTCAACGCGTCGCAGGGGCAAGGGTGCTCCTGTGGAATGGCACCTTGCTCGCCTGGCTCGGGCGGTCCGAGCAGGGGCTGCTGACCTACCTGCCCGAGGGCGAGGCGGAGCGCGAGCACGCTGCAAGGCTGGTCGCGCGAGGTCTGGCAACGCTGGTCGATGGACGGCGGCGACGGGCGCTTCTCATTCCGAGCATCGACGGCGAGCCGGCGTTGTCGAGTCCGGTCGCGCCAGCGCTCGTGGAGGCTGGATTCCTGCGCGGAGCGCAAGGGCTCTTGTTCAGGCGCATGACAGGCCGTCTCGCGGTCGAAGCCCCGTCCGATGTGGGAGATGACGAGGAAGAGCCGTTGTAGTGGCGTTGCCCCACTTGCTCGTTCACGCTCGCCGTCTGCCGATGGCGTCCGCAAGCGCTGCGCCCAGAGACACCATGTCAAAGGGCTTGGGCAACGACTCCCGGAAGCCGTGCTTCTCGATGTTCCCCATCACGTCGTCGATCGAATACCCGCTGGAGACGATGGCACACACCTCGGGGTCGATCTCCCTGAGCTGACCCATCGTCTCGAGGCCACCGATTCCTCCAGGGACGGTGAGGTCCAGGATGACCGCCTGGAAGGGGCGGCCCTCGGACACTGCGAGCTTGTAGGCTTCGATAGCCGATCTTCCGTCATCCACGACCGTAGGCTCGTATCCCAGGTCCGCGAGCATGGAGGTCGCCATGGAGCGGATCATCGCGTCGTCATCCAAAACCAGGATTCGTCCTGCACCGGTGCGTGGAGCGCTGCTGGCGGACGGTGGGCTGGCGGTGAGCTGCTGGACGGCTGGAAGGTAGAATCGGACGACAGTACCGCTGCCCGGAGTGGATTCGGCCGCGATGTGGCCGTCGTGTCTCTGCACAATCGAATAGCAGACCGCGAGGCCGAGCCCATGCCCCCTGGGCTTGGTCGTGAAGAACGGATCGAAGATCCTCGGAAGATCGTCGCGCGGGATCCCGACCCCTTCGTCGTGGACTTCCACGCAGACGTACGATCCTGCGCGCAGCGGCAGACTGTCCTCCGGTGTCACCTCCCTGTTGCTCGCCTTGATTCGAATGGTGCCTCCGGAGGGCATCGACTGCTCGGCGTTGATCACGAGATTCTGCACGACCTGGCCCAGCTGGCCCTCGTCCGCCACCACGGACCACAGATCGTCGGGGAGCAGGAAGTCGCAGCGTGTTGCAGAGCCCCTCAAGGCGAAGGTCCCGGACGGACGCACGACCTCGCGAATGTCGAGTGCCTTGCGCACGGGCGCGCCCCCTGTGGAGAAGGTCAGCAGCTGGGCTGTCAGATGTCGTGCGCGATGCGTGGCCTGCTCCGCGTCCTGCAGTCGCTCTTCGACCGGTCTTCCGCTTCGCGCGTAGGAGCGCGACAGGGAGATGTTGCCGAGGATCGACGTGAGCAGGTTGTTGAAGTCGTGGGCAATGCCTGCGGCGAGCAGCCCGATGGACTCCAGCTTCTGGGCCGTGATGAGAGCCTCTTCCAGACGCGCCTTCTCGGTCTCCGCCCGGGCGCGATCGTTGATCTCGCGCGTGAGCTCGACGTTGGCTTCGGTCAGCTTGCGGTTGGCCGCCTCGAGAGCTTCACCCTGGGATGTCGTCTCGTCACGGGCTCTTCGCATCAGCTGGATCATCTCCGCGAACTTGCGGTACAGCTGCCCGATCTCGTCGTGGCGCTCCTTGGCTGGCAGCGGAAAGGAGAGGTTGTCCCACCGCACCGACTCGACCTGGCGGGTGAAGCGGGCCAGGGGACGGATCGCGAGGTAGTGAAGGAAGATGCCCACGAGGATGCTCAGGCCAGCGACGAAGGCGCCCAGAGCGAGATAGTCCCGAAGGGTTCTGTCCACGCCCTGGCTGACGACCAGGCGCACCGCACTCGAAGGGGCGATCAGCTCCTGCTTGGGAATCACCAGGGCGAGGCTCCAGCCGGAGTTGCGAATGGGGGACCAGGAAACGAAGCGACGGTCTCCGGCCAGGACGATCTCGCGCGTTCCAGCGGAGCCTCGGTCCATCTCCGAGACCAGCTCTCTGAGATCCGGATTGGGGGAGTGTGCGAGGGACAGGGACGCTGCCCGGGCCATCTCTTCGGTCCAGTGCTGGCTCGCGGGCGCCTTGGTGGACTCCCGCATCGCCTTCTCGTGATTCTCGTCCCAGAGCACGTCCTTGATTCCCACGTCGGGCAAGGCGATCAGACGCCCATCAGGACCGGTGAGCAGCGCATATCCCGTCTGGCCAATCCGCGTCTGCAGGATCTGGTGCGAGATGACATTGAGAAGGATATCCATTCCCACAGTGCCCAGGAACAGGTCGCCGTCGTAGACGGGAGCGACGCAGCTGGTCATCCAGACGCCCTTGAATCGATCCAGGTAGGGCGCCAGCCACCGCGTCTGGCGTTGTGGATTGCTCTTGGGGCTCGCGAGCGTCACGTAATCCTGCTGGTTCTCGTCCACATCGGCCAGCGCCGGATCGCGCGCGAGCATTGCGGTGTAGTCGTATTCCGGGAACGCGTCGGTCACCCCGGTCTCGAGCACGATCCAGGCGAGATCCAGGGTACCTTGGTGGTGCGCCGCAAGCTCCACCAGATCCGCGTCCAGGAGCATGACCGTGTGCAATCCTCGAGTCACGCGCGTCCGAAGCTGGGGATTGCCTTTCAACTTGTCCACGACCTTGCGCGGCACCCACGGTCCACCAGGCCCGAGCGCGTCGAAGTCCGCATAGGCGCCGTGCACCGGGTGGACATAGCCGTAGCCCGGGAGCCCAGCCTTCTCCTTGCCAGGATACCGGTCCGCGATCCGGTCGAGCCTGTACGACTCCAGCTCCTTGTGGGTTCGCTCGAAGCGCGAGCGAAGGTGCTCCACGTCGTTCTGGTAGACCTCGCACATCTGCTCGATCTCCAGCGCTTTTGCCCGTGTCGCATCCTGCAGGTGCAGACGCTCGGCCTCGACCAGCGTGCGCATCGATTCGTCCGCGGCCCGATCGCCCATTCGTCGAATCGAGAGATAGCCACTCAAGCCGATCGCGACCACGGGTACGAGGAACGCCACGAGCAGGATGCCGATGAGCTTGTACTGCAGCCTCATGGCGCGGCCCTTGTCGCCGTGGGAGGACGCGGCGCTGCGTCGATCGTGACCGCAACGTTCAAGAACGCTCCGTCCACCGCTGCGCCGTTCGCGCGTTCCAGCGCGAAGAAAGCTCCGGGCGTGACGAGCAGCCATTGCGTGGGCGCGATGTTCAATCCCGCGTATAGATCGCTGGCCTCGGAGTTGCCTCCGAAGTGATCGATCGCGAGCGACAGCGGGCCGAGCGCAGGTGTCACGTAGCCGAGCAGGAGCGCTTCGCGCGCAGCTCGGCGAAACGGAAATGTGCCGGTGAATGCCCGGGATTCCCCGTCCGGCGGCGACGGTGCGAACGAGTGGCCCCAGCCCACGGCAAAGGTGCCGACGTCCGTGTCCCGGATCTTGAAGCTGCGCGATACCGCCAGGTAGGCAAAGCTCATGGAGCGAGACACATCGCTGACCGAAAGCTGCATCATCCCGATGGCAACGTCAGGACCGAGGGCGCCCCACGCCGCGAGCAGCTGGATCTTGGCGTTGAGCACGAGCTTGTACCGGCCATCGCCCACACCGAGCACGTCCATGCCGAGCTCAGCGCCACCGAAAGACGGTCCCTTGGGTGGCGCGTCGGGCGTCGGACCCAATCCCGCCTGAATCCCTGCCCAGGGATTGAGCTCGACGTCAGCCCCGGACAACGGGAGCCCGCCGTAGACATAGCCGCTGATGTTGTTCGCGGGGAGCGACTTGCCCGACGGAGAGAAGATCACAGCGGTCGGGTAGGCCCAGGCCTTCGTTGGGACAATCGCTGCCGCAGCGGCGAGCATCGCTACGGCGGCGCGGTTCCGGCTAGGGGACTGTGCGAAGTTCACGCCCTGGTTGCCCCTCACATGCTGCGGGATTTCGTGAAGGCGGGCAGGATGCTAGCCCAGCCCATGGCGGAAGGAAAGGCGTGCTAGGTTCGCGTCCCATGAGACGAGAGGCCGTTACGCTTGCAATCACCCTGGTCTTTGCCTTGTCCCTGGCTGGTACCTCCAAGGCGCCTTCTCCTGCACCAGCACCTTCGAGCTCGGCGAGCGTCGCAGCCCCCCTGCCGCCGCCGCGCGCGCTCGCTCCCGACGCCCCTCCGCTCCCTTCCGGCCCTGCTGCGACCTTGCCCGACTCCTCCCGTTGGAAGGCCTACTCCTATGCTCCGGCCAGGCTGTCCGCGAGGCTTCCCCCGGGCTCCAGCCTGCAATGCACCAACAAGGCCGAGATCCTCGTCTGCGTCCTCATGCGCGGCCAGAAGATGCTCGGAGCGTTCAGCGCAGGAGGTCGCTCCCTGTCCGAGATGGCCTCGGATCTGAAGCGCCAGACACGGGGCGGGGGGAGCGTGGTGCACGAGGACGACAAGGCGCTCGTAGTGCATCGCACCGATCCTGTGCTCGGCGGATACTGCGAATACGTTGCGCAGAGCGATGCTCGCGACCTTCGGTCGGTCGTCGTGATGCCCGAGGGAATCGACCCCGCAGTCGGCAAGGCTCTGGCTCTGCGCGACTCCGACTGCCTGCAGGTCGTCGCATTCTCACGCACGCTTCGGATTGACGAATGAAGCCGCGCCCCGCCCTCGACTTCCTCGCGTGCGTGATCGCCGTGCTGGCGGCGACCGCTATCTACCTGGGGTGGCGTCAGGGGCTCGCGCTGCACCGGTCTCTCCCCGCACTCACCGATCTCGTGCAGTCCTTCGCCCGGACCCACGCCTTGCCATCCTGGGTGAGGTTCTCGCTTCCTGACGCGCTTTGGCAATATGCATTCTCCGCTGCAGTCCTGGGTGTCTGGCATGATCGCCCCTGGAGCGCGCGCAAGCTCGCCTTCTGCTGCTTGCCATGGATCGTCGGGTGCGGCGTGGAGGTGGGTCAGCTGCTCCACGTGTTGCGCGGCACCTTCGATCCACGGGACCTTTGCTTGACGGTGGCTGCTGCAGCCTTTGCGGTCGTGGTTCACGGGCGCCGCGGTGGTGCGGGGACCGGCACCGGAGCGCGATTTTCCCTTGCGTCCGACTCTCAGAACGACGATCGAGAATCATGTCCACCATGCTCGATCGGTTCTTGCGCTATGTCAGGATCGACACGCAAGCCTCGGAGCAGTCCAAGACGATTCCGTCGACTCCGGGACAGCTGGAGCTCGGCCGCCAGCTCGTGGAGGAGTTGAAGGAGCTGGGGCTCTCCGACGTCGTGCAGGAGCCGAGTGGCCTCGTCGTTGCCACGCTGCCAGGATCCTCTCCGGGCGCTCCCACCATCGCATGGCTCGCGCACCTGGATACGTCTCCAGAGACGTCAGGCGCGAATGTGCGTCCCATCGTGCACACGGCATGGGACGGAGCTGACGTGGTCCTGCCCGGCGATTCCACGCAGATCCTGCGTGTGCAGCAGTTTCCCGAGCTCGAGAGCTACAAGGGCAAAACGCTCATCACGAGTGACGGCACGACGCTGCTGGGCGGCGACGACAAGGCCGGAGTCGCGATCATCGTCGAAGCGGCGCGCCTCCTGCTTGCCAGTCCGGAGCTCGCTCATGGCCCGATCAAGCTCGTATTCACGTGCGACGAGGAAGTGGGGAGAGGTGCCATCCCCGTAGACCTGGACCGGCTCGGGGCCGTCGTGGGCTACACGGTCGATGGCGCTGCAGAAGGCGAGATCGAGGCAGAGACATTCTCCGCAGACAAGGCCACTGTCACCTTCGTCGGAATCAACATCCACCCGTGCTGCGCCAAAGGAAAGATGGTCAACGCCCTGCGCCTTGCCGGCCTCTTCCTCTCGAGGCTTCCGAGGACGAGTCTGTCTCCGGAGACGACGGAGGGGAGGGAAGGGTTCATCCATCCAACTTCGATGGATGGGAGCGTCGGCAAGGCTGAGCTGCGGCTCCTGCTGCGGGACTTCGATACCTCCAAGCTGGCGGTCCAGGCTGAGCTGCTCCGATCCATCGCGTCGGCCATCGAGGCCGAGTACCCGGCAGCGCGCGTCGACGTCCAGGTGCAGAAGCAATACCGCAACATGGCTGAGGGCATCGCCCGGGAACCTCGCGCGATGAGCTTTGCGATCGATGCGATGCGTCGCGCCGGCATCGAGCCTCGGATCCTGTCGATTCGAGGGGGAACCGACGGCTCCCGTCTCACGGAGCGGGGGCTCCCCACGCCGAACCTGCCTTGCGGCGATCATAACCCGCACTCGTGTCTCGAGTGGGTCTGCCTGGAAGAGATGCAGTCCACGGCCAGGGTGCTCGTGGAGCTCGCACAGGTCTGGGCTCGGGGCAATTCGGGCGAGTCGAGCCTTTGACCGGTTGACGCACTACGCGAGCCACGGCCCGTGCATCGAAAGGGCAATCCGAGGGTTCGGCGTTCACCGGGTGAGGAAGGATCGATGACGATGCGTTTGTGGAGCCTGTCTGCGTTCGTGCTCGCCTTGACCGCGAGCTGTGGCGGATCGCCCCAGGCTCCGGCCGCTGCGCAAAGCCAGGCTGGCAACACACCGCGCGTCTCCCCGCCGTCGGCTCCTGCGTCGGCGTCGAGCGCGAGCGAAGCGGAAGACGAGCCTATCCCGGTGGAGCTGCGGGGCGTGCCTGCTGCCCATGCGCCGCCTGACGAAAAGGGAATGATAGGTCTGCAGGTTCTGCTTCCCATACCGGATCCCGCGCCCCCTCCTGGCTTTCCGGCAGCGACGACGACCGACAAGGAGTGCGCGAAGTCGATCGGGTTGCTGGGCCAGCTCGACAAGGACTTTCCTGCGATCACTTCGGCCTGCGGGGCTGGCACCGGCATGAAGGAGTACGTCAAGGCGGTGTCAGGCAAGATCGACAGCAGTCACAAACGAGACTCGTTCCAGGTCAAGCTCGCGGGCGGCTATTGCTACCGCTTCTTCGCTGCCGCGGATGGGACGATCTCGAAGCTCGGATTTCGGGTGCACAGGGCCAACGGAGCGCTGCATTCCGTGATTCTTGGCAAGCAGCCGTTGTTCATCTACCGCCCCACCGAACCGTGGTGCCGGCGCCGGGATCGCGAGTTCCAGCTGGTCGTCGAGACGCTTGACGGCGGCGAGGGGCGCTATGCCTTCGGCATCTGGGCAAGGCCGAATGACAAGGGGCGCGCGAAGTAGCCAATCGTTGCGTAGTGGGCTACGGTCGGACCATGGGGCCCTCGATCTCTCTTCAGCCCGGGCAAATATTTGCCGGCGAGTACCGCGTCGTGCGGTTGCTCGGAGAAGGGGGCATGGGAGCGGTTTTCGTGGCCGAGCAGCTGAGCACCGGCATCCAGCGTGCCCTCAAGCTCATGCACCCAGGGCTGGTCTCCGACCCCCAGACCTTTCGACGATTCGAGCAGGAAGCCCGCGTCGGCGCGTCGATCCAGAGCGACCACGTGGTGCAGGTCGTCGACGCCGGCGTGGACACGGCCTCGGGAATACCCTGGCTCGCCATGGAGCTGCTGCAAGGCGAGACGCTCGCCGATGCGCTGCGCCGAAACGGGCCGATGGCATGGCCTGATGCCTCGGAGGTGATCTCGCAGCTGTGCCACGCCCTCGGCGCTGCCCACCACATCGGCGTCGTTCACCGTGACCTCAAGCCAGAGAACGTGTTCCTCTCCGTGCCCCGACGCCAGGGCGTCATCTTCACGGTCAAGGTCCTGGACTTCGGGATTGCCAAGATCCTCGTGGAAGCCCAGACCTCCTCGGCCACGACGTCGGTCGTGGGCACGCCGCTCTGGATGGCCCCTGAGCAGGCGGAGCGGAACATCGCGCCAAGCCCGGCCACGGATGTCTGGTCGCTCGGGCTGCTCGTCTTTACGGTGCTGACCTCCAAGCTGTTCTGGGCAGCTGCACAACAGAATACCGGCACGATCACCGCTCTGCTCAAGGAGATGCTGATCGACCCGATTCCCTCTGCTTCTGCGCGGGCGCACGAGCTCGGGTGTGCAGCGCGGATTCCGCCGGGGTTCGACCTGTGGTTTGCGCGCTGCACCGCACGCCAGCCCACCATGCGATTCCGCGATGCGTCCGAAGCGTGTGCTGCCTTGCAGAGCGTGCTTCCCACTCCGGCGTCGGGATGGCCAGGTGCATCGATCACCCCGTCGCGGGCGCCTGCTCCCCAGCCTTCCCCTGCGCCTTCCGCGGTCGCTGCAACCACGCCCGCGCCACGCCAACCTCCCTCTGGCACTCCTTGGGCCCCGCCCGCATACCCGGTAGCGCCCACGGCAGTCGATCCATCGTTGAACCACAGTGTCGAGCGCGGGATGTCAGCGTCACAGCCCGGTGCCGGTTCGTCGCGTTTCGGGCTTCTGCTTGCGCTTCTGATCGGTCTGCCCGCCGTCGTGGTCGTGGCAGCAGCCGTGGTTCTATTCCTGGTCCTCCGGTCGCCAGGGCGCAGGCCTCCAGGCGCACCGTCGACCGCGTCCCGTCCCGTGCCCGCCGGGACACCCAAGTCGCCTGCAGCCGACAATCCATCGCAGTTCGTTGCGCCTTCGCTGACGCTGATGGTTCCGGCAGGACCTGGGAGCGGCTTCAGCTACGTAGGATACCTGATCCTCTACCGTTATGAGGGTGGGGGAGCGAACTACACGGGAATGTGGGACAAGGCTTGCCTGCGGCAGAACATGTCGCCTTGCTCCGAGGCGCAATGGCTTCGTGCCTGCGAGAAGGAGCCGCTGCTGGCTGGCTCGCCCTCCTGGACCATGACGATCCAGGATGGGAAGGTCGTGGTGCGGGGCGGGGATTCATGCTCTTCGCGCAAGCTGGTGGCACCGACGGACGTGGACCCGGCGCGGGCAGTGAGCTGCTGCTCGCCCGCGATTCCCGTCAAGGCCGAAGGCGTGACTCCGGAGAAGCTCGTCATGCTTTCGATGCGATTCACTGCGCTCGACACGATCCTCACGAAGAAGACGCCTGCCACCAAGGACTTCTTCGCGGAAAAGGTCACCTGGCTCGGCACGAGAGACCTGGAGCGCAACCAGGTGCTGTCTCGCATCGAGTCCTTCCTCGCCACCAACCCGCGACCGTGGATTGTCACAGAGACCTGCGACGCGCAGCCGGATGGCGACGGCGTGCAGGCGAATTGCCGTCGCTACTTCTACGATTCTGGCAAGCTTCAGGTGTTCAACACACGGATGCGAATGCAGTCAGCCAACCTGCTCTTCCGTGAGGTGCAGGACACTGGGGTCGTGCAGAGTCTCGGGCGTTGAATCGGCCCGCGCGATGGCCCTTGCCCTGTCGTGGAAGGTGGCGTGAGCGACGCGGCGCTGGCGTGCGATGCATTGGCCGAGCGTGCGCGTTGCTCGTCCAAGTGGGTGACGCAGGCGCAGGAATTCGAATCGCCGAGAAACGGCCATTGCATTCCCCGGATTGCGTGTAAGATGCGCCAACTGTTGACGGCCTTTTTCCGGAGAAGCTCGAATGCCCCCTTGCCCTCGATGTTCGACTGAGAACCCATTCGGCGCTGCTGCCTGCGTTCGGTGCGGTACCCCGTTGGCCCAGGCTCCAGGTGCGCCCTATGGCCAGCCGCCGACCACCCCGTACCAGCAGCCTCCGCAGGCTCCCTATCAACAGCCCCAGCAGCCCCAATTCCCGCCACCGCAGCAGCAATACCAGCAGCCGCCGCAGCCGCAGCAGCAATACCAGCAGCCCCCGCAGCCGCAGCAGCCTGCCCCTGGCTATGCGCAGCCACCGCAGGCGTTCGGGATGCCGCCTGCTGCACCGACGATGGCCGCAGCCGGACAGCCTGCCTATGGAGCGCCTCCGGCGCCAGCGCAGCCACTGGGCTCCCCCGGGGCCGCGGCTCCTGCAGGCGGCGATGAGGATCCAGAGCGCCCTCTGAAGATCGGCGGATTCCCCAGCAAGTTCGGCGCCGCGTTCTGCTATGCCCCGTTCATCTGCGGGTGCCTCCCTCCGCTCTACGGCCTCATCGCGGTCTTTGCCGAGGACAAGCAGAACAAGTTCGTCCGCTTCCACGCGATCCAGTCGCTCATGGTTTGGGCAGGACTGCTGGTCTTCGAGATCATCGTGTTCATCCTGCAGATGCTTGTGGGCATGGTCCTGCGCATGACCGGCATGTACGAGATCGCCGGTATCATCGGGATCGTATTCATGGCGCTCTTCAGCCTCGTGGGTCTCGTCGTGTTCGCCGGGTTGTGCGCGGGCGTCGTGCTCTCGTTCATGGGCAAGCCGACCCGGCTGCCGCTCATCGGCAACTTCGCCGCAAAGCAGGCCGGAATGACGGTCTAGCGCTCAAGAGCCTTCGCAATCCTGCCGCTACAAGCATCCCCCAAGCGTTCCCCACTTGGGCTGGTTGAACGGGACACACACCATGCTTCCCGTGCAATCGCTGTCATCGCAGCAGATCTTCGTGCACTCGCCGTAGGGGCTGCAGGTCAGCATCGCAATGCAGTCGGCAATGCCCGCCCCGCACGTCTCCCCTTCTCCCGCTGTATTGGGGCCGGGATAGCACTTCAGCCCGCCGGAGCTGATGTCACACGCCTCGCCGGACGCGCAGCCCGAGTTCGTGAGCGGATTGCACACCGGCGTGCCCGCTGTGTAGCAGCCCGTGGGAAGAGTTCCTCCGCCTCCGCCGCATTGCGCGTCGCAGTTGAGCTTCACGCAGCCGGTCTGGTTTCCGAAGAACGCGATGGCGTCGGAAGTGCCCGAAGAGTGCTGCGCATTGCACGTCGCCTGGCATGCGCTGTCGCCTGCTTGGCACTTGCCGATGCAATCCAGCAAGGCCAGGCACTCGGAGTTGTTCTGGCAGGTCACGCACTCGGTTTCGCACTTCGAGTTGATGCAGTTGTCGCAAACGGCCTCGCCGGTGCCGATTTGGCAGGCCGAGCCGCCGCCCGTGCCGCCAACGCCGCCTCCGCTTCCTCCCGTCGCACCGCCGCTTCCACCCGTGGCGCCACCGCTGCCTCCGGTCGCTCCGCCGCTTCCGGCGCCGCCTGCGCCGCCGGTCGCTCCGCCACTGCCTCCGGTTGCACCGCCGCTCCCACCGCTCGCACCGCCGCTGCCGCCGGTCGCACCACCTGCGCCTGCAGTTCCGCCGTTGTTCGTTCCAGCTGAGCCGCCCTTGTTGGAGCCACCTCCAGTGTTCGACGTTCCGCCGCTACCGCCGCCCGTTGCAACGCCCGCGTCAGCTCCGGCCCCTCCTGCGCCCTCTCCTTCGGGGAGGGTCTCCGCAGTGGCGCACGCGCTGGCTCCGACGGCAAGAATCGTCTCCACCATCAACACGCCGATCACAACTCGTAGCTTCATGACCAAGGCTCCTGAATCAGCCCGCGACGAGGGCCTGCGCATGTCGCCGCAAGTGCCGAGGCGGCTACAGCCGCCGGAAGTCCGCGGAGCTTCCCCATGCGGCCGGTGTACGGTGCGCGCCGGAGAATCTTCCCCCCCCGTGGAGGGAAACTCGTTCACAGGATCCTTCGCTGGACGTCAACCTGCGGTGGACCTGCGAGCAAGGTGCGCCACCGCTTCAGCAGCTCGACTTGTCGCGTATCGTGCTCGGTGAGGCGCTCCCCCTCACGAAAGTCCTGCTCGGTGCGGTAGTAGAACACCTCGTCGAGGGCTTCCGGATCTCGTGCATCGGCGTAGACCGCACCTTTGCAGTCGCACCCTGCTTCGAAGACCGGGAAGGCATCGGACACGTAGGCCAGGAAGTCCTGCATGCATCCTGGCTTCAGACGGATTCTCAGGTGCAACACGACGGCAGCATCTTCGATGTTCATGATCCGACACTCGCTCCCCAAGCAGACGGCGCAACCACAATCCATCGGTAGCGGAGCGTCAATTCGCAAGTCCCGGAGATCGAACCCGTTCACCGGATCCTCAGTCTCAAGAGCGTAATCAAGCTGTTTTCGGCGCTGTGTCGCGTGCCGGGACCTGATCAGGAAAAATGCACGAGACTCCCTGACGATAAGCCCTGGCCTTCGCACTTCGTCGTCTTAGAATCAAAGGGTTGCGGCGGCCCGAGGGGCGGCGATCGTCGCGGCATCCAGGCTCTGGAGGAAGAAAATGAAGCTGAGCACTCTGTGGATCGCTGCGTCAGCACTCGCAGGCGTCTTGATCATGTCTTGCGGTGGCGGCGACGACACGGGCAACCCCGGTGGCGAAGGTGGGACCGTAAGCACCGGTGGGCATGCGGGCACTGCAGCCAAAGGCGGCGCGGCCGGAACGGGCGGCATCGCAGGGGCGTCGGGAAAGGCAGGGACTGCAGGGGCCGCCGGCAAGGGCGGCTCGGCTGGCAAGGCAGGCTCTGGCGGCTCAGCAGGCAAGGGGGGATCGGCAGGCACCAGCGGAACCGGCGGCACCGGCGGCACCGCAGGCCAGGCAGGCACCAGCGGCACTGGAGGCCAGGCGGGTACGGCCGGTGACGCGGGCGCAGCTGGGCAAGGAGGATCGTCGGGCGAAGCCGGCAGCGCCGGGGCCAGCGGCACAGGTGGTGCCGGGGGATCGGCAGGAGCTGCGGGCACAGGCGGAGACCAGGACGCGGGCGACGATGCGGCGCCGGACGCGGGCCTGCCGGATGCGCCGGTGGAAGCCGGGTGCGCGCAGCCATGCGATGACGGCTTGTTCTGCAATGGCGTCGAGACGTGCGTGAACGGCGTCTGCGTGGCCGGCACCCCGCCTACCTGCAACGACAACATCCCGTGCACGCAGGACTTCTGCAACTCCACGACCGATCAGTGCGGCCACGTGGCCAACGACGCGCCATGCCAGAACGCGAGCTTCTGCGATGGCCACGAGGTGTGTGATCCTCTCCTCGGCTGCATTCCCGGCGCTCAGGTAGTCTGCAATGATCAGGTCGCGTGCACCAATGACTCGTGCGACGAGGTCGCATCCGCGTGCAAGTTCGTGGCAGATGACACGAACTGCAACGACGGAGCCTTCTGCAACGGCGTGGAGACCTGCGACCTCGTTGGGGGATGCAAGAGCGGACCGCCGCCTGTGTGCGACGATGCGATCCCCTGCACGACCGACGCGTGCGACCCGCAGCTCAACGCGTGCAAGTATTTGCCCGACGACACCAAGTGCAAGGACTCGTTCTTCTGCAACGGCCTCGAGATCTGCAGCACGACCCAGGGGTGCATTCCGGGGGCGCCTGCATGCACATCGGACAACATAGCTTGCACGGTGGATTGCGACGAGGTCGCGCAAGCGTGCTCGTACACGCCGGACAACAGCCTCTGCCCGGCTGGACAGTTCTGCATACCGGCGCTCAACGGGTGCAAGGCGGGAACACCCTGCAGCGGAGACACGGAGTGCAACGACGGCAAGCAGTGCAATGGCGTGGAGACCTGCGTCAACTCGCTGTGCCAGGCAGGCACGCCGATGGACTGCGCTGACACGGTCGCATGCACGACCGACACCTGCGACGATGCGCTCGGCTGCGTGCACACGCCCAAGGATTCGGTCTGCGACGACGCAGACTTCTGCACAGGCGTCGAGACGTGCTCTGCCACGCTCGGGTGCGTGTCGGGAACGCCTCCCAGCTGTGCCGATACGATTCCCTGCACCCTCGACCTGTGCAGCACGAGCCTTGGCAAGTGCATCCACACGCCCGACGACACCCTGTGCACCGACTACAAGTTCTGCAACGGCGTGGAGAAGTGCGACATGGTGCAGGGCAAGTGCGTTCCCGGAACGCCGGTGGTATGTCCGGACGACGGCATCGCCTGCACCACGCAGGAGTGCAACGTCCAGTTCGACAAGTGCGTGACCATCCCCGACGACTCGCTGTGCCCTTGTGCACAGACCTGCAAGGTGCCTGGTGGATGCAGCAACGCATGCACGCAGGTAGCTTGCGCCGGGAAGGTGTACCAGTGCGGCGACTGCATCGACAACGACGGTGATTGCAAGGTCGACTCCAAGGACTCGCAATGCCTCGGGCCCTGCGACAACACCGAGAACGGGCTGTGGGGTGGTATTCCCGGCCAGAACAGCGCTCCCTGCAAGCAGGATTGCTACTTCGACAACGATTCCGGTGGCGGAAACGACCACTGCGCCTGGGACCACTCGTGCGATCCCAAGGAGCAGGGAACTCCTCCGTATCCCGAGGAGAAGTGCAAGTGGGATGCGTCGCTGATCGGCTCCGCGAGCTGCCCGAACGTCCAGCCTACGGTGTGCCACGACATCTGCGGGCCGCTGACGCCCAATGGCTGCGACTGCTTCGGCTGCTGCGAGATCCCCGAAGCGAGCAACCACTGGATCTGGCTTGGGTCGATCACCTACGCGAACAACAACCAGGAGTGCACCCTGGCCGAGATCAACAACCCGCTGAAGTGCCACCCGTGCACCCCGGTGGCCGACTGCCTGAACTCGTGCGCCCATTGCGAGATCTGCATCGGCAAGCCCACGCTCCCCGCTGACTGCCAGGCACAGCAGTGCGACGCAGGTCTGATTCCGTGCGGCCTCCAGGGCCAGGCCCCGTGCGCCCCGAACTTCTACTGCATCTCCGGCTGCTGCCAGCCGACTCTCCAATAGCACTCCCCATCGACACACCTGTCGGCTCGCGTGGCCTGCTGCCACACCATGACCCGTTTGTCGCGGTCCGTGCGGATGTGCGTCCCACTCTCGCGCGAATTCCGTGTGTCCTCGGACGTGGTATGCCGATTGCTTCATGCCCCGTCCCATGATTGTGGCGTGGGCCGTTTCCCTGCTTATCCCGACCATCAGTGGATTCGCGGACAGCCGCGTCGCGCCCCTGGATGCGCCGCTCACTCCGCCAGCCGCTTCGAGCTCCCCCGCCTTCGCCGCCCCAAGGGTCTTCGCGCGTCTGTCGCTCGGGTGGATGTCGACCGCACCGAGCGAACAGCGCGACCTTCTGTCGCGCGACGGGTTCCAGCTGGGCACGAAGTACGCGGGGCAGCTGGATGCGTCCTACATGATTGGGCGCTGGATCGGCGCGGGATTCTGGACCGGGCTCACCTACCAGTCAGCCGATGCCAACGGCGGGCATCCGAGCGTATCGGAGAAATGCGCATTTGCAGGGGTCCAGGTCCCGTTCATGTGGACCACCGGAGATGTCGCGCTGTTGGCAATTCCGAGGTTCGGCGCTGCATCCGCGGAGCTGTACGTCCATAGAAGCGGGAGCTGGACCACCGGGCCAGTCGCGGGGGCAGAGGTCGGTCTTTTCTTCGCGCGAAAGCTTCCGGGGCTCGGTCTGTCGCTCGGCGGCCTGTGGGCCCCTGTCGGCGATCAAGGCGGCGTTGCTCGTGCCCACAATGCCGGAGGAATCTACTTCCTCGTGTCCGGAGTCCTCCATGAGTAGTCGCCGATTGGCCCCTTGGGTTTGCCTGTGCGCATGGGCCGCGTTCGCCTGGGGATGCGGGGACTGGAGCTTCGCCGACTTGCAGCCCGACGATCCGCGGCTGCTCGACCGGGCTTGCCCGTCCCCGAAAGAGTGCATGACGACCGGCTCGGCCCAGCAGACGACTGGCATCACGGCAGACACGAATGGGTACAAGTTCGGGCCCGGCGCTGGCACGCTCCGGATTCCCATGCAGGAAGCACCGACCGCCAGCAGGGGCCCGGGCTACGTCGATGCGTTGGTAGCCGGCCGGGGGCAGTTCTACATGGCATTCGTGGCGCCCGGCGCTGAGCCCAATGCGCCGCGCGTGGCGATCCCCGGTGAGTACACCTGGATGCGGTTGAATAGGGTGACTGTCCCTGAAGGGGTCAGCGGCGGTCAGCATCCCGAGATGGTGATCGGGGTGGACGATGGGTCGGAGCTGGAGCTTGCAGACATCCGGGCGAGTGGCTTCGAGGAAGTCAGCTCCTGCGCGCTCGTGCGCGTTCGTCCGCATGGCTCCATCGCGGTCTGGATTGTAGCGCTCGCGTGCCTCGCAGGTGCGGTCGTGCGGCGTACGGCTCCATCCAGGCGCCGCTCCGTTTGACACACCTGCGGCGCGCGGATAGGGTCTTGTCCCCATGTCCCCGTTGGCCCGTACTTGGATTCTGCGCGGCGCGGCCGCGGTTGCGGTCGTCGCCCTTGCCGGGTGCAGCTGTGGCGATTGCTGTCGCTGTGCCTCGAAAGCGACCGAGAAGCCGCCGGAGACGGTGGTGCAGCGCGAAGTCGGCAGGAGCATGGAAAGCAAGCGCGACGTTGCGTCGATCCTCTGCGGCGTCAGCGTGGAGGGGCTCAAGGACGTCACGGTGACGATCGTCAAGGACGACATCCCTTTGAACATCCTTGGAACCGGGCATGCGAAGGTGGAGGGAACCGCGATCCAATCGACGCGCGACGGCGGGAGCGTGGTGAAAGATCCGACCAAGGCGCTGGTGTGTACTGGGGTTGTGAGCTTCATGCTCATGCGCAAGCACGATGAACCCGATCCAGACAAGGCGTGGAAGCTCACCGCGCTCGATGTCTGGGAGGTGAACACGCCGGGCGTGAGCTGGAAACGCCCGAGCTCGCATCACCATCATTGAAACGAGCGTCATGCCCGACCCGGCTCCGTCGTCCGACAGCCTGCGTTTCGACTCCGCGTTCTGGCGCAAGCTGGCGTGGCAAGGAGCAGCGTACGGCCCTCGCTGGTGGGTCGAGGGAAGCCCTCCGCTCATAGGCCTCGTCTTTGCCGCATTGATGCGTAGGCACCGGGCCATGGTGCGCCGGAATCTGCGCACCCTCCTCGGAACCAGGTCGAGGCTCGTGGAGGACGCGGACGTCGTTCGCACGTTCATGAGCTTTGCGCAGGCGCTCGCAGATGGCCTCGCGCTGTCCGCAGGGGATCGCTTTCGCTCGGACGTGAGCGTATCCGGCGCAGAGCACGTGCGAAGCGCGATCGACGTCGACCGCGGGCTCATCGTCGCCACAGCCCACACAGCTGGATGGGAGACGGCCCTTGCCGCGCTCAAGCAGAATCTCAATCGCCCCGTGCTCGTGGTGATGAGGGCCGAGCCCGACAAGAAGGCCGGGGCCCTTCACGACGGGTATCGTCAGAACCTGGGATTCGAGGTCCTTCACGCAGGCGGCGATCCCTTGTCGTCGCTGCCGCTGATTCGGCACCTTCGCCAGGGAGGCATCGTCGCAGTTCAGATCGATCGATGCACCGACGGCATGCGAGGACAGGATGTGACGTTGGGCTCCCGCCCCTTCCGGGTTCCTCGTGGACCCTTCGTGCTCGCCTCCATGACCGGCGCCCCGATCGTGCCCGTATTCTCGATGAGAACCGGGTTCCTCGCCTACCGAATCGAAGCGGGCGAGCCGGTGCACATCGCGCGGCGCACCGACGAAGCCGCCCTGGGCGCTTCGATCCAACGCGTCGTCGCTGCGCTCGAGTCCTTCCTTCGCCGCAATCCGACACAATGGTTCCACTTCGTGGACGGGCCATGAGGGCGGTGCAAAGGTGGATGCGCACCGGGCTCCGAATCGCGGTTTCCGCGACGCTTTGCCTTGGCTTCGCCCACCTCGGCACGCTGGTCTGCACATCCATGCAGCCGCCGGAATCGGCTTCGTCGACGTACGAGCCTGTGCGGTGGTCCAACGGAATCCGTCGGGCCGGGCAGTCCTACGTCAAGCGGCACGGAAGGATCCTGCAGGTCGGACTCGTGGGCTCCCCTGCGGAGATCGGCAATGCACATGCCTCCATGCTGCACGCCGAGATGGTCGAGAGCGAAGCCGCTCTCTGGTCGGTGTTCGGCCGGATTGCGCCGTGGTGGCCGCTTCGCGCAGCGCTGATCGACCTGTCGCGTTGGAGGTTCCGGCAGCTGGCGCTGCACTACCCGCAGGCGCGCATCGACGAGCTGGCAGCAGCGGCGCAGGCGTTCCGCCCGGATCCGTTCGACGACGAGCTCCCGACCTGGCAGCGCTTCCTGTACCTCAATGCACTGTACGACATTGCGCTGTCCTTCGAGCACTCGCCGCTGATCGGGTGCTCGTCCGTAGTCCTGTCAGGCCAGCGATCGGCCCAGGGGCATACCCTGCTCGCGCGCAACTTCGACTTCGAGACCCATGAGGTGTTCGACCTGGGCAAGGCTGTTCTGCTCGTACGTGAGAACGGCAAAGTGCCGTTCGCGTCCGTGGCCTGGCCCGGCTTGATCGGCGTCGTATCCGGTATGAATGCACGCGGCGTCGGCATCGTCGTTCATGGAGCACGTGCGCTGCATTCCAGCGCCGAGGGCGAGCCGGTGCTCCTGACCCTTCGCGACGCGCTGGCGGAGAGCGAGACCGCCGATCAGGCTGCAGCGCTCATCGCAGCACGCAATCCCATGGTCTCGCACCTCGTGCTCGTGGCCGACGCATCCGGCGCTTCCCTGGTGATCGAGCGTGCCCCCGGCGCGGCCGCTCACATCCGCCGAGCCACAGAGACCCTGGCCTTGAGCAACCACTTCGAGGGCCCGCTCGCCGACGATCCTGCCAATATCCGTGTTCGGGAGCGGACATCGACGATCGATCGGAGGGCGCGTCTGGAGGAGCTTGTGGGGAGCCTGCAGCATCCTGCTACCGTCAGGGACCTGGCTCGAATCCTTCGCGACAGAAAAGGAGCAGGCGGGCGGGAGCTTGCTGCGGGCGACCGACGCGCCATCGACGCGGACATTGCCACGCATGGCGTGGTGATGGACCTTTCGGAGCGCAAGCTCTGGGTCAGCGAAGGACCCCACCTGCAAGGAAGGTTCGTGCGGTTCGACGTGCAGCGGCTGCTGGAGGACTCGTACGACCCCGAGCTCGACGATCCGACGGATCCGATTCCCTGACCGATCACCTCTCGCGCGCCACCAGCCGGAACAAGGCAGCGCAGCGCGCGGCTGATGCAAGGGACACCGGCGACGTAGCGCCGCAGTGCGGGCATGGGATGGCGAGCATGCCCATGGGTCAACCGCCGCAGGTCAGCGTGCTGCCCCAGCACTGGCCGTAGTTGCATTTACCGCTGCAACAGGTCGAGTTGTCGCCGCACTGGCTGCCTGCCCCGCAAGACGCCCCATTCACGATGCAGCAGAGGCTCGTGGAAAGCATGCATATCCCCGAGCAGCACTGCGCGTCGCAGCCACACTTCTGAAGCGCGCCGGGATCGATGCAGGTGCCGGGCTCGCACTGGTGCTTCGTGCAGACTTGCCCGCAAGCGCAGATCCCGCAATCCTCCTGTCGCGACAGTCCGCAATTGTCCTGGCCGTCCGTGATGCCGCAAGTCGAATCGTGCTGCTTGCAGAACGAGTCCTTGGACTCGGCCACGCACGCGTCGCCCGCCGTGCCTGCGCTCCCCCCCGTTCCGCCGCCCGCCGCTCCTGCAATGCCGCCCGCTCCTCCGGCCGTCCCAGCCGCTCCCCCTGTGCCGCCGCCGCCCGAGATCCCCGCGGTCCCGCCGCTTCCGCTGGCGCCGCCGCTTCCGCTCGCGCCACCACTTCCGCTCGCGCCGCCTCCCGCGCCGCCGCCTGCGGCAGCCTCCGGCACGCCCGTCTCCGAGCCTCCGGCGCCCCCCGCATGATCCAACGGCGAGTCCAACGAGCTGTCGGCTCCTGCTGCTCCATCAGCGCTGCTCGCGGGCTCTTCAACTTGCAAGTCGTCGATGCCGGCGATGGACGCGCATCCAGGGGCTGCAGCCAGAGCGCCTGCGAGCCCGGACACCGCGGCTCCGCAGATCAGCGCAAAAGATCCCCTCTGGCGCGTGTGCTCGTCGCCACTCATCTACCACCAGCCTACCAGACTCTAGCGAACCGAGGGGCCGAAAGCAGACGGTATCAGCCCTTGCCCTGCCCAGCGGTACTCACGATCTGCTGGTCGCGGATCGTGGACAGCCGCGCATCACCGATTGCACGCAGCATGGTCGGTACGTCGGTGAACTTGCGACGAGGCCTGCCCTCTGCCTGCCCGGATTGCACCTCCAGCTGGTCGAGGAGCTTCCAATCCGAGTAGGTCACGTACTGCACGCCGTTGCGATCGAGCAACGCTTCTATCTCTCCGCCGCTGACCACGGCCGCCGGCTCCGGAAGCGCGCCGGCCTGCCACGCATCGAGCAGCTGCGTGACGGTTTCCAGGGCATCGGGCTTGTTGGTCCCGATGATCCCCGAAGGGCCCCGTTTTGCCCAACCGGTCACGAACATGCCGGGAACTGGCGGCCCGCCCGACGTGATCAGGACCTGCCCCTTGTCGTTCGGGATCTGGTTCTTGTCGAGCTCGAAGGGGACGCCTTCGATCGGGGCGATGCGGTAGCCGATCGACCTGAAGATCGCGCCGCACTCGATGTCCTCGATCTGGTCCGTGGGCTCGATGACGACCGCTCCGTCGCGCTCCACCTGACGATTCCTTCTCACCCTGAGCCCCACGACCCGATCTTGTTGCCCGAGTATCTCGATCGGGGTGCAGTGGAAGCGCAGCCGAATGGTCTTCTTGCCTGGGCGCGCCTCCCTGCGAGCGCTGTCGAGTGCGATCTGGAGGTTCTTCGCGCGAAGCGGATCGAGCTCTTCGGCTTCCCACGCCTTGCGGGTGATCGGGTGGATCTCGCGGTCTTCATCGGACACGACGAGGTCGGCTTCGGACAGCTCGGTGAGCTCCTTGAATTCCTGCGGGGTATAGGCTGCCTGCGCAGGGCCGGATCGGCCGAGCAGGACGATCTCCCGCACGCAGTTGCTGCCCAGTCCAGGAAGAGCGTGATCCGCCGTATCGGTTCGACCCAGCTCCTCCGGGGTCCTGCAGAGCATGCGGCAGACGTCGAGGGCCACGTTGCCGTGTCCCACCACCACGACCTTGTCGACGGAAAGGTCGAACCTCGCATCGGCAAAGTCGGGGTGTCCGTTGTACCAGGCCACGAACGCGGAGGCAGGATGCACGCCCCGAAGCTCCTCGCCCGGAATGTCGAGCCTTCGGTCCGACTGCGCACCGATCGCGAGGATCACTGCGTGATAGCGCTGTCGAAGATCGCGCAAGTCCAGGTCCCTGCCGAGCTCGACGTTGCCGAACATGCGGTAGTGCACCGTACGGCCTTCCACACCGCCAGCGTAGAAGCGCGTGACCGATCGGATCTTCTCGTGATCCGGCGCCACGCCGTGCCGCACGAGCCCGAACGGAGTGGGCAGGCGATCGAACATGTCGATCTTCACGGTGAAACGTGGATCGCGCAGCAGCTCGACCGCAGCATAGAAGCCTGCCGGGCCTGCTCCCACGATGGCTACCCTCAAAGGTGTGTCGCGTCGCGAGCTGTCTTCACTCATCGAATCTGATTCCCTGAGCCAGGGGAAGGTCCCTCGAATAGTTGATAGTACACGTCTGGCGCCTCATGTATTGCTTCCAGGCGTCGCTCCCGGCCTCCCTGCCTCCGCCAGTCTCCTTCTCCCCGCCGAATGCCCCGCCGATCTCCGCCCCTGACGTCCCCGCATTGACATTGGCGATCCCGCAGTCCGAACCCTCCGGCGACACGAACGTCTCGGCAGAGCGCATGTTCAGCGTGAAGATCGCGCTCGAAAGCCCTTGCGGAACGTCGTTATGCGCAGCCAGGGCCCCCTCCAGGTCCTCCACCTCCATCACGTAGAGGATCGGGGCAAACGTCTCCTCGCGCACGATCGGCATTCTGGGATTCGCCCGGACGATGCATGGCCGAACGTAGCAGCCGCTTTCGTAGCCCGGCCCGCTGAGCGCCTCGCCGCCGAACAGCACCTCGCCTCCCTGCTCGCGGACTCTCTGCAGCGCTGTCTGCATGTCCGCCACGCCCGCCCGGTTGACCAACGGCCCCATGGTCACGCCCGCTTGCAGCGGATCGCCAATCCTCACTTGCCCATAGGCATCGATCAGCCGATCCACCACCGTCTTCGCAACGCCTCTCTGCACCAGCACCCGTCGCGTCGAGGTGCACCGCTGGCCCGCTGTCCCGATTGCGCCGAAGACGACAGCGCGGACCGCCAGATCGAGATCCGCATCATCGAGCACCACAACTGCGTTGTTGCCTCCGAGCTCCAGGATGGTCCGGCCCAGCCGCGAGCCGACCTTTTCAGCCACGCGACGACCCATCGGGGTTGAGCCCGTGAAGCTCACCAGCGGAATGCGCTGATCGGTGAGCATGCGCTCGCCGACCACCGCTCCGCTTCCCGTGATCAGGTTGAATACGCCTTCACCGAAGCCGTGACGGAGCGCCACCCGGTGCGCGATCTTCTGGACCGCCACGGCTGTGAGCGGGGTTTGCGACGAAGGCTTCCACACCACGGCATCTCCGCAGACCACTGCCAGGAGAGCATTCCAGGACCAGACGGCAACAGGGAAGTTGAAAGCCGTGATCACGCCCACGACTCCGAGCGGGTGCCACTGCTCCATGATCCGGTGACGCGGCCGCTCGCTCGCAATCGTCAGGCCGTAGAGCATGCGTCCCTGGCCCACGGCCAGGTCCGCCATGTCGATCATCTCCTGCACCTCGCCCTGTCCCTCGGGGAGGATCTTCCCCATCTCCAGGCTCACGAGCTTGCCGAGATCCTCCTTGCTCGCACGCAGCTCGTCGCCGATGTCGCGCACCATCCGCGCACGCAACGGAGCGGGAACCGTTCGAAGGACGCGCTGGGCTTCGACGGCTTTCGCGAGCACTGCCTCGTAGTCCTCGGTTGACGCCTGGAGGACTTTCGCGATGGGCCTGCCGTCCACCGGCGAGATGCTCGCAAATTCCCCGCCCCCAGGGTTGGAGATGAAGCTTCCGTGGGCCACGCCCGAATTGACCTCGGAAAGACCTAGCCTCTGCAGAAAGTCGTACGTCACGCCCGGCTCCTTGTTCGCTGCGACGGCGGCACTCGCGAATTGGGGCCAGGGCCCTTCGCCGTCAACCCCGCCGCGGGCGCCGTCGGTCTTGAACCCGGGGCTGCGGACGGCTAGGTTCCGCGCTCCCGGAGGCTCCCATGCGAAATGTCATCGTGCTCGGCGGTGGTCTTGTCGGTTCGGTAATTGCTGAGGATCTGGCTCGTGAAGCAGACCTGCAGGTTACGGTGGTGGATGTGGACGAAGCGGTCCTTGGAGTCGTCTCCAAACGCTCCGGACAACGCATCCGCACCGTCCAGTCGGATCTGGTCGATCAGGCGAACGTCGTATCCTGCTGCAAGCAGGCGGATGTCGTCATCGACGCAGTGCCGGGGTGGCTCGGCTTTCGCGTGCTGTCCACGCTGATCAGCGAGAAGAAGTCCTTCGTCGACATCGCCTTCATGCCTGAGGATGCAGGTCGGCTGTCCAAGGCTGCCGCTGACGCCGGCGTGCTCGGCGTGGTCGACTGCGGCGTCGCTCCCGGCATGAGCAACGTGCTGTCAGCGCGCGGCGTGGCCGACCTCGAGAAGGCCGAGGAGCTCCGCATCTACGTGGGTGGGCTGCCGCAGGTGCGGCGCTGGCCCTACGAGTACACCGCGGTATTCTCTCCGATCGACGTGCTCGAGGAGTACACGCGCCCGGCGCGTCTGGTCGAGAACGGCAAGGTCGTCACCCGTCCAGCACTCAGCGAAGTCGAGCACCTCGACTTCGAAGGCGTCGGAACCCTCGAGGCGTTCAACTCCGACGGCCTGCGCTCGTTGATCTCGCTGCCCGTGCCCGACATGAAGGAGAAGACCATGCGGTACCCGGGCCACACCGAGCTCATGCGAGCCATCCGCGAGACCGGGCTGCTCTCCTACGAGCCGCTCAAGGTCGGCGATGTCGAGCTGCGCCCCATCGACCTCACCTGCAAGCTGCTCAAGCGCGCCTGGAAGCTGCCCGAAGGCGAAGGCGACATCACCGTCATGCGCGTCAAGATCACTGGCATGTCCCAGGGCAAGCGCGTCAGCCACGTCTACGATCTGCTCGATCGCTACGACCCGGCGACCGGCCACACCTCGATGGCCCGAACTACCGGCTTCCCGTGCGCGATCGTGGCCCGGATGATGCTCCAAGGCACGCTCGATCTGCCGGCTGGCGTGCACTTCCCCGAGAAGCTCGCCACCAACCGCAAGGTGCTCGACGCGCTGCTGGTGCAGCTCGCCGAGCGGAACGTGGTGTTCCACCACCGCATCGTCGCCGAGCCGGCGGCCTAGGTATCCGAAGTCTCAAGCCGCGAGCATGGAGCCGCGAGCGTAAGCGAGCGGGCTAACGTCTCAGTCGTGCGTCCCGCTGTCGGCCAAGCTCCCTGCTTTGCCCGCGCTCCCGCCTTTGCCGGCCGATCCCCCTGACCCGCCCGCACCCGCGTCGCCGCCGCACGCCTTCGCGCACTGATCGACAAAGCACGCGTACACGTTGCCGGCCGACTTCCCGCACGGCACCTTGTCGCTCGTCATGCACTTGCAGAAGTCCGCGGTCGGCAGCGCCGTCCCAGCGTCGCTCACGCACTTCTTGGACGGATCCCCTCCGCAAACCTGCTCCATCGACTGCCAGGCCGGCGCACACTCGTTGTGCAGGCAATTGGTGCAGGCCGCCGAGAGCGGCGTCGGCCACGACATGTACGTCGTGCATTCCTCGAAGCCGTACTTGATCGGCCCCTTGAACGGGTTCGCATCGGAGCCGCTGTAGCAGCCGAAGAGAGCGATAAGAGCCAGGGGCGTGAGCCACCGGACGTGGGCGTTCATATTGGTAGTCCCCGGGTAGACGGTTAAGTTCGGGCGGGATCTTGCCGCCAACCCGGACCTGCGTGTCAAGGCAATTCCGCCCGCAGCGTTGGTCGCATCTCCCCAAGCTCGTCCGCACCTACGCCTCTGCTCCCGCACTCAGGCCGGGCGACGCCCATGCGGATCCCGATTCCGAGCTGCCTTGCTCGCGTGCACCGCCGCAATCACCACTGCCAGAACCACTCCGATCCCTCGCGTCATCCAGCCTTCTGTCAGAAACACCAGCACCATCGCCACGAGCACCGGCAGCAGGTACGGCACCGCCCAGCGAAAGACATATCCCCCAAAGGACGGCATCCTGACGCCGCCCGACTCTGCGATCGACTTGACCATGAAGTTCGGACCATTTCCGATGTAGGTCATCGCCCCGCAGAGCACCGCTCCAAGGCTGACCGCAGTCAGATAGGTGCTGCGGACTCCAGCCACCAGATCAGTCCCTCCCGCCCCTTTGGCGAGCTCGAAGAACACCGCATACGTCGGCGCATTGTCCAGCACCGAGCTCAGCCCACCGGTCAGCCCGAACAACCAGATCGCGTTGAGCGGCAGCGACGGAGCGACCTGCGCTACCCACCGCAGCGCAGGCACCATGGTCAGGAAGATCCCACTGAACAGCGCAGCTACCTCCAGGATCGGCTCCCACTTGAACTCGTGACCCGCCCGCCGCGCCCTACGCCCCGTGAGCCAGGAGCCGCACGCAGCTCCGATCATCGCCGCTTCCCGCAGCGGGAGCCAAGCGCTCCACGATGCATGGCCTTCGAGAATCGACTCGAGATCCACCGAAGGAAGCGTGGCCGCGCAGACCACGATGGCCAGCAGCCAGGCAAGATGACGCTTGCCGCGGATCGAGATCGGCACGATCTCCGCGTCGTCACGAGCGATCGCTGTCGCGCTCTCCTTCGCGTACATCTGGCGATCCAGCCCGTAGAACGACAGCAGCAGCAGGCCGTTGACGAAGAGCCATTCGGCTGTGAGGTGCAGGGTCCACAGGAAGGGCACTCCGCGCAGGAAGCCCAGGAACAAAGGCGGATCCCCGAGCGGCGTGAGAAGTCCGCCCGTGTTCGCAACGATGATCACTGCAAACACGAAGATGTGGGCCTTGAGCTCGCGCTCGCGATTGGTGCTGAGCAGCGGCCGGACCAGCAGCATCGCTGCTCCCGTGGTGCCGATGAACGAAGCCACAAGAGCTCCTACAGCCAGCATCAGTGCGTTGTTCCTGGGCGATGCCTGGATGTCCCCCTCCACCGAGATCCCGCCCGTCGCGACGTACAGGCACGCCAGCAGCGTGATGAAGTGCCCGTACTCCACCGCCGCGTGGATGACCGCGTGATTCTCCCCGCCAACGCAAAGCCAGACCGCGGTGGGCAGCCCCAGCCCGAGCGCCACGCCAAGCTGCAGCCGCGCGCTCTGCCAGCGTTCCCTCACGCCCGGGATCAGCGGCGCTGTGGCGATGCACGCCAGCAGGGCAACAAAGGGGATCAGTCCCCACCAGCGAATGACCATGCTCTGCTTTCCATTCCATGCGGGTCCAGGGGCGCCCCAGGCTACGCTCAGTTCCTCACGATTTGCGAAGTTCTGCTCGTGTCGTTGGACCCGATCTATCCTAACCCGCGAACCCTTGCCACCTGCCGAGCCGAATATGCCGACCAGGGCGATGCGCGCTCCGTGATGATCGCCCTGACGCCCCTGGGCCAGAGGCTGGTCAAGCGACGACGCAAGGAGCTGGCCGAAGCTCAGCGCATGCTCCTTTCACGCATGACCCCGGAAGGCCAGCAGACCTTCATCCAGGCGTTCGAGACCATCGACCAGCTCGCCCGCAAAGCCATACCGTCGTGACGCTCCGGCTCACCCTCCCTGATCGGTCGTGACCTCCCAGTAGCTCCGCCACGGCTTGCGCTCTGCACGGTCCAGGAACCCCTGCGCCGACATCACCAGAGAGGTCGTGCGATGACCTTCCCTCTGACGCGGATGCTTGCGCCCCTGATCGAACCAGACCCGGACGAGCACGCTGGCCGGATCCACAGGGAGCGCCCGCACATTCGAGACGAATCGGCCGTACTTGCCATCCTGGAACAGGTACTGCTCCACATTCGAAGTGTAGAAGACCCCGAGCGTCAGCCCACGCTCGCGCATGTCCTTGCCAATGCTTACCAGCGCCTTTTCGCCCAGGAAGTCACCGACCACGGGCACGACGCGGTTTGCCACCATCAGGGCTCGCACGCGCTGCCATGCCTGCTCGGTTCCCAGAAAGCTGGCCGCTTCCCCATCCTGCGTCGTCTGCGCCAGCAGCGATCCCACGCTCGGGTACCTGCGCGCGCTGCCTTCCATGGTGTACGCGAGCTCCAGCCCCTTCTTGAAGAACTCCTGATGGATCTTGGCGACGCTCTTGCGGTCTTCGCTGGTGAGCTTCAGGCCCAAGCGCGCCATCAACGCCAGCGATCGCTCCACGCCCTTGTCCCTGAGGCTCGCGTCCCCGGCAACCTTGCTGAACGCCTCGGCGAGCTCCTTGGCTGAAGCGGAGGCTTCGCGGCCGACCAGGGACGCAGGCACGGGGCGTGCGGTCAGCGCAGACACGAACTCGGCTCGATTCGAGCCGGATTCCATGCATGCGCGCAGCACGAGGTGCTCGATGATGTTTCCGCGCCGGATGTCGACGATGTACGCCATCGGCGGATCGATCATCGCCAGATAGGTGAGATTCTGCTCCGGCCCAACGCCGACGTAGGCCTTGCCCCGAAGCGTTTCCTTCTTCAGCTCGCTCGCGACGTCGAGATACGAAGTCTCGTTCGACACGAAGTTGTCGCTGGGGAAGTCTCCCGGCCTCTCCGAGAGCCTCTCGATCAAGGCCCCAAGCTCGGCGTCGGACATTGCCGCGCCGCGTGCGCTGCCAGAGTCCTGCGAGCCTGCGTCCGATGCTCGAGCCGCCGACCCGGAAGGCGCTGCAGCGGCTGCATCGGGCGTGTTGGGGGCGCCGGGCTGCGGAGCAGGCGTCTCGCGCGAGCCGTCACGGCACGACGTGACGAGCAGCATGGCGGCCAGCAGGAGCGATCGTCTCACGAGAATCCTAACGCTGCTGCGCTCGTTCATGTTCCTTCGCCGTGGATGCGTCACCAGCCCGCGGCTCTCGGGCCGGCTCCGAGCTTTGCTGTGAAGGTCACCGATACGACATGGCTCGTGGTCCAGTACGTCCCCTCCGGGCTCTCCTTGCCGCCCGTGGCACGGGTCGGCCAGTTCATCCCGAGGATGTACCCGAGATCCGCCTTCCACCAGCACGACGCGTATCCAGCGCCCACAGCCACGTCGAGGATGTGCGTGTCCGGCAGGGAAGGGGACAGGTACTCCGGACGGCTGGGCTTCTGCTCGTACATAAGCCCGGTGCGAAGGCGCACGCCGCTGCGGCCCAACGGGCCGTCCACGCCGAAGCGCGCAACGACGACATCCTTGAAGTGGTACTCCGCCACGGCTTCCGGCGCTTGATCGAACTTCAGCACCTGCTTGTCGTACACGCTCCATCGGATCAGGCTCGCCTCCGCGGAGAAGGCGATGTCGGACCTGGTCTTGAACATCAAGCCTGCGGTGAGCATGTCCGGCAGAGTGGCCGAGGATGTGCCGCCCTGATCGCGCAGGTCGCGGGCGAACTCGGGGCGCGCAGGGTCGAAGTCAGCCTTGCCCTCGAACGAAAGTGAAACCTGGCTCCTGTAGGCAAGCGCAGCATGAAGCCGGTCGGGAAGGATGCGAGCGAGGATTCCCGCGTTGAAGCCGTATCCCCACGCGCCTGCCCCCACGCGTACCGAGCCTCCGATCGGCGCCGGCAATCCGTTCGTAAGATCAGCCACGGCCCGCACTGCGTCGAATCCGGCACCCAAGCTGAGATGGTCCGACAGCCTGTAGGCCACGGTCGGGTTGAACGTGTATGTGGTCATGCTCGAGCGCACTGTGTTTTCTCGACCCGGCCACGTCGGCGGCCACGCTGCCCCGAGTCCCCAGGCGGAGTACACGCCCATGCCGAGCGTGAGCCGGTCGGTCAGATGCCCCGACGCGAACCAAGCGAACGCCGGCGAAACCGTGGGGTCTGCCTTGGTCTCTGCTCCGGTCCCCTCCTGCGTGAAGCGCGTCCGAACCAGATAGAGCATCCCCGTGAGCGACATCTGGTGGCCCGACACAAAGGACAATCCTGCCGGGTTGTACCAGACCGCGGCCGGCTCCTTGGTGCTCGCCACCACCGCTGACACCTTGCCCATGCCCTCCGCAGACTGGTCGAACAGCAGGTAGCCGCTCGCATCCGCTGGCGATGCGAGCAGCGTTGCGGCCAGCGCCACCAGCGCGCCGATCAGGGCAGCGCCGACCTCACGGGTTCGGGAAGCTGAAGGCGTACACATACGCGATGTTCTCCCTCTTGAGGTTGGTCAGCTGAACGAACAGCGGGTCATCCAGCAACGCCTTCAGATCCAGGCGGCCTGCCTCCAGCTGCGCTGCGTCCGCGTCGGCCACACCTTCGACCGTGCTGTGTCCAGCGCTGTCGACGAGCGAGCCGCGGCTGCGAAGCAGCACAGCCATGGGCGGCGCCACGAACGGCAGCCCCTGCGCGTTCGTCACACCGTCGGTCACGATGATGCCGTACAGATCGCCGTTCACCATCGGCGCTGCGGTCTTCAGGGCGATGACCCCGCCCGTGCGCTCCACCGTGAACGCAGGAACGCCTTTGTCGAAGTCGTTCTTCTCGAGCGCAGTCAAGTCGAGCAGGAACACGGTTCCCTTGGTCGAGAAGGAGAAGGGCGTGAGCTTCGAGTCGTCGACGCTGCCCTTGAAGTCCAGCTCGAGGGTCGACGTGCCCACCACGCGCGGGATGCGTCCAAGGCCGGGATTGAGCTCGATCACGGAGCCGGAGTGGGTGGGGAACGCCCAGGCCGAAGCCACTTCGTCCATGGGCAGCTTGGCAACCTGCGCGAGCGTGTCCCACAGATGCAGAGTCGGCCCGTATAGCTGGCGGATGGATTCGAGGTCAGACAGATCGCGGAAGAGCTGGGCGCTGTCGGTCTGCGGACTTGCCAGCAGCTGGGCGTAGGGACAACGGGGGTCGAGCTCCGATGCGGTCTTTGCTCCGCAGGTGAGCGATTCGTTCAGCTTGAAGAGCACGTAGGGGACCGACGACACGAACTTTCTTCCTTCGGTCGATCGGATTCCGTTCGCGTACCCGCGCACGCCCACGAAATAGGAGCTTCCGACGTCCCATCCCTGCTTCGCACCCACCGCGATCTGGCGGGTTGTGTCGTCGTAGCTCAACTGCAGGTCCGTCAGCTGCGCGCCCAAGGCTGCATTGACCACCACCACATTGCCGAGCTGCTGCAACGACGAGGTCTGGACCGGCGCGGTCACAGGAGCTGTAGCCGCCATGTCGGTGGGGAATCCGTCGAGCGCGCCGAGGTACTTGTAGAACTCGCACTGTGCCTGCGACATCGATTGCGCCGCAGCGCAATCCTCGGGTACATCCACACCGGCCAGGGAAAAGTCGATGCGACCTGTGGATGGATTGACGACGATGTTGGTAGGTTGCGGCAGCAGTGGCGGCGTGGCAGCAGGATCGAACGGCAGCGTCTCCGGGATGTCGTCGTCGCTGGCAATCCCGGGTGCACAGGCCGCAGATGCCACGCAGCAGCATGCAGCGCCCAGGACAGCGCGCGCCGCGCTTGCACACAATTCGCGTACCCTCATGCGCGCATTGTCGTGGCACGATGCCGGTGGGTCAATGCCACACAGCGGCTGCGAGTTCGATTATCATGGCCCGATGCGGAGATTCCCGTGAGGCGCGCCGAAGCGCTCGATCCCAAGACCATCACGCGATGCGGCAGCTGCACGCTGCATCTGGTCCAGCTCTGCTACGAGCGCAGCGCGCCCTTCCGCTGGTTTCGCGAGCCGCTGCTCCGCGGCATGAACGCGCTCGCATGGTGGCACCGGATCGACCCGCGCGACTACGACGTCCGCTCCGAGGCATGCAGAGGCTGCATCCGATTCCGCAAGAACGCGCTCAAGCAGGTGTCGCCCACGTTCCGGGTGCTCAACGATCTGGCCAACCCATGGTTCAATCGCTGGCGGGACTCCCTGGTGTCTTCCGAGGAGATCGCGCAAGCACGGAGCTTGCCTTCCGAGCGCGGCTTGTCCAAGTAGCATTGCGAGGAGATGGCGCGTGGACAAGCAGGATACTACGTCACCCCGCAATGCAGCGAGCTGGCTAGGGATCAATCGGGCCACGCTCGCCGTGCTCGTCGTCACAGCCGGCCTCGGCATGTCCGAAGAGGTGTGGCGAAGCTTCCTTGCGATCCATCTGAAGGATACCGCCCAGGGCGTGGACCAGGTGCTCGCTGCCGCCAAGTACATGGGCTTGTTCGCAGCCCTGGTGAACCTGATGGAGGGGTTCGGCTACATGGTCGGCGGCGCAGTCGCGCACAGGATGGGAGCCAGGACCGCACTGCTCGTGTCCGCCGCGCCCATGCTCGCAGGCTTCTGCATCCTGCTGCTCTCTCATCATCCCTTGCTCATCGTCGCAGGGGCCCTCCTGCTCACCAACTGGGAAGCGCTGTCGGTCCCCGCCACCTTCGACGTGGTCGGAAGCGAGGTGCCCAAGGACCGCCGAACCATCGCCTTCGCGATGCAGAGCATCCAGAAGCGCCTCCCCAAGGTGCTCGGGCCGCTGATCGGCGGCCTCGTCATCTCGGTCGGATTCTGGGTCAATCTCACCGCCGCTTTCGGGCTCGTGGTCGTGGCGAGCATCATCCAGTTCCTGCTGCTCGCTCGCATGAAGCCCAAGTCCGACCCGAAGCCTGTGCCCTGGCGCGAGCTCATGCGGAGGATCCCACCGGAGCTGCGGACGCTGCTGACCGCCGAGATCCTGCTTCGCTGGGGCGACTGGTTCGTTCGCGACTTCGCCGTGCTCTACGTGGTCGGCGTGTTGCTGCGCTCGAACGCGGAGGCAGGCGTGCTGGTGGCGGTCACGAGCCTCACAGCGCTGGTCACCTATGTGCCGATGGGCAAGCTGGTGGATCGCGCCAGCAGCCCCAAGCCGTTCATCGGGCTGACGTTCGCCCTCTTTGCCCTGTTCCCGATCAACCTGGTGTTCCTGCCCAAGCTGCTGCCACGGGTCGGCGTGCCCGTCATGGGAGCGCTCGTCGTGGTGTTCGTCCTCAACGGGTTGCGGGAGCTGGGCGAGCCCGCGCGCAAGGCGCTGATCGCTGGGGGCTTCGCACCCGAGGTGCGCGCGCGATCGGTCGGTTTGTACTGGGGGCTTCGCTCGTTCGCCTTCTTCCCAGCCCCGTTCATCTCGTATCTGCTGTGGAGCCGGGTGGGGCCAGAAGCCACGTTCCTGATCGGCGGAGGGATCGGCTTGCTCGGTACTGCCTGGTTCTGGCTCAGGATGAAGCGGTAGCGTCCGGCGATGGCCCCTGCCGGTCCGCTGATGCAGGCGGCCACCCCACGCAGACCGTGGTCCCCTTGCCGACCGTGCTCTCCACGCGCAGCGTGCAGCCATGCAGATCGCCGACCCGGCGCACGATCGCCAGCCCGAGCCCGACTCCGCTGGTGGCAGCTTCCCGCAGAGCGTCTGCGCGGTAGAACGGCTCGAACACGTGCGGCAACGCATCCGCAGGAATGCCTCGCCCGGTGTCGGCCACCCGAAGCTCCAGCCCTGCATCGGCCGCGATCAAGGTGACGGCAACGCTGCCGCCCTGATCCGTGTACCGGATGCCGTTGGCCACCAGATTGCTCACCAGCTGCTTGGCAAGCGCGCGCTCGCCGGTCACGGTCGCTCGTTCCGGCACGTCGACCGTGAGGGACACGCCGGCTTCGCGCGCCAATCCTTCGTATTCCTCGTAGGTCTCCAGCACGATCTGATCGAGCTGCACCGGGCCGAGCTCGAACGCCGACCGCTGCGACTCCATGCGAGACAGGAGCAGGAGATTGTCCACGAGCCCGGAGAGCCGGTCGACCTGCGACTGCAGCCGCGGGATCATCGCGCGGTATTCCTCTGAGCTCCGATCGCGGCGCTTCATCAGCTCCAGCTCCCCTTTGAGCGTGGCCAACGGCGTGTTCAGCTCGTGGGCCACGATCGTCGCGAAGTGGTCCATGTGCTGGAAGGAGCGCTCGAGCCTCGCAATCATGCCGTTGAGCGTCTCGCCGAGCTCGCCGATCTCGTTGCGGCTCCTGATCTGGATGCGACGAGACAGATCCTCGGCCGTGATCGTCCTCGCGAGCGAGACCATCTCCTGCACAGGGTGCAGGGCGCGCCCGATGACGAAGTGCCCGACGAGAGCGACCACGAAGATGGTAATCAACGCGAGCCAGCCGTGCTCCCAGAGCGCCTCGCGAAGGCTCGTCGACATGTCGGCGCTCGGCTCGTGCTCCTGCAGGTTGCGCGACAGCCCGATCACGTCTGCGCCCACGAACGCCGTCATGATCAGCGTCACGCTCGCCGCGTACCACAGGGTGAGCTTCCAGCGGAGCGACACTAGGGAACCTGCTCGGCTCGCAGGCAGAACCCGCAGCCGCGTACCGTGTGGAGCAGCTTGATCTCGTGGTCCCGATCCACCTTGCTTCGCAGGTGGTGGATGTAGACCCTCACCACGTTGGTCCCAGGATCGAACTGCGTCTCCCACACGTTTCGCAGGATGTCGTCCTCGGTCACGACCTGTCCTCGACGCCGCATGAAGTACTCCAGCAGCGCGAACTCCTTGGCCGTGAGCTCGATCCTCCTTCCAGCGCGCTGGGCCCGTCGCGCCAGCAAGTCCAGCTCGAGATCCGCCACCTTGAGGATCTGCCCACCGTAGTTGTATGCCCTTCGCAGCTGGGCGTGCGTCCGAGCCAGCAGCTCGTCGAATACGAACGGCTTGGCCAGGTAGTCGTCCGCGCCTGCCTCCAGCCCGGCCACCCGATCCTGCACCGAATCCCGTACGGTCAGCATCAGGATCGGCAGCGTCACTCCAGCGTTCCGCGCCGCGCTGCAGACCGACAATCCATCCCGATCCGGAAGGGTGAGATCCAGAATTACCAGATCGTGCTCCGCAGCGAGAATCGCCTCCAGCCCGCTCGCCCCGTCGGCCCGACGATCGACCGAAAAACCTTCCTCCCGGAAACCCCGCAGAAGAACCGCCGCGAGGTCCGCATCGTCCTCGATGATGAGGAGCCGCACACCGCGGTTTTCGTCGCCTGCGCTTTGCATCGTTAACGGGACTTAACTACGCGAGATCCGCCCTGTTGGGTAGCTTGGCGAGGTTGAGTCCCCTCGCATGAGCAGCAAGCCCCTGGTAGCTCGACCCCTTGACGTGGTCGCGGAATGGTCCAGCAGAGCCGTCCCTGCGTTCGTGCTCGCTGCCATCGCAACGACCGGCTCGTCCCAGGCCTGGGCACAGACTTCACCTCCCCCGTCCTCCTCCGCAGCGCTCCCTGCCTCCTCTGCCTCGCCCGCTCCTTCCGCCTCTCCCCACAAGGACAAGAAGCCTGCGAGCGGGGATGCCATCACGGTCGTGGTGACCGGGACGCGCGCACCCACCGAGGCGATCGACGTTCCCGCGGACGTGAAGATCGTGGGACCAGAGCGGCTGCGACGTCCAGGCTCCAAGGGCGCGCCCGCTGCGCTCACCGAGATTTCCGGCGTCAAGCTCAACCCGCGTCAGGAGAACGCGATCTTCACCGACCTGGAGGTGCGTGGGCTCACAGGCAATGCGACGAGCGGTGGCAATGTGCTCGTCTTGCTCGATGGCATTCCCCAGCGCCGGCTTTCGGGCGCTGCCTATCTTGGTGCGCTCCCCTACGAGTCGATCTGGCGTGAAGAGCTCGTCAAGGGCGCGATGTCTGGGCTCTACGGACGAAATGCGCTTGCAGGCGCCCTGCAGCTCTTCTCCGACCCCGGCTCCTATGAGAACCGGCTGGAGGTGTCGACCTTCTACGAGCACCCGACTCGGGATGGTCGCACCGCGCTCAAGTTCTCCGGACCGATCGGCAGTGAGCCGATCTCCGGAACCAAGCTGTCGACCTACTCCATCGCGGGCTCGTACAACCAGACCGGAGGATGGCAGCCGCGCACGGCGCGCCAGAAGGGCGATGTCTATCTGCATGTGAATCTCGCCCTCTCGGCTCGCGACACGTTGACGCTGCTCAGCGGATTCTTCACTGGCGCCGAAGAATACGTCTCGCCCGTGCCGGTCGATAACGCAGGTCATCGCCTGCCCGGCGTGCCGCGCAATGCAAATTACGGGATTCCCGACCAGAACTCCTTGGATCTGCTGGAGACACGCCTCGGAGCCCGTCACACGCGCGCCTGGTCCGAGAACATCACCACCAAGCTGACCGCTGCCTATTGGCGAGGGGACACCGATTGGAAAATCGGCCGTCCTGACGACCGTCCTGACACGGGTACCATCATGGCCCGCTTCACCGGTAATCGCCGCTCCCTGGAGATCTCCACGTTCACCGAGGCCGAGCTGGAGCTGAAAGGTCGATTGACACCAGAGCTGGCAGGGTCGCTCAACGCAGGGGCAAGCTACGAGTACCTGACCTATGACATGACCTCCACGGACATCACGACGCAGGCGGAGTTCGCTGCGACCGGAGGGAGGTACACGCGAGGGGTTCCGATCGACTATCTCACCCGTCAGGAGCCGGGCAGCAGCACGTGGGTGTATTCCGACAAGTCGAAGCGCAACACGTTCGAGCACGACGTCGGCCGCTTCGCTCGCGCGCAGCTGGCCATCGCGGATCGCGTGTTCGTGTCCGGTGGGGCACGATCGGACTGGTTCAGCCGGACCCAGGAGAACCCAGCGACCGGCGAACGAGCCGAGCGCAGCGACTCCGCCTTCAGCCCCAGTGCGGGCGTGAGCGTGGCCGTGCTTCGGAGCGCGGACCACAAGCTGAATCTCTTCGGTAACCGCGGACAGGGATTCTCCCCCGTGTTTCGGGCCGTGAACAACACGCAGTTCGCCGACGTACGCCCGGAATCCAGCCGGAGCATCGAGGTCGGCGCCAAGGCGCTGCTGTGGCGCAAGACCCTGGAGATGACCGCGGTCCTCTACGAGCTGGACCGCTTCGACATCGTGGCCATGAACCCCGGCACGAAGCTGCAAGAGAACGTCGGTGACTGGCGCATTCGCGGAGTTGAGACTGACGTGCGCGTCCGACCCATTCGACCGCTGACGGTCTACGCGGGATTTGCCCATCGAGACCCGATCATCGGGCGCTACTACGCCAACCCGGCGCTGCAGGGCAACAAGATCCCCTTCATCTCCAACCAGATCCTGTCCGCCGGCGTCGAAGGCAAAGCCCCCTTCGACATGGGAGCAGGGACTGAAGTGCGTTACTACTCCAGCTTCTATGGCAACGAGCAGAACAGCTTCAAGCTGCCTGCTTATGCGCTTTGGGACCTCTGGATGTTCTACGACGCCACCAAGAGCATTCGCGTCGCGGCCTTCGTCAAGAACATCCTCGACACCGACTACTTCTCGACCGTGTTCAACGGTGTCAGGAACGGCTCGGCTTTCGTAGGCACGCCGCGAACCTACGGTGTCTCCCTTCGCGGGAAGTTCTAGATGCGTGACTCTGGCCCAGGCACACCTCTGCCTGCCGAGTACCTCCCCACCTTCCGTCGCCATCTCGTCTATGCGCTTCTGAACGCTGCCGCTGCCGGAATCCTCGCCAATGCACCCATGATGGCGCTCAAGGCCCTGTCCGGCCCCAGCTGGCAGATGGTCCTGCAGATGACCATCTCCAGCATCGGGATGTTCCTCGTGCTCTACCTGGGCGGGGCGATGGCAGAGCGACCCAAGATGCCCTGGGTCGTCGTTCCAGGTCTGGTGTGCGCAGGCACCTGCTTCGGAATGGCCATGACCAGGAACGTGTTCTTGTTCCTCACCCTGTCCGGGCTCGGGGCCCTGTTCGAGAACGTCGCCAGCCCGGCCATGACTGCCATCATCCGCTCGAACTATCCAGCCACCCATCGGGGAGCCGCAACCGGCACCATTCGCGGGTGGTGCTCAGTCACCTTCCTGGCCTCTTGCCTGCTGTCCGCCTGGCTCCTGGATCAGGCGCCAAAGACCGCGGAGCGCATGATCCCTGCGCAGCTCGCTGCAGCGGGCGCGCTATGGGCGATTGGGGTCCTGGCCTTCTCGACCATTCGCGTGCGCGGCGAAGTCGAGACCCGCTCGAGCCTCGTGCAGGGCCTGGGGCGCCCCTTGCGGGAAGCCTGGGACATCGGCAAGCGAGACGACCGTTTCAGGCGCTACCTCGGAATCGGGCTGCTCTACTCTTTTGGCGGGATGATCTTTGCCTCGTTCATTCCCGTGCTGGCCACCAAGGACTTGAAGTGCACCTACCTCGTGTCCACGCTTCTGGTCCACGGGATCCCGGGAATTGTCGCCTTCTTCTCCACGGGTATCATCGGACGCTGGATCGATCGCACGAATCCCTGGCAGTCCTGGCGTTGGATCCGTCTGGGATGGGGGCTGGACCCACTGCTGCTCGCTGCCACGCCTGCGATCATGGCATGGTCCCCTCCGATGGCTCTTGCAGTCGCATCGCTGGCTCGCGTAGTGCGTGGCACGGTGATGGGAGGGTCGTGGATCCTTTGGTGGCAGCTGGGCGTGAATCACTTCGCGCCCCTGGGAAGCGACACGGCCCGCTACCAGGGTATGGTCCTGTTCATCAACGGCTTCGCACGTCTCCTGGGCCCCCTCGTCGGTGCCTGGGTATTGCTGGCCGGGAGAATCGAAGGGGTGTTCGTGCTCGGCGGGCTGGTCGTCCTGCTGTCCGCGCTGCTCAGCTCCCGGGAGCTCGCCCGCGAGAGGAAGGACGCCCGACTGGCCACCATGGCTCGGTTCGAGGCGCAGGGTGCTCAGGCCTGCCCGGAATCGACAGCACCTTCGCCCACCCAGCAATGAACGTCAGGATGGTAGAACAGCCTGCGGTCCTGCACGCCGACCAGCATGGGCTTGCAGTGCGAGCGCACCGGACATGAGGAGCACTTCCCAAAGGCGCTCTGCTTGACGGCCATGTAGTCGTCCTGCTGCGTCGCTCCCCGGAACCATCGCAGCGGGTGGAACGTCTCGAACATCTTCTTGAAGGATCCGCCCGGAAATGCCCCTATCTCGGGCAGCTGCTGCTGGGCAACCACAGCGCCGTCCGGCTTCAATGCGAACGGGAGCACGCTTGCGCGGGCCTGTGCGGCAGCCAGCTGATCGTACTCCCTTGCGCGACCCAGCTCGAACAGCAGCCGGGCGTACATCGGGTTGGCGAGGATGAACCGCGTGCGGAATTCCTCGTGCCGATCCCGGACCGAATCGAGGAAGTTCAGAGCCTCCACCAGGACTGCCCGGTATTCGCTCGCCAGGAGCAGCTGATTCCAGGGGCTCTCCGGATCCGGATGATGGCCCGCCAGAGTGCCTGCGCCGCCCACATCTCCGCGAATTCCGACCTGCAGCACGAGCCTGTCAAACCCCTCATCGAGCATCATCCGCATCGTGTCGACCACGTGGGGCGCGTTGTGCTCCACCAGGATCACCAGGGGAATGACGAGGATTCCGCTGTCTCTCGCCTCTCGCATGGCTGCGAGCGTGTCCTGAAAGCTCCCTCGCCTGCGCAGCTCGTCTTGCACCGCTTCTGGCCCGTCGATGGTCAGGCGCAAGGCGTCCACCTGGGCGTTGCGGAACAGCTTGATCTTGTCGCTCGGCACATCTCCGCGGATCGCACAGGCCACGTGCTTGACGAGCCCTCGCGTCTTCAGATCCCGGACCGTGTCGAGGATGGTCAGGAACGGGTCCGTGAACTCGGCCTGGCGCGGATAGAAGGTGATATGCGCGTCGCGAGCGGTCTCCTCGGCAAAGCTCACGAAGGAGTAAAGCGCCTCTGCGCACGCTTCGAGCCCGAGGTCAGGCTTGTCCTGCACCGATGCTTCCGGAACGCATCGCCTGCATGTGTAGTCGCACCTGGAGTTGATGAACCACTCCAGATGGCAGACGGAGCCGGGCCTTGTGTCGGATGTCGAGTCGCTCATGGACGAGATGCTCCTCTGCAGCTGGCCGCACCACCTAGTGTCCCACCCAGTGCCTCTTGGGCCCAGCGTCAGCATGCACGAACCGGTCGTTGGCGTTCGGGTAGTAGCCGATGCCGCCGTTCCAGCCGCCGTCCTCGATCGCTTCACGCAGCTGCTTTGTGGTCATGCCCTCGATTCGAAAGTCGACCGCATTGCCGAGCGAGTGCTGGCTGTGCGAGGCCACGCGACGCCCCTTCTTCCTGAGCTGCTCGTTCAGCTTCCAGCTCCGGTAGCCGGACACGATGTCGATGCGAGCCGGCGGCCGGTCCTTTGCAAGCTTGCGCAGCAGACCGAGCAGCACAGGGTCGATGGCTGTGCTGCTGCCTGTGACCCGGTCCTCCAGGAACGTCGCAAAGCGCTCTGGTGACGGCTCCTCTGCAGACAGGGGCACTGCCTCGCCCGAGTGCGTGTTGAACAGCGTGCCGAGCGTGGGGAGCGGCTGTGCGGCCTCGACCTGCAGGTCGTCGCCCAGCTCTTTGCGCGTTGCCAGCCCCAGGGACGGGGAAGGGCGCGATGGCTCGGTGCCAAGCTCGACCGACGCAAAGGGGGCGATGAGTAAAGCAGCCATGGGCCCGGCAAGGGAACGCCAGACCCACGTCAGGGCTGCAGGCATGGGGATCAACCAGAGGTGGCAGGCTTGGGCGCGCCGAAGATGCTCGCAGGGCGCCGCTTCTCCTTGGACTGCTGCGCACGCTCCGCCCAGGTCGGGATGACCACGCGCTCTCGCGTCGGCAGCTCGCGCCCTTCTACCAATGCACGGATCTCCTCCAGATCGAGGGTCTCGCGCACCAGCAGCGCGTTGGCAACGCGATCCAGCACCTCGCGTCGCTCCTTGAGGATCGACAGCGCGCGCTGATGCGCCTCTTCCACGATGCGCTTGATCTCGTCGTCAATGTCGATCGCCGTGTTGTTCGAGTAGTCAGGGCGATGCTGCGCAAATTCGCGCCCGAGGAAGATGCTCTCCTCGCGCTCGCCGTAGCTCACCGGGCCGAGCTTCTCGCTCATGCCCACCTCGCACACCATCATGCGGGCGATCTGCGTGGCGCGACGGATGTCGTCCGATGCGCCTGTGGTGATCTCGCCGAACGCAAGCTCCTCGGCACTTCGACCGCCAAGGGCCATCGCGATGCGCGCCAGCGCCTGCTTCTTCGTCATCATGTGACGATCCTCGGTCGGCAGGAACTGCGTGACACCCAGCGCTGAGCCGCGCGGAATGATCGATACCTTGTGCACCTCGTCGTTGCCCTCCACGAACATGCCCACCAGCGTGTGGCCGGCTTCGTGCCAGGCAGCGATGCGACGCTCCTGCTCGCTCATGACCATGGACCTGCGCTCACTACCCATGAGCACCTTGTCCTTGGCCATCTCGAAGTCGCGCATCATGACCTTGTCCTTGTCCTGGCGGGCAGCCAGCAGCGCGGCTTCGTTCACGAGGTTCTCAATGTCAGCACCCACGAATCCAGGCGTTCCTCGCGCCAGGATGTCCAGATCCACGTCGTCGCCCAGGGGCACCTTCTTGGTGTGCACCCTGAGGATGCCCTCGCGCCCGACCACGTCAGGACGGGGCACGGTGATGCGCCGGTCGAAACGGCCCGGGCGCAAGATGGCAGGGTCGAGAACGTCAGGACGGTTGGTGGCAGCGATGATGATCACGCCTTCGTTGGACTCGAAGCCGTCCATCTCCACCAGCAGCTGGTTGAGCGTCTGCTCGCGCTCGTCGTGGCCGCCGCCCAGCCCTGCTCCTCGATGACGCCCCACAGCGTCGATCTCGTCGATGAAGATGATGCACGGCGCGTGCTTCTTCCCCTGCTCGAACAGGTCGCGCACGCGGCTTGCGCCCACGCCCACGAACATCTCCACGAAGTCCGAGCCGGAGATGGAGAAGAACGGCACTCCAGCCTCTCCAGCGATGGCACGGGCGAGCAGGGTCTTGCCTGTGCCCGGAGGTCCCATCATCAGCACGCCCTTGGGAATCCTGCCCCCCAGGCGCTGGAACTTCTTGGGATCCCGCAAGAACGCGATGATCTCTTCGAGCTCGTCCTTGGCTTCGTTGATACCAGCCACGTCTGCGAACGTGATCTTGTTCTGGCTCTCGTTGAGCATCCGGGCCTTGGACTTGCCAAAGCTCATGGCCTTGCCGCCGCCTGCCTGCAGCTGACGCATGAACAGGTAGAACATGACCAGCAGGAAGATCATCGGCAGGATGGTGACCAGCGCACTCGACCAGAACGGGCTGCTCTCTTCCTTCTCGAAGGTGAGCTTGACGTTGTGGTCGACCAGCGCCTTGGTCATGTCGGTGTCGGCGATCGGGCCGAGGGTGACCTTGCGGCTGCGCTGCTTGGAGACCGGGTCGTAGACCTCGAAGGTGTACTCCTTGTCCTTGATGGCGACCCTTTCGACGTGGGCTTCCTCGGGCTTGGCTTTGACAAGCGCCATGAAGTCGCTGAAAGGAACCTGCGCGGCCTTGGTCGTGTCCTGGCTGACGAACTGCCAGATCGCCAGGAACATCAGGATCAGCAGAACCCAGAGAAGAAGTGTCTTGTGCGATTGCTTCACGTGAGCCTCAGGGGGCAACCATACGCCCTTGCGAGCTAATGATGGAGTCTGCCACCAGTTGTGCAAGACGTCGACTTATCGATCATGCTCATTTTTCTGGGGGAACGATTGGGGGTGCTCGCTTCGATGCCCGAGGGCGCGCTTCGATCACGATCGACCCTGCCTTTGGATCGAATCGAGCCGTTCTTCCGCCCGGAAGCGCCACGCGAATCGACCTGCCCCCCTCCGCCGCCCGGGCCATGGCCTGAAGCTGGGCTCGTTTGAGCGCAGGGGTCGGGCTCGGAAGCCCCAAGGCGCCGAGATCGTCTGCGAGATCGCACAGATGCTCCACGATCCGAGGCGACAGCCGCTCCAACACCGGCATCACGTCCAGCCGAACGGAAACCCGTAAATGATGTCGGTCCTCGTTGGTTGGATCGGTCGAGTAGGGGACCCCATGACGCTCCAGGTGCCGCATCACGTCCGAGCGTCTCGCCCGGATCAATGGACGGATCAGGTCCCCAGCCTGAGGGGGCAGCGCAGCGACCCCTGCCGGCCCTGACCCCTGCAAGAGCCGGATCAAGACCGTTTCCGCGCGGTCGTCCGCGTGGTGGCCCAGGGCGATCCGGGCTGCCCCCAGCCGTTCTGCCGCATGTCGCAGGGCCCCCAGACGCCCCTCCCTGGCCCGGGCCATCAGATTCGCCCCCCTCCCCACGCTCAGACGCACGGTCTCGAACTGCATGCCCCACGAACCCAACACCCCGGCCGCCTGCTCCAACTCCGAGCCGGCTTCTGCCCGCAGCCCATGGTCCACCCCGAGCGCAGATACTTCAAAACCGAGACGCTCCCGTAGCCGCCACAGCACATGCGCCAAGGCGATCGAGTCCGGCCCACCGGACACGCCCACCAGAACCGTGTCACCCCGCTCGATCAACCCCTCCTCCCGGACCGTCCGCTCGACCAGCTTGAACAGGGCAGGGGGGTGGCTGCGCTGGCTCGTCATCACCCCACCTCGAATTCCTTGCAGAACACCACCTTCTCGACCTTGGAGAGGTCCACGTCGAGGTGGTCTCCGTTGGGATAGGCGTGGGCGCAGGCCCGTCGATCCGGGTCGTACGCCATGCAGGCCTCGCACCCGAACCGGAACGAGTACCGCTCCGCCTCTCGGCGCAAGCGCTCGTCGACGCGGGTGATCATGCTCGCGTCTCCACGCGGCGATCCAACACCACCAGCGTCTCGATGTGGCTCGTGTGGGGGAACATCTCAAAAAGATCGATCGACACCGCGTGCCACCGTCGCCCTTCACCCTGGAGCAAGCCGAGGTCCCTGGCGAGCGTTGCAGGATCGCACGAGACCATCACCACCCTTCGTGCCCGGCTGACCGCGATCCGTTTGCATGCGTCCGGCGCTCCGACGCGCGGAGGGTCGAGGACCACCACCCGCACCGAGGAAGGGATCTGCACGTGGTTCGCATCAGCGCAGACCAGCTTCGCGCGCAGCTCCCTTGCTGCCAGGTTCTTGCGCGCAGCCTCGATCGCGCGAGCATCTCCCTCGACCGCCTCGAGCTTGTCCGTTCTTCGTGCGATCGCCAGGGTGAGGTTTCCAGCTCCGCAGAACAGCTCCAGCGTGCTCGCAGCTTCGGGCACGCTTTCTGCCACGCGTGCGGCCAGCCGCGCACTCATCGCCTCGTGCGCCTGGGTGAATCCCCCTGCTGACGTCAGCAGCGGCAATCCGTCGACGGCACGGCTCACGCCCGACGGATCTCCGATCACCGCAGGCTCCTTGGACCCTTCGATCCAGATCTCAGCGCCAGCCCAGCGTCCAGCATGGACATGACGTTCCGCGCCCGCAAAGACTCCGGCCGCAAGCTCTCCCTTCCATCGAAGCGCCACTGCCGGCAATCCGCCTGCGCCGATCTGCAAGGTCAGCTCGCCAGATCCGGACGATCCCGCAAGCCACGTGGAGAGGTGCGGCAGTGCTGCTTCGATCGCCGGGTTCGCAACCAGGCAGGTGTCGACCTCGATCAGATCGTGGCTCCGCGGCGCCCGGTAGCCCACGACCACGCCTCCCCGAACGGATTGCGCTCCGAGCCTGATCCGGTTGCGATAACGCTCGGTGTCGTCAGCATGGTGCACACGCACGATCGCAGAGAGCCCATCGAGCCCGGGCACGCGCGCGAGATTCTGCAGGACCAGCTCTTCCCGATGACGGCGCTGCGCATCGATCGACAGGTGCATCAGATCGCAGCCGCCGCAGCGCTCGGCATGGGGGCAGGGGGGCGGGACGCGATCCGGCGACGGCTCGACAATGCGCACGATGCGAGCGCGGAGCGTGGCTTGCGCCTGGAGCAGCTCTGCATCCACGACGTCGCCCGGCGCTGCCCCAGGCACCAGGATCATGCGCGATCGCCCGTCAATTTCAGAGCGCGCGAGCCCGTCGCCGCCCCCGGCCAGGCCGGTGACGTGCAGGCGGATGGGCGCTGATGCTCGCCGCTTTGGACTGGAAGCTGCGCGACCCCGGCGAAGGTCAGCCATCACATTGCAGGACCACGTAGCCGCCAGGAGAGGCGCCTTCGCCGAGAGGTCCGGCCTTGTTGAGCCAGGTGATCATCACCCGGTTGCGCGCCCCGGCCACGGACATCATGGTGCCGTCGAACTTGTCGAGCGAGGTGGATCCCAGAGCAGTGCTCGGCAGCACGATCGGGCTGGCCGGGGCGGTGATGCCGCTCTCGGTGATGTCGAACCGGAAGAGCGAGATCTCCTTGAATCCGGCTGCAACCACGATGAAGTGGCCGTTGAGCGCGATGGCGTCCACAGCGGTCACGCCGGTCTTGGCGAGCGTGCCCTTCTTGATGTCCACCCCGGCGTTGTTGCGCACGACCCATTCCAGGCCCGTGGCGGTGGGCACCACGAGGATCGCCTTGTCTTCCCAGGCAGCAACCGCTGCTGTGGTCGAGCTCGTGTAGGTCGCGGTGATGAAGCTGTTGTTGGGTGCAGCCACGTAGAAGTTGACCGGCCCAGGGCCGCCGTCTCCTGCCTTGTCGAACGCCACGGCCACGATCTTCGATGCAGTGGCAACGCGCATGAAGGTCGCTGGGTCGGTCACGCCCGGGTTTCCGTAGGTGGCGGCCAACGAGGTGGGATCCACGGAGAAGATCTGCGGGTGGAAGTCAGGCTTCTTCTCGAGCGCTGCGAGCATGAACGCGAAGTCGTTCGGCGCCGGAGCCGTTCCGTTGACGTTCTGGAACTTGAGCTCATATGGCAACGGCGAGGGCGTGACCGAGTTGGTCTTCTTGCCGTCTGCGCTGAACGACGTGAACACAGCGCTCACATCGCCTGCGTCGCCGCATGCGGGAGACGCGACCGCCATCACGCCCGCGTCGGCCAGGCTGTTCCATCCCGCTGTGATTCCGTCTGACGCCATGCTGGTCGGACAGGCAGTGAGCGAGTCGAGGACTCTCTGCCCCGGGGCGCCGTTGTCGTCGATCGGCAAGCGAATGGCATCGGACTTGGTCGCGTTCGACTCGCGGTATACCGCGAGGAAGCCCGAGGGAGTTGCGACCGCGACCGGACCGCTCACCGTCGGATTCGCGTTATTGGTCTGAAACTCCTTGCCCGCGCCTTGCACGAGCGTGAGCGTACACGACAGCCCGGAGTCGCCATCCGCAGCATCGCCGTCCGGTGTGCCGGTGTCACCTGGCCCGCCTTCGGGAAGCGGTGCCCCGCACACGCCGTTGTTGCAGACCTGTCCCTTGGACGAGTCGCAGGCTCCAACAGGCTTTGGCAGTACAGGCGCCATCTGGATGGTGATGTGAACGTGCTTCTCCAGGTCCACGGGCGTGCAGCCGAATCCCACCACCGCGCAATCGTCTTGTCGAAGCAACGCCGCGAACCCGTACTTCGCCTTTTTGATGTCGCCGATGTCCGCGAACGCGCCGTCCACCGGAATCGTCTGCTGCTTGATCGCACCGGTGACGATGCCGTTTGCCAACTGATCGTCGGGCGGGCATTGATCCGGGAAGACCGCGAGCTGCACATACTTGGACTTCGATCGCAGTCCTTCTGGATCTTCGAGCGCGACGTCGACGGTCTTGTTGCCCGCACACGAGAACGTGGACGAGGCGACGACCGACGCGCCGACTCCGAGGAGCAGGACGCCGAAAGAGAGAGTAAGAGAAGATTTGCGCATGGTCGTTCAGTTCATCGACACGCGGTGAGACGTGACCTGGCCCGACACGATGATGGCAGGGATCACCTTGGTCGTGCCGCCTTCCCGCTTGAGAGTCACCCGGTACTGCCCTGGCGGAAGCGAGACGTGCACGACAGGCGAGGGGCCGAGATTGCGTCCGCCAGCCACCACGGAGTCGCAGAAAGGACTGCACACGACCGTGAGATAGCCTGGCTCTTCCTTGCCGGGCGGTGTGGTCGCCGTTGCGGTTGCGGTTGGCGTCGCCGTCGAGGTGGGAAGCGGACCAGGGACGGTGGTCGTGCCCTTGGCCGTCTTGGTCGTCGAAGTGGGCGGCGCGCTCGTAGCCGGCGGAGCTGCTGACGCGACCGGAGCCGTGGCAGATAGCGCAGCCGCAGTGGATTGCACCGGAGCCGTGGACGGCGCGGTGGAGGACGCAACAGGAGAGGAAGTCGAGCCGGCCGGCGCCGGGGCGGGGAGGATTCCACGCAAAAGAAGCACGGCTGCCAAGCCGATCACCACGAAGAACGTAGCAACACCGGCAGCGAGGTAGACCATGCGATTGGACCGCTGCGCTTGCAGCTGCATGGTTTCATCGGTCGGGCGGGCCATGACCTGCTGCGGGTAGCCACCCTGCTGCATGCCGAAGTCCTGCTGCCCCTGCATGCCCATGGGCTGCTGCTGCACCCCTGGGGGGACGAAGCCGCCGCGCGACTGGGGACCCTGCATGCTCTGGGGTCCGAACTGCTGCTGGTCCGGATAGAAGCCCTGGGCTTGCATCTGCTGCGCCTGCATCTGCTGCTGCTGCGCTTGCATCTGCATCTGCTGGATCGCCTGCTGCTGCTGCATCTGTTGCTGCATCTGTTGCTGCTGCTGCAACTGCATCTGCTGCAGGTGCTGCTGCATCTGCTGCTGGGCGAACTGCTGGTTGGGCGGGAGCGTCGGCTGATTCGACGGCATCGACTGCGGGCTTGCGGCAAACCCGCCCATCATCGTGCGCTTCGCTCCGCCAAAGCCGGTTGGAGGTGAACCCGCCGCAGGCATTCCGGCAGCAGGCATTCCAGCCGCAGGCATGGGGCCGCCTGGTCCCTGCTCGAGCGCCAGACGAGAGGGCACGACGACGGTCGCGATCTCCTCTTCTTCTTCTTCCTCGCCCTCCTGGTAGGGGTAGTTGGGGGACGACGGCGGAGTGGCGCTGATCATCACGGACTTGGCCGGCTGCTGCGCGAGGGCCTGGGGAACGCGCGGCGCAGGCAGATGGATTCCATGGGCCGGCGGAAGGGCTGGAGCTGCGGGTTGACGCGGCGCCGGCTGCTGCTGGTTCGACGCCTGCACCTGGGATCGGGAGATCGGAGTCGGACCGGACACAGGTGGCTGCCCTCCTTCCGGCCGCGTCGCGCGGATGTTCTGCGACGGAACTGCCGGCGATGTCTCTGCCCCGAGGCTCGAGTCGTCGTCGTAGGACACCACCGAGATCTCGTCGATCGGCGCGCTGCCCGATTCGGCTCCCCCTCGACGGATGTCGTCGAGCGACACGGTCTGCGTGACTTCTGCGGCCCAGCGCAGATGGGCTTCGCGCTTGCGGATCCGATCGCCGAAGATCTGGGTCACGTACGCGGCGACCTCTTCGTGGCCGATGAAGTTGCCGGAGCGCATCAGGTACTGCTGCAGGGCGCGCGACAGCTCGCGTGCAGACTGGTAGCGCTGATCGGCGCGCTTCTGCAGGGCGCGCATCACGATCGACTCGAGCTCCACCGGGTAGTCCTGGCGCACGGTGGAAGGCGGAGGAACGATGCACGCCTGCACCTTCTCGAGGGTCTCCAGGTCGCTCTCCATGCGGAAGAGGCGCGAGCCGACCGTGAGCTCCCAGAGCACCACGCCGAGGGCGAAGATGTCGGTGCGACGATCGATCTCGCTGCCGCGCACCTGCTCAGGTGACATGTAGGCGAGCTTGCCCTTGAGGGTTCCAGCACGCGTGCTCGACAGCCTGCCCGACACCTTGGCAATGCCGAAGTCCACCACCTTGACCATGCCGTCGTAGGTGAGGAACAGGTTGTGCGGCGTCACGTCCCGGTGCACCAGGTTCAGCGTCTCGCCGCCCTTGCCCCGCAGCTCGTGCGCGGCATGAAGACCTTCGGCTGCGTCTGCGATCACCCGCGCCGCAAGCTCCGGCGCCATCGGCTGGCCGATTTCCTCGGCGTAGCGCATCACCTCGCGCAACGGCTCGCCATGGAGGTACTCCATCGCGATCCAGTACGTGTTCTCGTGCTTGCCCAGGTCAAAGACCTGCGCGACGTTCGGATGCGAGATGCGCGCAGCGATCCGCGCCTCGTCGAGGAACATGTTGATGAACTGCTCGTCCTCGATCAGGTGCGGATGGATTTTCTTGATGGCCACCCACTTCTGGAATCCACCGGCGCCGTCCATGCGCGCCAGGTGCACGCTCGCCATCCCGCCCACGCCGATCTCGTCGACCACCCGATAGCGGCCGAGAAAGTACGTGCCCTGCGCGGCGGAGCTGGCTGAGGAACTGCTCAACTCGCTTGCGGAAAGCTCGACAACTTGATTGGACGAACCGCCTTGAGCCATGCTCCCACACTCGAAACTAGCGCCACTGCGGTGCGGTGACGTTCACCTCATCCGACGGCCGGGTCATGAAATAGGTTGCCACACTTCCGACAACGATGGCCCCCCCAATCACCCAAGGCCACGGCGATGACCAGAACCCGCCGCCTTTGGACTTGCCCTTGTCCTTCTCCTTGTCCTTGTCCTCGTCGTCAAAGGGGGACGGCTCCTTGGACACGATCGGCCCAGCAGCGTTCTTCTGGTCCACCTTCACGCGCGATTCATTGGACGCCCAGCGGTTTCCATGCTGGTCAAGGGCATCGACGCGAACGAGCAGGCTTGCGCCGGAAATCGAAGTCTTTCCCGGCACATCGAATGTCACTTGCGACGCCGCGGGCTTCTTGGCCGTAAAGGCCTTCATGCTGGGGACCGAAGGGTCGCGCACGCTGATGCCGACCGAGTCGATCAGGGGCACGAACGCTTCTGGCAAGTGGGCCGTGACAGTGAAGGACTGGCCAGGCTGGCTGGAGCTCGGCACCTCTGCGGTGACCTCGAGCTTTCCTCCCTGTTTGCCTGCCTCCTGGCGAGCTTTCTTGTAGATCTGCTTGGCTTTGGGGCCTGCCTCGGACGGCAACTCGAAAGCAGGATCGAGCGCTGCCGCTACCCGGAACGAGCTGAGCGCTGCGTTCTGCTGGCCCATGGCCGCTTGCACCGTGCCCAGCCTCGAATAGGCGACCAGCACGTCCGATGGGTAGAGCCCGCCCTGATTAAGTGCCTTCTCGTACAGCTGCCCCGCAGTGTTAAGGTCCGCGGCGTCCCACGCCTTGGCGGCCTGCATCAGCAGAGATTCGTCCGCTGACGCCGGCCCGGCGATGCACAGGATCACCACCACCCACGCCAACCATCTCAACCTGAAATTCCGTGACCAAGCCTTCACGTGTCAACCCCGTTCAGGTCCAAAGGTATCGAGCAAGAAACCCACAATCAATGGTTGTACACCCTTTCAGCGCCCGCGGATGCTACTTCCACCATCCACCCTGTCAGATCTCGCCCCAGACGCCCACCGGCTCGCCTGATTCACCCATCGGCTCAGCTGCTTCAGGTCTCCCGGGGCTGCCTCCCCAAGCTCCTGAGCCAAGGGAAGCTGCGCCTTGAGCACCTCGCGGTACAGCGCGACGTGAGAGGCTGACCCCCTCTCAATCGCGCCCAGATGCGCTCTTGCACGCGAAAGGTCACCTCGACGAACCACGCCGGACAGGGCCCGAGGTAGCCCGAGATTCGCCACGTTCTCCGCTACGCTCCGGAGCAGGGGCGCGAGCATTCGTGCCGCTCGCCTCGGATCTACGCCAGAAGCCGACAGCACTTCCACGCCCGCTTGCACCAGACCCACGGCCCCGGCGGCTACCAGCCCGCCTGCCGCATGATATGCCCCCAGATCCAACCCACGGATCGTGGCCGGCCGCATCCCCATTGCCTTCGCCATCGTTCGCCCCATCGAAATCGCAGCCCGATCCCCGCAACAATGCGCGAACGCACCGGCAAGGGTTGGCGCCCGACGCAGGTCTGCAAAGGCGAGCAGCGGGTGGAGCTGCCCCACCCCCTTGCAGTGTCCCCGGAGCGGATCGAGTGCCTCTGGACCCAGGCCGCCTGCCAGGTGCAGCACCACTGCTTCTTGGGGCACGACCCCGCACATCTCTTTTGCCACCCCCGGGATCCGTCCATCACGCACTGCGATAATCACGACATCGGCATCTACGCGTCGCGGTAGACCCCGACGTGCTGCCCGCAGGGTTACGGACCACCCGGCGCGCTGAAGCCCGCGGGCCACGCCCGTGCCAGCTTTTCCCGCGCCGAAGATGAAAACCTTCATGGGCCGGCTGCCACGTACAACCCGCGCGACACGATGTAGTCGACCACGCGCCACGGCATGAGGGCTCGGACGTCCTGGAGGCGACCTTCTTGGATCGCTTGACGGACTTGCGTGCTCGAGATGTCAGGGAACACGCCAGCTGCCTGGGCCGTGGGCTCGTTCACCCCGACTCGACCCAGCACAATCAGCGGAGCGAGCTGCCGAATCTCTTCAAATCCGAACCACCGAGGTGCGTCCGCGATCACGTCAGCGCCGATCACCAAACGGAGCGACCAGTCGGGGTGCTGCTCGGCGAGGTGGCGCAAGGTTCGCAAGGTTCGGCTTTGCCCACCCAGCTCCTGCTCGACGCGCGAGATCTCGACACCCGGGATCCAGCCGAACGCGATGCGGCACATCTCGTGGCGATCGTCGAATGGCGCGAGTGGCTTTGCGAACGGGTGGATGAACGTCGGCACCACGAGGAACCGGTCGATCCCGCATACGCTCAGGGCGTAGGCTGCCACCAGCACGTGCGCCACGTGCGGCGGATTGAAGCTCCCGCCGAACACGGCCACGGTAGCGCGGCTCACGACGCGGCGCCCCCCTGCACCGTCATCCGCGCCCCGCGGTTGGGTTGCGCCACCACCTCGCTCTTGACCACGCTTCCATCGATGCCGTAGAGCGACGCTCGGACGTTGCCGTCCTCTTCCTCTGCGAGAAGGGCCACGCCGCCGCTGGGGTGTGTGACCGGACCCGGACTCAGGAAGCATCGCAGACCGATCTTGTGGATCACCGGCTCTGCACTACGTCCGAAGACGAGGATCGATGCGGGCAGCATGTCCTCCTCGTCGAGCAATGCCTTGTCGTGGATCAGCACGGCGACCACGCTCTCGAACAGCTCGATCGTGCGCGCGTTGGCATGGGGCAGGCACTCGAGCTGCTTGAGCTGCTGGCGTCGACGCTCGGCAGACAGAAACGCGTTGATCTGCTGGGCCGACGCGTTGGCACAGGACTGGGCGGCCCTCTGCCAGACTGCGGAATCCGACGGATCGCCCTTTACCAGCTCGTGGGCCCAATGCTTGACGACGTCATCGAGCGCGCCGTCCACGCCGAGATACACGGCGCGGTCTGCTCGAAGCTCATCCAACACGAACTCCGCTCTTTCGCGGAGAACTTTTGGATTGCGCTTGGCCGGACCGATGAGACCGAGACGCATCGAGCGTAGCCTACCACTTTCAACCTTCGATGAGTGCCCCGAACATCGACAGCCCGCCCACACCGAACAGGAGATCGAAGACCACCATCAGGAGCAGGTAGTCGGTCAGCTCGTCGAACGGTGCACCCCCAAACAGCTCACGGGTCGCTGCCACAGCCGCCAGCAGCGTCGGCAGCAGCAGGGGGAACATCACGCTCGCGAGAACCAGGTCGCGCGCCCGGGTGCGCACCGTCATGGACCCGAACAGCGTGCCGGTGAACGCGATGCCCGGCGTGGCTGCCAGCACGATCGCCAGCAGCGGCAGTCCGTGCTTGAGCAGGTCGATGGAGAACAGGACCGCAACCACAGGCACCACGAGCAGCTCGACCACGAACAGGAAGACCGCCACGCTCGCAGCTTTTCCGGCGAAGATTGCGCTGCGCGACACGGGCGAGACGAGCAGCCCGCGCAAGGCGCCCTCCTCGCGCTCGCGGGCCCAGCTCTTGCCCACGGCGAGCACGGAAGCGAAAGCCACCGCGAGCCAGATGACCGCAGGAGCCACACGCGTCGCGGTGTCAGGCCCGCTGTGCAGCGAGACGGACGCCGTGATGGCGACCAGGGTGGCGAAGAACCCGCTGGTTGTCGTGATCTCGCCAGTGCGACGCTCCAGGAGCAGGTCCTTGCCGAGCACGATGCCCACCTGCCCGAACCATCCGGGCGGCGAGGAGGAGGCCGGCATTCGCCCGCGACGAGGTTCGCGATCGGGCGCTTCATCTCCATCAGAGGAGACGGGGCTCGCGGCAGCATCGGTCTCGGAGCGGTTCTGCAAGGTTGCGCGAGCCTACCGGGCGGCGTGGGCCTCGGCAACCCGCTCCGCGCCGGTTCCCTTCCTTCCCCGCAGTTTCCAGACGCTGCACGCCGACCGATTGCCGCTGGGCCGATCGTGCACTAGGCACCGGAACGACTCTGAACGGCACGCGAGGGCAGGTGAGCATGAAGCAGGTGGTGTTCGAGCACGTGTTCGAATGTGACGAGGAGACCTTCTGGGGCAAGGTGTTCTTCGACGACGAGTACAACCGCAAGCTCTTCCTGGAGACGTTGAAGTTCGACCAGTGGGAGCAGAAGGTCCACGAGGACAACGAGACCGTGCTCAAGCGGACCGTGCTGGTGCGTCCCCCTGTGGGCGACGTGCCTGGTGCGGTGCGCAAGATCCTCGGCGACAAGTTCGGCTACAAAGAGCACGGAAGCTTCGATCGCAAGGCCAAGAAGTACCACGTGGACATCGAGCCGAGCGCCTCGCCGGACAAGACCAAGATCCACGGCGACATCTGGGTCGAGAAGGTCGGCGACAAGCGCGTCAAGCGCATCGCGAAGATGCACGTCGAGGTCAACATCATGCTCGTCGGACGGCTCGTCGAAGACAAGGTCGTGGGCGACATGAAGCTGAGCTACGAGAAGGCCGCGGACTTCACCAACGGGTGGGTCAAGCAGAAGGGCTGGTAGGCGGGCGCTAGGGCACGCAATTGCCGGCGCCGTCGCAGTGCTTGTTGTTCGTCGTGCAGTCCGTCGTGCAGTTGCCGCAGTGCGTGTTGCTCGTGTTCAAGTTCGTCTCGCAGCCGTTGCTGCTGTCGCTATCGCAATTCCCGTACGGGGCAACGCAGCTCGACACTGCACACCCCGCGCCGCCGGGACACGCCCAGACCGCGTTCATGCCGCTGCACACGGTCGTGCACGTTCCGCAATGCGCGGTCGTCGCGAGGTCCGTCTCGCACCCGTCGTTGAGGCTGCTGCAGTTGGCCCAACCGGGATCACAGTTGAATCCGCAGGTCGTGCCTGTGCACGTCCTCGTTCCGTGCGGCGTCGCTCCGCCTGTCGGGCACGGGTTGCACGATCCGCAGTGCAGCGGATCGTTCGTGGTGGCAACCTCGCATCCGGTGGAGGCAAGGCCGTCGCAGTTGGCATAGCCGCTGTTGCACGAGATCGCGCAGTTGCCGCTGCTACACGACGGCGTGCCATTGACGTTGCTGCAAATGGTCGCGCAATTGCCGCAGTGCAACGGATCGGTGTTGGTGTTGATCTCGCAGCCTGTCGCGAATGTGCCGTCGCAGTCCGCGCGCCCCGCGTTGCAGCTCTGGATTCCGCACACGCCAGCCGTGCACTTGGGCGTCGCATTGGGCGTGTTGCAGGACGTCGTGCAGTTGGAGCAGTGCGCGGGGTCGTTCTGCAGGTCGGACTCGCAGCCGTTGCCGACGTTGTTGTCGCAGTTGCCCCAGCCGCCCAGACAGCTGATCGAGCAGGCGCCACCCGAGCATGCCGGCGTGCCGTGATTGCTGCTGCACGCGTTTCCGCACGACCCGCAATTCGACACCGTGGTGTTCGTGTTCGTCTCGCAGCCGTTGTCCACGTTGCCGTCGCAGTTGCCCCAGCCCGACTGGCAGTTGATCCCGCAGCTGCCCGAGTTGCAGGTGGCTGTCCCGTTGTTCGAGTTGCACACCTTGGTGCACGAGCCGCAGTGCGCTACGTCGCCGCCTGTGTTGATCTCGCAGCCGTTCGACACGTTGCCGTCGCAGTTGGTGTAGCCGCCGTTGCACGTGATGCCGCAGGCGCCCCCAGAGCAGGTCGGCGTTCCGTTCGTGCCGTTGCATGCGAAGTAGCACGACCCGCAGTTGCCTGGATCGCTCGCGATCGAGATCTCGCAGCCGTTCGACGTGGCCCCGGACGCAGGACCGTCGCAGTCCGCATAGCCCGAGTTGCACGTCAGCGCGCACTTGCCGGCCGTGCACGTCGCGTTGGTTCCGTTGGCCGTGGAGCACGGCTTGGCGCACGCGCCGCACTGGGTCGGGTCTGCACCTACGTTGATCTCGCAGCCGTCGTTCTTCGGATCGTTTCCGGGCTGCGGGCCGTTGCAGTTCTCCCAGCCGTTGTCGCATGTCAGCGTGCACAAGCCGCTGTCGCAGGCCGGGTTCTTGCCGTGGGTCGACTTGCACACCGCAGCACAGCTCCCGCAGTTCGTCGGGCTCGTGTTGAGGTTCGTCTCGCAGCCATTCGCAGGGTTTCCATCGCAGTCGCCGTAGGGCGCCACGCAGCCGGTCATCTGGCACACGCCCCCGACGCACACGTTGATCGCATTCGGCTTTGCGCAGACCTTGCCGCACACTCCACAGTTGTTGACGTCGGTCTGCGTGTTGACCTCGCAGACGTTGTCGTTGTCGCAATCCGCAGTGCCGGACGCGCAGATGTCGATCTTGCACACCCCCTTGTCGCACTTCATCGTGTCGTTGACGGTCGGCGGCGTGCACACGTGGGCGCAAGCGCCGCAGTTGTTCACGTCGCCCGAGATGAACGTCTCGCAGCCGTTGTTTGCGATGCCATCGCAGTCTGCCCAGCCGCTCACGCACACCGCAACCTTGCAGTTCACCCCGTCGCTGCACTCGGCGCTCGTGTTCGCAAGCACGCATGGCGTGCCGCAATCCTTGCAGTTCTCCAAGGTGTCGATCGGCGTCTCGCAGCCATCGTCAGGATTGCCGTTGCAGTCCTTGAACCGTCCGACGCAGACGTCGATCACGCACTTCTCGTTGCTGCACTTCGGCTGGGCGTTGGCCATCGCGCACGGCGTGCAGGTGTCCTGCGCGCAGCCGTATTCGACCAGCTCGGTCTTCACGCACGTCCCGTTGCACGGCTTGGTTCCCGGGAAGCAACCGGCCTCCTTGGGAGAGTCCTCGTACTTCACGTCAGGCGTGTCAGACCCCTTGTCCTGCAGGGCGTCGCCTTCCTTCGAGACGTCCTTGCCCGGTGCATCCGGCGTGGTTCCCCCGGACCCACCCACGCTGGAGTCCGGCCCCAACGGCCCATCGAGCTCACCTTGCGTGTTGAGCGAGCAGCTGCTCGCAGCGGCGACCACCGCAAGGCCCAGCACTGCCGCGAAGGCGAAGTAACGCCGATTAGCCATTTCTCGTCTCCCGAAGCCACACAAGAGCAATCCCCTTGAGCATACACTGCATCGAGACCGCAGGCGATGCTCCACGAATCCTGGCTCCCTGGGCAGGTCCGGCCAGCGCCTGGTGAGGCGTTCCTTGTTGACGACTGGCCGCGAACTGGGGACCCTTGTACTCATGCGCTTGCTCCCCTTCGCTTCTTTGCTCACCTTCCTTCCGGCCCTGGTCATCGTGGCTGCGAGCTGCAGCAGCGGACAGGCAACCCTCGCAGACAACGTTCCGCAACCCGGCACCGGAGGGCAGGCAGGCGACGCTTCCGCGGGAAATGCAGGCAGCGGCGGGGCAGCTGCCAACGGCGGCTCCGCGGGTTCGAGCGCTGCCGGTGGACAAGGGGGCTCGGCCGCAACCGGGGGGCAGGGCGGAGGCGCTGGCTCCGGCGGAGCTGCCGGCCAGGCCGGCGCTGGCGGATCAGCCGGCTCGACCGGAGGCGCTGCGGGAACCGGCGGCTCTTCCGGTGCCTCTGGCACCGCTGGCGGCGCAGGCACCGCTGGCGGCGCAGGCGCGGGCGGGACGCAAGTCGACGCGGGTCCAGGAAATCCCTGCAAGAGCGATGCGGAATGCGGCGGCGGCACCACCTGCCAGATCGTCCCTGACGCAGGCAACACCCAGCTCGAGCTCAGGTGCACCCCGATTGCAGGCGCAAACAGCACCGGCACGGCCTGCACCAACAATGCGCAATGCCGCTCCGGCCTTTGCCTGGGCGGATACTGCTCGACTCCATGCTCAGGGCCGAACGACTGCTCCCAGGCCGGCACCTGCCAGCAGCAGCCCGTGACTATCGGCGGCCTGACCGGCTCGTTCGACCTGTGTGTGGTTGCGCCCTGCGCGAATTCCAAGGCGTGCGACCCAGGCGAGGTCTGCAGCGAGCTTCACGTGTCCGGCACCTTGGTTCAAGCGTTCTGCCGTCAGCAGCAGGGTGCAGGCTCACCCCTGGGCTCCGATTGCCAGGCGCCGGGCGACTGCAAGTCCATGCTCTGCTCGTGGTACAAGACCTGCTCCGAGGTCTGCTCGTCCGACGCGGACTGCGCTGCCATGACCTCTGGCGTGTGCATCGACGTCTCATCCATCGGCACGAGCTACGTGCAGGCCTGCGCCCAGGGCTGCGCCAAAGTCTCTGAATGTGCTCCGGGCAAGAGCTGCGTGATCTCCACCGACACCAAGGGCGATCGCCACCGATTCGTGTGCGGCCCGCCCGGCACTGCCGCAACCGGCTCCGACTGCTCGACCATAAACAACTGCTCTTCAGGCCTTTGCTTGAGCAACTACGTCAACGGAACGCTCACGGATCAGATCTGCACCGAGCCCTGCGTGACCGCGGCCGACTGCCACGGCGGCCTGACCGTGTGCACCAACGTCTCGATGACGCCCCCGTCCGGCACAGGCTCGCAACTGATCAGCGTGTGCAACCACCCTTGAGACGCATCTTGACCCACCGGATGTCCACGGATCGAGAGCGTGCAGCAAGAGGCCTGCATTGGCTCATCGTGTGAACGGAGATCAAACGATGTCACGACGAATTGCCTGGGTTCCTGCGCTGGTGCTGCTGGCCGTGGCGCCCTCGACTGCCGATGCTCAATCGCGCAAGCCGACGCGCGTGCAACCCTCTGTGCTGCGAGCCATCGAGACCGGCGTCACTCACCCCGCTGCGCTGCGGGCGATGGTGCCCCGACCCGGCCACGCACCCGTGATCATCGAGCTCGACCGACCTGCCACGCCAGCCCTGCTGGAGTCGCTGCGTGCCTCGGGCGCGACCTTGCGCAAGGTGCAAGGGCGGACCCTGTCCTACTCGAGGTTCGTGCCCGCAGAGGTCGACAGCGCTGCGCTCGCTCATGTCCAGACGCTCTCGCACGTGGCCCGCATCTCGATGGCTCCGGTTCCCGGTCCCCGTCCGATGGATGTGTCCGGCAAGCTGCTCGGGCTGGAAGGCGCCCGGGGCGCGCGGCCAGCCCTCGACCTGCTCACGGGTCAGGGCATGGTGGTCGCTGATCTCGACGCGAACGCCGAGGTCTTCCACCCGATGTTCTTCCGGGCGGATGCCGGATACTTCGACTGGATCGACGTGAACGGCAACGGCAAGTTCGACGTCGAAGTTGATGCGATCGACCTGGATCGCGACGGCAAGGCGGGGCCAGGCGAGATCGCGAAGTGGCAGAAGACGCAGACCTTGTACCCCTGGTACGGCAACCCCGCGCCAGCGCGCAGCAAGGAATTCGACCCAGCGATCGACTGGGTCTACCTCGATCAGAACGACAACAAGAAGCGCGACTACGGCTCGAAGGACGGGTTTGACGACAAGACGCCGGCCCTGGGCGAGCCGCTCTTCGTGCCCGACGACTTCAACAAGAATGGCGCGCTCGACGTCGGAGAGCGCGTTGCGCGCCTCGGCTCCTCCAAGTTCAAGAAGGTCTACGTCCACATCGAGTACTACATCGATCCCGCCATCGACCACGTGTTCGAGCGCGGCGTCGATCTCGCCGACCACAAGAACAACTTCATGGATGGCTTGTTCGGCACCGAAGAAGCCGAGCATGGCAGCGCAGTGTTGTCGATCATCGTCGGCGACGTGCCGCTCGTGGGTCGCCGCTGGGTCGGTGTCGCCCCTGATGCAGACGTGATCCTCGGCTACGAGCTGGGCACCACGACCAGCGGAGCCCTTACCTGGGCCCTCGGTGAGTCGCCCCAGGTCATGCTCCACGAGACAGCGAACTGGTTCGGCCAGCCGCTCGATGGAACGGATTCGTACTCGACGATCGTCGATGCTTCCACGACCCAGGACAACGTCTCCCACTCCTGCCCGGTGGGCAACCTGGGCGGGGCGCGCAAGCATGCGCACGTCACCGTGCCGGCAGGCGAGACCAAGACCCTGTCGTTCACGATGCCCAGCTTCAACCAGCAGGGCGGGCCCGCGACCTTCCTGGAAACCTCGTTCAACGTGCGCGGCGCCCCGGCTGTGGGCATCAAGATCAAGGAGCCTGGCGGACAATCCTACGACTTCAGCAAGGCCGCCAGCGGCACCATCAGCACTGGCGCCAGCTACTACGGAAGCGTGGAGACCAGCAAGAAGGGCACGTACTTCGTTGACGTCTGGTTCCAGGCACCGGACAAGTCCAAGGCCCCGCCGATCGGCACCTGGACCGTGGAAATCACCGGTGACGCCACCAAGTCCGCCACGGTCGACGGGTACCTGTTCGACGAGATCTCGAGCTGGGGCGTGGGCGCTGCGTGGGATGCTTCGATCGCGACCGACAGCAGCACCATCGGCATCCCAGCCGTTTCCGAGCATTGCATCGCGATCGGAGCCACGACCGCGCACCCGTCGACACCCTCGGAGAAGTGGTTCGTGTCAGGCGACAACGGCGAGGCGCAGAACGTGCTCCGTACCTATTCCGGGCGCGGCCCGCGCATCGATGGAGCCGTACGCCCGGACATCGTGTCCCCGGACAATCCATGGTCTGCCGCACCGTTCATCGTCGGCGGCACCTATGGCGACACGCCCTACGGCGGCATGTGGGCGGTCGGCGGCACCTCGTGCGCAGGACCTCATGTGGCAGGCGTTGCAGCGCTGCTCTCCCAGGCAGGGATCCGCGGCAACGCTGTGCGCGACGCCATGAAGAAGGGTGCGATCCAGGACAGCCACACGGGCACCACGCCGAACATGGACTACGGCTACGGCAGGCTCAGCGCTGCGGGCGCTTTGGGAGTCAAAGCCGATGGCACGCCTCCCACGATCTCGCTGGTGGCCCACCCCGCAGGAGGCGACAAGGGAGCGTCGATCGTGCTGGAGCCGACAGCGGCAGACGCGGACGGGCCCTCGTCTGCGCTCGAGGTCAAGTGGGATGACGGCTACGACGGCACATGGGAGACGAGCTACGGCGCGGTGCAGTCGAGGACGGTGACCAAGACCACGTCGCAGCCTGAGCCGTTCAAGGTTCGCGTGCGCGACGGCGAGGGAAGGATCGCCGAGGCTGTGGTGTGGGTCGGACCGCCCGGTGCCGTGGAGCCAGATGCGAGCGTGTCGGACTCGGGCGAGCCTGACGCGACCGACTTCCCGGCGCTGCCTCCAGCCGGCGGAGGCGATGATGGCTGCGGGTGCAGGACGCGACCAGGGACGTCGCCGGGTGCGGTGGCGTTTGGCGCATTGGCTATGGCGGTGCTGATGATGAGGAGGAGGAGGGCGGCGAGGGGGCGGTGAGGGAGGTAGGCCGGCGCAAGCTTGCGCGCCTCAAGGGTTTGCCGTCCAACAAGATCGTGCATTCGATTAGTCGAACAGCTCGCGATCGTCCGGCAGAACGACGGATAGCCGCTGCAAGCGCCTGTGGCGAGGTCGCCTCAAAGGCTCTTCACACAGCGGAATCCGAGCGCGTGGTACGAGGCCGCGTTGTTCGGGAAGCGCGCGGACGTGCGCAGCCACGTGGCGTCGTGCAGGTATCCTCCCCCGCGCCACAATCGGCTCGTCCCCTTGCTCGGTCCCTCGGGATCCACGGAAGCGTCGCCGTCGTACGGACCGTACCAGTCCGTGACCCACTCCCACACGTTGCCTGCCATGTCCTGCGCACCGTAGGGGCTGTCGCCTTTGGGGCTGAACGTTCCGACCGGGAAGGTGACACCGGTCTTGCCGCCATAGGCACAGCCCAAGAACGCGGCCTGATCGCATGCCGGAGCCGTGTTTCCCCACGGGTAGATCCGGCCGTCCGTGCCGCGCGCAGCCTTCTCCCACTCCGCTTCCGTGGGAAGCCGTCGCCCGATCCACGTGCAGTAAGTTCCTGCTTGATCGAGCGTGACCCCCACCACCGGATGGCTCGGGCTTCCCTTTGGATCGAATGCTTGCGCGGGCTCCGAGCAAACGCACGAGTCGATGCACGCTTTGTACTCGGCCATGGTGACCTCGTGCTTGTCGACCAGGAAGCCTGACAGCGTGACCTTGTGGAGGGGGCTCTCCGAGACCTCGCACGACGTGTCGATCGGGTCGTTGCACCCCATCGTGAATTCGCCTGCAGGAACCTCGACCGTCGGAGGGCTTGGGATGCCGGCATCGCCCTGCACGCAAGGCCCTGCTTCGACGTCGCCAGCTTCGTCGCCATCCGACTCGTCAGCCGCATCTTGCTCGACGCTCGCTTCCTCGTCGCCGCTGTCCAGCTCCGGGGTGCCTCCGCTGCCGCCAGCGGCCGGTGCGCTCGTTCCCCCGCCGCCGTTCGAGCAGCCGCCCAGGAGGATCAAGAGCGCGATGCAGCCGGATCTTCTGCAGGCAGATATCATTCCGCTTTCCTTCGCGGATGATACCACGTCGCTGCGATGGCAGGGCTCAGCCGCGGATCATCACGAGCAGCATCTTGAAGCGCTCGTCTGCGCGAAGCGCGTGAGGGATGTTCGCAGGCATTCGCACGGTCTGCCCTGCTGTAGCCGCCACCCGCTCACCGCCGATCGTGAGCACGGCAGCGCCCTCCAGGACCTGGACGTACGCATCGAACGGTGCGGAGTGCTCGCTGAGCCCTTCGCCGCGCTCGAATGCGAACAGCGTGATCGTCCCGGCCGGGCTCTTGTGGATCGTTCGGCTCACCACGGACCCGGTCGAGTACTGGATCATTTCCGCAAGCGCGAGTGCGCGGGCCGCCGGCATTTCCCCGGACGGACGCGGCTGGCTCGGTGTCCCGTCATTCATGGCTCTCGTCTCCCATCGGACTCAATCGTCGGTGCCTGCCCACGATACCCGACTTTGGATGCAATCGGGTCGTGCGGCGTAGCGCGCTACCAGATCGTCGCGTATTGCCGCCACGGCTGCATACTCGCCGGCCTCGAGCATCTTGTGATCGAAAGCGGCGGCCGCTGCGGTCATCTTGTCCATCGACGGGACGGACAGCCTTGATCGCGCGAACGGGAAGAGCAGCGTGTCCTCGGTGTAGATGTGGCACCTTGCGTGGTCGGTCAGGGTGAATCCCACAGAAGCGATGCGCTCGACATCGCCTGCGGTCGACGCTTTCCGGAGCGCTTGCACCAACTCGCGCTCCTCCTCGTGCTCGACCCGGACCGCAGCGATCATGCCCGAGTCCGCGGACATCCCGATCTCGACAAGCATCGGCAGCAGGATTCGCTCTTCCTTGACCTGGTGGCAGAGCCGATCAAACCCTTCGATCGCGTCGGCGAACCTGCTCAAGTCTGCGGCAGGCACTTCAGGCCCCTGCTCCGCCATTCCGACGCATTGGTCCAGCGCCTCGAGAAGCTGCTCGTAGAGGCGATGCTCTGCCATCAGCGAATCGAACAAGTCCATGTTTCCCTTGGATGCTTCATAGCCCCATGGGGTCGATCGTCCAGGGGCGACCCTGCAATCATCCCTTGTAGGACGTGGTATCGAGCAGGATCACGTTCGTTTTCGAGCGGGTCTCCCCCACGCTCGTCACGTAGATCGCAGGCTGGTCCTGCACCGGGCAGACCTTTTCGCAGGCCCCGCAGCCGATGCACAGCGAGGGGTCCACGTGCGGGCGCTGGAGCTTGACGGTTCGCATGGCCGGAGCCGCGTGGTCCGCGCCCGCCTTGCTGTCACGCACCGGGGCCTCGACCTCCTCGACCCAGATCGCCTTGGGCGAGGTCGGGCAGAACTCCTCGCACACGATGCACGGCGTCTGCATGGCCCAGGGCAGGCAGCGCCCATGGTCGTAGAACGCTGTGCCGATCTTGACCGGCGGGCGCCCGATCCCGAGCTTGTGCGCCTCGGTGATCTTCTGGATCGCTCCGGTCGGGCACACCTGCCCGCACAGCACGCAGGAGTGCTCGCAGTAGCCGATCCGCGGGATCAGGATCGGCGTCCAGAGCCCCTCGATCCCTGCCTCGAACATCGCTGGATGCAGCGCGTTGTTGGGGCACACCTTCATGCACTGGCCGCAACGGATGCACTTGCCGAGCAGGTCGCGCTCTTCAATCGCACCTGGCGGACGAATCACGCGCGGGTTGTAGTTGACGTCGAGCTCATCGGCCACGCGAGCAGCAGGCACGAACGCTGCCCCAGCAGCGACCGTAGCGAGCACCGTGCGACGCTGCGTATCCGGCTTCTGGATCGAGTCCTTCCTGTCCGGCAGCAGCTTGAACTTGATCACGTCCTCTGGGCACGCGTTCTCGCAGTTCAAGCACATGTGGCATTCGTCCTGACGCCACTTCGCCCCGCCTTGCGGGCTGTCCGCTCCCTGGCAATGCAGCAGGCACAAGTTGCAGTCGGTGCACTTGGAGTGATCCTTCTGCATGCCGAACAGGGAGAAGCGTGAGGTCACGCCGAGCAGGGCGCCCAAGGGGCAGAGCACGCGGCACCAGAACCGCGGGATGAAGCGGTTCATCAGGAGCACGGCCACGACCAGCAGGCCGATCAGCCACGCGCCGTGATAGTGGAGCTGCTGCGTCTGCCACACGTGCCGCGCCAGCGCGTCCTGGGTCGCATCGCTCGCGTTCTGCACGGCGCGCACGTTGGTGTCCGTGGCGGCGACCAGCCCGCGCGAGGTCACGTAGCTGGCTGCAGGCAGGATGGCGAGGCCGATGGATCGGACCGCCATGCAGATCGGATCAAAGGCTCCGCCGATGGCGCTGCCCGCAACCGCTGCCCCGAGAAATGCATACAGAAGGTAGTACTTCACGCGCTGGCGCCCAGGGCGCGTGCGATTGGACTCGATCCGGACCGCGCCTCGACCGCGGCGCGACGGCAGAAGCCAGCCGAGAATGTGGTGCAGCGTGCCGAACGGGCAGAGCCATCCGCAGAAGACCCGGCCGAATACCAGCGTCAAGGCCACGATCACGAGCGACCAGAGCATGCTCCGGTACACCGTGTGCGACGACAGGAACGTGAGCAGGGCAGCGAACGGGTCGAACGACAGGAAGACCTCGACCGGCCAGGGGAGGCGGACCGGGGAGTCCGATGCCGCTGAGAACGTGCCCCGGAATGCGGTCTGCACCAGCAGGTAGAGGAACAGGGCCAGGAACGTTCCCTGCGTGATGCGACGCGCCCAGCGCAGGATCCGGATGCTCTTGCGAGGTGGGACTATGGCGCGTTTGGCAGCCATCCCCTAGACCTCCTTCACGCGCAGCTTGTCCCACTGCATCGTGCCGATCCTGCGATCCGTGGCGATCTGGAGATAGGGAATCGCTTCGGCCTTCGCGCCGATCAAGGTGCACGCGAACGCGTCGGCTGCAACCTGATCCACGCTCGCGATCACCGTGTTCATCTCGACCGTGTCGTCGATGTTGCCGCCCTGCGGCCCATTGCGCACCAGCACGCGCGTGGCATCCACGACGGTCAGCGTGGGACGCATGAACGTGGACAGATCCGCGATCGACACGTTGATGTTCTGGTGCAGCCGGTTGCGACGTCCGCCGAGGATGCCGTACCAGTTCTTCATCGCACCCGTGAACCGTGCGAGGTTGTGGTGCTTCGCCACAGGCACGTTGATGACCTTGTCGGCATTGACCAGCGGCGTGAAGATCGGCCAGTCGTCGAGCAGCTCGCCCCGAAGACGCATGTTGCGGAAACGGTGGTCCGCAGGCAGCACGACGTCCGCGCCAACCTCGTAGGCCTTCTTCCAGATTCCGGAGCGCTGGAAGCATCGATTCGCTTCGTTGCAGGACACGTCGGTCACGACCACGGTCTTGGCACCCGCGTCGAACGCGGCCTTGACCACGGCTGCGACCACGTCGGGATTGGTGTTCGCCGCGTGGATGGGAGCGCGATCCCAGCCGATGTTCGGCTTGACGACCACGATGTCGCCCCGGGAGATGAAGCGCGACATGCCGCCCAGCGCAGCAAGAGCCTTGGCCGTGAGCGCGGACGGATCCGTGTCGTTGCGCGCGATTGCCATCTCAGGCAGGGCAGGGTCGCCACCCTGCGCCCGGAAGTCGCGCACCTGCGGCTGCTGGGCGCCGTGCGCTTCTCCCACGATCCCTCGGTCCCAGCGGGCGCGTGCGATCAGGGTCGCACCAGCGGCCACGGCCGCGGCAGATCCGATGCGCGTGAGGGCCTCGCGACGGGAGATCGGCATGGCTGGGTTGCTAGCCTGAAAGGCAGGACAGGGCAACTGTATGGAGCCGCGAGCGGGTTGCGCACGCGAGACGCGTGATCGCCCCGCCCGCTCCCAGACGGTCGCGGCTCCACGCGCAGCTCCACGCGCGGCTCCGTATGGACCCACGCGCTGGGCGCGTGTAAGCGAGCACTCATGAAAGCCCTCGTCCTCGGAATCGGACTCCAGGGGCGCGCAGTCGTGCACGACCTCGATCGCTGCGGTTTCGAAGTGATCGCCGCGGACGTCGATGCTGGCGCGGTGTCCAAGTCGCTCGAGCAGCTCGGGTGCTCCAAAGCGCGGGCCGTCAGCCTCGACGTAGCGCGCGGCGAGCAGCTCCATGCCTTCGTGCGTGACACCGCCCCCAGCGTCGTCGTGTGCATGGTTCCCCCGGCGTTCCAGGAGCAGGTTGCACAGGCTGCGCTCGATGCGGGCGCCCACTTCGTGTCCAGCAGCTACACCGGCCCGGTCGCATCGCTCGATGCACAAGCGCGCGCCCGGGGCCTGGTCATGCTCCCTGAGATCGGACTGGACCCCGGGATCGACCTGGTGATGGCCCATTCGGTCCTCTCCGAGTTCGACGAGGTGGTCGGGCTGCACATGTACGGCGGAGGCATTCCGGAGGCCGGAGCCGACGACAACCCGCTCCGCTACAAGGTGACCTGGACCTTCGAGGGCGTGCTCGGTGCCTACAAACGTCCTGCGAAGCTGCTGCGCGAAGGGGTCGAGGTGTCCATCGACGGCGAGCGGATCTTCCGGCCTGAGAACACGAGCACCATCGACGTCCCTGGGCTTGGGCCCCTCGAGGCCTACCCGAATGGGGATGCGGTCCATTACGCGTCCTTGTTCGGGCTTGGCCCGTCGTTGCGCGATCTAGGGCGTTTCGCCCTGCGTTGGCCTGGGCATTGCGCGTTCTGGAGCACGGTCGCTGCCCTCGGATTCCTGCGCGACGAGCCTATCGCCGTGGATGGCGTGCAGGTGCCGCCTCGGAAGTTCGTGGCGCGTCTGCTCGAGCCGCAGCTCCGATTCGCAGACCAGGAACGCGACCTGGCCATCCTGCGGGTGCGTGCGTGGGGAACCCGCAGGGGCAAGCCGCACGAGGTCACGCTGGATCTGATCGATCGCAGGGATCTGTCCACCGGGCTGTATGCGATGAACCGGACCGTGGGCTACTCGGCGAGCATCGGCGCGCAGATGATCCTGCGCGGAGAGATCACGGCGCCGGGGGTGCTCAACCCGGCGCGCGACATCCCCATCGAGCCGTTCTTCAAGGAGCTTCGTGCCCGGGGCATGGAGCTGGTGAGGCGCTGAGTCACCATGACGCCATCCATCTCTTCGAAGCTGCCGAATGTAGGCACCACGATCTTCACGGTGATGTCCGCGCTGGCGAACGAGCACCGTGCGATCAACCTGTCCCAGGGGTTCCCCGACTTTGCCGTACCCAAGGCGCTGCTGGATGCCGTGGATCGGCACCTTCGCGAAGGGCACAACCAGTATGCCCCCATGGCTGGCCTGCCCGCGCTTCGTCAGGCGATTGCCGACAAGACCCGCGGGCTCTACCAGGTGACGATCGACCCTGACACCGAGATCACCGTGACTTCAGGGGCGACCGAGGCGATCTTCGACGCTGTGACCTCGGTGGTGCATCCGGGCGACGAGGTCATCCTGTTCGATCCCGCCTACGACTCGTACGAGCCGGCCGTGGATCTCTGCGGCGGCAGGGCCATCCGCATCCCCCTGCAACCCCCGTCGTTCGCAGTGGACTGGGACCGGGTTCGAGATGCGATCACGCCCAGAACGCGCCTGATCATGCTCAACACGCCCCACAACCCGAGCGGGACGGTGTGGAGCTCCAGGGACATGGACAACCTGGCAGGGCTGGTGCGCGACACCGGGATCCTGGTGCTGAGCGACGAGGTCTACGAGCACATCCTGTTCGACGGGCTCGAGCATCCGAGCGTGCTTCGCCACCCCGAGCTTTCCGCTCGGTCGTTTGCGGTGTTCTCCTTTGGCAAGACGTACCACGCGACCGGCTGGAAGCTGGGCTACTGCGTGGCGCCTCCGTCGATGACTGCGGAGTTCCGCAAGGTGCACCAGTACGTGACGTTCTGCACGAGCACGCCGATGCAGCATGCGCTGGCAGACTTCATGGTGAGCGCGCCTGAGCATTGGCAGCGGCTTCCGGCGTTCTACCAGGCTCGGCGCGACCGGTTCTGCGCCCTGTTGAAGGGGTCGCGGCTGCGTTTCGTTCCATCGAGCGGCACGTACTTCCAGCTGGTGGACTACAGTGCGATCTCGGACCTGGACGACATGAGCTATGCCCGCAAGCTGACCATCGAATCCGGGGTGGCAGCAATTCCGGTCTCGGTGTTCTACAAGGAGCCGCCGGCCGCGAAGCTCTTGCGGTTCTGCTTTGCCAAGGACGAATCCACGCTGGAAAGGGCTGCAGAGGTCCTGCGAAAGCTCTGACCGTCCGCCCAAATCCCCCTGCAACCATCCCCCTTGCACAAGGGCATCCCGGTGCGTAGACTACGCAACCCTTCGTTCCGGAATTGCTGGAGCGATTCGTCCGCTCCGGCTTCAGAGGTCATGATGAAAGAGAAGATTCACCCCAGGTACATCGCCGCCCGCATCGCTTGCGCATGCGGCTCCGTCGTCGAGACCCGCTCGACCGCTGGCGACTTCACTGTCGACGTCTGCTCGAGCTGCCACCCGTTCTACACGGGCAAGATGAAGCTGATGGACACGCAGGGACGCATTGACCGGTTCCGTCGCAAGTACGCCACCAAGGAAAAGGCTTCCTAGGTTGCTGCTCAGGGCTGCCCTGTGGGGCGCACGCGGATGTGCATCTCCCGGGGTATTCCCAAATCCCTTCCGCTGTTCCAGACAAGCGACATGACGTTGAGCTCAGGACCGACGAGGCGTCCGTACATCGGAGGCCAGGCCGTCATCGAGGGCGTCATGATGCGCTCTCCCCAGTCGTTCGCGATCGTCGTGCGCCGAAAGTCCGGCGCGCTCGTCGTGCGCGAGCGGGCCATGCCCGACGCACGCAAGGGGGTGCTGTCGTGGCCGCTGGTGCGCGGGGTGGCTTCCCTCGTGGAAGCCTTGCGCCTCGGCTCGCAGGCGCTTCGGTTCTCCATGGACCACTACGAGCAGGACATGGAGGAAGAGGAGTCCGGCAAGAGCAAGCCCAAGGGTGGAAGCAAGCCCAAGTCGGATCATCCCGGGGTGTTGAACACGCTTGCGAGCTGGGTGTTGACGCTCGCGACGCTCGACACCGAGCCGCAGCCGCCGACCCCGATGCCCCCGAGCAAGGGCAAGAGCCCGATCACCTGGTTGGCGCTCTTCATCGCGATCGCCTTCTTCGTGGCGCTCCCGCAGGCGACCGCCTATGCGGCGAACAGCCTGCTGCACATGAATGCGGACCTTCGTTCCCCGGGATTCCAGCTGCTGACCGGGTTCTTCAAGCTCGCCATCGTGATCGGCTACATGCTGGTGATCCGCAGGGTCCCGGAGATCTACCGTGTGTTCCAGTACCACGGGGCAGAGCACAAGACGATCGCGACCTGGGAGGCCGAGAAGCCGCTTACCGTTGAGAACGCGCGCGGGCATTCGAGGCTCCATGCGCGGTGCGGCACGGCTTTCCTGGTGATGGTGGTGCTGGTCTCGATCCTGATGTTCACCGCGATCGCGCCGCTGCTCCCGCACGTCCCTGTGGGCGGAGCCGCGCTCGAGAACGTGATCTTCTTCTTCATGAAGCTTCCGGCGCTGCCCGTGGTCGCTGCGATCACCTACGAGCTGCAGCGTCTGTCCGCGAAGTACTGTCTGACCGGGCCGCTTCGCCTGGTGCTCTACCCCGGCTTTGCGGTCCAGCTGATCACCACGGTCGAGCCTGACGACAAGCAGCTGGAGGTGGCGCTCGCCTCGCTCAAGGCCACGCTCTGGCGCGAGCAAGCAGAGGAGGGCGCAGCGCCGAAGGTGCCCAAGGACAGGCTGATCGAGTCGTTCGACGAGCTGATGGCTTTACCCCCGTACGGAAAAGCCGCTGTCGCGGTATCCTCGGACCAGCATGCTGCCCCGTGAGAAGCTAGAGGCGCTGGCGCGCCGCTACCAGGAGATCGATCTGGCGTTGTGCGAGCCCGAGGTGCTCGCCGACTACCAGAAGATGCAGAAGCTCAACAAGGAGCGCAGCGACATCGAGCCTGTGGTGCGAGCCCAGGAGAAGCTGATGAAAGCGGCCGCACGCCTGCAGGAGGACAAGGCCGCCTTGTCCGATCCGGACCTGCGCGAGCTGGTCGAGGGCGAGATCCCGGTCCTGGAGTCCGAGATCGCGGCGCTCGAAGACGAGATCCGTCGGATGCTCCTTCCCGCAGACCCCAACGACAAGCGCAACACGATCGTGGAAGTGCGCGGTGGCGAAGGGGGCGAGGAAGCAGCGCTGTTTGCCGCTGACCTGTTCCGCATGTACTTGCGCTTCGCCGAGGCCCGCAAGTGGAAGGTCGAGATCATGAGCCTGAGCGAGGCCTCGGCCGGCGGCACCAAGGAAGTGATCGCGCTGTTCTCCGGCCAGGATGTGTACAGCAAGCTGCGCTACGAAGCCGGTGTGCACCGCGTGCAGCGCGTGCCGGTCACCGAGGCCCAGGGACGCATCCACACCTCGACCGCAACCGTCGTCGTGCTGCCCGAAGCCGAAGACGTGGAAGTGCAGATCGAGGACAAGGACCTGCGCTTCGACATCGCTGCGTCGGGTGGGCCAGGCGGGCAGGGGGTCAATACCACCAACAGCGCCGTGCAGATCACGCACCTGCCGACAGGCATGATCGTCAAGTGCCAGGACGAGCGCTCGCAGATCAAGAACAAGGCCAAGGCGCTCAAGGTCCTCAAGAGCCGCCTGCTGGATCTGGAGTGCCAGAAGCGCGAGGCGGCCACAACTGCGGAGCGACGGGGCATGGTGGGCACGGGCGAGCGGGCGCAGAAGGTGCGCACCTACAACTTCCCGCAGAACCGCGTGACCGACCACCGCATCGGCCTGACGCTGCACAAGCTCGATCGGATCATGGAGGGTGACCTCGACGAGCTGATCACGGCGCTGCGAAACAGCCACCAGGCGGAGATGCTCGGGGGAGCGGGCGATCCGGCCCACGTTGCGGATCGACGCATGGAGGACGCGTGATCCTGCGTGGGAGTGCAACGTCCCTGGCTCGACGCGTGCTCCGCCATCCTGAATCGCTCCTGTGCGCGTTGGCCTTGGATCCATCGCTGCTTTCGCGCAACCGCAACTTCGCGCTGTACACGGCGCCGGCCATGCGAAGGTCCCATGCACGCGCCGTCTCGTTGCGCGCCCTGGCGCGTGACATCGCGTCGTGGCCGCCCGTGCACTCCCCGGTCCTTCAGCTCCTCGAGTCCGACCGAGCCGTGGAGCTCGTCTACCACGACGAGACTCTGGCCCTGACGCGTCGCGTCCCGCTCGATCCGTTGGAGATGTCTCTTCTCAAGGTGCTGGTTGCGCGTCGCACGCAGGCGCCGCCAGCGCTGCTGCGCACGCGCGCCGAGGATCTGCAGCGTGTGAGCGAGGCCCTCGCCCGGATCGGCATCGAACTGGGAGATCCGCCCGATTCGGCGCGATGTGCCTGAAGGAGGGAGCATGTGCGTATTCTGCAAGATCGTCAGCGGTGAGGCGGCGGCGAGGATCGTGTTCCAGGACGAAGACGTCCTGGCGTTTCACGACGTCAATCCTCAGGCGCCCACGCACGTGCTGGTCATCCCGCGCAGGCACGTCGTTTCGCTCGCCGACACCGAGGACGGCGACACGGAGCTGCTCGGCAAGCTGATGCAGTGCGCGCGGCGAGTTGCCGAGATGCTGGACCTGGTCAAGTCCGGCTACCGCGTGGTCATCAACAACGGCGCTGGCGCCGGACAAAGCGTTTTCCACCTGCACGTTCACGTGATCGGCGGACGCCGCATGCGCTGGCCGCCTGGGTGAGCTCACGCGGGATCGTCGTTGACAGCTCCTGTTCACAACGTCTAGATGCGCTGCTGGCCCCGTGCCCCCCACACGTCCCCAGGATGGTGAATCATGATGGTAGAAGCCGACCACGATGAGGTGAAGAGCTTCACTCGCCTGCACGAACGTCTTCGCAAGGACATGTCCGTCCTTCTCTCCCGGCTGCTGCCCATGACCCTGCTGCGTCAGTGGATGGTCGAGCAGCGCCAGGGCTCCCAGTACCGCAACGACCCCAAGCGTCTGCTCCGCTCCATGCTCAGCACCCAGGCGCCGCCCGATGCGTGGCTGATCACCAAGGCAGCGCTGGAGCTGCACTTCCACATGACGCCCGATGCGGTCAAGATGATCGCCGGGTTCTGCCGCAGGGTGGGGCTGCCGTGCGACGATCAAGCGACGCTCGCCGAGGAAGCAGATCCGTGGAGCGTGTCCGACGAGCGCGCGGTGGAAGCCTACCTCGCGTTCCGGGACTCCTACGAGCCCGAGGTGTTCGGCCTGTACGGGCTCTACTTTGCCGGAATGTCTGGCTGGGACCGGCACCCCAAGCTGATCGAAGCCTCCTTCGTCGACCTGAAACGCGCCGCGCAGCCTTCGGCGGAAGCCACCTGACAGCGCTCGCTCCAGCGGGTCGCGCTCTTCACTTCATCAGCATGCGCACGACCACGACCGACACCACGGTCGAGATCAGGGCCACGACGATCATGCTCGCCATCAGCATGAGCATGAAGGTGCGCGGGTTCAGGCGCTGATCGCCTTGCGGGCGCAGCGAGGCGCGCTCGGACATGCGATCGCCATCGATCACGAGGTTGGGCGGCGGGGCAGGCGCTTCGGGCTCCGGGCTGCTGTAGGGACCGTGGGAGTCGTCGGGCCCTGGCTGAGGGCGCGACACCGCGATCGTGTCGAGCGCCATGGCCGCCGTCGAAAGCGTGGAGGGCGGAGGCTCCTCGCTGCCGTGCTCGGCTCGCTGCGAGAACATCTCAGGGTGGTTTTCCGCCGAGTAGACCGAGGTTGCTTCCTCGCGGTCCGTGTGCCCGACCTGCCAAGGCTCTTCCGCGATCCTTGCGTTGCTGATGATCCCGTGGGGATCGAGCTCCTTGGCCATGTCGTAGAGCGCAACCGCTGCCGTGCTCACCGCGAGCAGCGACGCCGCTGGATAGAACTCGCCGTCCCACGTGCTTACGTGCGCTTGCCACAGCAGCATCCCGCCCTTCTTGTCCAGCGCCCAGTCCAGCTCGGCCGGGCCCGTGACCGTGTCGGCCCGCATGTCGAGCGTATCCGCGACTCTTCGCGCAGCACGCACGCCTGCTGCCCGCGCCAGCACGAACGCGCGCCCGTCGAGGAACCGCGACGAGGTCAGCCGCTCGATCGCTTCGGGCAGGAGCACGAGATCGCAGCGCGCGAGCGAGCCCGACCATGGCTCGACCACCCGCTTGGACAGCTTGCTCCCCGGCATGCGCGCCATCTCCTCCAGGGCCTTCCAGAGCAAGCGCGTGTTGGCAGCGAGAGAAGCGAGCACGTATCGATCCAGCGCCCGGAGCGACGCCCATTCAGCAGGCGGGATCGTGCGCATCGGGCCCAGCGCGTTGGCCAGCGGCGCAGGAACCTGGTCATGAGGAGGATCCGCGGTCTTCGAAACGAGCCGGATCTGGCCTGGCGGCGCCTCCTTGAGAAGGTCCGCCACCATGGGGATGTTCACCTTGTCGCGCGCGCCTTCGAGCGACAGCGCTTGACGGGTCTCGTTGGTCAGCTGCTTCCAGCCACGCGGCGACACCAGGATGCCTGCCGAGAACATCGCCCGCAGGGCCGCCTTCGGGGGGCGTGGCAGGTCGTCGCTCAGCTCTTCGAATCCGTAGCAGAAGCGCGTCTTCATGCAGTTCCTTCAGGACCAACCCCGGATCCGCGCATTGTACTTCAATCGCCGTCGGAACGTCGCCCGCAAAGCGCCGCCTCGCGCTTTCTCCCCCATCGCTGTGCACCGCGCTTTTGCCGTCTGCCCCCGCTGGTGCTGTAGTGACACCTCCCATGCCCGGTCCGCACATCGCTCGCATCGATCAGACCGCTCCCGCGCTCTGGTCCTTCACCTTCCGCGCGCCTGCCCTCACCCTCGTGATCGCGGCAGTCCCGGGCACGCGCCCTGGATTCGCGTTCCTGCAGCGACGTCCCGAAGGCGAGCACCTGAGCGCTGACGGACGCGTGCGCGCGCTCCGCGAGCTTCTCGAGGGCGGCGAGGTGATCGCTCTCACGGCGTCCGACGTTGCCCTGGAGCTGCACGTGCAATGCCATGACGCGGTCCGGGTGATCCGCGCGGACGACGGCGGCCTGCGCATCGTCGATGCCTCGAGCGATCCACCTCTTCCATCGCTCGTGATTCCCTCGCAAGGTGCGCCGCTCGAGCCAGAGCCGCCGATCCTCGCGACGCATTGCTCGCATCTCACCGAGCAGGAACGTTTGGAAGCGCGTCAGGTGCTCAAGTCGGTGCAGCGCAGGCTCCGCAACAGGATCGAGGCTATCGAGCGGGATGAGGAACGAGCGCGCCAGTACGAGCAGCAGGCACTTCGCGTTCGATCGCTCGTTGCCGTCGCAGCGCGCTTGCCACGGGGCGCCACGGCCCTGGAGGGAATCGACTACTCTTCCGGTGAAGCCGTCCCAATCACTCTTGCGCTCGATCCTGCCCGCTCAGCTCGCGAGCAGCTGGAAGAGGTCTTCTCTCGGGCAAGACGGATGAAGCGCGGGGAGGCGGTGCGTCGAGCCCGCGTTCAAGAGGCGCGCAGCGCTACCGAAGCCGTGCAAGCCGCTCTCGCCGCGATCGAGCAGGCGACCGATCCCCAGCAAGTCCGAAGCGCGAGCTCTCATGCACTCGGCGCCTTGCCGCCAGGGAGTCGACCGCGCGTGCAGAGATCGCCTCGCGCTGCCGAGCGCCCATCGGCACGCGAAACGCCGGGTGCTCCACTCGACTGTGCCCGGGAGTACACCGCCATGGATGGAACCCGCATTCTCGTGGGAAGGGATGCGCGCTCCAACGACATGCTGACCACACGAGTAGCGCGACCGCACGACGTGTGGATGCACGCGCGCGGGTTCACAGGATCGCATGTGGTCATCCCGATGGCGCGGGGCAAGGTGCCGAATGCGGAAGCGTTGGTGGACGCCGCGACGTTGGCTGCGCACTTTTCGGACGCGAGGGGCAACGACTTCGTGGAGGTATCCTGGTGCGAGCGCAAGTTCGTGCGCAAGCCGAAGGGTGCGCCTCCTGGCCTGGTGACCCTGGCTCGGGAGAAGACACTTCGATTGAGGTTCGAGCCGGAGCGGCTGCAGAGGCTTCTGGGCACGGTGCGGTAGACCTGGGACCGGGTGTCTCCGGAGCCCACTGGAAAGCCACTTGGCAATGACCGTCGGATCCGGTCGCAACCCGTCGTGCCCCCGCGCTTGCTCGCGTCTTCCGGATGCAGGGCACAAATGGGATGCTGCGGCTCGATGGGACCCACCAAAGAGCTACTGGACGCCACCCTCGGAAAGGCGCGCGACGCGCTGGCACGCATCGATTCCGAATCTGCAGCAATGCTGCCCGCCGAGCGGCCGGAGGCAGCCCTGGAGCAGCTCGCAACGCGCGATCCGGTCCAGGCGGCTGCGCTCTCCCTTGTGATCAGGAAGGCCATGGTGGCTGCCTGGAACGACAAGGGCCTCGAGCTGCTTCGCGCGGAACCCATGGAACGCCTCGTCGCTGCAGCCAGACACGACCGCGCAAAGCACATCTCCGTGCGCTCGACGCCGCGGCCGGTTCCTCCCCACTATCGCATTGAGGTCACGCCTCTGCGGAACTTGGTGACCACCGGACAGGATGTGCTTTCGTTCGTGGAGCAGCACGGGTGGCATCAGGCGATCTGGGACGAATGCGTGTTTGCGCGGGGCCTGAACGGGCTCGAAGCGCAGCAGGCGCGATTCGACAGCAGGAAGCTCGATGCGCGAAGCGAAGCTGTGGGCGACGCTGCCCGCAAGGTTCTGAACTCCACCCTTGGCTACCTGCCACGGGAGGAGCTCCTGGAAGCCACGCGCACAGGGATCGCGGGTTTCATGGACGACACGGCGGCGCCGTTGCAGGAGCGCGACGATCTGCAGGACCCCGAGGTCTGCCTGGATCTCCTCGAGCGCCTGGTGGAATACCGCACCAACGACTTTGGGACCTTCGATGTTCGCGATCACAGGTTCGGCCGGGTTCTGATCGAGCGGCTCGCACAGGCGAAGCACGCCCCCGCCATCCCCTTGCTCGCCGCGCTCGCGCGGGCACACACAGGCTACTCTGGCGTCAAGCACGACGCCGTCGCAGCCTTGCGCTCGATCGGAGGAAGGGCAGTGGCCGATGCGATCGCGCTCGCGCTGCACCAATCCATCGCCGATCAAGTCATCGCCTGGGATCCCCACCATCCGACGCTCTACGCCGCGCCCATGGTCGAGGCGATGCTGGAGGTCGACGACCAGGATCCGTACGAGCGCCTTGCCCCGTTCTTTGCCTTGGACGTGCGCGCGACCGAGACCGGTGCGGCTGTGGCGCGCGACATCCTGATCGTGCTCTCGGGATCGGTCGGGCCTGGAGCCCACGCGGTCGTCAGGCTCTTGAACCCGGACAAGCCGGCAGCGCCCGCCATCGGCGAGGACGAGCGATTCGCCGATCTGGTCGTCACTCTGCTCGGGGACATCCGGCTGCGTCCGTGGGCGCGATCGATCCTCAAGGGTCTGGACAAGAAGCGGGTCGACGCGGCGATAGCGCGGGTGGTCGGGCCGACCAAGCCCGCGAAGAAGGCTGCACCGCCGGATGGGGAGGTGATCGAGGTGAGCGACGAGAGCGCACGCGCTCTCATGCGGGATTTCCGGGCGCGGCTCGAGGCGATCGCCGCAAAGCTCAAGAAGGCGAAGTACTCCCCCAAGGCCAAGGGAAAGGCGGTGCGGCCCGCTGACGCCGCGCACGCATCCGATGCCCTGGCCCAGCTCGAGAAGCTCACCAAGACTCCGATCCCGTCCATGCTCAAGGCGCTCTACGAAACAGTCGAGAGCGTGGACTTCACTGCTGACGCCGGTAAGCCTCCACCCCGAGGATTCGAGGCCTTTGCCGCTGCGCGTCCCCTGATCATCCAGCCGCTCGATCGCGCCCTGCGCGAGCTCAAGGCCAGACTACGCGACAACAGCGGTATTCCACCGCAGCTCAAGGACCCGCTCAGCCTCGAGCTCTGCCCAGGTGGCAAGCGCGTCATGGTGGATGCGTGGCAATCGGACCCGGTGCTCGAAGCCGAGACCACCACGCTGTCGTCGTACCTTCAATCGGCCGTCGATGCCTGGAAGCTCGACGCGCCGTAGATCGCATCGCGCTACTTCGCAGCCGGCTTGCCAATCGCCAGGATGTACAGAGGCTCCTCGGACTTGTCCAGCGCCAGCACCTCGCGCGCCTTGTCGCCGTCGAAGCCCCCCACCGGCACGCCGCCCAGCCCCATCGCGGTCGCTTGCAGAAGCACGTTCTGCCCGATGTGCCCGGCTTCCATCGCCACGTAGCGCTCTGCTCGCTCCCCGTACTTCTTTCGCGTGCGCTCGGTCACCGTAGTCAGAACGATCACGCACGGGGCTTCTGCCACGGCCTGCTGCGTGGTCAGGCTCCTGCGCACGTCCCTCGTGGATATGCGCTGCATGGCGTGCCGTCCGGGGATGTAGTGGCTGACACCGTCTGCGGTCGCGAAGTAGACCTCCATCGGGTAGGTAGCGCCGGCTGAAGGCGAGGTTCGTCGCGCGGTGGTGGCGTCGGTCATGCCCTGCGCAGCCCAGGCGAGCTGGCTGAGCTGTGCGGGCGACATCGGATGCGGCTCGAATTCGCGCACGGAGTGTCGCAGCACCAGGGCGCGTTCGAGAGTCATGCTTCCCGAGAGATCAGCGGGAGGAAGGGCGATCGGAGCGGAGGCAGCGGGCAGGGCAGGGGATGCGGCCGTCGCAAGGGAGCGCGAGCTGTCGGGCAAGGGATCCGCGCTGAGCAGCGGGGACTTGCGGCAAGCTGGGAGAACGCACAGCGTGGCGAGGGCGAGCAGGAGGCACGGGCGCATGGGCGGGATGATACAGGCAACAATCGCTCGTCGCGCGCCTTGACGAGCGCCCTTCGCTGATGTAACTATCTAGTTAGTTATGAAACCGTCCGCACCCGCCACCCCTCCGCCCCGCAAGCGCGACGCCCATGCCACCCGGCAGACCTTGCTGTCCACCGCCGAACGCCTCTTCGTCGACAAGGGCTTCGACGGCACCCGCATCGACGACATCGCGGACAAGGCCCGCGTCAACAAGCGGATGCTCTACGTCTACTTCGGCAACAAGGAGCAGGTCTACGACGAGGTGCTCCGGCACAACTACCAGCGGCTGCTGTCGCTCGGACGCGTCACCGTCGACCCGAGCCTCACTCCGGTCCAGCAGGCCGAAGCTGCCGTGCGTCGCTACTTCCGCTTCGTGGCCGACAACCCCACCTACGTTCGCCTGGTGGGCTGGGAAAGCCTCAGCCAGCGCTCCAGCCCCTTCCTCGCACAGTTCCTGTCCGCCGGGCTCGAGGACATGCAGGCAGCGCTGCGCAAGGGCGTGCAGTCGGGCGTGTTCCGAAAGAACCTCGACGTCCGCAAGCTCCTGATGAGCATCAACGCCCTTTGCATCACCTACTTCAGCCGCAAGTCGCTGCTCGAACCCCTGTGGAACATCGACATGTCCGCTCCGGCCGTGCAGCAAGACCTGCTCGATCACATCCTTTCACTGGTGATGAACGGCATCCTCGCCGATCCGTCCGCCACCGCTTCTGCCACCAGGGCTCGATCGTCGGCACGGACTGCAGCCAAGCAGTCCTCCAGGGGGGGGCGACCCCGGAGCCGCAAGTCACCTGGAGGAACGTCGCCATGAAGTCGCTTCCCATCGCCCTACTTGCATCCGCATGCCTCGCGGCCTGCTCCCAGGCCGGCCCTGCCAGCAGCCACGCCCCGATCACCGGCTTGATCGATGCAACCGAGATCGACGTCGCCTCGAAGATCCCGGGTCGGGTCAAGGAGCTTTCCGTGCACGAAGGGGATCGCGTGACCGCGGGCCAGACCCTGCTCACGATCGAAAGCGAGGAGATGCAGGCCAAGCTCGACCAGGTGCAGGCTTCGATCACCGCTGCGCAGGCTCGCGTGCGTCTCGCCCAGGCCGGTGCCAGAAGAGAAGAAAAGGAGGGAGCGCGCCAGGCACTCGAGGCTGCCCGCCACCAGCTCGACATCACCAAGAAGACCTACGACCGCATGTCCGCGCTGCTGCAGAGCGGCGCAGTCCCGCAAGCGCAGTTCGACGAGGTCGAGTCGCGCTACAGCGTGGCAAAAGATCAGCTCGCCATGGCCCAGGCTCGCTTTGATCTGGTCAGCCGCGGCGCGCGCTCCGAGGAGATCGACGCCCTCAAGGCGCTCGTGCAGCAAGGGCAGGGAACCCTGGCCGAGGTCCAGAGCTACAACAAGGAAACCACGCAGACCTCCCCGATCCAGGGCGAGGTCACCAAGATCATCGTGCATCGCGGCGAGCTCGCTTCGACCGGCTACCCGATCCTCACCATCGTCGATCTCGACGACGTCTGGGCCAGCTTCGCGGTGCGCGAAGACCTGCTCGCCCACGTCCAGAAAGGCATGCGCATCGAAGCCGACGTGCCCGCGCTCGGCCGCAGGATTCCCATGGAGATCTTCCACGTCGCTGCCATGGGCGACTTTGCCACCTGGAAGGCAACCTCGGACAAGAACAGCTTCGACCTGCGGAGCTTCGAGATTCGGGCTCGTCCAATCCAGAAGGTGGATGGGCTGCGTCCAGGCATGACGATCCGCTGGTCGCCGGAGTGAAGGCCATGCTGCGCGCACTCCTGCGAGGCTTCACCGGCCAGCTGCGTCGCATGATGCTGGTTCGCCGTTATCGCGTGATGCTGGCGCTGTTGCTGATCACCTCGGTGGTCGGCATGGACATCTACCAGCGCATGGTCGTGCAGCAGATCCCGGTCGCGATCGTGGATCTGGACAACTCCCACGTCAGCCGCACGCTGCGCACGTACATCGCTGCCCAGCGGGAGGTCCGCGTGACCGGTGAATGGCTCGAATCTCCAGAGCAAGCCCGCCAGTGGCTCATCGACGGCAAGATCGGCGCAGTGGTGGTCATCCCTGCGAGCCTCTCCCAGAACCTCAAGAAAGGGCGCAAGGGCGAAGTCCTGATCGGCGTGGATGCCTCCAACATCCTGACCGGCAAGAACGTCTACAAGGCGCTCGCCAAGGCTGCGGGCACGGTGGGCGCGGGCGTGCAGCTCACCACAGTCTCCAAGATGGGGGAGCGCGACGACAAGACCTTGGCACGGGTGGTGCCCATCGCGATCGAGGAGAACCTGAGCTTCAACCCTGCGACCAATTACGCGACGTACATCGCGCCAGGGCTCGTGTTCTTCCTGCTCCACGTGTTCGTGCTGCTCGTGGCAGCCTCCATGTTCCTGCCAGGGGACCGTCCTGTCGGCCCCGCTCAGCTGCTCGGTGCGTCGTGCGCCATCTTCTCGGTGGGCATGACCCTGGGGCTCGCATTCTTCTACCTGCTGCTGCCGCGCGAGGCGATCCGCCCGGTCAGCTCGCTTCCCACCGTGATGGTCATGCTCGCGATCTTCCTCGCGGTCGACATCCTGATGGCGTCCGCGCTGTCCATGGCGATCCCGAACCGCCTCCTCGCGCTCGAAGTCGTCGTGGTGCTCGCCATGCTCTCGTTGATGCTCTCGGGCATCACCTGGCCGACGGATCTGTTCCCGCCGCCCCTGCGCGCACTGGCCGAGCTCAGCCCCTTCACCCCCTTTGCACGCTCGCTGCGGATGATCCTTCACTGCCCGTTCGGTCTGGGGGACCTGGGGGGCTGCTTGCGCTCTTTCGCACGCCAGACCGCGGTGTTCGTCGGCATGCTGATCGCTGCCAGCGCCACTCGCTCTGCGTGGGCAGCGGCAAGGAGCAAGGTGCAATGCTGACGCGCTTCAAGACGCTCTTGAGCGGGATCGTGGGCGAGTGGAAGCTCATGATCCGCGAGCCGTCCATCCTGATGGCGCTCCTGGCGATTCCGATCGTGTACCCGCTCGTCGTGTCGTGGCTCTACCAGGCCAACCAGGTCGTGGAGAGGCCTGCGGTCGTGGTCGACGACGACAACTCCTCGCTGTCCAGGGAGATGATCCTGGATCTGGATGCAACGCAGGAGGTGAGGGTGGTCGAGCGCCCGGCGTCGATCGACCTCGGTTGGGAAGCGATCCGCACCGGACGTGCCGAGATGATGGTGTACATCCCGTCGAACCTGTCCACGCGGGTGAAACGGGGCGAGCAGGCGCACGTCAAGCTCTGGGTCAACAGCGCGAACATGCTGACCTACGGTGTCGCCTACCCTGGCGCGAGCAACGTGATCAACGCGCTCAACGAGGAGATCGGTCAGCGATTCTTCTTCGGAAAAGGGATGTCCACCGAGGCTTCGGCGGCACGGACTGCGCCCATCGTCCGATGCGAACGCAGCCTGTTTCATCCCACGATGGCCTACGGCGACTTCCTGGTCCCAGGTGTGCTGATGGTCGTCGTGCAGCAGGCGGTGCTGATCGGCCTCGCCCTGTCCGTGGGGCTTCGCAAGGAGAAGGAAGGGCAACCCGCGCCGACCCGCTGGCCGTTCACCGCGATCGAAGCCAGGCTGATCGCACAGCTGGCCCTGTACGTCGCAGGGGCTGCGTTCGCCGTCTGGGGGATCTTCCCGCTGTTCGGCTGGTCGATCCAGAGCCCCTTCGCCGTGTTTGCGCTGCTCGTGGCGTTCCTTGGCACCATCGCACCTGCGGCCGTGCTGGTGGCGAGCCTGATGAAGGACCGCTACGAAGCCTTCCAGGTGCTGATGTTCGTGTCGGCTCCGATGTTCTTGATGTCGGGGTTCTCCTGGCCCCTGGACCAGATGCCAGCTTATGTGCGCGCCCTTGCATCGCTCTTCCCTGTCACGCCCGCGCTCGGTGCGCTTCGGGTGCTGACCATGAAGACCGGCGATCTGCACGCGATTGTCCCGTTCCTCCGAACCATGGGGATCCAGTTCATGGGCTGGCTTGCGCTAGCCATCGTGGTCACCCACCTGGTGCAGCGAACGCGCTGGCTCGTCTCGAGGTCTGGCAGCCGCGCATCGACCTGAGCCAATGTGAGCCACGCGAGCTGGACGCCATTCACCCAACGCGCGACAATTGGCGCTATTGCCCACCTTGCACATTTGGCCTGAGGCTTGCCTTGCCCCGCGCGACATGGAGGCCGTCATGCGTTGTCTGTCAGCCAGTCTTGGAATCGTCGTCGTGGCGCTCACCGTCGCTGCTTGCAGCGGGAGCACGGAGCAGACGCCTGGTGGAGCCGGTGGCTCAAGTGCAGCCGGAGGCGGAGCAGGATCCGGCGGCACGGGTGGCACGGGCGGTGCCGGTGGCACAGGCGGCGGAGCAGCTACGGGTGGGTCTGCCGGGTTGGGTGGAGGCGGCGCAGGCGGCTCGGCTGACGCCGGACCCTGTCCAGCGCAAGAGCCCTGGTTCCAGGCCTGCCAGTCCCCTGGCCAGATGTGCTCCTACACCCTGTGCGGCAAGGACTCGACGTGCACTTGCCAAGGTGGAAACTGGAACTGCACGCAGGTCGACTGCGCAGACATTCCGCCGCCCATGGGCTGTCCGCCTGACGTTCCCACAGGCTGGTGCCAGCAGCCGAACCTGCAGTGCTGGTACGGCGACGACCCTCGTCCGTGGTGTCGCCAGACCGCGACCTGCCTGCAGGGCCAATGGTCGGTGACCGCTGCCAAGTGCGTGGGGCCCACGAGCAACTGTCCTGCGGACCCGAAGAATCCGCCCGATGGCGTGTGCGGCAACACGGACCCGATGTTCTGCACGTACGGCCCTGGCTACGGGTGCGATTGCGAGTGGAACGGGGGCGTGCCGCCACCGGACGGCGGCCCGAACCTGCAATGGACCTGCTTCGAGCCACCCGGCAATGGATGCCCAGACGTTGCGCCCAACGTCGGCCAGTCCTGCAACGTCCCAGCTGGCAAGCAGTGCATCTACGGACCGACGTGCAGCTCGTACTTCATCGAGTGCGAGAAGGGGGTCTGGGTGCTCAAGGGGCAGTCGGCCTGCGCCTGATCTCAGGCGTCTGCGGTTTTCTTGCGGAGTCCCCATCCTCGGTGCAGGCTCCTACGAGTCCATGGAAGCGAGCCGAGCCTGGCCACTCTTGATCTCCGCGCTGACGCTGGGGTGCGCGTCGCGGCAGCTCGAACCTCCTGAGATGGCGCCTCCGTCGACGTTTGCCCCTCCGGAGCCGGCGCCTGCGCAGACCACGAATCCAGAGCCTGTCGGACGCGACAACGGCAAGTGCTGGAGCGACACCGGGTACAGGAAAGGCCAATCATCGCCGGTGTGCGTGACGCGTCTGGATGCCATGGCGGTCGAGTGCGGGACCGCGGTCGCATTCCTGCAGATGCGCGCGGCGGCGGCGCGCGATGGAGTGACGCTCCGCATCGTGAGCGGGTTTCGCTCGATGAAGGAGCAGCAGGTCCTGTACGCGTGTCACAAGCAGGGCAAGTGCCCGCTCGCGGCCAAGCCCGGGTATTCCCATCACCAGGACGGTCTCGCGCTGGATCTCAACGCAAGGGATCGCGGGGTGTACGACTGGTTGTCGCGCAACGCATCGTCGTTCGGATTCCGTCGCACCGTGGCCTCGGAGCCATGGCACTGGGAGCGCTACGAAAGCGCGATCGACGTGCGGCCGATCTGCCGGTCGTGACTACTTCTTCATGGTGGGAGGCCGGATCCCTTTGGGGAGGAGCTCGGCTTCGAGCAGCGCAGCCTGACGTGACGCACGCAGCCACGGAAGCACCTTGTCCGCCTTGTCCTTGGGAAGGAAGCAGGAGGCGATCTGCTCGATGACGCGCAGCTCAGCCGGGTCCTCCTTGCCATCGGACATCGCCAGCTCGTAGCAGCGACGGAGCTTGGGCAGCCCTTCCTCGGCGGTCTCGGCCTTGAGCGGCTCCAGGGCCTTGGCGACGGCATCGGCATCCTTCGACCACTGCTTCACATCATCGAAGAAGGCTTCGATCTTCATCACGTCGATCCCGCCCAGGCTGACGGCGTCGACGGACAGTCGCTTCGCTTCTTGTGGATCGAGACGGCCGTCGGCCCATGCGAGAATGGCAAGTGCCTTCAGCCAAGCGTTCTGCAGCCCCTCGTTGGTAGTCATCAGGGTGCGGCTAACATGCGGTACGCGGCACGTCAACGCGGGGGGCGCGGACCCTTCGGGGACAAAACGCACACGGGTTAAGAAAACACGCAACCGCCGGGGAGCTTTGGCCGAACAGGGGACAGGCGACTGAAAGTTTCCTGGATTCGAGCCGGCGCTTCTCGACGAAGCCCGGGCTGACCTGGAGGTAGAGACATGTTGAGTATCATCATCCTGGTTGCGTTCGCTTGCATGACCTACTGGGCGTTGAAGGGTGCGCGTTCCGTGGCCCAGAAGCTTGCGGCACTGATTCCGACCCCGATCTTCCTGTTGAGCGCTCTGGTGATTCCGGGCGTATTGCCCGGTCTGGCGGGACTGCTCGCCTCGCTCGCGGCCGAGGCGGTGTGCGTGCTCGGTGCTGTCGCGCTCGGCTCCCACTACCGAACCCTCGCCATGCGGGCAGCCCTCGAGGAATAGCCGCATCAAGCGCGCCGGGCCCGGGCTACAATCGCCCCGTGGCATTCCTCGCTGACAACGTTGCCCGATGGCTCGGACGCGTGGAGCTTGTGGCGCGAGGCGCCGACGACGAGCGCCGCGAAGCCGAGCGATGGCTCGAAAAGGGCAACCCGCTGCAGGCTCGCGTGCACGCGCTCTCGCTCCTGTCCAAGGTCCCTGGATCCCCCATCGGCCTCGCCCTGCTCGTGGATGCTTGCGAGAGTGCAGGGCTCGACGACGAAGCTGTGGAAGCGCTCCGCCAGCTGTGTGCTTCAGCTCCCTGGCGCGGCGAGCTGTGGGTGCGTCTCGGCCAGGCGCTGGCACGCGCCAGCGCTCCGCCTCAGGAGCGAAGCGTGGCGTTCCAGCGCGCGCTCGATCCATCCATGGACTCGAACGCGCGCAGAACCGCCCTGCTCGAGCTGGCGGATCTCGATCTCGCACGAGGCGATCCCTGGCGCGCCATGCGTTGGCTCGATGCGATCCGGCTACAGGGCGCGCAGCCCGATGTCGCACTGCGCAACCTCGAGGTCGGCCTCTGGCAAGGGGATCGCGCGCTCGTCGAGGCGTCGCTCGCAGCCGTGGGGGATCCGGATCCGGTCGATCCGCGTGTGACCCTGGCGTGCGCAAGAGGCCATGCGCTGGTGGGTGATCCGGCAGCGCTCGATCTGCTGCTGCGCGCCTACATCCTGGAGGCGCCGGGAAGCTCGCAAGCGCTCGCCTCGTTCGTGGCCGCGTGTCGCGATGCGATCCACGTGTCGCGCGTGCGTGAAGTCCTCAAGGCGGATGGCAAGGACGCGGAGCCGGCGTTTGCCCTGGCGCTCGCGCTTGCCGAGGGGCGGAGCGAGGATGCGCAGCGCGCGCTGCTAGAGATCGCTCGTACCGGTGATCAGGTTGCCGCTCGCTCTCTGTACGACATCGCGATCGAGCGTCGCGACCTCCACTCGCTGGTCGCCGCCTTCGACGTGCTCGGCGCTGCGGCACCGCAAGATGGCCTGATCCTGCGTAGGGCATCGGATGCGCTGGCCGGCTCCCGACACGAGGAAGCGATCGAGCTGCTCGACAGGCTCGTCGCCTCCGACCCGGGAGTGCGCGCCTGGGCGCATCAGCTTCGCGTGGAGGTGTACAAGCTCTGGTCAGCGGCCGGAGACGTCGGCTGGGCGCGCGTGCTCGTGGGACTCCGACGCATCGCGGCTGCGTGGGATCGGCTCGACCTGGTAGCGAGGTGCGAGGCGCTCACGATCGAGAGACAGCGCCCTCTGCGCGTGGCCGTGGTCGGCGAGTTCAACGCAGGCAAGAGCACATTCATCAACGCGCTCATTGGTGCTGACGTAGCGCCCACCGGGGTGCTTCCCACGACCGCGACCTTGCACTGGCTGGCTTGGGCGCAGGATCCTTTTGCGCGGATCGTCCTGGCCGAGGGTCCGGATCGCATCGTGAGCCACGCGGGGCTCAAAGGTGCCTTGCGCGAGCTGCAGGCCGCAGGACAGGGGCTGCCGCGGCAGGTGGACATCTGCGCGCCGATCGAGCGTCTCAAACGCATCGAGCTGCTCGACACGCCCGGATTCAACTCGCCCGACGAAGAGCATGCGCGCGCAGCGCGTCGCGCGCTCGACGAAGCGCACCTGGTGCTCTGGGTCTTCGATGGGGCACAGCCGCTCAAGGAGAGCGAGCGCGCCGTGCTCACCGCGATCGCGCAGCTCGGCGTGCCCTTGCAGGCGCTGGTCAACAAGAGCGACCGTCTGTCACCGACCGAGCTCGCGCGCGTCCTGTCGCATGTGACCGAGGGATTGGAGTCACTCGGCCTGCGCTCGCTGGCGCCTGCGGCCGCGCTCTCTGCGCGCCTCGCGCTCGCGGGACGCCTCGGCGATGCCGAAGCGTACGCTCGTTCGGGATGGGACGAGGTGGAGCAGCTGCTTTCGTCGGACGTTGTCAACCGCAGCGAGGAGCTCCGCGCCCGGGCGGTGCAGCGAAAAGCGCTGGGAATCGCGCGCGAGCTGGCTGCGATCGGTGCAGCCAGCGCTTCGAACGACGCGCCGACGTCGCAGCGCGAGGACCGCGCGCACGCATCGCGCATGGCCTTGCTCGACGACGAGGCGTGCGGGCGCATCCTGGGCGAGCTGACGCCGCCCTTGCAGCAGCTGGAGGAGGATCTGCGTCCGGTGCGCCTCGGCTCGATCCCGGGTGACGATCCCCAGGCGCGGGCCTATGCGGAAGCGCGCGTCGTTGCGAGGCTCACCGAGCCGGTCGCCAAGGCGCTGAGGGCACCCGCTCTCGAGCCGATCGCGCTGGTGCTCCGGGGTGCTGCTGCCGCAGATCCGTACGCCCAGCTCACGGCGCACGTGGTTCGAGCGTGCGCAGCCGCCGTGGCCGAGGTCTTGTCGCGGCGTTCCGAGCATCGCGTGGAGGCAGACGAGGACGCGGTCCGGGCAGCGCGGCTCGGGGCCATGGTGGAGGCTCTTGGTTGACCCCCGCCATCAGCTCGGGCACCGTTGCGGCGTGGGCCGCTCTGCACGCATCTCCCTGCTCCTCGGCGTCGTGGTCGCTTCTGCGATTGCGGGAGCGGCTGCGTTCGTTCGCGCAGAGCCGATCGCCATGGTCGACGGCCAGCCCGTGAATGTGTCGGCGGACCAGCTCGTCGTGGACCTCAACAAGGGCACGGCGGTGATGACCGGCCATGTGAGGGTCGTGCGTGGCGATCTGGTGCTGAGGTGCAACCGGGTGGATGCGCGCTACGACGAGGCGCCGAACGTGACGTGGGCGAAGGCCACCGGAGATGTCACTGCGGACTGGAAAGGGATGCACGCCAAGGCCAACGAGGCTGAGCTGTTTCTTGCCCGCAAGGCGCTGGAGCTGCGGGGTGGGGTCAAGCTCGCGCGCGGGGGTGCGTGGATCGAGGCGAGCGAAGCGCGCGTCGATTTCGCCACCGGCCGATTGACCCTCGAGAAGGTTTCCGGCTCGATTCCGGTGCCCTCAGCGCTTCCGGCCCTTCCGGGAGCGGCTTCATCGGTCAGCGTGCCCAGAGCCACGAGCTCGATGCCGTGAGCAGCGCGCCCGTGCTGGAGGCGATCAGCGTGGACGTTTGCTACGGCCGGGCGGCGGTGCTGCGCGCGGCGAGCCTTTCGGTGAGGGCGGGCGAGGTGCTTGCCGTGCTTGGGCCGACGGGAGCAGGGAAAACCACGCTATTCAGGGCAATGGTCGGGGAGCGGGTCCCGAGCCGGGGGCAGGTGAGGCTGCAGGGTCGTGACGTGACGCGTGAGCCCTTATGGAAGCGGGCGCGTGCGGGGCTGGGATATGTGCCGCAAACGCCGAGCGTGCTCGTCGACCTGACCGTACGGGGGAACCTGGAGACTTTCGAGCGCGTGGTGGGCGGCCCAAGCAAGGGTGCAGAGCATTGGGCCGGCCTCGTGGGGTTGTCGCATCGGATGGGTCTTGCGGCGCGCGAGCTGTCCGGGGGCGAGCGGCGTCTGTTGGAGCTTGCGCGCGCTTTGATCGGCAGGCCAAAGGTGATCGTATGCGACGAGCCCTTCTCCGGGATCGACCCATTGGGGGCCAGGCAGGTTGCGGGCCTGCTCAAGCGAGAGGCAGGGCGAGGGCTTGCGATCGTGCTGGCGGATCATCATGCAACGCTTGCGCTTGACCTTTGCGATCGGGCGGTCTTGCTTCTGGACGGTGAAGTGCGGCGACAAGGCACGCCGCACGAGCTGGCCGAGGATTCGGTCGTACGGGAGCGCTACCTGGGGCACACCGCTGGGTGACCGTACGATTTTGCGCAGGTCCGTCGCCTGACGTGCCGTAACCTCAGGGGCGCGCCCTGCCAGGCCCTGCCGATGTTGGATGATGATGTTTCGAAAAAGCGAAGAGGCGTTCGCAGCAGCAAGTTTGAGAGCGACCTGTCCAGGCAGCGGTGGTACGATCGAGCCACGGAACGCAAAGGTCGCGGTCGAATCCAGGACCGCGGTCCAGTAAGCTGACGATTCGCCGATGGAGATCAAGCAGCAGCTCAAGCAAACCCTGTCACTCGTCATGACGCCCCAACTGCAGCAGGCCATCCGGCTGCTGCAGCTTTCGCGCATGGAGCTGGTCGACGAGGTCCGCAGGGAGATGGACGCCAACCCGATGTTGGCCGACGAGGAGATCGAGCCACGGGCCTCGGACTCGACGGACAAGTCGGTGCCGACACCGGTGAGCGGTGACGGTCCCATGGAGGAGCGCATCGGGGTGACCGAGCGCATCGATTCCGATGTGGACATCGGCCTGCGCGCCGAGGAGCGCAAGGTTCGGGAGGTGGACTGGGAGCAGTTCCTCGAGAACCGGGCGCTTCAGCCGCCGATCCCCAGTGGACGATCCGGATTTGACGAGCTTCCTCCGATCGAAGCGAACCTGACGCGTCCGCGCAGCCTGGCCGAGCACCTGCAATGGCAGCTGCAGATGAGCGACTTCCTCGACTCCGAGATCCGGTTTGCCGAGCTGGTGATCGGCAATCTCGACGAGAACGGGTATCTGGATCTGAAGGGAGTGCAGCGCGAGGACGGGACGTGCACGCCGGATCTGACGATCGAGGATCTGGCGCAGGAGGCTGGGCTGGATCCGGAGGATGCTCCGGAAGTGCTCAAGATGATCCAGGAGTTCGATCCTGTGGGTGTGGCGGCGCGCGATCTGCGCGAGTGCTTGATGGTGCAAGCCGAGCACTTCGGGCTGACCGAGCTCGAGTGCACCATCATCGACCGGCACATGCACAACCTCGAGAAGCACAACTTCCAGGCGATCGCCCGCGACCTCAAGGTCCCTGTCGAGGAGATCTACGAGTGCGCCAAGGAGATCCAGAAGCTCGAGAGCCGTCCTGCGCGCAACTTCACCGACACCGATGATCGCACGATCGGCATCACGCCCGATGTGTACGTGATCAAGGACGGCGACAAGTTCGTGGTGATGGACAACGACCGCGGGATGCAGCGGCTGTACATCAACGAGTCGCTGGCCAAGCGCCTGCTCAAGGACCCTGCGGCCAAGGACTTCATCGGCGAGAAGCTGCGTAGCGCCCAGTGGCTCATCCGCGCCATCGAGCAGCGTCGAAAGACCATCATCCGCGTCACCGAGTGCATCGTCGAAAAGCAGCGTGAGTTCTTCGAGAAGGGCGTGGCCTACCTCAAGCCGATGATCCTGCGCGACGTCGCCGAGGCGGTGAACATGCACGAGTCGACGATCTCGCGCGTGACCACCAGCAAGTACGTCCACACGTCCCAGGGGCTGTTCGAGCTCAAGTACTTCTTCAACTCGTCGATCCGCCGGGTCGCTGACGAGGACATCGCCAGCGAGAGCGTCAAGCAGGCGATCAAGAAGATCATCGATGAAGAGGACAAGGCGAACCCGCTGAGCGACCAGGCCATTGTCGAGATGCTCAAAGCCAGAGAGGGCATCCAAATAGCAAGGAGGACCGTAGCCAAATACCGAGAGATGCTGGGGATCCTCGCCTCTTCGAAGAGAAAGAAGCTCTTCTGAGAGGGCAGGACCGCTCCCAACGCGTGTCAGCGAGAACACTCGTTTCGATGTCATTCAGGAGGACTGTCGATGAACATTGCCATCACCTTTCGACAGCTGGAAGCCAGTGAGGCCGTGAAGCAGTACGCGAACGAAAAGATCGCGAAGCTCCAGAAGTTCCTGCGCCAACCGCTCAGCGCGCAGGTCACCCTCACACTCGACAAGCTCCAGCACGTCGCTGAGGTCCACGTCCACGCAGGATCCGAGCACTTCTACGGCTCGGAGAGGAGCGAGGACATGTACGCCTCGATTGATAAGGTCATCGACAAGTTGGATCGCCAGATTCGGGCTTCAAAAGGCGTTGCGGAGGCCAAGAAGCGTGGTGGGGATGGGCTCAAGGGCAAGAAGGTAGTCGAACCCACCGGGGGGGACGAGTAGCACTCGGTTCCGCATTTCCCGCCCCGATTGGACCTGACGAGGGTCTGCATCATGCGCCTCACGGACATCCTCACCGCAGATCGTGTGCTCGTTGTCAACTCCGGCCAGACCTTTGCCTCCAAGCAGGAGGCAATTGCACGGCTCGCAGGCCTGCTGTCCGCCGGCACCGGCAACGACACTGCCACCGTCTTCAAGGTCCTTGCGGACCGCGAAGATCTCCAATCCACCGGCATCGGCGATGGCGTAGCCATCCCGCACGGCTCCATGGAGACGCTCGACCAGCAGACCGCAGCGGTTCTGCTCTGCCCCCAAGGCATCGAGTTCGACTCCATCGATGGACGTCCCGCGCGAATCGTGATCGGCGTCGTGGGACCCAAGCGGGCCACGGGTGAGCACTTGCGAATGCTGGCTCGCATCTCCCGCCTGCTGCGCGATGGCACCTTCCGCGATCGGCTCTTGTCGTCGCCTGACGGCGCGAGCGCCTTTGCCGTGATCCGAGCCGAAGAAGAGAGCCGCGTCTGACCTGCCTGCCACCCGTCCAGGGCCGGGCCGTGTATAATCGGTCCAGCCGTGCGCAACCTCGAATCCAACGAGTTCACCATCACCGTCCGGGATCTCGTCTCTGACCCGGCTCTCGGGTTGCGACTCAAGGTGGTGGCTGGCGAGTCCGGATGCGATGCGCGCATTCGTCACAATCGCATCCAGCGCGTGGGCCTGGTCCTCGCCGGGCACCTGGGCAACGTGATCCCCCACCGCATCCAGATCTGCGGCGAGACCGAGATCTCCTACTTCCCGACGCTCCTTCCCGAGCGTCGGGAGGAGGTCCTCGCCAGGCTCTTCGAGCTCAAGCTCTGCTGCCTGCTCATCACCTGCGGCTTCGATGCTCCTTCTGAGGTACGGGACATCGCCGAGCGCTCCGGCACGCCCTTGATCTTGATCGAGGAGAAGACCGGCGCCGCCATCCAGGCGATCGAGGACTTCCTCGACGATCGGCTCGCTCCTCGCACCCAGATCCACGGCGTGCTGATCGACGTGTTCGGCGTGGGCATGCTCCTGATTGGCGAGAGTGGCGTCGGCAAGAGCGAGTGTGCCCTGGATCTTGTGCTGCGCGGGCATCGCCTCGTGGCCGACGACGTGGTCCTGTGCGACTACCGTCCTCCTGGCGCGATCTACGGTGCGCCGGCGGGGATCCTTCGCCACCACATCGAGGTGCGCGGCTTGGGCGTGCTCAATATCAAGAGCCTCTTCGGCGTCACCTCGGTGCGTGACCGCAAGCGCATCGATCTGGTGTTGCATCTGCGAGAGGACGCCAACGACAGCGACTACGACCGGATCGGCATCGAGGACCACTTCTACAACCTGCTCGGAGTGCAAATCCGCGAGCTGGTGCTTCCGGTGCGCCCCGGGCGCGACATGGCCGCCATCATAGAGATTGCCGCTCGCGACGAGCTGTCTCGCCGCGCGGGCCACCACTCGGCCCGGGAATTCTTCGATACGATCGAGCGTCGCCTCAAGGAAGGCATCCAGTACAACCAAGACTCCATCATTCCGTTGGACCCATGTGCCCCGAAGAAAATCCTCTGAGCGTGCCCGTTGAACGCGTCGTGGTCGTCAGCGGCTTGTCTGGCGCGGGCAAGTCCACCGCGCTGCACGCCCTGGAAGACCTCGGGTTCTTCTGCATCGACAACATCCCGACCCGCGTGGTCGCCCAGGTGCTGCAGGAGTGCAGAGCCGGCGGTGTCGCGCTCGTCGCACTCGGAATCGACGTGCGCGTGCGCTCGTTCCTCGAGGACTTCGGCGACGCGATCATGGCGCTCAAGGGCGACCCGAGCGTCCATCTGTCGGTGCTCTTCCTCGACGCCAACGACACCGCGCTGCTGTCGCGCTTCAGCGCGACGCGTCGTCCTCACCCCCTGTCCACCGCGACCGAGGGCGAGGAGCGCGGCGCCATGGCGTTGATCGACGGGATCACCTCGGAGCGGGCCAGGCTCTCGCGCGTGCGGGTTCGCGCGACCCATGTGATCGACACGACCGTCATGACCGTTCATGACCTGCGAAAGCGGATCGTGCAGATGTTCGGCCCCGGCGTCGGCAGGGCGCTGCGCCTGCGGGTGCGAGTGCTGACGTTCGGGTTCAAGTACGGGTCCCCGACGGACGCGGATCTGGTGCTCGACGTGCGATTCCTGCGCAATCCGTATTTTGAGGAATCGCTCCGGGAGAAGACCGGGCTCGACGAGGACGTGGTCGCGTACGTATTGAGCGACCAGGAGACGCTCGGGTTCGTGGATCTGGCCGACAAGCTCGTCGCCTTCTGCGTTCCGCGCTACGAGCGGGAGGGCAAGGCCTACTTGACCATCGCGGTCGGCTGTACAGGAGGGCGCCATCGTTCCGTTGCCATCGGCGTGGAGCTCGCTCGCCGCGTCCAGCTTGCGACCGGCTTCGAGGTCGATGTCGTTCACCGGGACATTCGTCGCGACACGGGCTTAGACCGCGCCACGGATCCGGATATCATCGGTGGGGGAGGTTGGCGGGGAACGGGCAGGCCACCTGCGGAGCAGAAGCGAGATGGATGAGGCGCGCGCCAACTACGAGATCGTGAACACCCTGGGGCTGCACGCACGTGCGGCCACCAAGCTCGTGCAGCTTGCAGCGCGCTTTCCGTGCGAGATCGAGATTGCGCGGGACGGCCAGAGGGCCAACGCCAAGAGCGTGATGGGCGTGCTGCTGCTGTGCGGAGCCAAGGGCTCGATCCTCGAGGTCTGGGCGCGCGGAGAACGCGCAGACGATGCGGTGCAGGCCATCGGTACGCTCATCGCGGGTCGGTTCGGGGAGGCCGAATGAGCGACCCGAACCCCGACCCGGACGGGGCCGCCCAACGGCTGCGCGGAATCTCGGGCTCACCGGGTATTGCCATCGGACCTGCTGTCGTCACGGGCCCGACCACAGCACGTTTCAAGCAACGCAACATTGCCGGCCACGAGGCTGACAGCGAGGTGCAGCGCTTCCACGCTGCGGTCAAGCACGCCAAAGCCGGGCTGCGCAGGGTCATGCAGCGCGCCGGCCACCTCGGCGCCGAGCTGACGATCCTCGAAGCCTACATCCTGATGCTCGGCGATCCGATCCTCGGCGACGAGACCGAACGCCACATCCGTGTCAATCTGCTTTGCGCCGAATGGGCCGTCTCGCGCGCCATCCAGGAGATGGCGTCCCAGGTCATGATCGCTGACGATCTGTACCTGCGGGAGCGCAGCCGCGACTTCCACTTCGTCGGCGACATGCTGGTCCGTTCCCTGCGCGGAGAGCAGGATGGCCAGCAGTTCCTCAAGCTCGATCGCCCCAGCATCGTGGTGGCGCACGATCTCTCCCCCGCAGACACCGCCGCCATGGTGCGCGAGCCGGTCATCGCCCTGGTCACCGAGGTCGGTAGCCGCACCAGCCACACCTCCATCATGGCCCGCGCCCTCGAGATCCCGGCGGTCGTCGGTGTTGCGGATGCCCTGAGCCGCATCAATCCGGGCGACGAGCTCGTGGTCGACGGCTTGCGCGCAGAGGTCACCATCGGTCCATCGGAAAGCGAGCTCGCGATCGCGCGAGAGCGCGAGCAGCAGCACCTCACCCGGTGCAAGCGCCTGCGCCACACGCGCGATCGTCTCACCACCACCGCGTGCGGCGTGCCGATCGCCCTTCGCGCCAACATCGAGCTGCCCGGGGAGGCTCTGCTGGCCGTCGACCACGGCGCCCAGGGCGTCGGGCTCTACCGCACCGAGTTCCTCTATGTCGATCGCGCTTCGCCACCTTCGGAGGACGAGCAGTACGAGCTGTACCGCACCGTGATCCAGACGCTGGTTCCCCATCCGGTCACGCTCCGCACCTTCGACCTCGGCGGCGACAAGTTCTCGTCGTCGTTCGACGTGCCCTCGGATTTGAACCCGGCGCTCGGGCTGCGCGCCGTGCGCCTCGCTCTTGCCTCGCCCGAGCTGTTCCTGGCTCAGCTCCGCGCCATGGTGCGCGCAAGCGCGCACGGCCCCATGTCCGTGATGATTCCCATGATCGCCACCATGACCGAGCTGCGCAGCGTCAAGGCGCTGCTCGCACGCGCGATCGAGCAGGTCGACCAGCGCGGGCTTCCGCGCGCCAGGCACGTGCCTCTGGGCGTCATGATCGAGGTGCCGTCCGCGGCGCTTCTCGCAGAGAGCTTCGCACGGGAAGCCGACTTCCTGAGCCTGGGCACCAACGACCTGGTGCAGTACACGCTCGCTGCGGATCGCACCAGCCGCGCGCTCGCCTACCTCGCATCCCCCTTCGACCCGTCCGTGCTGCGTCTGATCGCGCTCGTCGTCGATGCAGCCGCCAAGCAGTCCACCCCATTGTCGATCTGCGGAGAGATGGCTTCGGACCCGGTCGGCGCGATCCTTCTGGTCGGCCTCGGCCTGCGCGAGATGTCGATGGAGGCTTCCTCGGTTCCGGAGATCAAGGAGACGCTGCGGCGCGTGACGCTCGCCGAGGCGCAGGAAGCGGCTCGCTCCGTGCTCGGTTGCGAGACGGCCGAGGAGGTCTCGGCGGCGCTCGATCGCCTGTTCGCGGGGCGTCTCGCGGATCTTCTGGCAACGGGTTGAGCCGTGGCCGAGTCGCCGAAGCCCAGCGCCCAGGAGCGCGAGGATGCAGAGCCCGAGGTCCTCGAGCAGGAGCCATCCCTGGGCACGGCGCTCGTCCACCAGCGCTACCGCATCGTGCGCGAGCTCGGCGCCGGCGGGCAAGGGCACACCTACCTCGCCCATGACCAGGAGCGTGACACCGAGGTCGCCCTCAAGCGCTTCGACCTGCGGGTCGCCACGGACTGGAAGAAGGTGGAGCTGTTCGAGCGCGAGTGCTCTGTGCTGCGCTCCATCCAGCACCCTGCAATCCCGCGCTATCTCGAGCAGTTCGAGGAGGATGGCGCCTTCTACCTCGTGATGGAACGAGTGGTGGGCGAATCGCTCCAGGAGCGCAGGGCGCGCGGCGTGCGCACGACCGAAGGCGAGGTCTGGCGCGTGCTGCACGAGGTCGGCGCGATCCTCGACATGCTCCACGGCCTGCAACCCCCCGTGATCCATCGGGACATCAAGCCCCACAACCTGATCCGTCGCCCGGATGGCACCATCGCCCTCGTCGACTTCGGCGCTGTCCGAGACATGCTGCGCGCAGGCGGCGGCTCGACCGTGGCCGGCACCTTCGGCTACATGGCTCCTGAGCAGCTGCATGGTCAGGCGCTGCCTCAGACCGACGTCTACGGCTTGGGAGCCACGGTGGTAGCGCTGATGACGGGGCGCGAGCCGGAGCAGCTCGCCCATCGCGGGCTGCGCGTCGACGTCAGGAGCGAGGTCTCGGCCAGCTCCGCCCTGATCGCGGTCCTGGAGCGCATGCTCGAGCCTGACCCTGACCATCGTCCGCGATCCGTTCGCGCAGCTTTGGGATCCTATGCACCGCGCATCGATGTGCAGGCTGCACCAGCACCGACTCCAAGAGTCCGTGTGGCTACGGAGCCTCAGCCTGAGAAGGCTCCATCCCCTCAGACCGACGCAGCCCCCACGCCCGAGCCCGGGTCCGAGGCTGTCGCCAAGGTCACCCCCGGTGCAATCGAGGCGATCAGCGTCGCCCTTCCCTTCCCACTGGCGCTCCTTCTTTCCTTCGGGATCTTCCTGCTCAGCGTCCCATTCTGGATCATGGGCGGCTTGCTGCTTCCGATCCTTGCCACGGTCTTCCGGAGCGATCAGGACGGCGCGATCCGCGGGGCTGCGCGATGGTTCAAGGCAGTGCACGGGGCGCTGGAGACGGCATCCGGGCGATCGAGCCGCGCTGCCACCGAGCGCGAGCGAGTGCGCAGCGAGCATCGGATGCAGAGGCGCGTGGAAGCCAGAGTACGCGCCAAGCAGGAGCGCGAGCGAGCGCGCGAGATGGCCCGGGAGCAGCGAAGGCAGTGGCGCGAGCGGTCCAAGGAGCTCCGTCGTCGGGGACGCTGAGCGTTCCACTTTTTTTGCGACAACCCTCTGGCTGACCCATCAGCCCAGTGCACCCGGCAGAGAACCTACTCGGGTGTCGTTATCGCGGTCGCGTGTCTTGCAAGACCCCCGCGAAGTCCCCGACTTTTGTTCGTAAGGAGCAGGAAAATGGCACAAGTTCTTCGTCTGACCCTTGGAGTTCTAGCGATGGTGGGAGCCTCGGCCGTGGTCGCGTGCAGCAGCAGCGATGGCGGAACCGGTGGGGGCGCAGCAGGAAGCGGCGCCACGAGCCAGGGCGGCAACGGCCAGGGCGGCTTTGGCCAGGGCGGCAACAACCAGGGCGGCAACAACAACGGCGGGAGCGGCGGTGGAGGCGGTGGGTGCTACGGCGACTTCACGCTCGGCCAGAATGTCGTGGTCAGCGGCTCGACCGACACGCTGGGCCAGCCCTGCAACAACAACAATGCGCCCACGAACTGTCCGGACGGCACGTTCATCAACTTCGGCAACGGCGAATGCATCTGCATCGTGATGTGCTCATCGCTTCAGGGCGTGAGCGCGGGCGACAACTGCACGACGGACGGCAGCTGGAAGTGCGAGAAGATCCAGGCGACCAACGCGAGCGCGAACTACGCGACGGTCTGTGTGCCGACCAAGTGGGGGCTTTGCACCTCTGGCGGGCAAGGCGGATCCGGCGGGGGTGGTCAAGGCGGATCTGGTGGCGGCGGACAAGGGGGATCGGGCGGAGGAGAAGCTGGAAGCGGGGGAGGATCGCAGTGCAAGGGGTCGGGCGACGACTGTTTCGACGACGACGAGTGTTGCAGCGGCACGTGCGACAGCTTCTCGTGCACTTGAAGCGCTCGGTCGAATCGGGATGCCCGGTCGGTCGCGGTACGATCGTTCGCGGAATCCCCTTGAGTCCGGCGCGCTTCGAGGGCTAGCGTCCCGGGATTCGCCTGCCCAGTACCTGGCCCGGCTGGCGATCCCGACACCATCATGAGTCTCCAACTCAAGCGTCGTCTGGCACGTCCTCTTCCCAAGCTCGCGTTCGCAGCCGTGGCGTTTCTGGCCGCGGGGTCCTGCGTCGTTCGTGGGCAGATCTCCACCGAGACCGCGCGTCTGCAGATCACGGTGCTTCAGGAAGACGGCTCGCCCCTTCCTCCCGCGGATCAACCGATGCCTCTCTCGCTCGGCGGGATGAAGCGGTTCCAGGTCGTGATCGACGCGATGATGCGGGATGGCTCGATCGACACGAGGTTCAACGGGTACGTGCGCGTGAGCGTGCAGCCCGGGGGAGTATCGGAGATCCTCGGGGCGGACGTGGTGGGGCGCAACGTCCTGCTGCGTAACGGACACGCCGATTCACACATGATCAGCGTGGTGGGCGGCTACGGCGACACGCGCGTCTGGGCCGAGGACATGGGGTACATGCCTGCGGATCCCACCAAGCCGCCGCAGTGCTCGAACGGGCTCGACGACAACGGCAACGGCTTGATCGACTACCCGGCGGATCCTGGCTGTGCGTTTGCCAACGACGACACCGAGGATGGCGGAAGCTACGCCGCGGGTGTGTCGCCGGCGATCCACTTCCAGCTCCCCACGCTCGCGCAGGTTCAAGGCTACCAGTGCCCTGCTGTCGGCGACCCGGCATGCGCCGTCGGATCGTCAGGCACACCGTTCGAGAACGAGCAGGTGGAGGTCAACGATGGCAACGGGGTGGCCCCCGGCGAAGGGCCCACGTTGATCGTGACGCGCGTGTCCGCAGACGGATTCTTCGCGACCGACGTGGACAAGACCCGTCCGCCTGAGGCGCAGGGCAAGTACAACCACATCTACGCGTTCAACTTCAACATCCCGCCCGGGATGCGCGTGTGCGATAGGCTGACCTATCTCAGCGGCACGATGAGCGAATTCTTCGGGTTCACCGAGATAGGATTCCCCAGCTACAAGCTCCACCAGTGGCGTCTCCCCGTCCCCGGCGGTGACCCGGGTGATGGCGAGTGCCTGGTGCCGGATCCGAACCTGATCACTGACACCATGCTGGGCAGCTCCGATGCGGCCACGGTCGCGCTGGAACCCTGGGAGTCGTCGCTCGTTCGCGTGCAGAACGTGACCATCGGCAAGCACTTCGGCCCTGACAAGGCGTCGAACAACGTGTTCACCGACAACTCGTCGAACTGCGATTTGAACGATGACGGCAAGGTGGACTTCGACACTCCGGGCAACCCCGAGATGGCGTGCAGCAACGCATGCGCAGCGGACCGGGAGTGCGTGGACTGGTCCGGATACGCATCGCGCGGCAACTTCCGCGTGGTGGTGGGCGCTTCCACGCTCGGCATCTTGATCAACGTCGGCTCTGTGCCCGGCTTCGATCCCCTCTTGGAGAAGGGGAGAACCATCAAGTCCGTCACGGGCACGGTCCGTCACTTCTCGGGCGGCCCGCTGAATTGGACCATCGAGTGCCGATGTGCTGACGACTTCTTGTACTGCAAGCCCGGTGACACCGAGTGCGAGAACAACGCCCAGCCCAAGTCGACCAAGGAATCGTGCGTGCTGCCTCGAACCGAGTACGACCCGAACGAGGGCACGAACTAGTAGGACATCAGGACCCCAGTCTTCAGGATAGACATGCGAAACGGAACCTGGCTCTCAGTTGCCTCTGCGGCGCTTTTGACCCTGGCTGTCTCCCCTGCGTGGTCGCAGGGCGAACCCGACAAGAAGCCTGGCGATGCGGCTCCTGCGCCTACCACGACCGCGACCGAGGCGACGCCTCCGCCTGTTGCGCCACCGGCAGTTCCCACGGCGGCTCCCACGGCGGCCGCTGCCACGACGCCCCCGGCTGCTGCTCCGCAACCTGCGGACAAGCCGCCCGAAGGCGACAGACCGAATATTCATCACGGCCCTGGCAAGGCGGCTCCCAAGGTCGACCGCGCAGGCGACTTCATGGACACGCGTCTGACGTGGACGCTTGGCGATGACGACGTGCTGCACGCGACCGGGCTTGCCTACCCGCTGTCGCCCAACACGAGCATTGGAGATCGGACGCAGTACCGTCTGTTCTTCGACAACCTGAACTCGCGCTTCAGCGGCCGTGAGAACCTCACTCACCTCGTGATGTACAAGAAGCTTCCGGGCTTCATTCCGAACCTCGAGACCGAGGCAGCCCTGGTCATGCGGGTGGACATGGCACAGCTGTCGTCGAATACGGGCAACCTGAACACCGCGTTCTACGACGCCGGATCGTATCTTCGGCTGTTCTACTTCACCCAGCGGGCCAACAAGGAAAAGGGGCTCAAGGACACCGGGCTGGATCTGACGTTCTTCCCGCTGGACACGGACCGTTTCCGTCTCGGCTACCTCTACGACCTGTCGTGGGGCGGCACAGCGGCCTACATCAACCAGTCGATGTTCCCGCGCATCCGCGGCGGCGCGCCTGGCTTCAAGCTTCAATACCAGGGCCAGGGCTTCTCCGTGTTCGGCGGAATCAAGACCGCGAGCATCACCCAGGTCACCGAAGTGCTCTCGCCCGGGACGAGCGAGGTCGAGACGATCAAGCTGGCCGAGACCAACTACGGCTTCCTCGGCGGCGGCTCGGTCGACGTGACCGACTTCTTGCGGGTCGACGTCGGAGGCGGCTACTTCCAGCAGGGAACGTTCGAGCTGCCCGACGTATTCGGTCAGCGGGTGTACACGTTCGGCGGCTCGGGGCGCATCGTGGTGCACCAGAACATGCCCGTGCCGCGATCGGTCGACTTCCTGCTGTACCGCAACGACCCGAACAACCCGCAGATCATGTTCGCACCCGCCAAGTACACGGAAGGCGAGTTCTCCTGGGCGGTGTCTGCAGAAGTCGATCGACTCGAGCAGAACCTCAAGGACTTCGACGTCCCCGGGGCGACCAAGCTGCAGCCCGCGACCGCTGGCGCAGCCCAGGCCGTGGTCCAGTCCGGCTACCTGCGCGCAAGCCTCACCGGCATCTACCGCGACCTGGCGTTCGTGGTGCGCAACCAGCCCGGGTACATCCCGTTCCAGACCATGCCGAACGACGCCAAGAGCGACCCCGAAAAGTTCTTCGCAGCCTCGACCGACTACTACCTCGCAGGGCTCAGGCTCACTCCTGGTATCGGCGTGGGCATGAAGTTCCCTTCCACGTTCAGAAGCGAGAGCACGGACATGTTCGGCTCGACCATCGGACGCACGGTCGTGGTGCGCGAGCAGGGCAACATCTCGATCCTGCCCCTGGGTAAGAATGCCGTGCCGATCGTTCAGACCCGCGTGAGCCTGCGCTGGGACATCTCCGAGATGATGGCAGCGGTCATCTGGGGCCAGTACGTCCGCGACAACAACGCCACGTTCGTGCAGCGCGACCCCAATGAGGGCACGCTCACGCTCCGCACGTTCCTCAAGCCCGACTTCATCGGCTTCGGGGCGTCGGTGCAGGCGCGGTTCTGAAGCGAGATATGTGGAGTTGCTGACCATGGACGCACAGCAGGATCGAAAAGCCAAGAACGCCTGGTCTTGGGGATGGCGGTCGGCAGCGATCGGGCTCGTGGGACTGGCATCGGTGGCCACGACCACAGGTTGCCCGGCACCGCAGGATCCGGTCCAGATTCACGGCCAGACGCACCTCACGCTCATCCACACGGCCGATCTGCATTCTCGCTTGTTCCCCTACTCGCTGCAGGTCGGCCAGGTCGACGCGCAGCTCGGGTTGGGATCGGCCAACACGGTATCGACCATCGGCGGCGCAGCGCGCATCTCGCACATCATCGGTCGCGAGAGGGCGCGCGCGGGACGCGTCCTGCATCTGGACGGAGGCGACTGCTTCCAGGGCGCACCGATCTTCAACTTCTACAATGGAGAAGCGGAGATCCGGGCCCTCTCGCAGCTCGGCACCGACGCGATGGTCATCGCAAACCACGAGTTCGACCGTGGTGCGCTCAACGTCGCGAACCAGATCAACCTGTGGGCAGACTTCCCCGTACTGGCCGCGAACTACCAGTTCGACGACTGGCGCATTGATGGCAATCCCGAGCTCGGGCGCGTGGTGCAGCCGTTCACGACCTTCAACCTCGACGGCTTGAAGGTAGCCGTGATCGGGATGGGCAACCTTTCGACGCTCAGCTCGCTGTACGAGACGCCGAACAAGCTCGGCATCCAGCCCCTCAGCACGGTCGAGGTCACCCAGTTCTACGTGGACCTGCTGCGTCCCTTCGTGGACTTCATCGTGGTGGTCACCCACCTCGGCCTCGAGGTCGACGAGCGGATGATCGAGGGGACGTCAGGGGTCGACGTGGTGCTTGGCGGGCACAATCACATCGTGCTGCAGCCCCCCAAGACGATCCTCGACTGCTCGAAGTGGGATCCACAGGCAAACTCCCACTACATCGAGCTTGCGGACGGGCAGGGGCAATCCGAGACCACGGTGCCCACCAAGGTCAAGCGCTGGTGCGTGCCACGCCCCGTGCTGCTCGCGCACTCCGGTGCGTTTGCCAAGTTCGTGGGGCGTCTGGACCTCGTGATCTCCGACGACGCCAACGACAAGCCCGTGCTCGACCCGCGCCCCGAGCTCTATTACGGCAACGATCCGCTCAACAAGTTCGAGGTGATCTCGCACGGCTACCAGCTGTTCCCGGTGACCGAGGACACTCCGGAGGATCCCCGCCTCGTGGCCTTGCTCGAGCAGTACAAAGCCGGGCTCGACGCTCTCATCGATCTCGATCTTCTGGCGGGCTTCGCGCCCGACGGTTCCAAGCGCACGGCCCCCAATGGTGGCGACTCGCCGCTGGGCAACCTCGTCGCGACGGCAGCGTGGCTCCGTCTGGGCATCCAGACCGACTTCTCGCTGACCAACACCACCGGCATTCGCGCCGACATGGTCCCCGGACCTGTGTCCGTCGAGCAGATCTTCAACATCTTCCCCTTCGACAACGCGATCTCCAAGATGCAGCTGTCCGGCGTCGAAGTGCAGCAGCTGATGGACTTCGTCGCCAAGCGCAGCGCTGGCCGCGGGTGCAAGTCCCAGGCGCAGGTTGCCGGCGTGCGTGCGGTCATCAACTGCACCGGGTGCACCACGCACACCTTCTCGTGCCAGTCCGACAGCGACTGCAACGGCAACAAGTGTGACATGACCTCGGGGATCTGCGCGGTGCAGCCGCCCTGCGCGGACCACATCTACATCGGCAGCTCCTCGCAGAAGTGCGCTGACGACGCCGCGTGCGGTCTCGACGCCAAGGGGAACGTCTATCTGGGGAGGTGCGACAAGTCGAACCCGGACGGGGACGGCAATGGGCGATGCTGGACGCCGATCATGCCCATCGGCAGCTACGAGCTGGCGACCTCGGACTACCTGGCGGGCGGCGGCAGCGGCTACCAGGTGCTCAAGCGCAACACCACGCAGATCAATACGCAGGTCCAGCAGCGGGATGCGCTCATCGACTATGTCCGCGCTCAGAAGCCCTGCGGCTACAAGTCGCCCAAGGACGTGGGCTACACCTCGGCCTACGACACCAAGGAAGGCCTCATGGCCTGCACGCAGGATTCGGATTGCCCCACAGAGGCCGACTACGTGTGCGCCTGCGCCGAGTCGTCGATCGATGGACCGATCCAAGGCCAGTGCATCTCCAGCGGCCCGTGCGGCTCCACCGGTAGATGCGTCCTCAAGGCATGCCGCGACGGCGTTGCCGCGCACCACCGCACGATGTGCGACGGTGCTGTGAAGCCCGAGCTGCGCAAGCTGTGCGAGGCGAGGCTCGGTGCGTGCCAGGCCGCTGGCGAGACCTGCAAGTACCTGGCTTGCATCGACCGGCGCATGGGCAACTACGCCGACAACCGCCTGAACATGATCGGGCAGTAGACGGTCAGAGCTCGGCCACGCGCCGCATCAGAGTCCCACACAGATCGGATTGCGGGTTGCGGACGCGCTCGATCGCCAGCCCCGCGCGATACATCCGCGCAGCGCTCTCCACGTTGCCAAGCAGCAGGTGGCAGATCCCGAGCATCTCGTAGTCCCCGGGATCGTCGTAGACCGATACCAGCTCCGTGAGCGGCAGCACCGCAGCCCGGTGCGCATCCAGCATCACCTGCGATGGACTCGGCATCGGCGACTTGGCATTGACCATCAGGCGCAACGCCTGGCGCTGATCCTCGGGCCGGTGCTTGAGGAACTCCGGATCGGAGAACAGCTCGAGGTAGCCGGCGTAGACGTCGTCAAACTTGCCAGCCCGCAGGTTGGCAATGATCTGCTTGATCTTTCGGACGAGCTCGTCCTTCGACATGGGGAGAGCATACCTCAATCGGGCCCCAGCGCAGCCGTGAGTTCTAACCGGCCGAAAATCCGGCCCCGGGCTCGGCCGGTGCGCCGGGCCCGCGCTGTGGGGGGGTGCTGGGAGGTCCGAGCCGGCTCAGAGGTCGGCGAGGTTCAGCCCACCTGGATACCAGTAGCTGGTGTACTGACCGTAGCCGTAGACCGTGATACCGGCCTTCTGGTCCGTGGTCAGACGGTGGTTGCCGTTGACGTTGTTGCCGAGCAACACGCGGGCTACGCCGTAGCCCGTGGTCCCGATGGCCACGAAGCCGCCGACGGCCACGTTGTCGAGCAGCACGTTCGCGCCAGCCGGCGAGATCACGTTGACGTAGTTCTTCTCGTAGTTGGTGGGGGCGTGGAACAGGTAGTCCTTGCGGAACTGCTGCGTGGTGACCGCGAGCGCCATGGCCGGGTCGCCGGAGTTGCCGCCAGCATCCTGTCCCTTCATGTACTGCACGACCAGGACCTTCTTGTCCGCGGTGATCCTGAACGCAGACGCATTGTCCAGCTCGATGTAGCCGCCCGCTGCCGCAATCGTTGCGGGATAGGCAGCGTTCGGCGGCTCGTAGGTGAGGGCCGTCGCCGCCTCTGTGGCAATGACCCGCGTGAAAGCCGCCTTGGGCTGGGCCTGCGTCGGGAGCGACGGCGCCGATACGATGTACTCCTTGGACAGCGTGCTGAGCGGGAACATCGCCTCTTCAAGGTGATCGCAGTACCCGACCGTGGCTGGCACGAACGTGCAGTCGTGGCCGGAGATGACCTCCACTGGCTTGTTGGACGTGACGCGCGTTCCCGTCAGGTCGAACGTCGCAGCGCCCTGGGACAGGACCTGCAGCACGCTGCCAGCGTTGAGCGTGACCGTAGCCGCACCGTTCGCTGGAACACCGGCGCCCGCACGCACCGAGCCGCCGGTCGGCGACGGCGTCAGCGTGACCGCGGTGCCATCCTGCGATGCCACGACCGCGTAGAAGCCGGGCAGGTTGTAGGAGTTCCAGAGCCAGTTGTTGCGCGATGCCACGATGTATTCGACGTTCCACGCCGTCACAGGCAACAGGAGCGACGCGTCGTTGGTGAACGTCGACCCGCCCGAGGTCGTGTACTCCAGTGGGTTGAACTGGTAGACCGTGACCGGCTGCGTGGACCGAAGTCGATACGCCCCATTGGCCGTGAGCGTGGTCGCAGCCGCGGTGCGAAGCGCTGTCCAGGGAAGATTCACCACCTGCACGCTGTCAGGTGCAACGGTCACCGTCGCAACCGTGGTCGCTCCCTGGGTGACGGTCACCGTCGCAGCCGTGGTCGTCGTGTTGGAGACCGCCACTGCGAAGTGCGATGACAGGTTGGTCAGCTGGCTGTTCATCGTCACCGTCGGGTAGTAGTCGCACCCGATGTAGCTCTTCCCGAGCGCCTGCGGAGCGCACGGACCGGTGCACATGCCCTGATCGCAGTTGCTTCCCATCAGGGGATCGCAAGGCGTATCCAGGTATCCTGAGCCATCGGGCAGGCACATGTGCGAGGTCGCGCCGTTGCACGTCGCCGTCCCGGGAAGGCAGTTCACGCAGCCATACGAAGTCGAGCATATCTGCGCTCCGCAGTCGACTTGCGCTGTCCAGAGCCCGTTGGCGTCGCAGTGTCGCTCCACGTTGCCCGCGCATTCGATGAGGCCGATCAGGCACGGCTCCACCACCGAGTCGCAGTTCTCGTCCACGGTGTTGCCGGCAATCTCCGGGGTCCCGGGGTTGATCGACGGGTCCGCATCGTTGCAGTCGCCTGCCTTGCCCGCGTATCCGGGCGGAGCGCCGCAGCCGAGCTGGTTCGTCGCCGCGTCGTCTACGCCGTATCCGTCCGCGTCCGCATCGATGTACCAGACCGTCTTGCCCGTCTCGTCAATCTGGCTGTTGCAGTTGTCGTCGATCCCGTTGCAGATCTCGGCCTCGCCGGGATTCACGGCCTTGTTCGTGTCGTCGCAGTCGCCGGACTTGCTCGAGAAGCCCAGCGGCGCCGTGCACGCGGTGAGGTTCGTGGCTGGATTGTCGACGCCGTACGTGTCGCCGTCCTGGTCCACGTAATAGATGTTCGATACCCCCTCGTCGATCTGCGCGTTGCAGTTGTCGTCGATCCCGTTGCAGACCTCCTGCGCGCCAGGATGGACCTTCGCATCGTTGTCGTTGCAGTCCGACGACTGATCGTATCCGTCCCCATCTGCGTCCACCTTGGTGCCGCCGCCCGTTCCCGCTGCTCCGCCGGTCCCGGCCGTGCCACCCTTGCCGGCCGTGCCTGACGCTCCTGCGTTGCCGGCCTTTCCGCCGCCGCCGGATGCACCTGCGGTGGCTCCGGAGCCACCGTTGCCAGGTCCTACTCCGGTGGTCGAATCGCCACCGCCGCAGGCATTCATTCCAAGTCCAAGCGCAACCAAAGACACCCACACCCAGGTCGTCCGCTTCATGGGGCTCCTCATTTCAGGCGGTATCTCCGCCAACCTCTTAGAATATGGTGAAACGACGGGCTGGGCAAGCCGCTCGTCTCGCCAGGCTCAACCCTGCATTGCGTTACAGCGAAGCACGGAGGGCACCTCGAATCGAGGGCGACGCTCACGGCGGTGGTGTCGGCCACGACGCATTCAACGCTGCGACGGCGTCGAGTACGTCTGCCCGCGGACCTTGCTCGCCCGGCTGCGGCACCTCGTAGTGGTCCACGGTCACGAACGTGGGGATCTGCGCCCACGGATTGTATTGCGCACTCGGGTGCCAGCACTTCGCTGCGCGGGGAAAAAGCCAGGAGTACACGTTGTTCGTGGCTCCATTGGACGCGCACCCGCCAGTCGAGCACAGCGTGTAATGGTTGAGGATGAACACCTGGTTGTCGTGGGCAGTCGGATCTCCACGAGCGTCGGCGCAGGTGAACGTCGGATCGTTGTAGGGAGTCTCCCAGCCGTATGACGGCCAATGCAGATGCCAATCGCCGTTCGCTTTCGCATCGTCCGTGAAGATCACCAGGCGCTGGTCGTGCTCGACCATCCACTTCAGCGACGGCCACGGAGAGCCAGGGGGCGCGCCGTGGTGGTACACCAGCGGGTAGATCCCGCTGTCCTGCAGCGCTTTGAGCGTTTCCGCTTCGGAAAGATAGGCCTCGAGGATGAACGTCAGCACCTCGGTCGGGTGCACCTCCAGCCAGCTCTTGACGCCCTGGAGCATGGGAACCCACGCAGTGGCACCGAGTTGACAGTAGGAGTGACACAGCACCGGCTGCCCCTGGTAGCTGTACGTGTCGATCATCATGCAGCGCACGCCATCGTCGAGCTGGTGCTGGAACGAGTACTTCTGGTTCGGCGTGGGCAGGTCGAATCCAGGGTCTTCCTCGTTCGATTGGGCGTTGTGCGTGCAGGCGACCGCGACCTGGTTGTAGGGGCGATCGCAGTACAGCGGGCTGCCGTTGCAGGAGGGCCCTGCATCCGACACGTCCGCGGTCGCATCCTGCCCGCTCGGCTCCTGCTGCGCATCGGCCGCGTCCTGCCCACTCTCGGCATCCACTGTGCCCTGGTCCAGCCCGACGTCTGCGACTGCGTCGCCTGAGCCCGATTCGCTTTCGACGGCCGATACGTCCTTGGGCTCTTGCGGTGCATCCTCGATCCGCGCGTCGTAGGCGCCGTCCGAAGAAGCGTCCGCATTCTGCAGGCTCTCGACCGTTTCGTCGTCGTCTGCCGCGTTGCACCCCTGCGCGCCGCAGCACATCACGGCAGCGAGCGCGAGCAGCCGCGCGCGCAAGAAAGCAGAGTGCATCCATCCACACTATCAGGACGATCGCAGCGACTCCAGCACAGCGGCGTGCGGCGACAGGAAGAGATCGTTGAGCGGAAGCGCGGTGATCGCTACCAGGCTGAGATTCGGACCAGCCGTGCTACGTCATCCGGGCGCGCATTCGAAGACCAGCTTGTCGTCGAGCACGTCGATGGTCGCCCTGCCCCCTGCGGTGAGCTTCCCGAAGAGCAGCTCGTTGGCGAGCGGCATACGAATGGCTCGCTGGATGAGACGCGCCAGGGGGCGTGCGCCGAAGACCTCGTCGAATCCTTCCTTCGCAAGCCAACGCATGGCGTCGGCGGAGACCTCCAGCGTCACCTTCTGCGCACCGAGCTGTCCCCGGAGCTCGTCGAGGAACTTTCCAACGATGCGCTCCATGATTTCCGGCGCGAGCTTCTCGAACGTCACGATGTCGGTGAGCCGGTTGCGGAACTCAGGGCTGAAGAGCTTCTCCACCGCCTTGAGCCCCTTGCCGACATCGGTGGATTGGCCGAAGCCGATCGACTTCTGGCTCATGTCGCGCGCGCCGGCGTTGCTGGTGAGAATCAGGATCACGTTGCGGAAGTCGGCCTGACGTCCGTTGTTGTCGGTCAGCGACGCGTGATCCATGACCTGCAGCAGGATGTCGAACAGATCCGGGTGCGCCTTCTCGATCTCGTCGAGCAGCAGCACGCAATGCGGGGTCTTGCGGATCGCCGCGGTCAGCAGGCCACCCTGATCGTAGCCGACGTAGCCCGGAGGAGCGCCGATGAGCCGAGAGACCGTGTGCTTCTCCTGGTACTCGCTCATGTCGTAGCGCAAGAAGGACACTCCGAGGACCCGCGCCAGCTGCTTCGCCACCTCGGTCTTGCCAACGCCCGTGGGCCCGATGAACAAGAACGAGCCCACCGGCTGCGTCGGGAGCCCGAGCCCGGCGCGCGACAGCTTGATCGCTCCCACCACCGCGTCGACCGCTCGATCCTGGCCGAAGACGACCCGCTTCATCTCCTGATCCAGCTCCCCGAGCCGATCGCGCTCTGTCTGCCCTGCATTCAGATCCGGGATCTGCGCGATTCGCGAGACCACCTCCTCGATGTCCCGGGCCCCCAGATCCTGCTTGCGATCGTCCTTCACGCGCATCCGATTCTGCGCACCCGCCTCGTCGATGACGTCGATCGCCTTGTCCGGCAGGAACCTCTCGTTGATGTACCGCGAAGACAGCGTCGCCGCAGTCTGCAGCCCCTCGTCGGTGTACTTCACCTCGTGGAAGGCTTCGTATCGCTCGCGCAGCCCCTGCAGGATGAGCACGGTGTCATCGATGGAAGGCTCGCCGATGTCGATTTTCTGGAACCGGCGGATGAGAGCGCGATCACGCAGCAGGTGGCGCGTGTAGTCCTCGTGCGTGGTCGCGCCCACGCAGCGCAGGCGGCCATTCTGCAACACCGGCTTGAGCATGCTCGACACGTCCATCGAGCTTCCTGAGGCAGAGCCCGCACCCACGATCAGGTGGATCTCGTCGATGAACAGAATCGGGTTGTCCTTGGTCTGCAGCTCGTCGAGCGCGCCCTTGAGCCGCTCCTCGAACTGCCCCCGGTACTTCGTGCCCGCAAGCAGCGAGCCCAGATCCAGAGCGAATATCTCGGCCCCTCGCAGGGGCTCCGGCACGTCGCCCGCGCAGATCCGCTGCGCCAGCCCTTCCACGATCACGGTCTTGCCCACGCCGGGGTCGCCTACCAGGATGGGGTTGTTCTTCGTGCGCCGGCAGAGCACCTGCATGATGCGCGATAGCTCGGGCTCGCGCCCGATCAACGGCTCGAGCTTGCCCTCCCTGGCCTGCTCGGTGAGGTTGATCGTCACCCGCTTCAGGGGCCGTTTGCGCTGACGCGGCTCGCCCTCCTCTTCGGAGTCGGCGTCGCTCTCGCCCGGCGCCTCCCGTGGCCCGTGCGAGACGTACTCGACCAGATCGAGCCGGGTGACCCCCTGGCGCAGCAGGAAGTAGCAGGCGTTCGATTCGGTCTCGCCGTAGATCGACACCAGCACGTCGTTGGCGTCGATCCTGTCCTTGCTGCTCGACTGCACGTGCAGGATCGCCCGCTCGAGCACGCGGCGGAACCCCAGCGTCTGCTTGGGATCGTCGTCGCTGCCCTCGGGCAGCAGCGGCACCTGCTTGTCGAAGAACTCCTCCAGATCCGCGCGCAGCTGCTCCACGTCGACGCCGCACCCGACCAGGGTGTCCTGCGCCGTGGTCTCGAAGATCAGAGAGAAGAGCAGGTGCTCTGGAGCGACGTACTCGTGGTGCCGCGACTTGGCTTCCTGTATGGCGGCCTGGATCGCAAGGCGGAGGGAGTGCTCACTCATCGGCGTTCCATCGGCATCGGCTCCATCTACGCCGCAGGTTCCACGGTGCACTTGAGCGGGTGCCCCTGCTCGCGTGCAAGGGCGGTCGCTTCCGCCTGCTTGGTCTCTGCAATGTCGCGCGTGAATGTTCCCGCGATCGCCTTGCCTTTGACGTGCACGTCGAGCATCAGCTGCGCCGCTGCCGCGGGCGTGTGGTGGAAGATTCGGACCAGGATCATCTGCACGAAGTCCATGGTCGTGTAGTCGTCGTTATGCAAGATCACGTTGTAGGGGCGGGGCCTTCTCGTGGAGGTGTGCTCCTCGGTGACCACCTCGCCGTCCAGCTCGCGCTCTTCTCGCTCTCCCATGGCTCGATTCCTAGCACACTACTACGACCCGTCGGGGCCTGCGCCCGGATCCTCGACCAGCCGATCGCACACCAGACCCCAGAACGCGCGCGTCGCGGACCGGAAAGCCCAGCCCAGGTGGACACCGCACCGGGCGCACGTCTGCACCGTCCAGCCGTAACCGGCAAACCAGGCGAATTCCGTGGACTCCTGCCCACTCCGCCGGCACCCCGGAGCCTCGGAATAGCACGCGATGTGGAACACCAGGCCGTGCGGATTGGCGAACGTGTGACGATGCGCCCCGTCGATCTCCACGCGCCGGTCGGTCGTCGTCACCTTGTTCCCGCACCGCGCGCAGAGCACGCCTTTGCGCGCCTCCTCCGTCCCGTCCTCGGGATCGGTACGGGACTCCGACGCCGTGCCCCCGCCCAGGCCTCGACGGTGCTGCAGGCATACAAAGGGCCGGACTTCCACGTTCATGCGTGTTCGGGCTCGCGTCCGAGGCCAGCCAGGGTAGCACCCGTCCGCAGTCGATCCAATCGGGTGATCGTGCGTTCTTCCGCACGGGCCACTGACGTGTTAATCCTGATCGCGACAGGACAGGAGGCGACGGATGGCGTTCGCAGGAGATGGTTCCACGACCGTAGAGCGCTCGGCTGCAATGTCGATCTACCTGAAGACCCCCCGGGTGCTCTGGGGCGCCATGCTCACGGCATCGCTGCTCTTCTGCGGCGCGAGCTGCATTCCGTTGGCTCCCTACTTCAAGTCCGACCCGGTGCCGTTCATCATCGCGCCGTGCATGTGCATGGTGGCGCTCGTCGACGCGGTCATGAGCTTCGTGTTTCCTCGCATGCAGTTCGCGGGTTGGTGCAAGCGCAATCTGGCTGACAAGGTGACCAGCGAGCGTGATCCGAATGCCGACGTCATGTTCCGTACGGCGGCTCCAGAGATCAAGGTGCTGCGATTGGATCGCGCCCGGATCCGCTCCGTGATTGCGGTTTGGCAAACCGCGTTCGTGATCGCCTCGGCCTTGTCCGAGTCGGTCGCGTTGATTGGGGCCACGTTGTCCATCCTCGGCTTCTGGCCGGCCTGGTCTGCGCCGATCGGCTTCGCGGGGTTCGTGCTCCTGCTGCTGCGCTGGCCCTCCGAAAAGGCCGTGCTCGGGCCCATCGAGCGCGCGGTCGGTGCCAGGGTCCTGCTCGGTGACGTCTCCGTGCGCGGCTAGCTAGCTAGACGTCTGCGAGAGCGGCGGGCTTGACGGGATCGAATCGCAGCCCGTACGATGGAGATCTCGTTCAATAGCTAGAGAAGGGAGCTCGGCCATGATGCGCGCAAGGATCGCTTTGGCTTCAATCGTTCTTGCATTCGCGGGCGTCGGCATGTTCGCCGGCTGCGGTTCCTCCGAATCCTCGACGCCGGCCGAGACCGGTGGCAGCGGCGGCACCACGGCCGACGGTTCTGCAGGAACGGCCGGTATTGCGGGCACGGGCGGCACCAAGGCTGACGGGTCAGCGGGCACGGGCGGAGCCACGGGCGATGGCTCGGCAGGCAAGGGCGGCTCCACGGACGGCTCGGCCGGCACCGGTGGCGGAGCAGGCGACGACGGCGCTGCAGGGCAGCCGGACGGTGCAGCCGGGGCAGCGGGCGAGGCAAGCGTCGGCTGCGGCAGCGATGGCGATTGCGCCCCTCCCACCCCCTATTGCGAGCCCACGTCCAAGGTGTGCGTGCAGTGCCTCAGCAGCACCAACTGCGCCAACACCAACAACCCGGCATGCGACCCGGCCAGCCACAAGTGCGTCGAGTGCGTCGACAACTCGACCTGCTCCGGCAACCAACCCTATTGCAATGTCCCTGAGCTGACCTGCGTGCAGTGCATGACCGACGCGAACTGCGGCGCAGCGAACCTCAAGTGCGATCTCGTGGTGCACCAGTGCAAGCACGTCTGCACCTCGGATCAGGACTGCATGGGCCAACCAGGGACGTCGCACTGCCAGACCACGCTCGGCTATTGCGTGCAATGCACTGGACCCAACCAGTGCTTCGGCGGGCACCCGGTCTGCGACACGAACACCAACCTCTGCGTCGAATGCGCGGTCGATCAGGATTGCCAGTACCAGCCCGGGCAGCCCAAGTGCGATCCAGCCACCCAGCACTGCGTCGAATGCCTGGTCAAAGCCGACTGCACCAACGCAGCCGAAGACTGCGTCAACGGCGAGTGCTCCTGTCCGGCCGGCACCGAGCACTGCCAGGGGAGCAACGATTGCGTCGACGTGACCAGCAGCGCAGAGCATTGCGGCAACTGCTGGACTCAGTGCATGCCCGGTGAATCGTGTGTGTCCGGCCAGTGCACCTGCCCCGCGGGCTTGTCCGATTGTGGCAACGCCTGTGCTGACACCAACAACGATCCACGCAACTGCGGCGGCTGCTACCAGCAGTGCACCGCCAGCCAGGTCTGCGTCTCCGGAGCGTGCGCCTGTCGCCCCGGCTTCCAGCTGTGCGGAAACACTTGCAGGGACATCACGAGCGACCCGCACAACTGCGGCGCTTGCGGAACCACCTGCGGCAACGGTCAGAAGTGCGAGGCCAGCGCTTGCTCCGCGGGCCAGTGCACAGCCGGGCTCACCTCCTGCCAGGCCATGGGGGGAGGCACTTCTTGCGTGGATACGGACACCAATCCTGTGCGCTGCGGCAACTGCTTCACCCAGTGCCAGAACAACGAGGTCTGCATCGGTGGCAACTGCGTGAACTACAGCCCGGCAACCCCCTGCAACACCTGCCCGTGCACCACCCAGTGCGATGCGCTCTTCGGCAACAATTCGACCTGCTGCCCAGGCTTCGCAAACGGCGTGGTCAACTGCGTCGATAACGACGCCTGCCAGTAGCACCCCCCTTCGCTGTCTCTTTTTTTTCGAGTCGGGGGAATGCATCCCCCTGAGCCCCCGTACCATCCTGCACCACGCGCCAACCCCGTCCGTGCTCCGCATCGACAGGGGACTGGGAGGTCTCAGGCATGGCAGGCAAGGCATTGAAGTGCGAGCAGGCACAAGACGCGACCGTGGTCTCGATCATGACCGTTCGCGCTTTCGAGCAGATGCTCGCTTCAGCCGGCTACCGACGGATCGCCCCGTCGCGACTCGGAGACCGCGCGGCCGGTGTCAGCCTGTGGCTCGGCCGTCACCACTACGTGATCGTTTCGGGCGTGCGGGTGATCGTAGGCGAGGCCGTGTCGCTCGCCTGCCTTCTGAGAACCACGCTCCGGGATCTCGACTGCGCCACCTTGCATCGTCTCAAGGAAGACCGCGCCTAGCGCCGCGTGCGCGCCCGCGTTTGGAGCCGCAAGTCGCTGCTCTCAGTAGCCGGCGCGACGGATGCCCTTGTACGACGAGCTGAGGGATCGAAGGTCGTGCACGCATCCCGCTGAGCACCCCTTGCATTCGTAGACCCACATGCTTCCCCAGCCGTCGCCCGAATCGTAGAGCACCACGTGCCCACTCGATCCGTTGTTGTAGGCCAACCCGTCCGCGCTCTCGAGCGACCCGCGCGACACGATGCTCCACTGCGACGTGCTGTGGATGAAGTCCCCGGTGCTGTAGGGGTGGGAGTCGGACGTGAGCGAGTCGTTGCTGCTCGGCACCTGCCAGGCCTTTGCGACCATTCCGGAGCAGTCCGCACCGTAGCTGCCGCTGTGCGAGCAGCTCGGGCACGAGCCGCTGCACGAGCCCTTGGTGGAAGAGGTCGGGCCTTCAGGACGCCACCGCCCATGCCCCCACCAATAGGAGAACCCGACCGAGGCCTGTGCACGCTGGATCGCCGCAGCCCTCGAGCCTGACGGAGCCGGCGGGTCTGGGTCGTTGTTCGTGTCGTCGTCTTCGGGCGATGCCACCAGCTGGAGATACGCCCCGTATACCCACCCCACGGTTCCCTGATGCTTCACCTTGTAAAAAGAGTTGGTCGGCGTCTCCTGATCAACCGTCACAACCTGGGTCCCCTCTGGCAGCACCCGGATGACCGAGTTCGAGGTCGAAGCGCCTTTCCGGAAGTTCACCCCAGCAGTCGTTGCCAGCGTACTGCCGACCGGCACCGCCCCCTTCATCCCTGATGCTGTGATCTCGATGTCCTCAGGCGCGCCGTAGACTTCCTGCGACTCCGGTGTGGCTGCGGTGCAGCCGCACGCCAGCGACAGGAACACCAACAGGGCCCAGCAAGTCACCTGCATCGGTCGGGTCAGGGAATGATTTCGGGGGTGGGGCATCTCGATCCTCCGACGTTGTCCGGCGGCCGTTCTGCTAGAGTCATGCCGACCCGCGACCGTCAGGCCCGCGTCTCGCATGGGACGCCTACAAGACCCGAGAAACCGTGCCGTTTGACCGCACCCACGCCATGTCAAAGCGCTCAATCTGGATCCTTGCAGCCTGCCTGTTCATCGTCGCCGCCCTCGTCGCGGCCCAATGCGTCGCCACCCCCTCGAAGTCCAAGGATCGCCGCGCCTCGGACAAGACGCAGGCGACTGCAAGCGCGTTTGCTGTGGTCACCACCCCGCTGCCTCCGGTGGGTGTGAAGCCTGTGCAAGACGAGCGTGACGCAGCTTTCAGCCGCGTTCGCGTGGCAGCGCCTTGGGGAACTTCCGCTGGCGACCTTGGAAGGCTGCGGCCGCAAGAGGGGAACCCAGAGGCGCCGATGAGCTTTGCCTTCACCCCTGACGGCAAGATGGTCGCGCTCGATCAGGTCAATCGGCGTCTGTCGTTCTTCAACAAGAACGGTCAGCATGAGCGGGACATCAAGACCGAGCAAAGGGTGCCCCAGGACGTGGCCGTGGCGAAGAACGGCAACCTGGCTGTGCTGGATCGGCTTGGAGACAAGGACGTCACGATCGTCGACAAGGACGGCAGAGCCGTAGGCAAGCTCCCTCTCGAAGGCCCTGGGATTCCAAAGACCGGCGGCGTGACAGGCGTGTTCGTCGACGGAAAGGACGTCTACGCGGAATACGAGCATGGAAAGCTGGTGCTCCTGGGGGGCGTGGACGGCACCGTGGCCAAGGATCGAAGTGAACTCCCTGGGCGTCCATCACGGGATGGCAGGCTGATCATCGCGGCCGGTATCGTGCAGGCCGTTGAGGGGCGGATGTGGGTAAGCGCCACGGATCGCGCAACCATGACGCATCGCTTCACGCGCGAGTTGCGCATGGCCATGCCCATATTGCGCATCGTCCTGCTCGATTCGGACCTCGCCGGTACAATCTATACCGCTGCGCACCTCGGCGATGAGACGCTGGATACCGCCTCTGGAGTCCAGCTCGTCTGCCTTGACCCGGACAAGGGCAATCCGATCGGTCGCGCGTTCATTCCGGTGCCCGACGATCCGGACGAGATGTTCAAAACGATGACCGTACTCGACGAAGGGGGCGTGGTGATCGCGGTGCCCTCAGACCACGGCATCGAGTATCGGACCTACGGCTGCAACGACTGATGGGTTTGCACAGCCGCGCGCAGAGCTGATCGAATAGGATTCTCCCATGCAACCCCTGCGAGCGGTCGTGACCGCGGGCGTCGCGCTCGCCTCGACGATCTACGCTCGAGGAGCGCTCGCCGAACCAGCCCAGAGCGTCGCGCTCCACTGGCGCGCCGAGGCGCCCGGATGCATTGACCGTGAAGCGCTCGCCGCGAGCGTCGAGTCGACGCTCGGCCGACCGGTGTTCCACTCTGCGCAGCCGCCGGTGGCCACCGTGGACGGAAGCGTCAGCGCGTTTGAGCCAGCAGGCTACCGCGCGCGGATCGTGCTCCGATCGTCCAGGGGCGTGCGCGTCGCCGAGCGTGACATCGAGACCCGCGGCGAGCCGTGCTCACGGCTGGACGACTCGATCGCGGTGGTGATTACGCTGATGATCGACGAGCTTCGCCAGGTGCCATCACCATGGAAGGTGCCCAGGGTCCCTCCACGGCAGGGGCCGGAGCTCCAGGTGTCCGCGGCAGCAGGCGTCGGCGCCTCCCGGGGGCTGCTGCCGTCAACGGCCCCGTTCGGGTTTCTCCGTGCTGAAGGAGGGCACCCGTCCGTCTGGCCGATCGCGCTGTCGCTGCGCGGGTGGGCCCCATCGGAAAAGGTCGACCAGGGGGTGGGCGCAAGGTTCACCGCCTGGTCTGCGGATCTCGGCTTGTGCCCAACGCTCGTCGATCACCTTTCCTGGAAGCTCGGAGTCTGCGGTGGGGCAGGGGTGCTGACCGTCGGCACCGACTCGGTCGGGCTCGTAGGTGGCGCCAATTCGAGCAAGGTGCTCGGCTTCGGCGCAGCGTCCGGTTCGGCTGGGCTTCGCATTGCCGGCCCGATCTGGCTGCGGCTCGACGTCTCTGCAATGATTCCGTTTCGGCGACTGCACTACTGGTACACGGGGCGAGACGGCTCCGCGCACCCGGTTCACGAGGGCTCGGTGGGGGCCCCGATGGTCTCTCTGGGGGTGCAAGTGCACTCCGGTTCATAAACGCCGGCGCTTGCGGACATGTAGGTGCAGGCGGTGAAGACTTGGAAGCTGCAATGTCGTTGAACGCGTGGTTGTCGATCGGTCGGCGCAAGGAGGCTGCGGCTCCTGCCCTGTCGTTCGAACGCCTGTTCAACGATCATGCTGCGTACGTCGGCAGATGCCTGCGATACCTCGGCGTCGGCGAGTCGGACCTGGAAGATTGCTGCCAGGAGGTCTTCCTCGTGGTGCATCGTCGGCTGGGCGACCTCGACCCCGAGGCGACCGTCCGCGCCTGGGTCCGCCAGATCTGCGTGCACGTGGCCCAGAATCATCGAAGGTCGCGACGTCGCCGTCGCGAGCAACCCGTGGGCGAGCCAGTCGAAGTCGCGCGCGCGGCCAACCAGGAAAGCGCCGTGGAGCAGAGCGAGCTGCGCACCACGCTCCTGGAGGTGCTCGACAAGCTCAGTGACGATCAGCGGACTGTGTTCGTTCTCTTCGAGATCGAGCGCATGCCCATGGGTGAAGTGGCTACCGCGGTCGGCGCTCCGCTTCAGACCGCATATTCGCGTCTCCACGCGGCGCGCGCGCGCGTGCAGGAGGCGGTCGCCCGCATGGAGACAGGCCCAGCCTCATGAACACGCAAGATCCCCAGCGGCTGGCAGACGGCGAAGGTTCGGAGTCGCTTCGCAAGCTCCTTGGAGCCGCTGAGCAGGACGTGCTGCGTGAGGAATCCCGTGGCCGCGTCTGGGCCGCCCTGGCCGCCGCTGGCGTCACCACCGCTGCGGCTGCCACGACCGTTGCGTCCGGTGCCAAGGCGGGCTCGTCGATTCTCGCCTGGCTCGGGTCGGCCAAAGGAATGGTTGCGTCGTTGGTCGTTCTCGCAGCGGCGGGCGCCGGAGTGGGCACGTGGTACGCCTCGCGCCCCACAGCGGCCTCGGCGCCAGCGAGCGCTGCGCTGACTGCCTCGTCGCGCTGGGCGGCGCTGCTTCCCCCGGCGCCCTCGCCCGCTTCGTCGGATGCGCCTGCCCCCCAGGAAGACCCTGCTCCAGCAGCGTCGTCTTCTGCCAAGCGCGTCGTCGCCGCGTCGAAACCCTCCTCCTCTGCTCCGGCTACCACGACCCCCGCAGAGCCTACACCTCGCGAAGGGCTCCTCTTGCTTCGTGCACGCCAGGCGCTCGATTCGAACCCTGCCCAGGCGCTCGAGCTCGCACGGCAGCATGAGCGAGAGTTTCCCGCCAGCCAGCTCGCCCCGGAACGGGCCAAGCTGATGCGCGAAGCGCAGGCGCGCATCCACCCATGACAGAGTGCGCGCTTCGTTCCACCTGATGTGACCGCGCTCAGCAGCCCGTGCACTTGCAGGATGGGCCGCAGGTCAAGACCGGTGTCGAGCTGCCTGCACACGTCGCATTGCAGCTGTTGGCACCACACGTGACCGTGGTCCCGCCGCACGCGTTGACTTCAGCCCCGCAGAGCACGGAGCAGGGGCCAGCGCTGCAGTGGAGCTTCGCGTTCCCGCATGTACCCTTTGCCGCGCAATTCAGCTGACACTCGAGCCCGCCCTGGCACTCGAAGGTCCCGCTCGCACACGCGCCCTGGTAGGTGCAGTCGATGTGGCAGCTCCACGATGCCGGGCAAGACACGGTCTTGTTGTTGCACTCGTTCGGCGTGTCGCACTTGATCAGGCAAACGCCATTGGAGCAGCCACCATCACAGGCCGCGGGACATGCGGTTCCTGTGGGAGTCTCCGCAGTCCCGCATGCCAGCGCTCCTCCCGTGCCAGCCGAGCCGCCCGTGGATGCCCCAGCGCTTCCGCCGTTCGCCACGCCAGCGCTCCCACCGTTCGCCACGCCAGCGCTCCCGCCGTTCGCCACGCCAGCGCTCCCGCCGTTCGCCACGCCAGCGCTCCCGCCCATGGCACTGCCGCCGTTGCCTGCAGCGCCAGAGGCCCCAGCCGACCCACCCAGCCCGGCAGCTCCACCCATACCAGCCGACCCACCTTCTGCGGCCGATCCGCCGGATCCGCCACCGCCGACGCTACCGTCCCTCTTCTGATCCTCGAAGTCACCGTCGATTCCGAGCAACGTGGTGCACCCGCTCGCTGTAGCGATCCCGCAGAGCACAACGACGCGCAACCAACGGCCGCGGGTCGAAGAGATGCCTGTGCGGTGGTGGAGTCGTGCTGCCAAGACCGCCAAGCTACCGGCCGCGCCATCATGGGTCAAGGACGGGGGGCGCCCTCACCCCTTGGATTGCAGTGGCGATCACGCACCGAGCGCAGTCGACCCGGGCGCCATCACCCTGCGACGACCAGATTCCTGCCCTGCTTCTTCGCCTCGTACATCGCGCCATCCGCGCGTCGATCCAGCTGCTCTGCGCTCTCTGCCCCATCCCACTGCACCGCGCCCACTGAGACCGTCAGGGGAACCATCGCCCCACCGCCGGCGGCGATCGGCGCTTCGCAGACTGCATCGCGTATGCGGACTGCGATCGACATCGCGTCATGGATGTCGGCGCCCGGCATGATCAGCACGAACTCCTCTCCGCCACGGCGCACGAGCACATCGTAGCGACGAACCACTTGCCTGGCACGCTCCGCGAACCCGAGCAGCACCTGATCGCCGACGGTGTGTCCCAAGGTGTCGTTGACCGTCTTGAAGTGGTCGAGGTCCATGAACAGGATGCTCAGCGACGTGTTCATTCGGCGCGCACGCTCGAACTCCTCCCGCAGCCTCGGCATCAGGTAGCGTTGGTTGAAGGCGTGCGTGAGATGATCGGTGAGCGTGAGCCGCGCGAGCCTCGCCTTCTCGAGGGAAGGCACGGTGCAGTTGCCGACCAGACGAGCGAGCACCTCGTCCTTGGTCGAGTAGGCCGCGACCTTGCTGGAGGTGACGGACAGCACGCCGATCACCTCGCCCGCGGACATCAGGGGGACCGCCAGGATCGAGCGGATGGAGAAACCTTGTCCCTTTGCGACCAGGAATCTCGGATCCGTCGCGCAATCGTCGATACACGCCGATTCGCCGTGGTCTGCCACCCACCCGATGACCCCTTCGCCCTTGTGAAACGTCACGGGCGCAGAGCTCGCGCCTTCGCCTGACCGGGCGCCTGCGATCAGCACGCTACGCGTCTCGTCGAGCAACCGTATCGACGCGTGCTGCCCTGGCAGGACCTTCAACAAGGCCTCGGTGACTTCGGCGAGCAGCACATCGAGAGGTCGGTCTGCCCCGAGACGGCGTGTGAGGTCGAGCAGGACTTCGAGCGCTTGTTCCGCAGCGATCATGGGAAGGAATTCAATCTATACACCTGGAGCGCGCCTTTGTCCTCACCGGGCGCGCGCTCGGTACGACGCCCCGCTCGGTGACGGTCGCGGCTCGATGCGCAGTGCCAGCTAGAACAACGACGGGCCAGAAGGCAGATATCGATCCATCTTTCCGAAAGGCCGCGTCATCAGCAGGTGCGAGGTGTTGACGAGGCGCATGCCGGTGGCGAGCGCCATGCGAATCGCAGCGTGGTTGCTCCCTGTGCAGAACAACCTCACCTCCTCGGCCTGCTCAGCGGCCTTTGCCAATGCCTCGCGCAGCACGCCGTCCGCGTGCTCGGCGTCGCTCCACGCCGCTGGCCCGATCACCCCGGAGCGCGCGTAGAAGAAGCCTACCGGCCGGCCGCCCTGCACGACCTCGCGCCGCTCAGCCGAAGCCTTCCAGAACTCGTGGTCCACCTCGCGCCTCGTTCCCCGCACTGCCTCGTCGAGCTCCAGCGCCGTCCCATCGCTCAGCTCCGCTACCTCGTAGCCGCCCACTGCTCCCAGCGCCTGCGGCGCCCCTGCGAATGTGAGGATCTGGCTCGCCGGGAGCATCCCGAACTTCATGTAGGTCGCCATCGCCGTGAAATCGATCGACGACCAGGTGAAGAACGTGTCCGCGCCCCGACGTACCCCTTCCGCATGAACGCGCGTCAACAGCCGCTTGCCGATCCCGTGCAGCTGAAGCGACGGTCTCACCCAGAAGCCGGACAGGAACCAGATGCGATCGCGCACGACCGCATTGCAGATCGCCCCCATCTTCCCGTCGACCAGCGCGATCTCGAAGATGCCAGTCCGCAGGATGTGACGATACACCGGCGTCATGTCCTGCGGCGTGAGCGACGGTCGCGGCAACCCCTTTCGAGTCGTAAGATCGCCAAGCGTGTCCAGGAAGAGCTCGACCGCTGCATCGATCTCCTCCGGATGCAACCCGCGAAACTCGATCTCCACATCGTGCTCCACGTCGAGGTCGGTCACTGCAATCCCCTCATGGCTTCCAGCAGGCGCACCGCGACCAGCCGGCGCTTGTTGCCACCTTCTTCCGACGGTCCCACGCACGCAGGACAGCCGTCCTCGCAGTCGCATTCCCTCACGAGTGTGTGGGTTCTGGCCAGCAGCTCGTCAATCCGCTCGTAGATACGCTCTGCAATGCCCACCCCGCCCGGAATGTGATCGAACAGGAAGATGGTCGGGTCGAATCCGGGCCTCGGAGACTTGACCATCTCCCGCTCCGGCATCTCTTCCTCCCCGCTTCTGTCGCCTAGCGTCTGGCCGATGTCGGTCGGCTCGCACATCAGCGCGAGCGACGATACCATCTCGAGCGCGCGCCCGATCCCGCGCAGCGCATCGATCGCAGCAGCGCGTCCGATGCCGGTCTCCACGTACAGCTCCTCGGGAACGGTCAGCCAGAGCGAGGTCGTGTGCATCTGCATGTCCGGCAGACGCACGTCGCCGTAGCCCACGTTCTCGTGCGTGTGGAACTTGATCTTCTTGTAGCCCACGACCTTCTCGACCACGGAGACCTCGCCCCAGGCAGCCTGGCACATGCCCACCGATCGCGTAGCTTCCTGCTCGATCACGCTCACCCTGCGGTACGTCAACGCGTCGGTGTAGTAGTCCGGATCCACCTTTCGCACGAAGGCCTTGTGGTTCTCGAAGTCGAGCTTCTCCACCTGGTACTGCTCGCCGTCGTGCTGGTAGATCGCCTGCTCGTGCAGCATCGTGTGCGTGGCGCGCCAGTCGAGCTCAGCGATGGATCTTCCGTGCGCGATGTCGACGATCACGAAGTTGTCCCAGCCCAGGCTGCGCAACGACACGTGGTTCGCAGGATAGGCGTCCGCAGACCAGTGGAACCTGCCCCCTGCCTCGTGCACCACGCCGTGCTGCGCCAGGAAAGACAGCGCCTCTCGCGTATTGTCCTCGTCGAGGCTCGCGTATTGATCACCCCCGTCCGGTTTCTCGCTTCCAGGCTTGCACACGAACGGCACCTCGAAGGCCGCACACTTGAGATGCTGCACCAGGATCTCGACGTTCGTGGGGTCGATGCGCGCTTCCTCAGCGCCCGAGCCGAGGAGGAACTCGGGATCCCGAGCGAGGTACTGATCGATCGGCGCGCTGCGTCCCACCAGGATCGCTGCGGAAAGCTCGCCCCTGCGGCCTGCCCGCCCGAATCGTTGCCACATCGCTGCGACCGAGCCTGGATAGCCGGCGCAGATCACCGCCTGCAGATCCCCGATGTCGATCCCCAGCTCCAGGGCGTTGGTGGCCACCACGCACAGGATCTCGCCCGCTCGCAACCCGCGCTCGATCTCCCTGCGCTGCTCGGGCAGGTATCCACCGCGATAGGCCATGATCGCTTCCTGCGGAGCCTCGTCGCCCAGCCCGTCGCGCAGGTACTTGAGCATCAGCTCTACCGAGTTGCGCGACTGCCCGAACACGATCGTCGATACCTGCGCCCGGATCAGATCGCTCGCCAGGCGCACCGCGGACTTCAGGTAGCTCGCCCGGATCCCAAGCTCCGCGTTGACCACCGGTGGGTTGTAGAAGAAGAAACGTCGCTGGCCCCGAGGCGCCCCCGATTCGTCGATCAACGCCACCTGCGACTCGTCGACGCCGATCAGACGCGCTGCGTGCGCCCTGGGGTTGCCGATGGTCGCAGTTGCGCACAGAAACACGGGGTCCGAGCCATGGAACTGCGCGATGCGACGAAGCCTCGAGATCACGTGGGCCATGTGCGAGCCGAACACGCCCCGATAGGTGTGCAGCTCGTCGATCACCACGTACTTGAGCGCCTGGAAGGTGCGCGACCAGTTCGCGTGGTGCGGCAGGATCCCGGCGTGCAGCATGTCCGGATTGGTCAGCACGATCGGCGAACGCTCCCGCGCCACCCGGCGTGCATCCCCTGGCGTGTCACCGTCGTAGACCACCGCCGGGACGTCCAGCCCTGCGTCGCCCACCAGCTCGCGCAGGCTCGCTTCCTGGTCGCGCGACAACGCCTTGGTCGGGTACACGTAGATCGCCCGAGCGTCCGGATCGGTGACGATGGCTTGGAGCACCGGCAGATGAAAGCAGAGGCTCTTGCCGCTGGCGGTGGGCGTTGCGACCACGACCGCCTTGGCCTGCCCCTCGAAGGTGCGCTCGGGATCCGCTTCGCCGCGCGCCAGCGCCCACGCACGAGCCTGGTGGTCGTACAGTGCATCGATGCCGCGATTGTGCAGCGCTGCAGCAAGCTCCGGAGCCAGCGACCGCGGCAGGTCCGCATACGTCCCGTCCTTCGCCGAAAACAACCGATCCGCGGCAAAGCAGGGTTGGACCGTCCGCGATCGCGTCCAGTCGTCGATCACGGTCTCCAGCCCGCTGCGTCGTTTCCAAGGTGCGTCGACCATCGGGGCGTACTATACATCCGTTCCGGTCGCTGGCGAGCCTTGCCCGCCTTGCGGACCATGCGTGTTCTGGCGTTGGGCGTCAGAGTATCGTAAACCACCCCGTCCTCAAGTCCCCGACCCGTACCGGTTCACCCATGATTGAAGAGCAAAAGCCGGAAAGCCCCGTCGACGCGCCTGGCCTGCCGTCGCAGCCCACGCCGCCGACTCCGGTGGCTCCCAGTCCCGCGCCCCGGCGTCCCTCCTACGTGCTGCTTGCCATCGTCGCAGGGGTCTCGCTCGCTGCGGACCTCTCCACCAAGTGGTGGGCCTTGCACAAGCTCGAAAAGATCATGCCCGGCGGCGAGGCTTTTTCCCAGCCCAGGGACCTGACCCCTTGGCTCAGCCTCGTGCTCGCGCGCAACCGCGGCGGCGCGTGGGGCTTGCTCCAGACCGCCGACGAAAAGGTCCGTCTGCCGTTCTTCCTGCTGATCTCTGCGCTCGCCATCCTGTTCATCGTCTCGTTGTACCGGCGCGTTCATCCCCAGCAGCACGCTCTCAAATGGGGCCTTCCCCTCGTGCTCGGCGGCGCGCTCGGCAACCTCATCGACCGTATCCGCTACCAGTGGGTCATCGACTTCATCGATTACCGCGCGGTCTGGGTCCGCCACCTCAACGAAGGCATCAACAAGATCTGGCACACGCACGCGGTCACCGACCACTGGCCTACGTTCAACGTCGCTGATATCGCCATCTGCATCGGCGTCGGCCTGATGGCGATCGACATGTTCACCAGCCGCCGCATCGCCAGGCACGCACCGCGTGCCCTGGTGCCCGCACCCGCTACGCCTGTCTCGGCGACCGTCGAGCCTTCGGTTCCGCCATCGCAGGCTTCTCCTCCGCCCACTTCCGGGCCCGGAATCTGACGGCCAGGGGAGGGGAGCATGCGCCCCCAGCTTTATCGTCTCTTTGGTGAGATCGCCTTCCCGAGCTACTTCGTCCTGCTCGTCGCAGGCTTCATGTTCGCAACCGCGATCGGCGCCCTGTGGGCGCGTCGCATCGGCCGCGATCCCGACGTGATCATCGACCTCGGGCTGGCAATGCTCCTCGCGGGCGTGGCTGGCGCGCGCATCGCCCACGTGTTGTTCGACGGCTACTTCTGGGACTACGTGCACGTGTGCACCAACCCGTCGCTGGTCGACTGGAACATCACCAAGGACGCCTGCCTCAAGCCCCCGGATCCTCCGGGGTGGCTGGACTTCGGCTGCTCGCAAGGCTCGGGTGCGAGGGCGGTGTGGGACGAGGCTCGCAAGGTCTGCCATCCGACCCAGACCAATTGCTTCGCATGGGCGGAATTCTGGGCAGGGGGGCTGACCTACTACGGCGGCTTCATCGGCGCCTCGATTGCCGCATGGTTCCTGCTCAAGCGCGATCGGTTCCCATTCTGGAAAGCCGCGGACATGGCTGGCTTTGCCATCGCCACGGGGCTCGGCTTCGGTCGCATGGGCTGCCTTCTGGCCGGCTGCTGCTTCGGCCTGCGCAACGACGGGATCCTGGGACTGAGGTTCCCAGGCGGAAGCCCGGCGAGCGAGTCGCAGTTCAAGCAGCACCTGCTCACCTCGATGAAGGAGACTTCACTTCCCGTGCTCCCCATGCAGATTGCGGAGTCCGCACTGTCCTTCGCGATCGCTGGGTTCTGCTTGATCTGGCTGCATCCCCGCAAACGCTACGATGGCCACGTCTTCGTGTGGTTCGTGATCCTGTACGCTGTCGTCCGGTTCCTGCTGGAGTTCCTTCGCGCCGACGACCGCGGGGGGCTCGCAGGCCTTTCTACGTCCCAGTGGATCGGCCTGGGCCTCGTGGCGTTCGCGGTCTGGTTGCACCGCCGCCTGTCGAGCCGCCGCGGATTGGCCAGCTCCAGCCCCGCAGTGTAAGTTCTGGATCGAGATGATCTCCATCCGAGGGACTGCCCGCCCGTGGGCATGGTTGGCCATCGGCTCTGCAGCCATGGTGTGGGTTGCAAGCTGCAGCAGCAAGAGCACCAATGCTCCCCCGTCCGACCCGTTCATCTGCGAGGATGGCGGGCCGAGCTGCGGCGCAGGGGCAACGGGCACCATTACCCCACCCAAGGACAGCGGTTCCGCCGACACCGGGGCCGACGCCGACATCGAGACCGCCACGATCACCGCATCCGTGATCAAGTTCCTCGACTCCGACTTCTCCGAAGCGACGAGCACCCTGTACAAGGGCGTGGCAACCGTGAGCATGCCTGTTCCCACCGGGCAGCTGGACTACCCCTACGGAGGCGACGCCGGTCTGGACATCAACGCAACCAACGTCATCGTCGGACCTGCCTGGTACCAGGTGCGCCCCACCGGTGACCCGGACCTGATGACCACGCACAGCTTCCTCACCCTGGACTCGGACCAGGCCTCGATCGCCATTCCCGTGATTGACCGTGTCCTGCTGAGCACTCTGTACGTGCAGTCCGCCCAGGCAGCTCCCCTCGACGCCAACGCAGGCCAGATCATCGTCCGTTTCTACAGCAGCCTCGGCGTTGCCGTGTCCGGCGTGAAGATCACCTACAGCCCGTTCAGCGGCAATACGAGCGTGACGATGTACGACACCGGTCCGGGCGGCAACTTCGCGGTCGACCTCAAGGGCTCCATCGAGACCGGGACCAACGGCACGGTCATCATCTCGAACGTGACCGATGGATTCGGGCAGCTCACCTACACGTACAAGACCGTCGAGTACAAGACCCCCACCATCGCCTGGGTCAAGCCGCAGGCGACCTTCGCCCGCATCACCATTCCACAGTAGGCCGCTGCATCTGGATTCCCGACGACCGCGCTGCTACGCGCAGGAGCCATGACGGCGACGATCATCGACGGCAAGGCGGTTGCGGCTCGAGTGCGAGCTGAAGTTGCTCTGGAGACATCGCAGTTCCGCGACGCGCACGGGCGGGCCCCGTCCCTGCATGTCGTGCTCGTCGGCGATGACCCCGCCTCCCAGGTCTATGTGCGCAACAAGGAGAAGGCTGCGCGCGACGTGGGCATTGACGGCGTGACGCATCGGCTCGCTGCGACGACTTCGGAAGCGGAGCTGCTCGCGCTGGTCGATCAGCTCACGAACGACGACGGCGTCGATGGCATCCTGGTCCAGATGCCGTTGCCCAAGGGGCTGAGCGAGCACCGCGTTCTCGATCGGATCGCTCCATCGAAAGACGTGGACGGCTTGCATCCGGTCAACGCGGGGCTGCTGGCCTCCGGGCGTGAAGCGCTGGTTCCGTGCACTCCTCAGGGGTGCATTCGCCTGATCGACGAGACCGGCACAGAGCTGCGCGGGCTGCGAGCGGTGGTCGTGGGTCGAAGCATCCTTGTCGGAAAGCCAGTCGCGCAGCTGCTCCTGGCCCGACACGCCACGGTCACGATCGCCCACTCCCGCACCCGGGATCTGGCCGATGTTTGCAGGTCCGCGGATGTGCTCGTCGCTGCCGTGGGCAAGCTCCGTCTCATCAAGGGCGACTGGATCAAGCCAGGGGCGATCGTGATCGACGTGGGCATGAACAAGGGCGAGGACGGCAAGCTCTGCGGGGATGTCGACTACGGACCGGCTTCGGAAGCGGCGCGCGCCATCACGCCAGTCCCGGGCGGAGTGGGTCCCATGACGATCGCGTATCTGCTCAAGAACACAGTGGCTGCTGCTCGCGCACGCGTTGCCTAGCTCGCTTGGACCCGCGACCGTAATGAGGGAGCGGGAGCAGCCTACGCCGCGCTCCGCGTCGCCGAGTTCTTCCTCACCTCGACGTTGACCCGCCGCCTGTCCCCTGCGGTCATTGCCAGATGCAGCGCGATTCCCAAGGATTTCTGCTCCAGCGGGACGGGCAGCACGGCCAAGGTCATGCGAGGGCTGATCCCAGGATGCATCGAGAAAGCGATGATCCTCGCCTTTCGATCGCAATCCCGGATCGCCTGCAGGGTGGCTTGCCCGTTTCCGCCAGCGACGTCCGTGTTGACGACCACCGCGCGAACCGTGTCCGGCGCCAGCCGCATGACGGACAGCGCGGTCTCCTGGTTCCACGCGCACTCCACCGAGTAGCCCTGTGCGCTGATGGTCTGCTCCAGCCACTTGCGGCTGACTTCATCGTGATCCACCACCAGCACCAGGCCGGACTTGATCGCTTGAAACACGCCGCTCGGCTTGTCTGAATCCATGCCCATCCCCCCTTGCAGCAACCTTCAGAAGGTTCCTCTGCGTCGCAACGAGCGGCGTCGCCAGTGGGGGCGCTCCGAAAATGTGCGCGTCGCAGCGCATCATCCTTCCGGTCTTCCGTGGGGTGTGATGAACTACGGCGCCCATGAGCGCAGTAGCTGAAATCAAGTGGACCTGCCTGCGGGAGTTGCGACGCAACCTGCGGAGCGCAAAGGGCATCGCGATGTCGGTGCTCTTTCTGCTCGGCGGCGGCGCGGCCAGCCTGATCTACGCCGCCATCGCTGAGATCGCACTTCGCAAGGACATCCCGGCCGAAGCCATACGCGAGCAGCGCCAGAAGGTCTGGGAGAACGTCTACGACGACCTGGGCATCGGCCAGTACCTCTCCCATGCCCCGCTGTTCTTCGTCGCCATGTTCAAAGCCCTCTGGTGGCTGATCCCGTTCCTGACCCTCATGATCGGATTCGAGCAGGTGTGCGCGGATTTGCAGCACCGGTCCATACGCTACGATGTCGTGCGCGCCCGGCGCTGGTCCATCGTCACAGGCAAGTCCATCGCCATCTGGCTCGAGGTCTCAGCGCTCGTGCTCGGCCTCAACGTGTTCGTCTGGATCGTCACCATGATTCGCGGCGACGCTTCCTTTGCGGTCACCCTGTCGTGGGGAGGACGCCTGTGGCTGCTCAACGTGGTCTACATCGCGACCTGGGCCGGCCTTACCGTGCTCATGAGCTCGCTGACGCGACGCCCCATCCTCGCCCTGTTCATGGGACTCGTCGTGTTCTCTGGATTCGCGCTCGGTGACCTCTCCACCTGGGCCCTGACCAAGGCCGCTGCGGTCGATCCCACCTGGTGGGCTTCCAAGCTCGCACCCGCCCGCTACGCCTTCCCTGGCTTCTACCAGCAGTGGGTCGTCACCCCCAAAGCGCCTGAGATGATCAGCGGGATCGTCATCCTGCTCGCATTCGGCGCAGCCTCCACCGCAGCCGCCTGCTGGGTCGTCAACCGGAGCGATGTGTGATGGATCGACCCCCTGTTTTCGCCATCTCCCTGCAGTCGATCACCAAAGCCTTTGGCTCGACCGTCGCCCTCGATGCCGTGTCGTTCGACGTGACCGCTGGCCACGCGTTCGGTCTCATCGGCCCGAACGGCGCAGGCAAGACCACGGCCTTCTCGATCATCGCCGGGTACCTGCACCCGGACAGCGGCCTGTCGCTCGTGCTGGACCACGACTCGCGCGCCATCGACGTGCTCAAGGCGCGCCTCGCAGTTCTGCCCCAGGACGCACTGCTTCCCACCTACGAAACCGTGGGCGAGTTCCTGGTCCACATGGCGCACCTGCAAGGCATCGAGACCGGCGCCGAGGCTGCTGCGCGACAGAGCCTCGCAGAGGTCGAAGGCGCAGACTGGTGGTCGCGTCGATGCGGCAAGCTCTCGCACGGCATGGCCAAACGCGTAGCACTGGCCCAGGCGTTTCTAGGCAAGCCAGAGGTCGTGCTGCTCGACGAGCCCACGGCAGGTCTGGACCCCAAGATCGCCTTTGAGGTCCGTGCACTGATCAAGAAGCGCAAGGGGCGCTGCACCCTCGTGATCTCCAGCCACAACCTGCATGAGCTGGAGGAGATCTGCGATGCCGCGGCCATCCTCGATCACGGCAAGATCGTCGCTGCTGGCACCATGGAGGATCTCACCGCAGCCACCCGCGAGATCCGCATCACCGTGGCGCGCGGTCCGCTTCCCATGGACAAGGTCCGCGCCCTGCCTGGAGTCACCCGCGCCGACTACGTGGGCCAGGAACGCGCCCTGACCGTGCACTTCGACGCTACCGGAGGAGATGCCGAGGACATGATCGGCCAGGTGCTCACCCTCCTGCTTTCCGAGAAGATCCGCATCTCCGGCGTGATGAAGGGCAAGGGTCTCGAGCAGCGCGTGATGGAGCTCACCGACTAGCGCTGCAGGATCTCCCTGAGCTTGCTGTCCAGCCGCTCGCGGCTCTTCGGGTCTCCGGGCGACACCACTTCCACCTCGACCTTGCCACCTGCCAGCACTGCGTTGAGCGCAGTGACCAGCTCCCGCGCGCCCGGCGTGATGAACGTCTTGCCCAGAGGATCCACCACGAACAGCCCGTGGTCCACCATGCACTCGAACCACTCCGCGGCCTTCTTGGACATGGTGACGCTGCGCACCTGATCCTTGTGCTCTGCCGCCTGGAACCACTCCATCGTGGTTTCGCCAAACTCTTTTTCCTGTGGGCTCATCGTGTTCCTGCCTCTGGGCCCCGTTCTTACCAGATGCCCAGCACGGCGCAAGACGCGGCTGTGCCGCGTTGCGCGCAGGCGCGGCAGTTGCCGCGCCGCTACGTGCGCCATCGAGCGCGCATCATGGCAGGCAATCGCAGTCTGCGAAGCGCGCATCGGATCGCCATCGGCAATCGGTGGCGGCGCGCCAATGGCGCGCCTCCGGTCAACGCGGCATCGCCGCGTCCTGCCCCGCGTTGGCACCGCATCGCCCCGCTTCGGCCTCGCCAAGCTGCGCTGCAGTCTCTCCACTCCCCGCCGACCGGCCCCCTGTCCATGCTCACCGACTCGAGTCTCCCGCTCCGAACGCGATCGCTTTTCAACCGACTCGAGTCGTCTCCGGCACCTATTCGCGACCGCCAAAGGTGATCCGGCTCATTGGTGACCGCCCGAACCGCCAAAATCGCAGCAAACTCCCATCCCTGCCCGGTCTGCCCTACGATACCGACACCCCATGAGCTTCAGCTGTGACTATCTCGTTCTAGGAAGCGGCGTCGCCGGCCTCGCCTTTGCCCTCGAAGCCGCCGACCACGGCGACGTGCTGATCATCACCAAGCGCCGACTCGAGGAATCCAACACCCAGTACGCCCAGGGCGGCGTGGCGAGCGTGCTTTCCGAGGACGACAGCTTCGAAGCGCACATCCGTGACACGGTCGTTGCTGGCGCAGGACTGTGCCACGAGATGGCCGTCGACGTGTGCGTGCGCGAAGGGCCTGGACGCATCAAGTGGCTGCTCGAGCAAGGCGTGCGATTCTCGGAGAAGCACGGCACCAACGGCGCCGAAGACGGCACCGAGCTGGATCTTGGACGCGAAGGCGGACACAGCGTGCGTCGCGTGGTTCATGCGAGCGACATGACCGGACGCGAGATGGTGCGGGCGCTGATCGAAGCGGTGCGCAGCAAGCCGAACATCCACGTTCTCGAGAACCACACGGCCATCGATCTGATCATGCTCTCGAAGTTCGGCGGCCCGGAGACCTGCGTGGGGGCGTACGTGCTGGACGCGAGCGGCGAGTACGTGCTGCGGATCCTGGCGCGCTCCACGGTGCTCTGCACAGGCGGGGCCGGCAAGGTCTACCTGTACACGTCGAATCCCGACGTCGCGACCGGCGATGGCGTTGCGATGGCCTACCGGGCAGGCGCCGAGATCGCGAACATGGAGTTCTACCAGTTCCACCCGACGTGCCTGTTCCACCCCAAGGCCAAGAGTTTCCTGATCAGCGAGGCGCTGCGTGGGGAAGGCGCGATCCTGCGCTTGCCTGACGGCACAGCGTTCATGGCACGGCACCACGAGCGCGCCGAGCTTGCGCCGCGCGACATCGTTTCCCGGTCCATCGACTTCGAGATGAAGCGTACCGGCTCGGAGTTCGTGCTGCTCGACATCACCCATCGTCCGGCAGACTTCGTGCGCGAGCGGTTCCCGGGCATCCACGGCGCATGTCTCAAGTGGGGGCTGGACATCACGCAGCAGCCGATACCTGTGGTGCCTGCAGCGCACTTCATGTGCGGCGGGATCACGACCGACCTGTACGGGCGCACGACGATTCCAGGGCTGTGGGCGATCGGCGAGGTCGGCTGCACGGGGCTTCACGGCGCCAACCGCCTCGCATCGAACTCCCTGCTCGAAGGGCTTGCCATGGCGCACCGCGCTGCGATCAAGACCAGGGATCAGGTCGTCGAGCTTCGCACCGCCCCGCCTCCCGAAGTCCCGGAGTGGGAAGTCGGCGACGCAGTCCCGTCCGAGGAGAAGGTCATCGTCACGCAGAACTGGGACGAGCTGCGGCGGTTCATGTGGAACTACGTCGGGATCGTGCGATCCGGCTCGCGGCTTCGTCGGGCAGCGCGACGCATCGCAGTGCTGCAGGAGGAGATCCAGGAGTATTACTGGCGGTTCCTGTTGACGCGCGACCTTCTGGAGCTGCGCAACATCGCGACGGTGGCAGAGCTGATCGTGGCCTCGGCCGCATCGCGAAGCGAGAGCCGCGGTCTGCATTTTACCCTCGACCATCCGATGTCGGACCCACGCTTCGCCCGCGACACCGTGATCAAGCGTGGCGTGCCGCCTCACCTGCGTGGGACCTGACCCCGAACCCGCCAGCGAGCCGCGAGCCTCCCAGAGGTGAACCACAGAGGGCACAGCGCGGCGCAGCCGCAACCAAAGCGCCGGAGCGTGCTACTCCAGGGGGCTACCTTTCAGGGGCAGAGCATTTTATGGGGAGACAGGAGATCAGGTGATCGGATTTGGCTCTCGCGGATCGAGCTGGGCTTGCGGGAGACACGCGAGGGATCGCTTGAAGACCCAGGCTCCGGACCGGAGTAGCCGCAGATCGACGAAGATCCTCGCAGAGGCTGGCGCGACGGGGCCGACCCGTTGAACCAGCGAGCAGCAACCCTCCGATCCTGTCTGCGGCTGTCTGCGAGATCTGCGGCTCTCTTCCAGCCAAGGAATCTTCGCGCGACGCGACGATTTGGCGGGTTCGTAGTACAGAGGCCACAGAGTTGGGAGGGTGGGTGCGCAGGGATCGCGAGGCAAACCCCAGACACTCTGTGCCCTCCGAGTCCTCTGTGGTCGTTCTCCCTGCGTAGACCGCAACGCCCTTCCCACTGCTCTTCCCTCTGCCATTCCCAATTCTGAATTCCCATTCCTGTTCTCAGTTCCTAGTTTCCTGCCCTGTGCTAAGGACCGAGTCCCGTGTTCGACGACGAAGAGGAAGGCCGACCCAGCATTCGCCCGCCTGCGGAGCGTCCCATGACGATCCCGCTAGCCGTGATCTGGTCGCTGCTCGCCTCTGCCGGTTGGATCGCGGTCGCATCCTTGACCATGCTGTTGCGCCCGAGTGCGGCCACGGATCTGGTCAACATCCAGGCCTGCATGGCGCTCGCCTACCTTCTCGCGATCTTCCTGATGGCGCGCGTGCACGCCTTCCAGCACACGCTGGCCGACTTTCTGGGCATTCGTCATACCCACCCGCTGCTGTACGGTCTTGCTGCGTGCATCGGCGTTTCATTGACGATCCCCGCTGAGATCATCCGTCGGGCCATCGAGCGTCGTTGGCACACCCCTCCCGAAGAAGTGCTGGATCAGATCTCCGCGTTCAGGATGGACACGCCGATCCGGCACGTTCTGATCCCTCTCGTCGTGATCGCAGTCGGCCCCCTGATCGAAGAGCTGTTCTTTCGTGGTGCCCTGCAGCGAGGCCTTCGGCGGGTCTACCCGGATGCGACCGTGGTGCCGCTGGTGGCCGTGCTGTTCGCTGCGGCTCACCAGGACGCCCGTGCGATGCTCCCGCTGTTCATCGTCGGTCTCATGCTGTGCACCCTGCGAAGCGGCAGCGGGTCGCTCCTGCCGCCGCTCATCGCACACATGTGTTTCAACGCCGTCGGCATCTTCGAGATGCTGCGGGGGCAGGGGAGTGCGGAGACGGAAACCACGCCGCTGCCCCTTTCGTGGAGCGTCGCGGGCATAGCTGCCACTGCGGTCTTCACCGCTGCGTTCGTGCTGGTCGCGCGACGGAGCTCGCGCGCGCAAAGCGCTCGTCAGGAGGATTCCACATGACTTCATCGGCCAAGACCGCGCTGTGCCTCACCGGTGGGGGCGTCACCGGCGGGCTCTATCAGATCGGTGCACTTGCCGCGCTCGAAGACGTGATCGAAGGGCTGAGCTTCGACATCTACCTGGGCACCTCGAGTGGGGCGTCGATCGCCGCGGCTCTCGCTGGCGGCGTGAGTCTGAGGCGCCTGTACCGTGCGCTGCTCGATCCAGCGGACAACTACTTTCCGCTCGAGCGCAACCACATCATGAGCCTGGACTTCGACGAGTGGCGGCGCACGATCTTCTCCGGGATGTCGTCCATGCGTCATGGCTTTGCGAGCCTTGTGGCGCGCACGCCTGCGCCGGCTCCCAATGATCTGTGGGAGCAGCTCGATCGTCTGTACGACGCGCTTCCTGCAGGGCTCTTCACGCTCGATCGCTACGAGACTTTCCTGTCGGACTTCTTCCTGCGACGCGGGGTACCCAACAGCTTCCGTGCGCTGGGCAAGCAGCTGCTGATCCCTGCCAACGATCTCGACGCTGGCGAGCTGGTGATGTTCGGCTCTCCAGGGCTCGATCACGTGCCGGTCTCGCTCGCCTGTGCTGCGTCCATGGCGCTGCCGCTCTTCTTTTCGCCGGTGCGCGTGGGGACTCGCTTCTACATCGACGGCGGCGTGGGTCGCATCAACGACATCGAGGCGGCTGCGGAGCGTGGAGCCGAGCTCGTGGTCGTGGTCAACCCCAATGTCCCGATCCGGGCTGCGAACGCGTCGGGTGTCCCCACAGGCCACGGCTCCGGCTCGAGCCTGCGCGACAAGGGCATGATGTGGGTCTACAACCAGGCCATGCGCTGCGGCGTGCAGGCGCGTCTTCAGGAAGCCATCGAGCGGGTGCAGAGCAAGCGAAGCATCGAGGTGCTTCTGATCGAGCCTGAGAGCTCGGAGACCCTACGCTTCCTGCACAATGCAGCGAGCTTCTCGGCCCGACGCGAAATCCTCGAGTGGTCGTACCGAAGCACCCGCGAGCTGGTTCGACGCTGGGTGGCGGATCACAAGCCCGTGGCCGACTCCTACGGGTGGCATGCGACCGCGTCGACCGATGGCGCTTCCATTCCGCCTCCTCCGCCACCCGCAAACATCGACTGATCCGGCTGCGTTCGCTATCCTGCTGCCGCCATGGCGCGCCACGCGCACCCCACTCACCATCCTCGCCTTCGGCGCCTCGCGCAGGCGCTGCTCGTGATGGCGCTCGCGCTGCTGTCCGGTTGCAAGGAGCAGTACATCGTTGGCGATCACGTCCTGGTCGAGTGGGAAGGCAACGACTACCCGGCGGTGATCATCTCGGTCGAGGGGCCAGCCCGGTACCGGGTGCACTATGATGGCTACGACAAGATCTGGGACGAGAACGTCAACGTCACGCGTGTCAAAGGACGCGTGAAAGGGCCGACGCTCGCGCCGCCGCCGCCAGCCAAGGTGCTCAAGCGCGGTGGCGCCCCCGCTTCTTCCGGTTCCGCGCAGTCCGGCTCCCCCTCTCGATTTCGAGAAGGCGTGCGCGTCCGCGTCGAATGGCACGGCAAACCCTACGCAGCCACGGTCGTTTCCGTCCTCGGTGGGGAGCGCTATCGGGTCCACTACGAGGGGTTCGGTCCAGAGTGGGACGAAACCATCGACGGCAGCAGGATCCTCTCACCCCACTGAGCGCGCGCGGATGATCGTCGCCCCCCGCTCCCATGCCGCTTCGTGTTAGAATGCGCTCCCTTTCGGAACCAAAGCAGGTCGAGAATGAAACGCACCTATTCGTGTCCGCACTGCAAGGCGATCCTCAACCCAAGCACCAAGATCATCTTGTGCGCCGAGTCCGAGGGTAAGAAGGGCCTGTTCCTGTTCAGCCCGCAGCCTGGCAACTACGACCTCATCGTGCCCGAAGGCTTCCAGCTCCGGAAGAAGGACCGCGTGAGCTTCTCCTGCCCGGTCTGCACGCGAGACCTGACGTCCGTCCGCGACGACTCCCTGGCCGAGATCAGCTTCACCTCCACCAGCGGCGCCACGGGCACGGTCGCGTTCTCCAGGCTTTACGGCATGCACGCCACCTACTTCATCACCGCTGAAGATGTTCGATCCTATGGCGAGCACGCTGCCAACATGGATCTGAACTTCTGGGGCGAGGGCCCTGAGCGCTAGGGATCCTCGGACCAAGCCGTCGGATTTATTTTGAGCCCTTTTTCCGGTCCCAGGGCACCTGGGATCCAGGGGCTGACGGTTTCGTTCGCCTTGCCGTCAGTATCTCAACGCCAGCCGTGAACTTGACCTACATACTGACGGTTGGGCATGGCATGAGAACTGCTGTATCATTCCTGCCTGTGCCACGGCACGTGTCCCGCTCTTAGGGAGGTCCTCCGATGCGTCACGCGAAAGCGCTAGCTTGGTTTGTAACTTCCGCTGCTTTTCTTGCTTTTGGAAGCGCGTCCTGCGGACGCTCCGATGTCGAATGGGATGACATGAGCGACCCGCCGTTGGGCCAAGGTGGCACACATGACGGCGGCGTCAAAGGCGGCTCTGCCGGCAAAGCCGGCACCGGTGGCACCAGCGGCTCTGGTGGGACTTCAACCGGAGGCCAGGGAGGCGTCGGCGGCTCTCCCGCTGGCGGCGGTTCCGGCGGCAAAGGCGGCGGATGGGGTGGCCAGGGCGGCTGGGGTGGCAGCACCGGTGGATGGGGCGGCCAGGGCGGCTGGGGCGGCAGCACCGGCGGTTGGGGTGGCCAAGGCGGCTGGGGCGGCAGCACCGGCGGTTGGGGCGGCCAGGGTGGTTGGGGTGGAACCACGGGTGGCACTGGCGGCGGGCCGGTCTGCTGCACCGACGACTTCTCCTGCGGCTCCACGCAAGATCACTGTGTCAACGGCATGTGCAAGACGCACATCGGCAACAAGTGCTGGCACCAAGACGAGTGCCCTCCGTTCCAGATGTGCGTGGGAGCCTGGGTTTGCCCCTGCGGCGCCGTGTGCGGCGTGCCTGATTCGCCAGGCGATTGTATCGGCGGAACCGGAGGCACTGGCGGCGTCGGCGGCCAGGGCGGAACCGGTGGCATCGGTGGGCAAGGTGGCATCGGTGGGCAGGGTGGCATCGGCGGTCAGGGCGGCATCGGAGGAACCGGTGGCATCGGCGGCACCGGCGGCGTCGGCGGCACCGGCGGCATCGGTGGGACCGGCGGCATCGCAGGCAGTGCTGGTGTGGGCGGGACTGGCGGCATCGGCGGAACCGGCGGCATCGCAGGCAGCGCTGGCGTTGGAGGCACCGGCGGCATCGGCGGAACCGGTGGCACAGCTGGCAAGGGCGGAACAGCCGGCTCAGCTGGGACCGGGGGCACCGGTGGAACCGGCGGCACCGCTGGCAAGGGTGGAACCGCAGGCACCGGTGGCACCGGAGGAGACGGCGGCCCGATCTGCGTGGGCGGCCCGAACGACGACTGCGACGGTGACGGCTGGACCGTGACCACGGGCGACTGCTGCGACTCACCCGGCTTCTGCTCGACCGAGCCGAAGCTCGTGAACCCGGGCGCATTCGAGTACATCGGCAACGGCGTCGACGACGACTGCGACAACCTGGTGGACAACATCAAGCCGCCCTGCGACGGCATGTTGAACAATTCGAACTCTGGCGATCCCATGGACTACGCCAAGGCGATGGATCTCTGCCAGACGACCAAGGAATTCGAGCCGCTACCCACGCGCAAGTGGGGCGTGATCGACGGCAAGCTCACGTTGGCGGACGGCACCACGAAGCTGCCGACGCAGGCCTCGGTGAGCCGCTCGATCCGATCCGGATTCGGCACCAACATCACGCCGATCAACGGCGGACGCATCTCAGTCATGTCCTCGGGCAACGCTGCGTCCGTTGGGCAGACCAATCCGAACTACGCGATCTTCCAACCGGGCTCCACGATCGGAACGCAGAGCGGCTTCCCGCCGGATTGGTACGCTGCGCACAACAACCAGCTGCCGAACGCTCCGGGTTGCCCGGCGCCGAGCGGCAACACGGCCAACGACTCGGTGATGTTGACGCTGCGCATCCGCGTGCCGACGAACGCAAAGTCGTTCTCGTTCGCGTCGTGGTTCTTCTCCGCAGAGTTCCCGGAGTACGTCTGCACCCAGTTCAACGACTTCTACGTGGTGCTGGTGGACTCGCCGCCTCCGCAGTGGCCGAACCCCACGGACAAGAACCTCGCGGTGTACCGCATCACCAACCCACCCAAGACGATCCCGGTGGGCGTGAACCTCGCGATGGATCCGGACGCCCAGAACCTGTTCAGCGTGTGCAAGGCAGGCCCGATCGGGTGCACGGGCGGAGTCACGGGCAATGCGCCGTGCTTGAACGGCGTGACCTACCTCGCAGGCACGGGCTTCGACGACACGAGCGTGGGTGGATGCGGATCGAGCAACCTGCTGGGTGGCGGCACCGGCTGGCTGTCGACGGTCGGCAACGCGGCAGCAGGTCAGATCATGACGATCCGCATCGGACTGTGGGACACGTCGGACGCGGCGTGGGACTCGCTGGTGCTCAACGACGCCTGGACCTGGGGTGTCAACCCGGCCTCGCCCGGAACGTTCTGAGAATCTCCCCCATCCAATCGATCATCGCGAGCCACCCGTTGGTCGGGTGGCTCTCGAAGGTGCTCGCGCGGTCAAACATCCGGCTACCGATTTGTCAACAGTCGGCGCTCGCATTGTGACCGTTCCGTGCACCGTGACAGCTGACCCTTGCCGTCCCATCGGATTCGCACGATAGCTCCAACCCCCATCTCGGCTGCCCGGCTCGCTCCCTCTTTCGTTCCGGGCCCAGGGATGGCAAAAGGCATCCCCACCCATGCCCCGCATTCACATCGGCAGAAGATCGGTTCAGGGAAAGCTCGAGAGCTACGCGCAACGCTTCGACCTGGTCGAGGTGCGCCCTGATCCCGAGGCGCCCGTTCGCGCATCTGCGCTCAAGAAGTGGCGCGAGTCGGTTCCCGCCCCTTTCGTGTTCAGCGTCGTGCTGCCCGCCGCGGTGACCCAGGCACGCAATGCTGCCGCAGCGAACAGCGCGTTGGAGCACGCGCTCGACGTCGCGCGCGTCTTGCAGTCGCCCGTCATCCTGATCTCTCCGCCTGCAGCGTTCACGCCCACGGCATCCAACCGACGCAAGCTCGGCGAGCTCGTGGCCAAGCTGCCCAACGACGTCGTTCGACTCGCGTGGGAGCCTGCCGGCTTGTGGGAGCCCGACGAAGCGCGCGTGATTGCGGCGAGCCTCAAGATCACGTTGGTGGGTGATGCGGCACAGGATCCGCTAGCGCCTGGCTCGGTGGCGTACACGCGCTTGCGCGGTCTGGGCGATGCACGACGCATGTCCGACACGCGCCTCGATCGAGTCATCGAGAACCTGCGCGGACGTCGCGAGTCCTACGTCGTGATCGAGACCGATCGCCCTGTGAGCGTCGCCAAGGCCGTGCGCGAAGGGCTCATGGAAGGCGATGGAGGACGCGCACGCGCGCCGCGTCCGCGCGCCTCCGCCCAGCCGCTGCTCGCCGAGGACGAGGAGCAGGAATGACACTTCGGGCTGCCGTCGGCGCGGTCGCTTCCGATGCGAGGATCGCCGAGGCGGCAATGGCTGCATTGCAGCGGGGCGGCACTGCCGTCGACGCGTGCATCAGCGCCTGGTTCGCGGCGGTCGGCGTCTTTCCCGGCGTCCTGCTCGGCCCCTTGCACGTGCTGGTTGCGGGCCCCGGTGTCGGCGCGCATGCGACCGACGGCTCGGTTCTGCAGCCTGGACGCGAAGCGCAGCGCCCGCGAGGATTCAGGGAGGGCGAGGAGATTCCCGACGCCGCGTGGGTGTGCGTGTCGAGCTCCGTGCACGCGATGACCGCTGCGCATGCGCAGAATGGGCGCATCTCGCTCCCCGAGCTGGCCAGCGCCGGTGCCAAGCTCGCCCTGTCCGAAGGCGCCAAGGAGCGTGCAAAGCTCATTCGCCGCATCGGCGAAGTCGGCGTGATCGCCACGCGAGAATCAGCGTTCGTCAGACCCCTGCTCGACGTCGGAGGGCGTCCAAGCGGCGGCAACCTGACCTCGGCGGACTTCGAGCAGGCGGCCGCAATCACGACGCGCTCAGAAGCAACCACGGGAATGTTGCGCCTGCGAGAGCAGCCGGTCGACTCGCCTGCAGTGCTCGAGCCGGTGATCGCGTGTGCGTGCGACGTCCGGGGCGTGCTCGCGGCCATGCATTGCGCCCACGATCCCAAGGGCCTTTCGGTCGCACCGCTCGAGCTCGAAGCTCCGCGCCTCGCCGTGCCCGTGCGACGCGGTGTGCCTCGCGTCTCCCCTGGCGCCTACCTCCCCGTGGTCGCTCCTATCGCCATCATGCTCGAGTCGTCCGTGCCCTGGGCCGCCGCCGGCGTCGAAACCCATCGACAGGTCGACCTCGAGCCGCTCGCGAGCTCGGACAAGGCCGGGCTCACCGCGGAGCAGAGCCTGCGCGCGGTGATCGATTCAGTGCAGGCGCGCGCTGCCCAAGCCGTGATCCGTGGCGGAGGCGCAAACGCCACCGTGCGCATCGTGCGCGTGATCGCCTGAGGAAGTCGCTGGGGGCGGGCGGACGCACCGATGCCGCACTCGCGCTGCGAGCTGCGGCGTCCTCGGTGGATGGGATTGCTACAGCTTGAAGTCGTGCTTCTTCGCGAACGCGACCAGGCCGATGCGGTCGATCGTGCGAAGCTCGCGCGTGGTGAGATGAAGACGCACGAAGCGCTTGAGTTCGGGCACCCAGAGTCTGCGCTCCTGGACATTGACCAGCTGCCATCGCTTGGTCTTGATGTTCGAGTGAGACACGTTGTGCGCGAGCATGCGCCTCTTGCCGGTGATTTCGCTCCTAGCCATGACGCGTGATCCTCGTTCAGCCTGTCGGTTTCGTACCGTCGGGAGGGCGAACCCTGACGCACTCCGCCCGCCTTGTCAAGGCGTTCAGTGCTTTCGATGGGTGGATCCGGGGGGGCGACCGGGCCGCATCGGGCCCAGGCCCAAGGCTCCCTGTCTTTCGTTCAGGAAATGAAGGACCGGACGCGCGTCGCGCGCTCGTCGAGGAACTTCTCGATGCTCGCGATCGAGTTCTCCAGGGCTTCCTGCACCATGTGCACGATCGCCAAGGGAGAGCCCTTGAGCGCCTCGTAGTACCGCTGACGCTCCGTCGAATGCACGATCGCCGGCGGGAATCCGGCGGTGATCAGGATGTAGTTCATCAACAGCCGCGCCACCTTGCCGCTGTCCACAGGGAAGGGGAACGTGCGGATCAGGTCGTAGTGCGCCCGCGCCGCAATCCGGATCGGCGTGCGCGTGCGCGCGGTCTCCGGATCGTTGATCCACTCCACCACTTGACGCACGCCGTACGCGATCTTGTCGGGCGGCGCGTACTCGTGGAAGTACAGCCGGTGCTGCGGGATGTCCTTGCGGTACTTGACCGTCTTCAGATCTCCCTCCTCCGGATGGAGGAACAGGTAGATCCGCTTGACCAGATCCGTGGTGATCGGCTGCTTCTTCTTGGCCTGGTCGCGCACGAAATCGATCGCGGCCTTGTGACGGCGGATCTCGTCGCAGATCGGCTGGATGCTCGAGTCCGGAACCACCGTGATGGTCGGGTCCACCGCCATCTGCAGCTCCTGGAACGTGTACACCACGCCTTCCAGCGCGCTGTCGTGGTGGATCCACGACATGTACAGGCGATCCAGATACTCCTTCTGCACGTCCTCCGCAGTGGCTACAAGACGCCCTTCGACTTCGGCGGCGCGCTCCTCTAGCGAAGGACGGGGAATCTCCCGCTGGATCGGCAAGGGCGCCGGGCGCATGAGCGGAGCCCGCACGCGGGGGATGGGCGGCGCAGAGGGCGATCGGCCTGACCCGCCATTGGAGGCAGGCGATGATTGCGAGCCGGGACGCAGCTGGCCGGGACGGCTCATGCCGAGCTGAGGTGGCAAACCGCGAATCGCTTGACGGGCCGCGATCTTCGCCTGCTTGGCCGCTTCAGCCTCGCGCTTCTTGGCTTCGCGCGCCTCGATGATCGCGCGCTTCTTGGCTTCGCGCGCCTCGAGGATCGCACGCTTCTTGGCCTCGCGCGCCTCGCGAATCGCGTTCTTCTTGGCCTCGCGCGCCTCGCGCAATGCCCGCTTCTTGGCCTCGCGCGCCTCGCGAATGGCGCGCTTCTTCGCCTCTCGCGCAAGCTTCAGCTCCTTGGCTTTCTGCGCCTTGAGCTTGGCGGCCGCCTTTGCTGCCCTGCGCTTCTCGCGCTCGGCCAGCCTCTTGCGCATCCTCAGCTCGCGAAGCTCCGCAAGCCTCTTGAGCCTTCGCGCGACCCGCGGTGCAACGACCTTTCGCCCGCGAACGATCTTGCGTCCACGCGCCCTTGTCGCCTTCTTTGCTGGACGGATCGGCTTGCGCTTGAGCTTCGCGCGCGCAGGCTTGCGGCCCGTCGCAGCTCGCAGCGGCTTGCGCTTGAGCGGACGCTTCACGCGAAGCGATCGCTTCAAGGGCTTGCGCGCAGGCTTCTTCTTGGCGCGGGTAGCCTTGGCCTTGGCGCGCGCGGGCTTGCGGGCCTTCAACGGCTTGCGCGCCTTGAGCGGCTTGCGCGCCTTGATGGCCTTGCGCGCCTTCACAGGCTTGCGGACCTTCGCCGCCTTGCGGGGCTTTCGGGCCTTCAGAGCCTTTCGCGATCGCACCGGTTTGGTCGGCCTCGCTCGCTTCGCCTTGGGCTTGGCGCGTACGCCAGTCGCCTTGCGCGCCTTGGCAGGCTTGCGAGCTCGAGTCGGTTTGCGGGCCTTGATGGCACGAGCTGGTTTTCGGCGGGCTTTCGACACGGCGGCTTTTGCGCGCTTCGGCTTCGGGCGACGGGCCGTCGCCTTCTTCTTCTGCGTACTGCGAGTCGATCGTGCCGACCGAGCCGATTTGGCGCGGCCAGTGGTTCGCTTGGCTGTTGGTTTGCGGGCTTTCCGAGCCGCCATGGAAGGTATCTGGAGTGAAAGGTTTCTAAGAGTTTCGCGTGCTTACGTGGCGCCTGTACGCTAAAACGCCGCCGCGAAGCGACATTAGTTCCCGCCATACTCCTACGTCAAGCGGCGTTTGCCCGCGCCACTCTCCGGAACCCCCCCTTGACTCGCGTCCCATCCCCCGGGAATGTGCCCGCCCCATGTTGTGCGAGCTGCGTATCCGCGACCTGTTGCTCATCGATAGGCTCGATATCAGCCTGGAGCGGGGCTTCAACGCCATGACCGGTGAGACCGGCGCCGGAAAATCCGTTCTCGTAGGCGCGCTGAACCTCGTCCTCGGCGGACGCGCCAGCCCCGAGCAGGTACGCCCCGGCTGCGACGATGCCGAAGTGGAAGCCCTCTTCGACATCTCCGACCACCCTGACCTCAAGCTGCGCCTCGACCAGGCCGGCGTCCTGTCCGGCGACGATCTCGTCGTGCGCAGACTCATCCAGGCCTCCGGCCGATCCCGAACCTACCTGAACGGCCGCCTCGTGACTGCCGGTGAGCTCGCTGCGCTCTCCTCGGACCTCGCGGACATCGCTTCCCAGCATGAGAGCGTCACCCTCACCGACCCTTCCACCCATCTCAGCTACCTCGACGAGTTCGGGAAGCTGGGCGACCGCCGCGCCGAGCTCGCTGCTCTCGTCGACCACCTCAAGCAGCTCGCCTCCCAGATCTCCTCGCTCCAAGCTGTCGCGCGCTCCCGCGCCGAGCGGGATGCCTTCCTCCGATTCCAGCTCGCCGCCATCGACGAGGTCGGCCCGCAATCCGGCGAGATGCAGGAGCTCAGGGCTGAACGCGTGCGCCTGCGCAACGCTTCCAAGCTCTACGACGCAGCCCGCAGGGCATCGGAGCGCCTCACCGAAGGCGAATCCACCCTTTGCGACGAGCTGGGCAAGCTGCAAGGCGATCTGCAGGCAGCGTCCACGCTCGACGACGCGCTGTCCGCGACCGCAGCGCAGCTCGAGACCGCGCTCGCCACCCTGTCCGAAGCAGGGCGCGATCTGGCCCGCTACACCGAGCGTTCCCACGACGATCCAAGCAGGCTCGAGGAGATCGAGGATCGTCTGTTCCGCCTCGAGCGATTGCTTCGCCTCCATGGCCCCACCGAAGATGAGCTCCTCGCCGCTCGCGAACGACTCGCCTCCGAGCTCGGCGACCTGGAGCGCGTCGACACCGCCATCGAGTCCGCGCGACGGCAATTCGACGAGCACCTCGCCCGCGCAGCCGACAAGGCCCGCGCGCTGTCGGAGCGCAGACGCAAGGTTGCCGACAAGCTCGGCGATTGCATCGGCGAGGAGCTGGCCGCGCTCGGCATGGGCGGAGCGCGGGTGGTGGTCGACGTGGCTCCGCTGGAAGGAGCTGGCGACGAGCTCGTAGTCGACGGCGCGCGGCTCGGACGGGAGGGAATCGACCGCGTCGAGTTCCTCATCGCTCCCAACAAGGGAATCCCCCCGCGACCTCTTCGCAAGATCGCGTCGGGCGGGGAGCTGTCCAGGGCACTGCTCGCGCTCAAGCGCGTGCTGTCCTCCAGCGGCCCCGCAGGGCTCTACGTCTTCGACGAGGTAGACCAAGGCGTGGGAGGTGCCGTGGCCGAGCGCATCGGCCATGCGCTCGCGGACATCTCCCGTCACAGGCAGGTGCTGTGCATCACCCACCTGGCCCAGATCGCCGCTCTCGCAGATGCCCAGTTCGTCGTCGAGAAGGCGCAGGACGGAGCGGTCGCCACAAGCGTCGTCCGCCGCCTGACCGGCAAAGCCCGCGTGCGCGAAGTGGCTCGGATGCTCTCCGGCAGCAAGATCACCAACGCATCCCTCGAGACCGCAGCCGAGATGCTCAAGGCCCGCAGATAGCCCCCTTGGCAAGTCGCGGACTGGCCCCATATGGGGGGTGCGCTGGCGGCACTTGAAGGAGACCTCATGCTTCGTGACATCATCGAAATCGACGAAGAGCTTTGTGACGGATGCGGCGAGTGCGTACCAAGCTGCGCCGAAGGCGCTCTCGCGGTCATCGACGGCAAGCTTCGCGTGCTCGACGATGCGAAGTGCGATGGCGCCGGGGCCTGCATCGGCAACTGCTCCAAAGGCGCGCTCCGCGTGGTGAAGCGAGATGCCGCGCCGTTCGACGAGCGGTTTGCTCCTCACCCTGCATCGCCGCCCGCCCCTGCGGCTCGCCTCGCGCCCCTGCAGCACAGCGGCAGCGCGCATGCGCACGGAGCAGGCGGCTGCCCGGGATCGCGGGCTGCCATGTGGGACGATGCCCCTGCGCGCGCCGTCGCAAGTGCCGAGCAGCCGTCAGCGCTGAGGCAATGGCCAGTGCAGCTGCACCTCGTGAGCCCGAACGCTCCATTCTGGGCAGGGCGGCACCTGCTGCTCTGTGCCGACTGCGTTCCCTTCTCCTTCGGTGCATTCCACAGCGAGATGCTCGCGGGCAAGTCGCTGGCGATCGCATGCCCCAAGCTCGACGACCCCTCCGGCTACATCGAGAAGCTCACCGCGATCCTGTCCTCGCACGATGTGCCCTCGCTGACCGTGGCGATCATGGAGGTGCCGTGCTGCCGTGGGCTGGTGCAGTCCGCCATGAGCGCCGCGCGAAACGCCGGCTACGCGGGCAAGCTGGAGGTGCTCACGGTCTCGCTCAAGGGAGTCGTGATCGGACGTCAGGCGCTGTCGATTTGAGCCGAATCGCCTTCGTTCGACCGTGCCTCAGCAGGGAGAGCCGTCGGGTCGCGGCACGGCACCGCCTTTGCCGGGGCCGCACCAGGTCGGGTAGATCGGCGGCAACCCGGTCTTGAACGGGGATTCGCCAGTCCCGAGCCAGAACGGGTGATCGAACACGAACTGCCAGAACACGTCGAACTTCGTTCCACCCGGCGGGGCCTCGAAAGGCGGCACAGCGTGCCCGCAGTTGTGGATGCACTCCACGAAGAAGTTCCCCTGGCCGACCAGCGCAGCCTCCAGGTCCAGCGACCCCTTGTTGAAGTCGTACAGCCCCTGGTAGTCGTCGTTCGCGCCTCCCCAGAGCACGAATCCAGGGAGCCTGTGCGCAGGCTTGCCCCAAGGACGCGCTGTGGTGCCAACGCCTCCGGACACGGAGACGAACGATGCGAGGCGATTGGCCCGCGCCGCAGCGAGCTGGTCGGTGAACAGGGCGCCTGCACTCACCCCCAGGCTCGAGACGCAATGTCGCAGCACGTTCGGGTAGGTCGCTGCCACGCACCCCAGCATGTCGTCGAAGAACTGGAACTCTTCGTCCACGCGACCCTGCGAATCGAGGATCGAGAAGGGCCACTTGAGCACCAGGTCGCCCTTGTTGTCTGGAACCACCGCGATGAACCGGTGCAGGTCGACCGCTGCCTGAAGCTGCAGCTCGCCGAACGCATCGCTCGCGCTCCCTCCGAGCCAATGCCACACGAACACAACCGGGAGCTTTTCGGACGATGTCATCCCTGCAGGCAAGACCACCATGAACTCCCGCGACGCGCCGGAGCTCTGCAGCGTATTGTTGGCGGGCGCCGCGGCCAGCGTCGGGCAGGTCCCTGCGTACACGGGCCACGGCGCAGGCGTCGGGCTGCCAGGGGGCGGATCGTCGAGACACGTGTTTCCCGCCGATGCCTCCGCAGCCCCGTCCTGCGGCTGAGCATCTTGCTCCTCCGCCTCCTGCGGCGCGTCCGCAGGTGCATCGACCGGCGCGTCGATGGGGGGCTCGATCTCGGACGAAGCGTCCTTGCCTGCGTCAGAACCGTCCTGCGACGAATCGTTTGCATCCTGCGACACCGAGCCGTCCTCGCCGGGTGCGTCTGTCGTGGACGCGTCGCCGCTGTCAGGGGCTGAGCCCGAGGCTCCTTCGCCAGGCTCCGGTGCAGAGCTATCCGCGCAGGCTGGAGACAGCAAAGCAGCTGAAAGCAGAAGGGTAAGCGCAGCTACGGGAATGGAGCGGGCCGTTGACCTCATGAATGCAAAACATAGCACGCAACAGGCGGCGCGGAGGCGAGGAAGCAGCGTTGCGATGTGGGCGCTCAGGGCTGGCTGGTGCACTTCTCAGCGGGCTTGACCGTGCACATGTCCGCAGGCATCGGCTTGCCGTCGAGGCGGTCCTCGAGGAACTGAAGCGTCTGATCAAAGGCGTACACCAAGGGTGCGGTGTGGCTCGCCCCTGCACACTCGAGGTACTGCAGCTTCAGCCCCTGGCTGCAAAGCTCCTGGAATGCAGCACGCTCCACCGGGGTATTCACCAGCTGGTCGTTCTCGCCCAGAAGGAACAGCGAGGGAATGTCGTCTGCCCGCGGAATCGAGGTCCTCGCGAGAGTGTTCTCGAGCGTGTAGCAGTTCCAAGGGGAGAACGAGTCGAGGTCGGTCTGCTGCGCAGCCGCAAGGATCTGCGGTGTGTACACCGTCTGCAGCGTCGGATTGTTGATCGTGGCCCCTCCGCATTCGGTCATCATGGCTGAAGGGATCTCCGTGTCGTACGGCGCGAGGAACACCTCGCTGACCCCGTTGGGCGCCGCCTTGTACCAGGAGTCCGCGGCCGTCAGGAACGCCGCTACGTTGTCGCTCGCGTTCACCCACGTGTTGTTGATCGCTTCCTGGCATTCGTGCAGCAGATCCGTGGGCGGAACGTCCCACACCGAGCCCCGTATCGTTAGCTCCGGCGCATAGTGTGGAAGGAACCGGTTGACGAACGCGGCCGCATGTCCTCCCTGCGATCCTCCGATCACGACCACGTCGCCAGGGATCGTGCCTGAAGACGCCAGCTGCTTTTGCGCTGCGCGAACCGAGTCGAGCGAAGCGATCGCCGTGGGCTCTGCCACCAGGTACGGGTGCATGAACCCGGTCGGCGCTCCGAGGCTCTTGAGCCCGATGTAGTCCGGGAACACCGTGATGTATCCGAACGAGGCGTAGAGGGACAACAACATCCCTATCTCGGAAGTGAATCCGCCCAGCTCGGCATCCACCATCGCCGTGCTTGGAGCACACGCATCGTTGAAACCAGCCGTGCCGTGCAAGAACAGCAGGATCGGGAACGTCGTGGACTCGTCCGGCCAGGTCACCAACGCGGTCGCGTCTACCAGCTTGCCCCGATCCTGGGTCTGGTAGCGAATCAGCGCGGACTTCGTGTTGTGCTTCGGCAGTCGGGTCGTCTTGAGCGCCTTGTCCGAGACCAGCTTGAGCAACGCCAGCGTCAGGTCCACCTTCGAATGCGATGCCTTGCCTTGGCTCTCGAGCACATCTCCCATGTTGGTGGACGGCAGCCACTTGTACGGTGCCGCTCCACAGCGCTGCCGCTCCACCTCGCCGTCGGGTGCATCCACTGCATCTGCCTGCGAACCATCCTGCGGGCCGTCTGCGGCCGGCGAATCGACCGACGCTTCTTGCCCGTCGGGCGACACGGACGTGTCCGGGTCCTGCGTCACGTCCAGAGGGGAAGCTCCATCCCCGCCATCGGGCGAAGGGACCGCGTCTGCGGTCGAGCCGTCGCCAGGGACAGCTGGATCCACGGCGCTCTCGGTCGAGGAGCAAGCCACAGCAAGTACGCTGATCCACAAGAAATGGGCAGGTCGGAGCATTGCCACCAGGGTCCCATGCACGCCTGGGACCGTCAAGAGCGCTGGGATCGGCTCCCTGAGCGACCACGAGCCCCCTGTGCTGCTATCCCGATGTGTATGCCCTGCGGATCTTTTCGAGCACTTCGTCCGTGCGTGCGCGCACGTCCTGCAGGGAGCACGACGTGTCGATCACGTGATCCGCCGCCGCAGCCTTGTCGCGCAGCGGCATCTGCGCGGCCAGCCGGGCACGTGCTTCGACCTCGGACAGGGAGTCGCGCGCCATCAGCCTCGCGAGCTGCAACGGCTCGTCTGCGATCACCACCACCAGCGGACGAAACGCGTCCGCGTGGCCTGCCTCCACCAGCAAGGCCGCCTCGTACGCGATCAGCTCGAACCCGGTCATCTCCTGTGCCTTGCGCAGGGACGCAGCTCGGATGAGCGGGTGCGTGAGCCGGTTGAGCAGCTGACGCGCCGCCTGATCGCCGAACACCCGTGCTCCCAACGCCTTGCGATCCAGCGTGCCGTCCGCGGCCAGCACCCCCTGCCCGAACGCGTCCACGATCGCCCGCAGCCCCTCGGTGCCGGGCAGCACGACCTCGCGTGCGACCTGATCGGCATCCACCACGCCCACGCCGCGCTCCTTCAGAAACCCGGCCACCGTGCTCTTTCCGCACGCGATGCCGCCCGTGAGTCCGAAGAGCAACGGCTGAATGGGGGCCCCCTACTCGCTTCGCTTGATGCCGTACGACCGGATCTTCTTGTGCAGATTGGTGCGCTCCACACCCAGGGTGATCGCGGTCCGCGAGATGTTCCACTCCAGCGCCCGCAGCGTCTCCACGATGTACTTGCGCTCCGCCTGATCCCGATACTCCCGGAGCGTCATTCGCGTCGTGCCGTCGGCTCGCGGCGGCTCCGCCATCACCGGCTCGGGCGTCGAGGCATCCAGCTCCTCATCCGCCTCCGGCGCGTCGTCGTCGAACGGATTGGCGTGCGGGTCCTCCGGCAGGTCCGCGATCGTGATCACGTCGCCGCTCGACAGGATCGACGCCCGCTCGATGACGTTCTTGAGCTCGCGCACGTTGCCCGGCCACTTGCGTGACTCGAGCGCCGCGTAGACCGGCTCGTCGACGCGCTTCACGCGCAGGCCGTTCTCGTTGCAGAAGGCCGCAACGAAGGCGTCGGACATCGCACGGATGTCCTCGAGCCTCTCGCGCAGCGATGGACAGCGGATCGGGAAGACGTTGAGGCGGAAGAACAGGTCCTCGCGGAACCGGCCAGCCAGCACTTCCTTGGACAGATCCTTGTTGGTCGCTGCCAGAACGCGCACGTCGACGTGGATCAGGTGCTCGCTGCCGACACGCGAGATCTCGCCCGATTGCAGGGCACGGAGCACCTTGGCCTGCGCGGTCAGATCCATGTCGCCGATCTCGTCGAGGAACAGCGTGCCTCCATGGGCCTGCTCGAAGAATCCGCGCTTGCGCGCCTGCGCGCCGGTGAATGACCCTCGCTCGTGGCCGAACAGCTCGCTCTCGATGAGCTCGCGCGGGATCGCTGCGCAGTTGACCTTCACGAACGGTCCTTCCGCGCGAGGGCTCAGACGGTGGATCGCGCGGCTGACCAGTTCCTTGCCCGTGCCGCTGCCGCCGGTGATGAGCACACCCGCCTTGGTGGGCGCGACGCGGTCGATCTCCTTGTAGAGCCTCTGCATCGGCGGGCTGGCGCCGATCATCTCGTAGCGCGCCTGGATCTGCTGGCGCATGTCCTCGACCGTGCGCACCAGACGCGCGGTTCGAAGCACGTTGCCCACGCTCACCAGCACACGCTCGCGATTCAGCGGCTTCTCGAAGAAGTCCGCAGCACCAAGCTTGATCGCCTGCACCGCGTCGTGCACCGTCGCATGCCCGCTGATCACGATCACCGGCATCTCGCGCGTCGCGTCGTCCTTGCGGATGCGCTCCAGCATGTCCAGCCCTGACATGCCCGGCAGCTTCACGTCGAGGATCGCCAGATCCACGGGAATGTCGGGCCTGGCGAGCAACGCCAGCCCATCCTCCGCGGTCCCGGCCTCGGCGACCTGGTAGCCCTCGCCCGACAAGACCAGCTGCAGCGTGCGCCGGATGTTCTTCTCGTCGTCGACCACCAGGATCGTCGGCGCTACCGCGTTGAGCTCAGCAGGCGGGGGAGGCGGCGTGGGAGTGCTCATGGCTCACCTTCGCGCAGCGGTCATCTCATTGAGGAATGAGCGCGCGGGTACGGAAAAAGGGCTCTCCGGATACATCGTCAGCACGCGATTGAACGTCTCGCGCGCCTCGGTGTTCTTCTTCATCTTCAAATACGTCTCGCCCAGCAACACCATCGCCTCGGGCTCCAGCCCGGAGCCATCGAAGTTGCGAAGCGCATACTGCGCTCGTGCCACCGCGGCTTCGAAGTTCCCAACATTCAGGTAGAAACGAGCCACGTACAGCTCGTGGCGCACGATACGGCCCGTCACCGCTTCCTGCATGTATGCGACTTCGTTGGTCCACTTGGACTGCGGATGCTCCCTGAGGAATCGACGCAGCTCCACGTAGGCCTCGCGGACGTTTGCCTGGTCGCGCTCTTCCTGGGGCGGCAGCAGCACGCTGTCGCTGACCTGCAGGAAAAGGGCTCTACAGATCCTGTACTGGGCATAGGCAAGATCCGGATCGTTGCGGTGCCCCTGCACGTAGCCCTTGTACGCCCCGATCGCCTCCGCGAGCTTCTCCTGCTCGAAAGCCACGTCCGCCAACCGCAGCTCAGCCATCTTGCCCCATCGGCTCTGGCCGTACTTGCGCTTGACCTCCTTGAACAGCTCCGTGGCAGCTTCCCAGTCCCGGTCCAGATACGCCTGCAGCGCTTTTTCGTAGGCGTTGCGCGCGTTCTCCGAGTAGCGCAGCGCATCGGCCGAATCCGCAGGCTTCGAGGGCGCACACGCCGCCGCCCCGCCAAAGCCGGCCATGATCGCCAACACCGCCATCCACTTGTGTGCGCGCATCTTGTTCCCTCGCGTTAGTCGCACCCTGCCGCAGGCGCAATCTCAACCCACCCCTCCCCCCACCATTGACTCCCCCCAAGCCCCATGGCGCACCGCCACCCGTCGGCGTAGCCTTGCCCCGTGCCAAAAAAGTCCGATTCCAACCACCTCCAGGTCGTCGACGCGAAATTCCTCTACGCCATCGCGACCGGCTCCTCGGCCCCGGACGGCGAGCAGTCCGAAATCGCCTTTGCCGGCCGATCCAACGTCGGCAAGTCCAGCCTCATGAACCGGCTGCTCAATCGAAAGAACCTCGTACGCACCAGCTCCACGCCAGGCTGCACCCGCCAGATCAACATCTTCGAAGCACGCTTCGCCCATGGTCCTGTCGTGCGCCTCGTGGACCTGCCAGGCTTTGGATTCGCCAAACGCTCCAAGGGCGAGCGCGCCCAGTGGGGCTCCCTCATCGAGAACTACCTCACCCACCGAGACTCTCTGAAATTCATCGTCCTGCTCGTCGATGTCCGGCGCGGCATCGAAGAGGAGGAGAAAATGCTCCTGGACTTCGTCCGACAGACTCGTCCCGATGCCCCAGTCCATTTCCTCTGCGTGGCCACCAAGACCGACAAGATCGGGCGCCCCCAGGCCGCTGCGGCAACCGCGCGGATCCAGAAGGACGCTGGCATCAAGACGCTCAGCTTCTCGGCATTGACAGGTGAGGGGACCGAGCCGATTTGGCGTTCGATCCTCTCTGCCCTCCCCCCGAAATCTGCCTGAAATCGTCCTCTCGCCCTCTTGCCGAGCGACCGGGCGCGACTTGCGTGGCCGAGCCATTCAGGCAAGAACTTGGTTGTGCGGCGTCGGATTTGGTTCAATAGCCGAAGCGCACAAACTGGGGACCACCTGTGGCGAACATCCAGCTCGGCCAGGAAATACTCGCCGTCGAAGCCTACATCGACGAGCGAAACCACGATCTGGCCTTCAGGCAGCTGGTGCTCCTGCGGGACAAGTACGGCAGACGCCCCGAATTCAGGTACCTGCAAGCGTTCTTCGACGCGACCTTCGAGGTCCGGACCGACCGGGAGCTGCTGCGCGATGTGACCGCGCTCGTGGCCGAGCAGCCGGACTTCACCGAAGCCGTCGCCTTGCTCGCGTTTCTCTATGATCGCGTGGGAGACCGAGCCAAGGCCGAGGTCTTCGCTCGCGAAGCCCTCCGATCCCACAATCCCAAGACCCTGGCTCGCGCTCGACGCGTTCTCGGGATTGAAGCCAATGCGCCCATTCCAGGCGAAGGTTCAACGGCCGCCACCCCTGCCAAGGGCACGCCGTCCTTCCCGGACTTGCTTCCCAGCGACCCGTCGGGCCATCAACCCTTCGAGCCACCGTCCCTCTCCGGCCCTGAGACCGTGCCTGCTGGCGCCGACTACCGGATGCCCCCCGTGTTCGCTCCGTCAGCCAAGCCTTCCTCTCCTCCGCCGGGACCCAATCAGCGCGCCCAGACGCGTGAGCTGATCCCGGTGGATCCCACGATCCAACACTCGGACGAGCCCGGCCGGTTCCCCGGGAGCGAGGCTGTCACAGCCCAGGCTCGCCAGCTCACGCCCAACCCTGCACCCTTTGATCCGTTCGGCAACCTCCCGCCGCCAGGAACCTCGTCGCAGGGCTCGCAGCCTGCTCTCCCTGCACTCGAGACCATCAGCTTCCAGCCCGTGGGAGGCCTTCCTCCGCCCCCCTCGATTCCGCCGGCCGCCATGGCGCCGCTGGAACGATCGGACTCGAACCGCGAGATGCAAGCACCCCCGCGTGAGTCTCCCACGCTCCCGGGATTCGCGCAGGTTCGCGTGGACAGCCCGAAGCGATCCACACCCCCGCCTGCTGCGTCCCGGCAATCCACACCTCCTGCCGGGTACAGTGCGCTCGGCTTGCAGGAGCCGAAGTTCCGAAGCACGCGACCGCCGTCCTTCGACGACGATCGCGAGACGATCGAGCGAATGCCGCCTGAGCAGGCCACGGATCAAACGGGGCCTGAAGGACGGTCGCAGACGAGGCCTTCGCGTCCCGCCATGGCCATCCCTCCGCCGTTGGAGGTGCAGCGGCACTGGTTCAAGTACGCGCGGCAGCACCAGGTCACGATCCGCAGCACGGGCGGAAGCGGCGATTCCACCGCCCTGACTCTCGTCGATCTCGCCGAGCGCGTCATGGAGGGGCGCACGCCCATCGCGAACGAGCCCATCCCGTTGGATCGACGGGGCCTGATTCTCGTCGAGCAGAAGCTCGAGCAGTTCCGCACGAACAAGGGGACGGTCTCGGCGGCTGAGCGCGCCGCCACGACCTCCGCAGCTGCGTTTCTTCTCGCGGTGTTGATGAAGGAAGCAGAAGCCCGTGCCGTTGACACCACTCCTGAAGACGGCGCATGCAAAGCCGTGCTGCCGTCGGGTGCGTCGGTTCGACCTCTCCTGATCGCAGCATCGTTCGCGCGTGCCCGCGGTCCTGGCCTCGTCGAAAGCTACGATCGCGCCGCTACCGCGCACATGCAGCGCACGCCCCGCCCGCCCACCGCGAATCCGCGGTTTCCAAGCGCCGAGTACGAGACCCAGCCCGCACAGAAGGTAGTTCCGGCAGGCAGCCTTCGCGGAGCCACGCGCCGTGCGCCGCTCTCGGTTCCGCGCCGAGACCTGGACGCGAGCACGCTTTGCGTGGTCGATCCCGGTGCACCCACGGGATTGCCGCCGCAGGTCAATCTGCGCGCGATGGCTGAGGACTACTGGAATTCCCCTGACGGGCGTGAAGTTGCAGGGACTTCGCGACGTGTCGGCACATTCACCCTGGCTGACATCGATGCGATCGAGCGCCACGCCACGAAGCTGCACTCCCTCGTGGGCTTGTGGCCTCCGGGAAACCCGTGGCCCTGGGTTCCCACGGAAGATCAGCAGCGGCAGATCGTCATCTGGGGGGCGATCCTCGGAGAGGTTCTGAATGGCGTGTACACAGGACGCTGGGAAGTCGACCCTTCAGACCCGCAGGACAAGCAGCTGCACCGTGTGGTGCTGGCCGGTACGGTGGTCGCATGGCCAATGGCCAAGGTGTACCTGAGGCTGGCCAGAGGCGTCTCCCACGACCTTTCGGTCTACGTGGACGTCATAGGGCGCATCGTGGGCCGGCAAGCCACGCGTGCCCTCAACGTCTGAGCCCCTTCCTGCGCAGCGATGCTCGGGGCAGACATGAATTGCGCTTGCCTGCAGCAGCGGTACGGTTAGAACCCAGCTGTGAGCGCAACCATGACGTCCGAACCGTGTCCAGATCCCTGGGCGCCTGGTAGGAGGTGCCAGCCGTGAGCGGCCCGCGCGCTCAGGCGATCGTCCGCGCGCTGCGCGACGCCGCCCTCATGCTTGCAGTTTCGGCTGCTGTGGCGTTCGGTACCAATGCGGTACGTGGCGACGGCCTGCCGGTGGTGCAGCGCAAGGACTACGAGATCCTCGTCCCGTGCGAGGAAACCAACGGCCAGACCACGCCCATCGCGCCGAACGATCCAGCGCTTGCCGACAAGGCCACGCTCGTGGTCGACAGCCGCTCCAAGCAGGAGTTCGACGCCTGGCACATGCCGTCAGCGATCAACATCCCCTTCGACTACCTGGCCGCGACCTCGGAGGTCGACGTGAAGAAGGTCCTGGCGAGCAGGGCATCGCGGGTGGTGGTGTACGGCGACGGCGACGATCCGGACAGCGGGCGCGAGCTGGCGCGCGAGCTTTCGGGCAAGGGGGTTCGCAATGTTTTCGTGGTCACCGGCGGGGCGCCTGCCTTGCCCGGCGGGCCCCGTCCCAAGGGGGCGCCGTGACCTCCCTCACCCAGTGGAAGGGCCATGCATGGATCGCCCTCGTGGTCCGTCTGTATCTGGGAGGCGTGTTCTTGGCAGCTTGCTTCCACAAAATTGCGCACCCCGGATCGTTCGCCATTGATGTGGCGACGTACCAGCTGCTGCCTCTGGCGCTCGTCAACGCGGTCGCGATCCTGCTGCCGTGGACCGAGTTGATCGCGGGCGCTTCTCTCATCGCGGGCGTACGGGTCAAGGCCGCAAGCCTCCTTGTCGCGGCGATGATGATCTCCTTCATCCTCGCCCTCGTCTGGGCTCTGCATCTGCACCTCGAGATGTCGTGCGGCTGCTTCGCCTCCAAAGGCGCAGCTGAGGATCCGATCTCCTGGCGAACGTTGCTTCGCGACGGCGCCTGGCTCTTGATGTCGTTGTACGTGCTTGCGGTGGACGATCGTCCGATCGGCTTGGAACGGCTGATGGGCAAGCGGAGGGATGCACATGCGTAGGCTGCTGCTGACCACGTGGATGGCGATTGCGCTCCTTGTTTCGACGGCGCAGCTCGCTCGGGCCCAGACCGCCGTGTGCGACGGGCTGCAGGGTGACAAGCGCCAGCTCGCCCAGGAGATCATGCAGGCGCAGAAACCGTATGCATGCTGCGACGGCACGATCGCCGAGTGCGTGGCCAAGCGGCCGCGCTGCGTGCTGGCCAGGCGGCTGGCTGACGACGTATGTCGACGCGCGGGTGCAGGTCAGGACCGCGCCGCGATCGAGCGGGCGCTGACCAAGCGTGCGGAGAGCATGAGCCGGGGAGGCGCATCCGTGCCAATCGATCTGTCTCGCTCCACGCCCGTGGGGGAAGCGGATGGAAAGGTCACTGTCGTGGCCTACGTCTGCGGACGCTGCCCGTACTGCTCCAAGCTCATCCCTACCATCAAGCGGCAGATCGCCGAAGGCGTGCTCAAGGGAAAGGCGAAGCTCTACGTCAAGCTCTTCCCGATCCGCTCCCACGCCTACTCCACCGAGTCGGGCAAGGGCGCACTCGCAGCCCAGGAGCTTGGCAAGTTCTGGCCGTTCCTGGACCAGCTCTACGCGCACTTCGACGACTTCGACGCTGCGAAGATCCCGGACTACGCCGTCGCTGCCGGAATGGATCGCGCGGCCTTCGTCAATGCCTTCGGCGATGCTGCGATCACAACGCGCCTCGTCGACTCCAAGAAGGAAGGCATCCGCAACAAGGTCGAAGCCACGCCGACCATCTTCCTCAACGGCTACAAGTACTCGGGCGACCTGAGCGCGATCACGTTCCAGGACGTCGTCGAGGAAGAATTCGATCGCATGACCGGCAAGACCACGGAGTAGCGCTTCCCTACTTCTGCTCGTGCTCCACGCGGTTGCGTCCGTTCTGCTTCGCGGCGTACAGCCACTCGTCCGCTCGCATCATCAGATGATCCGGCGTCTCGATCGACGGGTCGCTCGAGGTTGCCACGCCCAGCGAGATCGTCACTGGGATGATGGACGGTCCGAACTTGAAGACGTTGTGTTCCATGGCGGTGCGCACACGCTCGGCCAGCACGACGCCTTCGCCGAGCGAGGTCGCACGCGCCAGCAGGATGAACTCCTCGCCTCCCACGCGCGCGAACAGATCCTCCTTGCGAATCGTCCGGTACACCACCGCGACCACGCCCTTGAGCACTTCGTCGCCGGCCTGGTGGCCGTAGGTGTCGTTCACGCGCTTGAAGTGATCAATGTCCATCGCCACGAGCGTGCACGGCCGGCGATGACGGATCGCCCATGCCCACTCGGAGCCGAGGCGGTCATGGAAGAACCTGCGATTGTACGCGCCGGTCAGTGGATCGCGCGTCGCCATGTCGTAGAGCTTCGACTGCATCTGCTCTTCGACTTCGTCCGCGTAGTCGAACCTGAGCGCCGAGTTGGGGCCCAGCCGGATGCGATCGCCATCGCGTAGCGTGATCGGGTCGGTCAATCGTACGCCGTTGCACACCGTGCCGTTGGTCGATCCAAGATCCCGCAGGATGTAGGTCCCGTCGAGCTCCACGATCTCCGCGTGCTTGCGCGAGATGCCGTCATCCTCGACCTGCACGTTCGCAAGCTCCGAGCGACCGATGATCATACTGCCGGCGAGCTTGTACACCTTCCCCATGCTGCGCCCTGAAAGGCACGTCAGCGTCGCCACCAGCTTGCGCTGGTCTCGCTTGGACTGCTGCAGCAACTCCTCGAGGGAAAAGCAGCCGGTTCGCTCTTCTTCGTCGCGACTCACGCCTGCAAAGTATCACAAGCCCCGAGCCCCCTGAAACCCGTTTTCCTGCCCGCACGATCCGAACTCGCCCCGCACCGCTGGAATCGTCGCCCGCTCGCGTCTACTCTCCTCCCATGGTGCGTGGCTCCCCCTGGCCGGTCGCGGCCGGCGTCCTGGCATCGTCGCTCGTCGGTTGTGCGGCGGACGACGCCGGGCCATCCGCCCCTGCGAACCCGAAAGACGCAGGCTCCGCAGACAGCCATCTGGCCGATGCCCCGCCCCCGGAGGCTTCGAAGCCCGACGGAGCCCTTCACGATGCGCCGGGGAACGACGCCGTCGATGCAGGACCGCCGCCGTGGTGCGTGCCTGCCACCGGCAGCCTGATTGAGCATGGCACCTTCGAGGAAGGCATGGATGGCCTGGCTCCTGTCGGCTGGGAGGTGCGCAATCCGAGCCTGCCAAACGGCGACTGCATGGCCTCGGGCAGCCCGCAAGAGCATGTGTTCCTTTCCCAGGGGCCAGCGGGCTGCAGCGGGCACTACCTTTCCATCGACGGCCGCGGCAAGTGGGACTGCTACGCGATCCAGCGCGTCAGCCCCTATGGCTCCATCCACGGCGGCAGCAAGTATCGTGTCCAGGCCGCACTCCGATCCGAAGGCAACGCGCCAGACGGCTCGACTTGTCCCGAATGTGCAGCTGCCTGGTTCACCATCGGCGTGCAATGGCTCGACGCAAACGACTCGTTCTTCGGCGACGTGAAGAATCCCATCCCCCCTGATCCGTCGATGAACGATCACGGCTGGCAGGTGGCTTCGTTCGAAGTTGACGCACCTGCCAACGCGACGCGCATCCTGGTCTGGCTCACCGCGCACTTCCCGGGGCGCGTCGACTACGACAACGTCTCGGTCACGCCGCTCTGAGACAAATGGAACGACCTTGTCCAGTGCACCGCTTGCGCTCCGGCCTGGGCCGGTGCAACGTTTGCCTCCGCTCATGACCGCACAAGCCCGAGCCCGCATCGTGGTGCAGAAGGACGAGCACAAGTTCAGCTGCGCGCACATGACCGTGTTTGCCGACGGCACCAAGGAGCGTCTGCACGGCCACAACTTCCACCTGGGAGTCGCGATCGAGCTGCCCGCCGACGACCAGTTCCCCATGCTCGACTTCGCCCGCGTCAAAGCCGTGCTCGCGGACCTGTGCGCCGAGCTCAAAGAGCACCTGCTGCTGCCTGCCCATTGTCCCCTCGTCAAGGTGCTCCACCACGACGATCGCGAGCTCGAGATCTCGTTCTGCGATCGGCGCTACGTGATGCCCTCGGAGGACGCGCTGCTGCTGCCGGTCGACAACATCGTGGTCGAGCGTCTCGCGCGCTATCTCTGGTCGCGCATCCGCGACGGGCTCCAGGCGGAGCTGCAGGAATGCGGCGCGCTCGAGCTCGACGTCACGGTCACCGAATCACCCGGCCAGGGCGCAACCTGGTCCGCGCCCCTGCCCTGAATTCCGGAGCTCCCCATGCCCATCGACAAGGTCTTCGTTCGTGGAATGCGCCTGGATGCCTCCATCGGCGTCGATGACTGGGAGCGCAAGACCCGCCAGGTCATCGAGGTCGACGTCGAAGCCGCGGTCGAAACCGCCATGCTCCTCGACTCGGGCGAGCTGTCGCGCGGCGTCGACTTCACGGTCGTCCAGGGCATCGTTCGCGAGCTGGCCGCTGGCGCTCACATCGATCTCGCCGAGACGTTCGCAGACCGGATCGCATCCGCGATCCTCGATCGTACGTGCGCGCTGCTGGTCGTGGTCGAGCTCAGGAAGTACGCCCCCTGCCGTGCCGGCGCCCAGTGCTGCGGCGTGCGCGTGACGCGTGCGCGCGGCAGCCAGTGATCCAGCGCCTCAAAGCACGGCCCTGATCTGGTAGGCAAGCCACCCCAGCGCGCGCCTCCACGGAGATCGCCGAAGCGCTCCGACGTCGAGCCGCGATGACTTTGCCAGGTCCTCCTCGAAGCTCGCACGCACCTGCCGCGCGAACACCTCGTCGAGCACCGCCAGGTTGCACTCCAGGTTGTAGCGCAACGACAGGTGATCGAGGTTGTAGCTCCCCACCGTCACGAACGAGCCGTCGATCACCGCCAGCTTGCCGTGCATCATTCGATCAGGATACGTCCAGAACTTCACACCCTTCCGGGTCATCGATGCGGCCAGGTGCTCCATCGCGGCCTGCACGATCGCCTGATCATTTCGCTCCGGGATCAGGATGCGGACCTCGACGCCCCGTTGTGCTGCCTGCACGATCGCCCGTCGAACCCGACGGTCCGGCACGAAGTAGGCGTTTGCGATGTCGATCCGCTGGCGCGCCCGCTGGATCTTGGACAGGTAGAACTGCCGGATCTGACGTCGGCTTCCCAGCGAGCTGCGATTCGCCAGCACCCACGCATCCATGGTCGGCTGCTTCTCGAGCCGCACCAGGTCCGGCGGCGCGCGCAATCCGCATCTCCTCCAGGTCTCGTAGAAGATCGCCCTGAGCTCTTGCGCCGCTGGCCCCTGCACCTGCACCGCGTCGTCACGCCAGTTGTCGCCGCCCCACGCCTCCGGCGCCCATGGGTCCCCAAGATTCACGCCGCCTGTGAACCCGATCGAGCCGTCCACCACCAGCAGCTTCCGGTGGTCTCTCATGAAGATTCGATCAAGGCGAAACCTCGGGCTCGTCGGAGACACCGGGTGGTACTCCACGACCTGCGCCCCTGCATCGCGCAACGGCTCGAAGAAGCTGTCCTCCACCCATAGCGAGCCCACCGAATCGTAGATCGCCCGCACCTTCACACCTGCGCGCGCTCGCTCCGCCAGGGCATCCCTGAACTTCGTTCCGGTCCGATCCGACGCCCACCAGTAGAACTCCGCCACCACTTCCGAACGCGCTTCGCTCACCGCTGCAAGCATCGCAGGAAGCGCTTGCGCCCCGTCGCGCAGCAGCCGTACCCGGTTCTCCCCGACTCCCACCCACTCGCTCGTGGCGAGCTCTTGCATCCGTCGAGACTAGTCCGTCTTCACGCCCCTGGCAGCGCCCGATCGCCTGCCCCTGGACCCGACCCCTGCCTGCAGCTACCTTCCGCCCTGCATCAGCCCCGGCCTCTGGAATCGACCACGAATGCGACTGCTGACCATCGACACGGCAAGCAGGCTCGGAACCGTCGCCACAATCGACGGCGACCAGATCCTGTGTGAGCTCGTCAGCCCACATCAAACGCGTCACGCCGAGTGCCTTCTCGATTTGGTGGGCCAGGTACTCGAGCAGGCTGCGTGGAAGCTCGCGGATCTCGAGCTGATTGCAGTGGGCATGGGGCCAGGTTCGTTCACCGGTGTTCGCGTGGGCATGGCCACCGCCAAGGGATTGGCGCTTTCCACCGGGCTGCCCGTGGTGGGGGTGGTTTCCCTGGAAGCCATGGCTCACGCCGTCAGGGCGTTGCGGGGCCCGGTCCGGGTGGCGGCCTTGCTCGATGCCAAGAAGGCGGAAGTATTTGGCGCGGCATACGGCGCAGATGGAGCCGGGATTGCTCCTCCCGCCACGTTCCCGAGGGAGAGCGTGACAGCGTGGCTCTCCGGGCTCGACACCGATGGCGACGCCCCGATGGTGATCTGCGGCGAGATCGCCGCAGAGCTATCCTTGGCGCGCGAGCGGGTAGTCTCCCATCGGACGTGCGATCTGCCTTCGCCCGGGGCCATCGCCTCCCTCGCTCAAGCGCGCTGGTCCGCGGATCCGATCAGCCAGATCCAGAGCCTGGAACCGCTCTACGTCCGTCCGCCCGATATTCGTCTCCCGCGAAGTCGACAATAGCCGCCCATATTGCGTAAGCTTGCCAAGCATGCAGGACTCCGGACAAGCCGAACGGGACCGTCTCTTTGCTCGCTATGGCCGGCGATTCAGCAAAGGCGACGTGATCTTCCGCGAGGGCGACGACGCCCCCGAGGGCTACCTCCTTCAGGAAGGGCGAATCCGCCTGGTTCGAAGGGTGAGAGGCATCGAGCGCAGCCTGATGGTGCTGCGTCCCAACGAGCTGTTCGGGGAAACCGCGCTGCTTGACGGAGCTCGTCGCACGTCCACCGCGCTTGCCCTGACCGAGGGCTCGATTCTCGCGCTCGATCAGACGACCTTCCGTCGGCTGCTGGAAACCAGCCCCTCCATTGCGCTCCGCGTGGTCCAGCAGCTGGTTCGACGCCTTCGTGACGCTGAAGATCAGATCGAGACGATGATGTTGCGCGACTCGCAATCGAAGATCGTCAACGCGTTGATCAAGCTGGCGCAGGCCGCCAACCCTTCTGATCGCTCATGCCTGCTCGCGATCTCACCGTTGGACCTCTCCACGCGCGTCGGCCTCGACGTAGATACGGTACGCCGGGGAGTACAGCAGCTTCGCGATGGGCAGTACGTCCGGGTGGTTGACGAGCACGTGGAGATCCCTGATCTCGAGGCGTTGGGAAGGCTCTACGCTCTGCTGGCGCTCAAGGAGGAGATCCGAGGGACAGACGGTTCGTCGCCGCCGCCCGCAGGCAGCATAGGCGGCCCGACATGACGCGTTGCATCCATCCAGCATGCCGCGACGCTTCCATCATGGATGCAAATGGTTGATGCGTCGCATCCATCCAACGCGCTGATCGAGCGGCAACCCGACGTCACCTCGCGCTCCTGATCACATCGCAGCCGAATCGGGCTGCGCGGTACTTGCTGCGATCAGAACTGCCGAGAGCGTGGCTCGTTGTGTTCATGGACGATTCGGAATCCACTTGGAATAGAGCTGTTTGGTGGGTGTTCGGAGAGCCCGAAGGATCACGCGATGCACGTTCGGAGTTCCGTGGACCACGCGTGGATGGAGTCAGGTTTGACCCACCAACACGCGCGCGACCGAGATCGACCGCACTGCTTCTGGGGATGTCGCGACGAAAAATGACAATATGCACGAAATACCCGAGCATGGTAGAATTGCGGCCGCTATTGGAAGCATTTGGCTTGTACAATAGATGAAGTGCGTATGTTCGCGAGTTGCAAGTTGCAAGAATAAACGTAATCAATGGTCAGAACCAGGAGCTGGCGACGTTCCGGGTTGACGCTGATCATGGCGTAGGTTAGTTCCGGCAGACGGTTCAGGGTGTGACTCCCAGGCACACCCCCTATGACAGCGATGACAGGCTGCGCTGAGGCCAACGCGATGACCCACCGTACGGAACAACTCGGATCGACGACCGCGAGCAACGCGCGTCGCCTCTCCGTGTGTTTCCGGCGTGTGAGATGGACGGCCGTCGCGCTCGGTGTGGGCCTGCCCTTGGTTCTTGCTTGCGGGCGTTCCCAGGGACGCTCGATGACGGCGGCCGATCCAGAGCGTCAGGCTGAGGCTGAGTGCGATGTCGCGCGCGATTTGTTCGTCAATCGCGGGCAACCTCGTGCTGCGATCTCCCATGCCCTCAAGGCCATGGACCTCAACCAGGACAATGCCGAGGCGGCGCATCTGACAGCACTTATTTATCTTTACTTTTGCGCTACATCCTCGGTCGATTGCCACCTCGACAAGGCCGAGAAGTACGCGCGTCTTGCGGTCAAGAACCGCGATGGATTCCGGGAGGCGCAGAACACGCTCGGCGTGGTTCTGGTCCATCAGGGGCGCTATGACGACGCCATTTCGGTCCTCAAGCCCCTGACCCAGGACATCCAGTACGCCACCCCGGAGAACGCCTGGGGCAATCTGGGATGGGCTTTCTTGCTCAAAGGAGAAGCGGACAGAGCGATTGAGACTTTGCGGCAAGCCGTCGCGCTCCAACCGGAGTTCTGCGTCGGCCAGTACAGGCTTGGCCTAGCTTACGAAAAAAAGGCTGACTTCAAGTCGGCTCGCGACTTCTACTCGCGAGCCCTGGAAACGGATCGCCCCGAGTGCAAGGGTCTTCAGGACGCCTATGCGGCCCGGGCCCGGGTTAGCGCCAGAATCGGTGCTGCCGACGATGCCAGGAGCGATCTGGAACGATGCCGTCAATTGGGAAGCGATACTCCCGCTGGTCGGGAGTGCGCAGCTTTGGCGGCCAAGCTGAGATGATCGGGCAGCGGGGCCTTGCGGGGCGTCTAGGTGACGCGCCGTCGGAGCTCCGCGGAGGTAAGATGGAATCGATCGGCAACTACCTCAGGCGCCGCCGGGAAGAGCGGGGAATGAGCGTGGGAGAGCTATCCCGCGCTACCCGCATCCCGTCCGCCACCCTGTGTCGAATCGAAGGTGACCAGTTCGACGACCTACCCGGCGAGGTCTTTGTTCGCGGTTTTCTCAAGGCCTATGCTCGTGCGGTTGCGGTCCCTGTCGATGATGTCCTCGCTCGCTACACCTCGAGTCGCCGCATTGCCTGGGTGACTCCGCTGCCCTTCACCACCCCGATCCAGCGACCCCAGAACCGACGCTTCGGCGTCGCCATTGCCTTTGTTCTGCTCCTCATCCTGTTCACCCTCGCGGTCAGCATCGTGCTCAAGCCGCGTGGTCGCGACCTGCCGCAGGAGCTGTCTTCGCTGGATTCCACTCCTCTCATCCACGGCTGAACCATCACGCGCAGTCGTCGCTCCACCTTCCTCACCACGCTCGCATTGGTGGTCAGGTCCATCCCCTATGCTGAGGCGGATCTGGTCGTGACGGTCTTCTCCGAGACCCTTGGCCTGGTCCCGGTCCTCGCCCGTGGTGCGCGCTCGTATCGAAAAGGCGCCCCAAGCTCCCTTGAGCCGCTCCACACCCTTCGACTCGAGCTCGGCGACCGCCAGGGCGCAGACCTGCTGTCTTTGCGTGCTGCGGCCATCGCCGTGGCTCGTCCCAGGCTGGCTGCGGATCTGGACTGCATGCAAGCTGCCGGTCAGGCCCTTCGCTGGCTTCGCCAGGGATTGCCTCCTCGCACCCCTGAACCCGAAACATGGAGCGAAATCAATCGCTTGCTCGACACGCTCGACTCCGAGCCCCTCACACGATCCCCGCTTCGACTCGTCGCGGAGTTCGGAATACGCCTCCTTGCCACCCTTGGATACGCCCTGCACCTCGATCGGTGCGTGGTGTGCGGGCGCTCTTGCCAGCCCGGCAGGGCGGCCTACGTGGACCCGAGCCGGGGGGGGATCGTCTGCAGCCAGTGTGGCGGCGCGAGCCGATTGCTCGACGGTAGCACCCGGGATCGGCTCCTGCAGGCAGCAAGGGGAGGAGAGGGAGTGCTGCTCGAGGCTGATGCTGGGCAGGGGATGGAGCTGGTGGACGCCATGCTGCGGGCGCACGTGGGGATCGAGCCGGAGCCGTCCCGCCGCAACCCGTGCAAATGACCCTCAGTACCCGCAATTCGACCTGGAATCGGGGAGCGGTTGGGGGATGCAACACGGCGCGGACGGAAGTATAAGGGCTGCCGATCTGACCCATAGGGTCACCCCAGGAAAGGACACAATCATGGCGCGAGTCCTCAACTTCAATGCTGGGCCGGCTGCGTTGCCGCTGGCCGCTCTCGAAAAGGCTCAACAGGAGATGCTCGACTGGCAGGGCACTGGCATGTCGCTCATGGAGCACAGCCATCGGGGCAAGGACTACGACGCTCTGCACCAGCAGACGATCGCCCTGATGCGCGAGCTGCTCTCCATCCCCGAGGACTACCACGTGATGTTCCTGCAGGGCGGCGCGAGCCAGCAGTTCGCCGTGGTTCCCATGAACCTGCTGCCCGCCGGCAAGAGCGCCGACTACGTCGTGACCGGTGCTTGGGGGCAAAAGGCTTTCTCCGAGGCCAAGAACGTCGGCACCGTGCGCCTCGCCGCTACCACCGAGGACAACAAGGCCTTCGTTCGCGTCCCCAAGAAGGATGAGATCAAAGTCGATCCCAATGCCGCGTACCTGCACTTCACCTCGAACGAGACCATCCACGGGGTGCAGTTCCACGACAACGAGCCCGACGCTGGCGGCGTGCCGCTGGTCTGCGACATGTCGAGCGACTTCATGTGGCGCAAGTTCGACGTCAAGCGCTACTCCCTGATCTACGCAGGCGCGCAGAAGAACATCGGGCCTGCCGGCGTCACCGTGGTGATCGCTCGCAAGGATCTCGTCGAGAAGGGACGCACGGACATCCCGAAGATCTTCCGCTACTCGACCCAGGCGGGAGAGAACTCGATGTACAACACCTGCCCGACGTTCGGCATCTACATGATCCGCAACGTCATGCAGTGGATCAAGGACTCGGGCGGCCTTGATCAGATCGAGAAGTGGAACCGCGAGAAGGCCAAGACGGTCTACGACTTCCTCGATGCGCACGGCAGCTTCTACCGCGCGCCGGTCCAGAAGGACTCGCGCTCGGTCATGAACATCGTGTTCCGTCTTCCCACCGAAGACCTCGAGGCCAAGCTCATCGCCGAGGCGAAGAAGGCCGGCATGGTTGGCCTCAAGGGACACCGCAGCGTCGGCGGCATCCGCATCTCCGCCTACAACGCCGTGTCTCTCGAAGCCGTCTCGAAGATCGTCGCCTTCATGGAGACCTTCGCCAAGGCCAACGGCTGATTCGTCGACACAGCGAGCAGCACGCTCGCTGACCGTCGCTCCCCCAACGAATACGCAGCTAGAACACCGGCCAGGGCGTCGCGTTCAGCTGCGTGTGCCCCACGCGTTCACCATCCGGATTGCGCACGGTCGTGCGACCTGCTCCAAGCAGCGGCAGCGAGCCGACCAGCAGCCCCACGCCCACCACCATCCCCACCACGCCGCCAACCACCGCCCCGTCCTTGTCCTCGAAGCGTCCCAGCGCGTAGACCAGCCCGGATGCCAGCTCCACGCTGATGCCCGAGATCAGCAGCCCACGACCCCAGCTGTGCGAGCTCTCGAGACCGGGTCGCACGACCAGCTTGATCGTGTTGCCTTCGCCTTTGACATGAAACGGGTTCGAGGGGCGAAGCTCGGGCCCACCGATGCGCAGGCTTCGCTCATCGACTTCGATATGGCGATCGCACGGAGCCTGGCAGGTGCGCTGCCAGGGCGCGCTTGCGTCGTAGCGAGGGCGCTCCTCGAGCCACAGCCGTGCATCAGGAGGCACGATGTGGACCATGACCTTGCCCGCGGTCGGGACGAGATCGGGCCGAGCAGGCGCAGTCGGCACAGGACGGCTGGTCGCCGAGCCAGAGGCAACCGTCGGCTGGGTGATCCAGGATGCTCGCGCTACCTCGCTCCACGCCACGGTGCGCACCTCCCCGGTCGCGAGCTGCAGCACCACCCTGCGCCCCGGATCGTACTCGATGATCTGTCCGCGCAGTACGCCACCAGAGCGAAGCCACAGCACCTGCTCGGGCGAAGAGGCCATGGAGCCAGCGGATACGGCTGCGGAGACCGTCGGGGCAGCAGAGGCAGGCGGAAGGCTGGAAGATGACGACGAGGCGGCAGGCGACGGGAGCTGGGCATGACCGATACCTGCCAGCAGCAGCGGCATGGCAGCCACTCCGAGCACGATCGCGGTTGCCCTGTTGCGCCGAGCCATGGATCTGCGATGAGCATGACTTCGCGTCAGGCGCAACAGGTTCCTGGTCGGACGGTGCGGTCGGCGCCCCTTGACACCCGAGCGAGTCAGGCTCACGCAACGTTTCGATGACGCCGCAAATCGATCTAGCGCCCGGGACCGAAGCCAACGGCATGGCCATGATGATCGCGGATCTGGTTCGCCAGAACCTCGAGCTGAAGCCGCACAAGTGCGCGGACTTCGAGTCCTTGACTGGAACCGTGGCGATTGTGGCCGAGGACGCCGAGGTGGCGCTGACGATTCGTTTCGAGCACGGGCACGCGGTCGTCCATGACGGGATTGTAGGAATCCCGGATGTGACGATCCGCGGTGACAGCGAGAGCGTGCTCACGATGTCCAACCTCCCGATCCACCCGTACTTCAACGCACCGGTGGTTCTTCCCGGAGACCGCGAGGGGTGGGCAGTGCTGCGCGGGATGCTGTCGAGCCTGCTGTCGCGCAAGCTCCGCATCCAGGGCGCGATACTCCACCTGCCGTTGATGCTCCGACTGGCTCGCGTGATGTCCGTCAACGGGTAGAGATCCTTTGACGCACGGGCACATACGGCGCTACTCTGAACGCTCGGCTTGATTCACGTCGTGCGGAAAGATGGTCTGAGCCGTGGCGCGTTACAGGCTTCGATTCCAACTCCAGGAAATCGATCTTTCGCCCGGAAACACGATCCTCGGGCGAAGCCCGGATTGTCACGTCACCATCGAGGATCCGCTGGTGTCTCGCCAGCATGCCAAGCTCAGCATCGAGAACGGGCTCATCCTGTTCGAGGACCTCGGCTCTCGCAACGGCTCGCGTGTCAACGGCGTGCTCGCTCGAGGCAAAGTGCCCGTGCAGGATGGCGACCGCCTGCGCATCGGCACCCAGGAGTTCGTCTTCTGCAAGATCTCGAGTGACCGCTCCGGTCCCTTGAACCGCAAGACCGGGTTCCTCCTGTATTGTGCGAACTGCAAGCTCCCCTACGCCGAGGAAATGGTCGCGTGCCCGCACTGCGGCTCGCAGGAGCGCACCGAGGAGGAGCAGACCCTGACAGGCGTCAAGGGCGACGATCATTCCAGCTGGGCGTTGCTCCTGGTCATCGACGTGCTCGATCGAGCGGTCTCGTCGCAGCGTTTCAGCGACGCAGAGCGAATGATGCGTCGCGCAGCCACGGCGGTCGATGATCTGGTCACCTCCAAGGCTCCGATTGACAGTGCACAGTTCGAGAAGTTTGCCGACGTCGCCTCGCGCTACGCCGCGGCCCAGAGGAGCGATCAGTGGGCCAGCTGGCTGCTCGCCACCTACGTCGCCGTAGGGCTTGTGCCGCACCCCGAAGTCGTGTCTCAATTGCGGGGAATTCGTCTCGAAGGCGCAAGTGGCGCAAAGGCCATCGACTCCATCATCGAGTCGGCCAAGTCGCGCCGCGATCGTCTGAGCGACGAGGACGTGGAAGCCCTGTCGATCCTCGAGTTGTGGGGTCAGAGTCTGAAACGGAACACTGGCGCGTGATGGTCTTTCGCCTCCGTTATCTCCAGCACGACTTCGAATTGACGCCCGGCCGATTCGTGATCGGACGTAGCACCGAGTGCCAGCTGTCGCTCGATGACCCGCTCGTGTCGCGCAAGCACGCCTTGCTCGTCGTCGCTGACAGCAACGTGGAGGTCCAGGACCTCGGCAGTCGCAACGGCGTGCTCGTCAACGGAACCAAGATCGAGGGATCGACCCGGCTCGCGGACGGCGACATGATCACCATCGGATCGCAGGAGATGGTCCTGTCGGCCCACGTTGCCTCGTCGCGCCCCGCAGCAGGGTTCGTCTCTCCGCACAGGCTGGGAACCGAGACCATCACGTCGATGCAGCCGGTCAAGGGCGACACCAGCCCTCGCCTCGGCCCAACCGAGCCTCCTGAGACAGCGTCCACCAGCAAACGCGATGCGTTCCGTCTGCTCGGCGGCGTAGCGGACAAGGCCCTTGCCCTTGGACGCGCCGAGGAGGCCGAGCGTCTCTTGAGCACGCTGCTCGAGCACGTCTCTGCCACGGTGCGGGGCGGGCTCGAATGGGATCCCGGGCTGGTAGAGCAGGCAGGGCGCTACGGCTCCAAGCTTGCGATCGCCACGGGCAAAGCGCGCTGGGTCGACTACGTGATCGATCTGCACATGAACGCGAAGAAGGCTTGTGCAGCGCAGACCATCGACGAGCTGCACACGGCGCTGCGCAAGACCAAGAACGTCAACCTGTCCGCGCTGCGCGCCTACGTGAAGATGATGAAGGAGCTCGCTCCCACGCTCAGCCCAGCGGAGCGCTTCCTGGTGCAGCGAATCGAGGGGCTCGAGCGGCTGGCGGGTGCGGGGTAGAGCTCCGGAGAGAACTAGGAACTGGGGACTAGCAACGCGAACGCGAACGCGAATGCCAGAGGAGATCTGCTCCGCTCATTCCGTGTTCTTCGTTCGCATTCCTGTTCCTTGTTCCTAGTTATCGATCTGCTCACCGACGCCTCCTGGGCTTGCGGCTTCTCTTCGCCTGCGCTGCGCTCTCCGCAAGGCTGCACTCGGCTGCCTTGACGAACGCTGCTCGCAGGTCTGGATCCTCGATCGAATCCATCTCCGCCTTGAGCTCGGCGGGCAGCTCGATCGGCGCAGCCACCTTGCGACGCTCGAAGCGTGTTGGGCCGCGGCGGGGCGGCGCGACCTGCCCCACGATGAAGCGCAAGCCGGTGATCTTCGTGCCCATGGCGGACAAGCGCGCCACGATGGTAGCCGACAGAAGCGAGAGCTCCTGCGCCCACACCGAGTCCGGCACGTGGATGATCAGGGTGCCCGAAGGATCGATTCGCGCAGGCTTCGACCGATCGGCAATGCGCGTGCCCACCAGGCTCTGCCAGACCTCGGTCGAAACCGGGCTGTGGTCTGTCATGGCCTCGGCGCCGTCGAGCGACGCCAGCAGCTCCCCGATCGACGTGGGCGCTGCTGTCTTCGCAAGGGCTCTCGCCTTCCGGTCCCGGGCCGGTCTGCGTGCCATCCAGCGGGCGAGGTTCTTGACGGACATGGCGAGCGCATCATAGCGCAGGGACGATCGAAGCGCCCCGGGTTGGCTGGGGGCACGGCAGCCGCCGTGCCCGGCCCGATCAATAAGAGACGGAGAGGGCGGCGTAGACTGTGGAGGTATGCCGCCAGAACAGCGGGTACACGTGGCGGGCACCGTCGTGCAACGCGGATGTGTATCCGAGGGAGGGATCGCCCTGGGCGTAGGACACGGTCAGGTCCGATCTGACGCCTGCGAGATCCGGCGCGTTGTAGCGCGCGTAGATCTCCCAGCCGTAGGCCTGTTGCACCGGTTGGTTGAACCCGTAGTTCGGGTCCTCGGCAACGCCGAAGCGTGTGCTGCTCGGTGCATTCGAGTTGTAGCCGGTCTCGTACAGCCAGAGGTACTGGTTGGTGATCGAGGTGCCGAGCGTGACCACGTTGATGTACGGGATCTGGTACTCGGCGCCGAGCGAAGAGAGCCAGAGCCACTTTGGATTGGCGCTGCCTCCCTCGGCTGACGTGTACTTCATCCAGTGCCCGGCGAGGTAGGATCGGAGCATGAAGGTGAACCGATCGAGCTTCTTCTCGAGGCCGACCGTGATCCTGCCTTCCGTGATCAGCCCTTCCTTCTGGCTGGTGAACGAGGTCGGGGCAGACAGCTGCCCCGAGAGGCTGATCGCGAACTTCTCCGGCAGCGGGATGAGACGCCGGTACGAGAAGACCGTGTCGTCAGCGCGGAACCCGGTCTCGGTCGAGTCGGCGATGAACCGCTGGTACATTCCACCGCGCGCCCAGAGGCGGTCGTACTTGGTCAGATCGTAGCGGAAGTACAGGAACCCGACGTTGACGGTCTTGTTGACGCCGTACCCATCGAGGTCTTCCTGCCGGATCATCCGGTGCGTCTCCCAGATGCCCTCCACCTCCCACGGCTTCTTGCGGGCTTGCTTGTCGGCGGAGCCCGGCTCGTGCGTTCGCACGTCCGCGCCCACAGACTCGCCGCCGCCGAGGTTCCCCGCACCCGACGAGCTGCCAGGTCCTTCACCACCGCGATTGCCCTCGGCTGCCAGCGATGTGCCAGCAACGAGAAGGCCTGCGATGGTCAGGCTCGCAATTGAGTAGCGCATGAGCAACTTCCTCTCTCGGCCAAGCCGGGCTGCACCTGGCAGCCCGGCCAGCCGTGCGACCTCAGTTGAAGTACCGGAACGAATCCAGGAAGTACTTCACAGGCAGCAAGGTCCCGTACGCTCCTCCGGGCGAGTGACCGTCGTCCAGCTGATAGACGACGAAGTCGTTGTAGTTGCGCAGGATGATGTAGCTCGCGATGTTGCGGTCCTTGCGCACCGCGACCCACTGGTTCCGATCCTGCACGTAGGCCCAGATCCACACGCGCTTGTCCGGTCCGATGAACTCGTTGTGCTTGTCGGAGAAGTTGCGAGGATCGTAGTCGCAGGACTTGAAGTCCTTGCCGGAGCAGATCGGATCCATGTACTGGACAGCCTGATCTCGCCAGTAGTCGAGGAAGTCCTGGAGACGGTCGAACACGAAGCCGCCGATCCAGTCGCGCACCTCGAGGCGCCCGTTGAACGCCGGGCTGTGCGTATCCTGGGCGAAGATCGACACCGCGAACGGCACGAAGTACGGGAACGCGTCATACTGCCCGCCGACCATGGAGGCCACAGCGTCTTCGGACACGGACGCATACGACGAATCGCCGAGCGACGAGTACGACGAGATGTAGCCGCCGGCCACGTTCGGGTCGTAGTTGTCCGTCGGCCACAGGCCGACCCAACCGAGCATGGCATAGAGCTTGTCGAGAATGATGCCCTGCTGGGTCGTGTCTCCGTAGTACTTGTCGTAGATCGTCGAGTAGGGGCGCTCGCCAGCCGACTGCTGGATGATCGCCTTGTGGAACGCAGCTGCCATCTGGTTGGCGGCCGAAGCCTCCTTGTTGAACTTGTTCGTCAGCTGCGTGTAGTACTGCACGTTCGAGTACACGCCTTCGGGTACCGGGTAGTCGATGCGGCGCAGCATGTCATACAGGTTGCCGCTGCCCCAGTCGAAGCCCCACAGCGACAGGAAGCGTCGCATCTCGATGATCTGATTGGCAGGCGCGTTGGCGTAGTACGCATTGTTCCAGAACTTGCGGTACTTGCGATAGTTGCGCCACTGGTACTGCCACTCGTACGCGTCGATGCCGTTGGCCATGATCTCGCTCGGCGTCGTGCCCGAGTCGCCCATGCGACACAGCGGCGTGTAGGTCAGATGCTGGTGCGAGCACGACAGGAACTGGATCTCCTTGCCGTCCTTGTCGAACCCCTTCGGATCCTTCCACGCGGCGTTCGCCGCGGTGATCGTCTCACCCTTGGCGTTCTTGCCCGACTGACCCGAGATGCTGTCGCCAGCCTTCGTCACGTCGGTTGCGCCCGAGTTCGCGTAGATCCAGGAGATGGCGCCCTTGTCGTAGGGAGCCCAGCCCTTGGCTTCCAGAATACGCGCAGGCGCTGACGAGTACTCCATCAACGACGACGTGTAGTAGAGGAAGTTGCCCTTGTCGTCCTTGGGGAAGTTGGCGCGGTCGATGTTGCCCATGAAGTTGTGCTCGAGGCCGAGCGCATGACCGAACTCGTGCCAGAACACGCCCTTCCAGTACTGGTCGTGGAGACGCAGCGCCCACTCTGCCTTCTTCTCCCACTGGCCATTGACGCAGATGCGCGCCATCTTGGACATGAGCCCTTCGAAGGAGACCACATCGTAGGGGTCGCGCGTGCGCTGGTAGAGGTTGGCGCGCGCCGTGCCCAGCCGCTTGTGGTTCGTCATCAGCTGGCGGAAGTTGTTCAGGAACTCGAGAGACTGTGCGATTCCGTTCGGTCCCGCGATGTCGTCCACCGGGCTCTCGCCCCGATCGATCTTGCCCGCGATCTTGTGGAACTCAGCTTCCTTCCGGTACATCTCGATCAGGTTGCTGATCCCGTCCGGTCCGTAGACGCCAGCGCCGCCTTCGCGAACCACGTAGGGGTTCATGTCCGGATCGGCGTAGATCATGTACGGCATCACGGTGTGGTACGCCGAGAAGAAGTCCTCGTCCTGCTTGGCGATGAAGTCCTGCGGGCCCAGGGCGCCGTACTTGTAGATCGGCTTGCCCAGGTAGCCCTGCATCTTGTTGTAGAGCGACGAGTTGCCGTTGTGGTTGTTCGCCAGGGTTTCGGGCACCACCGGCTGCAGGTCCCCGTCCTTGCAGTTGGGCGGGTCGTTGGGCCACTCCTTCTCGGAGTTCAAGTCGAGGCTCGCGCCGATCGTCTGCAGGTACGCGTCGATCCGCTGGAAGTAGTAGTCCTGCAGCGGGAAGTCCGACAGGTCCACGTTCGCGGTGAGCAGCTCGCCCGTGCGAGGGTCGCTTTGCGGCGTCGTGAGACCGGCGTAGCCGACGCCCTGATCGTAGCCGGACAGCCAGCGGACGAAGTTGTAGCGAACGTCGCCGTAGTGGCGCTCGACCCCGCCGTCGTTCCACTCCTTGAAGTCGACACGTGCAACCACGCCGGCTTCCTCGAACATCTTGTTGGTCTGCTCCTTGATGCCGCCCGGCCCGATCGCGATGTCCTTGACCCACTGCGGAACGCCTGGGTCGAAGTAGTAGATGATCGGCTTGTTCGGGTTGTGACGTCCGACCATCTGGCGGGCTGCGACGAGGCCCGAGACCGGGTCGCGCGCGGTCGACAGGACCTGGATCGGAAGGTACTTGTGCTGGATCGGGTCCTTCTCGTCGAGAACCAGCGGCACGTACCCGTTCGGATCCTTCGGATCCGGCAGCGGGTCTGCCCTGTGGAACGAGTACATCACGTTGAACGAGACCGACTGGCGATCGAGCAGGTTGAAGTTGACGATCTCGTCCTGCGACGAGGCGAGCATGCCGAGGCAGCCCGGGTCGGCGTACCAGTTGATCGGCAGCGTGATGTTGACCGTCCACTCCATGTAATTCTCCGCCTCGTCGACCTTGAACGAGTTGGGAACCAGCGTGGTGGTCGAGTTCGCCTCGTCCATGCACAGGCTGATGATCGACGAGAATCCGCTGCCAAACGCAGCCAGATCGCTCATGTCATCCTTGTCGAGGTTGACCTTGACCCACTGGCGCACCTGCCAGTCGAGCTCCTGGTTCTCCTCGTAGAAGTTCGTCTTCTCGCCGTCGAGGTTGATGCGGTACTTCAGGTCCACGTTCGTGATCGGCCAGGCGTCGAGCACTTCCTCGGTACGCTGCAGGCCTGTCTGCGTCGGCGCGATCTCGCGCATGCTCACCATCTGCAGCTTGTTCTGCGTGATCTTGAACCGCACGAACTTGGAGCCGAAGTTGAACATGCCCGTGCCGCCGCCTGAAGGCAGGCCTGGCATGAGCAGGGTGTCGGCCAGCGGGTTGGGTTGCGACGTGTTCAGGATCGTCGCCTTCATGAACCACCCGGTGTCGTCGTTGGTCTCGTCCGCACGGACCAGGAAGTCCTTGCGGATGTACTGGTTCTCGTTGAAGACGCCGTTACGGGAAGGACGCTGCGAGACGCAGGCCGGGCCCACCGCGGCGACCGTGGCCAGTGTTCCTACAAGCAGGAATGCTAGAGTATGCTTCTTCATGGCTCTTCGATCTCCGTGGTGACTCACAGCCCGGGAATCCACATCTGCGCGTCGATGATGCGCCCCTTGCCGCCGCCCTGGTTGACGCCCATCATCACGCCGTTCTTGAGCGACGAGATGTAGTCCGGGTAGTTGCCGAACGGGCTGTAACGGATGATGATTTCGCAGTCATCCACAGCCTTGGGATGCTTGATCATCCAGTCCAGCAGGTAGTCGGTCGTGGTGTACATGCGCGCCTTGAGCAGATCGCCCGTCGCGCTGTCCTGGCAGAGGAACACGTCGCCCAGGAAGTCGTCGGCGTGCAGCCCCATCAAGTCGATCTGACCATCGCCCTTGGGCTGCATCGTCACCGGGTCCAGGGTCCAGTCCCACGCCAGCTGCAGCGAGATCGTGCGCCCGCTCAGGTCGCAGTGGTACGTGGACAAGAACCGGTCGAGCTGTCCGTTGACCGGGATGTTGAACCCGATGCCCGGCTGCTTGGGCTCGAAGGGCACCATCTTCGTCAGCGTGCTGAGCGTCGTCTTGGAGCTGTACGGGTTCTCGTAGACCGGCATCGTGAAGTTGGCCGACGCGATGTTCTCCTGGATCTTGTCGACCTTCATCGGTGATGACGTGCGAAGCGCAAACGCCGTTGCATTGCCCACGAATGCGCCCTTGTAGTGGTACAGGATCGGCATCCCGTCCTCGTCGCGCTCGATGTCGGTCGGGTCCTTGGGGTTCATCGGAGGCGTCTGGCCGTCGCACAGCTTCACCTCCTCGTCCCAGTTCACCCCAGGCGCGCCCTTGTTGATCGTGGCGCACTGGTAGGCCTTGCGATACGCCGTGTCCACCCACCCGTCGCGGAGCACAGGGCTTCCGAAGATGTTGGTCAGCTGCGCAGAAGACTCCTTGCCCAGCCCGTTCGTCTTGTCCTCATCCACCGCGGTGTAGAGCAGGTACTCGCCCCGGTAGAGCTGACGCACGAACTCGTAGTCGTTGAAGATGCCGTTCTTGATGTCGGCCGTGATGCTGAACTCGACAGGGGGAATGTCGTTGGTGACGAAGCGTCGATCGATGTAGGCCGCGGTCTCCCACTGCCCTGCGCCTGCCGAGTCGAAGTGCAGGTCGTCGTAGCTGTACTTGGAGTCGTGTACGCCGATGATCGTCTCCTGCCCCGCGCCCACCGCGGTGAAGTACTTGATCAGCGCTTCCATGTACGCATGGAAGAAGAAGCGCGTGTCGCGCACCTCGTAGGGCATGTTGTCCAGGTTGTCGTGGCCGAACACGTGCAAGACACGGGCGAACGAGGTCGCCCACAGGTCGCCCGAGATGCAGTGCGTGAAGCCCTCGGTCGGAATCCCGAGGTTGTCGTCGATCTTCGGGTCATCCACCGGGTCCGAGCAGAACGTCGATGGCGGGTGCCCGGGCTTCAGCCCTGGCTGCATGTCCGTGTTGATGAAGCCGCACTTCGGGTAGCCAGTGCCCCCGTTGAGGTTCGGGTCGTACCCCTGCGACAGCTTCTTCAGCATCGGGTCGTCCGTGCCCTCGATGAACGGCGCGCAGGTCACAAACCCCTCCATGCCCGTGCATCCGTTCGGATAGGTATCCGTCAACGGGTCCACGTTCGGCTCGAGGCAATCCGGGTCGCCCAGCTCGTGCGTAGGCTCGCCCTTGGCAATCAGGAACTTGTTGATCTCCGCCTGCACGATCCGCGCGTACTCCAGGTACACCAGGCCCATGCCGTGGTTGTCGCGCGGCCCCTTTGCGACATTGTCCTTTCGGTCATTGACGATCTTGCCCATCAATGACTGGTCCAGCGTCCATTCGCGCGAGATGTCGCCCGACTTCGGTCGATCCTCGTCGCTGAGGATTTTGTCCTCTGCGAGGTCAGATTTGTTGAAGTCAATGGTCAGGCCGTTCAGCGCGAAGTGGTACTGCTCGCGGCCGTGCATGAACCCGCCGAACATCTTGTTCTGCTCGGTGTCGTCCTTGGTCTGGTCCCCGGTCACTCGCACGCAATTCGTCAGGAACTCGTCCCATTCCACCCCGAACTTCAGTACGCACGGTTGGCCGGTGGTCGTGTTGAGCACGTCGAGCGGGCTCGCCTTCGGCCCCTCTGCGTCCAGCTTCAACAGCGGATAGGACAGCGCGAACGGCGTCACCTTGTTCAGGTACACGTCGATGCGGTCGATGATGTTCTGCGCGCCTGTCGATGCGCTGTTCGGCGTCCAGATGCCAGCTCCGATGACCGGCAGGTAGATGTAGGCAACGTTGCCGAAGCTGCCCACGATGCACATGCCGCCGTAGCAGTTCTTCGTGGTGTCCGGCGGCAGGAAGGGCGCGTAGGTGGCCAGCAACGCCTCGCCGATCTCATTGACCTGAGCAACGAAATTGCCCTTGAACCAGCTGATCTCGTACTTCTCGTTGTTCTTGGTCATCTGCGCGTTGACGTAGATCTTGAACTTGTCCTTGATCATCGTCCCCGGGTTGTTCGGATCTTCGTGCTCCCGGCTTTCCGCGTCGATCGTGCCGACGTAGCCGGGCCAGAAGTCCATGAACAAGCCCTTGCGCGTCGCGGTGCTGTACGAGAACCAGACCTCCGCGTTGTCGCCCCAGTAGTTCACAGGGGTGCCGTCCCCGAACACGTCACCAGCTTCGCTGCTCTGGCAGTTGATCTGCTCGGCTTCCTCGATCGTGATCCCCTGCCAGGTGTCGCCACCGGCCAGGTCGATTCCGCCACCGCCGTGCGGCGGGATGATCGGCTCCTGCACCATTTGCGCCCAACGCTCGGCCTTCTTGGGAGCGGTGCAGATCTCGTTCTTCGTGGTTCCTGTGCTACCGCCGCCCAGGTACCCCTGCTTGGCAGGGTCGGCCCAGCCCTTGCCGGGCGGACTGTTCCACTTGTTTGCCGCCCCTTCCGGTGCGGGACTGAAGGGCTGGTCCGGCCCGTCCTCGCAGCCGGTGAGGCCCCAAGGTGCCAATAGCGTGAGGGCGATCAAGAATCTTCGCATGCGACGCTCCTATGAGAGTTCCGGTGTTCCGGAGCCTTGCAGCTGAAAACGTTGATGGCGCGAACAGCCACGCAGGCACGCATCGAACGGTTTTGAACCGCCCTTTTTTCTGCCTTGCATCGCCAGTCCCCGTCGCAAACGTGTCCACCCGGCGCAGATGCTAGAGATGCCCCGGGATTTCGTCTACAGCATTCGCGCCGCTGGAAAATGACTATCTAATTCAGCTGGTTGCACGAACTCGTGGATTGGATTTCCTGCATGTCCATTCCACCCTCACGCGAAGTCCGGGCCCAGCCACCTATGGACATGACGACCTCCTCGCACCATGTCCCCCAGGTCGCCTATCCCGTTGCGGCTGCCCCTCAAGCTCCGAGTGCCTTGACGCGGATGTCGAGACGCTCGTGGAGCGCAAGGCGCCGGGGCCGTGTCGCTACGGTTGGCAGAAGGCGGTGGGCGCCAATGATCCCGCTACGAACTTCGGGCACGCGGTACTAGTTTCCGAAGCCGAACCAACCATCGTCCAGCGCTTCACACGCGGATGTGTTCGCACGCGTGAAGTAGCTCCTGTACAGAGGGGCCCCTGCTTCCGCGCCATCCATATTGAAGTCCCGCGGAACCGAAGCCAGGTACGCTGCCTGTCCATCCAACGCGCTCAGCAAGCTGGTGTGCAACGGTGCCCGATCCATCATCATCGCCCGCAGCTTCGTCATCTGCGACGCGTACGGACTCGAGCCCATCACCGCCGATCGGTGCACTGCCACCAGCATGCGCCCATTGCCCCGCGTGGGCTTGTCGGTCCTGAGCTGCGCGAGCGACGGCACCCACCCCTCGTGGTAGCCACCCAGATCCGGATCCCAGAGGCTTTGCACCCCGTTTGCCGCTGCGATCAAGGCGTCGGCACGCTGCAGATACGGCCAGGTTGCCGCCAGGCTCAGAGCTCCTGGGCTCGCGTCCTTGTCCGGACCGATCAGGCTCGCGTCCACGATCTCCTTGGCGCGAAGCATCGACACTGCTGCCGTGGCCTGCACGTCGATCAGCAGCGTGTCCTTTGGGTCGGGGCCGCCCACAGTGTCGGATGCCCCGACCGTGGCCACCATCGTCCTGTACAGCATCCCGGTCGTTGGCTCCCTGGCGTTGTCCCATGCGTGACGCAGCGCGCGCACTGCGGCCTTCTGCCAGGCTTCCGCACTTCCTTGGTCGTCTTCCGCATGCCGCGACGCCAGATCAATCAGCGCCAGCGACGCGCTTGCAACCGATGCGGGCTCGTACTCGATCTGATCCGCTCCGAGCGCACGTCCGATGATTCCGTCGCCTTCGATCGCTGCGCCGGCGTCCGCCTCTGCTGCGACATCAGCGGCCGCATCTTCCGCGCCGTCCGCCCCATCTGCCCCACTGTCCAGCTGGATGGCCGGCAGATCCTTGTAGTGCGCGTCGTAGATCGCCCGCCCGTACGCCTCCGCGATCTCGTCGATCTTGTTGGCGTCATCGTTGTCGTTGAGCAGACGCAGCCCGCCCGCCATGGCCCGCAGGTCCAGGTAGAGCTGCCCATCGTATTCGTCCGGGATCGTGGCGAGCTCCCCAAGCACAATCGGCACGAGCTTCTTGAGGTCAGCGTCGATCACACCGGTCAGCTCGTTGTCGCCATACACACCCGAGCTCGCGTGATAGTGCGCGATGGCTGCGCCATAGGCCACGTCATCCTTCGGGTCGTGCGACGGCACGCCGCCATCACCCAGGTCTGGCAGGAAGGTCGTCGAGTCGAAGCTCTCGATCATGCCCGACGTCGCGGAGAACGCTGCATCGTGCAGGGTCTGCAGCACGAACTTCTGCACGCACAGACCTACCGGGTCGCCGCCCTTGTCGAGCGTGCAATGGATCGTCGGGCCTGTGTCGGGCGGAGGGACGAACGGCTCTGACTTGTGGTCGACCGACGCCTCAGCGGCTTCGGGCGCACCGTCGCTCGATGGCTGTGGGGCCGGATCCGCAGAGTCGGAACTGCATGCGCCGGAGCTGACGAATGCGACCAGCGGCAGAAGAGCCGCGAGCCACGGCCACCGCGGCGACACGCCGCGTGCCGGGAAGAACGAGAGCTTTGTGTGGGGCATCTGCGGATCAGAAGGTACCGCCAAGCAGCGGGAACATCCAGGTCTGGCCTGCGCTTCGCTGAAGCGAGGTCAATCCGGCCTGGGGAGCTGGCCGCATCGGCTCGTTGAAGCGCGACTCAGGCGCTGCGCCGACATCCACGGTCGTGCGGGAGTTGTCGAACGCCAACGCTCCGCCCGTGATCCCGCCCGTGACGCCAGCTAGTACCAGCAGGCTGCCCACGGCGATCGCAGTCTGGTTCTCGTTGTGCGTGAGGCCGTCGTTTGTGAACGAGCTCGATGGCGACACGCCGGCGGCGAGCACGATGATGCCGCCCAACGCAACTGCGCCGGAGCCACCCAGGACCCACAGGCCGAGCTCGCGCTTCTTCTTGACGCCCGGCGTGACCTTGACGTTCACGCGCCCCTGCTGCGCAGCATCGATGCGGAACGGCTTGGAACGGTTGATGTCCCTGCCGATGATCCTGAAGCTGTCGCCCCTGGGCACGCGCACGTCGCACGGCGAGGTGCAGACCGACCACCAGTCGGTGTTGTTCTCATGGAGACGGATCAGCTCCACGGGAGTCGGCGAATCGATGTGGATCTCAATCATGTCCGCATCCGCAGGCTCCTCCATCATGGGCCCGGCCGGCGCGGTCGTCGGGCCTCCAGGCGGGGCCACCGGAGGAAGGGCCGTCGCAGGTGCCACAGGTGGCAACGGTGTCGCCGGAGCCGTGCTCGCAGGGGGAGGCGCAGCAGGCGGAGGTGCAGCAGGCGGAGGTGCGGCAGGTGGAGGTGCAGCAGGAGGCGCAGCACTCGTTGCCGGAGGCTGTGTCGCAGGAGGCGGCGGCGCTGGTGGCTGCGCCGACGGCGGAGGTGGCCCGGGCGGCGGCGGCGGTGGCGGATTCTGCGCAGAAGCTGCAGTGGCGATCACCAGAGCAGAAGCTCCCAACATCAGCGCCATCCAAGTACCGGTTCTACGCATTGTGAATCCCTCGCCTGAACCACGATCCATCAACAGCAGCCTGCCATGGACACAAGCCACCGTGGTCGGAGGCTATCTGTCGCCGCTCGAATCCGTCAAGCGTCGTCGCGATCCCGTGGCCTGCATCGGGGAATTGACGAGCCCGCGTCGCATGAGCGATGTTCCTGCTCGTGTCCAGCCGCATTCGCCTTCGCGTCGTCGCTCTTGCCTGCATCACCACGTGGGCTGCGACCGTCCTCATCGTCGCCTGCAGCAAGAAGCACGAAGAACCGGAGTCGCGTCCGGGCGCCCACGCTCCTTCGAGCGCCTGGGCGATGGATGCGGGCAAAGAGGACGGCCGGGTGCTCAAGCAGTGGAACACGAAGCTGCCGCACGAGTCGTGCGAGGATGCAGCCAAGCACGCCAACCTGGTGTTCGGTCGGGGCGAGACCGATCCCAAAGGCACAGTGCTGCTCTCGCGCTGCCTGCAGCTCGGAAACCTCGCCTGGTACAGCTGCGTCATGGAAGCAAATGCGCCGGCCCAGATCTCGGCGTGCAGCAACCGCTACCTCGGCCCCCCGCCCGAGTGAGACTCCCGGGCGCACCGCCAGCGCTTCATCCTGATAGGGATACGACCCTCACGGGCAGGCGCGACGCGCTCTGGACTTCTTCAAGGCCGCGGGCTTGACAGGGCCCGCAGCGGGCTGAAGCTGCGCGTCATGCAGCGCGCTGGCCAGGGTCTGCGAGTCGAGGAATTCGTTGAGCTTCTTGCTTGCAGCGGACCACACGCGACGCGACGGGCAGTCCTTGGCTCGAGGGCAAAGCCCGTCGTGCACCAGGCACTCCATGAGCGAGATGTCGCCTTCGGCTGCACGCAGAATGGCGCCGATCGTGATCTCCTCTGGTGGGCGAGCGAGCTCGAAGCCGCCGTGCGGTCCGAGCACGACCCGCGCGAGGCCAGCGCGCTTGAGCGTGCCCAGAAGCTGCTGCAGGTACTTCTGGGAGATGTCTTCGCGAGCCGCGATGTCCGCAACCGGGATCGGTCCCCGTTTGCCGTACTGGGCGAGGTGAAGCATGGCTCGGGTGGAGTAGTGCCCGCGTGTGGTCAGGAACATGGCTGCGCCTCTCACTGCCTGGACCACGGCTCGTCGTCGGCATCGGATTCGTCGGCACCAGAAGCCGATTACTGCAATGGCCCTAGTGGAGGTTGTACCTGATCGCGCTCTGCCGGAACAGCTTGGATCATCCAGGGAAAGCGGTTTGATTCGTGAGAGGTGCGCGAATTCACAGGGAAAAGCCGCGGCCAACCTTCACGCCTGCAGATTCTCGGTGCCGAAGGAGGGACTTGAACCCTCACGCCCGTAAGGACGGCGGATTTTGAATCCGCTGCGTCTGCCATTCCGCCACTTCGGCTTGGGAGTTTTTCGAGGGCGGCACTCTGCCACGGTTCGAGCCGTTCGTCGATAGGCTCATCCAGGCCTTCAGCTCCGGCGCACCGTCGCGCGGTCGCAAAGCTGGCGCAAGTGGCGAAGATTAGGTGGCCTTGACGTGCGGGCGCTGGTGAGCGGTCTTGATTGGGGATACGACCTGCTGGCACCGCGGCCCGGTCGCGCAGCGGAGGCGCTGTCATCTCCATGGCCGCGATGCGGAAGGACAGGTCCTTCCGGAGCCGGACGACTCAGCCGTCTTTCTTGCCCATCTTGCCGATCTCCTTGTCGATCCAATACAGGCCCTTGCCGTCGGGGCCGATGACGCGGATGCGGTCGACGATGTTGCGGAACAGCTTCTCTTCTTCGTGCTGCTCGGACGTGTACCACTGCAGGAAGTTGAACGTTGAGAAGTCGCCCTCGTTCATGGCGGTCTTCACCAGGTCGTTGATCTTGGCGGTGATCGCGATCTCGTGAGCGAGGGTCGCATCGAAGATGTCCTGAACGCTGGCAAAGTCAGCCTTCGGAGCTTCGATCGCGCCAACGCGCGCCAGGCCGCCTGTCTCCATGACGTAGGTGAACAGCTTGCGCCCGTGCTGGTATTCCTCGCTGGCGTGCTGCGCCAGGAACGAGGAACAACCGGGGAAACCCCTGGTGTCGCACCACGCGGCCATCTGCAGGTAGAGGTTCGAGGAGTAGAACTCCAGCGTAATCTGGGCATTCAGCTTGTCGATCAGGGTGGTGCTGAGCATCGCAGGTATCCTCCGGTGTGGGCTCCCGTGAGTCGTACGTTCCGGCGTGCCACTTGGTGCCGACCGCCCACGCACGTCAAGCTCGCTCATGGACTTGACGCCGAATCAAATGTCAGCAGGTACACCCAGCCCGGGATGCACTTCCGGCTGATGAACGCGGCGCAGAAGCAGGTGCGCTTCGAGGACACCGCCGGGGCCCCGGGTGGTGCGCCCAAGGAGATCAAGGTGCACCACATCGGCGACTGACTGAAGGCCGACCCGGGCTGCGGCGATGGCGTCGCGAAGGCACGAGTGACAGAGCCATCGCAATAACAACGTGCGGAGCAGGATTTCGAGGACCGACCACGATTCGATCTTGGAGCAACCATGAGCGAAATCATCGACAACCGCGCCCATCGAGTGCGGCTGCTCAAGGGGATCATCAAAGACTTGCACCGGGGCGTGTCGCCCGAGGAGGTCAAGGGGCGCCTCTCCGAATTGGTCAAGGTGGCCGACGCGTCCGAAGTCGCCGAGATGGAGCAGGAACTCATGGCGGAAGGCATGGCACTCGAGGAGGTGCAGGCCATGTGCGATCTGCACGCCCAAGTGCTCGGCGACGTGCTGGCCCCGCCGCCACCGCGTCGCGTTCCACCGGGGCACCCGATCGACACTTTTGTTCTCGAGAACCAGGCGCTCGCGGACGCGACCGCGCGGATGCGCGAGACCCTGGCGGCGCTCAAGGCGCACTCGGGCGAAACCGTTCCGGACGACGACCTCGATCGAGCACGCGAGGGGGTGAACGCGCTGATGGACGTCGACAAGCATTACCAACGCAAGGAGAACCTCCTGTTTCCATGCCTCGAGCGACACGGCGTGACCGGGCCCTCCAAGGTGATGTGGGGCAAGGATGACGAGGTGCGGGAGTTGCTCAAGGCGCTGAGGGAGTCGCTAGCGGTGCGCGACGCGTCGGCCGGGGAGCTGCAGGTCGTGATCGACGCGGTGGCCGAGCCGGCGTTGCAGGCCATCGAGGCGATGATTGCGAAGGAGGACAAGGTCCTGCTGCCGATGGCCCAGGAGCTTCTCTCTGACGACGAATGGGCAGAGATCTGGGTGCAGTCGCCGGAGTATGGCTGGTGTCTGGTCGAGCCGCGAACAGGCTATCAGCCTCCAGCCGCGGCCAAACCCAGTCGGACCGCGTCGATCGCGGGCGACGAGGCGGTCGCCTTCCCGACCGGTGCCCTCACGTTCGTCCAGCTGCGAGGCCTGTTGGGTGCGCTTCCGGTCGACCTGACCTTCGTCGATGCCGACGACCGTGTCTGTTTCTTCTCCGAGGGGCCGTCGCGCATCTTCGCCCGCTCCAAGGCGATCCTCGGACGCACTGTGCAGAACTGCCACCCACCCAAGAGCGTCTCGACCGTTGAGCGCATCCTGGCGGACTTCAAGGCAGGCCGCCAGAGCGTCGCCGAGTTCTGGATCGAGCTCGGCGGCAAGTTCGTCCACATTCGGTACTTCGCCATGCGTGGTGAAGCGGGCGAGTACCTCGGTACCCTGGAGGTCACGCAGGACCTCACGCCGCTGCGCGCGCTCAGCGGGGAGCGGAGACTGCTCGCGTACGACGCGCAGCAGGGGGCAGGTGCGCGATGAGCCGGAACGACGAGCCCATCACGCCTGAGACCAAGGTTGGCGCGCTGCTCGAATGCTGGCCCGAGCTGGAGCCCGTACTCGTGGCGCAGTCGCCGGCCTTTGCGAAGCTGCGCAACCCGATTCTCAGGCGAACCGTTGCGCGCGTCGCAACGCTGGCACAAGTAGCGAAGATAGGGGGCCTCGACGTGCGGGCTCTGGTGCGCACACTGCGGGCCGCGGCTGGGCAGTCCGTCGATCGGCCGGGCACCGAGGGCGCGCCAGAAGCAGCAGACGACGGGCCTTGCCCCGATTGGGTGGATCCGGGCCGGGTGCGCTTGACCGTCGATGCTGACGCTATCCTCGCCTCCGGGGAGAACCCCCTGCAGGTCGTGACGCGGCAGGTGCGCGGCCTCGGCCCGGGCGAGCTGCTTGCTCTCCGATCAACGTTTCGACCGCAGCCGCTGCTCGACGCGTTCGAGAAGCTCGGCAACCGCACATGGACGCACCGCACGCCCGACGACGGCTTCGAAACGTTCGTCGTACGCGGGTAGCCGGAAAGGCGGCGGGCGTTCGGCTAGAGGATGAACCGCGTGGGCATACGCAGACGGGACCGTGACGATTCGGCACGCAAGCCCAAGTTGCGGCCGCAGACTAGCGTCGCGAGGAAAAATCGACCTTCCCCACTTGCAAGTAAACAGTTGCTTGCTTAAAGACGCTTCATGAACAAGCGAACCCTGCCAGCCTTGGCGCTGCTTGCATCCCTCGCCCTACTGTCCCCAGCCACCGCCCATGCCCATTGCGACACCATGAGCGGGCCCGTCATCTCCGCCGCGCGCGCAGCGCTCGATTCCGGCAACGTGAACCTGGTCCTGATTTGGGTCCAGCCCGGCGACGAAGGAGCTGTGCGTGATGCGTTCAACCTCGCAAAGGCCGCACGAGCAGCCAGCGGCTCAGGCAAAGACGCTGCGGATCAGCGGTTCTTCGAGACCCTCGTGCGTGTGCATCGCGCCGGAGAAGGCGCCCCGTTCGAGGGCATCAAACCCGCCGACGCCGACGTGGGGCCAGCGATTCCTGCCGCAGACAAGGCGATTGCTACTGGGGCGGTCGATGAGGTCGGCAGGTTGCTCAACGACGCCGTGAATCGCGGCCTTCAGCAGCGCTACCAGAGCCTGCAGGCGCGCAAGGCGTATGACCCGAACGACCTCGCCGCAGGCCGTGCCTACGTGAAGTCCTACGTCGAGTACACGCACTATGTCGAAGGGCTTTACGAGACCGCTGCCGGTCCTTCGGCTCACCACGAGCACGCCGCGGGCGACCGCCCTCACCAGCACGACGCACATCACGGGGGTCACGCGCAGCATCTGCCGTGGTTGCTCGCCGGTCTGCTGGGGCTGGTAGCCATCGGCGAGGGCGGCTGGCTGATGGCGCGCCGCAAGCGGGGCTCTTGATGTCGAGCGAGCGAAGACCCACCGCTGACCGGAAGCGGGAGATCGCCGACGCGGCGCTGCGGATCATCGCCCGCGACGGGCTCGGCAGGTTCACCACCGCTGCCGTGGCGGCCGAAGTCGGCCTGACCAATGGCGCGATCTTCCGCCACTTCGCAGGAATGGACCAGATCATCTCGGCAGCGATCGACCGAGCCGAAGCGGTGCTCTTCGAGAGCTTCCCGCCGACCGAACCAGACCCGCTCCGTCGCCTCGGGCAGTTCGTGTGCGCGCGGCTCACCGCGATCCGGAAGCACCCAGAAATCCTGCGCGTGGTCTACTCTGGCGAGCTCGCGCAAGCCGAAGGCGCCGCCGGCGGAGATCGGGTTCGGGGCCTGAAGCGAAGGTCCATCGCCTTCGTCCGCAGCTGCCTCCAGGAGGCTGCAGACCTTGGGCTGCTCAGGGAAGAGCTGGAGCCCAAGGAGCTCACGCTGATCGTGTTGGGAACCATCATGGCAGTGGCTTTGGTGCCTGAGGCGCGCGCGCACGACGGCGCGTCCGCCAGCAGTCCACCTCGGGTGTGGGCTACCGTCGAGCGGCTCATTCGTCGCACCTCCTCGCTCTGATACCGGGCAGCAGAGGCATCGTGCGCCGTTGCGTTTGTCGAGTGGCGCGCGCTACCCTCCGACCACGTTGCGCCCTGTCCCATCCAATCTGCTCTGGCCCGTCCTCGCCCTCGGTTTCGCAGCGCTGCCAGCCTGCACCAGACAGCCCGACAAGCTCGAAGAAACCCTGCGCAGGATCGAAAGCCCGATCCCCCAGGAGCGATCGACCGGCTTCAACGATCTCGCGGACCTACTCAATCGCGGAGAGCTCACCTCGGAGCTGGTCGCGCGCCACGGCGCTCGAACCCTGTCCGCCTATTCCGCACGCCATCCGCGGTTGCTCGAAGGGCAGTCCGACGCCCCTGCCGTGTGCGGCTCCTGGGTCGATGCCGAACCGTATCGTCAGCTTCGTTACGAGGCGCAGCTGCTCCTCGACCTGCTCGGCATGCTCAGCACCACCGACGCCGAAGCGCGTCTTCGCGACGCTGCCTTGCTCAAGGATCGTAGGCTCAAGTTCTTCGCCTTGTCCGGCTTGCTGCAGCAGGGCAGGAGCGTGGACGCGTCCGCGGTCGCGGACGTCGCTGCGGACGACGAGATGCGGAACCTGCTGTTCGAGTCGCTCGTGGAGCATGGGCAATCTGCGCTGTTTCCGCCGGCGCTCATGACCCAGGAGGCGTTGGCCAGGGGCGACCTCGTGCGATGGCTCACGTTCCCGACAGAGCTCGGGTGCGAGCCGAACGAGATCGAGTTCGTCAAGACCGCGGCTTCGGACGCGGGCGAGTGGTTCATCTTCCGGTTCAAGGCAAGCGCTCCCGCGATCCCAGAGCCGGGCGCCTGGAAAGCCGGAGCCGCTGGTCCCTATCCTCGCAACGCGCAGCCCACAGCTCGTCCGGGAGCCGGGACGCGCGCCGACTTTGCGGCGTGGGAGTCGGATACGCCTGAAGGGCATCTGCAGCGTCTGCGGGGTGGCGACGCGGCGACGCCAGCAGCGCAGCCGTAGCCTATTGTCGATTCTCCACCAATCGACCATGCTCGCGCGCCATGCAAACGGACCCTGACAAGGAACCGCTGTCGACCTCGATGGGGGCGGACCGCAAGCAGCGCACCCTCAAGCTCGCGCTCGTCGCCGGCGGAGTCGTCGTCATTGCCGCCGCAGGCTTCTTCGTGCTGTCGAATTCCCTGGACCGAAAGGCGCAGCAGAAGATCAACAGCGAGTGGAGCCGCTTGTCACGCTGCATGATCGGCACCGAGCCTCTTGCTGCCGGGGACAACGCATCCGTGCGCTTCCGCAACCTGCAGCTGACCGCCATGGTCCTGCCTGCGGAGAAGCGAGCCGAAGCCGGTGGGGTACCGTGGCCTGCGCGCTGCGCGACCCACGCGCACGCAGTAGCAGAAGCTTGGAAGGACGCTGGACGCTCTGGCAAGGACGCCAAGGATCTGGCTGCAACGGCCGAGGAGCTGGCCAAGCTCCTCAAGAGCGGAGATGCCAACCCGGTCGTGGTCGACCTGTCCGATCCTGTGGCTCGGCTCTGGGAGCAGGCGGACAAGGAGCACCTCGCGGTCCAGGAGATGGCCGATGTCCCGGCGCCTCTTGCGGCAGCGCGGCCGATGACATCCGACTCCCTCAAGCCCGACGAGGCGCTGAGCAAGACGTTCTTCGGGTTCAAGAACCTGTTCGAGGAACCCAATGCAGGAGACGCGCTTCGGTTCATCGTGGAAGACAAGAGCCTGGGCGACTCGCCCTTCGTGTGCACGTTCACGGACAAGAAGGCTGCGTGCCGCAAGCTGCCCGCGTCCTTGAAGTCGCTGTCGGGCTTGCGTCTGCTGGCGACCACGGACGACGGCGCGGAGCCGCTGGTTTTTGCCGGCAACCGCGGCTCAGAAGGCGTGTTTCGATCCGATACCGCCGCATCGATCGACAAGATGTACAGCTACGGGGGGCATGTCGCTGCCGACGGGTTCGCGAGCGTGCTCGGCTGGGACGAAGGCAAGAAGGAGCTTCGGCTGCTGCGCCAGTCCCCGGTGCAGGCCCTGCAGGCGAGTCCGATCAAGCTCGACCTGAGCATCGGCAACTTCTTCTACAGCACCGCAGTGCTCTGGGACACGTTCGTGGTGCGCGGGGTGACCAAGAAGGACGGCATCCACCTGTTCGCTCGTCGCGTGATTCGTCAGGGCGCTGAGGCTTTCGGCCCGGAGCAGGACATCGGTCCGATCCCGCAGGCAGGGGGCGGCGGTGAAGGCACTCCGCACATCACCGGGTGTCGCACAGCCGAGGCGCTGGTGGTGCGCGTGGAGGGGTACCACGACGAGTTCCTCACCTTCCAACCGGGAGGATTCCAGTCCGGTGCGCACTTCACGCCTCCGGTGATGGCGCCGGGTCGGGGAGGCGCGCTGACGTGTCGCAACGCAGAAGCGACCCTCACGCAGGTCACGCGCAGCGCGGCGATCCAGGTGCGTTGCTCGGCTGCGGGGTGCAACGAGGTGAGCGTCAACCTCGAGGACATCGTGGGCAAGGACAAGGACGTTGCGCCGCGCGAGGGCTTCCTGGCAGGCGCGGACGTGGATGGAAAGCTGCTCGTGGTCTGGGCTGCAGGCGAACGTGGCGGCCTGCGCATGCGACTTGCCCCGATCGAGCAGATCGCCAAGACCGCGGACGTGGTCGTGTTCGATGACCTGGTGGCAGACCACAAGGCGCAGAAGCTCAGCTCCCTGGTCGAGATGCGCCTGCTGGCGCGAGGGCGATTCGCCGTGCTGCTGCTCAACACGTCCGCAGGCGTGCATGCGCTACGCATCGATCCTGCGGGCAAGTACGCGCCCATGAAGATCGAATGGGCGCGGTGAGCCGCCACCGGTCTGCCCTGGAGCCTGCAGCCAGGAGCCTGCAGCTCTTGGACAACTAGCTCAGCGAGCGCAGGTCTGCGCCCGGCCGCCGTCGATCGGGATGATGGTTCCAGTGACCCATCCTGAGCGCGGCGACAGCAGGAAGGTGATCAGGTCCGCAACCTCGAACGGATCGCCCACGCGTCCGAGCGGGTGCGTGGTGCGGCTTCGCTCCAGGAACTCGGCGTAGACCTTTTCGGCCATGCCGCCTCTGCGGTGCAGCTCGGTCACGACCACGCCTGGGCTCACAGCGTTGACCCGCACGCCCTGGGGGGCGAGATCGAGGGCAGCGCACGCGGTGAGCTGCTCGAGGGCGGCCTTGGACACGCAGTAGCTGGCGAGGTTCGGGAAGGCTCGCACGCCGGCCACGCTCGAGACGTTGACGATGGCGCCCTTGCTGGAGATGAGCGCAGGCGCAGCAGCGCGGATCAGGCGCATCGGCGCACGCAGGTTGAGATCGAAGTGATCGTCGAATCCTTGATCAGTCCACGACATGACCGAGTCGCCGCGCAGGATCCCGGCTGCGTTGACCAGCCCGTCGAGCCCGCCGCCGGTGATGGCGATGGCGCGAGCGACGATCTCCCGCGGCGCATCAGGCTTCGTGAGATCCGCAGGGCAGGGGATGACCGAGCCCACCGGTGCTTCGCTGGCCAGCTGATCGAGGCGTGCGCCGTCGCGCGCCACAGCGATGACGCGTGCGCCCGAGGAAGTGAGGCGCACTGCGGTCGCGTGCCCGATGCCACTGGAAGCCCCGGTAACCACAAAGAAGCGGTCGCGAAGTTCGAGGTTCATGGACTCTCTTTGCTACGCCCTACGCATTGCGATGTCACCAGGGTTGTGGACCGTGGCGCAGTGCGGACGTTTCACGGGTTACGGCGCCGCGGCGCATCTACCGGACACAGGAAGCCGCGAAGACTCGAAGGGGGTCGACCCCAGCTCGTGCGAATCGGGTCGAGGATGTCGGGAAATCGACAGGGATGTCGAGGATCAGTCGTAGTACTCGTTGCCGAGGTGCGTGATGAGCTCTTCGCCCATCATCCAGCGAAGCGTGTTCTTGAGCTTCATCGACTGGATGAACAGGTCGTGCTCCGGGTACAGGTCAGGAGCGTGCATCGGGCTCTTGAAGTAGAAGCTGAGCCACTCCTGGGTTCCGTGGAACGACGCACGCTGGGCGAGGTCCATGAGCAGGGCGAGGTCGAGCACGATCGGGGCCGCGAGGATCGAGTCGCGGCACAGGAAATTGACTTTGATCTGCATCGGGTAGCCGAGCCAGCCGAAGATGTCGAGGTTGTCCCAGCCTTCCTTGGCATCGCCGCGGGGCGGGTAGTACTCGATCCTCACCTTGTGGTAGATGCTGCCATACAGATCCGGATAGACGTCCGGCTGCAGGATGTGCTGGAGCACGCCGAGCTTGGACACTTCCTTGCTCTTGAACGACTCTGGATCGTCGAGCACCTCGCCGTCGCGGTTGCCCAGGATGTTGGTCGAGAACCATCCGCTCAGCCCGAGCATGCGCGCCTTGAGGCCTGGCGCGAGGATGGTCTTCATCAGGGTCTGCCCTGTCTTGAAGTCCTTTCCTGCGACCGGCATGCACATCTCCTTGGCGAGCTGCCAGGTAGCCGGGCAGTCGACGGACAGGTGCGGCGCGCCGTTGGCATAGGGCACGCCTTCCTTGAGGCAGGCCCAGGCGTACATCTGCGAGTTCGAGATCGCCGGGTCGTTGTTCTTGAGCCCCTTCTCGAACGCGTCGATCGACTGGTGGACCGCGGACGGCTCGATGTAGACCTCGGTGGAGCCGCACCAGACAGCGACGAGGCGCGAGCATCCGTTGTCGCGTTTGAAGTTGCGGATGTCTTCGCGCAGCGCCTCGACCATGTCGGCCTTGGATTTGCTGGGATCGTTCTTGGTGTACGTGCCGTGGAGCTTCTTGACGTACTCAGGGTAGAACACGCCCTTCATCGGCTTGACCGCGTCGAGCTCTTCCTTGATCGCATCGATGTGCCTGCGCTCGAGCACTTCCGCGTGGGCTGCGGACTCGTACGCGTCGTCGGGGAAGATGTCCCATCCGCCGAACACGAGCTGATCGAGCCCGGCGAGGGGCACGAAGTCGCGCAGGTAGGGCGTGCGCTTGTCGGTGCGCTTGCCCAGTCGGATGGTTCCGAGCTGGGTGAGCGAGCCGAACGGCTTGCCGAGCCCTTTGCGGGCGAGCATGCATCCGGCGATGAACGTGGTGGCGACGGCACCCATGCCGGGCAGAAGAACGCCCAGCTTGCCTTCAGGACTCTTGATCTTGACGGGTTGTCTCACAACGACCTCATTTCCGTGCGATCGGGGCACACGATGTTGCCTCGCATAGGGACGGCGGAGCCTACTAGCAAGAGTGGTGCCTGTATATACGACTGCGCGGAGCGAGCTGAGGCCCTGCACCCTCCCCGCGCCCACAGATCGACCACAGACGACACAGAGCCCACAGCGCGGCGCAGCCGCAACCCTTGGTTCTTCCGGTCGACTCCAGGCGTGCCCGAAGTCCGTAGGGGGATCCGGCGCATCGTCCACCGGGTGCCGAATGCGTTCGGGACAGTGGATCCCGGTAGCGGCACGCCATGGCGTGCCTACGCATGGCACGGCATGCCGTGCCATGCGCAGCCCCGGCGGTTGCCGTGGCGCTACGGTTGAGAGTGTATTTCCCGGCTGCGTAAGCGGACGGACGCCCGGTCGGTTGTCCGGCCGGCCCGGAACGTGTAAGCCGCCCCCGGACATGAGTCTTCTCGACGGCTACCGTGCTTCGCTCAAGCCACTCGAAATCGAGGAGCCGATCGATGTCTACGTGCATCGACCGCTCGGCTACCTCGTCGCGAAGCTGACCTTCCACACTCCGATCTCTCCGGACCTGATCACGCTGTTGTCGATCTTCGTCGGCGTGTCCGGCGGCGTGGTGATGCTCACGCACGTTGCCTACAGGATGCAGATTGGCGCAGCGCTGATCTTTCTGTCGGCCGTGCTCGACTGCGCCGACGGCCAGCTCGCCCGGATGCGCAAGACCTCGTCGGCTTTCGGGCGGATGATCGACGGGGTCGCTGATCTGTTCGTGATCGGCACAGTTGCGCCAGTGAGCCTGTTCATCGTGTGGCAGCGCTACAACAGTCCTACGTGGCTGGGAGTCACGGTCGTGCTGCTGGGGCTCGCCACCTTCGTGACCAGCTCTTTTCACACCACCACCTATGACCATTGCAAGAACGTCTACCTTCGCCTGACCAGCCCCACGTACAAGGACGGCGAGGACTACGAGTCTGCGCTGGACAGATGGAAGCAGACCCACGCAACGCAAGCGTGGTGGAAGCGCATCGCCTGGCGCATCTACCTGTTCTACCTGGGAAGCCAGCGTGACTACGCCCTCAAGTTCGACCCCTGGACCAGCGCGCGATTGAACCTTTTTCCTCCCTACGACGAGAAGCGAGCGGAGATCTATCGGCGCCACGTGCGTCCGATCATGCGCGTGCTCAAGGGCTTCTACGGCTTCGGCTCGCTCGTGTTCGGCCTGGCGCTCGTCAACTTCTTCGACCGCGCCGAGGTGCTGCTGCTGTTCCGGCTGATCATTCTCAACGCGGTGTTCTACCTCTACATTCGGCCTGCCCAGCGACGCGCGTCGCGTGCGGCCTTCAAGGAAATGGGCATTCGCCTGCCCGACCAGCCCGAGGAGTCCCAAGCATGAGTCCTGCGCCCCGTGCGTGCGCCCCTGTCGCCGTCCTGCTCGTCGCCGGAATCGGACAGCGGCTCCGTCCCCTGACCAACGATCGCCCCAAAGCACTCGTCGATGTCGGCGGGGAAACCATGCTCGCTCGCTCGGTGCGGCTTCTTCTATCGCACGGCGTGCAGGAGCTGGTGCTTGCCACCGGGTTCTGCGAAAGCGCGGTGCGCGAGGCGATGGCGAGCTGCCCTGTGAAGGTCAGCTACAGGTACAACCCCGACTTTCAGACGACGCAGAACTCGATGTCGCTGCTGGCGTGCGAGGATGCGGTAACGGGACGAGCGTTCTACAAGCTTGACGGGGATCTGCTGTTCCATGCGTCGGTGTTGGGAAGGCTCGATGCCAGCGGAGCCGACATCGTGGCGGCGGTGGATCCACGCGCGAGCCTCGGCCTGGAAGAGATGAAGGTGAGGCTCAAGCCCGGGGGGGGACGAGCGATCGAAGCCTTTGGCAAGGGGCTGGAGCCGTCGGCGTGCTGGGGCGAGAGCATCGGCATCGAGCGCATCGCCGAGGGAGCGGTGAGCACGCTGTTCGAGGCGCTGCAAGCCGCGCGCAGGCAAGGGGAAGCGAGCCTGTACTACGAGGACGTCTACAGCCGGATGATCGCAGGGGGAGCGAGCGGCGAGGGGGTGGACGTAGGGGATTTGGGATGGGCAGAGGTGGACACGCCGCAGGACCTGGCAGCGGCGTCGGAGCTGGTGAGGAGCGGGGGTTTGGGGGGCTAGGTGCGTAATGATCGACGCACCCGTTCAACTGGCATCCGAGTTGCTCCCTGGGTAGTCAGACAACAAGCGGTGAGCAAGCCGCTCGGAGTCGCGATTCGGAAGAGTAGGATATCGCCAGGAGGTCTTGGGTCGTAAGTCAGAAAGTTCGTCTTCTCGCTAATCGATCAGCATATCAGGTTTTGAGGTATTGCTGACCCGGGGGTGGCAATCGCGCAGCGGCAGTGTGACTTCGGTGCAACACACTGTGGCCGTCCAACGACACCAACGCCGCTGTAACGTGCTGAGAAGACGCATGAATTTTCGAGTAATAAGGTTGCCGTTTTTGGTTTCGTCGTGGTAAACGGCGGACCCGCGTCCTTGGAGCTTTGGGAAGGTACTGAAAATGGGCGAGCGTGGACCTACAAGAGCGATCATTCTGGCGGCCGGCACCGGCTCTCGCCTGGTCGCTCAGGATGCGTACCCTAAACCGCTCAAGCCAGTCGCCGGCGTCCCCCTGCTGGTTCGCGTCCTGCGAAACCTGCAGACCGAGGGTATCCGCGAGGCGGTCATCGTCATCGGCTACCGTGGTGACCAGATCAAGCGTGCTTTGTTGGCCGAGCCTTCCCTGGGCCTGCGTCTGCACTTCGTGAGCAACGACGAGTACGAGCGCAAGAACGGCGTTTCCCTCCTCAAGGCTGCCAGCTTCGTGCAGGGCGACTGCCTGCTTTCGATGGCCGACCACCTTTACTCACCTGAACTCGTTCGCCGCCTGCGCCAGTTCGACCTCGTCAACGGCAACTGCGTGCTCGGTGTGGACCGTGACATCGAGCGCTGCTTCGACATCGACGACGCCACCAAGGTCAGGCTTTCGGGTTCCGAGATCAAGGACATCGGTAAGGACCTCAGTGAGTACGACGCTATCGACACAGGCGTTTTCCGCATCGGCCCCGCGCTGATCCAGGAGCTGGAGCGGGTTCGGGCAGCCACGGGCGACTGCTCGCTGAGTGACGGCGTCCGGGCCCTGGCCGAGCGAGGCGAGTTCCTGGCCTGCGATGTGGGCGATGCGCGCTGGATCGACGTGGACACGCCTGAGGCGCATCAACGTGCTGAGGCGATGGTTCGGGTGTTCGGCGACGAGCTGGGTGACGAGCCAGGGGCTTCGCATGCGCCGATCGATCCTGAGGGGCTCGAGCTGTTCGCGCCGACCTGGGTTCGGGGCCTGCAGCCCTACAACGAGGATCACTTCGAGGTTGCCGGGGCGCGTCAGGGCGTTGCCCGGATGATGTCCAACGAGAGCCCCTTCGCGCCGAGCGAGCGGGTGGTGCGCGCGATCCTGGAAGCTGCTCAGCAGGGCAACAACTACCCGGCCGGGGCCTCCACGTTGCGTCGCAAGCTTGGCGCGCGCGAGGGGTTCGACGAGACTAACGTCACGCTTGGAAACGGCTCGACCGAGCTCATCGACATCATCATCCGAACCTTCGTGTCGCCGGGCGAGGAAGTGCTCCTGAGCGTGCCGACCTTCTCGATGTACGAGAATCGCACGCGGGCGATTGGCGGAGTTCCCATCCTGGTGCCCATGACCGAGGACAACGACTTCGACATCGCCAAGATCGTGTCGGCGGTGACCGAGCGGACCAAGGTCATCTTCCTGTGCACGCCGAACAACCCGACGGGCAATCGTATTGACGAGGTATCGGTGCGTCGGATCCTGGGGCTCGGCCTGCCGACCGTGATCGACGAGGCCTACGTCGAGTTCTCCGACGGCGAGACGCTTTCGCACCTGATTCGCGAGTTCCCGAACGCGATCATTCTGCGCACGTTCTCCAAGGCCTACGGCCTTGCTGGGCTCCGCGTCGGCTACGTGATGAGCCATCCTGTGGTGAGCCGTCTGTTCGCCCGATTGAAGCTGCCCTGGAACGTGAACGGTGTGACCGTCGCGGCTGCCATCGCTGTGCTGGAGGATCAGGAGGAGTTCGAGTCGAGGATGACGCGTCTTCGCCAGGGCCGCGCCTATCTCGTCCGCGAGCTCTCCCGAATGCCAGGGCTGGAAGTGGTGCCGAGCGAAGGCAACTTCGTGCTGGTGGATACCAGTGCCACGGGCGTCCGAGCTGACGCAGTGGTTGCGGGCATGCTCACAGAAGGTGTCCTGATCCGGTCACTTGCGGTGCACCACGCAGCGCGGAGCTTCGTCCGGGTGACCGTGGGCGACGAGTCCCAGAACGCGCGGTGCGTGGAAGCGATGCGTCGGGTGGTCAGCCGCCTGTCCCGTCCGACCCAGCCGATTCCGGAGCTGACGCTCCGGTCGAACTTCGACGCCGAGTAGCCGGCTTGCAGGCCGGGGCATGATCCGGCCGCCATGCAGGTGTGATTCCCGGGACCGGAATCTGGCGGTTGGCTTTGGCAGCGTAGTCCTGTTCGCCCCCCTGGACGGCCGTGCTAAGGTCGCTCCCGTGAAGCGTTCGCTTGCAACCGCTTTTCTGGGGGTCCTGGTGACCGCGGCCTCGAGCGCAGGTGCATTCACCTGGCCGAACGTACCTGACGAGGTGGCGCGGGCGCTGTCGACCGACGACGTGAGCGAGCGTCGGGCGGCTGCGGCGAGGCTGCGCGAGTTGCCCGCCGGGTTCGCAGCGCCGCTGGTGATGAAGGCGCTGGGAGACGGCGATCTCGAGGTTCGCCTGATTGCAGCGCGGGCAGCGGTCGAGCAGCGGCTGCAGGGTGCCGGCGATCGGGTCGTGGGCTGGCTGGCGGAGAGCGATCCCAGGGTGCGTCTGATGGCCTGCGAGGTGATCCGCATGTCGCCAGCGCCGGCGGCGGTGGCGCCGCTCACCCGCGCGCTCGGAGATGCCAGCGCGGACGTGAGGCTTGCGGCTGCGACCACGCTCGGGGTGATGAGCGCGCGCGACGGGGTGCCGTCGCTCCTGGGCCATCTCGACGATCCAAGCCCTGAGGTGCGCGCGGGGATCGTGCTGGCGCTGGGGCGAATCGGCGACGGGCGTGCAGTGGTGCCGCTGCTGGGCAAGGTGCAGGACGGCTCGTCGGACGTTCGTCGAATCACGGTGCGCGTGCTTGGCGATCTGGGAGACGTGAAGGCCTCGAGCGCGCTGCTGCTCGCGCTTCGCGACAAGGTGCAGATGGTCCAGCTCGAGGCGATCGACTCGCTGGGGCGTCTTCGGTCCGCAGAGGCGACCGCGGCGCTCTCGCCGCTGGCGCTCGACCGCTCGAATCCGCGCGTGCGCAATGCGACGGTCCAGGCCTTGGGCAGCATCGGGACTCCGGCCGCGCTCGAGGCGCTCATGACGTGCCTGGCAGGCGACGACGTCAACGCGGAGCGCAGCGCAGTGCGAGAAGCGCTGGTGCGGCTGGGCGACCAGGCTGCATCGCGGCTGGTCACGGCGATCACCTCTGGGGCGTCGTCGGACCTCGCCTCTGGCGCATGCCTGGTTCTGGGCGACCTGGGCAACACGGCCCACACGAAGGTGATCGTGGATGCGATCCAGCGGGGGCAGGTACCTGCTCGGGTGGGGTTGCGCGCGCTGGCGCGGCTCGGAGATCGCTCCGCGCTTGCAGCTGTGCTCGAGCTTCTCGAAGCCCCGTCCATGTCGGTGCGTCGCATCGCGGTCCAGTCCGCTTCCGAGCTGCTCGATCCATCGCAGCCAGAGGGGACGGCCGTGGATCCGATCGCGGCACAGCTCACTGAGCCGCGCGTAGCGGTCGAGGACCGGGTGGCACTCACGGAGCTGATGGGGCGTACGGGGTCGTCGCGGGCAGGGCCGGTCCTGATCGCGCTCGCAGGGGCCAAGGATCGACGGGTCCGGCTCGCAGCGATCCAGGCGCTGGGCATGATTGGCCAGGCTGGCCAGGAGAAGTCGCTGCTCGAGGATCTGACGGACGAAGACGCGGAGATCCGCCTGGCCGCTGCATTGAGCCTCGGCCGCGTCTCGGGCGATGCGGGGGGACGCGAGCTATTGCGGCGGTTCGGCGTGGCCTCGGAGCAGGATCGCGCGGCGATCGGCATTGCGCTTTCAGGCGCGATGTCGAGGGCGACCGACGAGGCGATTGCGACCGGTGCGGCAGGGATGCTGCCCACGGTGCGCGAGCCGATGCGCGACGTGGTGATCGAGGGGTTGGGGCGCATGAAAACCCCTGGCGCGGGGCAGGCTCTGGCTGCGGTGCTGGACAGGGCGCTTTCGACCGACGACCGTCGCAAGGTTGCCGAGGTTGCGTCAGGTCACCCGGAGCAGGTCGGGTTGGCGCGAAAGCTCGCCAGTGATCCGGATCCGTCGGTGCAGGCCAATGCGATCTGGTCGCTGGGAACGATCGGCGATGCGGCCGACGTGCCCTCGCTGGTCAAGCTGATGTCCCATCGTGACGTCGCGGTTGCCGGCAATGCGGTGGCGTCGATCGGCAGGATCGCGTCGCGCGACAAGCGGGCCGATGCGCAGCAGCTGTGCCCGGCGCTCGACGATGCGAGGTCGTATGTGCGGGCCAACGCTCTGGCCGCATTGGGCGTGGCTGGCGCGCGCTGCTCCAACGGCGACAAGGAGAGGTCGCTGCTGCTGGCGGATGCATCCACGGTCGTGCGGTCCGCCGCTGCCGGGCTGCTGCGCAAGGTCAGCTCATCGGACGGCGCGGCTGACAGCCGCGCGCTTCGACGATGCCTCTACGACGACAAGAGCGGGGCCGTGGCTGCGGAGTGCAGGCCGCGTCCGGCTGCAAGGGCGACGCGCGGGCAGGCAGCCGAGCCGGTGCTGGTGTTCGTCGTACCGGACGGTCGGTCCGCCGCTCAGCCCCGCGCCCCGTTCGCGCTGGTGCTTTCGAACGCGCTCATGCGCCTCGGCATCGCGGATCGGAGAGGCGCTGTGTTCGAGGGGGCGGCGCCGCGAGGCGAGGTTACGCTGGCGGTGCCTGCGACCCTTTCGAAATGAAGGGACCTCGGAGCGTGGAGTGTTCATGACGGAGCCATCGACAGGGGCGAGGGCGGAGCCTCGCGAGAAAGAGGCTGACGGGCGACCGGCGCACCCTGGCGGACGGTCGGGGCTCGCGATGATCGCGCTCGGCGCGCTTGGCGTGGTGTTCGGCGACATCGGGACCAGCCCTCTGTACGCGATGAAGGAATGCGTGACCGGGCCCCATGCGGTGGCGGTCACCCGCGACAACATCTTCGGGATCCTGTCGCTGATCTTCTGGTCGCTGACGCTGGTGGTCGCGCTCAAGTACCTGGCGTTCATCATGCGAGCGGACAACCGCGGCGAGGGGGGGATCCTGGCGCTGCTCGCGCTGGTGCCTGACAAGCTTCGAGAGCCGACCAAGACCCGCGTGGGGTGGGTGGCGATCCTGGTGCTGTTCGGAGCTGCGCTGCTGTACGGCGACGGGATCATCACGCCGGCGATCTCGGTGCTGAGCGCGGTCGAAGGGCTCGAGGTGGCGACCACTACGCTCAAGCCTGTGGTCGTGCCTCTGACGTGCCTGATCCTCCTCGGGCTGTTTGCGATCCAGAGCAGGGGCACGGAGAAGGTCGGGCGCCTTTTCGGCCCTGTGATGATCCTGTGGTTCCTGACCCTGGCAGTGCTCGGCGTGATCAACATCGTCCGGCATCCTGGCATCTTCCTGGCGGTCAACCCGATCTACGCCGTGCGGTACTTCGTGCAGCACGGCTGGCACGGGATCACGGTGCTCGGAGCGGTGGTGCTGACGCTCACCGGCGGCGAGGCGCTCTACGCGGACATGGGTCACTTCGGAAAGCTGCCGATCAAGGCGGCCTGGTACGCGGTGGTGATGCCGTCGCTCGTGCTCTGCTACTTCGGACAGGGAGCGCTGCTCGTGTCCGATCCGTCGGCTGCGTCGCACCCGTTCTTCGCCATGATCTCTCCTGGTGGCTGGACCTACGCGCTCGTGGCCTTGTCGACCGTTGCGACCATCATCGCGTCGCAGGCCTTGATCTCAGGGGCCTACTCGCTCACGAGCCAGGCGGTGCAGCTCGGCTACTTCCCGCGCGTGTCGATCAAGCACACGTCGCAGGAGACCGAAGGGCAGATCTACGTGCCCGAGATCAACTGGGCGATCGCGATCGCGTGCATCGCGCTCGTGCTCATCTTCAAGGAGTCGGGACGTCTCGCTGCAGCCTACGGGCTGGCAGTGACCGGCACGATGACCATCACGTCGATCGTGTTCTACGTGGTGGTGCGCAAGAGCTGGAACTGGCCGGTGGGCCGGGCCATGCCGATCCTCATCCTGTTCCTCTGCCTCGATCTGCCCTTCCTCGCGGCGAACCTGATGAAGTTCGTGGACGGCGGCTACGTGCCGGTGATCATCGCTGTGGTGATCTTCGTGGTGATGATCATCTGGAAGCGCGGGCGAGCGCTGCTGGCCTTGAGCCTCGCGGATCGAAGGCGTCCGGTCGACGAGTTCCTGGCAGACCTCGACCAGCTGTGCGCGGTGCGTGTGCCGGGAACCTCGGTGTTCTTGACGTCGAGCTCGGCGGAGATCCCGGCCGTGCTGCTTCACCACATCAAGCACAATCGTGTGCTCACCGAGACAGTCGTCCTACTCACGGTGGTGACCGAGCACGTTCCGTGGGTGGCAGATGCGGAGCGTCACACGGTGACGAGCCTGGGCAGCGGAATCTGGCGCATGGTGGCTCGGTACGGGTTCATGCAGAAGCCCGACGTTCCTGAAGCGCTGCATCGCGCCATCCAAAGCTCGGGGGTGCCGGGCAAGGAAGAAGATGTGACGTACTACATCGGCCGGGAGACGCTGCTGGCGACAGATGCGGGGAGGATGGGGCGTTGGAGCGAATCGCTCTTTGCGTTCCTGGCTCGCAACGCTCGACCGGCGAGCTCGTGGTTCAGTATTCCTCCGGAGCGGATCGTGGAGCTGGGCGTGCAGCTGGACCTCTAGGTCGTTCACATTCGCAACGCGCGTCGTGCACCCTTGCAAGGTCGCGGGAGGTGCTTAGCGAGGATCCTCGATGGAATCGCGAAGGCACGCGTCGGCACGCCCTTCGCAAAGCAGGGCCGGTGCAGCGACCGCGTGGTGGTTCCCCCCCCCTCACCCCGGTCGCTGCCCTTTTTTTGTCCATGTCCTCTCGCGGGCGGGCTTGACTCCGTTTGAGAGCGCGTCGGAAGGCGGTCGCCTTGAGCCCCTGTTGTGGTAGGGCTCGGCGGACCGGTCTAGGAGACGGCCAAGGAGGACGCAGTGGACGACATCGAGCGTGCGGGGCAGATGCTGACGGCCGCGATGGCGGAGCTGGAGAGCATCAAGACGTATTCCTGCGTTGTGTTGTGCCAGGATCGAATTGGCGGCCAGCTGCGCAAGCAGGAGCGGATCCAGTCGGTGTTTCGGGCGCCGCGGTCGGTGTATCTGCGGTGGCTGCCCGGGCCTTACGAAGGGCTGCAGGCGTCGTACGTGCCGGAGCGTGATGGGGACGACAAGTTCCAGGCGCGCGAAACCGGGCTCAAGGGCCTGGTGGGCGCGGTGAGCTGGGCGAGCGATTCGCCGATGATCGACAAGATGTACCCTCACCATTTCCGCACGCACGAAACGAGCGTGTTCTTCCTGGTGCAGCTGTCGGCGCAGATTGCGCTCAAGGCGCGGGATCTTGGGAAGGTTCGGGTCGCGAAGATCGAAGACGTGAACGATCCGTGGCTGAAGCGTCCGGCGACGCTGGTGGACAGCGAGATGTCGAAGGATCCGAAGGACGGGCTGAGATGGCCGAGGACGGAGCTGTACTTCGACAAGGAGACGAAGCTGCCGTTGCACTTCAAGCTTCACGCGTTCGACGGCGGGTTGTTCGGCGAGTACGCGTTCTCGGAGTTCAAGAAGAACATCGAGGTGAGGCCGGACGCGTTCGAGCTGAAGAAGCTGTAAGAGAGGCTTCAGGCTACCGGCTGCAGGCCCGAGGAAGACTGAAGCCCGGAGCCCGAAGCCTGCGGCCTCCCTGTGCAACTGCGCGAAAATCCGTGGGTGAGCGGGGTAGGCGACCGTGCGAGGTACTGGCTTGCGCATCCGGGGCGAGGCGAGTATCTTGCGTTCCGTAAAGACGGGTGGACCGCGGCGGACCCCCACAGGGTCCGCTTTCGTTTTGTTGGGCCTCTTTACGAGCCCGCGCGTTCGGTCAGGTCCCCGCCGTAGTGTCCCGGCCGACGCGTGGGCGCCGTCGGTGAGGATTGTTCAGGAAGGTCGAGTTGGAAGTGCCCGGTACAGACAAGCGCGACGAGCAGGACTTGCTGGCAGTGGAGGCCGTGGTGCGCCCGGTGCTCTGCGCGCACGGCGTGGTCCTGTTCGACCTGCAGCTGCGCCGTGAGCGCACAGGCTGGGTTCTGCGCGTGATGATCGAGCAAGAGGGCTCGACCGCGCCGTCCGGCGGCGTGACTGTGGACCTGTGCGCGGACATCTCCCGGGACATCTCCGCAGCGCTCGACGTGTCTGATCCGATCTCGCATGCGTACACCCTCGAGGTGTCGTCCCCTGGCGTGGAGCGCCCCTTGCGCCACGCGGCGGACTTCGAAAGATTTGCAGGACAGGCAGCCAAGATCGTGCTGAGCGAGCCCTTGCCGGACGGCCAGAGTGCGCTGCGCGGCAAGCTCCAGGGGGTGCGAGGCGACCGGGTGGTGATCGATCAAGGCAGCGCGCCCGTCGAGGCCCCGCTGTCTTCGATCAAGCTCGCGCATCTGGTTTTCGAGTTTCCCTCACAACCGAAACGCAAGAACGACCCAAAGCAGCAGAGCAAGCGCCCTAAGAAAGGGCGATGACCACGGAGCAGGACGAACATGGGATCTCCTCCGGACTTCGCAGGATCCGATACGAATCTCGGGATGATTCTCGAACAGGTGGCCAAGGAGAAGGGCATCGAGAAGAAGGTGCTCATCGAATCGGTCGAGGCGGCCATTCACAAGGCGGCGCAGAGCGCATTTGGCGCAACGCGCGAGCTCGAGGCGCGCTTCAGCGAGGACAGCGGGCAGGTTGACCTGTTCCAGTACATGACGGTGGTGGAGAAGGTCGAGGAGCCAGAGCGGCAGATCTCGCTCGAGGACGCGCGCAAGTACGGCCTCGAGGCGGACATCGGCGAGGAGCTCGGGTTCCAGGTCTTCTGGCGTGCGGATGACGCAGAGCGAGCGCGGACGCAGGACGAGGAGTTCGGCGATCTGCTCAAGCTCAAGCAGGCGCGCGCGGCGTTCGGACGCATCGCAGCGCAAGCCGCCAAGCAGGTGCTGCTGCAGCGCGTGCGCGATGCCGAGCGCGACATCATCTACGGCGAGTACAAGGACCGCAAAGGCGAGCTGATCCGCGGCATCGTCCGCAGATTCGAGAAGGGCAACAACATCATCGTGGACCTCGGACGCACCGAGGGCATGCTCCCCTTCAAGGAGCAGACCCCGCGAGAGACCTACCGTCCCGGCGACCGCATCGTTGCCTACGTCAAGGAGATCGATCCCCAGGCCAAGGGGCCCCAGATCATCCTGTCGCGCTCCGACCCCAAGCTCGTCGAGAAGCTGTTCGAAGCCGAAGTCCCCGAGATCTACGAAGGCATCGTGCGGATCGTGGGCGTGGCCCGCGAGCCCGGCTCGCGCTCCAAGATCGCGGTCACCTCACGCGATGCGGACGTCGATCCGGTGGGCGCGTGCGTCGGCATGAAGGGCGCCCGTGTCCAGGCGGTCGTCCAGGAGCTGCGCGGCGAGAAGATCGACATCGTGCCCTTCGATCGCGACCATGCCCGCTACGTCATCGCGGCCATCCAGCCTGCCGAGGTCACCAAGGTGATCGTCGACGAGGCGGACGGGCGCATGGAGCTGGTAGTGCCTGACGAGAAGCTCAGCCTGGCCATCGGGCGCAAGGGGCAGAACGTGCGGCTCGCCGCAGCGCTGACCAAGTGGAAGCTCGACATCATCAGCGAGTCGAAGTTCAAGCAGATCGAAGAGGAGGCGATGACCGCGCTTCAGCAGATCGATCTGGTCAACGAGACGATCGCGAAGTCGATGTACCGCCTCGGATTCCGCTCCCTCGAAGAGGTCGCGGAGGCTTCCGTGGAGGAGCTGGCGGGCATTCCTGGCCTCGGCGGGCAGGAAGTCGCCAACAAGATGAAGGAGCACGCCGAGGAGACGATGGAGCGTCTGCGCCAGGAGCGAATCAAGGCTGCCGCGCAACGCGCCGAGCCCCTGAGCGAGCGTGAGCGTCTGATGTTCATCCGGGGCGTCGGGCAGCGCACGCTCGGGCTGCTGGAGGACGCCGGCTACAGGACGGTGGAGGACATCCTTCGAGAGGATGTGGATCGTCTGGCCATCCGCACCGGTCTCGGAATCAAAAAGGCGCGGTCCATCCGTCAGGGTGCGCAGTACTTCGTGGATAGCGAGCAGAAGGTGCTCGAGCAGGCGCGTGCCGAAGCCCGACGCGCGGCTGCCGAGGCTCCTGCGCCCGTGCAAGGAAGCGAGGAGTGATCGAAGTGCAGGAAGCCCGGGTTCGGCGAAAAGGCCAAGGGCCTGAACGCACCTGCATCGGGTGCGGCAAGGCCGACGTGCGCGAGCATCTCGTGCGCGTGGTGGTCGGGCCGGACGGCGAGGTCGCGTTCGATCTCGCCGGGGGCACGTTCGGGCGCGGCGCCCACGTGCATCCGAGCGTTTCCTGCGTGGAGAAGGCGGCCAGCAAGGGGTTGTCCCGCAGCTTCGGCATGGCCGTGCGCTGCGATGCAGCTTCCCTGTGCCAGCTGCTGGTGGAGGCTGCGGATCGACGAATCGAGGGGCTGCTCAGCTCCGCGGCGCGATCGGGCCTGGTGGTCATCGGCTTCGAGGCGGTCGACACCGCCCTGATGCGCGAAGACCTCGCTCTGGCCGTCGTGGCTCGCGACGCCGGCGGCTGCAGCTCGTCGCGCTCTATCCAGAAAGCCGTTTCCGAGGGGCGTGCGGTTGCCTGGGGCACGAAGGCGCTGCTGGCTTCCCTGGTCTGTCGTGTTGAAGTGTCGGTTCTTGGAATTCAGAGCGCCAAAATCGGTGCGTCGGTCTTGATGACCTGCCGCGCTGCGGACGGTGTTCGATCTGTTTCGGAGGTTCGATGAGCAAGGTTCGGGTTTACGAGGTCGCTCGGCAACTCAACGTGGACCAGAAGACCCTGGTGGCGACGTTACAGTCGCTTGGGTTTGCTGAGGTGAAGAACCACATGAGCGCCGTCGACACCGACGCGATCGAGCGGGTCAAGCGGCACCTCGAAAAGGCGAAGTCTCCGGCGCGCGTCGAAGAGCGCATACGACCCACCGTGGTCAAGCGCCGCGCGGTGGCCAAGCCCTCCCGGCCCGAAGAGCCGCCGCCAGCCCCTGAGCCGGCACCTGTCGTTCGCAAGACCGTGGTCAAGCGCCAACCCAAGGGCTTGCCGCCAATTCCACCCCTGCCCGAGTCCAAGACACGGCTGCAGGAGGAACCTGAGCAGCTCGCAGCCATCGAGCAGCCTCCGGTCGCCCCGGTCGTGGAGCAAGAGCCGCCGCCCGTCGATTCAGAGCCCGAGCCCGTGGCTCCTGCGATCGCGGTCGAAAAGATCCCCACACCTCCTCCGCCCGTCGAGCCGGTCGTCGACCATGAAGTCGCGGCTGCGCCGGAGATCGAGCCTGAGAAGGAAGCTCCGGTGCCCGTGGAACCGGTGGCGCATGAGGAGCCGGCGGCCGAGCCGGTCAGCCCGCCGGTCGAGCTGGAGCCCGCAGCGGCTCCGGAACCCATTGCAGCTGCCGGCGCACCAGAGCCTGAGGAACCGGTCGAGACGCGGCCAGCCTCCAAGCCCACCTCCGAGCCTGCGCCCAAGCCGGAGCCGACGCCTGCGCCTCCGCGCGTGGCCCAGTCGCCTCGCACGGGCATCGAGACCTGGGCCGGGCGCCCTGGCGTTCCCATGCCTGTCGCGCCTTCGGTGCGTCCGCCCGCAGGGCCGATCCCTCGCCGGGTGCAATACGATCCCAAGGCCGGAGCGGCAGGAAAGCCGGATCCCCGAGCTGCCGCCAATGCGCGCAAGGGGCCGTGGGCGAACAAGGGCCGGCGCGGACCGCAGGGCATGGGCTCTCAGGTTCGACGTCCGGCCGCAGCTCCCTCCACCAAGGAGATGTCGGAGCACAAGAAGGTCATCAAGATCGAAGAGAAGGTCTCGCTGCAGACCCTTGCCGGGCGCATGAGCCTGAAGGCGACCGAAGTGCTCATGAAGCTGCTGTCGATGGGCATGCCTGGCGTGAACATCAACTCCACGCTCGACGCCGACACGGCCAAGCTTCTTGCGAGCGAGTTCGGCTGGGGCGTGGAAGACGTGGCTGTCTCCGAGGAGGAGGCGCTGGGGATCGCGCGCGGTTCCGAAGGGGAAGCCGAGGAGACCGATCTCATCACGCGCCCGCCCATCGTTACGGTCATGGGTCACGTCGACCACGGCAAGACATCGTTGCTGGACCAGATCCGCAAGACCAACGTGGCTGCGCAGGAAGCTGGCGGAATCACGCAGCACATCGGTGCCTACCGCGTGACCACGCCCCGCGGCGTCATCACGTTCCTCGACACGCCGGGACATGCTGCGTTCACTGCGATGCGCGCGCGCGGCGCCCAGGTCACGGACATCGTCATCCTGGTGGTGGCGGCTGACGACGGCGTGATGCCGCAGACGCGAGAGGCCGTGAATCACTCGCGCGCTGCCAAGGTGCCGATCATCGTCGCCGTCAACAAGGTCGACAAGCCAGGCTCGTCGCCCGAGCGCGTCCGCCGCGAGCTTGCGGACATGCAGCTCGTGCCCGAGGAGTGGGGCGGCGAAACGATCTTCGTGGACGTGTCCGCCAAGACGCGCCAGGGCGTCGACCAGCTTCTGGAGATGATCCTGCTGCAGGCCGAAGTCATGGATCTGAAGGCAGGCTCGGCCCGCCCGGCGGTTGGCCATGTGCTCGAAGCGCTGCTCGATCGCGGCCGCGGTCCGGTGGCGCGTGTGCTGGTGACCGACGGGACGCTGCACACAGGGGACATCCTTCTGGCCGGCGCAGCGTACGGCAAGGTTCGCGCGATGACCGATGATCGCGGACGCATGGTGGCGGAGGCGGGGCCGGCGACACCGGTGGAGATCCTCGGTCTGTCCGAGGTGCCGAACGCCGGCGATCCTGCGCACGTGGTCAAGGACCCGAAGAAGGCCCAGGAGATCGCGCTGAGCCGCAAATCCCGGGTTTCCAAGAGCCTGATTCCGGCCAGTGCGAAGGTCACGCTCGAAGAGCTGGCCAAGCGCATGGCGGAGTCCGAGCACCTCGAGCTGCGGCTGATCATCAAGGCCGACGTGCAGGGCTCGGTGGAAGCGCTGGCCGAGGCGCTGGCGCAGCTGAGCACCGAGAAGGTCAAGGTCGCGATCATCCACGCCGCGGTCGGTGGCATCACCGAGGGCGACGTCAACCTCGCCGTGGCGTCCAAGGCGATCATCGTCGGCTTCAACGTGCGAACCGCGGGCAAGGCCGGATCGGTCGCAGAGACCGAGTCGATCGAGATTCGCACGTACACGGTGATCTACGACGCAGTGGACGAGATCAAGAAGGCGATGCTCGGCATGCTCGGCCCGACCAAGGTCGAGAAGAACCTGGGCCATGCAGAGGTTCGTCAGACGTTCCACATCGCGAAGATCGGCACAGTGGCCGGCGTCATGGTGCAGGACGGAATCATCCGTCGTAACGCCAAGGTCCGTCTGGTTCGCGACGCGGTCCAGGTGTGGGAGGGCAAGTTCGCCACCGTCAAACGCTTCAAGGAAGACGCTCGCGAGGTCGAGAAGGGCTTCGAGTGCGGCGTGTCGTTCGACGGGTTCAGTGACATCAAGGTGGGCGACATCGTGGAGTGCTACGAGGTCGAGGAAGTGGCTGCGACCCTGTAGCAAGGTCATCCCGCGGCGCCGGGTTGCCGTCGGCGCCTCGACCAAGAAGAAGAATCATGTTCGTCGGTGTACAGCGGCTGGTGCTCCAAATCCCTGGCGCACGAAGCCTCAAGGACCGCCGCCAGGTCGTTCGATCCTTCAAGGATCGGCTCCAGGCGCGCATGCACGTATCGGTGGCCGAGGTCGGGGACCTCGAGCATCCGCAGCACGCCACGATCGCGGTGGCCGTCGTGAGCAACGAGGCGGCGGTGTGCGACGAGATGATGGCCAAAGCTGCCAGCATGGCTGGGAGCCTGCCTGACGCTGTCCTGGCAGATCGTGCGACCGAGGTCGTGCCGTTCGGATTCGGCGGAAGGGGCATCCGTGGCGGAATTGAGCAGCTTGGCGCCTACGAGCCGCTCGATGAAGGCGATGCGGACTGAAGCAAGGAGCGGAACGTGGTCGGAGAAGTGAAGCGTTCGGTTCGGGTCGCAGAGCGCGTGCGCCAGGAGATTGCGACCGTGCTGGATCGCGACGTCGAGGATCCTCGGTTGCGTCGCGTGGTGATCACGCGCGTGGAGGTCAGCGACGATCTGCAGCACGCACGGGTTCTGGTTCGCTTGAGCCATGACGACAGCCCCGAGCAACGCAAGAATGCGCTTCGAGGTCTCAAGGGCGCATCAGCCATGCTGCGCCGCAAGCTGGGCGCCAAGCTGGAGTTGCGTCGCACTCCGGAGCTGAAGTTCGTGTTCGACGACGGGCAGGATGCGCAGACGCGCGTGGAAGCGTTGTTGGCGGAGATCGCGAGCGGCAAGACGCGTCAGGATTGAGCGTCGCGAGCGTGCGCGCGGTGGAGCGACTCCGCGGCGTGGAGAGGATGGGCAGCGCCGGGCCGAGCCTGGCCGCTGGGCTTGACATGTGCACTCGTAGGCGAGAGAGTCCAACGCCACATCGGGCGGTGGGATTCGTGTCGGGACATAACCGCTTTGGATGGGGTGCGGACCGCTTGCCGTATTGACGACCCTCGCTGTGGACCGCACAGATATCTTGGAAATACGCTAGACTCGCCGCAGCCGCTGCCACTGGCGGCAGGGAATGGCAAGCAGGTGAGGGGACGATGAGCGCACCGACCGAAGAGTTGCTTCAGTCCAAGATTCTGGTGATCGACGACGAAGTCGCGAGCGTCGAGCTGATCTCCCGCGTGCTGCGTCGCGCCGGCCACACGGAGGTGAAGGGTTCCACCCATCCTGAGCAAGCAACGCTGCTGTTCCGCGAGTTCCGACCGGACCTGGTGCTGCTGGATCTCTCCATGCCGAAGATGGACGGCTTTGCCGTGATGGCAGAGCTCATCCCGTACATGGAGGAGGTCGGGTTTCCTCCCATTCTGGTGCTCACTGGCAACACCGAGGAGGAGACCAAGAAGCGGTGCCTGGCGTCCGGCGCGAGCGACTACCTGCAGAAGCCCTTTGATGCCACGGAGATCAAGCTCCGCGTGCGCAATCTTCTGGAGGCACATCTGCTTTACCGTACGGTGCGATCGCAGAAGGATGATCTGGAGCGGCGCGTGCTCGATCGAACGATGGAGCTGCGTCAGGCACAGCTCGAGATTCTGGAGCGGCTGGCGCAGGCTGCTGAATTCCGCGACGACGACACTGGGGAGCACACGCACCGCGTTGGGGCCATGGCACGCGGGATCGGGGCTGAGCTGGGCATGTCGATGGCCGAGGTGGAGCTGCTCGAGCGCGCATCGACCCTGCACGATGTCGGAAAGATCGCGATCCCAGATGCGATCCTCTTGAAGCCGGGCAAGCTGACGGCCGAGGAGTTCGACGAGATCAAGACCCACACCACCAAGGGGGCCAAGCTGCTCGCGGGGAGCCAGTTCCAGCTTCTGCAACGTGCCGAGGAGATTGCGCACTTTCACCACGAGAACTGGGACGGCACCGGATACCCGACGGGCTTGAAGGGCGACGCCATCCCGATCGCGGCGAGGATCACCGCCGTGGCAGACGTGTTCGATGCACTCACGCACGATCGTCCCTACAAGAAGGCGTGGTCCCGACAGGATGCGGTGGCAGAAATCCACAAGCTGTCCGGGCGCAAGTTCGATCCGGCTGTGGTGAGCGCCTTCAGCCGGTGGCTTGCGAACACCAGCGGCGGAGCTCCATGAAGGTACTCGGGCTTGAGCGGTCCCGCGAGGTGCAGGGAGTTGCCAGCGCCGGAACGACGCGGGCTTCGGGCGGACCCTGCGCGTGGCTGGAGGTCAGGCTGCCATGACCGAGCTGGCCGTGGGCGCCCGGGTAGGCGGCCGCTATGAAGTCCGTCGAGAGATCGCGCGCGGTGGGATGTGCGTGGTGTACTGCGCGAGAGATCTGCCCACCGGTCGGGATGTAGCGCTGAAGGTGCTGCGAGAGGAGCTCGTGCAGGATCCGGATGCGGGACGACGGTTGCAGCGGGAGGCCAAAGCACTGCAGCTGTGCCGGGGCCCCAACGTCGTGGAGCTTCTCGCCACGGGCGTGCAGGACCGGGGCGCGCCGTACCTCGTCATGGAGATGCTCGAGGGGCGCACGCTCGAAGGGATCCTGGCGTCGCGCGGGACGCTGAGCATTGACGACACGGTCCAGGTGGGCGCAGCCATGTGCTCAGCCCTTGCCCGCGTGCATGACCACAACGTCGTGCACCGCGACTTGAAGCCTGGAAACATCGTTCTGGTCGCTCGCGCCAAGGGCGAGTTCGAGCCATGTCTCATCGACTTTGGCATTTCCGCGCTCGTGGAGCCCGGGACATCACCGACGACGACGGCATTGGCGGACGCGAAGATCACCAGTGCAGGCGAGTTCTTCGGGACGCCCGAGTACGTTGCGCCCGAGGTCGTGCAACGCCCGGGTGTGATCGACCGCCGCAGCGATGTCTATTCACTCGGGGTGACGCTGTACGAGTGCCTCACCGGTACGGTGCCCTACAGCGGGGGGTTCTGCGAGGTCGCGGTCAAGGTCCTGCTGGCGAGCGCCCCGCCCGACGCAGCGATGAAGCGGCCAGCGGTGGACCCTACCCTGTCCGCGGCCATCTCGCGTGCGATGGCTGCATCGGCGGACAAGCGCTACGGCTCTGCGCTCCAGATGCAGGAGGCGCTCGAATCGTGGATGAAGGCACGGGGAAACCTCGTGGCTTCGCTTCCGTCCACCGTGCCGCCAGCCCGTACCATTGTGTCCCTGGGGCCTGCCGCAGAGCCGGCCGGGGTCCAGCGCAGACGCTACCCGCGCGCGCCCTACGTGACGCCGGTGCGGATCGTGGCTGCGGGAGCGACTCCGGTTCGCGGCAGAACCGAAGACGTCTCCGAAGGAGGGCTGCTCGTGCTTGCGGAGAGCCAGTGCCCGAACAATGCGCGCGTGTGGGTCTACTTCACGTCTCCGATCACGGGCAGCGCGGTCGGAGCGGAGGCGACCACGCGGTGGGTCCGAGATGCGCATGGAAAGGCGGCGGTCGGGCTCGAGTTCATGACCCTGGCGCATCCGGTGCGGCGCGAGATCGCTCAGTACGTGGAGCGCGAATCGGGTCGATAGATCAGGAGCCGATCAGGTCGGGCGGCAGCGGCGCCGGGACCATCAGCATGCGATGACGCGGTTGCGACCCGCGGTCTTGGCTGCGTACAGGCGCGAGTCGGCGAGCTCCACGAGCCTCCTGCCAGTGCGATCACCACCACACTCGGAGAACAGGGCAACCCCTGCGCTCAGCGTCACCGGGATCGGCGTGGTCTCCCAGTGCACGGACAACGCGCCTACCCGGCTGCGGATGCGCTCTGCCATTGCGCTCGCGCCATCGATGTTGATCCCGCGGGCCATGACCACGAATTCTTCGCCACCGTAGCGGGCAACCAGGTCCTCGGCACGCACCGAGCGTGCGATGGCGCCGGCCACCTCTCGCAATACCTGGTCTCCCGCCGGATGGCCGAGCCTGTCGTTGATCCGCTTGAAATGGTCGATGTCGAGCATGGCGAGGGCCACCTCGGTGTGGTGTCGCATCGCATACGCGAGCTCAGCCGCAATCCGCTCCTCGAAGTGCCCGCGATTGAAGACCCCGGTCAGCGCATCGCGCACCGCGGACCTGTACAGCTCCCGCGCGAGCCGCTCCTCCTGCTCGTCTGCAAGTGCAAAGCGCATCACGCTCGAAGGGCCGAAGTTCACCCGATCCCCATGGTGCAGCTCCGCCGTGGTGACGCGCTGGCCGTTGACGAAGACCCCATTGCGGGAGTTCAAGTCGCTCAGAATGCACTGCCGCCCGTTGGCGACGACCTTGGCGTGCACCCGGCTGACCCCAGGCTCGTCGATACGCAATTGGCATTGCATGGCGCGTCCGACGAGCACCTCACCCGAGAGCGAGAAGACCCGCCCCGCTTCGTGACCGTTGATGGCGACGAGCGAAGCGCGGTCCCTCAGACCCAGGTTGGGGGGAAGCTCCGTTTTCTGGGTGTCTCCTTCTTCGACGGTGAACTCTGCATGCTCGATCATGGCTCTGAGCCCCTATGCAGCTTTCGCGATCCTTCCAGCTTTGCGGGCGCGCCTGATGGCGAGCGCAGCAACCAACGCTCCAAGGAGCGCTGCTGCGCCGGCGGAGCTCTGCTGACCCGTGCTCATCGCACAAGAAGCACCGGGATCCTCGCCCTTGAATCCCTCGGCGTACAGCCCTTCGATGGCCTGCGTGTCCTGTGGGTGCAGCTGACGCTTGAGCGTGTCGCACACTGGTGTGTCGAAGTACATCGTCGTGTTCGTCTCGCTCCAGTCCTCGCCCAGCCCGAAGAAGTGCCCAGCCTCGTGCGTGGCGATGCTCGGCAGATCGTACTGCTCCTGGCAGGATACCTCTTCCTCCTGCTCGTCCGAATGCGATGCGACGCTGGCGAAGGGGTACTCCAGGTTGATGATGATGTCCGATTCGAGGATCTCGCCCGTGGCGTCATCGACGTACGAACGGGTCAGGGCCAGGTCGTGCTTGTGACCCGGGATGTCGATTGGAGCGGCAATCACGCGGTTGACTCCGTCGCGTTCGGCTTTGCCTTCGCTCGCGGCGTTCTCCAGCACCAGCGACGGCAGCTTGGCCCCTGCGCTGATCCAGGTGCCGAAAGCGCCGCGGACCGCATCCATGGCGCCCGGGCCCAGCGCTTCGATCGAGGGGTCGAGGGTCACGCGGACATCGCGCTGCTGCCATCGCTGCGCCTTGCCGGTGGAGGTGACCCGCGGAGTCGCGGCGCCGAGCACCGCCGTGGGCGCCGTGCGAGGCTGTTCATGGGCTGCGGCGCCGAGCATCAGCAGCGAAGCAGCAGCCATCAGCCTGGTGAACAGACGAGGCAGCAGGCGGGTCGTGCGCAAAGGCTTCTGCTCGCTTGCGGGCGCGGCCGGCGCCAAGCTCGGGCTCGACTCCGGACGAAGCGTGACGGCGACCGGGCGCAGGCTCTCGCCCAGACAAGGCTGGCGGTCCTCGATCGTGCAGGTCGTGTTCGCGCAAGGGAGGAGGCTATCGAGGTAGTTCATGGTCGTGGTGCCCACACCCGGCTTGTGCAGGGTTGGTGCCACGCCTCGGCACAGCGACGAGAAGGCTATTCACAGCGCTTTTTCAAGGCGGTGAAGGGGGTGATTGGCTAGTTCAGCATGCCCTGGCCGGGCGAGCGCCGAGTCGGCGTGCCGAAACGGCGTGCTCCAGCGACTCCGGTCGGGCTAGGCGCTGCCCGTCTTGCCCATGACCGCGGTGTACTCTGCGATCTCCTTTCGGAGGTCTTCGGGCAGTGCGTTGAACTCGAGGCCGGCAGCGGCCTTTCCGCGTGACCCTTTGACCCAGCGGGTCGTGACCTGCACTTTGACGATCCTTCCGGACATCGGCATGGCGAACTTCAGCTCGGCAGGTTGGGTTCCTTCGCAAGCCCGATCGATCAAAACGAGCATTCCGCCTTCGGAAATGTCCTCGCTGCGCCCGTCGTAGGTCACGCCAGCAGAGGTGACCATGCGGATCGGAGTGACGAAGGGCTGGCGCGCAAAGCGGCGCCGCTGCTTGAAATCGGGCGTTTGGGTGGCGGTGATCTGCTCACGAGACGCCGCATCGGCACGAGGCCGCAAGGAGGCCGGGGAAGGGCCGAGCAGGGAGGTGCAGGCGGCCTGGCCACCGAGGGCGGCCAAGGCACCCGCCAACGCTGCGACGTCCGGGAAGCGAGCCTCCCGGTCGCGGGCCATGCCCCGCTGCAGCACTGCGTCGAGCTCCGCGCTCAGCTCTGGGCACTTGGCTCGAATGGACGGAATCGGGGCCGTTGTGACCTGCAGGATGACGTCGCCAAAGTCCCCTGGGTAGGGAACTGCGCCGGAGAGGCACTCGAAGACGAGCACGGCTAGCGCGTAGACGTCGCAGCGGTGATCGACCTCGTCGCTCATGAGGAACTGCTCAGGAGCCATGTACTCGGCGGTGCCGATGATCTCTCCGAGCTTGGTGATCTTCGGCTCGCCAGGGCGCGCGGCAGAGCCTGTGACAGCAGCGATTCCGAAGTCGATGAGCTTGACCGTCTCGGCCCCGGTCGCATCGCGAACGATGAGGATGTTGGCCGGCTTGACGTCGCGATGAACGATGCCTCGGGCGTGGGCATGAGTGAGCGCGCGGCTGAGCTGGCGTGCGAGGCTCATGGTGTCGTCGAACGGAAGGCGCTGGCGTGCGGTGAGGAAGCCGGCGAGGGTGCGCCCTTCGAGCATTTCCATGACCAGGTACGGCGAGCCGGCCGGGTCCACTGCCGCGTGAAGAATCTCGACCACATTCGGGTGGCGGCACAGCTCCAGGAGCTTGGCCTCGCGCAGCAGACGTTGCTTCGAGCTCTCGCGTCCCACGTGCTGGTCGTTGAGAGCCTTGATGGCCACGACTCGTCCCGTGAAGACCTGCTCGGCCTCGAGGACCACGCACATGCCGCCGCGCGCGATCTCCCTGCGGAGATGGTAGCAACCATCGAGTGTGGTTCCGATTCTCGCTTCGGCTGTCATCTCCGCGACGCTAGCACTCGGAGGGGGCAAATGCTCGATCTAAGCCGCAACGCGCAGGCGTGCGCCGATGGGGCGACATCGGCGGTGCGCGGCTCCGGTGCGCAGCAGGCAGGTCGGGCGATACGACTGGCAATGCCGGGCAGTGGTTTTCCAAAGGCTGCCGGAGTAGGCTGGGTGCGTGTCAGAGACCCGTGTTCCCGCAGAGCGGAAGTACCAGGCAGAGATCGAGGCATTGATTGCCAGCGACTCCGGGGCGCGGCCCCCGGGGTGGGCGATGACGCCTCAAAGCGTGATCCGGTATGTGCTTGGCAGCGACAAGCCGGTCGGAGGCGTGCCGATCACGGCAAAGTACATAGGAGACCGGGCCATCGTGGAGGTGGCAGTGGCGACTCTGGCTTCGGACCGGGCGCTGCTGCTGGCTGGAGAGCCGGGTACAGCGAAGAGCTGGCTGTCCGAGCACCTGACGGCGGCCATCTCGGGCACATCCGCGCTGATCGTGCAGGGCACGTCGGGCACCAGCGAAGAGCACATCAAGTACGGCTGGAACTACGCGTTGCTCCTGGCCGAGGGGCCATCCGAAAAGGCCCTCGTCGCCTCGCCGATCCTTCGGGCCATGCGCGAAGGCAAGATAGCCCGCTTCGAAGAGATCACCCGCACCGGGCAAGAGGTGCAGGACGCGCTCATCTCGATTCTGAGCGAGAAGCAGATCGCCATTCCGGAGCTGGGCAGCATCGTGGGGGCGCAACGTGGGTTCAACATCCTGGCCACGGCGAACACGCGGGATCGCGGGGTCAACGAGATGAGCGCTGCGCTCAAACGGCGCTTCAACTTCGTGGTGATTCCGGTGGTCTCTGACCTCGAGCAGGAGATTCGGATCGTCAAGAAACGCGAGGAAGAGCTGAGAAGCGACTACCAGGTTGGGGCGCCTGCGCCTGAAGAGCTGTCGCGCATGCTGGTCACGATGTTCCAGGAGCTTCGCGCGGGGATCACCAAGGACGGCAAGACCAAGGTCAAGGCCACGGGCGCTGTGCTCTCCACAGCAGAAGCCATCAGCGTGCTGTTCCAGAGTGGGATCCTCGCCCAGAGCTTCGGCTCTGGCGCGGTCTCTCCGAACGATCTCGCCAGAGCGTTGGTGGGCGCGGTCGCCAAGGAGGGGGCTGACGATCTGAAGGCTGTTCGCGAGTACTTCGAGACCGTGGCGAAGGGGCGTGCTGGCGCGTGGAAGGAGTTCTCCGCAGCGGCCAGGATCGCATTCCGGACGACGGCGTGAGAGCGATCGATCGGGTCCACCTCTTCCCGGTGCGGCATCATTCGCCGCGGGCGAGTGCGGTGCTGCTGAGCATGCTGGAGCGCGTCGCGCCTGATCTGGTCCTGGTGGAGGGGCCCTCGGATGCGGAGGGAATGCTCGGCGTGCTGACGGACCCGGAGACCGTTCCGCCGATTGCAGTGCTCGCCTATCGGACGGATGGCACCCCTGGCTCCGTGGTCTGGCCGTTCGTGACCTACTCGCCGGAGTACGTTGCAGTGCGCTGGGCGAGCACCCATGGCAAAGTGGCGCGCTTCATCGACATAGCGTCAGGGCAATCGCTGGCAGACGACGAAGAGATGCCTTCCGACGAGGCTCTGGAGTCGAAGTCCGAGCAGGAGGCGTCCGCGGACGCGACATCGCCCCACGACGCAGTGACGGCCCGATCCGGGTATCGAACGTTCGAGGAGTTCTGGGAAGCGAGCTTCGAGGCGCCCGACTACCAGGAAGACGCATTTCACGCGGCGCTGATGGCTTTTGCAGACGTGGTACGACACGGCGGACCGCGTGAGGATCAATCGCGGGCTCGCGACGCCGTGATGCTCGCAGCGATCGAGGCTGCCCTGGCCGACGGCATTGCGCCCGAGAAGATCGTTGTCGTGCTCGGGGCTGCTCACGCTGCGGCGATCGCTTCCGGCGACGTCGATCCGTCCGCGGCTGCGCGATTCTCCAGGACCGTGCCCACCACGGTGACAGTGATTCCGTACAGCTTTCCGCGGCTCGCCGAGCAGACAGGGTACGGGGCTGGCAATCGCGCACCGTTCTTCCACCAACGGGCCCACGACGCAGGCGGCGACTACCGGCGTGCGGCGCTGGAGGTGCTCGTCGACTTCACGGATCACCTGAGGCTTCGCGGCTTCTCCGTATCCCTTGCGGACACCATCGAAGCGTATCGGCTCGCGTGCCTGCTGTCGGAGATCCGGGGCAAGAGCGGGCCTGGCCTCGACGAAGTGCGGGAGGCAACGATTGCGACGCTGTGTCGGGGCGAGTCAGCTCACGTGGACAGCTTCCTGTGGGGCACGGTCGTGGGCAAAGGGGTGGGACGTGTGGCCAAAGGGGTTGGCAAGAACTCGCTGCAGGAGGAGTTCTGGGCAGCCATTGCGCACTTCAAGCTTCCCAAGAGCGACGAAGCCGAGGCTGTGGCGCTGCGCCTGTCCGACCCCGTGCACGTGAGCATCAGCGTGCTGCTGCATCGGCTCCGCACCCTGCAGATCCCCTACGGAGCGCTGACCGCGCAGAAGCGGGGCGGGGCCCCGAAAGCGGGCATGGAAAGCCTGTCTCGGGTCCGGGAAGCGTGGACATGCCAGTGGACGCCCTCCACGGAGATCGCGCTGGTGGAAGCGATCGTGCTCGGCGAGTCCCTTGCGATCGCCACGGAGCACGCGCTCAACCAACGGCTCGGGGAGGCCAAGAAGGCCGAAGACGCGACTGCGGTGCTCGTGGATGCGGTGGTCACGCACGCGGTGGGAACCGTCTCGCTGGCGCTCGCTGCGTGCGAGAGGCTCGCAGCCCACGACGACGATCTCCCGTCGCTTGCCAGCGCCTGCCGCGCGCTGGCCGGGCTGGTGTCGTATGGGTCGAGTCGCGAGTCGCTGGGCGCGGACGAGCACGTGATCGGGCCTCTGCTCGTCAAGACGTTTGCGCGCGCGGCGCTCCGCATGCCGTTCGCGGCGCGGGGGAGCGACGAAGAGGCGCCAGCGCTGACCGAGGCGCTTCGGGTCCTGCACGAATTGGCCTTCACGCAAGACACGGTGGACAAGGATGCGTGGGTGCTGGCGATGCGCGAGGTTGCCGTCGCATTCGACGCGCTTCCGCGTTGCGCAGGCGCTGCAGCGGGGCTTCTGCTGCTGTCTCGTCTGTGGACCGACGACGACCTGGATGCGGCACTTCGGCTTCGGATGAGTGCAACCAGCGAGCCCGGGCGCACAGCGGAGTTCCTGGTCGGGTTCCTGGAGGTCAATGCTCTTGCGATCGTGAAGAACCCTCTGGTGGTGGGGATCCTGGATGCCTATCTGCAGAGCCTGAGCGTGGAGGCGTTCCGGGACGCTGTGCCCATGCTCCGGCGCGCCTTGGCCGAGCTGGGCAAGACCGAGCGTCGGTATCTGGTGGAGAACGTGGTCGCGGTGCGGGGGCATGCAACCCAGGAGGAGGCTTCGGTTGCAGCGCGGGTGGTCAGCGAGAAGGATGAAGCGCAGCTACGGGCGGTGAGCGACGAGCTGTCGAAGGCCATGGACGACCTGGACGATCTGCTATGAGCACACCTCTCACACAAGAGCAGGCCAAGGCGCTGTTGCGCTGGCGCCTCGTTCTGGGCAGCGAAGCAGAGAGCGCGCACCCGTCGCTCGGGATCGCGTCGCTGGTGGAGCTGTGTGGCGACGAGGGGGAGGAGGGCGAAGCGCTCGACGAAGCGATGGAGTTCGTCTACGGCCGCCAGAAGGGCAAGAGCCAGCTGAACGTACCGGAGTGGCTGGGGAGGGTGCGGCGGTTCTTCAAGGACGACGTGGTTGCGCTGGTGCAGAAAGACGCGATGGACCGGAAGGGATTGACGCGTCTGCTGTTCGAGCCGGAGACCCTTCCGCACCTGGAGAGGAACGTGGATCTGGTGGCTACGCTCGTCTCGATGCGGGGTCTGGTTCCCGACGAAGCCAAGGATGCGGCTCGCGGGATCATTCGCGAGGTGGTGGAAGCGCTCAAGAAGCAGCTGGAGACCGAGACACGCACAGCGATCTACGGTGCGCTTCGCCGCAATGCCCACAGCCCGCTGAAGCTCGCACGGAACATCGACTACCCGCGCACGATCCGCAAGAACCTGCGCACCTGGGATGCATCGAGGAAACGGCTCGTTCCGGAGACGATCTCCTTCTTTGCGAACCAGAGAAAGCAGCGCGATTGGGAGATCATCCTGCTGGTGGATCAGTCCGGCTCCATGGCAGTCAGCTGCGTGTACAGCGCCATCATGGCTTCGATCTTCGCCTCTCTCGACGTGCTCGCCACGCGCCTGGTGCTGTTCAACCACGAGGAGGTAGTGGACATGACACCGGTGCTCACCGACCCTGTGGAGGTGCTGTTCACCGCGCAGCTGGGAGGGGCCGAGGACTACAACCGCGCGCTTCGATACGCCGAAGAGACCTACTTGAAGCGGCACGAGAAGACGATCCTGATCCTTCTGACAGACCTGTTCCACACAGCGGGCAGCAACGAGGAGTTCCTGGAGCGGATGCGTGCGCTGGTGGACTCCAAGGTCAAGACGCTGGTGCTCTTGAAGCTCTCGGACGCGGGCAAGCCGCACTACAATCACGAGCTCGCCAAGGAGCTCACCGCGATCGGCGTTCGTTGCTTCGGTGCCACGCCGAGGCTCCTGGTGGACATCATGGCTCGCATCATGCGAAACGAAGATATCGCGGAGGCAACCGCAGGAGGTGGGACGTGAGCGAAGTGCGATCCGTACCTGTGGCCGAGCTGCGCCAGCACATCACAGACCCGTCGGAGCTCGGCAAGGGGACCGAGATCGCCGATCGCGGTGGGCTCGCGCATCTGTCGCGTCATGGAAACAAGCTCTTTGCGGATGCAGCAGGCTCAGGCAGCGCGCCCTACAAGACGCAGATCGTTTTCGGCGACGACAAGCTCACGGGCCGATGCTCGTGCATGGCCGCGCGATCGCGCCCCTTCTGCAAGCACGCTGCCGCTCTGCTCGTGAGCTGGGCGAGGACTCCCGAAGCGTTCGTGGTTTCCGAAGCTCCCCCTGCACCGGCGATGGGCGAGGGGGCGACGAAGCGCGCTGCGGTCAAGCGCGGCAAGGTCGATCCCACGGAGGCCCGCAAGAAGGGGGTGGAGCAGGCCTCGACGCTGCTGAGCGAGCTCTGGCAGACCGGCGTGTTCGCGCTGGCAGCGGATCGCGCGACGCAGGTCGCGGAGCTGGCAACATCGCTTCGGGAGCTCGGGCTGCGTCGCCTCGCCGCGCATACGCTGGAGCTGGCCGAGCTGCTCAGGCTCGCAGCGCGTCGCGATGACTCGTTTCCGCAGGAAGCCTATGCCTCGCTCGTCGCGAGCATGTGGCTCACTGTGCGGAAGCTCGAAAAGCACCTCGCTGGCGAGCCGCTCGCGGAAGAGCACGTGGAGGAGCTGATCGGTCGCACCTGGACGAAGAAGGATCGCAAGCCGATCGCGGACCTGGAGCTCGTGGAATACGCGTTCGTGCAGCGCACGACCCCGGACGGCTTCCTGCTGCGGGAAAGCCGTCTGATCGAGGTTCCCAGCGGCGATCACTTCTCCGAGAAGCAGATCCTGCCAGCCGCGCTCGCCAAGCGCTTGCCGCCCAAGGAGTCGTACGCGGGCCGCGTGCTTCGAGGCGCGAGTGGAAGCCTGTTTCCGTCCTTTGCGCCGCGCCGCCTGGATCTGGAGGCGAAAGGGGCTGACGCGCCTGTCGATGAAGCGATCCTGCAACGGGCCCTTGGCAAGGCCATGCGCTCGGTCTCGCAGGCGATTGCCGCGCTGTCGGAGCGACGGCGTGACGTGTTTGCGCCTCCGTGGATTCCCGTGCTCGTGCGCATCGACTGGATCGTGCCGACCGGTCGACGCGTGCGCTTCGTGGACACCGAAGGGGGCACGCTGTTTCTTGCTGGTGGGCGCGAGCAGGAGGACGCGCTGATGGCCGCCCTGGTTGGGGTCGAGGCACTTGCGGTGCTGGGCGACGTGGCGCTTCAGGGCGCGCTGCCGTGCCTGTTTCCCCTTGCCGTCGTTGGGCGAAAGGACGGCATCGTAGCGCTGCTGCCGCTTGGGGACGAGGGGGCCAATCGCGCAGAAGAGCCTGAGACGAGCCGGGCCGCCACCTGGGCGGAAGATGCGAAAAGCGCTGGAGTGTCCAAGGCCGCAACCTGGCTCGGGGAAGTCCGGGATGATCTGGCAGCAGCCTTCCAGGAAGGCGTGGTGGGCATGACCCCGCGATTCGTAGACCCGCTCGTTTCCCGGCTGAGGGAGCTCCAGCTCGCCAAGCAGGCCGACGCGCTCGCGGCGCTTTCGGGCAAGGACGCGATCGAGACGCTGGACGGGCTGGTGAAGCTCTACCAGGTCCTCGGGATTGCTCTCACGCGGCTCGTCGGCACTGCGCCCGTGGACCGAGATGGGCTTGTGCGTCTGCCCACGATGCCGAGCGTAGCGATCCCGAAGCCAGAGGCTGTGCTCGCACCCGACGTGGCCGTGGCGAGGGAATCGCGCGGCGAGCTGAATCGGTATGAACGGGCCTACCACGTCGGCGCGTACTACGAAGCAGCCGACGAAGAAGCGCTCGTGCGCGAGACGCACCCGCATTGGGGCGATGGCTTCGCAACGCCCTTCGTGCTCAGAGCAGCGGCCAGCCGCCCTGAGCTTGCGGTGCGAAGCGCCATGGGCGTGCTCGGCGAGCGGGAGCGTTCGCACGCCTGGCTCCCATGCCCGTCGCGGCTCACCAAGCTCACCGCCCTCCGCGTGCTCGCATCGTCTTCACGGCCTGAGGCTCGGGCTGCCCTTGTTGCACTTTGGCGCGGCGAGCCCCTTGATGCAGGCTTCACGGCCCAGCTCCAGCGGGTGCTCAACGGGCCGCAGATGCCGGCGCAGGACGTCGAAGCTCACTGCCGGATGGTCATCGCCGGATCGCTCAAGGACGATCGCATCGCAGCGATCGATGCGCTGGCCAGCGCAGCGGTCTACGAGGCGATTCCCACGCTTCGGGCAGCCATGCGTGACCGGACGACCGCGGTCAGGCGAGCGGCTGCCTATGCGCTCGCGAATCTCGGAGACACGCAGGCGTTGGACACGTGGGTGACCTGGCTGCAAGGAGGGGACCGAGAGCTCACCAACATCGCGGTCCATGCCATCGGCTTTCTCGGCGACGTGCGCGGGGCTGCCCCGATCCTGGCCGCGTACGCAAGCGGAGTATCGCCGGGCATCCTCACGGAGACGCTCGTGCTGCTCGGCCCATGGGTGCTGGCGCCGGTCCTCGATCTCGTCGACACGCAGCCAGAGCTGGCGAAGCGCGCGTCCGTGACCTCGCTGGTCAAGCAGTTCCCTGCACGATCCGTGGGCACCTTCACCTCGTGGATCGCTGAAGCGGGGGATGACCCGGCCAAGGTCCTGCGTCGTGCCTCGCTGGCTCTCGATGCGTGCTCTGCTCGTCCGGACGTGCACGGTCGCGTGGTGGAGTGGATTCGGGCAACCTATCCGACGCTCTCGGAAGGGGCCGACAAGGAGAGCCGTGCGCTCAAGCGCAAGATGACCAAGCAGGAGCGCGCGAAGAAGGCGGCAGCTCCAACGACGTGAATGCTCCGTCCGGTGGCTGAGCGCCGCTACCAGGCGACGGCTGCGTAGTCCTTGAGGAACTTGCCGGACACGTGCACGCCAGTGAGAAGCCCGGAGATGAAAGGGTCGCAGATACGGGCGGCTCCATCGACGATGTCCAGGGGCGGCTGGAAGTCGTGCGCTTCCTGCTTGCGCCTCGACAGCTCCACAGGGTCTTCGTCGGTGACCCATCCCGTGTCGACGGCATTCATGAAGATGCCGTCCTTCGCGTAGTCCGGAGCGGAGGTGAACGTCATCATGTTCAATGCCGCTTTTGCCATGTTGGTGTGCGGGTGCTTGTCGGTCTTGGTCCGACGTGCGAACTGCCCTTCCATGGCGCTGACGTTGACGATGTGCTTGTCGTCGGTGCGATGGCGGAGCATCAACGGCTTGAGCTTGCTGGCGAGGATGAATGGCGCCACCGCGTTGACCAGCTGCACCTCGAGCATCTCCGCGGAGGGGACGTCGCCAAGGGCGAGACGCCAGCTGTTCATGGTGCGCAGGTCGATCTGCTGCAGGTCCGCGTCGGTCCTGCCAGCAGGGAACAGCTTGCGACCTCCATCGGCATCGTCGCCGACGCACATCAGCTGCGAGAGCATCGCTGGCGATCGAATTCCGATCCCCTCGTCGCCTCCGCGCCAGGACACGAGCCCGGCCGTGGACTCGGGCGCAGCCGGTCGCAGGGCAGGGGAGCTGAGCGCCGCCTTGCACGCCTCGTGGGCACGCAACAGGGGCTGCACCTCGGGCGCGAGGTCCTCGAAGCGCCTGGACTCGAGATCGAGCAGGTGGGCATAGAAGCCCGGGGGTCTACGCACGGTCTGCGCCGCGTTGTTGATCAGCAAGTCGAGCCGGGAGCGGGATTGCACCAGGTAGCGTGCAAAGAGCTCGACGCTGGGCGAGTGGCGCAGGTCGAGGCCGAAGACCTCGATTCGATCGCGCCACTTGTCGAAGTCGCTCTCCCTGGAGAAGCGCTGGGCGGCGTCGCGCGGGAAGCGGGTGGTGACGAGCACGCGTGCGCCCGCGCGCAGCAGCTTGAGAGCGGCCTGGAATCCGATCTTGATGCGCGCGCCCGTGATGAGCGCAACACGACCCTCGAGGGAGGTGGTCTGGAACCTCTTCTCGTAGTTGAGCTGCGCGCAGGACGGGCACATGGAGTCGTAGAAGAAGTGCAAGCGGCGGTACTCAGCCTTGCAGACGTAGCAGGCCCGCGGCTGGGCAAGCTCCCGGCGGTCGTCCTGCGTCTCGGGCGCGCCCACGAGCTGCGGCGGTGCGCAGAACACGTCCGCCCTGCGCGCTTCGCGGATCTCGGTGGATGCCCGGGCCTGGCGATCCGCGGCCTGGGCGGCTTTGCGGCTGGTCTTGCGGAACGCCTTGGTGGCGCGCTGTGCTTCGTGGCGGGTGGGGCGCGATACTCGCCCGGCAGCGACGAGCAGGGCCACGCGTTCGGCGTCAGGGACCTCGGAAAGGCGCGCGCGGTTGGCTACGAACATCTCGAGCAACGCGATTGCTCGGCGAAGCTCATCCAGCGTGAAGTCTGACATGGGGGGCGGCGGACCTTAGCGCAACGCAGGCGATTGCCAAACGCAATGCGCCTGGAGGGTGCATCCGCGAGCTGCGGAGGGGGGATTACTTGCAGCCCGCCATACCTGCGGAGCGGAGGGCTGCGTTGACGCCAGCGGTGTTTCCGCCGGCGGCAGCTGCTTTGCAGGCAGCGGCGGCCTGGAGCATGAACGGCGCCTGGGTGGGCGGGGCGGACTTGGCGTTCTGGGCCAGGGCGTTGCAGCAGGCCATCAGGCCGGTCGGGTTGTAGGGGCCGGTCGCCTTCTTGCCAGCATCCGCGTCGGCGTCGTCGCTGGCATCCACCTCGACCGCGAGCTCCACGGGCGGCGGAGGGGTGGAGTTGACCACCGGCGCTGAGGGCATCGGTGGGATTTCTTCTTCCTTGTTGCACTTGCAGGAGGCCACGGACAGGGCCACCACGAGGGCACCGAGTGAGACGGCAGCGAAGTACTTGCTCATGAAGTTCTCCTGTGGTCCTTGATGCTAGTTATCGGCACGCCCCGGGAATGGAGGTTGCGCGCTGGAGCTGGGCGCGAACCGTACGTTTGGCGTCGGCCGCATTGATGGCTCCTGACTTGACCTTGCCAGCGAGGCCATCGCAGACGGCGGCAGCGGACTGGTAGGGACCCTTGTCCTTGGTCGGGAGCTTGCTCGCATCGGCCTTGAGCGCCGCGCAGCATCCTGAAATGTCGCCTCCAACATTGGTAACCGGAGGCGGAGGCGGCTTGGGTGCCTCGGAAGCCGAAGCTGTTGGGGTGGGATCAGGTGCTGGAGGGGTCGAGGCCGTGGCGCTCGGGGCCGCGTCCGCGGGCTCCTCTTCGGCCTTCTTGCAGCCACTCGCCGAGCACAGAAGCGCAACCACACATCCGATCCAGATCCATGTCGTGTTCTTCACGGCCACTTCCTCCCTTCAACGGGCGCGCAATGATAGATCAAAGGCGGCTGCCGTACGAGTCGAAGCGCACCAGGGCTCGCCGCATCGGAGAGCCCTGGCCCATCTGGGGCGGCGCCGGTGGGAAGTGTATCCCGATCAGGAGCACCCGATCGAGTTTCCGCAGTTGAGGCACTTGTAGCAGGCGCCATTTCGCACGGTAATGTGGCCGCAGCTGTCACAAACCGGTGCGTCGCCCATCATTTCTTCCAGGTGCTGGCTCAGCGGGTTGGCTGCGCCCTCGGTCACGATGCGGCCGGACACCAGCCCCTCGAGCGGCTCGTCGGGCATGCGTGGCGGCGGCGGAATGCTCCGCGGATCATTCGAACGATGCTCGGTCGGATCCTCGATCTTGTGCTGCGGCACGTCGGCAGGCGGCACGTGCGCCAGCTCGTAGCGCTTGAGGTACTCGATGCCGATCACCCGGAACAGGTAGTCCACGATCGAGGTGGCGAACTTGATGTTCGGGTGGCCTTCGACCATGCCCTGCGGCTCGAAGCGCGTGAACGTGAACTGGTCCACGAAGGTCTCCAGGGGAACGCCGTACTGAAGGCCGATCGACACGGACATCGAGAAGCAGTTCATGAGCGAGCGGAAGGCAGCCCCCTCCTTGTGCATGTCCACGAAGATCTCGCCAAGGGAGCCGTCTGCATACTCGCCGGTGCGCAGGAAGATCTTGTGCCCGCCCACGCGTGCTTCCTGGGTGAACCCGGAGCGCTTCTTGGGCAGACGCACGCGCAGGCCCGGTGTCCGTACGTTCGGGTCGCGCACCACGATCGGCGCCTCGATGCTGGTCGGCGCCTGATCGTCCGAGACCTTGGCCCCGCTGGATGCTGACAATGGCTGCGAGGCCTTGCAGCCGTCGCGGTACACCGCCACCGCCTTGAGCCCCAACCTCCATGCCTCCTCGTACAGCCGCTTGATGTCGTCGACCGTTGCCTCGTTCGGCAGATTCACGGTCTTGGAGATCGCTCCTGACAGGAAGGGCTGCACCGCTGCCATCATGCGGATGTGCGAATCCGGGGGGAGGAAGCGCTGGCCGATGCGGCCGCAGCGATTCGCGCAGTCGAACACCGGATAGTGCTCCTGCCTGAGGTGCGGCGCGCCTTCGATGGTCATCCGTCCGATGATCACGTCGCCAGCCTCGCTGATCTCCTCGGTCGTGAATCCGAGGTGCTTGAGCAACGAGAATCCCGGGCGGTGGGCCACATCGGTCGGCACGGCGAGGCGCGAGTAGGTGTCGAGCCCGACGACCCACGGAGCGAACGCCTGGTCGAGGTCAAAGACTCCGACCAGAGTCGCTTCGATCTTGGACAAATCCTGGTCCGTCAGGCCCCGCTCCTTGAGGGTTGCCCGGTTGATGTGGGGGGCACCGAGCAGGGTGTTGGTTCCGGAGATGTAAGAGACGATCTCCTGGACCTCGGCCGGACCGTAGCCAAGGCGCTGCAGTGCTCCGGGCACCGACTGGTTGACGATCTTGAAGTAGCCTCCGCCAGCCAGCTTCTTGAACTTGACCAGGGCGAAGTCAGGCTCGATGCCCGTGGTGTCGCAGTCCATCAGCAGGCCGATCGTGCCCGTAGGAGCCAACACCGTGGTCTGCGAGTTGCGATACCCGTGCTCTTGCCCTGTGCTGACAGCGCGATCCCAGACTTCGCACGCCGCGCGCCACAGGTCCTCAGGGCACTGCTCGCGATCGATGCCGTAGGCGGTGTCGCGATGCATGCGCATGACGCGGAGCATGGGCTCGCGGTTCTTGGCGAATTCGTCGAACGGCCCCTTGGTGCGGGCGATTTCGGCGGAGGTCGTGAACGCCTCTCCCGTCATCACCGCGCTGATGGAGGCGGCCATGGCCCGGCCCCTGTCGGAGTCGTAGGGCACGCCGAGCAGCATCAGGACGGTGCCGAGGTTGGCGAAGCCGAGGCCGAGGGGACGGAACTTGTGGGAGTTCGTCGTGATCTCAGGGGTGGGATAGGAAGAGAAGTCGACGAGGATCTCCTGGGCGAGCAGGAAGGTCCTGCAGGCGTGACGGAAGCCATCGACGTCAAACACGCCCTGATCGGACAGGAACTTGGTCAGGTTGAGCGAAGCGAGGTTGCACGCCGTGTCGTCGACGAACATGTACTCGGAGCACGGGTTCGAGGCGTTGATGCGTCCCGAATTCGGGCACGTGTGCCAGCGGTTGATCGTGGTGTCGAACTGCACGCCCGGGTCGGCGCAGGCCCAAGCCGCGGAGGCGAGCTTGCTCCACAATTCCTCGGACTTGTAGGTGTCGATGACCTCGCCCGTGGTGCGTGACCGCGTCTGCCACGTTCCCTTGGCCAACAGCGAGCGCATGAAGTCGTCGGTCACACGCACCGAGTTGTTGGAGTTCTGCCCGCTGATCGTGTGGTAGGCCTCGCCGTTGAAGTCCGACTCGTAGCCCTGCTGGATCAAGGCGATCGCCTTGCGCTCCTCGCGCACCTTCCACTCGATGAAGTCCTCGATCTCCGGGTGGTCCATGTCGAGGCAGACCATCTTGGCTGCACGACGCGTGGTGCCGCCAGACTTGGTGGCGCCAGCAGCCCGATCGAACACCTCCAGGAAGCTCATCAGGCCCGAAGAGGTGCCGCCGCCAGAGAGCTTCTCCTGACGTCCACGCAGCGAGCTGAAGTTGGTGCCTGTGCCAGAGCCGTACTTGAAGAGGCGAGCCTCGGTCTTCACCAAGCCGTAGATGCTCATCAGGTCGTCTTCGACCTTCTGGATGAAGCAGGCCGAGCACTGCGGACGCTCGTAGGCGTTGGAAACCTCGTAGGCGGCGTTGGTATCGAAGTTCCAGGCGAAGTTCCCTCCGCTGCCGGCGATCTGGTAGCGGTGCCACAGCCCGCAGTTGAACCAGACCGGCGAGTTGAACGCGCCGTACTGGTTGAGGAGCATGTACGTCAGCTCGGCCTGGAACGTGTCGGCATCTCCACGCGTGGCAAAGTAGCCTCCCAGCTCCTCACCAGCCTCGCGAATGGTCTGGGCCACGCGCTCGACCACCTGCGCAACGCTCGTCTCGCCCATCTCCTTGTTGCCGTAGAGGCCCGACTTACGGAAGTACTTCGAGACGACGATGTCGGTAGCGAGCTGCGACCACTGGGCTGGGACCTCGATGCCTTCGAGCTTGAAGACCACCGAGCCATCCGGGTTGTTGATCACACTGGTTCGCCTCTCCCAGGTGATGTCAGCGATGGGGTCCTGACCGGTCTTGGTGAAGCGACGGCTCAGGGAGAGTCCTGTGCGCTTCCGGACCGAAGCCGGGGCCGCTTTATCCTTCTTCTTCGATGCCTTGCGAGTGTCCGTCTGCTTCTCCATCGCTCTCTTGTCCGCCCGTCCGGTTTGTCCGACCGTCATCGACTGCGTCATCTCCGCCTCCCAATCCCGGTGGTCCTCCCCACGACCCGCTCCCTCTGCACAACAGACGCTCGAATTGTTCCCCTGACTCGCTTCGTGCCTGCCGCCCTCAGCCCAACACCATGTCTGGCGTCGGACCTGACCGGCAGGTTTCACGAATCAACTCGATGCTGGACCTGCGTACAGGAGAGCCGATGACCACGGTAGGGTTGATACCCCAAGATGTAGTGGCCAATCAAGCGTAACCTACCATGGATCGCGTAAGTGGTCGTTCTGGCTCTTACTTAACCGGACCCTGGTTGCTGAACGCCCGGATGGCTGAACAAAAAACCCTGTCAGCTTCCCTTGGAGAGACACAATCGCATATGAATTGCCCTGGGAAGAGGATTTCAAGGGTCAAAGACCACTTTTTTGAGATCCGCCAAACCCGGAATTCCTCTTCAAGGACGCCGCGCGAGGGGGCCCGGAATCCAGTGCGGCAGCCAATGTTCCAATGCGACTGGCACGATTGCGCCGTGGGCGTTTGGCTCCGGTATGTTCAAACGCTGCACCTTGCGCAGCCCACGGGAATGCCGGTCTCCACTGGATTCGAGAAATAGACGCTCGAACGCCTCAAAAGGACGCTCCCAACCCAGCGGCTGCCAGCTGACCACCACATCCGTGTCCGGCGGCGCCAGCGCCAGCAGCCCCCCTGCTGCCTCATCCATGCACGTGTCAATCACCAACACCGCTTTCAGTGCTGCTTCCGACCGCACCGCTGCGACCAGCCCCCCAGCCGTGTTGCACGCAGCCCCGGAGTGCCCCACCAGGATCACATTGCGGCGATCCACCACCACCCGCGCGTCGAGATGACGCATCGTCAAGGCCAGGAAACGCCCAAGATCAAACCCGGGCCACATGGTGCGCGGGGTGTCGCACTCCGTGACGGTCGTGGGTGCTACCAGGATCGCCGGCTCGATCTTCTGCCCGTCGATCAGCCCTGCGATCATGTCCCGCACGTCTGGGTCGGATGCCGCCCCCATCCAGCGAAACGGAACCTTGTCGCGGTTGAGCCCGTGCATGAACACCACGAGCGGTCGCGGTCGCGTCGGCTCCGCAAGCACTGCCGGGTGCAGGTACGCACGTCCTTTCCACGCGCGAAGGGTGGCAACCGCGTCCTCCTTGCCCTGCGCATAGTCGAAGCTGACTCCCTTGCTCGGGGCTGCAGCTGCGGGCTGCAACACGCTCAGCGCGATCGATGCAGCGGCGAACCCGAGGAGTCCGGGCCTCATGGCTTGGAAGGCGCGCTGGGGCTGGCGGGGATCTGACGCTTGCGAGCGAAGCCTTCGGACGGATCGACCACGGTCACGTCCCCGAAACGCGATAGCTCCTCTCCCAGCTTGGCGGCGTCCCCGATCACCACCACCAGCATGCCTTCGCGGGCCCGATCGCGCATCGCCTCGCGGACCTGATCCGCAGTGGTGCTCTGCACCTGGGAGGCCAGCCTGCCGAGTTGATCGTGCTGAAGCCCGGCGCCCATCGCAAACCCGGCCAGGTCCGCGAGCGCTGGAAGCGAAGGCAGCCGGGTCGCAAAGGTCTCGTTGAACGACGCCCGGGAAGCCTCCAGCTCAGCGGCGGACAGCGTCTCGGCAGCTGTGCGTCGCACGCGCTCGATCGTGGCAGCGATTCGCTCCGCCGTTTGCGCGGTGGGCGACGTCACACACACGCTCATCGGCACGGGCCCTGCGGCATCGAGTGACAGCAGGCTCGCCGCGGCCGGGGGTGGGCAGGATGTGCCGGTTGCTTGCGACTGGACTGCGTGCTGCTGCGCCAGCCAGAACGCTGGCCGAAGCGCATCGGCGGGCGCAGGCCCGGGCAAGGCGATCACGATCACGCTGTCGGCCACGGCCGGGCGGTCTGCGATGATCACGCGGGTGTACTGGACCGCAGCGGGCGGGGCTGGAGCCTGCGGGGCAACCGGGGCAGCATCCCAGGATCCGAGCGCGCGACGGGCAGCCTGCTCCGCTTCGTCGAAGGTGACGTCACCGACCACGATCAACCCGAGGTTGCTCGGCGCATAGGCTGCCTTGTGGAACGCCTTCAGGTCGCCGACCGTGATCTTGCCCAGATCCAGCGTGGTCGGCGGGGCGGAGAGGCCAAGCAGGTCTCGCAGGGCCGCGGCACGGGCTACGGATGCGGGGTCATCGCGAAGGAGGTCGGAGGCCCACTGTTGCTCGCGCGCCCGAAGATCGGCCAGCGGAGCGTTGTCCAGCTTGGGCTGCCGCGCGATGGAGCCCAGGCGGTCCACGCCCTCTTCGAAGTGATCCTTGGGCAGCTCCAGGGCGAACATCGTGGCCGCGGGAACCACCTGGAATTCAGGCACGAGCACGGGTGGCGCCGCCGCCGACGCGCCGAGGCCAGGGGCGCTCGAGGAGCGCGCCATGGCAGCTGCTGTCATGCGGGCCAGGCCCGGGCGATCGCGATCGAGGCTGGAGCCGGCCTTGACCACGAGCCTGAGCTGCACGACCGGGAGGCTACGCGACGGGATGTGCCAGACCGACAGGCCGTTGGGCAGCGCCGAGTGGTTGATGGCGGGCAGGTTGACCGCGCGCGCGACGGTGGCCGGAGGCCCGTCGTTCGTCGGGGCGTTCGACCTTGACGCGGAAGCCACCGGACGGGGCGCTGAAGCTGCCGGTGCAGCCGCGGGTTGCACGGGCGCGCGTGCGCAGGAGCCTGAAGCGAGGACTGCCGCCGCAACGACGGACATTCCCGTGGCGCAGCGGCGGATCATGCAGGGGCGGCTCATGCAGCTACTTCTTCTTCTTTTTGCCTGACGGCTTGTCTGGCTTGGCGGTCGCGGGCTTCTTCTTGCCACCCGGCTTGCCGGCGGTGGGCGCAGCGCTCGGATTGTAGCCTGGACCTGTGTGCGCAGCAGGTGCAGGTGCCAGAGGCTTCGGCGCAGGTGTCGCTGCGGGCTGCAGGCTCCGGCCGGCTGCATTGGCCTCGACCAGCGTCCGACGCGTCGGGCTGAGGAATCGGGCTGCCGCCTTGCGGATGTCGTCCTTGCCAATCGCCAGCACGCGCGCGAGCTCCGCATGGATGAGCCGCGCATCGCCGTGGAGCAGCTCCAGGTTGGACAGGCGGAACGCACGCTGCTCTGCCGATGCCAACCCCCGAAGGAACGAAGATTCGGCCGTGCGCCACTGCCGTCGCATCTCATCCGTGCTCGGACCCAGGCGCGCAATCGAGTCGATCTCGTCATCGACGATCTTGCGCACCGCGAGCAGGCTGGCGTCTGACGAGCCCTGCGCCGCGATCAGAAGGAGGCTAGGCCCTCGGCGTTCGTCGAGCTCGACCGTGAACGAGACCGGGAGCTTGGCCTTTGCCAGCTTCTGCGCCAGCCTCGACTCCTCGCCTTCTCCGAGGATGGAAGCGGTCATGGCAAGGGCATCGTGCTCAGGCTGACGCGAGGCGGGCACCGGCCATCCGAAGACGAACAGCGGTGAGGAGGTCTGCTCGCTGCGCACGACCGCGCTGCGCTGGTTGGTCTGATCTGGCAGGGGTGCGGGATTGAACACGGGGAGCTGGGCATTTCGGGGCATGTCGTCGAAGTGCCGATGCACCGCCTTGATGGCCTGGTCCGGCTCGAACTCGCCCGTGATGATCACGACCGCATTGTTCGGCGCGTAGTAGGTCTGGCGGAAAGCCTGGACCTGCGGAAGCGTGGCGTTGCCAGGCCCGCTGGAAGCGTCATGCTCGTAGGGCCAGTAGCCTTCGAACACGGACTGCTCGAGGCGTGCACGGGCTGCTCCGAGGTGAGCGAGGGTGATCGCTGCCGTGTCCCGATCCCGTGCGGAGCGTCGCTGCTGCTCGAGCCCTGCCTCGGTCACCTGCGCGCGGCGCATGCGCTCAGCCTCGACCCAGAGTCCGAACTCCAGGGCGCCTGCGGGGAGCGTGGCGATGAACACGACCTCGTCCGGCGTGGTCACGGACTTCATCACGGCTCCGCGATCAAGCATCTGCTGGAGCCGATCGCGAGCGGGCATTGCGTCGGGCGCGTGGGCCATCGCCTGCGCTGCAGCCTGGGCGAAGCCCTCCTGGTCCTTGGCCTCGTTGCGCGGGCCGGCCGCGTAGGCCACGGCGATCGTGACCGTGGGCAGCCCGGGATCATGGTTGAGCACCACGCGAAGCCCGTTGCCGAGGGTTGCCTTGTCGATGGCCAGGTTGAAGGGTGGAGGGTGAGGCGGATCCACGCTGGCAGGGGCGGGCGGGTGCCAGGAGGCCGGTGCGGGAGCAGCGGCAGCATTGCCTTTGGGCTTGCCGGCGGGTTTCTTGGGCGCGGCCTTTTTGTCCGCAGCCGGGTGAGCCTTCTTCGGCGCAGCCGAGGCGGGTGGCGGCGATGCGGGTTTGGCGACAGCGATGGGCGAGCGCGCGAGCAACAGGAGCGAAGCCGCAACGGCCAGCAGCAGGCGGAGCGTAGATGAAGCGTTGGCTCGCATGGTGTTTGCTCGAACTCGCACGGCCCAGGGCCGCCAGATGCAAGTAGTACGCTATCGTGCCGGGGCCAAGCCACGCGATCAAGGGTGGGGGAAGCCCGGGAGAGTCGCCATCGATCGCAGCGCGCGTTGTGCTAGGGTCTGGGCCATGCCGGCAGGAGATCCGGGCGAAGAATGGGTCGTGGACGCGTATGGATGCGATGCGTCCAGGCTTCGCGATGAAAAGGCTTTGCGCGAGCTTCTGGACCGCGTGATGCGCGAGCTGCGACTCGAGAAGCTGGCCGAGGGGTTCTGGCACACGTTCGAAGGAGCGGCCGGGGTCACCGGGCTGATCCCCCTTCGAGAATCGCACCTCGCGGTCCACACATGGCCGGAGCGTCGCATGGCAGCCTTCAACCTCTACTGCTGCCGCGCAGGGTGCGCCTGGCCGTGGGAGCAGCGTCTTTTCGAGGCGATCGGCGCGCAGTCGGTGTTGGTTCGCAAGCTCGAGCGCGGGCAGGTGGCAGCGGGCGAAACGCGCGCTGACGGCGATGCCGGCAGGTGACCGGACAGGGGTCGATCGGACGGCTGGAGCGAGAGGGCGTCACGTTGCCGTGTACGCGTCGCTGCTGATGGTCGCGACCGCGGGGCTGGCCTATGAGCTGGCGCTGGGGGCAGCCGAATCGCTGATGCTCGGCGATCCGGTGGTCCAGTTCGCCCTGATCATCGGGGTGTACATGACGTCGCTTGGGGCTGGCGCCTGGGCGAGCGGCTTGGTCAAGGCGCAGGTGGAGAGGCGCTGCATCCAGGTGCTGCTCGCCACTGCGCTGGTCGGCGGAGGATCCGGCCCCATGCTTCTGCTCGTATTCGCCTGGCAGGGGCCGTTCAAGGTGGTGCTCTACGCGCTGACCGTGGGGCTCGGGGTGCTGGTGGGGCTCCAGCTGCCCTTGATGATGCGGATCCTCAAGGCACGGGAGCGTTTCGACGACGTGATAGCAAGGGCATTTGCCGTGGACTATGCGGGAGCACTGGTGGGCTCGCTGTGCTTCTCGCTGCTGCTGATGCCAAGGCTGGGGGTGGTGCGCACGACGCTGGTGCTAGGGCTGCTCGACGCGGTGGGCGGGCTGCTTCTGACCTGGGTGGTACGCGACGACAGGGGGCCGAGCCGCTCGCGGTGGGTCGCGTCGTGGGTGGTAGCAGGCGTGCTGATCGCGGCGATCCTGGTTGCAGGCAAAGTCGAATCGCTCGTAGAAGGTGCGCTGTGACGAAAACAGGCGCTTGGTGGCGGGCGCACGGCGTGGCAGATTCGGGCGGACGATGAAGCTGAGCCACTTGGCGTTCGTGCTGGTGCCTGTGCTCGGGTTGGCCGAGCTCGGGGCGCACGTGTACTTTGCGCGACGTCCGCCCAACGAGGCGCAGTGGCGGGAGGCAGCTCCGCGCATCACGAGCTTGCGCAAGCCGGGCGATCTGGTGGTGGTGGGACCGCAGTGGGCAGAGCCAGCCGCGCGCATGGTTCTGGGCGACTCGATGATGCCGGTTCGTGACGTGGCGCGTCCTGACGAGAGCCGGTACGAGACCGCGCTCGAGATATCGATCGCCGGCCAGCGATCGAAGTACACGCGCACGTGGCGCGAGCTCGAGAAGCACTCGTTCGGAAAGTTCGTGGTCCGGCGCCTGCAGAACCCGGGGTACCAGAAGGTGTCGTACGACTTCGTGGATCACCTCAACGGGGTCGACGCATCGGCGTTGCTGTACGACACGCAGGAGCACCCGTGCAGCTGGTCGGATCACGCGCAGCTCTACGCTGGCGGGCTCGGCGGTCCACCGACCTTTCCATCGACGCGCTTCGTGTGTCCGGCGCCCATGCACGTGTTTGCAGGGGTGACCGTGGTCGAAGATCAGGACTACCTGCCGCGCAGGTGCATCATGATGCACGCTCCGGACAAGGGCCACATCGAGGCGCGGTTCCGCGACGTGCCCTTGGGCAACGAGATCCGCGGCCATTCCGGCATGCGCATGATCGTGGAGCGCGAGCTGGCCGGCGCACCGATCGTGCTCGAGGTCTTCGTGGACGGCCAGAAGATCGGGCAGGACGTGCACCTGGACGGCGAATGGTGGAAGCCGTGGCGCTTCCCGCTCGGCGCGTTTGCAGGCAAGCGCGGCGAGGTCGCGTTCCGGGTGTCGTCCCCTCGCGAGTCGCAACGCCAGATGTGCTGGGAGGCGGACACGCGATGAGCGACGCCAAGCGCTTCCGCTGGTTCGACTGGCTGATCGGCCTGACGATCGCGGCGTTGTACGTGGTGCTGCTGGTCAAGACGGCGCACACGCTGGGCTACGCGCGCGACGAGGGGTTCTACTTCTCGGCGGCCGAGTCGTATGCTGCGTGGTTCGAGCAGCTGTGGGCGCATCCCAAGGAGGCGATCACGCGGGCCGTGGTGGATCGGTCGTGGGCTGCGAACCACGAGCATCCGGCTCTGGCGAAGTCGGCCTTTGCGCTGTCGTGGATGCTCTTCTACAAGAAGTGGCACCTTTTCGCCGAGGAGGGCACCAGCTTCCGATTCCCTGGAATGCTCAGCGGCGGCATGGTGCTGCTCATTCTCTACGTATGGGGAACGCGGGCCCGATCGCGCGCAGCGGGTCTGGGCGCAGCCTTGGCCTTCGCGCTGATCCCGCAGGTCTACTACCACTCGCACCTCGACTGCTTCGACATCCCGATCGTGGCGGCATGGCTCGCATGCGCCTACGCCTACTGGCGTTCGCTGACCGGCGGCGGGATCCGCTGGGCGATCATGACCGGGCTTCTGTTCGGTCTCGCACTCGACACCAAGCACAACTCGTGGTTCCTGCCGATCGCGTTCGTGCTGCACACCCTGCTCTTGCATGTGGGCTCGTACGGCAAGGAGCTGCGGGCAGGGACGCTGCGGATTCCGGCGGCGCTGCCGGCCATGGCAATCCTGGGCCCAGTGGTGTTCTACGCGTTGTGGCCCTGGATCTGGAACGACACCGGCGCACGGCTCGAAGGGTACATCGCGTTCCACATGGGGCACGAGTACTACAACATGGAGTTCTTCGGTCACACCTACTGGAAGCCGCCGATGCCGCGCGGCTATGCGTGGGTGATGACCGCCGCCACGGTGCCGGTCATCACGCTCGCCTGCATGATGATCGGGATCCTGCGTCCGATTCTGGCGCGGGTGCGCAGCGGGGTCGAGAGCACCTGGCAAGGCGGTGCGAGGCTGGTGTCGCGGCTTCCCGTGCTGGAGGACGATCGATTCCAGGGGATGACGACGCTTCTGTGGCTGCTGTGCATCTTCATCAACTACTCGGCGTGGCTGTCGTCCTCGACTCCGATCTTCGGGGGAACCAAGCACTGGATCACGGCGTATCCCTTCATGGCGCTGTTTGCCGGGCAGGGCTTCGCATGGGCCCTGGAGCAGGCGAGGAAGTCCGCGTTGCCGGTGCTGTCGCATCGGGTGCTGGGACCTGTGCTCATCGGCGCTGCGTGCGTGAGCGCGCCCCTGGTGGAGACGCTGCGATCGCATCCTTTCGGGCTTTCGACCTACACGCCGCTGGTGGGAGGCAATGCGGGCGGAGCCACGCTGGGGCTCAACCGGGGATTCTGGGGGTACCAGACCGGCTCGGTGCTGCCGTGGCTCAATCAGCACGCCGGACCTGGGGCGTCGGTGTCGATCCACGACACGGCCTACCAGTCGTGGGAGATGTTCGTGCGTGACGGCAGGGCACGGAGGGACTTGCGCGTAGCGTGGTCCCCGGCGGATTGCGATTTCGGGATCTATCACCACGAGCAGCACATGGAGGGGGTGGAGTATCAGTACTGGGTGGCTCATGGAACCACAGCGCCCGCGTACATACCGTTGTACGACGGGGTGCCCGTGGTGTGGGTGTATGCGCGACCCGGTGCGGTGAAATGACGGAAGTGGTTATCGGATCGAGCCCGAGCCCGAGCCCGAGCCCGAGCCCGAGCCCGAGCCCGAGCCCGAGCCCGAGCACGACAAGCGATGGAGCCGCGACCGTAAGGGAGCGGGTGGCTGGGGCGGGCACCCGATCGTGGCAAGCGCGGTGGACGTGGCGGGCAATCTTCGCGGGGATCGCCTTTGTCTACCTCTACTTCGTCCCCTACTACCCATCCCTCAACAACCCCAACGAGAACTCGCGCGTATACCAGATCCGCGCCGCGGTCGAGCTGCACAAGCTGAGTGTCAACGAGCAGATCGAGCGCTACGGCTACGTCAATGATCTCGCGGTGCGGGATGGCAAGTTCTACGCGGGCAAGGCGCCGGGCACGACGTTCATCGGAATAGCGATCTACGGTGCGCTGCGCAGCTGGGAGCGTTGGCGGGGGCATACGACGGTGTCCCCGTTCCGTCTGCTGTACGCACTCCGATTCGCGGGGTGTCTGGTGCCGACCCTGGTCTTCCTCCTGTGGTTCAGGCGCTACATCGGACGGGTGGTGCAGGAGGAGCCGATCGCCAACGCGCTCACGATCGTGCTTGCGATAGGCTCGATGTTGCTGAGCTACGCGCTGATCTTCGTGAATCACAGCCTGACCGCTGCCCTGGCGTTCGGTGCATTGATGGCCACGGACGCGGCAGCGCGCAAGCGGGAATTCGTGGGCGGAGCCCGGGTACCCCACGCCTCCTGGCTGTGGCTCGGCCTGGCAGGCTTCCTGATCTCAGCGACCTCGGCCCTCGACTACGCCCTGGCTCCGGTTTCCCTGGTGCTCATCGTGTGGGTCCCGATTCGATTCGGCTGGAGCTGGGCGTCGACGGTCGGCGCGTGGGCCGGGGCTTCGATTCCTGCGCTCTGGACCGGCATCTATCACAAGATCTGCTGGGGAGGCCCTTTCAAGCTCTCCATCAACCACCTGGCCAATCCGCAGTTCGCAACGAATCAGTCCAAAGGGGTGTTCGGCATCGTCGGACCCACACGCGATTCGATGTACACGCTGCTCGTCAGCCCATCCAAGGGCCTGCTCTACCTGTCTCCGGTGTTTGCCGTTGCCCTGATCGCCACGGTCTACGCCTGTATCCGCTCAAAGCGCCGCAAGGATGCGATCCTCTCGCTTGTGGTGGTGTGGATGATGATCGCGTACGCGTGCTCTCTCACCAACTGGGACGCAGGCTGGACAGTGGGGCCCCGGTACGCGACGGTGATCGTTGCCTTTGCGGTGTACTCGATGGCGTTGTCCTGGGCGGCGATGGGGCATGCGGCGCGACGCGCATGGCTTCCGATCGCAGCAGCGGCCGGGGTGCTCAGCGCGATCGCGATGACAGCGACGAGCGTGCTCTTCCCGCACCTGCCCCCGGACTACAAGAATCCGGTCTACGAGATCATCTGGCCGCTGTGGAGGGATGGAATCACGCCTTACAGCTTCGGGCTGCGGTGGCTCAAGCTGACTGGACATGCAGCCCAGGCGCCGTTCCTCGTGGTATTCGGTTTGCTGATCGCCTATCTGGTGCGGGTGGCCACGGGGTGGGGGTTGGGGCCGAGGTGGCGATCGTGGTGGGCGGCTCCGCTGTCGGGGGTGGTTGCGATCGCACTCGTGGCAGGTGGGGTGCGGGTGGCGAAGATCGCGCGAACCGATACGCCCAATCTGGTGCAGCTCGGGACTGCATGGCTCCGGAACGCGATCTGGTATCCGCCGATCCCCAAGGCGCCGGTGCGGCCCGGACGGCAGTAGTATCAGGACACGCGTTGGCGCACGTAGGCCCCGGATCGCCGTCCCACGCCCATGCTCGGGCGCGCAGGGCGGATGGCTTTGCGCGAGCTACACACGCTACACACACCATGGAATCGTGCTCGACAGCGGCAGCGGGTTTCCATGTGGCACGCTCAGCGCCGACTTCGTCCTGACACACTCGTACGTGCACGACACGCAGCTTTCCTCGATCAAGTGCGCACATTCCAGAGAATCTACGTGATCGGCACCGCGTTTGCGCGCATCGGAGCAGGACGGCAGAACGTGGAGATGGTGGCCTGCGACGTGCCCGTGATCGTGGGCAACGATGCCCACGACTCGGACGCGTTCGACGAGGTGAAGGGGGGCGCCAACGGCGGCATCATCGCGCTCAATCACGTGCACGACATGAACTCCGGAGGCGGCGGCGTGCTGGTCGGCGGCGACTGCACCGGACAGCAGCTCCTGGTGGATCCCAATGTCGACTAGGAGGCCAAGAACCTTCTGGTTTGGGGCAACATGACCACCGGAGCGGACGCTTTCGCCTTCCGCATCGTAGGTTGTCATGATTGCCTCGTTGCCAACAACACCTACTGGTCGCCTGCGCCCAAGGCCATCCTCTGGATCCTGCACGACGCCTTTGCCAGCCAGGGGGGAACCGGCTGCGACAACCCGCTGCACAACAGCAATGTTCGCATCACCAACACCTCTTCGCCTGGCCGTCGTCTTCGATCTGGGTCACGGCAAGCGACGAGGACCCGGCTAGCAAAAGATTGACATTCTACTCGGGCAGCCGGGGCAGTTCTCAACTCGATTTGGCGGCGTGAGCATACATCCGGTGGACGCGCCCGGCTGGAGAGGTGTAAAGTCATCCATCCGCATCATCGCCGGCAGCACGCTGTTGCCGGGGCAGTTCCCGACGAGAGAGAGGCGACCGAGAGTATGCTTCACAACCCGATGAAGGAGGGATTCATGCGACTCGCGATGTTGTTGACGGCCGTACTGGTTCCGATCGCAGGTGCAGTGGCGTCCGGCTGCTCGAGCGATGAAGGAGGAGCCGGAGGAGGCGCCGGCACCGGCGCTGAAGGAGGCAGTGGGGGCTCGAGCGCAGGGGGAAGCGGGGGCGCGGCCGGCTCTGCTGGCGGCGCGCTCGATATGTATTGCAGTTCGTCGTCGTCCGACAGCTGTCATTGTCTGCCTGATCCCAACAACGTGTGGGGGCCCAACGAAGGGATCAAGACCTGCAAGGCGACATCGGTTGGCCTGGGGCACGGGTTCTGTTGCGCATCTGGCGGCTATCCCCAGAAGGGGACTTGCACGTGCCAGGCATGGGGGTGTTTCGAGGGAGGCCAGTGCACCTGCGGCATCACCAACGCGAGCGAGTCTGCGACAAGTTGCAAGAGCACCTGGACCACCTGCTGCGCCCACGCGGTGGGCGGCGAAGTCACGCTGTGCATGTGCTCGAACTCGAGCGCGTGCACCGGCGGGGATACCAAGGTGGCATCGTGCGGGCTCGATCAAGCCAGGTGCCGCACGGGGGATACGCTGGTTGACGCGTGCTCGCTTGATTGACCTCACGCGCGCTGGCACACCACCGCGCATCTTCACGGGCGCAACGGACTTCACGTGATCAAGTGGGCTACGATTCTCGCGGCAAACGCCATGCGAATCGAACGACTGAAGTACTTGTCGCGCCAGAGTCCACAATTGCCGGCCAGCGTCGAGTTCAGCCTCTACGAAGTCCAGGCGCTCATCCTGCTCAAGCGCGGGGAAAAGAAGCGCTGACCTGCCCTTGATGCCGTCCGCCACGTCGACGCGAAAGTATCCGCCCTTTGCGTGGTATCGTGTTCGTCATCGGATCACCCACATGACAAGCTCCATACCCCGTCCGCGCTCGGTCGCCGGCGTCCCCCGCTACCCGCGACACGCCGTAGCTGCGCTCGTTGTGGCCGCATTCTCTGTCCCTGCCGCATGCCGTCCGCCAGGGCCACCGGGCGTTCCTCCCCACGTTTTCCAGGAAGCCTCGGGTGCCGACGCGGCCGCGGACGCCCAGCCCGACGCTGCGATCGAAGGCTCGATTGAACCCACGGTCCTCACCGAGGACGAGCGCAGGCGCGACCAGGCGCTCATGGCGCTTGCCGCAGAGATCGTGGATGCCCATGGCAACACGAACGGGATATTCACCTCGCTCGTTGCGCAGTTCACGACGGACAAGAAGCGGTTCGTTTTCGGCTCGACCCGCAGCGGCATGCCGCAGATCTACCTGGGAGACCCGGCCAGGCCCTCCGAGGCGCCCCGGCTGCTGTCGCCAGGCACCGAACGCGCGGTCTGGGCTGCGATCACGGCCGACGACAAGTACGTGCTGTTCAACAGGGATCAGGGCGCGGACGAGAACTGGCGCATCTACCGCACACGCCTCGACGGCTCCGAGACCACCTGCCTGACGCCGGGCGACACGCAGCACCGCGACGAGCCCCTGCTGCCGTCGGGCAAGCCGGACATGATGATCTACACGACGCACGTGAAGACGTCGCCCGCATCGCAGCTCATGGTGCAACCGATCGCAGGCGGCGAGCCGAAGCAGGTCTATCACGATCCGCTTCCAGCCTATGCGGTCGATGCCACGCGCGACGGAGCCCGCGTGCTGCTGATCCGCTGGAACTCGGCAAGCGATCTGGTGCTGTTCGAGGTCGGCACGGCAGGAGGAGGCAAGGCGCAACGGCTCTATCCTGCGGAAGGCGCCAAGGCGAACGTCAACCAGGCAGCATACTCGGCCGACGGCAAGCTCGTGTTCGTGGGCACGGACGAGGGCAAGGAAGGCTTCTCGCTGCTGGCGATCGACCCGAAGAGCAGCCAGGTCAAGGCACGCTGGGTGGTGGACAATCCCCCGACCGCCAGCATCGCAGGCATCTTCGCGTCACCTCGAGGAGACCGGCTCCTGGTGCTCGTGCACGCCGGAAGCCACACCGAGATTCGCATTCTGGATGCGCAGAAGCTCACCGTGCAGCGGACGGTCAAGACCCCACTCGGCGAGATCAGCGCTGGCCCGTTCACCAAGGATGGGAGCCGGTTCGCGTACTGGGTATCGACGCCGGACAGGCCTGCGGACCTGTTCGTGGCCGATGCAGCGACCGGTGCGAGCGCTCCGCTGCGGATCGAGCAGCGTCCTGCGCTCGACAAGCTGGCGCCGCTCACGACGTCGATTGAGAAGGCCAGGGCACACGACGGGCTCGAGATCCCGATGAACGTGTATCTCCCGAAGCTCGAGCCAGGACAAAAGGCGCCGGTGCTCGTGATGTTCCACGGGGGGCCTTCGAGCTCTTCGTTCATCAAGTTCAGCCCCTACGTGAGATTCTTCAGCGCCCAGGGATATGCTGTTGTGGAGCCCAACATTCGGGGATCGACGGGCTTCGGCCGCGCCTACGAGATGGGTGACGACCGGGACAAGCGCGGGGATGCGCTCAAGGACATGGCGGCGGTCAATGCTTGGGTGAAGGCGCAATCCTGGTGTGATCCGGGCCGCGTGGTGGTGTACGGGGGCAGCTACGGCGGGTACCTGACGCTGATGGCGGCCACACGCCAGCCCGGGCTGTGGCGCGCGGGCGTGGATGTGTACGGCATCGCGGACCTGCGCACGTTCCTCAAGTCGACCGACCAGTCGCTTCGGACGGGCTTCGTGGACGAGTTCGGGGATCTGGACAAGGACGCTGCGTTGTTGGATCAGTACAGCCCGAGTCGCGACTTCGACAAGATCACGATGCCGCTGTTCGTGTATTCGGGGCAGAACGACCCGCGCGTGCCCAGGAACGAGTCGGACCAGATCGTTCGCGCGCTGCGCCAAAGGAAGATCCCTGTGGAGTACATGGTCGCGGCGAACGAGGGGCATTCCCTGGATCGCCGCGAGACACGCGTGGAGTTCCTTGCCCGCGTGGCGCGGTTCCTGAGGGACCATATGCAGTAGGCGGGCAACAACGTCCGCTCAACGGCGAGCTGGGAGATCGTCCCAGCCGAGGTCATCGTCGTCGGGCCTGAACGGTGGCTCTGCAGCCGGCGGGGCGAATCGCTCGTAGAGCCTGAACTCCCCCTGCGCTGCTACCAGGCGAAACTCCGGGTCGTTGGAAGCGATCACAGGAATCAGCTCGTTGCGCACAAGGATGTAGTCGTACGCCGGCCCGTGCTCCCAGATGTCGAAGCACTCGGCGCAGCTCCACGATGGCGCAGGGAGCTCCTGCTTGCGAAGGTAGGGGAAGCCTTCGATGTCGTGCACGAAGCCCGCAGGGCTGTAGCCCCCGTGCAGCATCTGAACCCAGGAGGCCCCTTCTCGCCAGACCTCGACGTTCACAGCGGGGTCACCCCGGGGCTGCATTCCCAGGAACAGGATGTTGGAGCCGGGGCGGGTGCGTCCGACGAGATCGGCCATGGGAGCGGCTCTCTGGTTGAACTCGGCGTACTTCTGGGAGATGTGGATGGGCAGAAGCGCGCAAGCCGTGAGCGCCGGCAGCATCAGGGCGCCGAACAGCGCCCCGGGTTGACGTCGTGGGACCGGAGGGATGAGCAGCAGGAAGAAGATCCCCACGAAGGCGTAGCGCGGGCTGACCAGCCACCAGTAGAACGGGCGCGACAGGTGCGTCGGCAGCCCGAAGTACAGCAGCAGCATGGCTGCGCACAGCCAGGCCAGACGATAGTCGAAGAGCACGCGCCTCCAGCCCTGCAGGCCGCCCGGGGCTGAGGGGTCGACGGGATCTCGACCGACCCGACGCCAGAAGCAGTGAGCAGAAACCAGCAGCGTCACCGTGAGCAGTGCCATGAACACGAACGTGTCCACGTGACCGGAGACTGAGTCGAGCGCGTACCTGGGCAGATCCCCGAGCAGCGCCTGGAACCCGTCGCGCGGGCCTCCGATGAACGGGCCCTCCTTCGTGCTCGAGGGGGTCAGATCGTGGCTCACCGACAGGTACAGGACGATGCAGAAGCTTGGAAACATCATCGCGGCGGTGTCGACGATGCGCTTGAATCCGGTGCGATGAGCGAGCCAGAGCACGGGTAGCGACGAATACAAAGCGAGCAGGGGCAGGGGATGCCCGAGGTAGCAGACCATGGCGAGAAGGGTCGCGGTGAATCCACTGGCGAAGCCTGGGCGAAGCAGGAAGGAGTCCAAGGCGAGGACCGCAAACAGGTAGGCCGCGACGCCGAAGTTGTGGGCGTGGAAGCCGCACGCCCAGTTGTAGTTGTAGGCGAGCGGGAAGGTCAGCAGTGCCAGCCAGCCGTTGCGTCCGGTACGGCGGCACAGAAGCAGGGCGGCGATGGGGAGGGCCAGGACGTAGAGCGACAGGGCGAGCTTGTTGCCAGCCTCAGGGCCTGCTGCAAGGCCGAAGAGGTAGGCGGCTGCGTAGTGCAGGAGGTAGGGGGCCAGGGCGAACCTGACACCATAGAATTCCTGGAGTCTTGCCCAGGGCTCGTCCAGCTTGAGCCAGATGAAGACCGAGGCTGCGTGATTGGGCTCATCGAGCAGTGGGAGCCAGCGGCTGCGCCAGATGGGCGTCAGCGAGCACGCGGCCAGAAGCACGAAGACCAGCGCGAACGCCCTCTGTTCGAGCGTCGTTCGACGCCACGCCAGCAGGGTTGCTGCCCAAGCGCGCGAAAACACCGTGCGACTCTGGCCGCAAGTGCGCCGGGGATCAAGGGATCGCTGGGAATTCGCCAGGGGGGGCGGTTCAGTGGTATGGGTGCCGCGATGAGCAGCGTGGCCAAGCCATTCATCGGTGTCCTCCTGATCGCTGCAGGCGCGGGCGGCCTGGTTTACGTCAACCTGCAGCTGCTGCCAGCTGCTGTCTCGCAGCAACCCGCGGCGTCGGCCTCTGCCCCGGCGGCCATCTCATCACCTGCCCCGGTCGACACGGCCACTGCGTCGGCCACCACGACGCCGAGCGCGGCATCGGCCCCAGCGCCTTCGAGCTCGCCGCCGGCCGCGAGTGCGGAACCGGCACAGGGGCCATTGGCTCCCATCAAGTTCGAGCTCACGCAGGTCACGAGCAGGAACCTGTCCAAGGCGGTCGAGCCGTCGGCCACCTGGCTCAAGAAGAACCCGATGGAGAAGGTCGTGCTGGTAGGGCACGGGGATCCGAAGACGCGCATGCGAGACTACATGGAGGTTGGGCGTGCGCGGGCCTTGACGGTCCGTCGTGCGCTGCTGGATTGGGGTGTTGCGGCTGCGCGGGTGCAAGTCCAGCCGGCAGAGATGGAAGGCAACCAGGTCAAAGGCAGCGAGCAGTTTGCGGGCTCGGTGGAAGTGCGAGTGCTGCCCAAAGGAGAGAGGTGATCATGTCTACCGAGATGATGATCGCTCTCGTTTGCGCGGTGTCGGGCCTGCTTCTGGTGGTAGGTGGATACCTGTTCGGTCGGTCCGGAAGCTCCGGGCCCGCGGACTCGGGCGGCGAATCGGCCGCTGAGCTCAGGTTCAAGCTCGACCAGAGCGACGCGGCTCTCGCAGAGGCGCGCAGGCAGATGGAAAGCGAGCGCACGGCCCTGGAGATGAAGATCGCTTCGGCCAAGCTTGAACGCGATCGCTTCTCTTCCGAGCTCGACAGGGCTCTCAAGGATTCCAAGAGCGGCGTGGACAAGTCCGGCGCGTCGGACAAGGAGCTCGCCGAGCTGCGGGAGCGCGCGCTCAAGGCTGAGAAGGAGCGCGACGACGCCGTGATCAAGGCTGCTGACCTGGAGGAGAAGATCCGCAGGAGTCGCCCGTCGATCCCGTCGCTGGAGATGGAGCGCGACAACAAGCAGAATCGCGAGGAGATTGATCGTCTCCGAACGGAACTCTCTCGCCAGGACGCACGCATCGAAGGGCTGCTGGCCAACGTGGAGAAGACCGCTGCGGAGATGGAGAAGGTGGTCAAGGAGCGCGACGAGGCACGCGAGCGTCAGGAGGCTGCGGATCGGATCATCGACGCAGTGCGTGCGCGGTCGGGCGGCCTGCAGCAGCAGCTCAAGGAAGCGCAGGCGGAGATCGCGAAGCTCAAGGGCGGCTGAACGACGTGCATTGACACGCTAGGCGCGCTCGATAGACTCGCAGTATGCGGACCATCCAATGGATCGGCGGGCTGGGGTTCGTGGCGCTGGCAGGAGTGCCCTTCCTGTCGTGCTCATCCGATTCGACCCCGACAGGGTACAACCACGGGGCCGGCGGCTCAGGTGCTTCGGCAGGAAGCGGGGGAGGCACGCAGGGCGACAGCTCGCTGCAGGACCATTCGAGTCCCAAGGACGGGTACGCGGTGGATTGGGGCATTTCGAAGGACGGAACCACATTCGACCCGGACGCGTACTGGGCCAACGATCCGCCGCCGCCGCAGTGTCTTGACGGCGGGGTGCCGCCGGTGGTGCCAGGAGGCACGCCCGAGTGCCCGGACGACAAGAATCGGGAAGGGTGCAAGTGCCCGAAGGTCGGCGAGACCGCTGCGTGCTGGCCTGGGTTCCGCAAGAATCGCAACCGCGGCATCTGCAAGGATGGCACTACGACCTGCTTGCAGAAGGGGGAGAACGAGACCGCGTGGGGGCCCTGCGTGGGCTATGTGCTCCCTGACCCGAACGCGACCTCCGGGCCATCTGCGTGCCTGTGCTTCTCGGGTGGGCAGTGGAAGCTCGACAATCTGTCTCCCTGCTTTGGCGACAACGGCGGCGGGCCAGGGAGCATGGGCGCGGTATCGACGATCATCACCGGTGGGAAGATCGATTGTCCCCCGATCAGCGATCCGCTGACCAAGCCAGCGCAGTCCTGGTCCCCGAACACCCTGAAGGTCGACTGTGCGGGGCATTTCAAGCTCTGCTATGCGCTCAAGGCGGGCAAGGCCCAGACGCCCAACGCGACCGACTGCCTGCTGACCAAGGTCTGCGTCGAGGCGGACTACCCCAAGCCGAACGTGGTCCAGCCGTTCCCGGATCTACCCTCGTGGGTTGCCAACACCCCTGCCGAGATCGCCTGCGCCAAGCAGTTTGCGACCACCGGTGGCTACGGCGAGATGAGCGTGGTGGGGCTGAGCGTGGAGTGCGACGAGATCGACGACGGAAGCGGCGGCGAGAAGGTGTTCAACCGCGTGAACTATTGTCCGCTGTCCTGCAACACCAACCCCAACCTTCCCGAGTGCCAGAACTGCCAGTCCGGCGGCGGCGGGAACTTCTAGCGCTCAAAACGTCGCCGGCCCAGTGTTCGGCGTCCCCTCGCAGTTGTTCCCGCTCCACGTGTTGCCGTCGGTCATCCACTGCCCCGGCTTGAAGTCGTCTGCGCACCCGAAGTTGGACCCGAATACGTCATTGTTCTCGAACGTGTTGTTTCGAGGCGCAAAGTAGGGCTTCACCTCGTCGGCTCCCACGGACAGGATGCCGTAGTACGATGCTGTCTTGTTGCCGCGAATCGTGTTGTTGTTGGTGACGAGATTGTCCTGGTCCGTGTCCTGGCACAGGAAGATCCCGGCAGAATGGCCCCCTGCAGGCCCTGTTGCGCAGTATGGATGATACGGCTGCGGCGGCTGGTCGTTCGGGTGGCTGATCTGGTTGTTCTCGATCAGCCAGTTGCTCGCGCCATAGAGGCTCACCGCTGCCCAGGCGCTGTTGGCTGACACGATGTTGTTGCGGAAGATTCCTCCCCACGCCCCGTTGACGTCGAGCGCCGGCCCGTAGCTGGTTTCGATGGTGTTGCCCTCGATCACGCACGCGTAGTCGTCTCCCGTGCCCTGCGAGTAGATCGCCGCGCCCTCGTCCACGCCGCCCGTGCCCCCGGACGCGCACGAGATGAGCCCCTTGCCGGGCACGTTGGTGTGCTGCGCGCTGCCCTGCATCGTGTTGTTCCTGGCCTCCACGCCGCGTCCGACGATGCCGAGGGCCGAGCAGCGTGAGCTCTTCATCACCACGCCCTCGGCCACATAGCCCCGGCAGCACACGTTGTAGGTGGCAACGCCGGCGCCGTCGAGCGTGAGCTTCTGCACGTGGAACGGGTTGTCTTGGGGCGTTGCCGGAAGGGTGTCGGTGATCATCGAGTCGCAGCACCCGAACGACCATGTCGCCTGGTTGGCGACGAGGATGGACGCGTCGGCGCTGACGCCGCGCAAGGTGTGTCCTGGGCTCAGGGGCACCGGCGCATCGAGCACAAAAGTGCCTGGCTGGACCTCCACGCATTCGTGCTGCGCTGTTGCCTGCTCGAGGGAGAGCGCGGGTTGCGCCGCCCACTTGAAGCACCCGTCCGGCGTGAAGTTCGGGTCCCCTCCGGTGCCAGCGCTTCCACCCGCGTCAGGCGTGCCCCCGGTGCCAGCACTGCCCCCTGTGGGAGCTCCGCCCGTGCCTGCGCTGCCGCCTTTCGATGAGCCGTCTGCGACATCTGCCACCATCGCATCGCTGTCCGGGCTCGCATCCTGGGCAGCGCCGTGTGGCCACGAGCTGGATTCGTCGGAAGAGCAGCCTGTGGCAGCGCTGATCACGGGCAGCACCAAGACGGCTGCGGCGAAAGAGGCTTCGACACGGAATCGCACAGGTACGAGGCTATCACGCTTGCGGCCGCGCAGGGCGGTGGACATGCAAGGTTACCGCCCTGGCACAGTTGACGTCCTGCAGTGGACCGGAGCACCCCCTCGAACTATGCTTGAGGAATCCGCTCAGCAGCTCACGAGGTGACCGATGAATGCACACCGGTTGTATGCGACGATTCTCGCGACGGCGCTCGTGGCTGCATGCAGCGCAGGCGGCTCCGGGGATCCCAAGGGCGGCGGCGGCACAGGCAGCGGGACCGGAGGCAGCGGCGGGGGCATCCCCATGGGCGGCACAGGCGGAGGGATCGCAGTGCCGGACTCGGGCCAGAACGACGCCGGGCTTGATCCTGGGTGCGCCTCGGATTCGTACACCGGGGAGCTGGTGCCGGTAGGGATGTACCTGCTGCTCGATCACTCCGGCTCGATGTCGTTGTCGCTGGACGCGGACGCAGGGACCGGTCCTTCCAAGTGGAGCCAGGTCACCAAGGCGATCACCGACTTCATGGGACTGCCAGGCACGACCGGGATCAGCATGGGCATGGGATTCTTCCCGGTCCCGCCGTCGGTGCAGCCGCCTGTAGCCTGCACCGTCAAGGAGGACTGCTATCCCTACAGCGACGTGTGCATGTGGAAGAAGTGCATGGACAGCATTGGCGGCGTGGATGAATCATGCATCGCCGAGGATTACCACACGCCTGCAGTGGGAATCGCGCCCTTGCCCGGGGTGGCCTCTGACATCAATTCGGCCATTGCAGGGATGAGCCCCACGGGCAACACGCCGATGACTCCTGCATTGCAGGGAACGATGGACCTGATGGTGGAGTGGGCAGGGCAGAATCCGGAGCAGATCGCGCTGGTGGTGCTGGCGACGGACGGGATGCCGACCGGGTGCGTGTTCAACGACGTAGCGGACGTGGCAGCGGTTGCCGAGGGCGGGCTAGGCTCGGGAGTGAGCACATTCGTGATCGGCATCGGCGATCAGCTGTCCGATCTGAACCTGATCGCGCAAAAGGGCGGGACGGACAAGGCCTTCATCATCGGCGCAGGGGACGTGGGCGGGGAGTTTCTCGCGGCCTTGAATGCCATTCGGGGCTCGGTCGGGTGCAACTACAAGATGCCGAAGCCGCAGACGGGCGATCCTGATCCGAACAAGGTCAACGTGGCCTTCACGCCCGAAGGGGGCGCGCAGCAGATCTATCCAAAGGTGGGGTCAGCCGCGGACTGCAAGGGCGAGAAGGGGTGGTACTACGACAACCCCCAGGACCCGAACCAGATCATCCTGTGCCCGGCGTCGTGTGACGAGGTGCAGTCGGTCAAGGGGAAGGTCGACGTGGTGCTGGGGTGCAAGTCGGTGGTGAAGTAGGGCGGATCAGTATCCCTTCTCCCTGCGTATCGGCGCGCGCCACAGGAACACCTTGTGCTCCCTGAGCTTGTCCGGGTCGCTCGGCTTGGGGGCCATGACGCCCCATTCGCCTGCGGGCTTCACGCCATCGATGTCGAAGTCGTGGGACACGACGCGCGAGCCGGGCTTCAGACGCTCCAGCTGGGGAATCAGCCTCACATTGAGGTTGGGAAGCAGGTACAGCGCAATCACCGTCGCAGGTGTGAGGTCCACTTCGAACACGTTCTTCTGCTCGATGGTGACCCGATCCTCGACTCCGGCATTGCGCACATTCACGCGCGATTCAGCGACGCGGTCCGGGTCGATGTCGAACCCGACGCCCCGGGCTCCGTAGCGTTTTGCAGCTGTGACCAGGATCCGACCGTCTCCGCACCCGAGATCGTAGATCACGTCCGTCGGCTTGACCTCAGCGACGTCCAGCATCTTGTCCACGACGTTCTGCGGGGTGGGGACGTAGCCGATGTCAGGCGCGGGCCCGCTGCCTGTGCGCGCCGGAGGCGCGGGTTGCGAGCAGGACAAGGCGAGCGCAGCGGAGAAGGCGACCGCAGTGACGTCCGCCAGCCGGAAGCGCCTACGCCTCATCGTGGGGCCTTGGTGCAGGTCACGCCATCCATGCTTGCGGTGTTGTTGGTCTCGTCGCACTCGGTGACCGTCCCGTTCCCTTGCTGGTCCGAGTCGACTACGGCGTAGTAGGCCGTGCCGCTCGTAGATGGCACGTCGAGCGACACCGTCGTCGAGGCGCCGGGCGTGAGCAGCGTCTTGGTGGTGGAAGCCCCGAGCCAGGTTCCAGAGGGAGGAGTGCCCTTGAAAAACGACACGGAGACTCCGGGAGGCGCGCTGACGCTCCCCTTGTTCTCGACGACGGCGAGCAGGCGGATGGCGCCCGGGCAGGTTTCCAGGAGCGAAGCGTACAGACTCACGGTCAGGTCGGCTGCGCGTGTGGCTCCCTTTCCCTGGGCAGAGACGCGGTAGTTGTTGAATCCGTTGGCGCCCCAGCTGTCCGGCTCCGGAGCGGGAAGCTGGCCATTGGAACGTACATTGGTGATGTGATAGGCCTGCTCGTTCCAGACTCGACGCGTGGGCATCCAAGCGCCTTTGGGGTCGGAGTACACGTACACGCCGTGCCTCGCTTCGTCTGTCCCCGTGTACGAGCAGTACGTCTCGTAGTTGTAGACGCCGCCGTTGAACTCGTCATTCGCCGAGAACAAAAGGTCTGCCGACAGGTCGCCGTCCACGTCTGCCACGGACACGAACTCGGTCCACGTCGCGTGCGACGCAGGCAGCGTCATCATGACCGCACCGTCCGCACCGTTGAGCACGGACACGAAGCAGTCGTCGTGCGCAAGAACCTCCACCGCGCCGTCACCATCGAAGTCGAAGGCCGACGAGGTGAAGAATCCGGAGCACTCCTTCAACGGCGCATTCCATTTCTCCGTGATGGTCTTTGCCGCAATGTCCACTGCGAACATCGAGAAGCTGCAGCCCGTGCTCTGCTGGACGCCCACGTCGATCTTGCCGTCACCATCGAAGTCCGCGATGACTGGGGGACCGCCCCTGCCGCCTGAGAGAGTGGCAGTCGCGATCGCGTCACCGGTCGCGGCATCCAGAACGCGCACATTGCCGCTCGCTGCCACCACAAGCTCCGGCTTGCCGTCTGCGTCGAAGTCTGCAATCGCAGGAAACCCATCTGCGCCCTGCTGCCACGCTTGCGTGCCGTCCTTGTGGTAGGCGCCCTGACCCGTGACGACTTCGAGCATCCCGTCCGCATCGACATCCGCAAGAATCGAGCTCGTTGTGCAGGTCTGGCTGTCGCTGTAGCAGTATCCGCCGGCATGGGTCGCTGCGCTGCCTGAGACGACCACGCCCTTGTCGTCGAGCACCACGCCGCTCATCACGACCTCTGCCTTGCCGTCGTGGTCCATGTCCGCGATGGAGATGCTGGAGCCCCACAGGGCCCCAAAGGCGAATGCCGCAGCGTTTGCGTTGGTGGAGCGCCATCGCACCGACCCGTCGCCGTTGAACGCAATGATGCGCTTCGACGTGTCGATGGCGACCACCTCGACCGTGCCGTCTCCGTCCAGATCGCCGAGCGCGGGTGAGAATATGGCGTTGACCTGGTTCGCGCTCTGAAGGGCTTCTGTGGCGGCATCCCACATCTCTGCCCCGGTCTTGCCGTTGAGCACGCGCATGTAGCCTGCTGCCATGGGGGTCGTGGAGCCGTTGTTCGTGGAGGTGAAGACCACGTCCGGCGTACCGTCCTTGTCGATGTCGGCAACGAGCGGCGCTGAGATGGCGTTGTAGTACCCTGGCTGGGCCACTGCGGTGTCCCACTTCCACTTCAGCTCGGGCGAGAACGTCGTCTTCGGGCGCTTGTACGTGCAAGCGTCGGAGCCTGGCAGATCCGGCACGCATGCGCCTGCACCGGGCTCACAGAACTCGGAGGGGGTGCAGTCGACCGAGTCCTGGCACGCAGTGGTAGGAACGACGCAGGTGCCTGCAACGCACAGGTTGCCGGTCGGACAGCACACTCCGCCACAATGGATGCCGCTCTGGCACACGGTTGCGCAAGCACCGTTGTAGCATTCCGTGCCGGCGCCGCAGCAGGTTCCCTGGCTGCCGCACAGGATGCCAGATGCGCATCCCTGCTTCTGCTCTGCCGGTGCATCGAGCACGAACGGGCTGTCGGAGCTACTGTCCTTGGATGCGTCTGCTCCGGCGTCGGAATGGGATGGCGTGTTGACTGCTGTCCCCGCGCCGTCCGAGGAGCAACCCAGGCAGACGGTCAATACACAGGCTGGAAGGACGAAAAGGTGCTCGTAGCTGCTGCGCATGCTCCCAGGGAAAGCGAACTGCTGAGCATTGTCAAGGGGCGTCGAGGCCAGGTGCGGGGGGCACGCCAGCACAGACGTGGAGGCGCGGCTATTGGAAATTCCCCTGGCCTTCGAGCATCTGTCCTGCGATGCCGCCGGAGGGCCAGGCGAACGTGTCGGTGATGGTCTGACCATCTACGCCGGAGAGCCGGATGGTGAAGCTGCCGTTTCCGAATCCGCTGTTGTCGGTCAAGGTGCCGTCCGAGCCGCGCTCCAGCTCCACGAAGCTCGCGTGATTGGGGCTCTGGACCTCGACCTTGGTCAGGGGGACGCGCGCATTGCGCACCCACAGGCTCGTCCACCATTCGCTCGAACCTGTCTGGAACTCGTACATGATCTTCCCGGTGTCGTTGCACTTTGCGAATTGCCAGGTCATCGAGCGCGGATACTCGCCGCTGTCGAGGATCGCGAAGGCCTCAGGGCTGACGTCAATGCTGTTGGCCGTGGTATCGCCGTAGGTCACCACCCGGAGCAGGGCTGACTTGCCCTTTTGGGTGACCACCCAGATGCAGGCATCGCAATAGCCCGATACGTTGGGGATTCCGCTCCAGAGCCCGGCGAGCAAGGTCCCTTCTGCCTGCTGGACCACGGGGGCGTACTTGGTTCCTGGAGCGCAGGCGTTGTGCCACTGGGTCTCTGCATAGTCCACGGGCCCCAGGTGGAATTCTCCGCCTTCGTAGGGAGAGCCGTAGGTCGTGACCGAGCCTGCTGCGCCGCCGCTGCCGGACACGTTGGTGCCGCCTTGACCACCGGCGCTGGTCCCACCTTGGCCTCCTGCAGTGGTTCCGCCTTGGCCTCCTGCGCTCGTCCCACCCTGGCCAGCAGCACTCGTTCCTGCGCTTCCGGCTGGGCCCCCATCTCCCACCGCAGGATTGCCGCTCGAATCGCTGCAACCCATCATTCCAATCCAGATCGTCGCAGCCGAAAGCGTCACACCCAACAGAGACTTGCAGCGATGCTTCATGGCGAAGACCTCCCAAGATTCATGAGCGTAGAGGCGCCGCCGCCTCAGGGCGGACAGGCGCGGAACGCGACCTCGAACAACGAAATAGCCGTGTGCTGCGAATCTGCCTCGATGACGAGCCTCGTGACGCGCGTCGGTGTCTGGAAAGGAATCCAGACCTCGTCGCCGCCGTTGGCCACGTCTGCGGTCTTGACGGGAAGCGCGGTCTCGAGGTTCTTGTCGTCGGTCACTGTGATGTCGTAATTGATCGTCGAGGCCGTCCCTCCTGATCCGTTGAGGGCATTGACCGATAGGACGATGCCGCCCATCGGAACGGCTTGGGGGAGCTGGATGCTCAGGATGCCCGAGCCCCCGCCCGGAACCGCGAAGATGTCCGCATGCCAGAATGTGCTCGCGCTTCCGTCGACTGCTGCGGATGCGGGATGACCCTGCTGCGCGGATGGCGATGTTGCAACGGTGCCACCCGGGAGCATGCAGGAGCCGGCGCTCATGCCGACCACGGTTCCAAATGGGCACGAGGCGCAGACGCACTGCTGGGCGTCGCAGGTATGGACGATGTCGCACGCTGGCGTGCAGCCCGGCGTGCTTCCGGCACTTGCTGCAGACGCTCCGGCGCCCGCGCTTCCGCCTTGGCTTCCGCCGGCTCCGGCGCCGCCGTCCCCTGCGCTGCCGCCCTGGGTGGTGCCGCCCATTCCGCTGCCGCCAATCCCACCGCCCCCGGTGCCGGTCCCTGCGCTGCCGCCTTGGTTCCCTCCTGTGCCGGCGCCGCCGGTACCTGGATTGCCAGCTTCAGCACCCAGGTCCTGGCCTGCATCCTGAGCGGTGCCCGCTGCGCCACCGCTCGCACTTACAAAGTCATCGCCGCCACAGGCCGCAAGGAGACCAAGGACGAAGACGGAGGCCCATGCCAATCCGGAAGAAACTCGAGAGCGACGCATCGAGCCAACATAGCACCGTGTGGCGGTTGCGGCTATCGGGCACGAGGTCTATTGCTCCACGATGAAGTCGACCCGTCGATTGGTGGCGCGCGCCTCTGGATCGGTTCCCTTCTTCAAAGGACGGTCCGGGCCGTAGCCTTCGGACACGATTCGACCGCCCTCGACTCCCCTTCCAATCAGGTAGGTTCGCACGGAAGCCGCCCTCGCGCGGCTCAACGCCAGGTTGTGCTCTCGCGGGCCGGTGTCGTCGGTGTGCCCTTCCACTCGTATTCTCTTGATCTGCTTGTTGGCCTTCATCGTCAGGGCGACCTGATCCAGGATCGAATTGGACTTGGGATCGATGTTCGCCGAGTCCTTCTCGAACTGGATCGTCTCCAGGATGCTGATCCGCCCTTCTTCGACAATGACCTTGGCCGGACCTTCGTCCGGACAACCATCCTCGTCCTTGAACCCGTTGATCGACTCCTTCTGGCTCGGGCACTGATCCGATACGTCCGGAATGCCGTCCGAGTCGTCGTCGTCGTCCGGGCACCCGTCCAGGTCCTGGAATCCATCGCGATCCTCAGCCTGATCCGGGCATCGATCCTCGTCGTCCGATACTCCGTCATGGTCGCGGTCGTGCGACGTCGGGGTGTAGCGCACTCCGACGAAGCCACGGAAGGTGGGAACGCCATATCCTGCGAGGATGCCGATGCCTGGGCCGCCGAAGATCTCCCATTCCTCGGAGGGGTTGCCTTTGAGGTAGGCAAACGCCTCGAGGGGCCTTTCCGCCTTGCTGCTGCCGGACAAGCCGATTCCTCCGAGGATGTCGGCCCCAAGCTCGACCGTCCCCTGGTTGCCGCCAAACCGGTATCCCAGCGCCGCCCCGTAGAGAAGCTCGCTGCCTGCCACGACGTTATAGAACGTAGTCTTCTCGCGAATCGTCGCACCGGCGTTCAACCCGAACCGAAGTCCGCTCCGCGCGCGGTGATCGAGCGCAAGCTTGGGTACGAACACGACGTTGCGCGTTCCTCCCGAGTAGTCCCCAGTGTGGGTCGGCGCGCGCACTTCTGCGAGGAGTCCAAGTCCGATCGAGCTGCGGTCGTCGAGAAGCCTCAGCTTCGGCACGACGCGCAGATCCCCCAGCCCCGCAGAGGTCGGGCTCGGGTCCCCGGTCTGGAGCAGGTACATCGGCAGGTCGAGGCCGATGGCGAAAGGGCCCGCGACCGTGACCGATCCGAGCAGATCCACTCCCATGTGCCCTGATATGAGCTTGCGCGTGATCTCGTCGCCACGCATGACCACGAGCGGGTTGCGAGCGTAGTTGAGCACGAGTCCCATGGCCCAGGGATCGGCCGTGGGACGGACGGCCGAACCTTCGGTGGTCACGAAGCCATCTTGCGTGACCGCGGGCTTGAACCGCTCAGCGTCGATCCGCGGCTCTTGGGCATAGGCGATGGTCGAAAGCAGGATCCACGCGATCGCAAGGCACGAAGCAGGGACCCGGGCGCTCAGTTGTCGAAGCATCATCCGTCCTCTTCCTTCAGGCTCGCTCGTCGTGCCGACGCGGGCGGCGCGCAAACCATCCCAATCCGAGGGCTAGGAGCATGCACCACACTCCCGGCTCGTCCCTGGCGCCTCCTGCAAGTCCGCAGTGAAGCGCGCCCCCTTCCACCTTGTCGTCAGGGCCGAGCAACGGGCCCGCGTCCCCCACGCTTCCGCCTGCGCCGGGCGCCCCTCCTGCCCCGGTCGACGGTCCTGCCACACATGCCCCGTTGGGCCCGCAACGGTAGCCGGTTCCGCATTCGGTGCCCCCGGGCGTGCAAGCCACGCACTGCCCGCCGACGCAGACGAGTCCGCCACACTGAGCATTGCCCGTGCATGTGCCGGTGGCTCTGGGCACGCAGCGTCCATCCGGCGTGCATTGCTCGGTGGCGCTGCAATCCGTATCAGACACGCAAGGGTGCGGCAGAACGCATGCGCCGTTGACGCACACGCCGCCGCCGGCGCACTGCGAATCGACCGTGCACCCGGAAGGCGGGACGATGACGTCAGGGACGTGATCGCCATTGGCATCTCCTGGGATGCAAGCACCGACGCGGCCCACGTCCAGGTCGCCTGCGGCTTGCCCGCCAGCCTCATTGACCGATCGGAAGTAGAGGTTCGCAGCGCATGCGGAGGTGAGGCCCACCACGTTCAAGTCGACCATCGCCTGCACGTAGCCGTGCTGGGCGCCGTTGATCAGGATCGGGTCCGTGTCCTGTCCCGCTTCCGCGTCGGCGTTGCTGCCAGGCACCTGCATCGCGTCCCAGGTCTGCTGCGGCTGACGCCACTGCCAGAAGCCCTGGATCGAGCCATTGCCCTTGAGCGCAATTGCGTACTCATAGCCTCCTTGCGAGGGATCGGTGGTGAACTGGGCATGCACGGCAGTGGCAGCGGCGGAGCCGCCGGTGGCGGCGTTCATGTCCGCGTCGACGAAAACGAAGACGGTGACGTTGCCACCGACCGAGTTGGCGTCGGAGACATAGGCTCGCACCCAGAACCGGCTTGCATCGGTCGCGGCGTAGGCGGTCCGGATGTCGATCGATTGCTCCTGCGGCTGGAACGTGGCGAGGCCGTCTCCGGCGAGGTCCTCCTGGCCCCAGGGCCAACCGGTCTCCCCGGTGGCGTCGATCGCGACGATCTCGTTCAAACGGGGTGAGGTCCTGCCAGCGCGCCAGGTGGCAGCCTGGGCGCTCAGGCTGAGCGTGACGGCGGCACAGCAGGTGGATGCTGCGACCGCCCATCGGAAGCTTGTGCGGGCGACGGGTCGATGATCCATGAGTCCTCGTTCGCGCCACGCAGCATGTCGCGCGCGCTTCGGCCATGCTACCACGCTTGCAGGGCTCGCGGCACCGGATTGCGTGCGCCCGATGCGGCCTTGTGCAAGGGGCATCATCGGTTGCATCCGGACTCGACCACGCGGATAATCGCTTTCATGGGTCGGTCAGCATCAGGCGGCATGGCGATTGCCGCGATCGCCTCGGCTGCGATCGCATGCGGCGGCCGAACGACCGTGCATGTCGAGCCGACGTCCCCAGACGCTGCGAGCGTGACCGGGGACAGTGGACCCGAGGTGGATTCAGGCCACGATTCCGCCATGCCTGACGCTGCGGCGGACGCCAGCTACGAACAGGATGTTGCTTCCGAGGATGTCCAATGGCCGGCCATCCCAGGGGATCCGTGGCGCCAGTATCGTCATGATGCGCGCCGCACCGGCCTGAGCACGGTCACGGTCGCCAGCCACCCGATCTTCGCATGGAGCGCCGACCTGGAATGCAAGTCGTACGACGTAGCGCCTGTGGTCGATGCAACAGGCAACGTCTACGTGGCTGCATGTGGAGTGGTGTGGAGCCTGGATAACAAAGGTGCTGTGCGATGGAGAGAGCCTGAGGTCCTGGGCGATGCTGGATGGGCCCCGTACCTGGCGATTGCCTTGACGAGCGACGATCGGCTCGTCGCGGTGGATGTGATCGAAAGCAGCGTGAAAGTGTTGGAGCCGACCGGGAAGCTGGTTCACGCCACGAACCTGCCGAACGAAGGGAACCTGGGAGCCTTGCTCCTTTCGGCGGACAATAGCGTCTACATCACAAGCACAGGCCCAGCCCTTGATTCCGTGAGATTGCACGCGATCAACGAAGCTGGTGCATTGCTGTGGTCTGCGGACCTCGCGCAATCTGCTCAAATCCGAGGCCTGAGCGCGGACAACGAAGGGAACGTGTATGTCGCGATCGCGCAATGGGCCGGGGCGGAGTGGACGACTCTGGTGAAGAAAGTGTCGGCAGACGGGAAGGGCGCGTGGACGCAAACCTGGCTCGGGCTCGGATTTGAACCGGTGGTGGCTGCTTCCGGGCGCGCGTGGTTGGCGTTGCACACAACCGCGAAGGAGGCCCCGAACCTGGTGCTCCTGGACCTCGCAAGCGAACAGGCCCTCGCGAAGATTGAGAACGTGGGATTGGTCGCACCCTTGCCTGCGCTGGGCCAGGACCAGATCTTGTACGTGGGAACGCCGTGGGGCCTGTCAGCCTGGGCGCCGAATGGAGACAAGCTCTGGATGGTGGGCTCCCTCGAGAGCAAGGCGATGGACCTGTGGACAGGGCCGGTGCTATCGGCGGACGGCACCGTGATCGTGTCGGACACAATTGGCTTTCTACACGGGATTCGGGACAAGAAGATCGCGTGGTCCTATCAGCGGGACTGGCAGGACGAGCCCGACCCCAATGGGATGCTCGGAGACCAGGTTGCCATTGGCCCGGACGGGACGATCTACGCCGGGTCGTACAGCGGACTTCTATACGCTTTGCGCTGAGCGTGGTCGCGTCAGCAGGGCGCGACGCCGGACGCTGCAGCTCCGCCCATCGTGATAGTGAACTTGGAGTCAGGAATGGGCGCCGACCTCGCGCGCCCTGGGGCGCTTCTTGCAACGAGGGGCGGGCTTCGATGGCCGACGACCCCTGTCGCAATGTTCGTGCCCATGCTCACTCCCTCGAGCAGGAGATCGAGCTGATGCGCGGAGTTGTCGCCGCTTTGCGCGCATCTGCCCGAGGCGCCAAGTCCGGTGCGACACGCCCAGAGCCGCGTCGCTGGAAGATTGCCGCAGTGGCGTTCCTCGCCGGCGTAGGATTCGGAGCGCTCACCATGATCGCGCTGACGCGGTTCTGGTAGGGGGTGCATGTGGTACAGTGCCGCTCCCGTGAAGCGATCCACTGCTCCCCTGTTCGTCTTTGACAGCCACTGCGATGTAGCTCTCGCGATGCTCGACCAAGGCGTCGACATCGGCAGGAAGCAGCGACGCACGCACTTCGACCTGCACCGGGCGCAGGCAGGCGGGATCGGCGCCCAGTTCTTCGCCCTGTTTGCAGACCCGACCGAGGTCCGCGGCGCTGGAGCGTGGCGACGGACCCGTGCCCTGCTCGCAGCGGTGGAACGTGCGGCCGCTGCTCATCCGCAGCGCTTGTCGCTCGTGAGGACCGCATCCGCGATCCAGCGCCAGCGAGCTGAGGGCAGGCTGGCGGGCCTGCTCGGCATGGAGGGGGCGCACGGGTTCGGCACGCGCAGCAGCGACCTGCTCCTTTCGAGGCTCGCCTGGCTCGCAAAGCAGGGCCTGCGCTACCTCGGGCTCACGTGGAACAACTCCAACGTGCTTGCAGGAGCTGCGGTCGATGGCGGCGGCGGGCTGACGTCGCTCGGACGGCGCGTGGTACGCGAGTGTCACCGCCTCGGCATCCTCGTGGACATATCGCACTCGAGCGATGCCACGGTCCGCGACGTGCTGTCCTGCAGCAAGAAGCCCATCATCGCCTCGCATTCCAATGCGCGGGCGTTGTGCGACGTGCCCCGCAATCTCCCGGACGATCTGCTGCGGGCGATCGGACGTCGCGGCGGCGTGGTCAGCATCAACTTCTTCCCCGGCTTTCTCTCCAAGCGTGTGGCCGACGCGCTCGAGGTCCGCTACAGCCTGTGGGCGCCTGGCGTGGAGCGTCTTGCAGAGCGCTACAAGGATGATCTGGAGCAGCGAAGACGTGCGCAGGTGCGCTTGATACGGCGTTCGATCCGCGGAGTGCCGCGTGCGACGCTCGCGCAGGTGGTCGATCACGTCTCCCACGTTGCGCGGGTTGCGGGGATACACGCGGTCGGCCTTGGCGCGGACTTCGACGGTATGCTGCTGACGCCGGACGGACTCGCAGACGCGTCCGCGTACCCGGCGCTGGCGAGAGCGCTGTCGCGGAAGTTCTCCGCCAGAGAGGTTCAGGGGATCATGGGGGAGAATCTGCTGCGGGTCGTGGCAGAGGTGGAGTAGCCCGATGAGCAGCTTTCACCTGATCGTGCTCGCTCAAGACTGGGACGCGCTGCGTCTCGGCTATGCGGCCCAGCCCGCGCTCGCCACGCTGCAGAGCGTGCCGCTCGACGCTCCGCTGTTCAAGAGCGAGCCTGAGGACCTCGAAGCCTACACCTGGAACACCTCTACGCTGGTGTTCACGCGGTCCGCGACAGAGCGGTGGATCGAAGCTGTCGCGCAGGCGAACGAGCGGAAAGGGGGGCTGGCAAAGCTGAACCGGCTCAAGGAGAGTCTCGGCATGGGCTCTGCGCTCGAAAGGGCGTTGTACTTGAGAGCATTCGTCGTGATGGTCGGCCAGGAACGTATCTACGGCGGGGTGTTCCTCGATGCCCCTTCGCAGATGGCGATCGGCTTTCCCGTGGCAAGGGTCGAGATCGAGCAGGGCAGGGGAGTGTTGCACTTTCTGCCCTTGCACTTGCCCTTCTTCCAGAGCGACCCCGCTTCCGATTCCGACGCGGGACAGGACGCTCCGCGAGACGTCCCGTCTGGCATGATCAACCACTTTCGTACGGCAGCCATGGCGCCGGCGGCGATCGAAAATCGCAGGCTGCTGCAAGATCCGCGGATTCGAGAGTGCCTGGAGGCGGCGGGCAAGCTCCGGTAAGGGGTCCCTCACCCCCGCGTTGGGGGCGCATCGCGCGTGAATTGGCCCGCGAAGGCTCAAGGGAGACAGGTGAACGAGAGCCCAGCCGGCGCCTCCGTGGGCGTTGGCGACCGGAGCGTGACCCCCAGCGCCGCGCCGCCCTGGGGAGTGAGGCTCTGCAACGCGAAGTCACCCAAGGGCCCCGAGTCCGGACCTGTCACCATGCCGAAACTCAGTACATAGGGAACCGAGCCGACCAGGAAGGTCATCGTCCCGTTGCCGCTCAAGGTCTGCTCAAATGACGTGATCACGCGCTGGGCGACTGCGCTGCTTGGACCGTAGAAGACCGAGAATCCACCGTTCTCCGAGATGTCTTCGCCGTTCATGGGGCGAGTGGTCAGCAGTACATCGCCGTTGGACACATCGGCGACGTACTGGATCACGCTGGGAGTATTCACCACGGGCATACCCGCCACCGTGGACGGGTCTTCGAGGGTGAGCATGGTGACCCCTGCGTCCGACTCGTCGAGGAATGCCTTGGAGCTCGACGGACCGAGCCCCATGGCGGTTGCGGTGGCCCCTGTGGTTTCGACGAGCAAGTTGCGCGACGTGGAGGTGTCCGCGCCCTGCGACACGAAAGTGAATAGGTACTCGTTCGAGCCCGACTGGCCTGAGCCGATCACGTGTTGCCGAACAAGCTGTGCGTCGAGCGAGAGGAAGATGCCATGGGCCGAGTCGACATACAGCGTACCTGGGGCGTCCTTCCCGACGCCGACAATCTCACCCAGGGTAATCGCTTTTGGCGCGAGCGGGTCGCAGGCGCCCTGCGGTGCGGCTCCCCCGCTGCCCGCCGCGGCTGCGTCTGGCGTGTCAGCATCCGAAGTCGCGCAAGCGGTCAGGGGTGCGACGGTCGCCAGAAGCATCAGGAGCGTGGACGGGCGAAGACCGACAGGGAGGATGTCAGTAAGCATGTTGTCAAGGATGAACCCAGATCATGGGTTTGTAAAGGCTCGCCGTGGGGCCGTCACCCGCCCGCGCCTTCCAGCCCAGCTGCGCCTCCCACACTCGCGTCCCCCTCCTGAACCTGCTGTCTAGTCTCTGCTCAGACTGTCATCGTTGCCACAAGCGGGGAGCCCCGCGGCAGCTATCATCCCAGCGAGCGTCCGGCCTGCCTGTAACGCCAACGGGACTTTCTGGCGCCGGAGCCGTAGTGCATGCGCGACAGAGGACCCAACCACTGGTGAAACGTAGTCGATTCCTGTCCCACTGTTCGAAATGAACGGGTGACAACCCCGCCAGACCGTGAGATGTGTCATGAAGATCCCGATGTTGGCGATTTCGATGCGCTCTGGTTGGTTCCTATGTTGCTGCGGTGTCGCACTGCTTCAAGGGTGTTCTTCGCGCCCGAACGCAACACCTGCTTTCCGTCCTGTAGTGGCTCCCAGCGATGCTGGGGACGACGGGTCGCCAGACGCCCTGGCGCCGATTGCGAACCGTTCCGAGCCTGTCGTCGCGGTCAAGGGCAAATGGCTGTGGGGCGAACGTCGAGCCGCATGGATCGAGGACGACCGACTCACGCCCATTGATTTGCCGTCCGGCCGCATCCTACCCGAGGTCCGTGGAGCTACCGACCGGGCAAGCTTCGATCCGACGGGCCGCTACCTGCTTCGGATCAACGGCAGGGAGGGTCCCGTCTTCTTCGACCTTGAATCGTCGGCGCCCATCCGCTTCGACGGTGCAAAGGCTGCCTCCGTGCTCGATGGTGGACTTGAATGGTCGGGTGGCGGTCGGATTGCGTTCGTGGAGAAGGAAGACCATGGCATACTGATGTTCGACCTCCAGCGTCGGTCCGTCCATGCGTTGGCGAGTTGCATGGTGGGGGAAGCGTTGGAAGGCGGCGTGCATTGCGTGAACGTCGACTCGAACGCAAGTGTTCTCGTGCGCAATCGCGAACATAGCTTTGAGATTCGCAGTGTGGCAGCGCCGGCTCAGGCGACGAAGTTCGACAAAGCGCACGGGACACCCTTGGGAGCGAATCGCATCCTGATCAACTTCGAGGGTAGGCAACACGGTTCGTCTTGCTGCGCGCTCGGGCCGATGGGTGGCGGAGGAGTGTTCGACTACGCGCAGAAGCGAATGCTGTGGCGTACTTCGCGCGGGCACATCTTGAGCGCGAGTCCTGACGGGCGATTCCTCCTGATGGGCGAGAACGGGGAAGGGTTCGACGGATTCTCCATTGTGCATGCCCGCAACGGTGCTGTCCTCACTCGCTGGAAGTGGGGGGGGTCTCCCTGTCCCCAGTGGGGTTGGCGCTCCGGGCCCAAAGCGGGATTGGCCTGGATGGATTACGGAGGGCTGTCCATCTGGTCCGAGGAGAACGGCAATCACGTGGAACACGTCTTCGCTGACGGCATGCGCGGCTCGGGCATGTGTTCCACCTCCGATGGCGCTCGGTTCTGGGCGGGGCGGGTGATGGATTGGCATCCGGCAGCGAGCCCTCCCGCCTCTGATGATTCTGTGGATACGACCTTCTGTTGGTGGAGTCCGGACGACAGGTACGTTCTCTTCAACAATATGGGCTGGAATGTGTACGGATTGAACGGTGAACGCGCTTGGGAGAGGGATTGGCCGTCCGGAACAGGCGGCCATTTTGTCGTTTTTGAGGTGGCTTGGCTGCTGGGCTCTCGTCCGATTGTGAACTGGCTCGACCCTCATGGATGGCTCTGCCTTTCGGACGTGCCGCGCTCGGAGACCGTGTGCCTCCGGCTCGTGTCAAAGGCGAGCCGTCGAGCCCTGGTTGCGGTCAGCGCGGACGGGATGCAGGATGCGTCGCCGGATCAAGAATCGTTCCAGGGCATGCTTGCAGCGCAGCCTCCGCTCCCGCACGGGTTTGCCACTGCGGGCGCGTCTCGCTACTGCCCGAATCTTCTCGCGGACTTCCTTCGAGGGGAGCCTTGTCAGCCCAACGAGGCGAAGCGTCCCGATCCTTCCGAAGCCGGCCCTCCAAGTCCGGATGCAGCGTCACCGTAGCATCGGTGATGCGCGCCCGGCACGACCCAATCCTCACGGATCGCAGACCGCGCGCACCGGCTTGCCGCGGAATACCGCTGCCGTTCCGAAGCTCATGATTCCTGGCTTGTCGAGCTTGGGCAGGTGCACCTTGCGCACCTCTTGGATTACGCACTTGCGCAATGCCACATTCCCGGTGTCGTCCGTCTCTGCGCAGGCCTCTTCGATCGTGCCCCTCGTATTGACTCGCATCATCACGTGGATCCCGCCCCCTGCGCCAACTCCCAGCCCGTCGCCGCAGCTCGCGGTTGCAGCTTCGATCATCGCACCTGCCTTGAACACCTTGTTCGAATTCCATTCCCCGGCCCTGTTGCCTGCCACGCCGTCCTTCATGGCCTGTGAGCAGGCAAACGGCTCTCCTTCATTCACACGGTGGTCATAGCGCGACGACCGCTTCCCAGGGCCCGATGCACTCGCCAGCGGCGAGGCAAGCACCACAGATCCCCCGGCCCCAGCGATGAGATCGAGCGCTTCACGGAGCTTTGCAATGGGCGCATCGCCCTCGGCTGCCACGACCCAGACTTTCGCCTTGGGGAGCAGCTCGGTCTTGATGCGATCGAATTCTGCGGGCAGCAGCGGGCGGCCGTCGCTGTGACTTCCCGGGATGCCGAGATAGATGCCCTTGTCGGTTGCGATCAGGATCGGCGTGGTCGAGTGCGCGAGCGCGCGAGACACGGGCGTGAAGGCCATCAGGTCCAGGTAGCTTCCCCCTTGGCTCGACCCCCAGCTGGTGAGGATGCGCATTCCCTCTTCTGAGAAAGCGACGTGAGGCCGTTTCTCGCCAAGCAGCGCATCGAGGTCGGCTGGAGGGTCGACCAAGGTGCTCGCGCCAGACTCGATCGGCGCTTCGAGCGTTGCCGGCTGGCCCGCCTTGCCGCCGCGAAGCAGGCACGGGCTGGTCGATGGCTGAGCTTGTGCAACCCTGGCTGCGCGTACGAGGTCCCGGAACGTGGCACCTGCGCCTAGCTCGCGCGCTTTGGCAGGATCAGGAGCTGGGGGCAGAGCAGAGACAGCGGGCGCAGGTGCGGAGGGCGCTGGGACGGCAGGAGGAGGCGCCGCCACTGCAGCGGATGATGCGGCCGGCGTCGCGATCGGTGTTGCCGGCGCAGGTGGCGTGCCACACGCTGCCAGCACGGCAAGGGCAGCGATCACGACGATGGATCGGGGGTGCGTCATGGTAGGCGCGTAGACCATCGCTGCAGCCGCGACAACGCCCCCCTCTCGCGCGCGCAACCATCCAGGGTGCGGCACAATCTGTCCCACCTCGTGGCTCCCTGGTCGGAGGATCCACAAGGCGTTCTCCGCGAAAACCATGGATCCGTGGGCTCGGCACGGGTCTTGCTGAAGATCCTTGGAAGACGTGGAGTGTGCCACTCCACGCGTCGTGTGCTCCAACGAGCAAAGCGTCACCCTTTGGAGGATAGAATGCGGAGTCCCCTGATTGTCTGTGCTGGCTGCCATCGTCACTTCCGAGCTTCCGAGCGGGCTTGCCCGTTCTGTGCTGCGGTCAACGGGAAGGGGGAGACTGCGCGGGCCGGGCTTGCCGTGCTGACGATCGGAGCAGCAGTAGCCTCGTTGATCGGGTGCAGCAGCTCGGATACTACGCCAGGGGCAGCCGGGGCAGCAGGTGCCGCCGGAGCAGGCGGAACCGGTGGCGCAGGGGGGTCGAACCTGGAAGCGGGCGACGAAGTCCTGCCCGAAGCGTCGCCTGACGTCTTGGACGACCAGTCGATCTCGATGGATGCCGCCTACGCGCCTCCTCCGATGTAGGGGCGAACCTGGCAGGAGCGAGCATGAACACCCGAAGGTCTCGAATAGCACTCTGGGCCATCTTGGGGTGGCTCGCATGGTCCTGTTCCTCTGCCGACTCATCCGCTCCCGGCTCGGGCGCTGGAGGCAGCGGTGCGGAGGGCGGGCACCCCGGGGTGGATGGCATCACCCCTGACGATGGCGTCTACCAGAGCAAGTCGGCGTCGAACGGGCCCATGGCAACCGGGTCGACCACGCCTGTGTCGTACGTGGCGTCAGTGCAGGGTTACACGCTTCCGGTCGATCTGTCGGAGGTCGCGAACCTGCAGGAGGCGGTCAGCGCGAACGGGCTGTTTGCCTGGGACGATGCAGCGGAGGCGAAGCTGTCTTCCCGAGGCCTTGTGGCTCTGTCCGGCGGCAATACGATCGATCGGTTCGACACCGCCTACCAGCTCCTGAAGAGCAAGGACCTTCCGATCCTGGTCACCACCGACTCCACGCTCCATCTCTATCACGTATTCTTCGACCAGCTGCTGGGAAGCATCGAATCGACGCACTTCGTCCCGATGTTCCGTGCGATGCTCCCTCAAGTCCAGCTGAAGCTCGCGAGCATGTACGTGGCACTCGACGGGGACCTGAAGGAAGCTGCGCGTCGAGACCTCGCCTTGGTGACCACCGCCGCAGTGCTCCTCGATCCAGCCAGCGCGGTGGTCTACGCTGAAGTACAACCCGAGGTGGATGCCGAGCTCGCGCTGATTGACAAAGCACAGGAAATCAAGGCAGAGCCGATTCTGAACCACGGGTGCGACGAGTGGGTGGCATGCGCGGGCAAGGATATCGACGTAGACCAGTACCTGCTGGGAAACGCGTGCGCCTGTGAAGACTACACGCAGTACCGTCCCAGGGGACACTACACGCAGTCCGAGACCCTGACCCGCTACTTCCGGGCCGGAATGCTGCTCGGACGTTTTACCATGCGCATCAAGAGCCCCATCGAGACGCGGATGGCAGCGTTGATGACCGCTGCGCTCAACAAGACCCAGGTGGACTACGCGGGGAGCAACGTGCCCGCGATCGAGCTCTGGAGCAGGTTCTACCGCGTGTCGTCGTTTTTCGCCGGCGCGGCTGACGATCTCACGTTCGTGGAGTACGACAAGGTCCTCGCCAACGTCTATGGCGCCGGATTCGCCCTGAAGGACCTCGCAGACGACGCCAAGCTGACCGTGCTGCGCGAGCAGCTCGCCGAGGAGCGCAAGCCCAAGATCATGTCCGGGTTCGTGGAAGCGTTCCAGGACTTCACCAAGGCCACGATGGGGCTACGCTTCTCCGGGCAGCGCTTCGCGTTCGATTCCTATGTGCTGGGCAGCCTGGTCTTCTCGAACGTCGGACCCAACCCCAAGCATCCGCACTATGCGGCAGTGGCAGGCGGCAATCCAGATTGTGGACCCGCTGGACTCACCGGAGATCCGTGCGCGCCAGGCAACGAGAAGTACTGGCCCGGGATCTGCTGCCTTGCGGTCGAGGCGGGTCATCCCGACGTATGCCGGCTGCTGCCCAAGGGGCTCGACGTGCCAGCAGCGTTCGGCTCCACACGCGCAACAGAGCATCTGAAAGGCGACAGGGAAGGGTACTGCCAGTACCAGACGAAGCTGGACGGATTGCGCACCGAGACCACAGCGTTCACGGACGCTGACCGGTGGAAGAACCTGTACACCGGTTGGCTGTTCAGCCTGCAGCCGCTGTTCGAGGAGGACACCACAGGCTTCCCCACCTGGATGGGCGGCACCGCGTGGAAGGACAAGGCACTGAACACGTCGCTGGCGTCATGGGCGGAGCTGCGACACGACACGATTCTCTACGTGAAGCAGTCCTACACCAACTCGTTCGGCGGAAACGGTGGGGCCCCGCCGGTGGTGCCCAAGGAGTTCGCCTACTACGTGGAGCCTGTGCCTGAGGTCTACTCCAGGTTGCTCGACCTCACCCGGATGACCCGCATCGGGCTCGCGGATCTGGGCCTGATGCCGGACAAGCTCGAGATGCCGTTCAGTTCGACTGAGCACCTGTTGGACACGCTGACCACGATTTCGATCCACGAGCTTGAAGGGCAAGAGCTCGACTCTGGGGAGCGGATCTTCATCGACAATATCGGCGCGACCATGCGGAGCATCCTCGCGGAGGTGGCAGCGCTGAGCGCCAGCAACGACAGCACCGTGGACGCGGGGCCTGGCGCCACTGTTGCCCTTTCGGACGAGGATGGGCTCAAGACCACGGTCGTTGCCGACGTGCACACGGATCCGAACACCAAGAAGGTGTTGGAGGTGGGCTCCGGTGCTGTCGACTGGGTCGTAGCGGTCAACAAGCTGCCTGACGGGACGTTGGTGGCGACCATCGGGCCGGTCTTCAGCTACAACGAATTCCCATGGCCGATGGAGGACCGGTTGACGGATCCGAAGTGGCGGGACATGATTGCGAATGGTCCGCGACCGGAGCGTCCTTCGTGGGTGAGGGATATCTACCCTTGAGACAGCGCTGCACCGGAGCGCAACCGCGCTGGGGCCGCTCCTGCAAAGCGTCACGGCGGCGGCCACGGGTGCGCCACATCACCCTTGATCTGACGGTTCGCGTTCGGCGAGACCGGGCCTGATGCGTCCGAATACGCCAGGTTCGCCGAGGTCGCGAAGGAGGAGCCGCCATCCCCTGGATCCGCGAAGCTGAGCGTGATCATGCATTGCTCGCCCAGAGCCAGGGCCTGCTTTTCGCAGTACGCGTAGCTCTGTCCGCCCACCGTCCCAGTCCCTGTGCCCCCAGGGAACGTGCCTGGCCCGCCGACCGGCCCCCAGAGGAAGGGTGCGTCAAGCGGGGTGCCTACGCTGATCCCGGTCGTGGGCATGGCTCCCCGGTTGCTCACGACCAGATTCAGCGTCGAGCCCGCCCAGAAGGAAGCCGGAAAGCAGGTCGCGTCCGAGCAACCGACCCATCCAGGGTCCTCGCTGATGGTCAAAGCAGCGCGTGTGGTGGACGTGCCATGAAGCTCACGTGCGATTGCAGGCCAATACGAGCCGGCGAAGCTGACGGTGACCACGCTGGTCGCCGTGGACGCGCCGGTGTAGCTCACGCCGATCGCGCAGGACTTCCCTGGATCCAAGGTGGCTGAGCAGAACTCGTAGGAAGCCCCTTCGAGGCTGACAGCGCCGGTGCCACCCGGGAATGCAGCTCCAGCGGCCCACACGAACGGCGCCGACAGGGTTCCTCCGTCTGCGAGCCCGGCCGCGCCTGGGCCGACATTGGTCAATACGAAGTAGTGAGGCACCGGCATCCCCGCGGTGCCGTACTCGAACGGGGATGCGAACGGGAAGGTCCCGTCTGCATTGGGGAACTGCATGGTCTGCGCGCTGTCGCCCCACACGACAGCCCCCTTGGGCTTGACATCTGCGCAATCGGAGCCGATCAGCGCGATGTCGCGCAGGTGCTCGGCATCCTGTGCGGTCAGGCCGGCCGGTACATCGGACTGCGCCGGCACGGATTGGCCTGTCAATGCGACGTAGAACGTGCAGGCAGCGAGGTAGGTCCCTGCCACCGTGGGGTGGCTGAAGTCGTCCTGGTGCAGCACGATCGAGGGGAACAGCTCGTGCGACCTTCGGAATGCCTCGCCGGCGCACGACAGCAGCGTCCCGGGAGTCTGCTTCGCGAGGTCGTCGTACGCTGACGTCAGCTCGTCCTGCATCTGACCAGGGGAGAACATGTAGTCGATCGTCGACGCCTTTGCGTAGGTGGGGTCGCCAGGAGCGCGTGCCCACGTGACGAACAGGGTGGGCTTCGCGCCAGCATCGACAATGAGGTTCTCGAACTGTTCACCGAACGACATGAATTCCGTGTAACCAGCGATGGGTTCCCAGCTCTGCCCCTGGAGCACCACGTGGGTGAACTGGTGCGAGTTGATCTGGGTTTGCGCTTCGCCGTTGCTCCAGTGGACCCCCAGCGTTGCACCTCCTTGCGTCACTTCGGCGGTGGTGATCAAGGGGGGCTTGCCCGCGGTGGCAGCGATGCTGGCCAGCATGCTCGGGAGGTCATTGACGTAGGTGTAGCTGTTGCCGATGAACAGGAGATGGAGTGCGGACGGGCCCGCATCGGTGGATTCCTGCTGAGCATCGGCTTGCGCCTCCTGGTGGCTGTCGGCAGGGGCGTCGATGGCGGCGTCTGCATGCGGGCTCGCGTCTTCGGCAGGTGATGGGGACCCGGGCTCCGACGCGTGCGTGGTTCCGCATCCTGCAGCGAACAAGACGCTGGTGACAAGGCAAGGGAAGCGCATCGGTCGATAATGTCCCATGGGGGGAGCAGGCGAGCAAGGGCGGACGCTCGCGGCAGCCTGGCGGCAGGGGATATCCTGAACAGCACCAGCTTGATACAGGGTCGCATAGGGCGGTAGCGCGTAGGCACCTGCGCGACGCCGGAACAGCGGCTCTTCCGTCCACGCGAGGGCCGGTCGGCCGTGCCTTCTTGCTGGCTTTCAGTTTTCCTACGCAAAGGGCGCGCGTTCCGCTATAGTATACGAGCGTTCCATGTCGATGCCCAGCTGGTTGAACGAGTCTGGTGTGTTCCGCGCCGTCTTCGACGCGGGACCGTCTCCCATGCTGATCGTGGATCCAGACGTGATGATACTGGCCATCAACAAGCCAGCCGAGGCGTACTTCGGTGCAACGCCCGAGACCGCGCTCCAACGCAGGGGTGGAGATGCGCTTGGCTGCGTACACCACTTCGAGCACCCGAACGGATGCGGCCATGCGGAAGCGTGCCGCGCTTGTGTGGTTCGCAACTCCGTGAAGACCGCAATGGCTGGCGCTATCCATCGCAGGGAGCTCACACGCATGGACTTGCGCACCGCAGCAGGTGTCGTGTCCTTTCCCCTGCAGGTCAACGCCGTTGGATTTCTGGCCGAAAACGTCAAGTCAGTCCTGCTCTCCCTCGAAAACGTGGGGATGCTGATCCACCTGCCGCTCTGTGCATGGTGCAAGAAGGTGAAGACCGGCGTCCAGACCTGGGAAGCGGTCGAGTCCTTTCTCGCACGCAAGGTGGATGTGTACTTCTCACACAGCATCTGTGAGGAGTGCATGACGCACCAGTTCCCGGGCGGCGTCAGCGGCAGGAACCCCTGAGAACCGGACATTCGCGGCACGCCGCGACGCGCGATGTGCGAAGCCCACAGATCCTGCGTTCTTTCGCAACCGTAGCGCCACGGCATCCGCCGTGGCTGCGTTTGGCACGGCATGCCGTGCCAAACGTAGGCACGCCTTGGCGTGCCGCTACCGGGATCCGCTGCCCCGAACGCATTC
>JACRCQ010000056.1 GCA_016218915.1 Deltaproteobacteria bacterium
CGCGCCCACGCCACCGTTCTCGCCAGCAGCGCCAGCCCCTTCGTTTTCAGCCGTAGCGCCTAGGCCACCGCAATCAGCAGCAGCGCAAAACCAGTCGCTTTCGTCCGTCGCGCCCACGCCACCGTTCTCGCCAGCAGCGCCTGCCCATTCGTCTTCCGCGGCAGCCCCGACTCCGCCGACGCCGTCGTCTCCGGCCACGCCGCCCGCGGTTTCGATGCACCGAGTTGCCAAGAAACCCCCTGCTACCGGGCCGTACGGCGGCCCAGGCAAGGCGATCGGCTGGGGATTGGGACTCGGCACCGTGGTCGGGCTGATCGTTTTCTTTGTGATCCGCGCATCGGCGCCGCTCCCAGCCTCGGGCGTCTCACCCACATCCGCTGCCTCGGCAGCCCCGGGTGAGCCAGCGACGTCGCCTGCATCGGCCGCTCCGACCGCGTCATCGGCTCCTCTCGCTTCAGCAACCGCTGCGCCTGAGACCGCATCAGCGGTCGCTGCTTCGGCAGCGCCTCCGACGGAGCCGTCCGCCACTGCGCCGGTCGCGACTTCAGTAACTACGCCGCCGCGTGTCGTCGCCCCTCACGCTTCAGCGAAGCCGGCCGCGACAACCGCCAACAAACCACCTCCACCCTCGGTCCGAACGTCGCCTCCCTCCTCGACTTCAGACCTTCCGAAGAGCGGGTTATGAAAGGCACGATGTCGTCAAAGAGTTGGCGCGAGCCAGGGCCTCGGCTACGAGGATTCCCCTATCGGGGTCGCGTGCGATGGACAGCGTCGGACATGCACGACAAGGGGGGATCATGAGCGAAGAGCAGGACCGCTCCAAGCAAGAGCAGGACCGCTCCAAGCTCGACCCGCGCGTGGCCGGCAAGGATCCGGAGCTTGTCGACGCGCTCGCCAAGCTCTCCCAGGGACTGGGAAAGGGCGAAGACCCGCTCTATTACGACTGGCGAAATGGCTCCAGGCAGCCGGTGCCCAAGCGAAAGCCGTCGCGTCCCCGCGCCGGAGCGCTGGGAATCGCGTTGTTGGCAGTGCTGGCGACCGCAGCCTTGATCGCCCTGATCGCCTGGCCTCGTCCGACCGAGCCGTCTGCGCCCGCCATCGCTGCTACCAGCGCACCGGTGACCCCGTCGCGCCCGCCTCCTGTCGCGACTTCTCCCGCCCTGGCTGCGAGCCCTGCGCCCGTGACCCCGCCGAGCGCCTCGCAGAAACCACCCCGCGTAGCAGCGGCGCCCGCGAGCGCGTATCCGCCTCCACCTGCCACACCCACAGCGCCAGTGCCCGTAGGGCCGCCGGAGTTCTGATGATGTGCCGACGATCCAACCTGGGTGCTGCGCTGCTGCTCGTTGCCGCTACGGTCGCCGGGACGCCAGCGCGTGCCGCGGATCCGCAGGACACGCTCACCACGGCGTGGACCGACCGGGCGCGCGATCTGTACAACGAAGGACGCGACCTGTACGCGAAGCAGGAGTGGGAAAAGGCGCACGCGGCATTTCGCGCAGCAGCAGGGGTCAAGCAGCATTGGCAAATCGCGGCGATGCTCGGGCATTGCGAGGTGCGTCTCGGACGATTCCGCGATGCAGCCGAGCACCTGGCATGGGCGCTTCGCAAGGGGGGCAAGGCGCCGAGCACGCAAGAGCTGAACGCGATGCAGATCGCGTTCGACGGGTCGCGCTCGCGGGTCGCGTCCATGATCGTGCAGGTCGATGTCGCAGGCGCCGAGGTGCTCGTCGACAATGCGCCGATCGGAGTTGCGCCCCTGCTCGACCCGGTGTTCGTGGCGCCGGGCAACCACAGGTTCGAGGCGCGCGCCAGCGGACGCACCCCTGTATTCACCACAGTCGACCTTGCCGCGGGTGCGTCGCAGATCCTGGAGCTGAGCTTCTCGGAAGGGGCTGCGCAGATCAGCAAGGCGCCGCCGACGCAGCGGCCAGAGACGCCGTCGACCGACTCCGGCGTGCAGCCGCGCACGATCGCGCTGATCGCTGGCGCAGGGTTGACCGCGATCTCGCTCGGCGTGGGGATCGGGTATGCGCTGAAGAAGTCGTCTGCGGACGATGACGCGAAGTCGCTGCTCGCGTCAGCGGTGCAGAGCTACGGACCTGCGCCGTGCTACCAGCCGCAGGCCGGGGCTGTGGGCGCGTGCGAAGCCGTTCGTGATGCGAACGATCGACGCAACAGCGCGGGCAAGATCGAGACCGTGGCGTTTGTGAGCGCAGGGGTGTTCGGGGCGGCAACGATTGCGACCTGGTTGCTGTGGCCGTCGAAGAAGAAGAGCGAGACGACGTCCGCGCGGGCGACAGGGACTTCGGCAGCGACTGCCACGATCGTGCCCACGGTCGGCGGGTTGGCAGTGATCGGCAGCTTTTAGAGGGGAATCTTCATGAGAGTACTTGGAATTTCGACGATCGTAATTATCGGCCTCGCCGCCATGGCCGCAGCCGCGGCTGCAGGGTGTGGGTCGAACGAGAGCACGTGCGAAGAGCTTGGCTCCTGTCCGCCGGCCACGGGACAGGATGCATCGAGCGAGCAGGACGGCGCTGCCGGTGCTGAAGGCGGGCAGGATGCAGATGGCGGGATCGACGGGGACGCGTCGAAGACCGACGCAGACACGGGGCCCGATGCGGATGGCGAAACCGGAACCGATGCCGAAGCAGAAGCCGACGCGCCGGAAGAGCCAGCATGTGACACGTCGAAGTCGCCTTCGGAGCAGCCGTGTCTGATCGACGATCCGTACGGTGTGTTCGTGTCGCCGTCGGGCGCGGACAGCGGGAGCTGCGGAGCCAAGGGGGCGCCGTGCAAGACGCTGGGCACAGCGATCGGGCGAGCGAAAGCAGAGGGGAAGCGGTTGTACGCGTGCGGCGATGGGGGAACGTACGCGGAGCAAGTGACGATCGATGCCACGCTGGACGGGCTGAAGCTGTACGGCGGGTTCAAGTGCAGCGACTGGAGCTACGACGCAGCGGCCAAGGCCAAGGTGAAGCCGTCGGCGGCGGGGCTGGCGTTGAGCGTAAAGGGGCTGACGACCGGGCTGTTGGTGGAGGACTTCGGGTTCGAGGCGATGGATGGTGCGAACGCTGGAGACAGCAGCATTGCCGCGATTGTGGAGGGGAGCGCGGGGGTGGTGCTTCGTCGCGTGACTGTGCAGGCGGGAGCCGGAGTGAAGGGAGCTGATGGGACGCCGGGAGTGAAGGGTGCGGATGGGGATGCGGCGGGGGCGGAGCAGAATGGGAAGCCGGCGAGCTGTACGAATCCACCAGCGGCTCAGCTGGGTGGGTCGTGGGACAACTCAAGTGCATGCGGATCGTTGGGTGGATTGGGTGGCACCGCGGCGAAGAACGGAAACGGCGGTTCGGGCAATCCGGGCACTCCGGATACGCATGTCAGTCCCCCTGGAGTCGACAACAAGGGTGATGGGAGCGCGACCATCGGCGAGAACGCTTCGTCCGGCAAAGCAGGTTCCAACGCTGATTCAGGCGAGGTCGGGACCGCTGCCTCATCTGCTGGGGGATTTTCTGTAGCTGGATATTCCCCTGCAGGGGGCGGCTCTGGAGTGGATGGGTATCCAGGACAGGGGGGCGGAGGCGGCGGCGCGAGCAAGGCGGCTGCAACGTGCATCGGCGCGAGCGGTGGTGCTGGTGGCATGGGCGGCTGCGGCGGTACCAAGGGAACCGGGGGCGGTGGCGGTGGCGCGTCGGTAGCCCTCATCGCGTGGCAGAGCGCAGTCACGCTTGACGGATGCACGCTCCTTTCGGCCAAGGGCGGGGACGGCGGGAACGGTGCGCCGGGAGGGGACGGTGGCATCGGAAAGCCAGGCGGCACCGGTGGCACAGCCCTGGGAACCATGGGCACTGGCGGCCCGGGCGGCCAGGGAGGAAACGGCGGTCCGGGCGGCTCAGGCGCTGGCGGCACCGGCGGTCCTTCGTACGCGCTCGTGTACAAAGGCGACGCCCCCGTACAAGGGACCAACACGCTGACTCCAGGCCAGGGCGGCACCAAGGGGACGGGAGCACAAGTTCCGATGTTCGCCAAGGCTCCTGACGGCTCTGACGGATTGTCAGCTGGCAGCCATCAGCAGCCCTGACCACGCTCGATCGCGCGTGATACTCACTGAATTATTAACCTCCCCCCACCCGCCTCGACGTGTTCCTCGCGCGCCCCCTCCTCACCGCCGCGTCCGAGGGACAAGCACTGCGGCGGGAGGAGAGGGCATCAAAGTCGCGCAGCATTGCTGAGTTGCAGCTTCGGAGCGTCGCAGCGTCGCCGGGCCGCAGGGCCGCAGGGTCGGAGAGTAGCAGCGTCGGAGCGCCTGGGCGCCGGAGCGTCGCAGAGTCGCAGCGTCGCAGCGTCGCAGCGTCAGAGCGCCTGGGCGCCGGAGCGTCGCAGAGTCGCAGCGGTGACTCGCGCCGGCCCCTCTCCGGCGCCGCATCGAGTCCACCACGGGCGCGGCGAAACCGGAGAGGGGCACGCGAGGCTCGCGACGCAGAAAAGCGGGGGTGAGGTCAAATACTTCCGAGCTGGTTCAAAGCGTCCCGCTTCGTCTCGTCGGCGGCGCGGCGAATCCGGAGAGGGGCACGCGCGGCTCGCGACGCGGAAAAGCGGGGGTGAGGTCAAATACTCCCGAGCTGGTTCAGAGCGCGGCGCGGCGAATCCGGAGAGGGGCACGCGAGGCTCGCGACGCAGAAAAGCGGGGGTGAGGTCAAATACTTCCGAGCTGGTTCAGAGCGCGGCGCGGCGAATCCGGAGAGGGGCACGCGAGGCTCGCGACGCAGAAAAACGGGGGTGAGGTCAAATACTTCTGAGCTGGTTCAAAGCGCCCCGCCAGGCGAATCCTGAGAGTCATGGCGCCCCGCCACTTCCCCCTGGCGGACCGCCACCCAGCGTGTTTCCCGACGATTCCACGCGATCGCGCCCTGCCGCACCCTGGCGGCCGCCACCTGCGATCATCCGAAATCACCGCGATTTCTGCTCGGCACACTTCCCGCAAAGCGCTCCCACCATGCTCACCGACATCGTCTTCAAACACCTGTTGCTCGGACCTGACTCCACGGAGCTGCTGACCTCGCTGCTCACCTCGGTGCTTCGTCCCGCATCGCCGATCCACTCTGTCGCCGCCCACGATTCTGAACTCCCGGGCGCGGTCGAGGCGGTCGTCGAGTTCGCGGACGGCCGCACGGTCAACGTGCAGCTGCAATCCGAGCGCCGTCCAGGGATGCGCGAACGCGCGCTGTACCATTGGTCGCGCCTCTACAACGCGCAGCTGACGCGCGACGTGGCCCGCGTCCAGCCCAAACCGTGCATCTGCATCTTCCTGCTGGACTACAGCGAATCGCCATCGACCCAGTTCCACTCCAAGTTCCTGGTGCTCGAGGTCCACGACTACGACGTGCTCTGCGACCAGCTCGAAATTCACACCGTGGAGCTTCCCAAGCTGCCTGCGCCGGGCTCGCCCGAGAGCTTACTGGAGGGGAAGCTCGTTGACTGGGGACGCTTCTTCCGGGCGGTCGACGACCAGGAGCTCGAAGAGCTCGCCATGGGCGACCCCGTGTTCCAGACGGCCAAGGACGCGCTCGATCGAATCTCTGCGGATCCGCGGGTGCGACAGGAGGCTCGTGCGCTCGACCAAGGGCGAGGGGCGCTCTGGACGGAGCTGCGCGAAGCGCGAAGAGAAGGCCAGGCCGAGGGCATGGCCGAGGGCACGACGCAGGCTCGACGAGCCATGCTCGTGATGCTGCTCGAGCAGCGGTTCGGGCCGCTGCAAGGGCGCGCGACCGATCGAATCGGTCAGGCCGACGCCGAGCATTTGTCTGTCTGGCTCGATCGCTTGCTGACCGCGGAGTCGCTCGAAGAGGTCCTAGGCGCGGATTGAGGGAGGGGGACGCCCCGTCTGGCCTCCGACCATTCTCCGCTCTGAATTCGCGTTCCTGTTGCCAGTTCCTAGTTTCTCTATTGCCGAAGGCGCCTCATTGTCGTAACCCATATTCCGAGGGAGCTGAAGCCGTGGGGAAAAACAGCAAGAAAGCACAAGGGACCGAGGCCGCACCTGACCTGCCGCCGTCTGCGATCGTCGTCGACCACGACCTGGTCGAACGCGCTGTCGAGCACATCCGCAACATCCTCGGCAAGACCGTGGCGCGCGGCATGGACGAGGTCGGCTCGTACCTGCTCAAGGAGTTCTACGGCAACGACCCGGCCCTGTACTCGTCGTCGAATCCGTCGAAGCACGCTTCGCTCAGGCAGCTCGAGGAGCGGTGCGAGACGCTCGATCTGCCTGTGAAGAAGACCTTCCTGTCGAACGCGATCCGCATGGCGGTCGTGCTGCATGCGCTGCCAGCCGAGACCCGCTTCCTGCAGCTCCCGTCGAGCCACCGCGTGGAGCTGCTCAAGGTCAAGACGCCGGACAAGATCGAGCAGCTCGCCACCCGCGCCGTGGAGAGCAAGCTGTCGGTGCAGAAGCTGCGCGAGATCGTGCGCAAGGAACGCGAGAAGACCAAGTCCACGCGGGGACGCAAGCCCACGCCGCCCGTGCTTCGCGCGCTGGGCGCGTCAGTGCGGATGCTGCGCGATGAGACCACGGGACGCCTTGCGTTCCGTCGCGATGACATCGACGCGCTCACCGACGAGCAGATGGACGAAGCGCGCGCGCAGGCAGACATGCTCGCAAAACGCGTGGAGGAGCTGCTCAAGCTGCTCGGGTGAGGAACTGTTCCGACGTCGGAACAGTTCGGTACCCGTCGTTGCTCCTGCTCGTGCTCGTGCTCGTGCTCGTGCTCGTGCTCGTGCTCGTGTCCAGGCTCGTGCTCGTGTCCGGGCTCGATCCGACTCCCCTCATCGTCTCGCCTGCATTTGCCTGTTGACACCCCCACCCTCCGTCGATTCCATGAACACAATGGAAAGTAGAACCGCCTCGGTCCTCGCTGCCGCGTTGTCCATCGGCGCCCTGTCCATCACTGCCGTCGTCCCGGTCGCCTGCTCCAGCGACTCTTCCACCGGTGAGGGAACCGGCGGAAACGCTGGCGACGCGTCCACGGACGGCAAAGCCGGCACCAATCTGCTCGACAGCGGCCAGTGCCTCAAAGGCCAGTACCGCTGCACCGGCAACATCGCCAAGCAGTGCGATGGCAATGGCGGCTTCACCACCGAGAAGGACTGCGGCGATACCGGCACCTGCGCCGACGGGCTCGGCTGCGTCGTGTGCACCCCTGGCTCTGGCACTTGCGCCAACGGCAAGGCCACGTGGTGCAACCCCGACGGCACCGTCAACGAACAGTTCGACTGCGATCCGCTGCAGGGCCTGACGTGCGAGCCCAACGGGTGCAAAGGCAAGTGCGCCCCGAGCGAGCTGTACCAGACCTATGTCGGCTGCGACTACTACCCCACGGTCACGCTCAATCCGGTCTGGAACGGCTTCCCGTTCGCGGTCGGCGTTGCCAACACCTCGGCCGACGTGGTCAAGGTCACCATCACCCGAGGCTCGTCCACCATCACCACTGCTGATGTCCCTGCGCACGGCGCCAAGGTGATCGAGCTTCCGTGGGTCGCGGAGTTGAAGGGCGGCGATGTCGACGCGTGCCAGATGCCCCCGGCTCCAGGCGCAACGCGCGTGGTGCAAGGCGGCGCGTTCCGTCTGCGAACCGACGGGCCGGTCACGGTCTATCAATTCAGCCCGCTTTCCTACAAGATCTCGCCCACTCCGGCGCAATGCCCGATCGGCAAGAACTGCCCCGGCGGCAACGGCGAAGACTGCCTGGCGTACTCCAACGACGCCTCACTGCTCCTGCCCAGGACCGCGCTCACGCCGAACTACACCGTGCTCACCTGGCCGTCGCAGAAGGACCGCGCCGGGTTCGCCACGATCACTGCGATCCACGACAACACGCTGGTCAAGGTCTTCGGCGCAGGAGCTGTGTCGGCTGGCGCTGGCATCGACGCGAGCGGCAACGGCAGCGCAACCCTGTCTGCCGGCGACGTGCTCGAGGTCGTGGGCGCCTACAACGCAGCGGCCGGGCAATTCGGCTCTGACCTGAGCGGCATGCGCATCCAGGCCGACAAGGCGGTGCAGGTGATTGCAGGCCACTCCTGCGCGAACACGCCGGATCCCACGATCCCCGCGTGCGATCACCTGGAGGAAGGATTGTTCCCGGTCGAGACCCTGGGCACAGAGTACCTGGTGACCGTGCCCGACGGGCTGCCTGACGCGTCACCGCACGTGGTGCGCGTGGTCGCGATCGACGGGCCCACCAAGGTCACGTTCGATCCGGCGGTGATGCCCGAAACCACGATCTCGCCCGGCGACCCCCCGCTCGAGATCAAGGATCTGACCCAGAACATCTACGTCAAGGCGGACAAGGCGATCCTGGTCGCGCAGTTCATGCAAAGCCAGGAGTCGGTGCCGAACAAGATCGGCGACCCGTCGATCTCGTTGGCGATCCCGACCAAGCAGTTCCGCGCCGAGTACGTGTTCGTGGCATCGAGCACGTTCGACGCGAATTTCGTGAATGTGATCTCCAAGGCCGGCTCCACGGTGACGCTGGATGGCACGGCGATGACCGACGTGTTCTCGCCGATCGGCAACTCGGGCTACCAGGTGGCGCGTCACCAACTCGACAGCGCTGAGCAGCACACGATCACTTCGTCGCAACCGTTCGGGATCGTGGTGTACGGCTACGGGCAATACACTTCGTACATGTACCCAGGCGGGCTGGATCTGAAGCACATCACGGTGCCTCCGATCTATTGACCCACCCTAGGGGACTACCTTTCAGCGGCAGAGAATTTCACAGGGAGACGGGAGACTGGGAGGGGGGATTTTGTAGCTCGTTTCACTCGGTCTGCTTGCGGGATACCCCCTCAACCGTCGACCCTTGCCGCTCGACCCTCGACCCTCGTCCCTTGGCCCTCGGCCCTTGGCCCTTGGCCCTTGGCCCTTGGCCCTTGGCCTTCCGAGCCCGGCCTCGGCTCAGAGTCACCGATCTTGTGGTCTCGGTGCGCGAATTATCCGCCGACAGCTCGCATTCCGAGCCCTCACTTCGATCCGATCACTTCCTCGATCGAAGTTGCGACCAATGCGCGGTCGAGCCAGAGCCGCCACCTACCCCGAGGTCCAAAGCCCGAAGTGAGAGGGACTGCACCGATGCACACGAGCAGGCTTCCTCACTCGGCGCAGCACCGGAATCCCAAGTCACTCGCCACAGCGTCGCGCGCAAGCGACGTCGTCGCCGTGCACGTGTTGCCAGCGCTGCTCTCCTTGTAGCTCCCGCCGCGAACCGCGCACGCTGATCCCGGGCACAAGTCCTGCCACTCCCAAACGTTGCCCGTCAGATCGAAGATCTTGCCGTCGCCGTGCTCGCGAGCGCAGCCCTTCAAGCTCCCCACAGGCACGCTGGTGCCTGCTGCCAGCTCGCTGCCGTTGCATGCATTCGGCTGAAGAATCGGACCGTATGGGTAGTTGTCACTTGTGCCGTCGTGGCACGCTTCGCCGAGCGCGGTCGGGTCCGCGGGCTTCCAGGCCCACGACCCGTAGGCACCGCAGAGCTTCTTGCCCACGAACGCGCAGTACGCGGTCGCGTCGCACCAGTCCACGCACGTCTGAGGGTGGTCGTCGCATCCGGACGCGCAGACATCTGGACCGGACATGCACACAGCATCCGGAGCAAAGGAGAGATTGGACAAACATGGGTCCAGCTGCTTGCTCACGACAGGAGAAGTTGCGAGCCACGCCTGGTACTGCGACCGTGTGACCTCGGTCTCGTCCACGCAAGCCGATCCGATCGAGACCATCGCGGGACCGCCTGAACCTGGGCACGCCTTGCACTGAGAGAGGGAGCACAGAGGCGTGCTGCCCGTGCACAAGATGTCGGCCGGAGCCGGCACGCCCTGGCACATCGGATTCGCGGGGTGCAGGACTTCGCCTTCGCAGTAGGGAGGCGATCCGCCGACCGCGCAGTTGTAGCCTCCGGTGCCGGTTCCCCCTGTGCCGCCGGCTGCTGCCATGCCCGCGGTGCCGCCTGTTGCAGTGCCGCCGGTGCCGCCTGCTGTGCCACCCGTGCCACCTGTGGGGCCGGTGCTCCCGCCAGCGCCGCCCGCTCCAGGATCGCCAACAGCACTCACCCCGCAATGGGCTGTAAGCACGAGAATCGCGGCGATGGTGATGATCGATGATCGCATGATGATCCTCGGAACGTCCGGTGGCTGATCCCTGCCCGAGTGGCACAAGTACGGAATCGCCCGTTGAATAAGCAAGCGCCGTGCCTCGCCGCGCGTGATTGGAAGTTTGGGGGGTCAAGCCTCAAAGGCGGGCATCAAACGGGGAGGGAGCGTAAGGCTGCACGCAGCTGATCGGTTGCGCTCACACGACCTCAACGTCGATTCTCGGCATCGGGGCGGCAGCAAGTCGCCGATCGCATGTGAGCAAGGTCGCACGCAACGCTTCTGCCAATGCGACGTAGACCGCGTCGTATGCGGTCATGTTCTTCCGAAGCGCCCAGACCCGCCCCATCAACACATCATGAGGGTACCGCGCGATATCGAGGTCCGACAGGTCGATGAGCGCTTTCTTGCATCGGTCTGCGGTGGCGTGACCCGACGCTTCGTAGCGACGGAGCACCTGGGCTACCTCCAGATCCAGCAAGTGAGGGGCGTGCAGCGTCTCGGACTCCGGAGCGATGCGTGAGGCCACTAAGATGCCCCGGTCCGTTCCCAGCAGCAGCTCGATGGCTGCCGACGCATCAAGCACGATCATCGAGAGTTGCGCTCGGCCCGCACGGCATCGGCAGCGGATTCTCGAAGGACCACCCGAGATCGTGCTGCGATGCGCTCGAGAATTTCCTCGCGCGTGGGGCGCTCTGCGTAGCGGCGCAGCTCGGCGAGCAGGTAGTCCGATAGACTCATTCCGGCCACCTCCGCTCTCGCTTTGAGCTTCCGGTGCAGCTGCTCCGGCACGTGCCGGATCTGGATCATCGTGCTCATCATAAGATCCTAGGTGCATGTGGAGCACATGCAAGATCGAAACGATCGATCCTGGTCAGGCCTCAGAGCCAGGCATCAGGAGGGGTGGGACCGCACCGATGCACGCGAACAGGCTTCCTCACTCGGCGCAGCACCGGAACCCAACGTTGCTGGCCACCTAGTCGCGCGCTCGTGAGGACCGTGCCTCGCCGCGCGTGGTTGGATGAGTCCTTCGTTGAAGCAGCCGGCTGAGAGCCGGGGGCTGATGCAAGTCAGCTGCGCGGCTAGCCAAGCCCCCAATCGGGGGCTGACGGTCCGACGCAGCGCCCACAGTGGAGCGCCGCACACCCGCGGGCATACGACGGCAGCTGCACGCCATCCGTGACCTGAGCCAAAGCGCGCTCCGCGGCCAAAGCGCACCGACCCGGTCGACCCGCGTCAACGAAGCTGCCGGCGCTTCCCACCGAACTGTTCTGACGTCGCAACAGCTCTCCGGTCGTGCGTCAGCATCGGAGAGCTGATGGCCCGGGCAGCCTGCGATCTGGCAACGCTCGCGATGCGAAGACGTCCACGAAGCGGTAATTGCGTTGTTCTAACGCGTGATGCTTGCGAGAGCCTCGGTGATGCATCAAGAATTGATCGAGATGGTCAGGGCTTCGGTGGGTCCGTCGGCAGGGGAGTTGGTCATGACACTGGGAGAACAACTGATCGCTCAGGGCCGCGTTGAAGAGCGGGCGGCAGCAATGCTGTGCGTGTTGCAGGCACGAGCCATCAGCGTGTCCCCGCCAACGCGGGCCAGAATCCAAGGCTGCCGCGACATGAACATGCTGGCGGAGTGGCTCGCCCGCGCCGCCACCCGCTCGTCCGCGGAGGAGCTGTTCGCCTGAACCCACGGGACAGGCCTGAATCCCCCCACGCCTACCCGAATCCCGAGCCCCGACGATCGATGGTTGCCCAGGCACGACACACGCGCGAGACTCCTGTTCGTGGCGAATCCCGGTTCAGTGCAAGCAGGTTGGGTGGAGGACTCCGGATGACGCCACTGTCCTCCGACACGAATCCTGTCGCCGAGCAGGTTTGGATCGGACTGCTCCGAAACGCGACTCCAGCCCGAAGGTTCCATCTGGCGAGCTCGCTGTCGAGCAGCGTGATTCGCTGGTCACGCAGGGCGATCCAGGAAACCCACCCCACCTCATCCGACGACGAGCTGTCGGAGGAATTCGTCAGGCTGAACTACGGGCCGGACTTGGCGCTCGCAGTGCGTGAGCGACTCGCGGCTCGCCGACGAAGCGGCGCGCCGTGAGCTCCTCCGACATCCTCGCTGCTGTCGCACCGATCGGCGCAAGACCAGCGTCTTGACCGCGAGTACATGAAGAAGTGGGCCGCTGCGCTCGGCCTCGATGACCTGCTGTCGCGCGCGCTGTCGGACGCCGGCGCCGCTCCCTGACTCGAGCGGGAGCGCACGCGATCAGGCTTCCTCACTCGGCGCAGCACCGGAACCCAACGTTGCTGGCCACCGAGTCGCGCGCTCGAGAGGACGAGGCCGCGCACGTGCTGGCAGCGCTGGTCTCCAGGTAGCTTCCCCCGTGAACCTCACACTCTGAACCCGAGCACAAGTCCTGCCACTCCCAGACGTTGCCCGTCAGATCGAAGATCTTGCCGTCGCTGTGCTCGCGAGCGCAGTCGGCCAGGCTCGCCACTGGGACGCTCGTGCCCGCTCCCAGCTCGCTCCCATTGCATACCGTGGGCTGAACCACCGCGCCGTATGGGTAGTCATCGCTCGTGCTGTCGTGACACGCTTCGCCCAACGCAACCGGGTCCGCCGGCTTCCAAGCCCACGACCCGTAGGCACCGCAGAGCTTCTTGCCCACGAACGCGCAGTACGCGGTCGCGTCGCACCAATCCACGCAGGTCTGGGGGTGGTCGTCGCATCCCGACGAGCACACATCGGACGCGGACATGCATGAGGCGTCCGGAGAGAAGGAGAGATTGGACGTGCACTGGGCCGCCTGTTGACTCACCGCCGGAGAGGTCGCGAGCCACGCCTGGTACTGGGCGCGCGTGACCTCGGTCTGGTCCACGCAAGCCGATCCGATTGAAACCATCGCAGATCCGCCTGAACCCGGGCACTCCTTGCACTGATAGTGGGAGCACAGAGGCGTGTCGTCGGTGCACAAGATGCCAGCTGGTGCAGGCACGCCCTGGCACATCGGATCAGCAGGGCGAAGGATCTCTCCCTCGCAATAGGGAGCCCTCCCGCCTTGGGCGCAGATGGGGCTGCTGCCCCCGGTGCCTCCGCTCGCCGCCATGCCCGCGGTGCCGCCTGTTGTCGTGCCGCCGGTGCCCCCCGCTGTGCCACCCGTGCCACCTGTGGGGCCGGTGCTTCCGCCAGCGCCGCTGGCGCCTGCTCCAGGATCTTCAACAGCGCGCCCTCCGCAATGGGCCGTAAACACCAGAATCGCGGCGACGATGATGATCGATGGTCGCATGATGATCCTCGGAACGCGCGGTGGCTGATCCCTGCTCGAGTGGCACAAGTACGGAATCGCCCGCTGAATAAGCAAGCGCCGTGCCTCGCCGCGCGTGAGCACGGACGACGCGTTGATGCCGTATCGGCTGCTCCGGTACATGATCCGAATCTGGGAGCAGTGGATCGCAGAGCAGCAAGAGCATCCGAAGCTGCTGCCTGCGATCGTGCCGGTCGCCATGTCGCACTCCGAAGGCGGGTGGCGTCGGGCGGTGTCGATGCACGAGCTGTTCGATCCGCAGACGGTCCAGGCAGCAGGCGAGCACCTCCCAGGGTTTCGGTTCGTGCTCGACGACCTGACGCTTCGGAGCAACGGGGAGTTGATGGCGCGGGCAGCTTCCGATCTGGCAACGCTCGCGACGCTCTTTCTCAAGAACGTGCGAGACGCCCCAGACCTGGGTGCGTTGTTCATGCAGTGGTCCCCGCTGCTCCAGCGAGTCTTTGCCG
>JACRCQ010000012.1 GCA_016218915.1 Deltaproteobacteria bacterium
CCGAAATCGCACGTGGAATCAGGCGTCGAACCAAGGGAAGCGGCTTTTTCATGCGCCGCCAACACCCGACGAGACCGATGGATTCCCGGCCCGGAGATATTTGTCGTCAAACGCTGCAAAAATCGAGGGGATCGCTCAGGCTTGCACCCGAATCGCCTTGACCCCGATCACGGCCCAGTAGCGAATCTGATTGTTGTACCAGTCGTTGAACACAGGCACGATCACCCGCTGGTCGCTCTCCACGTCGCGATCCTTGTCCCAGGCCGCAAGCCAATCGCGCGCGCGAGCGTCGCACTTCGCAACCGGATACGCTTGCTGCTCTTCTGCCGTGAGCAGCGGACGCATCCCAAGGGAAGCTCCAGACACGATGCTCATGCCGTACAGAAGGCAGGTTCTGTCGGCAAGCTCGTCGCCGAGCGACGTCGTGATGGCGGCGCCGCTCTCGACCGGGCGATGGGCCTGGGCAAGGAACTCCTTGCCCATGGTGGCCTGGAGCATGGTGTCGAGGAATGCGTAGGCGCGCGCTGTGCGCAGGTAGAACGTCGGGAACGGCTCGACCGGCAGCAGGGGGTAGACATCAAACGGCGTGGGCACGATCTCCGCGCTGTTCGTCCCGCTGCTCTCGGTCTTCACCTGCTTGGCATGGGTCTCGCGGTTCTGCGTGATGATCGTCTTGAACGTCTCGACCAGCTTCTCCTTGTAGCGCTTGGTCAGGAACAGGTGGTCCTTCTCTGCAGCCCTTTCAGGCACGAGCAGGGTCTCGAGGGCGTAGAGCTGACGGTCGTACCACCCCGACTGGTCTGTGGGGGTCAGGTCGATGCTGCCTGACCGGATGCGACTGATCAGGACGTCGATCAGGTCCTGGCCCTCGTCGGGTCCGATCGGGCAGAAGAGCGCTTTGAAGAGCTTGTTCTCAGGGGCATCCGAGGCAGGCACCATGGCCATGCGCGGATCGCAGTCTCCGTCGAGCGGGTGCGTGGCCTTGAACTGCTGCTTGATTCCGTCAACGCCCGACAGAGAATCCGGGGTGGGCACCAGGGGCTGCACGTCGCGCGGCGACCAGTCTGCGAACGGGTTGGTCATGCCAGCGTACAGGTCGAGCACGCCTCCGAAGCGCGACGACAGGTCTGCATTGGAGTTGAGCAGCGACGCCGTGGCGGCAAAGGCGCCAAAGGCAGGGCACTGCGATCGGCACTGCAGCATCCGGTCTTGCCGGAAGATCCCTTCGAGCAGCGGGTTCCAGGTGTAGAACCCGATCGGCTGCGAGCTCGACGAATCCGCGTTGAGCGCGTCGAGAAGCGACGAAGCGCCCGAAGCGATCGCTGGAGGCACGGTCACGGTCTCGCCTGACGCCTGCAGCGCTGCGGCAAAGAGGCTCGCGGCGTCGGCAGCCAGGGGTTTCTCGTCAGGCGTGCCGTTCGAGGAGCGGTCGACCAGGGCTGCAAGCAGGTCCTTGAAGAGCTGCGCCTTGTTGATGCCAGCGCCCTGGGAGCCGCTCTGGGCTGCGAGCTCCACGGCAGCGTACAGGCCGTCGTTGAACGGCTTGAGCATGCCCTGCACGACCTCCATGGACGGCATCCACGGCAGGTCGAGCTTGAGGGCAGCGTCGGCGTAGGAGCGGAAGAGCTGGTCGCCGATCGACTCCTTGCCAGCGTCGAACGGAGCGATGTCGAGCTTGGTGATGCTGCCGCTCTTGTTGAGCGTGACCACGCACGGGCCGAAGGTCTCGTCGATGGTGAGCGATTCATCGAAGACCGGGTGTTTGTCCTCGATGCGGTCGTCGGCGATCGGGTCAGGGTTGCCTTCGGCTGCGGACTTCTCGGTGACGAACTCCTCGACGCCCATCACGTCAAAGAGCGACACGCAACCGGAGACGCACACGGCGAGAGCTGCTGCGGGGAGAGAAGCGCGCATAAGAAAGCCTCCCAGGAACAGAGTAGCACAAGACGAAGCGGGGCAACGATGCGGCGCCAACATGGGGCAATGTCTGAAGAATACCGCGGAGGACGCGGGGCAATGCGGCGCCAACGCGGGGCAATGCGGCGCCAACGCGGGGCGATGCGGCGCCAACGCGAGGCAATGCGGCGCCAACGCGGGGCAATGCGGCGCCAACGCGGGGCAATGCGGCGCCAACGCGGGGCAATGCAGCGCCAACGCGGGGCGATGTCGGAAGAACATCGCGGAACGTTGCCCCGCGTCGCCCTATCGCCGAATTCCCGCTGACCCCGCGTCCTGCGCAACGTTGCCCCGCATCGCCCTATCGCCGAAATCCCGCTGACCCCGCGTCTCGCGCAACGTTGCCCCGCGTCGCCCTATCGCCGAATTCCCGCTGACACCGCGTCTCGCGCAACGTTGCCCCGCGTCGCCCTATCTCCTAAATCCCGCTGACCCCGCGTCTCGCGCAACGTTGCCCCGCGTCGCCCCATCGCCGAAATCCCGCCGCGACTGCTACTTCGCGATCTCGGTGTCGTGGCACCCCATCGCAATGGATACCTTTGCCATCGGGTCGGACTTCACCTTGTCGCAGGCTGCGCCGCACAGCTTGATCTTGGTGTTGCCCGCTGTGTACTGCCACCCCTTGTTGGTGGCGGAATCGCACGGGTGCGCGGTGTCCTGCGGGATGGTCTCTGGAGGATTGCTACCGGACGTGTACTCGACATTGACCTTGGAGTAGTCCACGCCGGTCTGGCCTGGCTCGGGCTTGGGGACGTCGAACTCGCACAGGAGCGCCTGGGCATTGATCGCTGCGAGGTTCTTGGTCAGCTCGGTCTTGAAGTCGGTTCCGGGCAGGGTCATGTCCATGTGGCAGTCGCCCTTGTCCGCGGAGCTGCCCGAGTGATCGCACGTGGCCGAAGCAGCGGTACCGCCGTTGTAGGCGATCTGCGACAGGAAGCTGCGCTCCCCTTCGCTGCCGGGCGCTCCGAGCACGAAGGTGCGAATGTTGATCAGCGTTGCATCCGCAGCCCATTGCAGCAACGCGGGCTTGTTCGGCGGATCGCACGTCTCGGCGCCGTCGGTGAGCAGGATGATGAACTTGTTGCCCTGCAGCGTTGCGGATTGCAGATAGGTATATGCCCCGTACATCACTCCCACAATCGGAGTGTCGCCCTTGGGAGTCACCCCATCGAGGCTGGTATTGAAGGCCAGAAGCTGGGGGTCGGAAGCTGCCGTGCCTGACAGCTGCACCACGCTCACGCTCGGAGCGGTCGGGAATCCGCAGTTGTCGTCGCTGTTGAAGTACATGATCCCGACCGACGGCAGGGGCACGATGCCTTCGAGGGACTGGACCGCGGCCTTGAGCGCGTCGCGCGTGATCTCCCACTTGGACAGCTCCGCAGGATTGGTCTTGATCGGCGTCTGCTCGCATTGCTCCGTGGTGGTGGTGGGAGGGGGATTGCAGTTCATGGAGCCGGAGCGATCGACCACGAACAGGAGATTGGCGGGCTTGAACACGGCCTGGGACACGGTGGCAGCGCAGACCTCGTCGAAGCCATCGCCCGACGCGGTCACGTCCATGCCCGTCCCGCCCTCCATGTTGATCGTGGTGCCGCCGTGCGCTGCAGAGGCCGCGGATCCATCGGCCCCTTGCGTGCCCGACGCGCCGCCGGCGTTGCCATCGCCGCCGCCGTCATCCGAGCCGCAAGCGGACAGGGAGGCGGCAGTGAGCAGCGAGATGGCGAGGACGACACCAAGCGTGGAAGTGGTTCTCACGGGATTCCTCCTTGGGGCGGCAGGCGCACGGGTTCCAGGAACCAGACAGCTGGCTCACCCTGGCATGGTAGCGTCCGGCAGCGAAGAGATCCACCTGGGATCCGGGAATGAAGGGCGGAGGCAATGTGCGATTGCGCCATACCGCACCATCGGGTGACATGTCCGGACAGATCTATCCCGGGATCCGAATCATGACGCACAAGGTCGTAGGCAGGTGCACAAATGAGGCCACAGGCTTCAGGCTTCTGGCTTCAGCGTATTGGCTTGATCCTCCCTGATGGAAGGTCGCGCTCGTGATCCCCTGTAGCCACGATGCATCAGTCTGCTGCCTGCACCCATCAGCGTGCTGCCTGCAGTCATCATTCTGGAGCCGGCAGCCTCTCTCGATCCTGGAGCCTGGAGCCTGCAGACCCTGCGGCCTGCAGCCTCTTTCGATCGGCAATTCGACTTGCGCGTGAACCATTGGCAGGAGACAATGTCAGAATGCGCGCGAACAACGTCTTTGGGGTCGTGGCGGTGGCGGTGTTGGCAGTCGCCGGAATGATTGGCTACAGCGGGTGCGGCGGCAGCGGCAACGCAGGAAACGGCGAACCGCAGGATGGCGGGGGCGGGGCAGCAGCAGACGGCGGCGGCGTCAAAGGCGGAGCGGCGGGCAAGGGGGGCGGCAACGCGGATGGCAGCGCAGCGTCGAGCGGCAGCGCAGCCAAGGGCGGCTCAGCGGCGTGGGATGCGAACGTCGACGACACCGGAGACGTGTTCTTCCCCTACGACGCGCCGTTGCAGGACAACTCGGTGAACGCGGACTCGGCGTGCGCTGCGACGACGGCCGAGGTGAAGCCGGTGCCGCTCGACATGTACCTGATGCAGGACAAGACCGGCAGCATGAACGAGCCGCAGTCGACCCAGGGCAATCAGGGTGACTGCAATGTCGGCCAGAACGTGAATTCCAAGTGGTGCCATGCGATCAATGCAATAGCCGGGTTCGTGCAGGCTCCCACCTCGGTCGGGATGGGAGTTGCGCTCAACTTCTTCTCCGGCTCCCAGGGGTGCAATGGGGCGCAATACGCGACGCCGTCGGTTGCGCTCGGTCTTCTGCCTGCCAACGTGCAGCCGTTGATCGACGCGCTCAATGCGGCGGTCCCGACCGGAATGACACCGACAGAGGGTGCGATCCGTGGGCTCAACACGTTCACCGCTGCGAACGTGGCTCCGCCGCGGGTGATGATCGGAATCCTGATCACGGACGGTGACCCGACGGCTTGCGACGAGGACGTGGGCAACCTCGCTGGGCTGATCTCGGCGCACTTCAGTGCAACCGGGATTCGTACGTTCGTGATCGGAATGAACGGGGCGACGTTCGGCAATCTCGAGACATGGGCGGTGGCAGGCGGGGGGCCGGCGCACGCGAACTTCTGTGACACGGGCGTGAACAATTGCCACTACTACAACGTAGGCGATGGCGACCCGCAGGCGTTCATCCAGGCGCTGCAGCAGATCCAGCAGAGCGCGGTGGCGTGCCAGTTCTCGATGCCGACTGCGGACGGCGGGCTGGTGGATCCGGCCAAGGTGCTGATCGAGTACCTGCCTGGGGGCGCACCGCCGGCGCAGCAGTTCACGCGGGTGAACGACGCGGCAGCGTGCGTGGCTGGCGGGTTCTACTACGACAACAACGCGAATCCTTCCACGATCATCCTGTGTCCTGCGACCTGCGCCACGGTGCAGGCAGACCCTGCGGCCAAGGTGCAGGTGCTGCTCGGTTGCCAGGGGAGTTGAGAGGGAACCCGTTTGCCGCTGCCGCCGCTTGAAACCGGCGGCTTGTTGGTTCAAGCCCCAAGGGCTTGGGCGAACCCGGACGTGAGGCGAAGGGGTATCCCGCACGCTCCACCTGCTCCGTGAGCCACAAAAAAACTCTGGCCCCGATCTCCCATCTCCCTGTGAAATCCTCTGCCCGGAAAGGTGGCCCCCTGGGGTATCCCGCACGCTCCACCTGCTCCGTGAGCCACAAAAAAACTCTGGCCCCGATCTCCCATCTCCCTGTGAAATCCTCTGCCCCCCTTGGGTTGCTTGCCTGCTGAACCAGGGGTGCGGGTACTATGTCCAGGAGGCGGATTGTCCGCGGCAAGAACCGGAGGCAAGACATGCACGCGAAGGGTCGGAAATTGGGTTGGATCAGCGGCGCTGCCGCTTTCCTGGCCGTCGTCAGCGTGGTGCACGGCTGCGGTAGCGACAGCAGCTCGGGTGAGCAGCCGCCAGCCACCGGGGGGAGCGGGGGTGACGCTTCTTCAGGGGACGTGTCCCAGGACGGCCTGGGCGGAACAGGCGGCGGGGACGCCAAGATCGAGGTCAACCCGAAATGCTCCCTCAACGGAACTTCTTGCGTGGGGAGCGCGGACTGCTGCTCGGCGAACTGTGACGCGCAAACGAAGATGTGCACGAACCCGCCGGGCGTGTGCCTGCAACCTGGAGAGGCGTGCACAGCCGGCCCCGAGTGCTGCAGCATCATCTGTGCAGGTGGTGTGTGCGGCTCCGGGGTGTGCATCTCGGACAACCAGCCCTGCACCGACGCTGCGAGCTGCTGCAGCGGCAAGTGCGGCACAGGCTCCACCTGCACTCCGCTGAACCCCGAGTGCAAGACCGTGGGCAACGAGTGCGCTGCCAACGCTGAATGCTGCTCCAAGTTCTGCCTGAACGGCCACTGCTCCGGGCAGCCGTCGTTCTGCACGCAGGTCGGGGAGGCGTGCATCACCGACTTCGAGTGCTGCACCGGGATCTGCACCAAGCAGGGCACGGACAACATCGGGCTGTGCACGCAACCCACGGCTCCGGGCGCCACGGGCTGCCTGGCAGCAGGCATCGTGTGCGGCGGCGGAGCGGTCTCGGACGCAGGCGGAATTCCCGCATGCGGCGGCGACTGCTGCAGCCGATCGTGCGCGCCCTATGGGCCCACGGGCGTGCTGGTCTGCCAGCCTCCGAGCGGGTGCCGTCCCACGGGCGAAATCTGCAAGAGCGACTCGGACTGCTGCGGCTCGCCGGGGATGCCGGGGGGCAACGGCTCGGTGACCTGCAGCAAGACGCCAGGTGAGCCGGTGGGACGCTGCGACAACGGCAACGCATGCCGTGCTGCAGGAGCTGTCTGCAAGCTGGCCACCAGCTCGTGCAACGCGGAAAACAACTGCTGCGCGGGCAACGTGAACCAGGACCCGACCGTATGCCAGCAGGACCTGCTCGGCATTCCGCGCTGCACAGGGGCGGGCAACTGCGCGGATGCCGGTTCCTACGAGGGCAAGGAGTGCGCGAGCAGCGCAGACTGCTGCGGGCTGGCGTGCGTGCCGAACAAGAGCGCGGTCGACGGCGGCGCGCCGTTCATCTGCGGCAGCACCACGTGCGTGCCTGCGGGCGGTGACTGCACGACCGATGCGGATTGCTGTCCTGGGCTTCCCTGCGTGGCGCCGCCCGGGTCCACGCACGGCATTTGCGGGGCGATCCTGGAGGACGGCGGCGTGCCGGACGCGAATGTTCCGGACGGACCGCTGCCCGAAGGTCAGGTACCGGACGCGGCGGTGCCGGACACCGGACCGACTTGTGCGCTGTACGGCCAGACCTGCACCGCAGCGAGCGACTGCTGCAACAACGTGCCTTGCACGCAGGGGCGTTGTCTCTATCCTATCTACTAGTACTTCATGAGCAATCGTCGAGGCTGCAGGCTCCAGGCCAGCCATTTCGAGGTACCAAATCGGTGTCGCAGAGACGCGGCGATGCCGCGTCGAACGCATGCGCGCCAGTGGCGCGCCGCTACTGTGGCTCGATTGATAGGACTTCGATCACTTGAACGCGCACGTCGGTTGGGCGCGGCCAACGAGTCTTCGGGGAACGCGTGTTGGCAAGCTCGCGGAGAATGTCACTTGCTCACCTCGATCGGGCTGAAGCCTGAAGCCAGAAGCCTGGAGCCTCACTTCTGCGAGCTGAAGCCTGAAGCCAGAAGCCTGAAGCCTCTCTTCTGCCTGCTCATGTGTCTGGCCTTGTCGTCAGCGTGCGGGTCTGGCGACGAGGCCACGATCGATCTGCTCGGCCCAGGCCCCAGTGGCGATGCATCGGTCGCGGACGCAGACGCGGGGACGTCGATACCGTGCTCTGCAGAAGGACAATGCCCGTCGCCAGTGCCGTACTGCGATCTTGGACGCGGGGTCTGCGTGGAGTGCCAGCTGACCAAGCACTGTCCGGGAAGGGAATGCGACACGCTCAAGGGCGCTTGCGTGCAGTGCATCGACAGCCAGCAATGCCAGGGAGAAAAGAAGCTTTGCGACCCTGACACGGGCACCTGCGTGTCGTGTCTGGGGCAAGCGGATTGCAGCGAGCCGCAATCGACCTGCGATCCGCTCACGCACAAGTGCTCCAAAGCGTGCACGTCGAGCGCTGCGTGCGATGGCGATACCCCATTCTGCGACGCGCAACGCGGCGTGTGCGTGCAATGCGATACGGACCCGAACTGCACGGCCACCGGGCAGCAACGATGCTTGAAGCCGGCGGGCACGTGCGTGGAATGCCTGACGCCGGCAGACTGCTCGTCGCCCCGTCCGCAGTGCGAGCCGACCGGGCGTGCGTGCGTGGAGTGCGTCACGAACGCGGACTGTGAGACAGGCGCGTGCAGCGCAGGCCATGAGTGCGAGGGGTAGGGCCGACGCGAAGCACACGCCGGACGGATACAGCGACTGTCGATGGCACGAAGGGCCTTTGCGATAGATTCGCCGGATCAGCGGACAGGAGGGTAGGGATGCGCAGCTCGTTCACCGGACCGTCACGCGCGAGATTTGAAGGTCCACAAAGGCTCTACGGAGCTTTGCTCGCAGCAGCGGTGGGCCTGGCTGCGACAGCGGCATGGGCCTGGACGCCGCTGGCCGTGGTGAGCGATCCCCTGGTGCGCCAGCCCGGCTCCCAGGAGAACGATGGCCTCGTGATCGAGCCGGTGGGCAACTGCATGACCTGCCACGCCGGGTACAACAATCAGGTCGAGCCAGGGTACTTGTGGAAGGGCTCGATGATGGCGCAGGCTGCCAGGGATCCGATTTTCTGGGCCACGCTCACGGTCGCGGCGCAGGACTCGATCTGGGCGGCGGGACGTCCGAATGCGACGGATATCTGCCTTCGCTGCCACACGCCACCGGGGTGGCTTGGGGGCCGATCCGACCCCACGAACGGCTCGGCGTTGGCGACGACCGACTTCGACGGCGTGACCTGCGACTTCTGCCATTCGAGCTACGACCCTTTCCACGAGGCGACGTACGCGGGGACGAGGGAGGGTGCGGATTGGCTCGGGTACTGGGACGAGACCGGCGCAAGCGCGACACCGTCACAGCCGGCCGCCAATGCCACATTGCAGGCGGACCGCGTGCAGACCAATACCAAGAAGCTGTTCAACGGCACTTCGATGTACACGCCGCAGTGGCTTCCCAAGCAGGCGGGCTACACGGAGAGCGCCGGTGGTCAGTACTTCGTGAGCACGGACAAGAACAGGAGAGCATCGTTTGCCGATGCCAACCCGAAGCACACGATGTACTACAGCCGATTCCACAAGAGCAGGTACTTCTGCGGCACCTGCCACGACGTGTCGAATCCTGTGCTCGCCAACATCGCATTCAAGAGCGCTGTGCCCGGGGACGGAACGACCGTGCTGCCCACGGAGCAGGCATCCGCTTCGTCGTACACGCATGTCGAGCGGACCCAATCGGAGTTCCTGCTCTCGGGGTATGGCACAGGCGCTGGCGCTCTTGGCGAAGGCCCCTATGGGCCAGCGGTCTTCAAGACCTCGCGACCGGGCAACCGCATCGCCGCCTGCCAGGATTGCCACATGCCCGACGGCGTGGGCGTGGCGTGCAACAAGACCAGCGGCGTGCTCCGCCCGACCAACAGCGTCGAGCATCCCAAGAGCGGGCTGCCACTCCACACCTTTGCGGGGGGCAACGCCCTGGTCCCGCGTCTGCTTGCCAGTACCGTGACCGGCTCGCCCAACTTCGACGCATTCAACTCCACCGTGCTGCGCCAGGGGCCGGCCATTCTCACCCTCGATCTGACGCAAGGCGAGCCCTTGGATCCGGTGGCGCTGATCGCCGCCTCGAATCGGGCCGTGGCTGAGCTGCAGACAGCAGCCTCGGTCCAGTCCGCGGTCTATTCCACCACGACCGGCAGCCTGTCGTTCCGGATCCAGAACCAGACCGGACACAAGCTTCTCACCGGGTATCCCGAGGGAAGGCGCATGTTCGTCAACATTCGCGCTTTCGTGTCGGGCAGCCTCGTGCGGGAGATCAATCCCTACGACGCCACTGCCTCCACGCTGCGAGGGCTCGACCCGGCGGTGTCTCCCAACAGCCCGCCGCTCGGCCCCAACGAGGTCTACCGGGACGACCTCGTCTACGAGTCGCGTCCGAAGAGCAGCTTGACGGGCGAGGCGCACACGCTTCACTTCGCGCTGGCGACCGGCAGGCAGAAGGACAACCGGATTCCACCCAAGGGATTCCGCATTGCCGAAGCGGCAGCGCGCCTGTCGGAGCCGGTGTGGAACGACGCATCGGCGCCCGCCTACTTCTCGACAGCAGAGTATCTGGGCGGCTACGACGATGTGGCACTCACGTTGCCGGCCGGTCTCGAGGGCATTGAGATTCGGCTCTACTACCAGTCTTTCAGCCGCGAGTATGCGGAGTTCCTCCGCAACGAGATCAAGGGGACCAGCACGATCCTGTCATCGCCTACCCCGTCCGGCGAACCCAACGCCTACGTGGTGCAGACCGATCCGTTCTTCTCCAAGCTCCGCGCATGGGGCGATGCAATCTGGCAAGTGTGGGATCACAACCGGACCCTGCCCGGCGAAGCTCCGGTGCTGATGGCCTCTGCGACGGTCGGCACCGTGTCGGATCCTTGCGCAGCCCCTGGCTCGGACGGGACTCCGTGCAACGACGGAAACCTGTGCACCACTTCGGATCACTGCGCATCAGGCGCATGCGTGGCAGGCGGAGCCGTCGTCTGCTCCGCGCTCAATGCCTGCCACGACCCGGGCACGTGCAATCCGTCCACAGGGCAGTGCTCGCAGCCGCTGAAGGCGAACGGCACTGCCTGCAGCGACAACGATGCATGCACGCAATCCGATCAATGCAACGCCGGAGCGTGCGTGGCGGGACCGCCCCTGCTCTGCACTGCCAGCGATGAATGCCACGTAGCTGGAGCCTGCGACTCGCTCACGGGATTGTGCAGCAATCCCCTGGCCGTCGACGGCACACCTTGCTCCGCAGGTACCTGCAGCGCAGGTGTCTGCCTTGGCGTCGACGCGTCCGTGGACGCCCCGGTACCCGCAGATGCTGCGGACGAGCCTCCGGATCAGCCGGACGCGCAGGGGCCTGACGCGTCAGAGGACGGCGCCTTGTCAGACGGGGCTGGCGACGAAGCGCAGCAGGATGGGGCTGCAGGAGCCGGCGGCAGCGATGCGGCGAACGATTCGAGCGCCACAGCCGACGCAGCCGACACTGGGGCCAAGCAGGATGCGGCCGACACCGGGGTCAAGGCGGATGCGGCCGACACCGGGAGCACGGCAGACGCGAAGGACACAGGCTCCGACGTTGTCGTCAAGGACTCGCAGCTGGCGAGCGATGGGACAGCAGGACATGCGGGCGCTTCCGCAGAGGGCGGCGCCCAGGATGCGGCACCAGGCGCCGGCCCCTCGGACGAGGGTGGGTGCTCGTGCAGCACACCGGGACAGGGGAATCGGAGCGGAGCCGCGGTGGCTGCGCTCGGGCTGCTGGTGATGCTGGGGTTGCGACGCCAGAGGCGGGAAGGAGGAGAGGGCTAGAACGGGCAGGGAGCGCCGCAGGTCTCGCCTGCGTCCGGATCCGTGTTGCCCAGGCACAGGGTCATGGAGTTGTACGCAGGCGAGATCACATCCTGCTTGCTCGCGCAGTCCTGGATGCACGAGGACTCGATCACGCCCGCATCGTCGACCGGGCAGGCAGCAACGCAAGTCGCAAGGCTCACGCACGATGGATCCGAGTCGCAGGCGCTGAACGAGGTGCAGCAGTGTTTCTTTGCGCAATCGTTGCAGGTCTGTCCGAAGTCGAGATTCTTGATCACGCAGGCGCCAGAGCCGTCGTCGGGCGCGTCGTTGGCGGCATCGCTGCTCCCTGCGGAGCCTCCCGTGATCAGCGTGCCTGCCGCGCCGCCCGCTTCGCTTGCAGCGTCACTTCCCGCTGCGCCTCCTGCACCGGCGGATGCAGGCGCCGGCGAGTCGTCACTGCCGCAGCCGAGCCAGGGAGCCAGCGCGACAGCGCCTGTGAGCATGAACATCCAGCAACGCCGATGGGCCATGGTTCTTCTCCTGATCAGGACGGCGATTTCTGGCAGCAGCCGGTAAGGCAGAAGTAGCCGCCTGGGCAAGGGGGCTGGCACCACAACCCGCAAGGCTGCGAGGTAGTCGGGCAGATCTGCCCTCCGCATCCGGGCGTGCCGCCTGTGCCGCCGGTCCCCACGCTTCCTGCACTTCCACCAAGCCCGGGGGTTCCGCCTGCGCCGCCGACACCTGCATCACCCGGCGTACCGCCTGTGCCGCCCGTCCCTGGCTGCCCGCCTGCGCCACCGGTTCCCGCATCCGGCTGCGGGAAGCAATCCGGAGGCAGCTCCGTCTTGCCAAGGCACAGCTTGCAGTGCTCGCAGGGATTGAGGCATCCGGGCACCGGCGTGCAGGGATGGCACTTGGTCGGATCCGACATCACCCCAAGGCTGCACGTCGTCTCCGTGCCACCATCCGCAAGCAGCCCGTAGGAGCCGAGCCACACGTAGTTGCCACTCTCCGCGGGCAGCTCGCAGCAGCCGAAGCAGTCGCACCCATTCGGTGTCAGTGGCTTGCACGTATCGAGGCAGGTCTGCGATTGGGCCGCCAGCAGCTCGCTGCAGCTCTTGTTGGTGCCCGGGGTGTTGGCGTTCGCATTGAACTTGCAGGTGTCCCCCTCAGGATACCAGTTGGGAGCAATCTCGTAGGGGTCGCACTCGTGGTTCCAGTAGCAGTCGTCGTTGCCTGCGCCGGTGTCCTGATCGTAGTAGCAATCCAGCTTGCAGGGCGCATTGCCACCGCCGGGGATCGACAGATCGAACTTGGTCTCGTTGTTGTGGCAAGGCCCCAGACAGTCCGGGTCCTGCATGTCAATCTTGCCGTCGTTGTCGTTGTCGAGGCAGTCGCCGCACTGGTAGACGTGATTCTGGCAATTGACTGGTACGCACGGCCCCGAGCCTGCAGCGCCTGCCATGCTTCCGGCTGCGCCCGCTGCGCCGCTGTCGCCGCCTGCACCTGCGGCACCCGAATCGCCGGAGGCTCCTGCGCTGCCCGCGCCACCCACGTTCCCGCCGCCCGCTCCTGCCTTTCCGGCCGTACCGCCGCCAGCCCCGGCGTTGCCGCCAACCGAGGTATCAGGCTTGCCGTCCACGGATGCGTCGCCCGCTGCGCCGCCGAGCCCGGCCGACCCGTCCTTGCCGCCGTCCACATCGCCCGGAACGTTCGAGTCGCCATCGGAGCCGCAGCCGATCGCGATCACCACCAGGGACAATGCAGCCCCGCTCCACCAGCGCCAACGTGTCATGCGAGCCTCCTTGTAGGCGATCATTGCCGAGTCGTGATCGTGGCCGTCCATTTTGCAGCCAGCGGGATCGCATTGCAAACGAATTCCGGACGGAGCCATTCGCAGCCACAACGTCCCGCCGCGCAACCGAACCTTGCCTCCGTATCATCGAATCCCCTGGCCCTCCGGTCCCGTATCGAGGGTGCTGGGTGCAGGTTGCCAGCTGAGGTTGCAGAAAGTCATGCGAAAGGAGCGGTCGATGAAACGACGAAGTGGGAGCCTGCGGGGGATCTGTGCGCTTGCGGCGCTGCTGATCGCTGGATGCGATGAAGGAGGCGCTGGGGTCAACCCTGTGCCGGTCCCTGACAGCTCCCTGTCCGATGCGGGCGGCGATGCGACGCACGAGGCCGATGTAGCGAACCAACCGGACACGGCGGACGCGCATCCCGAGTCCGGAATGGACGCGGGCGAGGCCGGGCCGGACGCTCCGCCTGACGCAGGTCCGTCACCCATCCTGGACCCCAAGGCGATCACCAAGTTCGTCGATCCCCTCGTCATCCCGCCTGCCATGCCATTTGAGTCCCAGGCCGGGGGCGTGACCTCGTACCAGGTTTCGGTGCGGCAGTTCCACCAGCAGGTGCTGCCCACGGGAATGCCCAAGACGACGGTCTGGGGGTATGGGCGCGACGGGGATCCGCTGCCGGACGAGGGGCTGGCCACAACCTACAACTACCCGGGATTCACCTTTGACTTGCGATCGGGACAGAAGGTTCGGGTCAAGTGGATCAACCGGCTCGTGGACGGCGCGGGGCAGTTCCTGGAGCACTTGTATCTCGTGGACGGGACGCTGCATTGGGCTGATCCGTTTCATGGCACGGAAGACGAAGCTGCCACGCCCTACAGGGGCCCTGTGCCGCTGACGGTGCACGTGCACGGAGCGCATGTGGCGGATCACAGCGACGGTCATCCAGACTCATGGTTCCTTCCCTCGGCAACCAACCTACCTGTCGGTGCGATGAAGCGGGGGATGGGCTACCACTCCGTCGTTGCGGCGGAGGACGGCGCAGCGGTCTTCGAGTACACGAACGATCAGCCTGCGTCGACGTTGTGGTACCACGATCATGCGCTGGGCATCACGCGCTTGAACGTGTGGGCGGGGTTGGCTGGATTCTGGCTCCTGCGGGATGACGTGGAAGACGGCCTTGGGCTGCCCGGGCCTGCGCCTGCGTTGGGCGACCCTGCGGGCACCCGATACTACGAGATACCGATTGCGATCCAGGACAGAACCTTCCGACAGGACGGGTCGTTCTACTATCCGGGGAGCCGCAAGGACTTTGACGGGTACGAGGGACCGTATGTGCCGGAAACCAACGTGCACCCGATCTGGAATCCGGAGTTCTTCGGCAATGTGATGGTGGTGAACGGGCGAGCGTGGCCGGTCCTGGAGGTCGAGCCGCGATTGTACCGGCTTCGTCTGCTGAACGGCTGCGATTCGCGCTTCCTCGTCCTGCACTTCGACAACGCAGGAATCACCTTCCACCAGATCGGCGCCGAGGGCGGGCTCATTTCCGGAGCACCGGCGGTTCGCAGCGAGCTGCTGATCGCTCCAGGAGAGCGCGCAGACGTTATCGTGGACTTCGCGTCGATGACGCCTGGACAGGAGACGGTGTTGCTGAACACGGGGCCGGACGAGCCTTACAACGGAGTGGCACCCCAGGACCCCGCGGATCCGGAAACGACAGGTCAGGTGATGAAGTTCAAGGTGGTCGCAGCAAGCGGCCAGGGCATCCCAGGCGCGATACCGACCCAGCTTCCGGTCGTGGCTCCTTTGACGACGACTCTTTCGCCGCGTGACGTGACGTTGAACGAGGTGATGTACCACCCTGCGGACATCCCGGCTGAAGCCCTGCTCGGAACCACGGAGGGTGGGCCGTTGGAGTGGGGTGCGGCAATTACCGAGACGCCTTTCAGGGACACCACGGAGATCTGGCGTATCCTGAACCTGACCGCGGACGCACACCCGATTCACCTTCACCTGGTGAGCTTCCAGGTGCTGGACAGGACGCCCTTCAAGTCCGAGGAGTATGCGGCAGCGCAGCGCAAATGGCTCGATGGGCAGGGCGGAAAGCCGGTGATTGAAGACTACCTGGATGGGGCGCCGGAGCCGGCCTGGGCATGGGAGAGCGGATTCAAGGATACCGTGGTGACCCGCCCCGGCAACCTCACCCGCATCATCGCGAAGTTCGATCTCGAGGGGAGCTACGTGTGGCATTGCCACATCCTGTCGCACGAGGACAACGAGATGATGCGTCCTCTGCAGGTGCTACCCCCTCCGTGATGCCCGCAGAGACGCAGCGGCAACGCGGGGCAATATCGCGCAAGACGCGGCACGGCCGCGTCTCTGCGACCCCGATTTGGCACCCTGAAAGGGCTGGCCTGTAGCCTGTAGCCTGTAGCCTCTGAAGCCCTTGAGCTACTGGCAGGTCGAGTTGGCGCAGGTGCCTGCTTCGCAGACGATCCCGCACCCACCGCAATTCTGAGGATCCTTCTTTGGATTGACGCACACTCCCGGGATCGTGCCCCCGTCGGCTCCGGCATCAGCGCCGCACATCAACGATTGCCCTGCGCAGCCGCAGACCGAGTTGTCGCAGGTCATGCCGGACGGGCACTTCTGGTCGCAGCCGCCGCAGTTGCCTGTGCTGTGAGCCGTATTCACACACAGCGCCGGGGTTCCGCAGGCCTGGGTGTCCACCGGGCAAACACAGGCTCCCGCAGTGCAGACCGTGCCGCCCGTGCAGGCCACGCCGCAGGCGCCGCAATTCATGAGGTCCGTCTGGATGTCCACGCATGCACCCGTGCACGCCGTTTCGTTGGCACCGCACGTAGCCGCGCACGCGCCCTGCGAGCAGACCTGGCCTGCCGTGCACGCCGTGCCGCATGCTCCGCAATGCAGGGGATCGGTGTCGGTATTCACGCAGACGCCGCTGCACAGCGTTCCGCCGGCAGGGCAAGCGCACTGGCCGCCTCCGCAATCCTGTCCGCCGGTGCACACGATCCCGCATGCGCCGCAGTTGTTCGGGTCGCCGTTGGGGTTCACGCACGCGCCGCCGCATTGGATCTGCTGCGTGGGGCAGCCGACGTCCGTGCACGCGCCTGCGATGCATGCCTCGCCAGCGCCGCACGACGTGCCGCACGCTCCGCAGTTCTTGAAGCTCGTCAGCAGATCGATGCACTGTCCGCCGCAGGACGAGAGCCCCACGTCGCAGGTGCACGTGCCGCCCGCACAGATCTCGGTGCCGGCGCAGGTCGCTGCGCACGCTCCGCAGTTCAAGGGATCGCTGTTGGTGTCCACGCAGCCGCCGTTGCACAAGACGAGCGGAGCCGTGCACCCTGCCGCGCAGACGCCGGCGTTGCACACCTCGGCCGCGCCGCAGGCCGTGGCGCAGGTGCCGCAGTGGCCTGGATCGATCGACAGATCGACGCACACGCCGCTGCAGTCGGCCATCCCCTGCGGGCAGACGCACGCGCCAGCGCTGCAGATCTGTCCTGCTGCGCAGGCAGTCGAACAACCACCGCAGTGGGCTGCGTCGCTGTTCGTGTCTACGCAGCTACCGCTGCAATCCGTCAGCGGAGCCGTGCATGTGGTCTCGCAGAGCCCGAGCTGGCAGACCTGCCCTGCGGTGCAGGCATTGGAGCACGCCCCGCAATTCTGGGGATCGGTATTGAGGTTCACGCACGTGGTTCCGCACTTCGTGGTCGGAACCGGGCAGCCGATCGGACCGTCGAGCTGCACATCGGCAATGGTTTCGTTGACCACGTCCGGCGTCACGTCCGGCTTGCTGTCTGGGGCAGCTTCCTTGGCGGCATCGCCGCCACTGCCGCCCGTCTCCTTGGCGACGTCAAGCCCTGCGTCAGCGCCTCCGCTGCCGCCTGTTTCCTGGACCGTGGCTTCGTCGCTACCGCATCCGGTCAACGCCAGACCGACAACCGTGATCACGCCCCATCTTGATAGGTTCATCGCTTGGTCTCCCTTGGACGACTCCTATGGATGGGTACCCGGCGGCCGTGGGAAGCAGGCAACCACGGGAGGCGACGCATGGAGCCGCGACCGTCAGAGGCTGTCTCAATGCCCCCCCAAGCACGGAGCACTGCCCAGAATTGATCACCTCCCCCGGGCGCTTCGCGCCCCGCCCCCTCCGGATCTGCCACATCCCAAGGATGATCCAATGCGGCAGCCAGAGGGGGCCAGAGCGGGAACCGCTTCGATTTCCCTACCCCCTCCGCCGCCCGACCGCTTGGACTCCCCGGGTTTGCATCGATGAATCGGCGGGCGTGCGGAGGGGGTGCCGAG
>JACRCQ010000059.1 GCA_016218915.1 Deltaproteobacteria bacterium
GGATGCGCGCCAGTGGCGCGCCACTACGGTGACTCCGTTAGTAGGACTTCCACCCCTCGAACCCACACGCCTGGGGCAGGGTCGGCAGGGCGCTGTTCAGACGTCGCATGGAATTTGCCGAAGCGAAAGCTGGCAAGTCAGTAGGCAATCGGTAGCGGCGCGCCATCGGCGCGCCTGCGTTCGACGCGGCATCGCCGCGTCTTGCGCAATGTTGCCCCGCGTTACCGCTGCGTCTCGATGGCACGCTTGTTTGCAGAATCGCGGAGAAGGTCACCTTGAAAGGGCTGGCCCGTAGCCTTCCTAAAACGTGCCGCCCAACCCCAGGATCCGCGGCGCTTGCACGCTCCCCGTACGGCTCACCTCTGCCCTCGGTAGACCGGACACGGTCAGCCAGATTCCGCTTGCCAGAAGCACGCCGCTCAGCGGGATCGTGATCGCTCCTGCCCCGCACATCTTCTTGTCGTCTGTCGTGCACCCCACCGCTGTCAGCACGATGCCCGTCGCCACCCCCAACCCCCCAAAGGTCGTCGCCACGATTCCTCCCACGAACTTCCCATCGGATCGCGGGTAGGCGAGCACACGCAGGTGCGATTGCGCTGGATGCTCCCGCAAGTCGGGAACGTCGGCCTTGTGATTGGAGCGGAGAAACCCTGCGTCCAGCTCCATCATGAACGGCATCGCCGGATCGACCCACTTCTCGCACGGCGTCTTGCAGATCACCCGGTCGCCCACGCGCACATCCCACGGCTCGTTGCCTCCGCCGGACAGGAAGTCCACCTTTACCGTGCCAGCCGGGCCACGATCCGCGATGTACTTGGGCAAGGGGCGCAGGAAGACCTGGATGGGAGAGCTGCAATCCGGATGCACGCCTTGATCGGTCGACATCTTGCACGAATCAGGCGTACCTGCCTCGCGCATCACCGTCTCCTCGCTGCTCGTAGACGCTGACCCGCTCCCGATCGTCGGAACACCCGCCCCACCGCGCGCCGAGATCGCGCCGCCCGATCGCATCTTGAACGCACCCAGCGAGAGCGCGCCGAGCACGTGGGTAGCCCCTTCACAGTAGGGATCGGTCGCCATGGTCGCAGGATCGAACTGCTGCAGCTCGATCTGCCCTGCGACCGTGGTCTGCACCGAGATGCGCCCGCTTCTTGCCAGCTCACCCTCGAGGGACACCGCACCCAGCGGCAGCTTCGCGTACAGGTCTTCCGCGTTGCGGATCTCGAGGGTGTCCGTGGAAGTGGTGGTGCGACGCCACCCGTAGTAGCCGCGCGTTCGGCAATGCGGCAGCAGCTTCATGGCGCACCCGCTGTAAGACACGACCACAGTGCCTTGCCGCAGCAACGCCTCCAGGTTGGCCTTCTCCGGCGCGGGCCACTCGGTCACCAGCGGGTTCTCGTGGCTCGCGGCCACCTTGCACTTCGCCTGCCCGGTCGGCACTTCTGGCGCCGTTGCGCGCAAAGGGCTGCTCGCTCCCAGACAGCCCGTCACTCCCCAGAGCAGCATCCAACCCGCGGCGATCAAGATCCGGCGCTCAAGCCCCTGATGCATGCGCCCCATCCTACCAGAGTCCCCAGCGCCAGGGGAAAGCCGCGAGCCACGCAACGCAGCGATGCACCCGGCGTCATGGTATGCATCCACCCGTCCCAGTCTCGGAGGAAACGATGCCCGAAAACCGCATGTCCAGGATGCTTCGCCACGTAGAGAAGATCCCGTCGCCGCTGCGTACCCGCGCCCGCTCTCTCGTCATCGGCCGAATCGTCAAGTTCGTAGGCACCTCGAGACTCGACATCGAAGAGCTCACCCACCAGCGCGCCGCGGTCTTCATCCGCAATCGCAAGCTGATCCAGAATCACATCGGCGGCGTGCACGCCGCGGCCATGGCGCTCATCGCCGAAACCGCTACGGGCTTCGTGGTGTCCATGAATCTCCCCGACGACCGCGTGCCCGTGATCAAGAGCATGAAGGTCTCCTTTCTCAAGCGCTCCAAGGGCTCCATGCGCGCAGTGGCCGAGCTCACGCCAGAGCAGATCGAGCTGATCGCCTCCACGCCCAAGGGCGAGGTGACCCCCAAGGTCGTGGTCACCGACGAGGAAGGCAAGGAGCCGATCGCCTGCGAGATGGTCTGGGCGTGGACTCCGAAGCGACGGTGATCATCCGCCCGTTCGGAGGATTCGCTTCACGCAGATCCCCGCAAGTCGCACCGCGGTCCTGGCCTCGCGCGGCTCGCCCGCAGCGCATAGGCAGAACACCTCGCGATTGTGGCGCAGCTTGCGCGCCACGATCCGCGATGGGAGCCGCGGACCGCAGAATTCCGGCATCAGCCCAGTGGACGCAAGCACAGCCCCGGCCGCTGCCAGCATCTCCGCGCCTGGGCCCTTCATGCTCGACGCAACCAGCAGCCCTCGGGAGTCAGCAAGAACGACTCCAGCAATGCGAGCGCTGCGCGCCGCAGCGCACAACGACAGATCAAGAGCCTTTTCGCGGATGCTGCTGCGGTGCCTGCGACGATCCTGGGACATGGCGGTGCCTCCTCGGCAAACGGGTACGGCGGACCGGATTGTGGCAGTCGCCAGCCCAGAGGGTGAAGTTCTCGGCTGCTTTCCCTACTTCGATGGCCCCGAATCCGCGGCCAGCACCTCCAACGTGTGGCTGATCAGATCCGGGCCGAACCGGTCCCCATGGCCCGGTATCACAAGCTCCGCCCCGTACTTCTGCAGGCTCCGCACAGCCTCCGGCCAGTGCGCCAGGTCAGCGTCCGACCGGTTGCCGATCCGATCCCCGGCCAGGATCATGCACCCGCCGAAGAGCACGCGAGACGACGGGAAGTACACAACCACGTTGTCAGGCGCATGGGCAGGCCCCGGATACTCCACCCGCACCTCTTCGCTCCCGAACCTGAGCACAAGCCCCTCGCTCGCGTGGAACACGCTCCCAGGTCCCACGAGCTTCAGCTCCTGGAAGACCTTCGCATGCTCCGGTCGATCCTTCAGCCACTCCACCATGCCGGTGCGCATGCGCTCCTGTCGCTGCGCAAGCGCCTGCACCGTGACGTCCGCTCCCCACACCGTGGCCCCAGCCGCAAGCAGCGCTTCATTGCCTCCCAATGCGTCGTAGTGGAAGTGCGAGTTGATCGCCACCACGCGCCGAGGGCCGAACCTCGCCCGCATCCATTCCAGCACTCTCACCGTGGACGCGGGCGTATAGGGCGTATCCACCATCACGAGCGTGGAGTCAGCCATCTCCACTACCAGCGAGTTTGCCGGATAGGGCTCTTCGTCAGTGATGATCGTGGCGGTCGGCGCGATCGGCTTGACGCTCAAATCCTTGCCGATCTTGACCCGCTTGCCCTGCTCGATCGCCTCGCCCTCCACGGAGAAGCGCGTTCCCATCGCGCGCTCCTGTCCCCAGTCCCACGCCCACGCTTTCTCGTCAGCAGGCGCAATCCGGTACAACCATGACATGCCGATCGGCCCTGCATACGCATCAGCGAGCGTGAACACCGGGTCCTTCATCGCCTCGTGCAGGGACACGAATCCCATCCCCTCTGCCTCGATCGCGCCCAGAAGGCTGTCCAGATGGTCTGCGGTCAGCGCTGTGGCGTGAAGCAGCAGCACCTGCGAGCTCTCTCGTCCCACACGGTCTTTCGCCACTGCCCGGTAGTGGCGCAAGGACGCAATCACGTGCTCCACGAAAGCTTCCGCGATCCGCTTCTGGCCCGCGATGTCGCCCCGCTGCAAAGCGGATTCGTACGCACGGTTGAGCACCCAGTCAGCGACGTCGATCGTGACCGGAGCCTCGCGCATTCCCATCGCAACCACAGCCGATCGCAGAGAATCCCTGCGCTCGACCGTGCGTCCGGTCTGGAGCATCGGATAGCGGAACCATCCTGGTGGTCGCCCGGTGGTCTGTGCAAGCTCACGCGAGCAGGTCCGCACATCCTCGAGCCACGCCGCTTCCTCCATGCTGTCCGAGCTTCGATGGCTCTTCGAGTGGTTCCCAAGCTCCATGCTCGCAGCCAGCCACAGCGACAGAACCTGGGCGAACGCGTCCTTGCGTCCGCACACCACAAAGCCCGTGGCCAACACCGAATGCTTGCGCAACGCGGAAAGGATGCGCTGCGTCGCCCCTGCCCGGTCCTCCCCAGGCTTCGGGCTCCCGAGGAAGGGAAGGTCATCGATGGTGACTGCGATGGCCGGTCGAACGACCGATGGCGCCTGGGACGGGGAAGGGGGGAGACTCGCTTGCCTCGGCGGCTGCGACTGCGAACACGCCCCTGCCACGACCAGTGCTGCGGCCAGTAGCACAGCGCCGAGCTTCCTTGCCGCACTCATGGGGAGATCAGCACCTTGGTCCCGGGTTGCACGCTCTCGTAGACGACTTCCACATCCTCGTTGGTCAACCCGATGCAGCCGTCGGTCGGTCCCCACAAGCGCGCCAGCCCTGTGGCCGCTGCCAGGCGCGTCCACACCCGCGCCACAGACGCTCGCCGTGCGTCGACTCCGTGGATCCCGATACCGCGTCCGGGCCGCGTGATCCCCAACGACGAAGCGCGCTGCAGGTCCTGCGCGTTGGGGTAGTTGATCCCCAGGAAGCGATGAAACTTGGGTGTGACCAGCCGGGAGCTGATGACGTACTCGCCCTCGGGCGTGCGCTCGTCGCCTTCCTCCAGCTTCGGTCCCTGCGGACGCGCGCCGAACGTCGCAGGAAATCGCCGTTCCACCTGACCCGCGCAAACCAGCTCCAGGGAAGCCGCGGACTTGTGGATGCGGATCTCGGGCGAAGGACACGCGGGCGTCGCTGTCCTGCGCGGTCGGGCCAGGGCAAAGCCCGCGATCGCGAACACCACGGCGCCGAGCAGGCAAGTGGCCACCAGCACTTTGCGTCGACGCTGCATCACTGCGGGATCCTTACCACGAGCTGCGGAGAGAACTAGAAATTGGGAACAGGAATGCGAATGCAGAACAAGGAACGGCCCGGAAGCGGTTCCCATTCCCAATTCCCATGGGTGCAAATCCCATTTTGCAGCACATTCGATCGGTAGATGAAGCGCGCCAACTCGCGATGAGAGAGGGACCTCCCCCCGCTGCGCTTCGCGCAGCGACCCCCCCCTCACGACCGCGTCCACGAGTGACGAGCGGCGGTCGGTGGGGGGGTGAAGCCCGACAGACGGCATCCCGCTCTGCACCCCCTCCGGCTGCCGCATCGAGTACCAACGGGATGTGGCAGATCCGGAGGGGGTCGGCCGACAGGCCGGGGGGCGGTGAA
>JACRCQ010000061.1 GCA_016218915.1 Deltaproteobacteria bacterium
AGGCGAGCGGGGCCGGCATCGCGGTGATGCACCCCATCTGCGAAGCGCTTCGGCGGGGCGATCCCGTCGAAGCGCTGCGGTTGCTACGACAGCACCGGCCCTGACGTTCTACCCGTCAACCCATCCCCGAAACGCTTTCCTGCGCCGCGCACGGCCGGGCGTTCGGCACCATCGCGGCACGGGCGGACGCAAGAAAGCCCCGTTGCCGCGCTTGCTGGAGGTTGCGTGACTGCCTCTGGAGGTGCGCGGCCCGGGACTTGGCGATCAGGGTAGCACCGCAAGTCGTGCCGGCCATTGACGCGGGCCGATGGTGCGATTGATGCCTGGGGGTGCGCTAATCAGGAAGTGGAGCCTTTGGAGTCGCGTCGCTGTCAGGGTTCAACGCGTCGATTCGTTCGCATATGCGCTTGGTTACTTCATCGAACTGTTGTGAGTAATCCGCGTTCGAGGCGCACAATCTGTCAACGTCACTCTCGACCCGGCGAATCGTGTTTTCCAACCGTCGTTGAATCTCCTCCCATTCGGGGTCGTTCTCCTGGCTCTTGTAGACGCCGCGCTTCGCAGCGAAGCTATCGGCGCACACACGCATCCGCTTGACGCACGAACGGACCTCGCGAACGGAAGCCATTATCGACGATGTGGCGAGCGCCCCGGATGCTCGGACTTCTTCGACGCTGTCCAAGTCTGCGGTCCGAAGTAGCTCTGCTTGCGCGTCGAAGAACGTTCGGGCCCGACGAGTCGCGCGAGCCAGTTGGTGATGCGCGTCGAGGAAGGCTTCGATATCTTTCTGAAAGATGTGCCTTACGCTCATCCCGAGGAGAATGACCTCAAGTTGATCCACCGCCTCGGTCGGTGACATGGTTCGAAGGAAGACCGAGCGCCTTAGCGTCTCGAATTGCTTCAAGGCCGGGTCCGCGCTCGTCTGCGAAGCGAGCCTGAGCGCCACCTCTGCTCCAACGGAGACGAGCCCCGCAACTCGCAAATCGGAGAGCGTGTCTGGCGAGAGGGCGAGCCAGAGCCACCGCACAATTCCCAACAGCGTTGGAAGGACGAGCGCCATCAGCACTAACGAAAGCCAGGCCGGTGGGTCCTTCTGCTTCAGAGGAAGGTGGTCGGGGATGAGTTTGAGGAGCAGTGCAGAGAGTACGAGTAGGGCCAGCAGAACCATACACACGAATCCCGGGAACCATACGAGCCAAGCCGGGAGCCAGGCGGGGCAGACAGAGCCAATCTCATTCCGACAGGTGTACAAGATCCAGCCCAGGCACGCGGACCAAGCACCGAAGGGGATAAGGTTCGGGGCCTTCACAACGATCGTCGATGCAGCACGGAATCGGGGTTTTCCGTCATTGACACCTGGGGCGGGCTCCATTGGGGTCAAAGCTCTCAAGAAGAAGATTAGGAGCGAGCACCCTGCAATGCCAATCCCGACTGTCGTGTGATCGCGGTCCAGAAGATCAGGCTGCGTTGCGATCATCCAAACGAGACCAAGCAACGCCATCGACAACGCCCACGTGGTCCAGCCGGGCTTCTTCTCTTGCTCAGTGAGGGAGCTGATTTCCTTGTCGATGAACTGCAAGACTTCAGCGCGGTCCGGTCCTTCCTGCTTCTCGGGCTTGGTCGGTTCCATGTTCAGTCTTCTTCTGAACCTGCGTTCTGGTGAGAGGCGCCGTAGTTCGCCGGTATGCACCGCGATGGTACGTCAAGCTCGGTCCGCTTGCACGTGGTAGCCCGATGCGCTACCATGCCGCCATGACACGCATCGACCCCGTTTCGGTCCGGTTCAATGAAGGCGACTGGGAAGTCCTGCGCGAGCTTCAGCAACGCACCGGGCTGGGCGTGCCGGACGTGCTTCGCATGGCGATCCGTATGTTGCGAGAACAACTGGCCGTCATGCCGAAGGTCAAGCCGCCTGCAGTCAAGACCAAGCGATCCTGACATAGCTTGGCCCCGCGACGCGGCAAACGTCCGGGGCCATGACCGAGGAAAGTGGAGCGTTCCCCGATGAAGAAGACAATAGCACAGCCCGAACCGCAGCAACGCTGGTTCGTCTACAGGCGCCCGACGGATGAGAGCTTGCCGCTCGAATGCTACGTCGTGCGGTTCCTGCGTGGAACGAAGTGGCGCGAGAAGCGGTTGCCCAGGGACAAGGTGCGCGACGAGCACCAGGCCAAGCGCGTTGGCGCGGCGTTGGTTACCGAGGTGCGGCGACGGGAAGCGGAAGAAGCCGACGCATCGCCGGAGGGCGTCATCACCTTCGCGGCGTTTGCCAAGAAGTGGACGGACGGCGACTTGGCCCGGGACTATCCCGACCACGTGCACGTCAAGAAGTCCGCGGACGACGACAAGGCGCGGCTTGAGAAGTACATCAACCCCACGCTCGGACCGCTCGCGATCGACCTGATCACCGTCGAGGATGCGGAGCGCGTCATGCGCAAGCTACCCGCGAAGCTGAGCGCGCAGACACGCAGGCACGTAGCGCAATGCCTCAACCGGATCATGGTGATGGCCGCCTACCCGTGCCGCGTCATCAAGGTCAACCCGCTGCCCAAGGGGTTCTTGCCGCGGGTCGCCACCAACAAGGCCAAGCAGTACCTGTACCCCGATGAGGACCGCGCCTTGCTTGGTTGCGAGCCTGTGCCGATCGCGTACCGGATCCTGTTCGGATTCCTGGCACGCGAGGGGATGCGGAGCGGCGAAGCTAGGCAGCTCACGTGGCCGGACGTCGACCTGGAACGCGGAGCGATCAAGCTCGATGAGAACAAGACCGACGATCCCCGCGCATGGGCGCTCGACCCCGGCGTGGTGCGCGCTCTCAAGGTCTGGAAGGAAACGCTGCAGCCTGCGACGGGCGATGAGCGCGTGTTCTGCGAGCCTGACGGCAAGCCCTTCCGGTGGGACGGCACGCTCCTATCGGATGAGCTTCGCGGGGCGCTTCAGAAGGCTGGCGTGACTCGAAAGGCCTTGTTCGAGACGACTGCGCAGCGCACGCAGATCCACGTGCACGACTTGCGGGCGACGTTCGTCACCATCGCGCTTGCGAACGGCCGCAGCGAAGCATGGGTCTGCGATCGGACCGGCCATCGGTCGAGTCAGATGATCGCCCGGTACCGTCGAGGAGCCCGAGCCGTCGAGGAGCTTGGGCTTGGCCCCCTCGCACCGTTGGACGAGGCGATCCCGGAGGTGGCGGAGCTGGTCCGGAAGCCCGACCCGAAGGGAAACGGCGGCGGTGGCGGTAAGGGTCCAGCGGATCGCCAACGTCGCGGTTTACGTCGCGAACGCGACGTTGGAGGGGGGAAGGCACCCACGAAAGCCTACAAAACAAGGGCACGCCCGGTGCGACTCGAACGCACGACCAGCGGCTTAGAAGGCCGCTGCTCTATCCAACTGAGCTACGGGCGCATTGCGCGAACTCGCGCGCTCAAGTCATGCCGCGCACACCAAGGCCCTGTCAAGCTCGCGTCGCGTTTCTTGCCCGATCTACTGCCCGCACCCGTCGTCCGCCGGACACGACCCTGTCCCGCCTCCGTTGCTCAGCTTCAGCTTGTACGGCTTGCAATCCCCGGCCGCTCCTGCCTTGCGGAAGACCCGGATCCGATACGTCGCCGTCGAATCTGCGTTCCCAGGCTTCGTCGGATCAGTCGTCACGTCCGCGCACCAGTCGTACGACGTCAGCTCTGTCTTCAGCCCCGCCGTGTCGCACGGCGTCTTGCCATCCGTGCGCACGATGTCGAACCGGTACTGATCCCCTGGGTTGCCATCTGCTGCCACGAACTCCACATGCACCCGGTACGAGTTCGGGATCGGAACCTCGTTCTGATCCTTCATCACGATGCCGTACCAGTCCACGTCGCTGTCGGTCGCAAGCGTGCCCTGGATCGTCACCGGCGTGCTGCCCACGTCGCTCAGGCTCCCCTTGTCCGTCGCGTTCGCACACTCGTCGTTCTTCGTCGCCGTGATGTCCGGCGGATCGATCGCGCAGTTGCACCCTTCCGACGCTGGCGTGCTCGGCGGGTACTTGGTCCAGCCTGGCTCGCAGCCTGCCAGCTGACACTCGCCCGCAGCGCACGTGAAGCCCGAGTGCGGAGGCGCCTGCCCGCTGGAACAAAGCTGGTTGCCCGTGATCCCCGGCTCGTCCATGTCCGTGAAGCCGTTGCAGTTGTTGTCCTTGTTGTCGCAGATCTCCTTGGACGCAGCCGGCGCATCGCACCCCTGCCACGCGTTCGACTGGCACGTCTCCTTGCCCGTGCACTTGCCGAACGAGTTCTCGTTGAAGCAGTTGCGCTTCACACCGGTCCGGCTCGCAATGCAGGGACACGACGCGGACTTCGTCGGCACGCACACCTTGCCTTGCGGACCCGCGCCTGCAGCGCCCGCCGAGCCTCCGGTGGAGGGCGCCCCACCAGTGCCGCCCGCTCCGCCAGCGCCTGCCGCTCCTGCCGCGCCTGCCGCGCCGCCCAAGGACGAGTCCGACGAGCCGTCGGATGCTGCATCCTGGCCAGCTTCGGATCCCCCTTCGGTCGACGCTTCACCAGCGGCTCCTCCGGAGCCCGTGTCGTTGGAGGCATCTGGGCCTGAGCCCGCGGTTCCAGCGTCAGGTCTGCCGTATTCCGCGAGGTCGACGCACTCGTAGTCTCCGGAGGGGCAGGATTCGGATGCGCAGTCCTTGGCGCAGAACAGGTCGCCCAGCGGCGCGGGGATGCACTTGAAGCCCGTGGCGCAGTCCTTGTCCAGGGTGCAGACCCCGCATTGCGCTCCGTTGCCGGCCCCGCCATCCTTGGCTCCGGTGCCGCCCGTGCTGCCGCCAGCCGTGCCTGCGCTTCCCCCTGAACCAGAATCGCCGCCGGTGCCGCCATTGCTCGGAGGCGGGGTCGCAGATTCATCGCCGCCGCCGCAGGAAACGGCGATCCATGCGGCCATGGCGACCATCAGTCCACTAGGAAGCAGCCTGGTTCGCAGCAAAGAAGCAAAGCGCATGCAACAGTCTCCTGGCTCCGAGGCCCTCGGCTGGCCTTGCTTCAGGTTAGGATGGAACCCGGGGGTTGGTCAAACTCCGATCCGCTTCAGCGCATGATCTGCATCATCGCCGCTGCCACCGTGACCCCGATCGAGAAGGTCATTAGCGCACAAATCGCAGCTCCAACCCCGGCCCAGGATGCGGCTCGTCCGAACCGAGCCCGTAGCTCCCCATCGCTCCGGCGTGACGCATGGTGTGCTGCAAGCGCGCACCAGGTAAGCGCTATGGCGCCGATGGCGATGTGCTCCTTGCGCTCGAGCCACCAGCCAATCGCCGGCGATCGGAGGAACAGCAGCTGGCGAAGCCGCGACTCGTAGTGGCCGTGCAGCGCAAACCCGAACCCTCCCTGCAGGATCTGGATCACCGAGGCGATCGCAAGCCCGATTCCGAACGATTCAGGCTCCCCTTTGCGGTCGAGCCAGGCCGACAGCACCAGCAACGCCAGCAGCGCTGCGCCGAGGCTGCCATGCACGATGCCGAAGATCTGGTAGTCGCTCTCGTTCACGGCACCAGCAACCCCTGCGCCACAATGCCAACGAACGCAAGCGCAACCGTGCGCCGCAGCCCGACCGATGCTGCAAGCGGATCGCGTCCCATCCACGCCCACCCGCCGATCGCCACCAGCCCCCCAAGCCAGAGCCCGATCAAGACCGACCATCGGAACGCGGAGTGCTCAGTCCACAGGATCGAGGCCGGCGACTCGTGATCGCCGAACACCGCGCCAAGACACCGCACCGCAGCGTATCCGATCACCGTCCCCGCGCATCCGAACGCGGCCATTGCCAACACGCGCGTCCTGCGGTCAACCATCTCCCCGATCCCCCGCGCTCCCACCGTGGTTGTCGCTCCCCCTTTTCCCCTCTTTCTCGCTCGCTCTGTCCCCCTCTTTCTCGCTCGCTCTGTCCCCCTCTATCTCGCTCCCCCTCGTCCCCTCTTTCTCACTCCCCCTGTTTCCAGCCCTCTGGCTCTCGTTCTTCCCATGCTCGTGCTCGTGCTCGTGCTCGTGCTCGTGCTCGTGCTCGTGCTCGTGCTCGTGCTCGTGCTCGTGCTCGTGCTCGTGCTCGTGCTCGTGCTCGTGCTCGTGCTCGTGCTCGTGCTCGTGCTCGTGCTCGATCTCGGCCGAACGCAATACCGCGGCAACCACAGCCCCTAAGGCCCCGACCACCCCTGACGCGAACAGCAAATTGATCGCGCTCCCAATCGAAGAGCAGTTCGCTCCTGGGCCCTTTCGCACGCACAGCACGCCCTTCGGCCACGTTCCCTGCTGCTCTTCCACGCCGAGCTTCATAGCCCGAATCCCTGCATCAAGGGTGGGCTCGTGAGCATCGCCAGCATCGCCACTGCCAGCACTCCTGCAACTCCCAGTGCCACGGCTCCCACTGTTCCGGCCAGGTTCGTCGCAGTCGCCTGCGCCCACGCCCGCCCAGCCCAGACCATGAACATGACCCCGACCCCGAGCACCGCGAACGGCGCCATGGCCGCGACCTCCCGATCATAGGCGTAGCAAAGCGCTGCTCCCCCTGCGCCGAGATACCCTCCGATTGCCACCGCATACCCGGAGAACACCTTGCGAAGCGCACGCCGCCCGCCTTTGCGAGCCACCCCCGCGCACGCTGCGATCGTTGCCAGGGCCACCCCAGCGAGGATCGCGATCGACGCGGTCCTGAGCATCCCCCTTCGCTGCAACCGGACCACCTTCAGACGAAGCCCGGGCGCAACCTCGCCCCACTTGCCCACCATTTCTCTGGCTGCGCCGAGGTCGCCCGCGGCCAGGGACTGATCGACCAGACCGCCGAGCGCGACCACTCTCTCCGGGGATCCTGAGGTCGGATCCTCGAGCACCCGGTTCCACGCAGCTCTTGCCCGCGCAGGGTCGTGCAGAAGACGCACCGACGCATCGGCCACAACGAGCCAGGCCTCAGCCCGCATGAGCCCAGGAGGAAAGGTCGTGGCTGCCGCCTCCAGCTTCTTGACCGCCTCAGGGTCGGAGAGCTTCGCCGGATCCCGACGCATCGCTTCGACCTGGGCAAGCGGGGCAAATTCCCCCTCGGATCGTTGCTGGAGCCAGCGGGTACGCGTGCGAGCGGCCGGGGCAAAGGGAGCGCTCGGATCCGCGGCGGAAACCTCCTCGTAGCCGCGCAGCGCATCTGCGAAACGAAGCTCGCGTTCAGCTTGTTTCGCCCTGTCAAACGCTTGCGCAGCGCGCGCCCGCGGGGTTGCGTCGACTTGCGCTCGCGCCTGGCCTGCCCACAGGGCCGCGCACACGATCAGCAAGAGCGCTATTGACAAGCCGCGCACGGGCGGGAGCATAGCGCAGCACCATGCGTCATGCTCCGTCGATGTGCTGGTCGTCTTTGGCCCTTCCACGAGTCGCACTCGTCTCGCTCCTGATCGCTTCGTCAGGATGCTCGCGCTCGTGCAAGGAGGACCGCCCCTTCGTGCCCTACGGCATGGACGGAGGCTTGCCAGGCTCGTCGTCGAGCGCAGGCGGGCTCCCCTCGCCTGCAGGCGGCAGCGACGGCGCAGCGCCGGGTGTGCAGTTCTCCCCCATCAAGGCGGAGAAAGCGCCGGACGGTGCCACCAGCCTCACGGTCGATGGGGCGACGATCGCAGCGCCTGCCGGGCGCATGTTCAAGTGGTTCCTCAAGGCTGACTATGACGGCGACGGCAATGTCGACGTCGCAGCCTGGGTGCAACCCGCGGTCGGCCCAGGTGGAGAAGTGCTCTGGGCCCAGCGAAAAGCGCCCAATGCGTTCGCAGCGCCGGTAACGTGCACGACAGCGCCTGCTTCTCTGAGCGTTCCCGCAGGCTGCACGCTCGAAGCCGAGCTTGCCCAGGTCGGCCCGCGCACTGCGTCGATCACTCTCAACTCGGTCTGCGCTGACCGTCCCGGCCAGCCCCGGCCCAGGTGGGTTGCTGCGGTCATGCCCACGCGTCAGCCGGCCACACGCCTCGAACTGACCTTGGAATCGCCTGCAAGCGATGAGGTCACCGTGCAGATCGACGGCGCGGATCGGGATGGAGATCAGCTCGACGACGTCACGGCGTTCCTGACCGTGTCGAACGACGCGCCTCCCTTCGAGAGCGCAGGTGGACCTGTGGCAGCCGAGCTGCACTGGTTCGATCGCCCTGCTGGATTGTCCCGCGATCCGCACGAGCCGGATGCGTCCATGCGCGCCAACGTCTCCCGGCTGCAGAAGCTTGCGAAGAAGAAGGGCTCGCTGGCTGAGGTTGCGTCAGGCGCGCGCAAGCTGCATCGACTGCAGGAGATGCTGTGCGAGGACGGAGGGAGCCCGTCCATTCGCGTGCAGGGGTTGGCCGTGCAATGCGGCGCGAGCGGTGCTGTGGCGGACGCGGACCTTGCGGAGATCGAAGCAGCGCTCAAGTCGAATGAACCGCTCGCAGCCATCGCGACCGAGGATCGCATGGAGCGGGAATCGTCGGTTCTCGACGCGCGCAAGCTTGCGGAAGCGCGAAGCCGGCTCGAGAAGATGGGGCCATGGCAGACCGCCAATGTGGCCGAGCTTCCGGCAACGCCCTTGCTTTCCCCATCGGACACGCCTGGATGGGGCGCGCTGTCGTTTGGGGCCGACGGAGCGCTGCTGGTGCGGGAGAGCGCTGGGGTGCGACGCTTCGAGCCGGATTCCAAGACGTCCACAGGGCCCACCCCGGCATCGTGGCCGGTGGCAGTGACCTCGCCGGATTCCAAGGCGACGTTCGCCAAGGTGATGGATCCGTGCGACGGGAGCCCCCTTCGTGCGAAGCTCACCGTGCAGGGCGCTGGGGACAAGGAGCTGCTGCTCCCTGTGTCGTCGCCGCTCGGAAAGCTGTGCGCACGAGCGCCGATCCAGCCTTCGGCCCAGGCGCTCAGCTGGAGCCCGATCGGGCTGGAAGTGCTGGTCAACGGCGTGGCACTGGTGATTCCTCCGGATCTCACAGGGGCCAAGCCAGGGGCTGCGACCACGGGTACAGCGCCCACAGCCAGCGGTCCACGCTCCGCAGACGGCAAGCTCGTGGTGGTACCGACCCCGTTGGGGCTGGCGATCATCGGCACGCAGACCGTGCTGTGGAAGCACTCGCGACTGAACGACGGGCACCGCAAGCTTCGGGACTGCACCGTAGCGAACAACGCTCTTGCGGCGGCATGCGTGGAAGGCACCAAGGTGCTGCGCGTGACTTTTGCGGGCAAGGACGGGGGCTAGGCTGATGTCGATCGCCCTGCTGCCGTCGCTCGCCGCGACGCTCCTGGCATTTGGCGTGCTCTACGGCCTGTGGCCCGCGATCCGCCAACGCAAGGCGATGCTCGCGTACTGGGCCACAGCGATCGTGGTGCATGCAGGGTGGATGATCGTGGGGCGCGGCCGGGTGGGGACGATCGGGGCGGGGCTCAAGATCCTGGCTGCCGTGTGGGTCGTGACCGTGGTGCTCACCGTGCTGATCGGGGCGCCTACGCTGCTGATCCGGACGATCGTCCAAAGGACGCGTCGTGCGTTGACCCGCAAGCCCGCCACGGAGGTGGATCAGCAGAGGCGCAGCTTTCTCAAGGGCGCGACCGTGCCGACTGTTGCGATCGCTTCAGGAGTTGCAGGAGCGATTGGAGGGCTGAGCCAGTTCGTGATCAAGCGCGAAGAGGTGGTGATTCGCGGCCTGCCCCAGGCATTCGACGGGCTCCGGATCGGCCAGATCACGGACCTGCACGTGGGGGCGTTCATCGACCCGATCCACGTACGCCACGTGATCGATGCTCTGAACGAAGAGGAGGTCGACCTGCAGGTGATGACCGGAGACCTGCTCGATCACGCGTCGCTCATCGAGCCCGTGTTCTCGCAGCTGGAGCGGTGCACGGCTCCGCTCGGGATGCTGGCGATCCTGGGCAACCACGAGAAGCGGCGCGGGCTGGAGGCGATCTTCGCGGCGTATCGACAAGCCGAATCGCGCGGCGTGGTGCGTCTGCTCGTGGACCAGAGCACACTGCTCCTGCACAAGGGAGCCAGGCTCCGTGTAGTGGGCGTGGACTATCCCATGTCGCCCGGGGGGAACCATGCGGTGTCGCGAGCGCGTCGCGATGCGTTCATGAAGACGTCGGCAGATCGCGCGTTCGTGAATGTGATGCCTGGCGAGACGGTCTTGTGCCTGTCGCACCACCCGGACTTCTTCCCCGTGGCTGCGGAGCGAGGAGCGCACCTGACCTTGGCCGGGCACACGCATGGCGGGCAGGTAGCGTTCTTCGGCACGCCTCTGTTCAGCTTCTTCCACTACATTCTCGGGCGCTACAAGCTCGGGGACGCGCACTTGTACGTGTCAGGGGGCACAGGTCATTGGCTGCCGTTGCGGATCGGGGTGCCGGCAGAGGTCACGATTCTGACGTTGCGGGCTGGATAGCTTGCCCCTCGCCCGCGCCCGCTTCATGATGCCCCCATCATGCACCTGCTGCGCGCTGCCATCCTGGCTTTGATCCTCGCGATCCCTGCTGCTGCGAACGCACAGACCATCGCTGTGGATCCGCAACCGCCTGTGCACACGCCCCAGCCCTGGGAGCCGCCCGTGAAGAAGGGCGATGGGCACACCTACGAAGGGGGCATGTTCGGGGTGCGAGCTTCGACCACGCACGTCAAAGGGAGCGACGCGGACGTCAGTGGTCCGGGCATGGGGCTGCAGCTTGCCGGCCACAGCGAGACCTACGGCACCGCGGACTCCTTCACGCGAAGAGGAACCACGTTCTTCATACTGGGGGGCGGGGCTCGCGGATTCGAAGGCGGAATTGGCGCTGACATTGCGTTTGGCTGGCGCGCTCGAGTGGCGACCCATCACGGCCCGTTGGCACGCCTCGGCATGCGCGGGTGGCTGCTCGGCAACAACGAGCTGTACTCATCGCTCCTGGAGCTGCCGCAGCTTCAGGCTGGCTACCAGTGGTTCAGGTACGGCAACGTGCTCGAGCTTGCAGGGCGTGTGGGACCGGTGCTTGCCGGGCGCTACAACACAGGCAACATCGCGCGGCGCAAGCTTGGCGACGCATTCGAGGTCGGCGGTCACGCAGCAGCCCATCTCGATCCGATCCATCTCGAGCTCGGGTACATGCGGGTGTTCACCGATTCAGGGCCAGGCGGCGCGGTCGACATGATCTCCGGAGTGATGTGCGGGGCTTCGCTCGCGCTCAGGCTTTGCCTCGACGGGCGCTACTACCGCGGCAACGAGGATTTTCGCCCGGGCTCAGGGATTGCGGACTCGGTCTATGCTGGATTCAGCATCGGCCTTGGAAACGAGTGGTACCCGTACCCGGGCGAGCCTCCACGCGGCGGGTTTGACAGGACGCACTGAGCCCGGAAGAAGGAAGCCCTACCGGGCAACGCGCTCGATCGCGGTCTTGATCTTCTCCGCTGCGTCTTCAGGAGATTCGCCGTCGATCTCGATCACGATGCGACGGATCTTCTCGTGCTCCACATCCATGCCGATGGTCTTGGAAGCATCGTGCATGTCGTAGAACGCCCACCCCTTGCCCTCGTCGTCGAGCGGCATCTTGGCTGCATTCGCCCCCTGCGTGACCTCGTCGAGCGCCTTGGACACCAGCTCCATCGCCCGTTGCTTGTGGCCGCCCTCTTCGTGGGCCCACTGCTCCACCGCGGTCCTTGCCTTGGTGAGCGCATCGATCGCAGGCTTGGGAGACAGGGGCAGGCCGCCTGACACCCAGAAGTACCCTGCAGTCACAGCGCCGGGGATGTACGCCCCAGCCACGCGATAGGCCTTGATTTCGCCTTCGCCCCGGGCGTCCGGAGGTCGCACCGAAACCGCGCGGATGTGCTTGAGCGGAACGGTGAGCGAGCTTCGAAGCGAGAGGAGCTTGTCCAAACCGAGGATGTGGATGATCAGGTTGTCGTCGACGATCTCGATGGTTGCCATGCTCGCGAGTCTAGCTCATGGCCCGCAACACCGAAACGCAAGACCACCGTCAAGGGGCAGCGCGTTCCACGACCGACGCATCAGGGCGTCGATTGGCCCACGCATCCTTGAGCACGTTGAGGAACGCTGGTCCGTCATTGAGCGGCGCGACCTCGATCTTCATGCGCTGCCCTGAATCCGACTTCACCTCGATGATGTCGCCGATCAGGCTCTCGGCGCGGTGCTCGACGGCCGAGACTTCGGCGAGCCGCATGGAAGTCGCGCGCTTGTCCTTCCAGTACACCACGCGCTCGGTGGTGACAAAGGACACTTCGCTGCCGTCGATGCTCATCGTTGCGTCGTAGTAGGCGAGCAGCTCCTCGCCAGGGATCAGGAGCTTGTTCTTCATCAGGTTGTCGATCGCTTCCTTGGGCACCTGGGTGCCCATCACCACGCCGCTCTGGGCAGTCGCGCGGTTGCACCACCTGGCCATGCTGAAGATGCCGAGCGCCATCACGCCCACAAATGCCACAACAGCGGCCATGCCGATCCAGGCCAGGGTCGACGGCCCGCGCGACGGTGGTTGGGGGAGTTGGTTCGCCATCGCGTAGGAGTCTATCGGCAGCACGATCCGGGCGCAATGGAGGTGCGGTAGCCAGCGTGCCAATCGAGCCACGGTGTGCCGACGAGGCGTGTGAACCGGGCACCACAGCGCTGATCAACGGCGCGCGAGTCTGGTTCGGTCTGGACCTCGGGATGGATCACATGAACGCGACTCGCGCGGGCGCGACCGATGACCGGGACATGCCACCTACGGTGCCGGTGATCATCCCGTCGGGCGGGTTCGACGTCACGGCGAGGACCGAGGGCGTTTCAGTGGGAGCCGGGTTGTTCGTGGGCACGCCGCTCGGCTATGGCATTGGACTCCAGTTCGGGGCGCGGTTGGTGGTCGGGATGTTCTGAAGACAGGCGTCGGGCAGGGGCAGGGGCAAGGGCAAGGGCAAGGGCAGGGGGGACCGAGCTCAGTGCGAGCCGGTCCCGAAGAAGAATACCCCCTGCGTCGAGCATCCCGCGTACGTGTCAATGTCCCCCACAGAGCCGCCAAACCAGGTGCCATCGCACGGCGGTTGCCACCACGCCGGGCGCGCCCCGCCTGGAACGCCTGGCACGATGCGAGGCAATCCGGGGGAGCACGTCGTAGCGTCCGCAGACAGACGGTCTTCGCGCGCCACCTTGCGCAGCAGCGTCGTGCATTCCGCTGGCGGCATCGTAGCCTTCACGAAGTAGGCCCAATCCGGGAACATGTCGATGTTCTGCTCCTGGATGTCGACCGCGCTCTCCGGCAGCTGTCCGGAGAACGGAGGCGGGTGGACCCAGCGCCAGATCTGCACCGCAACGAGCGCCCCGATCGCAAGAACGACCGTCGCGCTGGAAGCGATCACGACATAGGTCCTGTGTCGCGCAGAAATGGGCATGGACAGATCCCTATCACGCCCTGGGCGAGTGCGCGCCGCAAGAGTCGAGCTCGGACAGCTCTCGCTGCGCCTTCATGTAGAACCCGTGCTCCTGCAAAATGCGCAGCTTCGGCAGGATGTTGCCTTCCACGTCGTACAGGAAGAACCCAGGGAACAGCGCTGGATTGGCCTTGATGAAGTCGAATATCGGCGCATGGCGCGGCTCGATCGACACTGCGCCGACCTTGCACACCTCGTGACCGGTCATCACGTACTCGGGCAGGAGCTTGTCGCAGAACTCGAGCCGCGCCTGACGCTCCGGCCCCAGGGATTGATACAGATCCGTCTGCGGAAGCAGGCACAGCAACGAAGGCAGGATGCGCGCGCCCATGAGACGAAACGAGATCATCTGGAACAGCGACTGGTAGAAGTCCTCCATCGTCTCGTCGGGAAATCCCCAGATGAAGAACGTGTCGACCCTCGGAAATCGCTGCGTCGCGCGCGAAACCACGGAGACCGCCATCTCCCGTGTAAACCCCTTCTGCGTCATCTTCAGCATGCGGTCCGAGCCGGTCTCGATGCCAAACCGGATCTCCAGGCACCCAGCGTCTGCCATCGCACCCATCATCTCGTCGTCTGCAAGATCGATCCGGGCGAACGCCTTCCAACGGACCTTCAGCCCGCTTCGCTTCAGCGCTTGGCAGAACCGGAGCACCGCCTGCTTCGACGACACGAAGAACTCGTCCTGGAACAGGAACAGGTCCACCCCCGCACGCTCGTGCAGCTCCTTCATCTCGCCGACCACGTCGTCGACGGATCGGAAGTAGCACTGCCGGTTCCACACAGGCGCCACAGAGCAGAAGCTGCACTTGTAGGGGCATCCGCGCGACGAGATCATGCCGTAGGCGTCATAGGCAGCCAGGTCCACCCTGTGCCAGGCAGGCCTCGGAATCGAGTCGAGATGCTCGATCCTCGGCGGCGGCGGATTGCACGCGATCGATCCGTTGCGTCGATGGTACACCCCCGGAACCTGCGAGAGATCGCCTTGGGTGCGCAACGCTTCGACCAGCGCCACGATCGATCGCTCAGCCTCCCCGTGGGCCACCAGATCGATCCACGGGAACCGTCGCAGGACCTGCTCTTCCACGGCCTTGGCGCCCACGCCGCCCAGCACGATCGTGCGATCCGGGTAACGACGCTTCAGCTCCTGCGCTGCGAGGATCGTGAAGGGGAGCAGGTTGGCCATGCATGACAAGCCGACCACCGGCGCAGGGTCCTTCATGAACTCGAGGAACGCATCCATGCAGAACGGGTCTTCCACTGGACAACGCTGATAGTCGCGTAGGTCCACTTCGTAGCCCGCATCCTCCAGCACGCGCGTGAGGTAGAGCAGGCCCAGAGGCAGGTGGAGCTCCTTTTCGCACGCGTCTGCGTAGCGGACAAAGAGCATGTTCAGGTTGACGAGTGTGATGTCGGCCATGGCGGCTCAGGTCCCGTCCACTCCCGTGTCAGGCAGGATGCCGCCCGCATCCATCGGCTGAGGCCCGTCGAGCTCGATCACGTCGTCGCCCACGATCGCATCCGCATCCGCATCATCAGCCGCTTCGGCGTTCGCATCGCCAGGCGCATCCGCATCCGCATCGGCCCCGTCGGGGTAGACCTTGCCATCAATGCCCGTGTCAGAGAGCATTCCGCCTGCATCCATCGGCTGGGCTGCGTCGAGCTCGACCGATCCCGAGTCCGACTCATCCGAGCAGGCTACAAGCGCGGTCCCTGCGGCGAGCGATGCGGCAGCTGCTGCTACGAGCCCCATCACCCTGCGCCCTCGCGGGTTGTCCGGGTTGATGGCTGCGATCATGGAGGCAAGGGCCTCTGGGGGCACGCTGCGAAGCATCAGCTCCTCGGAGCTGCGCAGACGCACCTTCACGGACTCGGCAGCGGACAGGGGATCCGCGAGAAGGCGTTCCCTGAAAGAAGAGTCGCGAGCAGCGAGGTGAAGCAGCTTCTCGACACCGACCGGGACTCGGACCTTGCCAGCGGAGCGATTCCGCTCTTGGGTCTGCCCGCCCACGATGGTCATAGAGGGGTTCTTCTCCTGCTCGTCTTTCATGGCGACCTCCTCGTGCTGCTCGCAGTGTACCACGTCTCAAAGTAACGCAGTAGGACTGTAGCCTGTGTCCCAGCCCTTTCAAGAGACGCGGCGGTGCCGCGTCGAACGCATGCGCGCCAGTGGCGCGCCGCTGTGACTCCCTTGATGGGACCTCGATCGCTTGAACGCACGTCGGTTGGGCGCGGCCACCACGAATTCCGGGACGGCTTGTTGGGAAACTCGCGGAGAACTTCACCTCAAAAAGGGCTGGCCCGTAGCCTGTAGCCTGTGGCCTACGAATCAACGATAGGGACCTGTGGCGCTGCGCAGGGACAACAGCAGATCGCACAGCAGCTGAATCCGGTCCAGCAGAGGCCCTGCATCCATCACTGGCGCAGGGAGCGACACTTCCACCCCCTCCTCTGCAATCGATAGCGCGGTTGCGCCCTCGATCGCCTGCGACAGCCACGCGACTGCCGCCTTGGGAAGCGCGCTCTGCCCCACAATCGACGTATCTTCCGAGTGCCACGCAATCCGATAGTCCTCGCGGATCGGCTGGGTGCCGCGCACGACCAATACTGTTCGAAGCGGCTCAGCGCTCTCGGTCCACTCGGTCGAAACCTCGACCCGGAACTGCATCAGCTCCCCCTCGATTCTCATGTCGCCTGGCTGCAGATGGCTCGTCAGCCTCTCTGCGAGCTGCATCCAGCTCTCGCGCGCGGCCGACATGGCGGCTGGCACCGGGATCGCGGCTCGCGCCTGATCCATCCTTCCTGCCAGCTCCATCGCAGCGCGCACAAAGGCTTCGAGCGGAGGCGCGTTCAACCCTGATTCTCGCCGCCTGACTTGCAGCCGGTCATCCTGCACCTGATCCAGGTCCAGGTTGATCAGGGCGGGACGCAACGAATCGAGGAATGCACGCACCTGGGCTTCTTCCCTGCCCCGCACGCGGTTCCGACGATCCCACTTCTCGTCGCCCAGCTTGACTCCGCTGCTCCACAACGCCTTGAACCCGCCTTTGGGTCCCCCTTCCAGCCCAAGGTGAACCGAGGGGAATCGCAGCTCGGCATCGAGAAACACCCCTTCCTTGCCGCGGTGATCCCGACGAATCGTCACCTCGCAGCCGCCCACCCGCCCGCGCATCCCCTCGTCGCCAAGCTTGAGTCCAAGGTTCTGCGCCACTGCAGACCACACGGCCTGGACCCGATCAAAGCCGACCGATGGCGCTGCTCGCCCAGCGCGCGTGGTGACGGAGTTCGGCGGCAGGACGACGACCGGGATGTCGAGAATGACGTCGCTGGCCCAGGAGAGCTTCGCACGCACGGACACGGTCCAGATGAGCTCGAAGAGCGCGGACTTCCTCGAGTGGGCGATGTCCTTGGGCAGGCGCATCTGAAAGGGGTGCGCCTGCGCCTCTGTGACGTCGTCGGCTACTGGCAGCTCGACCTCGAAACGCACGGCCTTGTTCACGCTCTGCCAGGATCGGTTCGGACTGCGTGTGACTTCTGTGGCAGAGAGGGCAACCGAGATGGAGCGATATCGATTGTATCGCACGTTGGACAAGGCGACCGAGCCTACGAGAACGCCTCCTACTTCGAGCGTAGTCGAGGCAAGGCTGCACTCGACGTGAGGCTCCTGTGCCTCTGGGCCGTCAGGACGCGACGAGATTCGCACGCCGGGTGTATCTGGCGCAGTGGAAGGGGGCGCAACGACCCAGACGTTGAAGGCGGACTTGCGGTCCGGCCACCAGGGGATGGAGACGTGGACAGCGAGGAGGTATTCCACGCGCGCCCAGGTTCCGTAGAAAGATGGCGGCACATCAGGGGGAAGCGTGAAGCGGCAGAGGAACTGGGTCTTGCCCTTGTCGAGCGTGCGCGCGCCGCTCATCCGTGCTGCAAAGGCCCCAAGCGGACGCTCGTGCTTCGCTGTGCTCTTGCCTGCGCCGACCCAGACCCGTTCCGTCCCATCCAAGGTGACATCCACGAAATCGATCGGGATCGATCGAGGCGAGTCAAGGGTGATCTCAGCGTTGAACGAAGAGCCGGGCAACACAGCGCGGGGGATGCGCACCGAGATGCGAGGACGCGATCGGATCAGGCCCATCAGCCGGTGAGACCTGCCAGACGCAGCGCTTCGCGCCCCTTCTTGCCCACGCCTGCCTTGCTCTCGGCAAACACCATGTTCATGACCTCGTCCAGGTCCCCTTCCCCACGCCAGGCCGCATCCAGGGCCTCGGCCGGAAGCTCCCTGCGAAGGGTGCGGAACGCATGCGCCGCCACGTACAGGTCATCGAGCAGCCCATAGGGCCCGAGCGTATCCTCAGGCATGGCGTCCCCCGGAGCCACGAAGTAGGCGAGCACTCCGTTGACCATCTGCCGCGAGATGCGATCCAGCTGGTCGCTCGAGAACAGCCTGGCGAACAGGTCGAACACCTCGGGGGCGCGGTGCACCGCGCGCTCGTGGGGACCTTCGTAGCCGTCGACGAAACCACGCAGCGATCGGGCGAACTCCAGATCCTCGGGTGACATGGGGCCATCCTAAAGCAAGGCGCGCGGGGCGGGAAGCGTTTCCCCTGGGAGGATCCCTCTATCCACTTCGCGCAAGCAGAACTAGATTCGATGCGTGCGGCTCGTCTCTGCGCTCCTCGTCGTCTCCTGCTTCGCTTGCACAGCATGCGGCAAGACCGAGCCTGCGCCTGATGGCGAAGCCGTGATCGTGGTCGACACCAACCTGCCCGTACCCGGGATCGCCTCTCGCTTGCGCATCGACGTCTTCGCGTCGGACGGTACCTGGGTCGCGACCCGCGATGATGTGCGTCCGGACACGAGAGACTGGCCTGCGAGCTTCAGCGTCTTCAACGACGATCCGGCCAAGGAGCCCGTTGCGATCGTCAGGCTGCGCGCCTACCCCGAAGGACGCCTCGTGCGGTACAACGGGATCATCTACGCCCCTTTGCCTGAGCTGCTGCATGGCGTGCCCAAGGGAGATGACCAGCCGCGGCTCATCCTGAACGGCGTGGATCAGACCCCGGAGTTCGAGCCGGACCCCGCGGTCACCGTGGATCAGGTGGTGCGTGTGCGCCTCGCCTATGGTCAACGCGGTCGGGTGCGAGTGCTGCTGGACGGCGCATGCGTTGGGCAGATGGCGCGGCTCGTGCCCTGGAGCGATGTGCGATCGTGCGTGGACGGCACAGACCCTCTTGCGGCTGCAGAGATCGCCCCAGTGGAAGACTCTCTGGACTACGACCTTCCCACCAAGGCAGGTACGTGGGGACGCGAGCCGTGCCTCGTGACACCCCCTGAGAGCGCTTCCTCGGATCGTGTGTGCGTACCTGGCGGGGGATTCCTGCTCGGTGACGCGTTCCTGCGCACCTCGGACACGTTCAGCAACGGCGCGCCAGCCAATCCCCACCCGGAGCGGGTGCTTCGCATCTCCCGGTTCGTGATCGATCGCGACGAGGTGAGCGTCGCTCGTTTTCGCGCGGCAATGGCGCGTGGCTTTACAGAGGTCACGCCTGTGGGCACGCTCGAGAAAGACGGCCCCCCAGGTGCTGATCTCGACTACTCGTGCACCTACAGCGCCTCGCCACGAGGGAGGGAAGACTACCCAGTGTCGTGCGTGCCTTGGGACACGGCGCGCGCATTCTGCCGCTTCGAGGGGGGCGACCTTCCCACCGAAGCGCAATGGGAATACGTCGCAGTGGCTGCGGGCAGGAGCGCCAAGGCGACCTACCCTTGGGGGGACGATCCGCCTGACTGCAGCCGTGCGGTGTATGCGCGGACCTTCCTCTTCCCGGAGTGCGTACAGCTCGGCACAGGCGTGCCGCCACTCGTCGCACCCGGCACCAACGATGCCGCATCGAGCTCGCACCCGCTCGGCCTGAGGAACCTGGCAGGCTCGCTCTTCGAGCACACGCTCGACACGCTGCTGCCCTACGACGACGCATGCTGGACCCATGCATCCTCCGTGGATCCAATGTGCTGGGTGGATCTTCGTCCTGGCTGCCCTGACGACAAGAACACGGATTGCATCACAGACCCCGGGCGTTTGCACGGGATGCGCGGTGGGTCGTGGGTCTCGCCCTACCAGGAGCTGCTGCCGGTCTTGCGAGTCGAAGGGAACTCCGGGACCTGGCGGGACGTTCGAATGGGATTCCGATGCGTGTATCCAGGGAAGTGAACCCGGAGAATCGGGCTCCGGCATTCCGGTGGCACGCAGCTACCGTGTTGTTCCTCATGGCCGCGGCAGGGCTCGGTTGCGAGCGCACTGCGCCCGGCCCCACCGGGCAGGTCGTGGTCTATCTCGACACCGATGCGCCTGTGGGCGCCCGCGGGAGCTCTTCACCGGACGATGGATCGCCTCAGCCCTTGTTCGATCGGGTCTCGGTGGAGATCTTCGCTGCGGGAGCGACGACCCCCTGCGACGAGTGCACTCGGGAGCTGGTGGCAGACGCGTCGTTGATGCGCGAGAATCGATTCTCCTTCGGCGTGATCCCGGTCCCGCGGGAAGTGGGGATTCGAGCTCGATTGAGGCTATTTCGCAGCGCGGAACGCTCTACACCGCGCCCGCAGTCCACCATCGAGCTCGTGGGGTACCTGCCTGCCGTCGCAGAAGAAGGCGTGAGCGAGGTCACGGCTGTCTTTCGCACCGACGATGTGGGCAGCCCGCGCGGCTCGCTGCAGACACCGATCATCTTCGAGCGCGGTGCGCCTTCCGCCAGCCTGGTGGGGACCTGGCCTGGAGCGCAGGTGATTCCCTGCGTGGGACAGGCGCCGCAAGGCGCTGTGTGCGTCCCGGGCGGTGCATTCTTCATGGGCGAGCCGCGCGTGAACCTCGATCAGGGTCTGAGCGGCCAGCGCGAGCATCTCGTGGTGATCTCCCCGTACTTCCTCGATGCGAAAGAGGTCACGGTGGGGCAATTCCGCGCGTCGGGCTTCGCGCACCTCGACACCTACGGCCATGCCACGGATCCTCTCGACGACAGCAACGAAGTGCTTGGCTCGGTCTGCGACTACACCTCAAAGCCGGGGGCCAACGAGGGACTTCCAGTCATGTGCGTGAGCTGGCAGCTCGCCCGGCTCTATTGCGAATCGAAGGGGGGGCACCTGCCAACCGAGGCGCAGTACGAGTACGTTGCAAGCCGTCGCGGGTCTTCCCTGTTCCCCTGGGGAGACCGGGATCCCGCATGCAGCGAGGCGGTCGTGGCCAGGCGCCTGTCCGTGGATGCCGGAGGATGCTCCACCGCCGATCCCTTGAGCACGGCCCCGATCTACGCGGAACCCGCAGGGTCCGGCACGCTCGATCGGGTGCATCTCGCAGCGGGCGACGTGTTCGACCTGGGAGCGAACGTGTCGGAGTGGGCGCTGGACTTCTACCAGGGCGACGATGGTCCTTGCTGGGCGTCATCCCTGCTCAAGGACCCGTTGTGCACCTACAACACCGGTCCCGACCCTGACGCCCGAAGCGTCCGCGGGGGAAACCTCGCGACGGTGCCGGTGCAGTACGTGCAAGTCCGCCGCGTCATGTATGGTGGCGACATCGGCGTGGTGTACGAGGACACCGGGTTTCGCTGCGCCTATCCCGCGGGCAGCTGACAAGGGAGGGTGCTATAGTCGCGGCACGATGAAGAAGGTCGGTTCATCATTCTTGCTTGCTCTGCTGCTCGGGTGCTCCTCGAGCTCGTCGTCCCCGCCGCTGGTCGAGTATCCAACCGAGGATGCTGCGGTGTCACAGGATGCCGATGCGTCGGAGGATGCAAGCACGGACCAGGACGATGCGAGCGCGCCGGACGCCCCAGTCGCAGACGCTGACGCAGAAGCGTCGATTCCCCAGGGCGTGGTTCAGCTCAGCGACGGGTCGTGCTTCATAAAAGGGGTCACCTCGGACGGGCATCTCGTGTTCGAGCGCAATGCGGACCTGATGGTGTGGCCGGAAAGCGGGACCGCAGCGGTCATGGCAGGCTCCAACTGGGACATCTCCTACGACATGGAGCTGGTGCGCGGGCGTTTCCTGGGCATGTGGAGGGGCCCGGACGTGCTCACGCAGACGCTCTGGGTATGGTCCAAGGCGGGCGGGCTCGAGACCATCGCGGTTCCCACGATTGGCAACAGGCTCTACGCACGGCCGGAGTCGGATGAATACGCCTACTGGCTCAAGACCTCGAATCCGCTGCAGGCCGACGTGTACGCAACCAAGGCAGGGCAAGGCAAAGGCGTGCGCGTGGTCGCCAAGCTCGACACCGGAGTGGTGACCTCGGAGTGCGTGAGCCGGACCGCGTACAGCAACGACGATCTTCTGGTGGCAGGATGCCCGGATGGGGGGACCACGCCGCGGGTGGCCGGATACAAGCTCGACGGCACAGGGCAATCGCGGCTGATCCTCGACGGGTCAGCGCCGGGAATGTGGCTCAACCACGCGCGCTCCCAGGTCCTGGTGCAGACCGCATCCGCCTCGTCGCTTCGTTCGCTCGTGGATTCGAGTGCGCCGCTTGCGCTCGACATCCCTGTGAGCCAGGCAGCATTCTCCGCAGACGACGCGACGGTTCTGTACCTGGACAACGCTGGCAAGCTCAAGCGGGCCGATGCAAAGAACCCGGCTGCCCCGGCGGCTCTGGCAAGCGCGTTGTCGATCCTCGGAATGAGCAGCGACGCCCACTACGCGATGTTCGCCACGAAGGGCGTGCCGGCTGACAAGCAGACGGATCTGGTCTTGATCGACACGACCGTGGCGTCGCCGACGCCGGTTTCGCTCGCTGCAGAGAAGGCCTCCCTGGTCGGCTTCTCGAACGACGGAGCCTATGCGGTGTACCGGGCGACGCCGCAGTATCCTGTGAACGGAGCGGACGAGCTGTTCGTGGTAGCCACAGCCGGCGGCGCTCCGCAGAAGATCTCGGATCGCGCGGACCGGCCGCTCTTCGACGGCGCGGTCGTGTACTGGTTCGAGTTCGACGTTTCGGTGAAGAAAGCGTTCGTCAAGGCAGTGAGGCTATCAGCGCTGTCCAACGTCATCGAAGTCGCGAACGGGCTCGACATTCCCACTGCGCACGCGGTGGTGTCGGGCAAGCACCTGTACGTGGCGAGCAAGCTCGGATTGTGGGACTACCCGGCGCTCAGCCCGTGATGCCTCAGAAGATCGCGGGTACTTCGCCAACGACGACGCGGTTTCCGCCGTTCTTCTGCGCTTCGTACATTGCCAGGATGGCGCGGCGATCGAGTTGCTCGGGCTCTTCCAAGCGATCCCATTCCACCGCGCCGATGGAGACGGTCACCCGCACATTGACCTTCTCGCCACCGGAGAGGGGAAGCGAGTTGGTGACCTCCCTGATCCGCGTCGCGACGTCGATGGCATCGGCGATCGTCGTGCCCGGCATGACGAGCACGAACTCCTCGCCGCCGCGGCGCACGAGCACGTCGTAGCGTCGCACGACCTGGCGGGTCCGCTCGGCGAACGACGCGAGCGCGAGATCTCCGACGCTGCGCTGGTAGGTCAGGTTGATCTGCTTGAAGTGATCGAGATCGATGAGCAGCAGGCTCAGGGGGGCGCCGGTGCGCCTGGCGCGCTCGAACTCTTCGCTGAGCCGCAGCATCAGGTAGCGCTGGTTGTAGATCCCGGTGAGCTGATCGGTGAGGGCGAGACGCTCGATCCGTGCCTTTTCGAGGGTGGGCACGGTGGAGTTGGCGACCAGGCGCGCAAGGACTTCGTCGTCAGGGGAGTAGGCGCCCACTTCCGGAGAGCTGACCGTGAGCACGCCTATGACTTCGCCGTTGGACATCAGGGGAACGGCGAGGAGCGAGCGGATGGCGAAGCCCTGGACGGGCGCAGGGATGAACCTGGAGTCCTTGAGGCAATCGGAGACGCGGGCAGCCTTGCCGTGCTCGGCAACCCAGCCGATGATCCCCTGCCCTTTTTCGAAGGTGATCGGAGCGCTGTCCGAGCCTTGACCGGCCCGGGCACCAGCCACCAGGCTGCTGCGGGTCTCGTCGAACAGGCGCACGGACGAATGGCTCCCTGGGAGGATCCGCAGCAAGGCCTGGGTGACCTCAGCGAGAAGCGCGTCGACCGGGCGATCGGCGAGCATCTGCCGGGTGAGTTCGAGCAATACCTGAAGCGGTTCCTGCGCAGCGACCATGGATCGGGCATCTATACAACCTCACGGGGGTTTTGTCTGCGATCTTGAGAGCGCGACCCACGCGACGTGAAGCCGCGGCCGTCACTGGGCATTGGCCCCATCTCGCAGATCACTTGAGACGGCTTGGATGACCTACGGAGTGGACGCCACCCAGAGCGCGTCTTCAAGGCGCATCCATGTTCTAGAAAAAGCGTCAGGGTGAACCCTGCCGCCGATGCAAGGCGGGGCGCTCCCTCAAAGCCGCTGCGGCTTGTGCACCGAAGCTCACCTTGCACCAGCGGCCGCCTTGAGGCGGCCGCGTTTTCACAGCGCCGGCGGACCGGGAAGTGGACGGCTTTGGACACCAGCGACATGAACGGCCCCGGGGTGTTCCAGCTGAACCTCGACATCGCCGGAGGAGGCGGAATCGGGGTGCATATTCAGAGCAGCGGCCTCTCAATTCCAGCGAAGCGTACCGACCGGTCCAGGCACGAACGTCCACGCGCCGTACGTCGGGCTGAACGGGTCGATGGTCAGCACTGTCGTCTTGCCAGTCACTGCGCTGGTGATCTCCAGCGAGCTGTCGAGCAGCGTCCCGGTGCACCCTCCATCTGCCGACATTGCGTAGGTGCGAACAAACCCTGTGCCGGGAGCGGCCTGGACAAGGACGATCGACGTAGCGCTCTCAGGTCGCACGAGCTGGATCTGCTGGCCATCCACGCGACCGATCCCAGCAGGCGCCGGCTCCCAGTCGTTCTTCGTCACCCCCATCGAATTGCCTGCGATCAGGTAGGTCCCTGCGCGTTCGAGAGCCTCGAGTGCAAGGACCTCTCCCACGGGCAAGCTGACCGGACTCCAGCTCGCTCCGTCGGAGGACACGTACAGCCACCCCACGCTCGCGTCGCGAAGACCGAGCACGAGCCTCCCTTGCGAATCGAGGGCCAGCTCGCCTGTGGAGCTGTCAAAGCCAGGAATGCCGGTCCCGAAAGAGCCGAATCGTCGGAGCCCGGCAGGCACGACGACGTTCTGCTGGCGCGACTCTCCGGTCGTCACGTTCGCAGTGCCGAAGGTCCAGATGGAAGCCTCGCTCGCAGCAAGCTCCCAGTGAGAGGGATGGGAACGAAAGAGCGAGACAGGGGCAGGGATGCCGAACGGCGCCTTGGACGCGATGTCAGCGGTTTCCAGCACAGCCTGGGCGTGCTTCGGATCGACCCAGAGCAGCACAGGTCCCTGGGCTTCGACCGAAGTATAGGAATCGAGCTGGCCGGCCAGAATCGACACGAGCGTATTGGAGCAGGGGTCAAACCAGAATCGCTGCTGATCGCGCAGAACCGCGATGCGCCCGGACGCATCCGGATCCGAGATCGGAAGCATCCCAGCCCAAGGCCCGCCGACTTCTCCCTTGACGCCGACGATTGCGAGCTCCTCGGTGCCGGCAGTGGTCAGGCCAAATGCAAAGATACCCTGCTCGTTGCCATGGATCCGCAGGTCGATGGAGCTCGCATAGGGCACCGTGCGTTGCGCGTGGTACTTGACCTCGCCTGCCCAGTTCGTGACGACGTATTCGATGGCAGCCTGGGTAGGGTTGGGATCGCCTTTGGGAGTCACAGCGACCGCAGCGCCAAGATAGCCGCCGCGACTCTCCACGACCTCGTGGATAGGATTGCCTGGCTCGAAAGGCCAATTCTGGCCAAATGTGAAGTAGGTCATCACATTGCCCGCGCCATCGATTCCGTAGAGTCGGCTGCCTGAGGCGACAGCGATTCCGAGCGCGCCATTGCCTTCAAAGGAGCACGCTGCACCCACAGGTCGGGCTGGGATCAGATCACCAGCGCCATAGCAGGCAGGACCTGCTCCAGCTCCGGCATTGCCCGCGTGCCCTGCTCCGCCCCCTTTTCCGCCAGCTCCAGCGACCCCTCCGCTGCCGGCTGCGCCATCGGCCGGGCCGGCGTCGAGCGCGTCAGCGGAAATCAAGCCGGTGCGGGCGCCGCACGCGCTGAGCGCAACAAGGACGGGGAGCGGGTTGAACCATGTGTGGTGCTGCACGCGGCCAGCGTACCGCATCTTGGGGCAGGCTCGCACGCTCCCGGGTTGCTGCTGGGAATCATGGAACGGAATCTGCTTGGTGGCTGGCACCCAACGAGGACCGTGCCCATGCCCAGCTTCTCGAAGACTCCCCCTCGACCCCAGAACAGATCACGGATCCCTTCCTATCCACGGCATCTTGCGATCGGAGCGGTGCTGCTTCTGACCGCCTGCGGAGGGAGCGTGGTGGATGGCTCAGGTACCGGGGTGGAGGCACAGGGTGGCACAGCCGGGTCTGGCGGGACTGTCTCGGCAGGTGGCACGGCGGGCAGTGGCGGGGTGGTTACGAACGGCGGCACCGGCGGGTACGATCCTGACGCGGCTACTGCGGGAGTCGCTCCGTATCCCTATGACTCGGGCACGGGAGGGAGCGGCGCGAGCGCCGGCTCAGGGGGCACAGCAGGCACTGCCGGAACAGGCGGGGCCGCAGGCGCAGCTGGGACAGCGGGAACAGCAGGATCAGCGGGAGCGTGCACAGGCGGCTCAGGCGGCGGCTCGTCCGCAGGTGAGGATCCGGGACCCTTTGACGCGGCTGCTGCGGGCGCTGGAGGCGGAGACCCCGGAGGCGACCAGGCTACGCCGTACTAGAGTCGACGAGCGTGATCCGCGTTGAAGCGTGGCGCATTCGGTGCCCGAAGTCCGTAGTCCGTGGTTGAAGCGCATTCGGTGCCCGAAGTCCGTACTTGAAGCAGCCGGCTGAAGGGCCGGCAGCTGATGCAAGTCAGCTGCGCGGTTAGCCAAGCCCCCATTCGGGGGCTGACGGTCCGACGCGAAGCCGACAGTGGAACGGGCCGGGCAGTGCGGGGCAGTAGCGACGAACGGAAAGGCGTCAGGCATTCTCTATTCGCAATCCGCATTCTTGTCCCTAGTTTCTAGTTCTCTCCTCCCAATCTGACGCCTGTCCACGATCGATCGTCGGGTGAGCCGTACTAGCTGGAAGGCTGCAGGCTGCGGGCTTCAGGATTCAGAAGTATACGCCCGGCTCGCCTCGTGGCGCAGCGCACGTATCCTCGCCTTTGCGGCATCGATCGCATCTGAGCCACCCTGCGCTGCAGCCTCCAGATCCCCCACGAGGCTTGCACAACGCGATCGCATCGACTCGAGCTGCCCGCCCACCGATGCGTCCGTTGCCGTGGACCGGTACGGCTGTTCGCCGGCAGTTCCACGCGCATGTTCGGATGCAGCGGCGCAGCGCAGAAACGCGATCTCCAATCGCACCAGCTCTTCATCGAGTGCACCAACCTCGGGATCGGTCAGGTGCGCTCCGTTCCCGCGCAGAATCATGCTCCACTTCGCTGCGTCGGAGAGACAAGCTCCCACCGTTGCAAGGCCCTGATCCGTGACTGCGCAGCGCCTTGCTCCCCGTGCCTCGCACATGACCCGCTCATCCAGGATTCCCAGACCATGCCGCACGCGATCCGTGGACAGCGAGATCTCGCAGACGTCCATCACCAGCGCGCGACTGGCCACCACGACAGTAACCAGCAAGCCGACGAAGGGGACCCATGGCACGCTCAAGAACCACGCGGCAGCCGCGAAACCAGCAACGACGAGGGCCTTTTCGCGAACCCGACCGCTCCAGTCCAGACGCAGGCCCCGGGGCGGTCCGTCCGCAGCGTCGATCCACAGGTGCCTTGCGCCACACCGGTCCAGCAGCGTCCGCAGCCGAAGAGCTTCCGGCGCCGTCGCCGACAGCAGCACATCGAAGCTGGCGCGTCCTGCCATGGCCCCGACGTCGCCGGCGCTAGCAGGTGGAGCGAGCGCCCGCAGCGCCTTGGAAACACGGAATGCGTCGCCCACACCCCCTTCGATTCGAACGCGATAATCCCTGCGCTCGACGACAGGTACGCTCTCCAGCTCGCACTTCGCGCAGATCTCGAGGATGGGCAGGAGCGGCTCGTTGCAGGCTGCGCAGACCGTTTCTGTCATGGCTCAGGTCTCGCGTTCTCGCTTGCTGCGAGCATCCCTTCGGACATCTGGCGCTCGGCTTCGAGCAGCGCAGCCTCAAGCCCCTTCTTCAGATCCGCCACAAGCCTCTCGTCCCGGAACTGAGTCAAGCTCACCGACTGACGTCGTTCTGCTGCCTGCCGTGCGTACTGGGTACGCATCCACCCGAACTTCATCTCGACTTCGCTGCCAGCCGGATAGACCACCCCACCTGTGGTGAACCATTCCTCTCGGACCCGGCCAAACGCAGCCAGCTGGTGGGACAGGAGAGCAGCCCGTTGCGCGGAGTCGATGGCGTTCAGCAGCTTCTTGCGGGCTGCCTCGTTCGATACCTTCCCGATCCGGGTAGACATGTCGACCATGTTCGTATGGAACGCGTCCATGGTATCTCCTCGCGCTTGCCCGATCAGCCGGGTGAAGTCCTCTCGGATGGCTTGCAGGTCCGACGCCTGCCGCGCCCTGTCCACGGCAGCAGCGCGCTCCGTTCGAGCCCGTCGGGGCGGCAAGAGCTTCTCATCCACCAATGATGCCGCTTCGAGCCAGCGCGCATTTGCAATCACGCTGTCGCCCCTGCGTGCAGCGAGGTCGCCAAGAGCCAGCAACGCCGCGCCACGAACCTCGCGATCCTGCTGAGCGAGGCGCTGCGCGTCGATCGCCACCGCAGATACGCCGAACGCTCTGGCATCAGCATCGAAGAACATCGCAACGAGGGTGGCATCAGCACCTGGCAGGTCACCGGCGAGGATCAAGAGCTCAGCCTGGGCGACGCGGACGCGCAGGTTGTCCGGCTCCAGCCCGCGTGCCTTCTCAACGGAAACGGTCGCACACGCAGCATCCTCGCGGGATGCACACTCGGCGAACTCGGACATCGCCGACTCGAAGCGCACACGACGCAATCCGGTCCATCCGGACATGACCACAGCAAACGCGACGAATGCGATGAAGATCCAATCGCGCTCGAGGGACCGCTGCCAGGCCACAAGACGGTAGAACCACCTCACCCGGCCAACGTATCAGGTGGCCGCAGTCGAGGCCAGGCGGATCGCGGGAAGCCCGATGGCCACGACGCACATCATCCTACGCAGGTACATGCTCAGGGCATTCCTGGCGTCCACAGCCACCTGTCTTCTCGCCCGCCCCGGCTACCTCGCCACTGCCATCACCGACCCCTGGTTCCAGTTCGTCCAGTAGACGAGCTTGGAGTCGATCGCGAGGTTGAGCGGGGACAAGGCGCCGTACACGATAGTCTGGTAGGGCCCGCCTTGCGTGGACACACGACGAATCGATCCTGACGTCGTTTCCGCAAACCACGCAAATGCTCCGTCGACCACAATTCCAGCCGTCGGATTCATCCCGGTCGACAGCTTCGTAGCTGTGCCCCCGGCCTTGGGCACCTTCATCACCACAGCTGCGCTCGAGCTGGTCCAGTAGACTGACACGTTGTCCACTGCGACGCCGAGGGGCGAAGCCTGGCCCGCTGCAAGCTGGGTCGGAGTGCCAGAGAGATCCAGGGGCGCCTTCCAGATGACCCCGGTGGTCGAATTGGCCCAGTAGACCGACGCGGCATCGATGGCGAGCCCAGATGCCCCCGCAGCGTCGGATGCGATGGCAATCGCAGTGCCGCCGCTCTTCGGAATACGCTTGATCTCGCTCAGGCTGGTGACCGTGCCTCGCGTGCTCACGTACACGCTGGTCGCGTCTTGGGCCAGCCCCGCCGGTCTGTCCAGGCCAACCGCAAGGTAGGTAGGCAATCCGCCCACTTCCGTTAGGACCTGCATCACGGTCCCAACGTCGGACTCGGCCCAGTACGTGTTGACATCGTCGATCACGATCGCGCCCGGTCCGCCCGTTGAAATCGACAACAGGGTGGCGCCGGACGGGGTCGAAAGCGGCAGCGGGGCCTTGTACACCGTGCCGCCGTAATAGTTGGTCCACACCAGCCACTTCGCATTCACCGCGATCCCGTTGGGCGACTGCAGCCCGTCCGCAACCAACAGCGGCTTGCACATCCCCTGCAAGCATTCGCTCCCCAGGCAGTCGTGCCCGCAGGCGCCGCAGTTGGCAGGATCATCCTTGAGGCTCGCCTCGCACGTGCCGTTCCCGTCACAGTCGTCCTTGTTCGCAGGACACTTTGCGTCCACCGTGTCTGCGTCCGCGTCTGCTCCTACTTCTGGCTCCGCGTCCGCTTGCGCATCGTCTTGCGGCACATCATCCGCGGCGTCCGGCGCTGCGGGCTCGTCGTCCCTGGCTTCGATCACCGACACATCTGACCCGTCCTGCCCGACCGACGTCTCTTCAGGCTGCGAGGAATCGACCACCCCGCTGTCCGGCACGTCGGCAGCGGTGCCGAAGTTGTCGAGCTTGCACCCCCCCCAGGCGATCGCGGTCAGCGTCGCCAGAGCAATCAAAGCGGGGAATCTGCGAGGTCGAAGCATGGGTTCGAGCAAGGGTAGCACTGCAGCACTGTGCGCGAAAGGAAACGACCCCAGCTCCCAGGTTCTCATCCCGCAGCGTCACGGCCTGGAACAAGCTCAGCATGTTGCGAAGGGGAGTCCAACGGATTGAGCACACGCCTGTTTGCCCGCTGTCCGGCATTCCGTGTTCGCGTTCGCGTTCGGTGTTGCCTATTGCTCGTTCTCCGCCGTGCAAAGCAGCACCCTAGGGTGATACGATGGTCCCCACCATGAAATCACGTTCCACCATCGCCCTGCTCGCTCTCGTCGTCTCGATCGGAGGCGCTTGCTCCTCTGAGGATGGAACCGCCGGGCCGCCCCCTGGCAACGGCTACGATGCAGGCATCGAAGGCGGCAAGGATGGGCCGGGCAACGACTCGCCCATCGTCGTTACGGATGGCTCCGGGCAGGACGCCGCAGGCTGCCCTTCGCAAGTGCTGTGCGGCACGCAAGGAACATGCTGCCCGGTCGGCACCGAATGCGTGTTCGGAACCTGCGTGGCTGCCTGCGCTTCAGGCGTTCGTTGCGCCACCGCGTGCTGCAACGCCGGCGATGTCTGCGTGTCCGGCCAATGCAAGACCCCCACCACGGATTGCATCGACTCGGTCGATTGCACCCAGTCCGAGTTCTGCGATCCGCTCGCAAAGAAGTGCGTGGAGCAGGTGCCTGGCGGACCGGTGTGCGAGATCCCGCACCCGGTCGCTGCCCTGGCGCCGGTGCTCAAGTGGAGCTGGACCAAGCCAGACATCCTTCCTGACTACGATCAGACGATCTCGGCGCCGCTCATCGTGGACGCCACCGGCGACGGGATCCCCGACGTCTTCGTCACCACCGGCAGCAAGGGGCTGACCAACCTGGACAACCCCGGATACATGCGCCTGCTCGACGGCGCGACGGGCAAGGAGAAGTGGGCAGCAAACGTCGATGCGCTGCAACCGGGCAACCAGGTCCAGGTCACTGCATCTCCGGCGGTCGCGGATCTGGATGGAGACGGCAAGGTCGAGGTGATCACCCTGGCCGCTGCGCGTGACGTGATCGCCTTCCACGCGGATGGCGCGCTCGCATGGCGCTCCACGCGACCCGACACCTCTCCGTATACGTTCTCCGTGGGCTTCACCTGGGGTTCTGCGGTCTCCGTTGCGGACATGGACGGCGACGGCAAGGGCGAGGTGGTGCTCGCAGGTGTGATCTTTGGCAGCGATGGCGTGATGATCTCCGGGGATGGCAAGGAGACGACCGGGGGGAGCACGGCGCTGGGCTCGCACATCGGCACGAGCAGCATCATTGCCGACGTGGACGGGGACGGAAAGCAGGAGCTGGTGGGCGGCAATGGCGCGTATCGTCTCGACGGCACCGCAGTATGGGAAGACGCTTCTTCTCCGGAGGGATTCCCTGCGATCGCCGACTTCGACAAGGACGGGAACCCTGAGCTGGTCGTGGCTGCGGCGAGCTCCATTCTGGTGCTCGATGCCAAGACCGGCGCCGAGCTCGCTACGCTTGCCACGCCAGGCTCTGTGCCCGGTCCCCCTGTGATCGCGGACTTTGATGGCGACGGCACGCCCGAGATCGGACTGCAGTTCTATTCGCCGTGCGAGGTGTCGGTCTTCGAGTACGACGCCGCGGCCAAGGCTCTGTCGGTCAAGTGGACCACGCCCATGATTGCGTGCTCAGGATACCTCACGCCCACGGCGTTCGACTTCAACGGCGACGGCGAAGTGGAGGTGCTGGCTCACGACGACTGCCATGTGAACGTGATGAAGGGTACCACTGGCGAGATCCAGCTGAAGATCGCCGCGTCCCACAACACGTGGACCGAGTTCGTGTCGGTCGCCGATGTGGACGGGGACAAGGAGGCGGACCTGCTGTTTTCGGCCAACGACGCGTGGAACGGCGGGCTGCTCGACTGGGCGAACTACTGCAAGTACACGGCACCCGACACCTGGTCGCATGGGGTGTTCGTGTATCATCAGCCCAGGGAGTGGATGCCGACTCGCCGCGTCTGGAATCAGCAGTCGTACCACATCACCAACATCAAGGCCGACGGCACGCTTCCCAAGCCGGAAAGCGCGAGCTGGGGTCCGTCCGGATACAACAACTATCGGGTCTCAGCGCAGGGCAAGGGTGCACCCCTTGCTCCCAATCTGATCCTGAGTCTGTCTGTCTCCCTGTCAGCGTGCCCAGGCCAGGTGCGTTTGCTGGCGCAGGTCCAGAACGCCGGCAGCATCGGCGTGGCTCCTGGGGTCGAAGTGGCATTCTTCGAGGGCAAGTCGCCGAACGGCAAGCCCCTCGGGACCGCCAAGACTACCAAGGTGCTGTTCCCGGGCGCCTCCGAGATCGTGGAGCTCAAGACCCCTGCCCCCGCAGGCACTGGCTCCTACTACGCCATCGTCGATCCAGCGCCGCCTCCTTCGGGCACCATCGCGGAATGCAAGGAAGACGACAACGAAGCGTCGGTCGACGGGGTCACCTGCACGAAGCTGTACTGAATCTCCTGCCCTCATCGTTAGCAAACGAACGCTGCCCCCTGCCCCACCGTTAGCGGACCGTTGAATCCTGCAGAAATGTGCAAGTTTGACGCACGAGTCTGCGTGGTCCGGTCCGTGCATGGCCGACAGCCGCACGCCGCGACCGGTGTGCTGCTGCTGGAATGGAGGAGACCTGAGCATGAGAACACTCCTGGCAAGTGCCGCCTGCTTCGTCTTGCTTGCAACCGTCGCTTCGGTCGATGCAGCGCCTGCAGCGCGACCGTCCCAGCCTCCGGTGCTTGCGGACATCATCAACATGCTCGAGAGCCAGGGAAGAATCTCCCACACTGACGCGGCCCGCGTGCGTCGCGAGGTGATCGAGCGCGGAGCAGGCCCCAAGCTCGCAGCAGAAGTGCTGCCTGGCGGCGCGCGCTGCCTGACCCAGGCCATGCGCCAGGCGCTTCCATGGCTCGAATCCCAGGGCGTGCAGGTCATGCGGGATCCACCTGTGACGACCAACCAGCTCACGTCGACCAAGTATCCGATCCGCGTCAACTACAACACAGAGGACGCGCTTGCCAAGGAGACCTTGGCCCAGCTCGAGGCGTCGTGGAAGGCGCAGATCGAGGACGGCAAGTTCCGCGTGCCGTGGACCGGAGGGGACTCGGTGCCCCTCTCGCAGGCCATCTACGCGTACATCTCGGACCTCGGGGCGAACTACAGTGGAATGGCCGAAGGAATTGCGGACGTGCCTTCGACGCCGATCTGCGACTGCTCCTCGCGGCTCATTCTCAACACCAGCCTTCCAACGAAGTCCGTGGCCGAAGTGGCGTCGCACGAGATGAATCACATGCTGCAGTTCGCCGCGGATTGCACGGAGTCGTACACGTCCTCGGAGAACTTCGCCGTCGCCGTCCAAAGCCTCCAGAACCCGGCTTCCGTCTACCTCACCAAAATGTTCCTGCCCGAGTTCCAGGACTATCCGGACTACCCGGTCGACTACGCCTCGATGACCCAGACCGGGACCCCTTCCTACTACTACCAGTTCGGCTCTGCGCTGTTTCCGCTGTTCCTCGCGGAGCGCTACGGGGAAGGCAAGATCTCGCTCATCGCAGAGCTGTGGGACGCCTTTGTGCAGGATGGGACCGTCAAGATCAACGGGTTTGGCAACACCTGCTCCAACCCGAACAAGCCGAACTGGTTCGATGGGACCGACGCGGTGCTCAAGACCAAGGGCAGCAGCTTTGACGAGGCGTTCGACGAGTTCTCCGCGTGGCGCTCGATCACGGGCTCGTTCGACGACGGCAAGCACTTCATGGGCGGCTCTGCGTTCGCCGAAGTCGCCATTGCGGCCACGCACGGGCTCGATGCGCTTCCTATCAAGGCAGACCTCGATCTGCACGAGTACGGAAGCCGTCACATCGTGCTCGAGCCCAAGACCTACACCGGTGGAATCAAGGTCTCGGTCGCAGGAGATCCGGAAGCCGGATGGGGCGGCTCGCTGCTCCTGTGGAAGGGCACCGCGCCGGTCGAGCGCGTTGTCCTCAAGTTCAACAAGGAGAAGGGGGAAGCCACGGTCGATTCGCTCGAGGGCACCACGCGCGCCGTGCTCGTCGTGACCCAGAAGAACTTCGAGAACCACAGCCCTGACGATCAGGTCTACGACGTCACCCGTACGTTCTCCTACGCGGTCGATGGGTACACCGCCCCGGTCGAACCCGGCCCGGAGCCGCAGCCGGATGCTGCCTCGTCCGACGATTCTGCGACGCTGCAGGATGGTCCCAGCACCGGCCAGGATGCTGCTGCTCCTGCGGCCGAGGATTCGGCAGGCGGAGGCGGCTGCGGATGCCGGATCGCGGATCGATCCCCGCAAGGCCTGTTCGCGGTCTCTCTTCTGGCGCTTGCGATCGCCTGGTCTCGACGCCGAGCCAAACCCGGGCTTTGATTGTCGACGGGCCGATCAACTCGGCTCCCCAATTCTGCATTCGCATTCGCATTCCCGTTCCCTATTCCTAGTTCTCAGAGGTCTGGCCCATGCATGTCACTGTCCGTCGGATCGTCGCTGCGTGGATCTTGCTGTGCGCCCTTGTGCTCGCGACCAGGGCGAGCGCAGCAACCTGGCATGGTCGCGGGCCGGTTGGAGCTGAGCCATCGGTCACCACGCTATCGGCGAGCCCGGGACGGGTCATCGTGCAAGTCGATGTCCCTGGCGTGTGGACTGCGCCGGTGCAGGGCGCTGGCGAGAGCTTCGAGCAGCTCACACTGCCACAGGGCAGCGAGAGCGCAGGGCTGGGCCAGCCTGGACTGCCGGAATCAGGCGTGCCCGTGATCCTGCCCCAGGGACGCGGGGTCAAGGCGAGAGTGCTGTCGGTCGAGACCGAGACGATTGGCACGTTCCTGCCTGCACCGGTCCAGGAGAAGCCTTGCCGTTGCACCACGCAGGCCAATCCCAGGTTCTTGTACGACGAAGCATCGTACCGGAGCAGCGCTCCCGCAGGTTCGGCGGCCGAAGTGCTGCCCATGGGATGGCTGCGCGACGTTCGTCTCGGCGTGCTGCGCGTCCGCCCGGTCGTCTATGACAAGGCCACGCATACGGTCTCTCTTCGCCGGCGCATCCACGTGGAGATCGACTTCCAGGCGCCGGAGCCGAGCGAGATCGCCAGGCGCACGTTCGACGATCTTCCCTCGAGCCTTGGCAAGGTCACGGCACAGATTCCCCTGCAGCTCGACTCGAATTGGCGCTCCAATACCGGGCCGGAGCACCTTCTGGTGATCGGTCCGGCGGCGTATCTCGCAGCGGCAAAGCCGCTGACCGATTGGCGCGTTGAGACGGGAACGCGCGTCACGCTCGCGCCTGTGGAATCCATCGGAACCACGGCTGCGGACGTCAAGACCTATGTGCAGAATGCCTACGACACGTGGCCTGAGCCTTTGACCGCGCTGCTGCTGGTGGGTGACGAGGACGCAGTGCCGCCGGCGTACGGCTCTGCGAGCAGCGCTGCGGCCGACTACCTGATGTCGACGCTTTCGGGGAGTGACGCTGTGCCGGACGTCCTGGTGGGAAGGATCGCAGCGCGAACCACCGCAGAGATCGACATCCAGGTCGCCAAGATCGTGGCCTACGAGAAGCAGCCGTCCACAGGAGCCTCTGCTGCGTGGTACCAAGCCGGATTCCTCGTCTCCTCGAGCGAAGGGCCTGGCGCGAGCAACGACGACGTATGGTCCGGGCTGATCCACGATCGCATGAAGACGTGGGGCTACGATCCTCTGGAGAAGTTCTACGAGTCATTGAGCACCAACACCAACGCCAACATCAACAGCGCGATCAACAACGGCGTCTCTTGGATCTCCTATCTCGGGCACGGCAGCGAGAGCGCGTGGGCCTCGACGGACCCGCTCTGGGAGTCGACCACGCAGGTGCCCAATCTCACCAACGGCAACCGGCTTCCGGTCATCATGGACGTGGCCTGTCTGAACGGCGCATTTGACCTCCAGAAGCCGTGCTTCTCGGAGGTGTGGATGAACGCCCAGGACCGCGGCGCGGTCGGGATCTGGTCTTCCACGGTCCTGGCAGCGTGGGACGAGCCGGCGTACTGGGCGGTGGAGAACACCAAAGCATTCACAGTGAGCGGCGCGTTCCGGTTCGGCGAGGTGGTCACCTCTGGCGCTGTGGGGCTGATCAGCGGCAAGGGCTCGGGCGCGAACGTGCGTGCGGAGCTCGAGAAGTTCATGATCTTCGGCGATCCCATGCTCGAGATCCGATCGCGCGCGCCTGCAGCGCTCGAGATCGTCCACCCGTCCGCGGCCTCGGTGGGAGGCGGGATGTTCAACGTTGCAGTGCAAACCGGCGGAGTGCCGGTGCAGGACGCGCGCGTGGCGGCTTCCTCGGCCGGCAGCGTGCTTGCCGTAGGTCTGACCGACGCTGCCGGTCAGGTGAACCTCGTGCTCCCTTCGCTGGTGACTCCGTCGTTCGTGCTCACGGTCACGGCCCGCGACGCGATTCCGGTCCAGCACACCGTGGCATCCCAGCCGCCGGGCTGCGGCATGCTCGTGATCTCCGAGCAGGGGCTCCTATCCTGCAATCAGCAGCTCACGGTCACGGTCGTCGACGACGATCTCAATCTGTCGCCGACCGGAGTAGATCAGGCAACCGTCACCGTGGCTGTGGGCACCAGCACGTACCCGACTCTCATCGACGAGACCGGCCCGGACACTCACATCTTCGTTGGAAGCGTCGTGTTCTCGTCCACGCCCCAGGGCAGCGAGATCGGGCTTGCGGACGGCGACGCGATCACGGTCACCTACCAGGACGCAGCGTGCCAGGGCTCTTCGCTCTCTCTTTCCAAGAGCTTGTCCGCGCAATGCCATCCCCCGACGATCACCGGTGTTGTGGTGGACCAGATCTCCGAGTCGGCAGCGCGCGTGAGCTGGACGACGGATGTGCCTGCGGACTCGACGCTCGACTACGGAACCACGGTGAATGCCGGAACGATCAAGACGGTCCACCTGCTGGCGACGTCGCATCAGCAGACGCTGACCGGGTTGAGCAAGGCAACCACGTACTACTTCCGCGTGAGCTCTGCGGATCAGGTGCACAACACCGCGACGGACGACAATGGCGGGGCCATGTACTCGTTCACGACGCATGTGTGCGATCCCAAGTGCGCGGGGAAGCAGTGCGGCGGGGACGGCTGCGGCGGGGAGTGCGGGACGTGCTCCAAGGACGGTACGTGCAACCCGGCCAACGGGCATTGCGAGTGTCCGACGAGCAGCACGCCGGGGTGCGGCGGATGCCCGTGCGAAGCCTCGGTTTGCGCTGTGGATCCCTTCTGCTGCAACGTGACGTGGGATGGCGAGTGCGCGTTCAAGTGCCTGCAGTTCGGAGGGTGTGCGAAGCCCGAGACCGATGCCGGGACAGATGCGAGCGGTTCCGATGCATCGGACGCGAGCATGGAGGACGCGGGCAGCGGGGGCGGCGCGGGCGCTGACGGCCAGGCGGGCAGCAGCGGATCGAGCGCAGCCGCGGGTGCCGCAGGAAACGCTACGGATGCAGGGTCTTCCGGCAAGGCAGGAGCAGCGGGCGCATCGAGCCAACCCCTGAGCGACGATTCGGGCGATGGGTGCGGGTGCAGAGTGGCCGGCTCCGCACGCGGCCCAGGCGCGTGGCTCGGAGCCCTTGTGGCGTTGTCGTGGATGGCTGCGCGCAGGCGTCGGGCATCACAGCGGACGCTTGATCACCCATAGGGAATACACGCCCGACTTCAGCTCCGTGAAGGCCAGGAACAGGTCTGTTCCGATCACTTGCATGTTCGAGTCCTGGGTCTGCCGGGTACCGGTCGGATCGATCACGATGTTCGAGCCGAGATCGACCCATGCGCCGCTGTCCCATCGGCGCACGAACACGCCGCCGTCGATCTGATCGCCCTTCTCGCTCCAGGACAGGTAGAGCTTGCCGCCGAACGAGTGCAGGCTCGGGTCATTGGCACCGTCGTAGAGCGGATCTGCGTTCAATCGCGCTGCGCCCAGGTTCTCCCAGACAGCCCCGTTCAGCCGCGCAACCGAGACCTTGCCGTCTGCAACCATGGCGACCACCGGAGCCGCATCGTGCACTACGACGTCGTATTCCAGGTGCTCTGCGCTCGGAAGGCCAGGTGGTGTGGCAGCGAGCGCGCCGTCGACGAACACGTCGAGCACATAGGCGCCCACCCCGCCCGTCTCCCGGATGAAGCACTTCTTGGTGCCGTCGTCAGAGACCGCAGCGCGCGTGGAGTACGCCTCGGTGAACGATCCGATCTCGGATTCCGCGGAGAAGCCGCTGCCGCTGGTGATCCTGTGCTTGAACCGCTGGGATGAATCCGTGGCAAGGCGCGCGATGTACACCGCATGCGCCTCGGTGCCTCCGGATGCAAGCGACAGCCCCCATCCCCAATCCTGCGAGTCGCCTGTCTGCACCGGTGTCACGTTCTCCGCAGCAGACCAGGAAGTGCCGTCCCAGCCGCGCACGAGACCGTCTCCATCCACGCTGATCAGCGTGTTCCAGCCGACCAGGAGCTTGGAGCCGAGCAGGGTGACCGCCGGGCTCCTGTGCGTGGGGCTCGCTTCCACGTCGTTCTGGCTCGGGCTTTCGATGCTCTGCCAAGCAGCGCCTTCCCAGGACTTGAGACGCACCCAGGAGCCAGAGGTCGGGTCGTCTTCGGCCCACACCACGACAGGCTTGCCGCCAAAGTTCTTCACCGTCGGATCGAACGTGTGGCAGCAGCTGCTGGTGTCATGGTCGAGCTTGCCGCCGACCGGAGCCCACACGCTCGCGCCGCCAGTCCCTGCCGCGCCCTCGACCGCGACGTCAGGCCCTGCATCCGTGCCGCCCGCAGAGGTTTCTGCCTCTGCCGATGCGTCGCCTGCGCTGCCTCCCGCGCCCGCCGCATCGGTGCTCGCGTCGCCGGACGGCGGAGGCGGTGGATCCGAAGGGTCATCGCACGAGGCAAACGACGCTACTGAAAGGGCCGACACCAAGACAGTTGCGATGAAACGCATTGCAGACATGATCCCTCCAAGGCGCGCGCGAGCGCTTGTCCATGATACGCGGACCCCATGCTAATCGTTCCTGCGGAGTTGGCCCACAACGAATGTCCTTGGTTGAAGCAGGCGGCGGAAAGCCCGGGGGCTGATGCAAGTCAGCTGCGCGGTCAGCCAAGCCGCGACGTGTCTCCACTTCGCAATTCGCCGGGCCCGGGGGACCTCGGCACGGCATCGCCGTGTCGCTACGGCTGGCGGAAGGCGGTGGGCGCCAATGATCCCCCAACGAGCTTCGGGCACAAGGTACTAGTTCTTCAACGGGACATCGGTGAAGTTCCAGTACGTGGTCCCTTCCTTCTTGATCTCCCCTTCGTGCAGATCGATCGGGCTCCAGCCAACGTCGATCGGGGGGAAGATCAGCGCGAAGTTCACCTCGTCGCCCACGTGGAGCTTCTGACGCTTCGGGCCGATCGAAATGCCTGTCGCGGCTCGAAGCTGCACGTGCCGGTGCTGATCGCCTGCCTCGAGAAAGAAGGTGTCCGCCTGCCCCGGCGGAGCCGTGGAGACCGACACGGAGCTCGACCTGGAGTTGTGATAGCGCAAGTAGATCCGGGTCTCGGTCGGCGACAGCACGATCTGTCTGATCCTCAGGTCCGAATTGTTCTCGCACGGAAAGTCCATCTTGAAGACCTGCTCCCCCGGCGACGAGGCTGGCAACGTCTCGACCGGCGAGTCGTCGAGGAGCTTCGGAACCTTGCAGCACCCAATCAGCGCTGCGATCGTCGCTACGGCCAGGAGCCGACGTTTCGTTGCCATTCCACCCTCCCTACTTGCCAGCGGGCGCCACCGCGAACGCGATCCTGGAGATGCCGCCCTGCTTGAGCAGATCCATCACCCGAATGACGCGACCATAGGTGACCGACGCGTCGGCGCGGATGACCGCTCGCACCTCGGGCGCCTTCGACAGCGCCTCGCGCGCCGCGTCCTTCAGCCGTTCTTCGGCGATGGGTGCGCCATTGACGCGGAGCTCACCGGTCGCGCTCACATCGACCGCGAGGACCGGCTGGACATCCATGAAGTCAGCGGCGCGAGGAAGATCGTAGCCGATCGCCGGCTGCGCGCTGGATGCCATGGGCGGTACAGAGGCAACCGGCACGACGATGGGCGGATTGTCGGGAGGGGGAGGCGGCGAGGAAGCGCACGCGGCGCCTGCGAGGGCGAGGGCGCACGCGGAGACGAGCGCACGAGAGCTACGCATGGTCCACCGCCACTTCCAGGGCGAGCTCGATCATGCGCTCGAACGTCTGCTGGCGTTCTTCAGCGCTCGCGCTTTCGCCCTTCACGATGTGGTCGCTGACGGTCAGGATGGACAGCGCCCTGGCTCCAGCTCGCGCGCAGAGCGTGTAGAGCGCCGCGGTCTCCATCTCTGCTGCGAGCACGCCGTGGGCGGCCCAGACCTTCCACCAATTCAGGTCCTGGGAATAGAACGTATCGCTGGTGAGCACATTGCCGGTCCGCACGCGAAGCCCGCGCTTCAACGCAGCGTCGTATGCGAAGCGCAGCAGCTCGAAGTCTGCGGTGGGGGCAAACGTCATTCCGGAAAAGGTTTGGCGGTTCATCGCCGAGTCGGTCGATGCGCTCGAAGCCAGGACCAGGTCACGCAAGGCGACGTGGGGTTGCAGGGAGCCGCAGGTACCGACGCGGACGAGGACCCTTGCCCGGTAGTGTTCCAGCAACTCATGCACGTAGATGCTGTGCGAGGGCATGCCCATGCCGGTGCTCTGCACGGAGATGCGCTTGCCCTTGCAGAAGCCTGTGAAGCCGAGGGCATTGCGCACCTGGTTGTGGCAGACCGCCCGCTCGAGGAACTGCTCTGCAATCCACTTTGCGCGCAGCGGATCCCCGGGGAGCAACACCACCGGGGCGATGTCGTCCGGCTTTGCTTCGATGTGCAGGCTCATGATCCTCCCAGCAGCGCGGGCCGTGAGCGCCCGCCCGCAGGTGATACCATCACGTCGGTGTCATGGGACGACGCATTTTGATCGTGGTCCGAGCGAGCGCATTGCATCCTTGCCGGAGCGGCCTTTCACCTCTGAAAGAGATCGAGCCGCGTGCGCTTCGAATCTTCGAACAAAACCAAAACCACGTCGTTGGCCCGCCGCGTGCAATGTCCGGAAGCAAAGCCGCGCGGCAGGATATGCCCCCCCTCCCTGAACCGCGCGGTAGTTCTATAGCGCGCGAAGAGTGACCGTCCCTCCCCCCCTCCGGTTCCTTCGCGCGTTTTTTTTGTCCATCGATCGCCAAAGCCTCCTCGTGAGCTTCCCGCGGCAGCCAGCATGGCAACGGAGTGTGGACCGTCCAGCCCGGACCGCGGTAAGCTCAGGGGATCGAGGAGGTCGTCATGCGCCTGGTTCGCGCTTGTGTCGTCGGTGGGGTTGTTGCCGTATCAGCTTGCTCAGCCAGCGGAGGAGGCGGCGACGTCGGCTCGACTGGGGGCAGCGCAGGGCAGGACGCGTCCGCGGGCACGGGTGGCGGCGGTAGCGGCGGCGACGCCAGCGTGAAGGACCAGGTCATTCTCCCGGACACCACGCAGGATCAGAACCTCAATCCTGACACCGGATGCGCAACCTCGGTTGCCGAAGCCAAGCAGGCTCCTGCAGCCATGATGGTGGTGCTCGACAAGAGCTCGAGCATGGCGCAGGCCAACAAGTGGGCGTTTGCGGGGCAGGCTGTGGTGCAGGCGATCGACAACGATGCGTTCGACACCATGTGGCTCGGGCTGTACGCAGCACCAACCGCCACGATTCCAGGCCCATCCTGCCTGATGGGATTGCCGGTTCCGTGCGAGGCGCCCGCGTTTCCGCAAATCCCGTTGGAGCTCGCGGGAACCGCGAAGACCAGCGATCCAAACTCGGTTCGTGGAAAGATCATGTGGTTCGTTTCCAACGTGAAGCCGGCCGGCGGGCAGGGCGATGCTTCACCGATGTACGCTGCGCTGCAGAACGCGATCTCCGCGCTCCAGACCTGGAACGAGGATGGAAAGCGCCTGCTGCTGCTGGTGACCGACGGCACCCTGAGCTGCAACCAGTTCTCGAATCGCCCGGGATTTGCGGACTGCAACGGGTGCGACCACGACTGGGAAGACCCCAACAACATCGTGGATCTGCTCGCCAAGGCGAACACGGATGCGTCCAAGCCCATCGAGTCGTTCGTGGTCGGCGTGCCAGGCTCCGATTCCTACGATCAGAGCGCGTGCAACTACCCGCCCTACCACATGCGCCTCGCGCTGAGCGCCATGGCCTACGCCGGCTCGCCCACCAATGTCGATCCGAATTGCACGGGCACAACGTTCACGCAGGGGGGCGGCGACCCTGGTACCTCGTGTCACTTCGACATGACCCAGGGCAACTTCAACGCGCAGGCGCTGGCGGACATTATCAACCAGATCCGCGGCAAGACCCTGGGGTGCGTCTACGAATTGCCGGTGCCCGAAAGCGGCACCGTGGACAAGACGCGCGTCAACGTGCAGTACAGCACAGGCGGCGGGCCCATGACGGATCTGCTCAAGCGCTCGGATCCGAACGACACGTGCACAAACGACGGCTGCTGGGACTACGACGCCAACGGCAAGGTGATCCTGATCGGCAAGGCGTGCGACTCGGTCAAGAGCGCGGTGGATGCCAAGGTCCAGATCGTCGTGGGCTGCCAGACGAACGTGAAATAGAGCGCACAGAGCCGCGAGCGTGGAGCCGCTAGCGTGGAGCCGCGACCGTCAGGGAGCGGGCCGCGCCAGCACTGGCTCGCGCGACAGCGTCACGCCGAATCGCTCCCTGACGCGCTCCACGATCTCCGCCTCCAGCGCCAGCAGCTCGCCCGTGGTTCCCCCTCGATTGACCAATGCCAGCGCATGCTTCTGCGAGATCCCGACACCGCCGCGGCAGTAGCCCTTCGCGAATCCCGCACGCTCGATCAACCACGCAGCCGGGACCTTCCACGTTGCGTCGGCTGAAGGCCAGGCCGGAATCGAGACCTGGTCGCCGAGACGCGCGTGCACAGCCTGCACCAGCGCTTCCCACGCATCGCGCTCGAGGATCGGGTTGGTAAAGTAGGAGCCCGCGCTCACGGACTCGGGATCGGCAGCGTCTACGACCATCCCTTTGGACCGCCTGAGCCTCACGATCGTCTCGCCCACGAGCTTGAGCGGTGCACGTCCGCCTTCCTCGACTTCGAGAGCGCGCGCCAGCTCAGCGTACTTCACCGGCGCGGCCAGGGAGTCTTCGCGCAGCTCCAGCCGGATCGACGTGATGATCCACCGGTGCGGCTGCTCCTTGAAGATGCTGTGCCGGTAGGACAGGCGGCACTGCTCGCGGGTCATGGTCACGAACGCGCGCGCTTCGCGGTCCCACGCGCGCACGTCGAGCAGGACCTCGCCCACTTCGCGCCCGTAGGCGCCCACGTTCTGGATCGGCGTGGCCCCTGCGCATCCCGGGATCCCGGCAAGGCACTCCACCCCCATCCACCCCTGGGCAACGCAGTGGGCCACCGTCTCGTCCCAGGGTTCCCCGGCACCGAGATGCAGAACGACACGGCCAGCGGTCGCTTCGTGGTCCAGGGATCGAATGGCCATCTGAATCGCCAGGCCCGGCCAGCCTTCGTCAGGCACCACGAGGTTGCTTCCACCACCGAGCACCAGCACCGCATCGCCTCGGTCCGACGCATCCTGCAGAGCATCGAGGAGGTCGTCTTCGGTGCAGACCTTTGCGAAGCGCGCTGCCTCACCGCCCAGCTGCAGGGTCGTGAGGGGAGCGAGCGGGACCTTGTGCTCGATGCGCATGGTGGAGGGAATACGATGGTGACCGCGTGGCCGCAACCCGGTCGCGCGCGAGCTTGAGCCACGCCTACGGTTGGGCTAAGTCGACGCTCATGCTTCCGGCTTCGCATCCAGGTCATCGCAGGTAGACAGGGAATGGCAGGGGGCAGACAACGCGCGCGGGAGTGGCTGACTTGGACCATCGGGCTCGCCTTGCTCGTCAGCGTGGTGATCATGGGTCTGCGCGTCGCCATCGAGGTGGGCGCGATCGTTGCCGGTGGTTTCACGCCCTTGCTCTTCAACCTGATCGGGTCTTGGCAGGTCGTGCTCTTCGCGACGCTCGTACTTGCGCTTGCGCTGGCTTGGGGGCGCGGCGATCACCTCCCTTCGCTGCGAGCTTTCAGGCGTCAACCGGTGCGATGGCTCGTGGGCGCATTGCTCCTGCTCATCGCGCTTCGCGTGACCCGCAAGGGCGTGGCCGTCAACTCGCTGGGGCTCGTGTCGGACGCTCCGAACAAGACGTTCTGGATGGACAAAGGACACCCGCAACGTCAGCCTGCCAGGGTACAGCCCAATCAATACGGGTTTCGAGACTCGCCCTGGACGAGCCAGCCAGCGCTTGGGACCACGCGCGTGCTGCTCATCGGCGATTCGTTCGTCTATGGCGCCGGGGTCGCCGACTACGAGGGTTTGCTGCACCGCCAGCTCGCCCGCAGCCTCGGCCAGATTTCACCGCACCAAACCTGGGAAGTGCTCAATGGCGGCCGTCCGGGATGGAGCCATCTGAGCTACTTCGATGCAGCGCTGCGGCTGATGCGAGAGCTGCACCCAAAGGTGATCGTCATCGGCAGCCTCGGCGGCTCGGACTGGGACGTGTTCGACTTCCAGCAGCAGCTCGACCTGCTGGGGCGTCGGCTGTTCTACGTGGCCTGGCAGGTGGGCGCGGTCACGGATCTGAATGAGCTGAGCCTGCGATCCGAGCGGACCATGTGCCCTGCCGGAGAGGACTGCCCGCGCATGGGTGAGCCCCTGGCACGGGCACGGCTTGAACGTCTGCTCGCCGAAGCCGCGGCCTCGCACACCGAGGTCGTGGTGTGGGAGTACTTCCGCCCGATCTCGTTCTTTGCGAAGATCGACGCGCCGAACTTCCACCGCGCGAGCTGGCCCGCAGGATTCGAGCAATGGACCGACGACCCGGCGCTCGCGATCCCGATCGACCGGCACCCGACGGCCGCCGGCAATGCCGTGATCGCATCGACGTTGGCCCGGATCCTGGTCCGTCTGGTGAATGCAGCTCCGACGTCCGCGGAGGGCGTGCGATGAGGCGCATGCTTCGCCGTTGGAGAGCGCGCGCAGCTGATGCGACGTCGCTGCTCGGATTCCTGGCGAAGCGTAGATCTCTGTGGCTGGCGCTGCTGGTGGCGCTGCTTCTGCTGCTGACTGGCGCGCTGTACGTGGTGCAGACGGCCGCCGTGGCGCCGTACGTTTATCCGTTGTTCTGAGGTGTGCGTGAAGATTCTCGGGCTCTCGGCTCACTACCACGATGCCGCAGCAGCGCTGCTGGTCGATGGGCACATCGTGGCCGCAGCCCAGGAAGAGCGCTTCAGCCGCACCAAGCACGACGCCGGCTTTCCCCTGCAGGCGGCGCAGTTCTGCCTGCAGAGAGGCGGGCTGCGCGCAGACCAGCTCGACGCAGTCGCCTGGTACGAGAAGCCGTTCCAGAAGTTCGATCGGCTCCTGAGCGGCTTCCTGCAGGAAGCACCCCGAGGCATGGGACGCTTCATCCAGGCCGTGCCGCTGTGGCTCGGCGCCAGGCTCTGGGTGCGCTCCGAGATCGCGGACCTGCTCGAAGCCGAATGCCCGGTGTACTTCCTGCAGCACCACGAATCGCACGCGGCCTCTGCTTATGGTCCGAGCCCGTTCGAGGAAGCGGCTGTGCTCACGCTCGACGGAGTCGGGGAGTGGACGACCAACGGGCTGTGGGAAGCGCGCGGCTGCGAAGTTTGTCCGATCGCCGAGCTGCAGTACCCCGACTCTCTGGGGCTGCTCTACTCCGCATGCACTGCCTGGTGCGGGTTCCGCGTCAATGATGGCGAGTACAAGCTCATGGGGCTTGCTCCGTATGGCGAGCCGCGCTTCGTGCAGACCCTGCTCGACGAGGTGATCGACGTCCGCAGCGATGGCTCCTACCGGTTGAATCCCGAGTACTTCGCGTACCGGTATCAGGAGCGGATGACCTCGCCCGCGTTCGATCGACTCTTCGGATCAGCGGCTCACCCGCCAGGGCAGCTTCCGACCAAGCTGCAGGCAGACATGGCGCGATCGATCCAGGCGATCACCGAAGACGTCGTGCTCAAGCAGGCGCGCCATGCGCGCAAGCAGACCGCAATGCGCTCGCTGTGCATGGCAGGGGGCGTGGCGCTGAACTGCGTGGCCAACGGGCGTCTCGCGCGAGAGGCGGTGTTTGATCAGCTCTGGATCCAACCTGCGGCCGGCGACGCGGGCGGGGCTCTGGGCGCAGCGTTTGCCCTGCATTTTCGCCTCGAACGCCCGACGCGCGAGCTGCGAGACCACGATGCGCAGCAGGGCTCGCTTCTGGGTCCGGAGTTCTCCGAGCAAGAGATGGAGGAAGCGATTCACCGGGCAGGGCTCACGTACAGACGGCTCGAGCCAGAGCAGCTCACCGAGCAGGTGGCTGCGTCCATCGCGGCAGGAAACGTGGTGGGATGGTTCCAGGGCCGCATGGAATTCGGACCGCGCGCCCTTGGAAACCGTTCCATCCTGGCTGACCCGCGCGACCCGGACATGCAGTCGCGCGTCAACCGTGCAGTCAAGTTCCGCGAGGGCTTCCGCCCCTTCGCCCCCATGGTCCTGCAGGACAGAGTTTCAAAGCACTTCCTGCTCCCCTGCCCTTCGCCCTACATGCTGCTGACCGGAAGCGTGATCGGCGCCGAGCCTTTGCCCGATCCTCTGGCAGAGCTGAACGAAGCCCGTGGATTGCGAAAGATTCGCTCAGCCTTGCCTGCGATCACCCACGTCGACGCGAGCGCGCGCGTGCAGACCGTCGCAGCGGGCTCCAATCCCCGAATCGAGGCGCTGCTCGATCGATTCGAGCAGAAGACAGGGTGTCCGGTGCTTCTCAACACGTCATTCAACGTCAAGGACGAGCCAATCGTGTGCAGCCCGTGGGAAGCGATCCAGTGCTTCTGCCGGGCGCGCATCGAGGAGCTGGTGATCGGTCCGTTCGTGGTGACCGCAACCGACGAGGACAAGAAGAGGGTGATCGCCCTGCCGGCTCCGACCGCGGCTGCGCAGCGCGCGTGGGGGAAAGCGCTGCTGGAAATCGTTGGAGGTGCAGTGGGCTTCGGTATCGCCACAGGGTTCCTGCACAGCCCGCGTCTCGGCTGGGGATTGCTAGCAATCGCGGCCACCATGGCAACCCTTCGCGTGATTCTGCCGTCCGCTCGCGGTGCTGTGGATCGCGCGCTTGCCGCGATCGGCAAGGCGCTGTCGATGATTCTTGCAGTACCCGCGCTTGCGTTCGTGTTCGTCGCTGTGATCGTGCCCTGGGGCGTGCTGTGGGGCGACCGCAAGCGCACGGACGCAGAGGGCGGGAGCTTGTGGCGGAAGCCGGCGCAGCCGACGCACGACCCGAAGCAGCCGCACTAGCGCCTTGATGCCTCCCATGCGTCCACTACGTGCTACAATCCCGGCCGACGCGGTCGTCACAGGCGGACGTCTCGCTTCGCTTGCCCCAGCAAGGTGCGCCGGGCTGAGAAGAAAGGGAGAAAGCAATGATTCGATCGGCGGTGCGAATTGCGGCTCCACTGGCGACGGCGGCGCTTGCCATCTCCCTCTTCATCCCCCGCGCGTACGGCGATATCATTCCCGCGGACCGGAGAACCGACTGGCAACCCGGCATCGAAGGGGGCATCCCTTCCCGGACCACGATTTGCGCCAACGTGAAGACGCAGCACGGAGCAATCGGCGACGGCATTACCGATGACAGCCAGGCTTTCCAGGCAGCCATCGCGTCCTGCCCCGAGGGGCAGGTCGTGCTCATCCCGAGCGGCACGTACCGACTCAACGACAGCCTCCTCGTCGAAAAGGGAATCGTGCTGCGCGGCGAGGGCCCCTCCAACACGAAGCTCCTGTTCTACGGGGCGGCCGCAACGTCGGACCGAGGATACATTCACCTCGGCGACCTTTGGGACAACAACTCCAACTACACGGCTGTTACCCAGGCTACGAAGGGGTCGGCGACGCTGGCGGTGGCTGCCACCAGCGGGTTCAGCGAGGGGGGCTACGTCTTCATCGACCAGATCGACGATCCATCGTTCGTGACCATTCATGGAATCGGCGGGACCTGCGACTGGTGCGGCAGCCGCAATGGCCAATCCCGCGCTCTCACGCAGATGATGAAGATCACCGGTGTAGGCACCAATTCCCTCACCGTGGACCCCGCGCCCTACTTGACCTATTCGTCGGCATTCTCTCCGGAGATCTACAAGCCGCTGAAGGTAACGGCCGAGGCCGGCATCGAGGATCTGTACATCGAAGACGCTTCGGGCGGCGCGTCACGCGACAACATCCGCCTGAAGAACTGCGCCCGGTGCTGGGTCAGGAACATCGAGAGCAACAGGGTGCAAGAGCATCACATCCTGGCGCAGCAGTGCTACCGGTGCGAGATCCGCGACAGCTACATCCACGATGCGCACGTCTTCGGGGGTGGACAGGGGTACGGAATCCTGTTGTCCATGGCCACGACGGCGACGCTGGTGGAAAACAACATCCTGTACGACCTTCACTGCCCGGGGATGATCGCGAGCGGCCCGTCGGGCAATGTAATGGCCTACAACTACTCGCTCAAGACCCACGGGACCCAGGACAACTGGAGCTACGGCTCTTTCACCGACCATGCAGCTCATCCGCACATGAACCTGTTCGAGGGGAACGTCGGGCACAGCTTTGGAGCTGATTTCTACTGGGGTTCGGCGAGCCACCAGACGGTCTACCGAAACCACTTCGACATGGCCGACCCTGGCAAGACAGCAGGACTTCAGGGCGTGCGAGTGGACAAGTACAACTACTTCTTCAACATCGTCGGAAACGTCCTGGGTGCGCCGGGTACGCAGGGTGTGTACGAGTTCCCGGGTGCGGCGACGTGCGACGTGTTCGTGAAGGCGGCCTTCGTGCTCGGCTACGAGAGCTCCTGCAGTGCTGCCACGGATCCGCAGGTTCTCGCCACGCTCCTGAGACACGGCAACTACGACGGCATCACACAGACGACGCAGTGGGACAGCACCAATGCCGATCACACGCTCCCACCTTCTCTGTACCATTCCTCCAAACCCGCCTTCTTCGGTTGCAGGCGGTGGCCCCCTATCGGCTCGGATCTCGATCCGATGGTAAGCCGTCTGCCCGCTCAGGATCGCTACGAAGGTGTGGATCCTTGCCAGGGCGACGCTGGTGGGACAGGCGGCGCGGCCGGCAATGGCGCGGCTGGCAATGGCGCGGCCGGCAATGGCGCGGCTGGCAATGGCGCGGCTGGCAATGGCGCGGGCGGCGCAGGGGCCTCGGCGGGCAACGGCGCTGGCGGCGGAAACGCCTCGGTTCCGGGAGGATCGAGTGGGGACGACGGAAGCTGCGGCTGTCGGACTGTGGCTGACGCGGGCATGCCGGGCTGGGTCGGACTGATTGCGCTCGGTGGGCTGGCGGGCGGCATCTGTCGACGCAGGTGCAAGAGCAAGCGGAATCCGATTCAGGGTTAGGGCAACACGGGGAGCGCAAGCTACGAGATGCCGCAGCTGGTGGCGGGCGGCGATCGGGCCGGCAATGCCGACGGCAAGAGCTTCAGCGGGCCGCCGTCTGCGCGTCCACGAGAGCTACCAGGAAAGCACATCGCTGGCGTTCGTGCAGGTGGGTTCGCACGCAGGCCCATTGGGTTGACTCGTCTTGTAGGTAGGCGAATAGGTCTGCTCCGCGAGCTCGCTGGAATCCCTTCGGACAATCACGCGCACCTGCTTTGGGAGAGTGCCAAGGAATCTCACCTCAGAGAGCGACTGCTGGGCTACGGCGAGCTCAGAGCCTGACAGTCCGAGTTGAACGTCGTCTGCGTCGCACGCGTTGGCCGGGGTGCCCTTGGCGAGCGGAATGGTCGCGGAGCACAGGACCGTGCGTCCGTCGGCTTCGAGCGCCACCTGATAGCTTCCTGTCGGCCAGCTGGAAGCCTGGAACGCAACCACGAATCCGTTCTGGCAACCCAGCATCGTGCAGGCCTTGTCCGAGCTCGGATCGACCACGCACGCGCCCATCAGGATGGCAAGTAGACCGACGACAAAACCTGGATTGGGGGAGTTGCGGCTCATGCCCGACACGTTGCAATGCACGTGCCACCGCGACAATGACCCGCGCTACGTGCCGATCGTGGGGCTTTTTGCTGATCGATATGAAGCATCCGACTTCAGGTAGCCGAACCGAAACCTGGCACACAGTGGGCCAGTGTAGTCCGCGGGTGGGGGTTCCGCCGGCTGCGCGAGCCCCGTCAATCAGGGTTCGATCGCGATATCGCCCGTGATCGCCTCTGCGCCTGCGCCGATCGAAAGCGCTCCCTTGTCTTCCATCCCGGTGTCGGTGAGTCGAAGCATGCGCACGCTGGTCACCGAAGTGACGAGCACCAGCCCTGCGTTCGGACCACGCTGCAGCATCGTGAGAAAGCCTGCAAGCGGGACCGAGGCGATGCTTCCTTCGACCGAGAGCGTGCCCTGTGCCGCCAGCTTCAGCCACGAGACCTTGTCGCCCGAGAAGTTCGAGACCACCACACGCAGGCCGTCCGGGGAAAACGCGACGCCCGTGGGCTCGGTGACGCCGGACAGCGTGGCCTGGAGCGAAGGCACGGGCGCTGCACCGCTCGAGTCGATCGCAACCGTGGATACCGTATCAGCCAACGAGGAGAAGGGCGACGAGTTGGGCACGATCAGGACCTTGCCGTCCGGGCTGAGCGAGAGCGTTTGCGAATCCACGAAGTCGCTGAACAGGTCATACTCCTTGACCACGGAACCCTTCGCGAGGTCGATTACCACGGTGTCGATCGGGCTCTTGCCGCCGAGCACCACGGCAAACGAATCGCCAGGCAGGACCTGGGTTGCCTTGGGCGTGGTCACGGGGATCTTCTTGACGTAGCTCGCCGTGCAGCCGGGGGTGACATCGAGGACGTGCACGCCCCCCTGCCCTTCGATGTTGTAGTCGGCCACATAGGCCTTCTTCCCGTCGGGAGAGAACGCGATGTCGACCGGATTGGCGCCTGCGAGCTGCTTGAGCTCTGCAGCCATCACGACCTTGCCCGCTGCATCGTTGCGCAGCGCAACCACGGACTGCGTGCCTGCCTGCGGATCGTGGCTGTTGTTGTTGATCACCAAGGCAAGACGCCCATCCGGGGCAAAACGCACACGCTCCGGGCAATCGCCTACGTCGAGGCTCGCGCCGGTATCGGTGAGCTGGCCATCCACATCGAGGCGGAGCAGGCGAACGCGACGGCCGCACTGGTTCGACTCGGTGGCGAACGGGTGGGTGACAAGGACCGTGCGCGGGCCGTCCGAGCCGGTCTGGGGATCCGGGTTGCATGGCCCCGCGTCCAGGGGCGCAGGACCATCCTTGCTGCCATCCTTGGCGTCCCACTTCGCATCGAGCATCGCATCCGCACTGTCGGGCCAAGTGACATCTGCCGCGTCCGGCCCCTGGGAATCGGAGATCGTCGCGTCCTTGCCCCCGTCCGGCCCGCCGCTCGCCCCTGCGGCGCCGTCGGTTTCCGGGGACGGAGCCGGGTCCTGCTCCGAGGAGTCTCCTCCGCACGACGAAAGCGCAAGGGCGGTCGCCAGGCAGGCAGCGGGCATCCAGCGGAAGCGGGTGAGCAAGAGCAAGAACCTCCAGCAAGGAGAATGAAGTTATCAGACGCGCCGGCTCTGTACCACCGCATCTGCGAGGAACAAGGCCACGCCAGCCCAGATGAACGCAAAGGTGAACACGTGCAAGCGGCCGAACGTCTCGCCGTACACCACGACCGCCGTCAAGAACTGAAGCGTCGGGGAAAGATACTGCAGAAATCCGATCAGGCTCAGAGGAAGCTGACGGGCACCGTGGGCGAAGCAAAGCAGCGGCAATGCGGTCACAGGCCCGGCAGCGATCAGCAGGACCGGCCCTTTCCAGCCCATGGCTTCTGCTGCCCAGGGCTGGGGCGACGCAAGGAGAAACACCACGGCTGGGACCACCAGGAACAGGGTCTCCGCGAGCAGGCCTCCTGCTGCATCGATCGCGACCGTTTTGCGCAGCAGCCCGTACAGGGCAAACGTGCCGGCCAGCACCAGCGGGATCCAGGGGACCGCGCCTGAGCCTGCTGCGAGGATCACGACACCGCACGAAGCCAGGCCTACCGCGATCGTCTGCCTGGTCCTCAAGCGTTCACGGAGAAACAGTGCGCCGAGCGCCACGCTCACGAGGGGGTTGACGAAGTAGCCGAGGCTCGACTCGAGGATGTGCCCTTGCACGACCGCATAGATGTAGGTGAGCCAGTTGCCGGCGATGAGCAGCGTGGACGCGGCGAGCGTGAGGAGGACCTTGCGCGAGCGCAGCGCCTGGACGAACGCGCGCGACCTGCCCAGGGCAGCGATGATCAGGGTCATGACGACGGCAGACCACAGCACCCGATGGCACAGCACGACCGCTGGGGGCACGGTTCGCAGAGCCTTGAAGTAGATCGGGAAGATCCCCCAGCATCCGTAGGCAGCCAAAGCGCAGGCAATGCCTGTTGCGCGCGGAGATCGAGGCAGATGATTCACAGACAGTTCCTGGGAGGGAGGATTGCGCCTCAGCCCGGCTCGAACGCCCGACCGATGAACAGATACTTCGGAATCACGGTCCCGCCCATTCCATCGAACAGCTCCGTATTGAACGATGGCCCGCTGTTGTTCGTAGTGTTGAGAGGATCGGTCTCATCCGGACAGGAGTCGCCGTGGCTGTTGCAGCCGTAGTAGCGGAGCCCGACCTTGGCACCGTTCTCCACGATCCAGTCGACGAAGATCACCGCATGTCCGCTGCCGGTGGTGCGCGACAGGTTCACGTAGTCTCCAGGCAGCACCTGGTCCCATTCGCTCTGCGCAAAGCTCTTTCCGATTCCGAACTGGGCAAACCCCTCGGCCGCGCTTGCTTCGTTCGTGATCCCGAATCCCTGCCAATACTGATAGAAGTGCCCGCCGTTGGACCCATAGGGGTCCACGTCGCCGATGAGCAACTGATTCGCGCCGACCGTGAAGGGCACATCCTCCGCTACAGCCTTGTCCTTCTGCCAGAGTCGATAGGCGCGAAGGAAGATCTCGAGGGTGTGGCCGGAGCAGAAGCAATCGCCGCCCCCGGGGAAGAGCTTCTCTGCAGTGTACAGCCCGTCGTGAACCATGCCCCAATGCGCTCCGCAGGTGCCTCCCTGCGATTCCCAGCAATATGGGCTGGAGCCGTCCTTGGGGTATTCGCTCGTGTTGTTGATCGCCGCAATCGTGTAGTGGTTGAACCCGGGCTGGTCCGCGAGAATGCAGGATACCGGCGTGAAGTCCACCTCGTCGGTTGCCACCGTCTGGTCCGCCTGATCCCTGCCTTGCAGCACCACGTGGCGCTGCGTGTTGACGCCCGTGAACTTGTAGGTGTGCGAGCCCTGGGCCACGGGAATCGCAGTCGCCTGCAATGGATACCCATCCGCCTCGAACCACACCGTCTTGACCCCACCGCCTGCCTCGAACGCGAAGCTCACCGGATTGGCGACCTTCTCCCCCTGCTTGGGAGATACGATCGTCACCCAGGGATTGCCCGCGTCCGCGGGCGCAGCGCCATCGCCAGCCTGCCCACCGCTTCCGGACTCCGGCTTGCCCTCGGCCGTGGCGTCGCCCCAAGGCTCGCTGTCTCCCCCAGCCGCTGCGTCGTGACCTGCGAACCAAGGGTTCTGGGCATCCTCAGAGCCGCAAGCCGAGAGTGCCAGGGCCGTCAACGCGAGCCAATTGCGCAAGGACATGGACGAATCGTAGCACGGAACCGAGGCGAAACGTGGGTCAGAACCGATAGCTCACGTTCAACGGCACGGTCCACATCGTCCCGTTGTCCGCGCGCAGGAACAGCGGCATCACGCTCACGCCGACCGATCCCCGGGGGAGCTTTGCAAGGATCATCCCGAGCTCGACCGCTGCGCCCAGGGCAGGATCCCCGTACGATGAATCCATCACATAGGGGCCTCCTCCGGCCTGGTAGTAGCGAGCCGGCGGCGCGACTTCCCCGTAGCCGGAAGCGCTCCCCCCGCCGATGAGCGCGCTGACTCCGGTCCAGACCGTGTCCGAGATCTGAAGCGTCATCGTGGGACCGAATGCCCAGAGGCTTCCTCCTCCGCGGCCGATTCTCGGCCCTGCGAGCAGACGCCCGCCGATTCGCACCGTGTCCGAGAGCGCATAGCTGCCGGAGAGGTTCACGCCGACCACGCCGCCGTTGCCATCGTGAAGCGTGTACGAGCACCCCGCATAGGAGCAGTCCGAATCCGCACCGTTGGTGTCGCGAAGCGCTATCGATCGAGGGTCAACCTGTGGCTGCACCCGTCCACCGCTCGCGCCCAGATACCCTCCGAACAAGCCGATCTCGAACGACCACCGGCTCGGGCTCGCAGGCGGCTTTTCCACGGTCTGCTTGGGCACGACCGCTGGCGCCACTGGTGCGGGCGGCGTGTCCGTATGCGCTGGAGCCGGGGGCGCAGGCTCGATCGCCTCGAGCGCGCTCACGTCCACGGCCTTGTGCTCCGACTCGCGAAGCTCGACTTTCACCTGCCACGCCTTGTGCGAGGGGGCCGTTGCGGAGACGAGATGCTCCCCTGGATCCACAGGCATCTCTTTTTCCCACGCTGCAGGAGGAATCGACGCACCGTCGAGCGTGACCGACAGGCCGTGGATGGCCGGCCGCTGGGCGACGCGCAAGGTCAGCCACGGCACGCGGGGTTCCACGACTTCGATCCGCTCCAGCGCAAGGCGCTCCCGGTCCTTCTGGCCTTCTGCGCGCGCAGCGGTCAAGGCTTGCTGGTACTCGACCCACGCGGCGGCGAACCTTCCCACCTGCTCGTGGCAGGCAGCCAGGTTCAGGAGCGTGCCCACATGAGGATCGAGCCGCTGGCTCTGCTCGATCTTCGGGCACGCCTCGGCGAATCGCTTCTGCAGCATCAGGCCGCGCCCTTCCTGGAAGAGACGCTCAGCCTCACCCTTGTCGTCGGCCAACGCGACGGCCGGGGTCATCCAAGCCACCAGGCAGCACCCCAGCGCGACTGCGCGAGCGGGTGGTGTCGACGCTGCTGTTGCCATGGCCTTGCTCTCCTTCCCATACCCCAAGTTCTCGACCGCGCGCCCCTACAATCCGCAGGCAGCCGGCACCACCATCACGTCGTCATCGGTCGACCTCTCCCATTCGATCGTGACCCGCTTGCCAGGCTCGATCCCGATCACGCGGAACGCGGCAACACCCCTTCCTGCAGAATCGACGCTGCGGACGAAGTAGGTGTGCCCGAGCTGCGCCTGCAATGCGTCGTGCTCGCCCCAGTTGCCCACGGGAAACTTGTCCGGCTCCACGCTCGGCGGGACCTGGTCGAGAGCCACTTGCCCGAGGTCCACGATGAACGAAACGTCGTCGGTCACCAGATTGACCAGGAACAAATCGACCTCGTACAGGAGCTCGAACTCGTTGTGGGTCACGGCCGAGTCCTGCGATGCGAACTCGAAGCTGAAGGCCGACGCGGCGTAGTTGTCTCCGTTGTAGTCGGAGAGCGTCGCCTTGCCGTGCAGGTAGCTGCAGGGGATGCCTTCCACGTAGGTGTGCGACGACGCGCCGCTGCCCCCGGCCCCAGGCTGCATCGCGCCGCCCGTATGCCCGTCATCCCCAGGGAAGTCCACAGAGCCGCTGCATCCTCCCGCCACGAGTCCAGCCCCGATCATCCAAGCCATTCCAAGCTGACGAGCATTCATGATGCACTCCTTCGCCACGTCTGCGCTGGCAGGTGCCAGCAGGTTCGCCAAGCCACGAGACCGGTGCAGCCGTTTGCCCGACGGGCTATCATCGGCCGCGGTTTCGTCTCTCACCCTTCTTGTTAGCCGTCCTGCGCCGACCCTTTAACCATGGCCGACGATTTTGTTCCCAGCGCTGCTGGAGCGCGATTTCCACCGACGCGGCAGTCGGCCGTGCTCGGCGCAGGAAGCGAGGATCCAGCGGCACGGGCACGAAGCATGGATGTGCTGGTGCGCGCCTACTGGAAGCCGGTCTATGCGCACGTGCGCCGCAGGTGGAACCGTTCCCCGGAGCAGGCGCAGGATCTCACCCAGGGCTTCTTTGCGCGCGCGTTCGAAAAGCAGTTCTTCGCGACCTACGATCCGGGCAAGGCCTTGTTTCGCACCTTCCTCAAGACCTGCCTCGACCGGTTCGTGATGGAGCAGTCGCGTGACGAGCACCGGCTCAAGCGTGGCGGTTCAGCGCTGCGCCTTCATCTCGACTTCGACGCCGCAGAAGGCGAGCTGCAGCGTCTCGGGATGCCCGCGGACACCGAGGTCGACCGGTGCTTCGACGACGCGTGGATGAGGCACCTGCTCAGCAGTGCGGTGGAGCGCCTGCGCGTCCAGTGCGAAGCCAAGGACAAGAAGGTGTGGTTCGACCTGTTCGAGCGCTACTCGCTCGACGAAGGCAGCAAGCCAACCTACGCGGAGCTTGCGGCTTCGTTCGGGATCTCGGCTGCGCAGGTGACCAATCACCTTGCCGCAGCCAGACGAGAGTTTCGTGCGATCGTGCTCGATGAGCTGCGAGAGCTCACATCGACCGAGGAAGAATTCAGATCCGAAGCGCGAGCGCTGCTCGGAGTGGAGCCGTGAGCTCCTTGGATGCTCGAGGGCTCGACAGGCTCCGCGCTTCGGCCAACGAGCCGGGGCCGGGTGACACGGTCGACGATCGCTTCGAGATCGAGGAGCTGATCGGCGAAGGGGGCATGGGCGTCGTGTGGAAGGCGCGCGATCGGAGCACGAGCCAGCTGGTTGCGCTCAAGGTGCTTCGCGACGCGAGCGAAAGCGCGCGAGAGCGATTCGTGCGCGAGGCTCTCGCGCTGCAGCAGCTCTCCCACCCTGCGATCGTGCGGATCATCGCTGCCGGCACCCGGGGCTCGGTTCCGTTCATCGCCATGGAGCTGCTCGACGGCGCCACGCTCGCAGCAACGCTCGCGCGAGGCGCGCTTCCGATCGCGGACGCGATCGCGATCGTGCGTCGCATCGCCGAGGCGCTCGTGGTGGTGCACGGCGCCGGGCTGGTGCATCGCGACCTGAAGCCATCGAACGTGTTCCTGGTCAAGGGCGACCCGCTCGACGCGCGTCTGCTCGACTTCGGGCTGAGCCGACGGCCAGAGGAGCTGCCGGTGACGCGCACAGGGCAGGCCGTGGGCACCCCTGGATACATGGCTCCGGAGCAGATACGCGCAAACGCCCCGGTCGAGCCTGCGGCCGACATCTTCAGCCTCGGCTGCATCCTGTTCGAATGCGTCGCAGGACGCGCTGCCTTCAGCGGCGACAGCACGCAAGCGGTGCTCTCGCGCATCCTGCTCGAGGAGCCGGCTCCGGTTCGCGACGCGTGCGCGCAGGCACCGGCTGCGCTGGAAGAGCTGATCGCACGCATGCTCCACAAGTCCGAAGCGCAGCGCCCCTCGGCCGATCAGGTGCAGCGCGACCTTGCCAGCCTGCAGGCGCTCGCAGGGGAGGCTCCCAGGCCGGCCGACGCACTCGGCGCCGGGATCAGCGTGGGGTCGATCCTCGCCGGGCGCTACAAGGTCGAAGGAATGCTCGGGCAGGGAGGCATGGGGATCGTCGTGGTGGCCCGACACCTCGAGCTGGGCAAACGCGTTGCGATCAAGCTGCTCCGCGGGGCAGGAAACGAGGCCGACGAAACACGCTTTCTGCGCGAGGCGCGTGCGGCCAGCCGGCTCGAGAGCGAGCACGTGGCGCGCGTGCTCGACGTCGGCAGGCTCGACAGCGGCGCGCCCTTCATGGTGATGGAGCACCTCACCGGCGAGGACCTCTCGCGCAAGCTCAAGAGCGCGGGTCGCCTCGGAATCCAAGAAGCGGTCGACCTGGTGTTGCAGGCGTGCTCCGCCCTGGAAGAAGCCCATGGCCTGGGGATCATCCATCGCGACATCAAGCCGTCGAACCTGTTTCTGTGCACCCGGCGCGACGGAACGCCCACGCTCAAGGTCCTGGACTTCGGGATCTCGAAGCTCACGCGCGCGCTCGAGGACCTTACCGGCGAGTCGACGAGCATGACCGGCACAGCGTCGGTCATGGGCTCTGCCTGGTACATGTCGCCCGAGCAGCTCCAGGACACACGACGCGTGGACGTGCGGACCGACATCTGGTCGCTCGGCGTGGTGCTCTACGAGCTTGTCAGCGGGTCATCGCCGTTCCAGGGCGACAATGCCGCGGCGGTCGGCGCCAGGATCGCAGCAGGCCGACCTCGCAAGCTCAGCGAGCTGCGCGACGATCTCCCGTCTGGCCTCGACAACGTGGTGATGCGGTGCCTGGAGAAGAGCCCGGACGATCGCTTCTCCGAAATCGGGTCGCTCTCCCGGGCATTGCGTCCGTTTGGCTCCGCAGCTTCCCAGGCACCCACGGTGGGGCAAGCCGCGTCTGACATCAAAGGGCCGTCGCAAAGCCGTACGTGGTGGTGGTTCGCTGCCCTGGTCGGTCTTGGAATGGTCGCTCTGGTTGCGGTGAAGTTGTCTGCCGGCTCCCAGGCTGTACAAGGCGCAGCAACGGTCGCGACACCCGCCGCTGCGAGCATGCCCGAGCCAGCGTCGCCAGAGGCTGCGGTCGCGCTCTCCGCTTCAGCACCCCCCGCTGCAAGTGCGTCCGCATCGGTGGCCCCAGCGGCGGCTCCGACGCCACGGCTCGCGTCGACCGCGAAGACAGGACCTGCGTCGAGCGCCGCGCCTGCGGCGCCTCCACCCAAGGGCAAGCGCGAGCTCGATTTGCAGGATCCGGCGCTGCTGGGCAGGTAGCCGCAGGATGTGCTACCTGGGGCGCCTCATGGATCACCCCCGGCCCCTGCTGCTCGGCTCAGGCTCCCCTCGCAGGCTCGACATCCTGCGCACGCTCCGCGTGCCCGTAGTGGCCGTACCCGCACAAGCCAACGAGACGCCGCGCAGCGACGAGCGCCCTGCGCCATACCTGGAGAGGGTCACGCGCGAGAAGCTCGCTTCCGTCGCGCACGCAGCAGCGACTCACCAGGCGTTCGGCGTGCTCGTTGCCGATACGATCGTGCTGGTCGACACGGAGATCCTCGGCAAGCCGCGCGACTTCGACCACGCGGTGGAGATGCTTGCCGCGCTCTCTGGCCGAGCTCATGAAGTCTGGACCCGGTTCGTGCTGGCTTCGCACCTCGAGCCGTCCATCCCGCTGCACGAGGAGACCGTGCGCAGCCAGGTCTTCTTCCGTAGCCTGACCGAAGGCGAGATCCGTGGCTACGCCGCGTCAGGCGAAGGCATGGACAAGGCTGGCGCCTACGCTGTGCAGGGGCTCGGCTCCTTTGCGGTTCGTCGCATCGAGGGCTCCTACGGAAACGTGGTCGGGCTGCCGGCCTGCGAAGTCGTTGCAGCGCTTCTCTCGACCCGGTTGATCGATCGGTTTCCCCTATGAAGGGTGCGGAGCGACGGGACGCTGCCCTGGTGATCGGCACAGCGCTCGGCGCCCGGGTAGCGATGGTCGCATGGGCAGCGTCTCGCATCCCTCCCACGGGCGACGGGAAGTTCTACGACGTGATCGCGACTCGGATCGCGCAGGGGCATGGCTACACGTGGCTGTGGCCGGACGGCGTGGTTACCTACGCAGCGCACTACCCGGTCGGATACCCGGCCCTGCTGGGCGCGGCCTATGCGGTGTTCGGAGCAAAACCTGCGGCTGCGATGATGGTCAACGCGCTGCTGGGCACAGCGGCTGCGGCAGCGGCCTGGGCGCTGGCGCGCCGCGCAACTTCACGCGCCGGCGCGCTCGCTGCCGGCCTGCTCGTGGCGCTGCACGTAGGGCTCGTTGCCTACACCCCGGCGTTGATGACTGAGGGGGCTACCGCAGCCCTGTGCGTGATCGCAGCGTGGCAAGCTTGTCGCGCACGCGAGGCCAAGGCTCGCCGACGCACCGCGTGGCTCGCCGCTGCTGGCTTGACCCTCGGTCTTTGCACGCTGGTCCGTCCGCAGTCGCTTGTGCTCGCCCCGCTGCTCGGATGGTTCGCCCTGGAAGCCGAGGCTTCCTGGTCGCGGCGCCTTCGCACTGCGGCCTTCGTGGGAGCGATCGCGCTCGCGGCATGCGCACCCTGGGCACTCCGCAACGAGGTTCGTCTCGGGCACGCCGCGTTGAGCTTCAACGGCGGGTGGAACCTGCTGATCGGGACCAATCCGGCAGGGCATGGCTCATGGTCGCCCGTGGAAGTCCCGCAAGCGTGCAAGGAGGTGTTCCACGAGGCGGAGAAGGACATCTGCTTTGGGCGCGAGGCAGTCAAGGCGATCGCGGCGCACCCGCTGACGTGGCTGTCGCTGGTGCCTGCAAAGCTCTCGGTGACGTTCGACTACTGCGGCGGGGCGGGCTGGTACCTGCGTGAGGCAAACGGGGCAGCGTTTGACGACGCATGGAAGCTGCGCCTCGGGGTGGTGGAGACGCTCTACGAGCGGATGATCCTGATTGCGGCGCTGGTTGCCGGGAGCCTGGGGCCGGGGCCGCGAAGGCGACCGAGGATGGTGGTGGCTGCGCTTTCGATCGCAGCCGCGCTGACGCACTGGGGGTGGCTGGCCTATGTGGGGCTCGGGCTGGTGCTGGCCTTGCTGGGGCGAGCCTTGCACCGGGCGCCCCTGCTGATCCCGTCCACGCTGGCGATGATCCTCAGCACCGCGGCAATTCACGCGGTATTCTTTGGTTCCGGCCGGTATTCGATGGTCGTGTTCCCCTTTGTGACCGCCCTGGCGTGCGGGCTTTTGACACGGGGACGCCAGCAGGGGCATACTCTCGATCCCGAAGGAGACCTCGTCGATGCCCCTCATTGAAACCGAGGAAGCGGCCCGCAGGCTTGCTCGAGCCATTGCCAGCGACCTGTCGCTCTACAACGAGGAGAAGATCATCCAAGGCATTCGCGCGGACAACCTGTTCGACGCGCTGACCGAGGAAGTAGAGGAAGGGCGCGCGCTGTACCGCAGCCGTGTGTCCCCCAGCCTCTACTCGAAGAACTTCTACGACCGTGCCCTGATCGACATCCTGGTCAAGTCCAAGGGGCACGTACCCTCGAAGCTCTGGTAGCCCGAAGCGGTCTTCGAGCCGCAACCTGATGGCCACCGACCGCACCTTCGTGTTCACCGTCGCGCCTGGCGATCCGGTGCAGCGTCTCGACACGCTCGTGGTGGCGTTGCTCGCGCGAGAGGGTGCCTCTGCTTCCCGAAGCTCCGTGCAGCAGTGGATCGAGCACGGCCGCGTGCTGATCGACGGGCAGCCGGCAGCGCGGACCGGCGCAAGGGTGCGCGCAGGCGCGGTGCTCAGCGTGCAGCCCGAAGCGCCGCCCCTCACCGAAGCGGTTGCCGACGCGTCCGTGCTTCTCAGCGTGATGTACGAAGACGACGATCTGATCGTGATCGACAAGCCCGCAGGGCTGGTCGTGCACCCGGCGCGCGGGCACGCGACCGGCACGCTCGTCAACGGCCTGCTCGCACGCGGCAGCTTCGATCAGGCGCCCATCGACGATCGAGATCCAGAGGGCAAGCGCCGTCCCGGGATCGTGCACCGACTCGACAAGGACACCAGCGGCGTGCTGGTGGTTGCGCGCACGGTGCAGGCGCGCGAAGGGCTCAAGGCGTTGTTCGCCAGGCACGACATCGATCGCGAGTACAAGGCGGTGGTCGTGGGGCAGGCGCGCGACGGCACCTACGACACGATGATCGGACGCCACCCGACCGATCGGTTGAAGTTCACCACGCGAACGAGCGGCGAAGGGAGGCGCGCGGTCACGCACGTGCGCGTGCTGGAGCGGCTGCAATCCGGGACCACGCTGGTCGCGTGCCGGCTCGAGACAGGACGCACGCACCAGATCCGGGTGCATCTGTGCGAGTGGGGCGGCACGCCGGTGCTGGGCGATGCGCTGTACGGAACGCGTCCGCGCGACCCGTTCGTTGCAGCGGTCGCCAAGCAGCTGGGGCGCCAGTGGCTGCACGCTGCGCTGCTCGGGTTCAAGCACCCGGTGACGGGCAAGGCGATGTGCTTCGAGTCGCCGCTGCCAGCCGAGCTCGAGGCATCGCTGCAGAAGCTGCGCGAGGCGTGAGGTCCTACTTCGGACTTGCTACCGGAGTCGTGGAGATCGGCGTCGTGTTCGCCATCCACTCGAACGCGTCGATCAGCACCGTGGAATCGAGGACGTGATCGCCCGCATCCCAGATCGCGAAGCGCAGCGTGATGATCGCTCCAGGCTCTGTGGGCGCCTGGGTCGCCAGCCAACCGGTGGCTGCGTGATCGGCTTGCGCCCCGCTGGCCAGGTCGAAGCCGGTTCCTGCCAGCAGCGACTTGCCCAGGGGACAGGCAAACGCATGTCCGCCTGCGGTCTGCGCGCCGCAAACCTGGAGCAGGTCGGTATTCACGCTGATCGAATTGCCCGCAGCGTCGAACACGATGTCGGAAGTGGTCGCTGAGGGAGGCTTGGGGTCGACGAACACCGTGAACACATCGTTGAATTCGGAGCACACGTAGTCGGGGAACTCGTAGCTGTAGAAGTTGAACCGCCAGGTGAACGCGCGAGCATTGGTCGGAACGCGGACTTGCACTTGCAGGGCCGCGGGATCGTACGCCGGCTTCACAGGCGGGGACACTCCGGGGCAGAGCGTCGAGCCCTTGGGGAACCCCGCGGGCATTGCGGACTGGGTCCCCATGTCAGCGCCGCCCGGTGATTGGTAGCCTGGCTGCACGGGCGAACGCGCGGTCCCCGAGGACAGGACCAGCATCGCAGGGCCCTGCTGCGGGTTGGCTGCCCCGAACTTGTCCGTGATCCCGTGGGAGGTCGGGTTCATGGCGGCGGTGCCGTCTGCCGCAACATAGGCCGCGCCGATCACACCCCAGCGCTTGTCCTTGCCCGTGGCTCCGGCGTCGGTCTTGGCGCACAAACCGATCGCTCGTGCTGCGTTGAGCGGATCCCCGTCCTCCAGCATCAGCCCGGTGTCGCATTCCGTGGTCCCGTTGTCCGGCGTGCCGTCGCAGTCGTCATCCACCCCGACCTTGCCCACCGGTCCCACCCCATCGAAGGCACCGGGATTCACAGCAGGATCGCAGTCGTTGCAGTCTCCATCGACGAACGACCAGCCGTCCCCATCGTGATCGGTACTATCCGTATACGTACACCCGCCGCTGCCGCCGCTGCCGGCTACGCCGCCGCCTGCGCCCGCAGGTCCGCCGCCTGCGCCGCCTTGCGAAGTGCCGCCCGCTGCGGTTCCGCCCTGGCCGCTGCTTCCGCCCTGGCTCGTGCCGCCACTGCCTCCGGACGACGTCCCGCCCGCACCTCCCACGGCCGCGTCGCTCTTGACCACAGGCGCGAACATCGCGTCCGAAGATCCACTGCACGCAGCCAAGGCCAGCAGCAGGGCTGACCCTGCCCCTGACACACCCAACAAGCACTGCCCCAAGCGCATGCCCGGAGCCTAGCGCATCAATTCGTCAGAGGCGACCCGCGCCGATCGCTACCAATCCGAGCCGCCCCCGTCGCCGCCTCCGAAGTCCGAGTCGACATCCATGCTCGCACCAGGGTCGCCCGGATCATCCCAGCTCGTGGAGCCTCCTTCTGCGCCGGGCTGCGAGCTTCCCCACGGAGCGTCCGGGCTCATGTCTGCCTGGTGTCCGGGCTCGTAGGGGGCGTCATGGTCGCGCCGGTCGAGCGCCCGGCCGAGCGCGTAGCCCGCAAGACCACCCAATCCCGCTGCGGCCAGGTGCGAGCCCACGCCGCCACCGCCCATGCCTGGCCCCCCCTGATAGGGATAGGGCTGTCCGACGTAGGGCTGTCCGGCATCTGAACCGCCGCTCCCATACGGAGCGCGGGGATCGTCGAATGTGGGGTTCTTCCTGCGAAACACCGAGGCGAGCACGGCCACGATCACCATCAAGCCGATGGCGCCGAGCAGAACGAAGCCGAACACCCACCCGCCGCTCATGCGACGAGACGCCGCAGACGTGGGGCTCGTGGAGGGCAGGGTTGCGCCGGTGGCGGTGCCCACCGCTGCGTTCACGGCCCCCAGCACCGCGTCGATGCCGGGAGCCCATCGCGCCTCGCGAAAGTAGGGGTGTGCTGCTTCGGCTGCGATCTTGCAGCGCGAGGCCTCGACGCGCGTCGAAGCACCACAGAAGACCGCGGTCCTGCGATGCGTGGGATCAATGCCTACGATCACGGCGTTCGGACCGCTCAGCTGGCTGCGGACGTAGCTGTGGAACTGATCGGTCGCGTCATAGGCGGAGGTGGTGAGCACGCGGACATCGAAGGGATAGGCAGCGGCGCGGTTGGCGACGACCTGACGATCCATCGGTCCGAACAGCTCGGCGGTATCGCGGAACTGCGTGGCTCCTGCATGAGCGCGGGAGCTGACCAGCATCACGGCCAGGGCCACGAGGAAAGCGGCGAGCTTTGCCAGGGGGCGGAGGTGGGCCCGAATCATGCCCGGCAAGGTAAGCACGATTGTCAGGGCGTAAACCCTGCGGAGCGGTCAAATCTCAGCGAGGCGGGCCAGGCGGACGGGGCACCGGGGGTTTGGGCGTGGTCGAGCCGGGCGTGACGGAACCCGTGGTTTCCGGGTACTTGCGCTCTGCGTGCAGGCCGGCGTTGCCCTTGGGGTCCTTGGTATCTGCGGTCACGATGATCGGGGAGGCGAGCGTTGCCGTGGTGCTCACCACGAACTCGCGCTTCTGCGTGCCAGCCTGCGATATCTGCAGCACTTCTTCGGCCTTGCCGGTCTTGAGCGTGGCGCCCTTGGGCAGCGCGATCTTGAGCGTGACCGGCCCGTTGATCGCCTCGTTGGTGACGATCTCGAGGTCGAGCTTGACGTCGCCTTTGGCCGGCACCGGATCAGGTCCCTTGAGCCGGAGCACGAGCGGAGCCGTCATGCGGTCCGCGGGCGCTTCGGGGGTGCTGGTCGGGCCGGTGCCCGTGGTCGGGGGGGCGATGGCTACGGAGCTGGTGGTGGGAGGCGGCGTGACCGCGGTCGGGGCGGTTGCAGGGGGTGTCGTGGGCACTTCGGCGCCAGAGGCCGAAGGGAGATCCGCGGGAGATTTCACGGGGGGTGCCTCGGGGCCGCCGCAGGCCGCAGCCAGCAGCCAGGTCAGCAGCGCACCAGATGCCACGATCGACAGACGGGTCTTTTGCATGTTGCGGTCCTCGTAGGAAGGGGCGTCGGTTCGACGAACCTGTAGCCGTGACATTCAACGGTGACAAGCGCCGAGGCTTACGGGCGCACGGGGTGCCGGGGCGCGACGAATCGCGCTGAATCAAGGCACGGATAGGGCTTGGGACCTCGCCGGGCCATGCTCAATCGCGCCGGATGGTCGAGCGCGCTTGAGACCTCGGTCTTTATGGGTTACGAGCCTTCGCGCCGATGTGTGTGCAACACCGATGGTCCAACACGTGAGCCAGGCCTTCCAGAGATTCGCTTGGTGCTGGCTTGCGTGTGTGCTGCTGGCGGGGCTCCTCAGCCATCCCCGTGCAGCCTACGCGCAGACTGCGCCCGACGCCGGTGCGCCTGCGGATGCCGGACCAGCGCCGCGAGGCACGACTTCGGGGACGATGGTGACAGCCGGCGACGGAGGCCCTGCGCTGCAGATGGGCAGCGGCCAGGGCGGCTCGCGAAGGCGTCCGCCGCGCGCGCCCGGCGAGGAGTCCCTGGGTCCGGCCCCTGAAGTCCCGCCGACCGACATGGAGCTGGCACGCGGCCAGCCGATCGCGGCCATCGACTTTGCGGGCAACCAGCGCGTCTCGCAGGACGACATCATGACGTACCTGCGCGAGAAGGTCGGCCAGCTGTTCCGTCCGGAGGAGCTCACGCGCGACGTGCGCGAGCTGTGGGAAGCCGGCTACTTCGACGACATCCAGGTGGATCTGACGCGCGGCGACGACGGCGTGCACCTGCGATTCATCCTGCGGGAGCGCTCGAACATCGCGCAGGTATCGTACGACGGCAACACGGAGATCGAGACCGAGAAGCTGGAAGAGGGCGCGGAGATCAAGCCGAACACGATCCTGAGCTACCCGGCGATCCGTCGCACGGTGCAGAAGCTCCGGGACATGTACGCCGAGAAGGGATACTTCCTCGCGGAAGTCGACTTCGAGGTTTCTCCGCAGCCCAACAACGAAGTCATCATCAAGTTCCACATCAAAGAGCACGAGCAGGTGTCGGTCCGTCGCGTGACCTTCATCGGCAACGAGCATGTGACCGACGACGAGCTGCGCGAGGTCATGTACACCGGCCAGAGCGGCTTCTTCTCCTTCGGAAGCGGCGGCGCGTTCCGTCAGGATGCCTTCGAGCGCGACGTGCTCATGATCAACGCGATGTACTACGACCGCGGCTACCTGTCGGTCCAGGTCGCGGCGCCGCGCGTGAACCTCACGCCGGATCGCACGGGCATCGAAGTCACGATCACGCTCAACGAAGGGCCGCAGTACCGCATCCGCAGGCTGCGCATCTGGGAGCGAGACGACAACGGCAAGGAAGTGGAGCCGCTGGGCGGGCGACGTCGCCTACGCGAGATGGTACACGCCAAGAGCGGCGACGTGTTCAAGCGCGCCGAGCTTGCTCACGACCTGCAGTCCATTCGCACGCTGTACCGCGACGAGGGCTTCGCCAATGTCGAAGCCGATCCGGAGACGAAGCTCGACCCGGCCAACAAGCTGGTCGACGTCGTGGTCCCGATTCGTCGTGGACCGCCTGTGCACATCGAGCGCATCGAGATCCGCGGCAACACCAAGACGCGCGACAAGGTGATCCGGCGCGAGATGTATGTGCAGGAAGGCCAGCTGTTCAGCGAGACCAAGCTGGAGGACTCGCGCAAGCGCATCATTGCGCTCGGCTACTTCGAGCGCGTGGACCTGTCGACCGAGGAGGGCAGCGCGCCCGACAAGGTCAAGGTCAACATCGAGGTCCAGGAGCGTCCCACCGGAACCTTCCAGGTAGGTGCCGGCTTCTCCTCCATCGAGAACTTCATCGCCACCGCGCAGGTCCAGCAGGCCAACCTGTTCGGCAACGGCCAGTCGCTGGCCCTGCAGGCCCAGGTCTCCGGACTCCGGCAGCTGATCAACATCCGCTTCTTCGAGCCCTACTTCCTGGACTCGGACTTCTCGATGGCGCTGGACCTCTACGACCAGCTGCGCATCTACAACGACTTCTCGCAGACCTCCATCGGCGGCGCGGTGACCTGGGGCTACGCGCTGGTGCGCCCGACCACGTTCGCGACCCTCACCTATACCGGGCAGCTCGACCGCGTCTCGACCGTGGCTCGCTCCACGTTCCTGGGCACGTCCTCGGCCATCTCCGTGTTCCAGCGCCTGCCGCTGGCAAACCTGTTCAACGACGGCTTCACCTCGAGCCTGCGTCCTGCGCTGACCTACGACACGCGCGACAACCGTCTCTTCCCCAAGAAGGGCGTGTACCTGCGCGGCTCGGTCGAGCTGGCTTCGCCGTACTTCGGCACGGAGAACGAGTTCCTGCGCTACAACTTCACCGGGCACTTCTACTACCCGATCGGCGCCGGCTTCGTGATCAAGCTCAACGAGTCGGCCGGCTACGTGACCAGCCCCAAGGAGCAGGGCGTCCCGATCTTTGCGCGCTTCTTCCTGGGCGGCATCTTCGATGTGCGCGGGTTCCGTCTGCGCACCATCGGCCCGCGCCTGCCCCTGGCCTCGCGGCTCGACCCCAACGCGCCTCCGATCCCCAACGGTGCGAACATCGGCGGCAACTTCATGTTCTACCAGAACCTGGAGCTCGAGATTCCGATCATCGAGAAGGTCGGCGTGCGCGGGGTCATCTTCACTGACGCGGGCAACGCGTGGAACACGGAGTCGCTCTACTGCAACGCCGCTCGCGGCCAGACCGCAGCGGCGCAGTCGCTGTCCTCGGTCGGCGTCTACAAGGTCAACGACCCGTGCTTCACGCTCTCGAGCCTCACGCACCTGCGTACGTCCTGGGGCTTCGGCATCCGCTGGTTCTCGCCGCTCGGTCCGCTGCGATTCGAATGGGGCTTCCCGTACAAACCCCTGCCCTACGAGGAATCGAGCGTGTTCGAGTTCACAATCGGCAACTTCTTCTGATCGTTGCCCGGCGAACGCTCGCTGGTGTTGCCGCAAACGCGGCCCGCCTTGGGCAGGTCTGCTAGTCTGGCGATCACGCTCCCATGGCTCTTCCGTTGATCTCCACCGAACCGGGCAAGCCCGGCATCATTGCGATCGGCGGCGATGCGGTCGGCATCCTCGCGGTCGGCGTTTCGGCCACGGGCATCATCGCGCTCGGCCTGCAATCGCGAGGCCTCGTCGCCATCGCCTGCGGCGCTTCCGTCGGCGTGTTCTCGGTGTCGATCGGCGCCTCCATCGGCCTGTTCGCCACGTCGGTCGGCTTCGCAGGCGGGGTGCTGGGCGGAGCGCTCGGTGTCGAGCTGCCTGTCTGGCCCGGTCCATTTCCCAGGCGCATCCGCGATACCGGCGAAGGCTCCACCGAGGACATGGAGCCAGGCACCACGAGATGGCTGCGCGTGCGCCTCGACCGCGACGGCGATCAGTGGAAGGTCCTGCACCGGGGAAGCGCGCTCCGAGCGACCATCGCACAGCAGGCTGCGTCCTCGGCAGTCAAAGGGCCTGCGCGCGTGCTCGTGGCCCTCAAGCGGAGCGAAGCGGGTGCCGACGCGGGCCAGGCTCCGGCTGGCAGCAAGCTCGAGGTGACGCGCATCGAGCCGCTGACCGGCCTGTGGAGCGCGCGTGCGTTGTGGGTGTTGAGCTTGATGGGACGCGTCATATTGCTGTCCGCGATCGGGTGGTATCTCGCTCACTGAGTGAGCCGGTGCTTGCACAACGGCTTCAGGCTGCAGGCTCCAGGGGGCTCCAGGGCAGACCGCGCAGGTTCTGCAAGTGCTTGCACAATGGCTGCAGTCTCCGGGCAATGCCACAGTCTCCAGGCGCCGGGCTCCCGGCTGCAGCATCCAGAGCAGAGCGACGCTCGGCAGAGCGCGCGATGGGAACGACTGGGGAACCTCAATTCGATCTGGCAGAAGCCTGAAGCCTGGAGCCTGGAGCCTCCGAGGCCCGAATCAGAATCCTATGCCGATGCTCAGCCCGGCGATCACCCAGCCCTGCAGGTCAGGTGCGGACTCGGACTTGACCGCGGGCAGCACTCCGGTGAGGCCCAGCGATGCGCGCGAGTCGGTCCCTTCGATGGGCAGGCGGTACTCGATCGCGGCGCGCATCAATCCGATTCCGAGGTTGGCGCCGCCGCTCACCCGGTTGCCTGCATCGTCGACCTTCCACGTGCGCGCGAGCCCGGCACCGGCACCGATCACCGGACGCCAGACGCTGTGTCCGCCGAGGTCGAGGGTCAGCTCGCCGGCGTATTGGGCGATGCCTTCGCCTGAGCCCACGCGAAACCACATGGCGCTCAGCCGGAGGCCGGCAGGTCCTCGGAAGAAGTCGATCGCGGTCTGGAGCCCTGGGGTCGCGTGATCCGCGTCAGCTCGAACCGCGCCACCAACGTGGACGCGGACCGGGGACAGCTCTCTGCGGCGCCATCCCCCATCGTCGCAGAAGCATCCGTCCGAAGGGGGCAGCGAGTAGGCATCGTCATATCCCCGGTAGTGGTACGGCGAGCGGCTGCCCGGAGGCTGCGCGTAGGTCTGGGCAAGGACAGGGGCGGAAAGGGCAAGCACGGAGAGGGCGAGCAGGGCGGCAACGGTACGCATATCGTTCTCCTTGCCAACAGAACGCGCCCAGTCGGCTTTTCTTACGCTATGATGACCCGAGCATGTCGAAGTCCGTTCGTACGACCGTCCCGATCGCGCTGTGTCTCGCGCTTGGCATGGTCGCAATGTGCGGCCGCACGGGTTCGGCCAGGGCCGGCTCAGGGCCCGAATCGCAGGTCATTGCAACGGTCTCCCCGGCCAAGAAAGCGCAGGCCAAAGCCAGGTTTACCAAGGCCAAGGGGCTGTACAAGGCCGGCAAGTACCGCGCTGCCATCGAAGAGCTCGAAGAGGCGCTCAAGCTCGACCCCGAAGGCGCTGACCTCGTCTACAACCTCGGCGTCATCCACGAGAAGCTCACCGAGGTCGAGACCGCGATCATCTACTACAAGCAGTACATCGGCATGATCCCCGATGAGGCCGAGAAGGAACGCGTCCGCGAGATCATCAAACGCCTGCAGGGCGCCCGCAAAGAGATCGTCGTGCCGCAACCCTCTGCTTCGGCAGCTCCGGAGCGCACTGCAGAGCCGCCGGCCAAGGAGCCGGCAGAGCCGCCGAAGAAGAAGGGGCGATTCGATGGGCTGGTAATCGCGACCGGCGTGGTTGCAGGCGTGGGGCTGGTGACGGGTGCCGTGTTCGGCATGAAGGCGATGGGGGACCGCATCCAGGGGACGCCGTCGACCAACGGAGGCGTGACCTACGAAGACCTTCAGAACAAGGCCGATCGCGCGAGGCAGGAAGCGCTGATCGCGGACATCGGCTTCGGGGTCGCGGTCGTGGCCGGGGTCGCGGGAGCCCTTCTGTACTTCACCCGCGAGGCGCCGGGTGACAGCAAGAAGCCTGCAAGCACGGAAGCAGCGCGAATTCCGACGCCCTCTTTGTCCATCCTGCCGGGCGGAGTCTCAGCTGGCGTTGGGATGGCGTTCTGATGCGTGGGCGATTCTGGATCCCTTGCCTGGGTCTTGCCTTGCTCGGAGCAGCGGCGTGCTCGCTCGCCATCGGCAAAGCAGACCTGAGCGCAGTGCGCTGCGAGCAGGAGGGCCAGCAAGGCGCGCCGTCCTGTGACGAGGGGCAGATCTGCCTGCAGGGTGTGTGCACGGACTGCGGGGTCGCAGGCATTTGCGGTGCAGCGGGTACGGGCGGTGTCGGGGGAGAGGGCGGGACCGGGGGAACAGGCGGGACCGGCGGAGACGAGGCTGGTGTCGATGCGAACCAGGGCGGCTCAGCAGGAACGGGCGGCGCAACGCACGACGGCGGCACCGGGGGAACGACCGAGGATGTGGTGGTGGATCCCGGGATAGAGCCGCCCCCTGATGTGGTTCAGGAGCCGCCCGAGCCACCGAGGAAGCTTGGGGAGAGCTGCACGATCGGCGGAACGAAGTGCGAGACGGGGCTGTTCTGCTCGCCGCCAGGGGCGCCCTTTGAAGGCGTGTGCTCCAAGAGCTGCTGCACATCCTCGGATTCGCAATGCGCTGCGCAGTTCGTGTGCATTCCTGCATCGGCGGGCGGGATGTGCGTGGAAGCTGTGAAGCTGGGTCTGAAGCTGGGAGTGGCCCTGCCGACCATCTCCTGTACAAAGCCGGAGGACTGTCGCTCCGGCCGGTGCGACATGAGCGGGGGTGATGGCGGCAGCGGCAGGTGCATCGACATGTGCTGCTCGGACGGGGACTGCTCGGCCGGCGGAGGCAACTGTGCGTTCCTGGCGTATGGGAGCACGCCCGCGTGGCAATGCACGGTCTGGCCATCGGGGCACACGACGGAATATCCGGACAGCTGCGGGTCCGACGGAGACTGCAAGTCTGGCAGCTGCGTCACGGTCATCGGCAAGGTCTGCAATTCGCCCTGCTGCGCCAAGACCAACTGCGGCGTGTACAGCGATTGCGGGTACTTCATGGAAGGCGACCTCGCCCTTCGGGAGTGCTTCGCTGGCGCGACCCCATCCTGCTGTACCAACCAGCAATGCGCGCCCAACCAGGTGTGTGCCCCCCTGTGGACCGACGTTCCGACCGGGGGCATTCCGGCCTACAAGAAAGCATGGGTCTTGCGCTGCCAGTAGTCTCGTTGGATGATTGCTGAGCAGTGACAATGCGAGCCTCGTCCCCGGACAGGACATCAGCGCCGGTTCACTCCACGGGTCCGACCGTGGCGGCGATGCTACGCATTTGTCCAGAATGCCAGACGGTCTACGAGCCAGCGCCGCCAGGCTCAGGGCCGATCGATCGCTGTCCACGCGATGGTTGCGCGATCATCCTGCAGAGCGAATGGGAGGGCTCGGGTCGAGATCCGATCCTCGGGCGTACGGTTGCCGATCGCTTCACGGTGGTGGCGCGCCTGGGCGCGGGCTCCATGGGCGCTGTGTACAAGGCGTGGCAGCAAGCGGTGGGCCGCTGGGTTGCGCTCAAGATCATGCGCTACGACAGGGCGAGCGATGCTGAGGCGCGAGCCAGGTTCGAGCGTGAGGCGCGCTCGATGTCGCAGCTGATGTCGCCCCACACCGTCACGGTCTACGACTTCGGCCAGGCGCAGGATGGCTCGGTGTTCCTCGCGATGGAGCTGCTCGAAGGCGAGTCGCTGGGCGCGAGGCTGCGCCGTGTGCGAAGGCTCAAGCTCTACGACTGCGTGAAGATCGCCCGCGAGGCGCTCCTGTCCCTGAGCGAAGCCCACGAAAAGGGAATCATCCATCGCGACCTGAAGCCGGACAACCTGTTCCTCGTTCGGGTGCCGGATGTCGCAGGTCGCCAGCGCGAGGTGTGCAAGCTGCTCGACTTCGGCATCGCGAAGCTGATGCGCGAGGAGCGCGCCATCGACGCGCTCGAGACGCAGGCAGGGACGGTCTTTGGAACGCCGCGCTACATGTCGCCCGAGCAGGCCCAGGGAAAGCCGCTCGATGCGCGAAGCGATCTGTATTCGCTCGGCGTGATCCTCTACCAGATGGTGGTCGGCAAGCCTCCCTTCGACGAGGAAGAGGCGGTGGTGGTGATGGCGCGTCACATCAAGACGCCGCCCAAGCCGCCCCGACAAGCTGCGCCCGAGGTGCCGATCCCCACTGCGCTCGAGCGCATCATCCTGAAGGCGCTGTCCAAGGAGCCGAAGGATCGCCAGCCTGCGGCAGAGACCTTCATCCGCGCGCTGGATCGGATTGAGATCCCGCTCGACGACGAGACGACCGGGTCTGGATTGGTGATCGAGGGGGAGATCCTGCTGCGCGACGACGACGAGCCTTTGCCGACGCTGTCGCCGCCGCCTGTGCGGGCGCGAAACCTGCTGCTGGCAGCGGGGATCACCCTGGGAATCACTCTGATCGTCGTGGTTTCGCTCCTCATCGGCCGCAGCGCCGGCAGGTCCTCGCACGGGGGAGCGACTGCAGCGGCGTCATCCGGTCCACTGCCGCTCGCGGCAGAGGCGCCGGATGCGGCAATAGCGACGACACCGGCGCCATCGAAGTCGGCGGACACGGTATCGATCGACCAGTTGCCAGTTGTGGGTGGACCTGCTCCAAAGACCCCCACGCCGGGTGCTGGGGGGCCGCGCACTTCGCAGCCGGCGACGCAGGCGACGACTCCGACGGCCAAGACAGCGCCTCCGGTTGCGACAACGCCCCCCAAACCAGCCACGACTTACGAGCGCTTCGAGTAGTCCCCCCCCTGGCCGGGCCGGCGCACGAAAAGACCGTCCGTCTGTTGCATCCGTTCGTTGCGGCACGCTTTCTGCGCGTGGTAGCGTCCGCGGCGACATGGATCCGCGCGAAGTCGACACCCTTGTTCAGCGTCTCGTTGCGAACCCTCACGACCAGGAGGTGCTGGCCTATGCCCACCAGGCTGGTGCCAGCGATCCGCGCGCCTACGCAACCTTGCTCGAGCGGGTCGGCCGCGAGACCCAGGATCCTGCGTACGCGAGCCACTGGCTGAGCGAAGCAGCGAACGTTTGGTCCACGACTCTGGGCGATGCCCATCACGCTGCAGAGGTCCTGCTGCTCGCGGTGGTCAAGGACCCGACGCAGGATGTGGCTGCGGATCGCCTGGGTCAGCTGTACCGGGAGAAGGGCGACGTCAAAGGCCTGGTCGCCCTGCTCGAGAAGCGAGCGAAGCTGCTTGCGCCGCTTACGGCGCAGAATCCCGACATGGCGTTGAAGGTCGCGTCGATGCACGAGGAGCTGGGAACGCTCTGGTCCGAGGCTCCGCTTGCGCAGCCCGACCGTGCGCTGCAGCACTTCAAGCGGGCCTACGAGACCGATCCCCGCTCGCAGTTTGCGATCTACTCGGCCCGCGAGCTTTTCAAGCAGCAGGGCCAGTGGATGGAAGCGGTTCCGCTGTTCGAGATGGAGCAGGCGCTGGTTGCCGAGCCGGAGCGCAAGGTCGCGCTCTACCGCGACGAAGCGAGCGTGCGCAAGGCCGGTGGCGACCTCGCGGGTTCCACGGAAGTGCTGCGCACGGCGCGCGCGTATGCGCCGGAAGACTACGGCCTGATCCAGGAGCTGGCTGCGCAGATCCTCGAGCGAGTGCAAGCTGGACAGCCGGTGCCGCGCGAGGAACGCGAAGAGGGCGCAGAGTACTTCGTGGCATTGGCCGAGGCCTACGACGGCGAGAACGGCTACTCGTACTCGGTCGCTGCGTTGGATCTGTCTCCTGGGCAGGACCGCGCCGTTCAGCTGGCAACGTACTACGGCAACCAGATCGGGCGCGGCGGCGAGCTGGCCCCGCGCTGGAAGCGCTATCTCGACGCCAACCCCAACGGCGCGATGGCGCCGCAGGTCCGTCAGGATCTCGGCCAGGTGCTCGAGCAGTCAGGCGAGCTCGAGCAGGCCATCGGCGTGATGAAGGCCGGAGGGCGTGCTGATCCGCAGGCCGAGGCCAAGCTCACGGAGCTCTACCAGAGCCAGGGCAGGACCGATCAGGCTGTTGCGCACATGGAGCAGTCTGCCTCTGAGCTCCCCAGCCCGGAGAAGGTTGCCAAGCTGCTCGAATCCGCTTCCCTGCTCGCGAGCAAGCGTCAGACCAAGGAAGCGCTCGCCAAGTACATGGAGGTCCTGTCGCTCGATCCGGTGTCACCGGAAGCGCTGTCCTGGGTCGACGAGCACCTGCGTCAGAAGAGGCAGTTCCCCGAGCTGCGCGACGTCTACCAGGCTGCCGCGCGTGCGCCCAACCTCGCCCCGGAGCAGCGCAAGAAGTACCTGTCCACGGTTGCGAACATCTGCGAGCAGCAGCTGCGCGATCTCGACGGTGCGATCAATGCGCTCAAGCAGCTGTCGCAGATCGATGCTGGAGCGCGCGACAACCTGCGGCGTCTGCTCGAGAAGGGGCAGCGCTGGGACGATCTCGCCGTGCTTCTGGACCAGGAGTCGTCGGAGGCACCGGATCAGGAAGCGCAGATCGCCCTGCTCAAGAAGCTGGCGGCGATGCAGGAGCAGAAGCGCAAGGACCCGGTGGCTGCAGGCGAAGCCTGGGCGCGTCTGGCTGCGCTCATGTCCGGCGACGAGAGCCCGATCAACGCGGCGGTCAAGCTGTTCGAGAAGGGACATCGTCTCGACCTGGCCGCGCTCGCGATCTCCGACAACGTATCCGCTGTCGACTCGCAGGACTCGCGCATGGCGCTGCTGATGAAGCTGGGCGACCTGCGCGACAAGACCAACGACGCTGCGGGCGCAGGGGAAGCCTTTGCCGAGGCAGCGGAAGCAGGCGCCGGAGCCAAGGCGTGGGAAGCAGCCGAGCGCTGCTTCGCGCAGGCGGAGCGATGGGAGGACACGGCACGCGCGATCGGCGAGCTTGCCAACATCGCCTCCGAGCCCAGGGACAAGGCGACGCTGCACAACCGCGAGGCCGAGTACCTTTTCCGCGCGGGAGACCAGGCCAGCGGGATCCTGCGTCTGGAGCAGTCCACGGATCTCGATCCGGCCAATGACACCTACGCCTTGAGCCTCGAGGAGCGCTACAAGGAGACGGAGCGCATCGACGACCTGATCCAGTTCCTGCAGCGTCGCGCTGAGAAGCTCACGGACAAAGCCAAGCGCGTGGCGCTTCGCAAGCGCGGGGCCGAGATGCTCCGCTCGCACGTGGGCGACGCAGACGGTGCGCGCGAGATGCTGATGAAGGTGCTCGAGGACGGCGACGATCTCGATGCGCTGCAGCAGCTGGCCGACGACGCGCGTGAGCGGGGTGAATACCAGGAAGAGGTTTCCCTGCTGCACAGGCTCGTGACCGCGACGTCCGACAGCGAATCCAAGATCCAGGTCCTGCTGCGCGAGGCATCCGTGCTCTCCACGGATCTCACCGAGCTCGAGACCTCTGCGGATCGGTACCACGAAGTGCTGCGTCTCGACCCCAAGAACCTGTCGGCCCTGGGCGCGCTGGCCGACGTGGAGGAGCGACGCGAGAACTACAAGGGCGCGGCCGAGGCGCTCGAGAAGCTGCTCGCCGCAGCCACGGAGAAGGACGAGAAGATCCAGATCGCGCAGCGCCTTGCCACGATCTACGAGGTGAGCCTCGAGGACGTGCGCGGTGCGATCCGGGCGTACGAGGCGGTGCACGCCACGGACCCCGACGACTTCGAGGCCGTGCAGAAGCTGGTCGGGCTCTGCGAGAGCGTCGAAGCCTGGGACCGGACCGCCGAGCTTCTCGCCAAGCTCATCGAGGTGGAGGGCGATCCTGCCGAGGCCTCCAACCTCGCACGTCGCATGGCCACGATCATGCACGAGCGTCTCGAGAAGGGCCAGGAGGCGCTGGCCGTGCTCGAAGGCCTGGCCGACGAAGGCGACGAGCCTTGCCGCGAGGCCTACATCGAGCTCGGCGACAAGCTCAACTTCAAGGGCATCGTCGCCATGAAGATGCGCGACTGGTACGCCACCGCAGGCGCCGCCAAGCAGCACGAAGCCTGGCAGGGTGCCTTCGAACGCTTCGTCGAGATGGGACGCGAAGGCGAAGCCGCCCTCGTCGCGGTCGAGCTCATCCGCACCAAGGGCTCCACCCCCGAGATCATCGACAAGCTCGAGGAGATCGCGGTCAAGCTCAAGGACCTCGACGCGCTCGGCGCTGCCCATGATACCCGCGCCCGTGAGCTCTCCGGCCCGGAGCGCGCTTCCGAATACGTCCGTCAGGCCGAGGTGCTCGTCCAGGCTGGCGTCGACCCCACCGAAGCCGTACAGCATGGCGAGCAGGGGCTCACGAGCGTTCCTCCCAGCGAGGTCGAGCCTCTGCTCGAACGCCTCAGCCAGATCCTCCCCGCCCCCGGACACATCATCGACCTGTACGAGCGTCAGGTCAGCCGCTGCAAGGCGCCGGGCGATCGTCTCAATGCCCTGGCCCGCGCAGCGCAGGTCGCTGCCTTCAAGGGTGCGATCGATCGGGCGCAGAGCCTGTTCGAGCTCGCGTTGGGAGGCGGCGTTCGCGAGGAGACCCTCGAAGTGCTCGAGCGAACCGCTGCGGAAGGCGACTCGGTCCACGGCGGTACTCTGCTTCGACAGACTCTCGCGAACTCTCTCGCATCCGGCAGCCACGGGCTGCGCGATGGTGGACGCACGCGCTCTGCGCTGCTGCGTCGTGCTGCCAGCCTCGCCTACAAGGAGCTCGGCGACGCGCCCAAGGCGTTCGAATGGCTCTCGCAGGCTCTGGTCACCCACGTCGAGCCGGCAACCCTCGACGCTCTCGAAGAGCTGGGCGAAACCGCCAACGACATCAAGAAGGTCGAAGAAGTCCTCAGCAAGGCGCTCGAAGAGGTCTTCGACGGACCGCTCGTGCGTCAGCTCGTGACCCGTCGCGCCAAGCTCCGCAGGGAGCGCCTCGACGACAAGCAGGGCGCAGCAGCCGACCTCAAGAAGCTGCACGACCTTTCCCCCACGGACGCTGCGATCACCGACGAGCTCTACGGATTGCTCACCGAGCTGCGCGACTACCGCGCCATGGTGCAGCTGCTCGAGGATCAGATCCTGCGGGGCAAGGACCCGGCCGTCCGCGCCGAGCTGGCCCGCAAAGCAGCGCGCCTCTGGGAAGAGCGGCTCGCAGATCCTCGCGAAGCTGCAGATGCCTGGCGGCGCGTGCTGCGCATGAAGCCCGCAGACCCTGAAGCCCAGGGTGGGCTCGAACGAGCCAAGAGCAACATGCTCAAGAAGCCCGAGTCGCTCGCGCCTCCTTCTCCCGAAGAATTCAGCCCTATCCCCAAGATGCCGAGCGCTGCACCGGTTCCCAAGCCTGCGCCCGCTGCCGCGCCGGTCGAGGCTGCCCCGCCGGTCGAGGCCGCCCCGCCGGTCGACTCTCCTTCCGGCGAGTCGCCCGAGAACATCACGACCATGGACCTCGGCCCGGGTGAAGCCGTCGAAGAGCCGGTCGACAAGCCCCAGCGCCCGGACATCTCGTTCAGGCGCACGGGCGAGGACGAGCCCACGCTCTCGACTCCGATCGACATGGTGGCGCCGCAGCTCGTCGGGCTCGATCAAGCGCAGCCAGCACCACAAGCAGCAGCGACGCCCTATGTTCCTGAGGACGAAATCGAATCGATCGATGATGCCGAATCGGTGAACGACGACGAGCTGCTGACGCTGGACGAGCCTCATCCCGGGCCTGTCGACGGCCTGCCTGCTGCCCCGCCTGCCGGGCTACCTGCTGCGCCGCCTGCTGGACTGCCCCCGCCGCCTGCGGGACTGCCTGCAGCGCCGCCTGCGGGACTGCCCCCACCTCCCAAGAAGTAGCCTTGATCACCCCATGACGCCGTGACGCGTGGCGCCGCACTCGCTCGCTCACGCTCGCGGCTCCGCTTCAGGATCCGTTCTACGCGCGAACCGTGAGCGTCGCGCTGCTCTCTTCCGCATCGATCTGCGCGTTTGCGCCGAGAACGATCGGCTCGTTTCGCAGCCCGTGACCCACGCACAGCCCGTCGATCACGGGCACGCCGAGCTCACCGAGAATCCCTCGCAGCACGTCGCGCGCGCACACGCCATCTGCACCGGGATTGCACTCGGTGAACTCGCCCAGAACCACGCCTGCCACGCTGGCCAGGTGCCCTCCCATCAGCATCGTCGTGAGCATGCGATCGATGCGATAGGGGCGCTCGCCGACGTCTTCGAGCAGCAGGATGGCTCCTGACGGTACGCGAAGCCGTCCACCTGCTGCACACGCATGCAGCACGGTCAGATTCCCTCCGAACAGCCTGCCGGACGCGCGTCCTTGCCGCAGCGTGCCAAGACCGGTCCAGGTGCGGATGCGCTCCGGAGCCTCGAGCGCATCGAGCCAGCGAGCCCGGTCTGCTTCGCAGCCGCGTCCGAGCAGGGCCACCATGGGGGCGTGCATGGACATGACCCCCACGCGCGCGGCTTCCACGTGCAGCACGGTCACGTCGGAGAAGCCGACGATCCACTTCGGATCCCTGGAAAAGGCCTCCCAATCCGGCAGATGCGCCACGTGATGAAGCCCGTAGCCGCCCCGCATGGCGATCACGGCGCGAGCGTTCGGATCCGCGATCGCGGCGACCAGCTCGCGGCCCCTGCGGGCAGCATCCCCTGCCAGATACCCGGCCACGGTGAACACGTCGCGCCGAAATTCGACCTTGTAACGCCGGGACAGCCATCCAAGACCCAGCCAGCCGAGATTCGGCTCAAAGGGGCCAGAGGGGGCGACGGCAATGACGCGGTCGCCGGGGTGCAGCGCAGGCGGACGGACCATGGCAGGGCCCACAACTACCATCGGGAGCAACGGGCGGGTTGCACGGACTTGTGATTTGGGATTCGGTCGCCAAGGACTATCCTGCGGGGACGGCATGGGGATCACGACCGCATTGGCGAAGAGGGCGACCCGGAGCGAGTCCACGCTCCGCGGCAAGCTGCTTGGATTCGTGCGAGGGGAGCTCGACGATCTGATCCAGCGCGTGGCTGGCAACGACTTCGACAAGCGCATCGCGCAGATCCAGGCACGGGGGCAGGGCGCGGATCCGTTCGGGTTCGATCCTGAGTGGGCGAAGTACGCGCTGGCGAGCGCAGCGCTCTTCCACAAGTACTACTTCCGGGTGGAGACGCACGGCATCGACAACGTCCCAGAGGGGCGTGCGCTGCTGATCGCCAACCACTCCGGGCAGATCCCGATCGACGCGGGGCTGATCCTGTCAGCGATGTTCTACGACGCGAACCCGCCGAGGATGCTTCGGAGCATGGTCGAGAAGTGGTCGCAGACGCTGCCGGTGGTGTCGACGTTCTTTGCCCGATGCGGGCAGGTCGTGGGCGTACCCGAGAACGCGACGCGCCTGCTGGAGATGGGCGAAGCGCTGCTCGTGTTTCCTGAGGGCACCCGAGGCATCTCCAAGCCCTTCAGCGAGCGCTACCGCCTGCAGGATTTCGGGCTGGGCTTCATGCGGCTGGCCCTCGAGACCCGCACGCCGATCGTGCCGATCGCAGTGGTGGGAGCTGAGGAGCAGTACATCAACCTGGGCAACGTGCAGTCGCTGGCGCGAGCCCTCAAGATGCCCGTGTTCCCGATCGTGCCGCAGTGGATGATCCCCGGATTGCAGATGCCGCTGCCCACGCGCTACCGGATCTACTTCGGCGATCCGCTGGAGTTCAAGGGTGATCCTGATGACGAGGACGCGGTGATGGAGGAGAAGGTCGAGGTGGTGCGCGCCACGATCCAGGCCATGATCAATCGCGGGCTCAAGCAACGAAAAGGTCTGTTCTGGTGAGGGTCCCTGCTGTGCGGGGGTGATGGCTGCAACGGACGACGCAGATGGTTGCGAAACCGAAACGAACAGCGGCTGACAAGCCGGCGCCGGCTGCGCGACGGACCCGACGTCCGCCCGCGCCCGAGCTGCCTGCGGAAGCGAAGGCCGACGACCCAACGCTTCCGATCGTGGTGACTGGCATCTGCGGACGCCTGGGGCGTCACCTGACGCGACACCTGCACCGGGAGCGGCTTGTCATCGGGATCGATCGTCGCTCGTTCGCAGGGCTTCCGAAGGACGTGGAGCACTGCAGGTTCGACATCCGTCGCAAGAAGACGCGCGACGTGTTCCGCGCGCACGAGGTGGCAGCCGTGGTGCACCTGGGTGTGATGCACGATCCGCGTGCGACCTCCACGGAGCACCACACGTGGAACGTGGTCGCGTTCCAGAAGCTTCTCGAGTACGTGGCGCAGTACCGGGTGCCCAAGCTCGTGGTCCTGTCGACGAGCGCGATCTACGGCCCGCGACCGGACAACGCGCAATTCCTGACCGAGGAATCGCCATTGCTCGGCAGCGCGCGATTCAGCGGGGTGCGCGACCTGATCGAGGTCGACATGCTCGCGCAATCGTTCTTCTGGAAGCACCCCGAGACCGAGACCGTGATCCTGCGTCCTGCCCACATCCTCGGCTCTGTGCGCAATGCGCCGTCGAACTACCTGCGGCTCCCGCGCATTCCCACCCTGTTCGGGTTTGATCCGATGCTTCAGGTGATTCACGAGCTCGACGTGGTGCGCGCGATCACGCTGGCGCTTCGTCCGGGAGTGCGGGGGATCTTCAACCTGGCGGGCCCCCCTGCCCTTCCGTTGTCCAAGCTCATCGAGCTGACCGGAAAGCCGCGGCTGCCCGTACCGCACCCCATGGCCGAGGCCATCGTGGGCAGGCTCTGGAGCCTGCGCATCACGTCGTTTCCTGCCCCGGAGCTCGATCACCTGCGCTACGTCTGCATGGTCGATGACCGTCGAGCGAGACGGCTCCTCGGCTACGAACCGATGTACGATGCAGCGCAGGCGGTCGATGCCGTCTTCGAGAACGAGTAGATCAATGGTGACCAGGGCGTTGTTGATGCTGGTTGCGGCGTTCGGGCTGACGGTGCTCGCGGGTTGCTCAGGGGGCACCAGCAGCGATGGCAACCGCGCGCCGCGCGCGACTGCATCGGGGCTGGCGCCTGCTGCGCCGCACGCCGAAGGTCCGGGGCGAGCGGGGCTGGGAACGGCCCGCCCCACGGCAAAGAAGTCCCCAAGCCCGTGGCCCGAGGAGGACCCTTTCAATCCGACGCCGGGTCCGGACGCTGCAGCGCCGACACCAGGGGGCCCTACCCATCTTTGATCCTTGAAAGGCACGTGTTGATGCGATCCCCGATGCACAGGCGCTTGGTTCTTCTGCTCTCGCTCACGGTTGTGGTGGTGGCTGCGGCCTGCTCTGGCGCGCGCCCTGCGCCGCCCAATCTGCCGCCGCCCGAGTACGAGCCGGCGCGTCCGTTTGACATCGCTTCTGCGCAGCCACCTGCTCGCGCCTCGGGCAGCGGCGCGCTTCCCCCGGTGGACAGCGAGCCGGAGTGATCGCGCGCGTCCGTCAATTACACGCAAACTTGCAGTTCATGTACGCGCACTGGTACGCGCTCGTGAGCGCAAGCCCGCAGGCTCCCCCGTACTGAAGCATACAGCCGCACCAGCAGGTGTTGTCAGCTCCGCAAGAGCTGTCGCACGCTGTCGCTTGCCCGGATGTGCACGAAAGCTCGGCCGCTGCGAATCCGTTTCCGCAGGTGTACTTCAGACAGGCATTGCAGATCGCGCTCGAGTACATGATACCGGGCCACGACTGCTGCTCGGCGCACTGGCATGTAGTGTCGCAGGAAGACGAACCACCTGATCCACCTGTGCTGCTGCCACCACTGCCGCCAGTGCTCGAGCCTCCGGACCCTCCGCCGCCTGAACCGCCGCCTCCTCCCGAGCCGCCAGTCCCTCCCCCGCCACACAGGCCGCACAAGCTCTTCGCCTCGTTCACGCACGTGCTGTCCCATTGGGTCTTGCAGCAGAAGTCGTCGGCATTGCAGACATCCGTCGCGCACGCAGAGCAACTCGGATCCAGCGCAGCCCCGTCCGTGCACTCGTCGTGCGGGCAGGGATTCCCTCCCCCTCCAGAGCCCCCGCCTCCGCTTGAGCCGCCGCTGCCGCCGGAACCTCCGCCTCCGCCAGAGCCTCCACTGCCGCCCGATCCTCCTGCGCCGCCAGAGCCCCCGCCGCCTCCTGAGCCTCCTCCTCCGCACATCCCGCACACGCTTGTTGCGGCCTGCACGCACGACGCGTCCCAATGCGTCGAGCAGCAGAAGTCGTCGCCTGCGCAAACCTGCGCAGTGCACTTGGTGCACGTGCTATCGAGCGGATTGCCAGCAGAGCACTCGTCGTGCGAACACGGATTGCTCCCGCCACCCTGCCCGCCAGCGCCCGAATTGCCTCCGTTGTTCGGATTCTGCGACCCTGCCTGGCCTCCCATCGCAGGCGCCCCGCCGCCTTTGCCGCTGGATCCGCCCTTGCCTGGGGTGCCTTGCCCTGCACTTCCGGCATTTCCTGCCAGAGGGTTACCAGGTCCGGCCCATCCCGACGCAGCGTCGTCCTGGGCCTGGGCGCACGAAGCGCATCCGACGAGCAACGCCAGCGCAAGTCCTTTGGCTGATCTGCGGGTCCAGAAGCCTGCCGACCCACTCGCGTGCCTGGTGTCGCCAACGTTTCTCATGGTCCTGCCTCGCTGCATCGTGCATTCACGCGTTTGCAACGGACGGACCAACGTCGTTGAGCCGCTCTGGCAAGGCGCTTTCCATTCCCCGCGCGTTCAAGCCGCGATACGGCTCGAATTCCAAGTGGTTGGGAGGCGGGGGCTCGGGTTGCCCAAACTGGGCAGTGTGTGCGCAAGATGCGCAGACGCGGGGATCGCTCTTACGGCGAATGGCGAAGCTACTGCGCAACCTTCGTGCGGCACACTCCGCTCGACATCGTCCAGTTCGTGCACTCCGCGATCACCTTCTTCGGATCCTTCACCTCTTGCCCGTCATCTGCCGTGGGGGGGCCTGACATGCAACCGCACGCTGGAAGCCCGTCCACCCACGCTTGCTCGCACTTCGCGTAGTCAGCGACGAACTCCGAGGCGACAGCGATGTACTGCATCGTGCCGCAGCAGTTGGTCATGTGCTGCACGATCTGGCAATCGCTCGCGCTGTGGCAGATCTGCATCTCCCAGATGAACGTGCTCGAATCGGCAACGCATTGCACCGACGCGTCCGCAGGCGTGGCATCCTGCGTCGAGGCGTCACCAGTCCCGCTGTCCGATCCCGCGGAGCCTCCTGCCCCGCCGGTCTGCGCGGGCCCGACTTCGGTTGCGCCTCCGCAGGCTGCGAGCACGGCGGCAAGTACCCATCCGAGACGACGCATGGCCAGGACCTCCGTCATGCGGGAACGTCCCGCGACCGGCGAAGCTGCGTGAGCACGCCCCCTGCCGCAGGGACCCAGTTGCGCTTGTAGTAGTACTCGATGAATGCCGGGCACTGCTCGCTGTAGAGCGTCTCGGCAACGCGATCCGCTTCGTCGATGAACGCGCTCTCCACCTCGCAGAGCGTGGCCGTGATTTCTCCGAGCTTGCCGGTCAACGCCACGTGCCTGCAGCCGCAGTGGCTCTGGCATCGATCGCGGATCGCGCAGGGAGCGCACGTGTCCTCCACGCGATCCTTCGCTTTCTGCATCGCAGCCAGCGCGTCGCGATTCATACCTGTGTCGATGTGGCCGATCACCAGATCGCCGCCCCGGTCCTCTCCGACCATCTGCGCGCACGGGTAGATGCGTCCGGTGGGAGTCACGCAGAACTCGTTGCCGCCGAGCAGGCAACGGCTCGGGCAAGGGATCCCTCCCTTGAGGTGCGTGAGGATCTTGGCGTGCAAAGGCTCGATCGGGAACATCCTGCCCGCGCGGAACATCTCCATCCACGCGTCGCCAGCGTCGTGCAGCCCCTCGCGAAGCTGCTCGATCGACGCCTCGTCCCACTCGTCGCGAAAGTTCGGCGCGAGCGTGAGCTTGACCGAGCCGAGATCCGCGCAGGCCCGCAAGGTGCGCCCGAGCATCGCTGCGGTCTGCATGTTGACCACAGCCACGATCTGATAGGCGATGCCCCCTTCTCGCAAGCGATCGATCCCCTTGATCACGTCGTCGAAGCTTCCCCGCCCTCCCACGTTGACCCGGAATCGATCGTGGATCTCGCGGTCGCCGTCGAGCGACACGAACACCGTGGAAGCCCGCGGAGCAGCGAGCATCGCCACGACTTCGTCGTCGATCAGGGTCGCGTTGGTGTTCACGATGAAGCGCACGGACGGATGCGGCTGCGGCAGCTCGCTGATGGCCTTCTCGGTCATCTCGATCGCCTGGCGCAGCAGGTCCACGTGGATCAGCGGCTCGCCGCCGAAGAACGACACGTCGAGGTGACGAGGCCTTCCGGCGAGCGCAAGGTCGATCGACTTGCGCACCGTCTCGCGGTCCATGCGCCGCGTGAACTTGTCACCGTTGTAGCAATAGGTGCAACGAAGGTTGCACTGGTGATCGAGAAACAGCGTCAGCTCCATGAGGAATGCTCAACGCAAGTATAGGGCGCTTCAATGGCGGCGACGCGCGATCCGCATGATCGCTTGCGCGCGGTGAACGCTCAGGGATTGGGCACGCCGCCAGAACCTGCGGAGCAGCCGGAATCGTATTCTGCGGGCTTGCCACCCCCAGGATCGCCGCCGCCTGACCCTGCAGGGCCGGCATCGTACGGATTCGGGGCAAAGCCATCGATCTCCCCACCGCCCGAACCACCGGCGCCATCAGGCGCAGCGTCGAACGGCTCCGAGATGTCGCCGGCCGGGTTGCCACCACCGCCCGCGACGCCGCCTGTGCCACCGACGCCCGAGTCGTAGGGCATGGGCGCGCCGCCACCGCCCGAGCCGCCGGGACCCACGGTGCCTCCAGTGCCCCCTGCCCCTCCGGTCTCAGGCACCATCGCATCCGCCGGAGCAGCTCCGGCTGGTCCGCCACCGCCGCTGCCAGCCTGTGCCTCTGTGCCAGCTGCGCCACTTGAGGCGTTCTCGATCGCCGTGCCACCGCAGGCTGCGAGGAATAGCAGAGCTCCGATGCCTAGATTCCTGGGATAGGACGGGTTTCGTGTCCTGCTCTGGGGTCGCGCCGGGGACTTGGAGAAGGTCGTCATCGGTGGGCTCCTTGGGTGTCCGTGACCCAAGTAAGCACAGATCGTTCCATGAGAACCTGTCGAAAAAGAAGGGGTTATCGGTTGCGAGCGTGCCACATTGTGCCAACCGCCGGCGGAGGAGGGCCTGCGTGTGTCACTTCCCTGTGTCGAAGGCGCACGTCGGCAGCGCCCACTACCCCCGGTCGCGCAACACCACGAACTTCAAGTATCTCCCCTCAGGAAAGCAGGGCGGCGACGGGTGATCCTCGGGCTGCCCCCATACCTCGGATACCACGAACCTGCCTGCTCCCAGCGTCTCGTCATCCAGGGTCTGCAGGAACGCTTCGTGGTCCACGTGGCTCGAGCACGACGATGCGCACAACGCGCCACTGGGTCCAAGGACCTTGGAGCAGGCAGCGTGCAGCTTCCTGTACGCGCCCAGCGCCTTGGTGAGCGTGCGCTCGTTGTGCGCGAACGAGGGAGGATCGCTGATCACCAGGTCCCAGCGCTCGCGCCGTGATGCCGCTCGCTCCAGGAAAGAGAACACGTCCGAGGTCACGAACAGGTGCTGGGCCGGGTCCAAGCCGTTGAGCGAAAATGTCTTGTGCGCCGTCCCATGGGCACCGTGCGCGATGTCGACCGAAGTGACCTCCAGAGCCCCGCCGATCGCGGCCGCGCAGGAAAACCCGCCTGCATAGCTGAACAGGTTCAAGACCCGCGCGCCGTGCGACAAGCCGCGCACACGACGCCGGTTCTCGCGCTGATCCAGGAATGCGCCCGTCTTCTGACCGTGCTCCAGATCGACCTGCATCCGCATGCCGTGCTCGCGCACGTCAACCGTGGACGGCACCTTGCGCCCAACAACGCCGCGCATGCCTCCGCCCCGGCCAGGATCTCGCACCGCAACGCAGTCGATTCCGCGCGAACGGAGCCTGGGCGTCAGGGCTTCCACGATCGCTTCGCTCCATCGAAGGATGGCGCTGCCGTCGAATCGCACCACTGCCACCGGCCCGTACCGGTCGATCACCAGGCCAGGCACGCGATCGCCTTCGCCGTTGCAGAGCCTGAACGCGTCGGTGCTCTGCAGATCGAACATGCGATCGCGAAGCGCCAGGGCGTGCTCTGCGCTCTGCGCGATCCCTTCGGCATCCAAGGGGCGATCCTGGGTTCCGCCGTACATGCGTAGAGCGATCGGCGATTCGTGGTCCCACAAGGCCCAGCCCAGGAACGGCTGGTCACGCGTGCAGACCAGGACCGCGGTACCGTCAGGGAGACCAGCCGGAGCCTTGCGGATCGCCTCGCGCCAGATCCAGGGGTGGCCGCGCAGCACGGCGCGTGCAGCCTTGGGGTCGATCTCCACGCGCGTGGAGCGAGGGTCAGGTCTTGCCATGTGAGCCGGGTGCTATCGCGAGCCGCACGGCCGCGCTATGACTATCAGGTGATGCGGCGAATCTTGGCACAACCTTGCCTCCTGGTGGGGCTCTTCGCAGCAGCGTCCTGTCAGAGCTCCAACCACGATGCCCTGGTGGCGCATCCAGACCCGCCGGACTCGGGTGGCTCCGGAGGCTCCGGCGGCTTCGTCGTCGACGGTGCTGCAGGAGGCGACAGCACGACCGAGGAGCCGGATGCGTGGCTCGACGCTCCTGCCGATGATGCTGAGGACAGCCCGGAAGATACGGGCGTGCAGCCGGACGGGCCATCGCGGCTGACCATCGTCAACGGGCTCGCGGATGCAGGCGCGATCCGGATCTGCTTTCACGCGGGTACGGGCGGAGCGCTGTCGGCCTTGCCGGTGCCGCCGTCGCCCGAGGATGCGACCGGACTGGTGTTCGCCCATGCGCATGTGTTCGAGGCTCTGCCAGGCGGAGTGGATGTCGCGACGCAGGACGTGCGTCCGGTGGTGTACGCGGGGGACATGTCAGCATTGGGCGGCAAGAGCTGCGATGCGCTCAGCCCCCTGCCAACAGGCGTGGTGGAAGCGAAGCTGCAGGTCGTGCCTGCGGGAAGCTTGAATGTGGGTCGCAGCGTGCTGCTGGTGGTGGCGGGGTGCGCAGGAGGCATTGGACACGAGGGAACGGGCGCTGAGCAGGCTTGCGGCAAGGGCTACGCTGCGGACAAGCCGAACGCGACGTTGCTCGTGGCCACCATGACGCGTGCGCCGGATCCAGACAGGATCGGGCTTCAGGCGTTTGGGGGATCAGTGGCGGCCCAATCGCTGTCGTTGCGCTACACGACGAGCGAGCAGCTCGCCACCGAGCTTGCGCAGGACGTGGTGGCCGGGGAGATCGCGCCCAAGCCGCCGACCACGACGCTGACGCTGCAAACGCTCGGATTCAAGCCCGCAGAGGGCAAGCTCGACGTGATCGAGAAGCAGCAGACCGCGGTGGCAGCGAGCACGACGCTGGCCGAGGCGTTGGGTCGCGGTGGCCTGTCGATGGGCGACTTCGTCAACGGCCGCAACTACACGCTCGTGTGGGTGGGAGCGCGCGAAGGCACGGGGCCAGGCGCCTGGTGGTTGCCCTTCACCATGACCCTGGTTCGGTCCGATCCGTAGGGCTAGTGCTTCAGAGTGATGTCCGCCAGCTGCGTGCGGACCTCGTTCGCATACGGGCTCGAAGGGAAGCGCCGGATGAACGAGCGCAGCGCGGTCTTTGCGTCGTTCCACGCCTGGATGTCGATCAGGCACTGGGCGAGCAGGAACGTGGCGTCGTCGAGGTACTCCTTGTCCGCGGAGGCCTCGGACAGCTGCATGAGGATCGGGATGGCCTCTCGCTGTCGCCCCAGATGTCGAAGGGCGTCGGCCTGGTAGTACCGCGCCCCGGCCGAGTGCGCAGCCGTGTCCTTGTACTTGAGGGATTCCTCGAAGGCGGTTTCAGCCTCGTGCCACCTGCCGCCGCGGGCGTGATCCAGGCCGTTCTGGAACGCGACGATGGACAGCTCGTTGCGGGCACGCTCGGCCGCATCGGTGAACATCCGCAGCTCGGTCTTGGAAAGCAGGGTCTTGTCGAGCGCCTCGAAGGCTTCGATCGCGTCGGCGTGCTTGTTCTGGCGGATCAGCTCATAGACCGCAGCGGCGCGCGTCTCGATGCGGACCCGGTCCTCGTCACGCTGCTGCGCCTCGCGCAGCTCCTTCTTGAGTTGTGCCACCTGGGAGCGGGTCTGCTCGGTTTGCGCGGTTACAGCGTCGATGCGGGCATCCCAGGCCAATTTCAAGGCGATGAACACCACGATCACGAACACGACGTAGGCGGTGGCGCTGTTCCAGCGCAGGCGGGTTTCGTAGCCCAGCTGCCGCTTGGCGATGCTCTTGAGATCCGCCGAAAGGGCGTTGGTCAGGTTGTTGGTCTTGATGATCAGACCACGGGATTCAATGATCTCGCGCTTGATTTCCCGCAGTTCGTCATCGAAGTCTTCCATGGCTCGCCCTGGAACGAAGTACCGGAAGGGGCCCCTGGCAGCAAGCACAATGCCCGGGGGGCCTGCAAACCGCGTTGCCGCCCGCGGGTCCCTCATGCTACCCCTCACGCGCTGGCATGCAGTGGTTCTGCTCCCGGCCTATCCCCTAGCACGAGAGTTCTCCCCATGTTCGACACGAGCGACATCCGCAAGGGCCTCAAGATCATCCTCGATGGTCAGCCCTACACCGTCACCGAGTTCCAGTTCGTCAAGCCCGGCAAGGGACAATCCTTCACGCGCGTGCGGGTCAAGCACCTGTCCACCGGCGCGGTCCTCGATCGCACCTTCAAGTCGGGTGAGAAGCTCGAGCCCGCTGACGTCGAGCAGCGGACGATGACCTTCATCTATCCCGAAGGCGACGCGTTCGTGTTCATGGATCAGGCCAGCGGCGAGCAGGTCTCGGTCGGCGAAGAGCAGATCGGCGACAACAAGTCGTTCCTGATCGATGGGCTCGACGTGGAGGTCACGTTCTTCAAGGGCGAGCCGATCGACGTCACGCTCCCGCCGCACGTGGTCATGCAGATCACCGCGAGCGATCCGGGCGTGCGCGGCGACACCGCGAGCAACGTGACCAAGCCTGCGACCCTGTCGACCGGCGCTGTGGTCCAGGTGCCCTTGTTCATCAACGAAGGCGAATGGATCAAGGTCGACACGCGCACCGGGCAGTACATGGAGCGCGTGAATCGCCGCTGAGCCGCCGACGGCCTGCGCTGCTCAGAGCGCTACGATCACTGCACCTGCAAACGCCATCGCGATTGCGATCACCTTCCGCACGGTCACGCGTTCCTTGAGGAACACGGCTGCCAGGATGAGCACGAAGATCGTGCTCATCTGGTTGAGCACGCTCGCGATGCTCGCGAACGTGTACTTCATCCCCTGGATCCACATGATCAGCGCGATGTAGGCGCCCACGACCGCAGCCGGAACGGTGTACAGCCACTGGCGCGACGGTCGAAAACACCGGATCACGTCCGCGCGGTGCCGGCGCGTCATGCCGTGCACCATCAGCAGCACGCCACCTCCGAGCAGGCGCACCGTTGTGACCCACCAGCCGTTGGCGTGCGCGAGGACCGGCTTGGCGAGGACGATCCCGACGGCCATGAGAAACATCGCGGCGATGCCGAGCACGATGCCGGACAGTAGCTGCTTGCGGGTGAGCCCGCTCGCGGCCTTCTTCGGCTCCCAGGTTCCCACCAGGATCGCCCCGGCCATCATCGCCATCGCCACGAGGATCGAGAGACCAATCGACTCGCGCAGGTACAGCCATGCGCACAGGATCACGAACGGGCTGTAGAGACAGTCGACGATCGCCGAGTTGGAGGCACCCAGCCGGTTGAGGCTCGCAAAGAACAACGAGTCGGCCACGCCGATGCCGATCGCTCCGCTCAGCAGCAGGACCAGCCAGTCCGACGTGGACTGGCCCGATGGGAAGAAGGTGATGCCGAGGATCGGCAGGGTGACGAGGAAGAGCACCATGCCGACGGTGTTCTTGAAGACGTTGAGGGCGACCGGGGTGACGCGCTCGCCGCTCTTGCGGAAGAACATGATCGCGATCGCCCAGGTGAAAGCGCAAGCCGTGGAGAGGAATTCACCGGACGAGAGAAACTTCGGCACGGCGCGGACCCTAGCATGGAACGGTGCGCAGGACGGGGTGGCGGCGGCTGAGCCCCCTGGACAAACCCCAGCCCGGTGATATGAAGGGAGAGATGCCTTCTGCTGCAGCACGCTCCCTGCCTTCGATCGCGCGCCCCTTCGGCGCGTGCGGAGCGTGTTGTTGCATCTGTCGCTCGCCGGCGACGTGGCGCGTCTGAGAGTCATCTGACGCAGCTTTCACGGACGCCGGCGAATTCGAGCAGGTGGCGGGTACCGGATCGACGTCTGCGGATGCAGGCAAGGTTCGGATCCCCTGAATCGGACGACGACAGACTGGAGCTAGCAGATGAAGAGCCACAACGAGCCACTGGTGCCTGGGGAGCTGACCGCAACGCTCGTGGAGACGTACTCCACGCTCGGCGACGCATTCCACGGGCTGCGGAACATCCCTCTGCCTTCGGCGGCCGAGGTTGCGATGGTGATCGAGCGATTGCGGGAGGTCCTGTTTCCCGGCATCGCAAACGGCTTCCGCCCTGCTGCAGCGGACCTTCGCCCCTTCGTCGAGGCAACCCTGCACGAGGTCGCCTTCAGCCTCCGCAAGCAGATCTGCCTGGCGCAGCGCTACATGCACCGCCATGCTCGCCCCAACGCCGAGTGCGTGGAGTGCGACAGCTGCGCGGATCAGGTCACGCGCGGGTTCCTCGCGGACCTTCCGGCAATTCGCAAGGCGCTCACGCTCGACGCAGAGGCGGCCATGGCAGGGGATCCTGCGGCGCGCGACCTGGGAGAGGTGATCCTCTCCTATCCCGGCCACTACGCCATCACGGCCCAGCGGATCGCCCACTCCTTGTGGGTGAGAGGAGCGCCTCTGGTGCCCAGGATGATCACCGAGCATGCACACCACTTCACAGGCATCGACATCCACCCGGGAGCCACGATCGGCGAGCGGTTCTTCATCGACCACGGCACGGGCGTGGTGGTGGGCGAGACGACGATGATCGGCAATCGGGTGCGGCTCTACCAGGGTGTCACGCTCGGTGCCCTTTCGCTGTCCTCCAAGAAGGTCAAGGAGCTGAGAGCCGGACCCAAGCGCCACCCGACCTTGGAAGACGACGTGATCGTGTACTCCGGTGCCACCATCCTGGGCGGCGAGACGGTCATCGGCAGAGGCACGATCGTCGGAGGCAACTGCTGGATCGTCGAGTCCGTACCGCCCCATTCCCGAGTGACCGTGCAGGTCGCTTCCGCAGTCAGGCAGGCGGGCAACGTCCGTTCGCAGCCACCGACCGCGGATTCCGCTGAGACCGCCGCCGAGCCCCGGAATCCGCCGAGCCTTCTTTCGGGCTCGTTCCCGGAGGCTCTCGACTGGGTGATCTGATGGCAACTTCCGCTCCTGCCAAGGCCACCGCGAGCCGGCTTGGAGCATCGTACTGCGCACAAGGAGCTCTCATGGCAACTCGCATCTTCACGGACAACTCCCGATCGATCGGCAACACGCCTCTGGTACGGCTCAATCGTGTGGTGCCCAAAGGCTCCACCGTGCTCGCGAAGATCGAAGGACGCAATCCAGCCTACTCGGTGAAGTGCCGCATCGGCGCTTCGATGGTGTGGGACGCCGAGGAACGCGGAGTGCTGGTCCCAGGCAAGGAGCTGATCGAGCCCACCAGCGGCAACACCGGGATCGCGCTCGCGTTCGTCGCTGCGGCCCGAGGCTATCCCATTACCCTGACCATGCCCGAGTCCATGAGCCTGGAACGTCGCAAGGTTCTCAAGGTCCTTGGGGCCAGGCTGGTGCTCACCGAGGCCTCCAAGGGCATGCCGGGTGCCATCGCCAAGGCAGAGGAGCTGGTGGCCGGCGATCCGGATCGGTTCGTGCTGCTGCAGCAGTTCAAGAACCCGGCCAATCCGCGCATCCATGAGCAGACCACCGGCCCAGAGATCTGGCAGGACACCGACGGAGAGATCGACATCTTCGTTTCGGGCGTGGGGACCGGCGGCACGATCAGCGGCGTGAGCCGCTACATCAAGAACACCCGCGGCAGGAAGATCCTGTCGGTCGCTGTGGAGCCTGCGGCTTCACCGGTCATCGCCCAGAAGCTGGCAGGCAAGCCGATCCAACCTGCGCCGCACAAGATCCAGGGGCTGGGCGCGGGCTTCATCCCTGACACGCTCGACCTGTCGGTCGTGGACCGCGTGGAGCCGGTGACCAACGAGGAGGCTGCGGAGATGGCTCGGCGGCTTTCGCGCGAAGAGGGCATCCTCGCAGGGATCTCCTGCGGGGCAGCCGTGGTGGTGGCCATACGAATGGCGAACGAGTTCCCCGGCAAGAACGTCGTGACCCTGCTTCCGGACTCCGGCGAACGCTACCTGTCGAGCTTCATGTTCGAAGGTATGTTCGACTGAGATCGTCGGCGCCCGCGCCTGCTATTCCAGCTCCCCTCCCATGGCCCGCGAAGGGTCGCGAACCTTGCCGATCATCCTGTCCAGATCCGCGGGACGCACCGGCTTGGGAAGATAGCCGTCCATGCCCGCGTCCAGGCACCTCTTGCGGTCTCCCTCCATCGCATGCGCGGTCAGGGCCACGATCGGAACGTGCCCGCCGCGCTCCGCTTCCCTCAGGCGTATCGCCACAGTCGCTTCGAGCCCGTCCATCTCCGGCATTTGCACGTCCATGAACACGATGTCGAAGCTGTCGTGGGAAAGCGCGTCCACGGCAAGCCTGCCGTTCTCCGCGATCACCACCTCGTGGCCCCGCTTGCGCAGCAGCGAGGACAGCACCTTCTGGTTGATGCGATCGTCTTCTGCCACAAGAACGCGCAACCCATTTGCGGAGCGCTCGGGCTCCTGCTTCGGTCGAGCGTCGGGCGCCTCACGCGGTGCGATGGAGGGAGCGTCGAACGAACGTTCCGGCAGCCGCAGGATCGCCTCGAGGAGTGCCCGCTCCGAGGGGGGCCGAATCACACCCTGCACCCGGGGATCGCCTGCAAACCAGTCGGCGGCCATGTCGCGCGTGGCCGCGCGCAGCAGCACCATCGCCGGCCTGGGGCCCGAGCTCAGGGCGGCTTCGAGCTGCGCCTTCCACGCGGACGCTGCAGCGCCGTGGGGAACGCGCGCCACGACCAGCGCGGTCGTGGACGGCTTGTCGTCCAGCGCCGCCTGCAGCGCCTGCGCGTCAGCGACCCCGAGCGCCCGCATGCCCAGCTGCTCCAGCATCTCGACGACGATCGTGCGCCCGCGCTCATGTGCGTCCATCACGATCGCGCGCTTGCCCTCCAGCCACGATGGCAGCGCGCTGCCTGATCGGACGGGTTGCGGCTCGATGCCCAGCACGCACGTGAAGTGCAGTGTGGTGCCAGGCCCGGGCTCGTCGCCGACCCAGATGGTGCCTCCCATCAGGCCCACCAGCTCTCGCGAGATGGTCAATCCCAGCCCGACGCCGCCGACCTTGCGGGCGAGCGATCCGTCGACCTGACGGAACGCCTCGAAGATGCTCTCACGCTGCTCCGGCGCGATCCCGATCCCGGTGTCAGCCACGGTCGCGTGAAGGAGCATGCGACGATCGTCGATCTTGTCGGCCTTGAGCTCGACGACGATCTCCCCTTCGGACGTGAACCGGATGGCGTTGCTGACCAGGTTCAGGATCACCTGCCGCACGCGACCGGCATCGCCCATCACCCGGTCGGGAAGCGACGCGTCCACATGGTAGTTCAGCTCGAGGCCCTTTTCGTGGGCCCGGACGACCGAGGGCAGGACCGCATCCCCCACGCATTCCCTGAGGCTGAAGGGCCTGCCTTCGATCACGATCTTCCGCGCTTCGATCCGGGCGAGATCCAGGACGTCGTCGATGATGCGCAGCAGCGACTCGGCGCTCGTGCGCAGCGCTCCTAGAATCTCCTGCTGGTGCGCGTCGAGCTTCGTGTCGGCCATCAGGCCTGCCATGCCGATCACGCCGCTCATGGGCGTGCGAATCTCGTGGCTCATGTTCGCGAGGAAGATGCTCTTCGCGCGGTTGGCTGCTTCTGCCGCGTGCTTGGCCTCCGCCTCGACCCGCAGCTGCTGTCGCATTGCCACCACGTGCTGCTGGCGCCACAGCCAGGCACCGGTCGAGAACGCGGCCAGCAGCAGCACGAGGACCGCGAACTGCACGTAGCGCGCACGCTCCCGGATCGGAGCGTCGACCTCGTCTGCATCCACCTTGGACACGAGAAACCACGGTGAGTCCGGTATCGCGCGCCACGTGGCGAAAACCGGTACACCGCGATAGTCCACGCCGTCCTTCATGCCCTCGGGCTCGCCCCGTACGGCTCGCGCCGCAGGAAGCGTCGAGTTGCCCACGGGCAATCTCAGGGCCAGCGCGGCACCGGGCTTGCCGCGCAGATCGTTGAGGAAGACGACTTCTTCGCCCTCGCGGCGCACCAGGAGGGTCTCCGCGGAGGTGGACGGAGTGGGCCAGATTTCGATCAGGGGGTAGAGGTACCGACGCGGATCGATTCTCAGGACGATGAACCCCAACGGGGGGTTGCTCTTTTCGGAAAGCGGGACGGGCACGACGATGTCGGCGTGGATGGAATCGCCTGGATGGCTGCGTTCGAGATCCCCGAACAGAGGTCTGCGTTGGCGTACCGAGGCGTCCATCAACGCGAGAAGCTGCGGCGTGGATTGCAGGCCACCGGGCGCAGCTTCAATAAGCACCTTGCCTGCTGCATCCGTGATCCAGACATTCGCGTAGTCGTAGTTCATGCGGATCGATTCGATCCACCGCTGCAGCTCGTCTCGCGTCGGCTCCTGGCCATCGAGCACGCGACGGAGCTGACGGGGCACGGCGCCGTTGGCTGCCATGGTCCTGGCGTCGCCTTCCCTCTCCCTGCGCCACGCCGTGATCTGTCGGACCTTCAGCTCTGCGATGGCGCCGAGCGCCTGGTGTTGAGAAGCCCGGATGTGCGCAGTCTCGCGTCCGTAGAACACGAAGCCCAGCACGACCGTCAGCGCTGCGACTGCGAGGAGGATCCCGATTGCGATCAGTTGACGTGTGCGGGTCGGCTGGCCGGTCATGGCTTCGAATCCAAGGCGGAACGAGATCCGTAGCACACCATTGCTGTCAAACCGATAGCGCCCATTCCCCTGCGGGCGTCCGTCCCCACCGCTATGCTACGTCGAGTGTGTCGTCAGGCGCGGATGCCATCATGAACCGGTACCGGTTGCGCAGCAGAACACCCCCGGATGCCACCTGGAACTGGCCGAGCAGGTCCACGATCGCGCGCGAAACGGCTTTGTCCCCGACCGCGCGTGCTGCGCTGACTGCCGCGCCTCCAGCCATCAATCCACGAACCGCAGTCTCGACGTCGTCATAGGTCCACGCACACTCCACGTCCTCCACGAGCACGGGCGTCAGCCCCGCCTCCGTCGCCAACGTCTCGAGCTCGCCCTGCCTCGCGAGTGCAAACGGGTCGGGACCGTCCCCTGGAGCCTCCTTGGACATGCGAGCAAGGGCCCGCAGGACAGCAGCCGCCTCGCAGCGCTCCTCGGGGCCGAGGGTGGCAACCACGACCGCGGCACCAGCCCGCGCCACGCGCTTCATTTCGCGGAACACGGCGCGTGCCGAGGAGGCGCTCTGGACCGAATGGATCGCTGTCACCGCATCGAAGGTGCTGGATGGGAATGGCAGATCCTGCATGTCGCCTTGCACGAACTCGACCTCGGGAGCGCGCTCGCGCGCGAGGGCGAGCATGGTTGGAGAGGAATCGAGCCCGATGGGGCGCACCCCGATGGACGCTGCGAGGCTGCAGAACGAGCCGGCTCCACAGCCGAGGTCGAGCAACCTGCACCGGCCGACCACGGGCAGGCAGGACAGGATGGCCTTGTACAAGGGGAGCGACAGCCCCTCTTGCACTTCGGACCAGTCCTGCGCGTCAGCATCCCAGACAGAGCGGAGCCGGGTCATCGATGCATGCGTTGAGTCCATGGTTCCCCTGCCCGTGCATGGGGTCGTCCAGCCGGTTCCGCCAGCAGATCCGGCGATGGCTCAGGCGATTTCGGGGGCAGTTTCGACAGCCGCGACATCTTGCCCAGGATGCTCTACGCTTCTGCAAGAGGATGGTATCCCGTCGAAAGCGCAGGATTGTCCTGTTTCCCTACGGGCAACCGGCGACAGATCGGCATCGCGACCGGTGCGCGGAGATCTTTCTGAGCCTGGGGGGTGACATCCACCGGGTGATCGATGGCCCCTTTGCGAGCCTCGACCGATTCGTCGCCTATGTGCGTCGCATCCCGGTGATCCATGACGGTACCGAGTGTCCCATCGTGATGCTCACCAACACGAACCCGCTGGCCCTGATGGTCGTCAACGCGAGGCGCAAGCTCGAGCGGTCGGTCCCTGGCCTGGAGCGCGCGACCTGGGTGCTGTGCATCGACAAGGAGGCGGATCCTTTCTTCGCGCACATCGCGGCGTCCGTGGGAACGTTCGAGAAGAACCGAGCGGGCGAGATCGTGTGGCACGGTCCGGAGGGCACGGCGTATCTGGTTGTCACCGTGGACGGACGCCCCTTCGAGTCGCAACCATCGGAGTCTTTCCGTCCCGGGAATCCGACGCCTCAATCGCGGAGAATCACCTCGCCGGGCATGCCAGCGGTTGCCACGCTTCCGCCGCCGGAGACGCTTCCGCCGAGACGCTGACGCAACGCGCCGCCGGATTTGCTGCGATTTCGCGCGACACCCTTGCGCTTGTGGGCATCCAAGGCGATTTGAGGGGACCGACGCGTGCGCGGTGCCAGCGTTCGCATTGCATCCCAGGAGGTGTCTCATGCAGTCAGCAGTGCACATGGAGCCGCACGCGATCGCGACAGCCGCGGACCTGGGGCGAGCGCGGGTTCTGTTGGTGGAAGACGATGTGACGATGCGGACGGAGTTGTGCCGTGCGTTGATCGAGGATGGGCACGTGGTGGAGACGGCGACGCGGGGACAGGAGGCGTTGGCCAGGGTCGAACGCGGCAAGTGGTTCGACGTGATCTTCTGCGACGCGCAGCTTCCGGATGTGACCGCGGTGGATTTCCGGAATCGGGTTGCGGAGTTCTCCTTGTTCCAGGCGAGCCGGATCGTGTTCCTCGCAGAGCAAGCCATGGGACCTCACTTGAACGACCTTGTCGCTTCTGCGGACAACGAGGTCATGCGGGGTCCCGTCCAGGTTGAACTTGTCCGAGCCCGAGTGCGCCAAGCGATTTCCTCCGACGAATGAGCAACGGACACGAGCGTCGCTCATCAAAATAATCGGTGAATTGTGAGCGCAACTCGAAACCTTGCGCCAGGACACCCGACTGCCAACGTGAACCCTGCCCGCGGCACGATTGATTGCGCTGAGACCTGTGATCTCTTCGCTTCGGTTGCAGCGCACGCGCCTGCAACGATTGGGCTGGTCGATCGGAGCCTGCGGGTGCGCGCGCTGAGCGACGCGCGTACCGGTGTGGACGGACGCCTACTCCGCGAGTCGGCTGGGACCGATCTGGGAACGGTTCTCACGCGATTCGGTAGCGGCGTGGACAGCATTGTGCGGGGCGTGCTCGAGACAGGCGCACCCATGCTGGGCGTCGAGGTTCCCTGGCCAGCCAACGGTGCGCACGCCACGGGAAGCTGGCGGCTCGACTTCTTCCCGCTGCATTGCAGGGGCGAGACCGTGGGAGTCGGGATTGCCGGAACGGACCTGACCGAGCGAAAGCAATTCGAGCAAGCGTTGCAGGCAGCGGAACGAGCTGCGCAAGAGGCTTGCAAGGCGCGCTCGCAGTTCGTTGCACACGTGAGCCACGAGCTGCGCACGCCGATTCACGCGGTGCTCGGCATTGCGGATCTGCTGGGGCAAGCTTCGCTCGACGCTCCGCAACGCGAGCTGGTGGAGTCCCTGCACTCGAGCGCGGAGCTGCTGCTCGCGACGGTCAATGACCTGCTGGATCTCTCCAAGCTGGAGGCCGGCAAGCTCGACCTGCATTGCTATCCTTTCAACGTCCGTGATGCTCTCGCGGGCGCGTTGCTGCCGCTCGTGGTGCGGGCGCAGGCCAAGGGGCTGGAGCTGCGCTGGGTCGCGAGCGACGCAGTGCCTGTGGTGCTGCACGGCGATGCAGACCGGTTTCGGCAGATCCTGCTGAACGTGGTGGGCAATGCCGTGAGATTCACTTTGCAGGGAACGGTTGACGTGAGGCTGGATGGAGCGGTTCGGGAGGATGGCAGCTGGGATCTGCTTGTGGAGGTTGCGGACACGGGAATAGGCATCGCCCCTGCGGACCAGACCCGTGTCTTCGAGCCCTTCGTGCAAGCGTCGCCCGTCTGCTCGTCGGGCACGGGACTGGGTCTTACCATTGCCTGGAAGCTGGCGGGCATGATGGGCGGCGGTGTACGGGTCCACAGCGAGCCTGGCGTCGGCTCGTGCTTCCAGGTCTCGCTGCGAATGGAGGCAGGGAAGGAAGCTTCGCTGTGCACCGCCGACAGCGGGGCGTGCGAGGCTCGCAGCAGCCGCCCGTTGCGCGTGCTCGTCGTCGAGGACAATGCGGTGAACCGTCTGGTCGCGCAGCGTCTGCTGGAGCGCATGGGCCACGAGGTGCACACGGCCTGCGACGGCCAGCAAGCCGTGGAGGCGGTCAAGAGCGGCTCGTACGACCTGGTATTGATGGACGTCATGATGCCCCGGATGGATGGCTTGCAGGCGACCGCTGCGATCCGCGATGAGGAGAAGGTGACCGGAAGCCACGTACCGATCGTGGCGCTGACGGCGCACACAGCTCCAGGCGATGATGCGCGCTGCTTGCACGCGGGCATGAACGGGTACCTTCCCAAGCCGATCCGCTACGAGGACCTCGAGTCCGCGATCTCCCGCTTCACCGGGAGGTGACCGCAACGCCCGTGAGCACGCCGAGAACGGTCTGGTGGCGCTTTGCGGCCTCGTGCTACCTTCGAACGGCCGATGGCAACCTGTCCGAAGTGCAGAACGCACCACTCCAACGATGTCAAGACGTGCCCGACGGATGGCAGCGCACTGCTCGACGATGCGGCGTTTGACAGTGCAGACAAGGAGCTCACCGCCGGCCAGATGGTAGGCGAGTACCAGATCGAGGGAAAGCTGGGCGAGGGTGGATTCGGAGTCGTGTTCCGAGCCGTGCACCCGCTGATTGGCAAGCCCGCTGCCATCAAGGTGCTCAATCGCCAGTTCTCTTCGGATCCACAGATGGTCTCGCGCTTCATCTCCGAGGCCCGATCGGTCAACCAGATCCGTCACCGCAACATCATCGACATATTCGCCTTCGGAAGGCTCGAGGACGGGCGCCAGTACTATGTGATGGAGCTTCTCGAGGGGACCACGCTCGATGCCTACGTGCATGGCAAGGGAAAGCTGCCGCCCGCGGAGGCAGTGGGCGTGCTGCGCCAGGTTGCACGCGCGCTGGACGCTGCTCATGCCCACGGCATCGCGCATCGGGACTTGAAGCCCGAGAACATCTTCCTGACGTTCGACGATGACGGCGCGCCGTTTCCGAAGCTGCTGGACTTCGGCATAGCCAAGCTGATGGGAGAAGCCGGGGCAGCTCACAAGACGCGCACGGGTGTGCCGATCGGAACGCCGTACTACATGTCGCCCGAGCAGTGCCGCGGCGTCAATGTCGACCATCGGACCGATATCTACTCGTTCGGAATCGTTGCCTTCGAGATCCTGACGGGCAAGCTGCCGTTCTCCGGCGACACGGTCATGGATGTGCTGCTCAAGCAGGCCACCATGGCTCCTCCCAGGGCTTCGTCGGTCGCTGCCGAGCTGCCCGCTGCCATGGACGAGCCGTTGCTGGCCATGCTCGACAAGGATCCGGACAAGCGTCCTGCAAGCGTGGGAGCCGCGGTGGACGCGCTCGCTGCTGCGGCCGGCATCGCTGTCCCGCAGCGGGTCGCTCCTACGTTCGACAAGTCCGCGCCGGTCCGCGTCGTGACCGACGGCAAGATGACACCCGCAGACATGAGTGCCCTGGCCGAGGCAGGAACGATGCAGGGCATGCCCACGCCGAGCGTGGCGTTTGCGACCACCACGGCGCCGCGCAGGAGCCGCGCGCGGCTCTACGCCGCAGCAGCGATCGGCGCAGTCGCGCTCACCGCCGTGGTCGTCACCGCGCTGCTGCTGCGCTCCAACGCAAGTGCGACCTTGCCGGCCGCTGCGCCCTCGCAATCGGTGGCCGTGCAAAAGGTCGCCGAATCTGCGTCGGCGACTCCGACCGCTGTGCAGACGCCGCCCCAGATCGCCGCGGCGACCGACGTTGCGTTCACCGTCCAGTCGGTCCCCGCAGACGTCGAGATCTTCCTCGGTGACGAGAAGCTGGGCACGTCACCTGGGCCGATCAGCGTCCGCAAGGGCACGGACAAGATCAAGCTCACGTTCAAGGCCAAGGGATACAAGTCGTCTGAGCTGGAGGTTGCGCCGACTGCGGATGGCGTATTGTCGGTGACGCTGCAGAAGGCTGTCGCTGCCGGCAAGACACAGAAGCGCACCGGAGGGGGCGAGCTCGAGAATCCCTTCTGAGCCGCAAAGGTCCGCAGCGGGATTCGAGGCGACCCAGGAGCATGGAGGTTCGTATCATGCGTTGGAAGCATCGGGCGGCGTTGGCGCTGGGCATCGGAGTGGCATCGCTCGCTGGCTGCTCCGAGCTTGCTCCGATCGTGCGAGGTACCTGCGGCAACGGAATCGTCGAGCCCGACAATGGCGAGGACTGTGACGGGTTCCCGCAAGGTGTCTGCGTCGCACCAGGCTCCCAAGGCGAGTGCCGCTTCGGCTGCGATCCATCCAACGCTGCAGGGACCTGTCCGCAAGGGTGGGGCTGCGGAAGCGACAAGATATGTCGCAAGGCTTCCAAGCGCTTCGCGAAGGGCTTGCACCCCTCCTCTACGCCGCTGCGCAGGGTGTTTCCCGGGGACTTCGACGGCGACGGGCGCTCGGACGTAGTGGCGCTCGGAGCCGACGAGCTGTTCGTGCGTTACTTCGATGCTGCGGATCCCTTCGGCACCGAGGTGCTGATCCGTCCTGCCACGGTCCCTGCGGTCGGTGCGCTCACCGAGTCGCCGACCTCGGACTTCATCACCATGAGCCTGGGCGGCTTGAACGTGATGCGGGGGACCACGGACAAGACCTTTCTGCCTACTCCTTACTCGTCCATACCGATCCCGGCAGGCAATACGCGCTTCGTTGCCATGGATGCCATGCCGCCCAACATCCTCGCGCCCGGCCAGTACTATGGCGATGAGATCATCGTCTTCTGGGAGAATCAAATTGTCGTCCCAGGCGCGTCCCAGAACGGAGCCAAGGACGTCATCCTGTTTCAGTCGACGGCCACGGCAGCCGACGTGCTCGGCGAGATCCAGGTGGCGGACCTGTGGGTGGACCCCTTGGAGTCTCCTTGCCAGGAGATCGCCGTAGCGTTCAAGGGCGATTCGAAGGTGAACGTGCTGACGCCGTGCAAGCGCTCCGGAGCCGGCTACGTGTGGAACGACAACATCAATGCGCTGCCCCCGGTGGTGCTCGAAGGGGCACCGATCGGCTCCGGCGTAATCGCCACGGATCTGAATGGCGACCAGCGCGTGGACCTGCTGGTGAGCGATGCAAAGCTGGCGCTGTACGCCGCGTACGGCACGAATGGGGGCAAGTTCCACTCCGATCCGACGCAGCTCGGGTCGACCGGGCTGGTACCGGACCAGAAGTTCGCGAAGGTGATCGTGCAGGGAGAGGGGGGACTCCTGGGGCTCCCGCTGGCTGCAGCGGATCTCACCGGCGACGGCTACCCAGAGCTCGTGATCGGCCAACCCTACTCGCTGGTCCTGGTCAGCACCAAGCTCAGCCAGCCCAATGCATGGGCGTACATGGCCGTGGCCGGCAGGGACGACGTCCACTGGACCCAGGCGCGCATCGCGGATCTCAACAGCAATGGGATTCCCGACATCCTTGCGTCGACCGACGACTCGCCGGACTTCGACTTCTACAATGGTGTCGGCGGGGGGCTGTTCAACTACTTCGAGATCCGAACCAACGGTGTTCCCGGGGAGATCAGGATCGGGGACTTCGATGGAGACCTGATCAGCGACGTGGCATTTGCCGACCGCACCCCAGGTATCCATGACACGCTCTCGGTGTTGTTCGGTAATCCGTTCGGCGCGCCTGGACCGTCGGTGAGCATGGGACGCATCGGCTCGATCAGCGGCATCCTTCCCATGAACATGGTCTCGTTCGGGCTGGATGCGGTCACGGACATGATCGTGGTCACCAAGGACGATTCGGACAACCAGAGCCTGGCTGTGTTCTCGGGATCGAGTGATCGCCAGCTCCAGTCCCCGCTGCGCCTGACGCGCGCAGGGCTCGCGAACCAATCGGTCGATGCGCTCCCTGAGCTGGCGATCGTCGGCCACTTCAACGGCGAGAGCGGTGAGAAGCGGCACCTGGATGCAGCGGCCATCGCGAGCGAAAAGCCGGACGTCGTCACGGGCGCGGGAGGTCTGCGGCTGTGGCTGCTTCCTTCCACCGGAGAAGCCGCCATCGACCCTGCGACCATCCTGTCCAGCGACGCGCTCCCGTCGGAGTTCATGCCCAACCTGGGGCTCGCCGTGGCCGTGAACCTGGATCGGGAGAAAGGCGACGACGAGCTGGTGATGCTGGCTCCCTCGCTGGCCGGGGTGGACTCGGGCATGCTGGGGCTGATGGGCATCGCGCGAAGCAAGCCGGTGGACACGCTGCACCAGTTCGCGCTCGACGGCCCTTTGCAGGCTACCAAGCCAGCCTGGATCGGGGACAACAGCCGCATGTCGAGCGCTTCGCAGGGGACCAAAGGGGGAACGCCGCCAGGCGGGCAAGGAGGCACTGCGGACATGGCTGGTAACGGGGCGGGCCAGATCCGGGCCGTGGACATCGACGCAGACGGCCTGGTGGACGTCATTGCGACCGGAACGTCCATCGGGACCGAGCAGGCATCGCGCATGCTGATCATCTACCGCAACACGGGCGACGGGAAGCTCAATGCGGCGGACGGGTTCGAGGTTGCGAATCCGTCGAAGCAGCTGATCCAGGGATTCCTACTGGTGCAAGCCGATGATGATCCGGAGCGTGAGCTTGTGATTCTCACCCGGGATGAGGCGTGGCTGGTGCAGGTGGACCTTGCGGGCAAGAAGCTCGTGGAGTCTAAGCAGCTCGAGGACGTGAAGGGGGGATTCGACGGCATCGCGGCGGACTTCGACGGCGATGGCGTGGAAGACCTGGTGATCGTGGGAGAGATGGGCATTCACTACCACCGTGGGATTGCGGTGCTGCCATGAGACAGATCCTGAGCCTTGGGTGTCTGATCGGCTCTCTGTGTGCCTCGGCGCCGTTGCTCGCGCAGGAGCAGGTGGAGCAGGCCAAGACGTACTTCAATGCCGGGGCGTCTGCCTATGAAGCCGGGCAGTTCCAGGCAGCAGCGCAGGCCTTCGAGCAGGCCTACAAGCTGGCGCCGAGACCAGCGATTCTCTTCTCCCTGGCCCAGGCATTCAGGCGCCAGTACTACATCGACAAGCGACCGGACAACCTGCGGCAAGCCATTGCCACCTATCGGGACTACCTGGCAAAGGTCCAGCAGGGAGGGCGTCGCGCAGATGCGGCGCAAGCGCTCGCCGAGCTGGAGCCCATTGCCTCCAGGCAGACGCAGGACAGCGCGGGCGCCGCTCCCGTCGCGCCGATCAAGCCGCAAACCCGACTGATGATCTCCTCGCAGACCTCCGGCGCAACCGTGATCCTCGACAAGGCGTCCGCAGTGCCGGCTCCGCTCATCTCCGAAGTCCAGCCTGGCAAGCACCATGTCACGGTGCGGGCCCCCGGGTACTTCGACGAGGACCGGGACGTGGCCGCAGCAGAAGGCGGGGTGGTCGCCTTTGATCTCGCGTTGAAGGAAAAGCCCGCGCGGCTCCAGTTCGTGGGCGACAGCGGGGCAGAGATCTCGATCGACGGACGGCTCGCCGGAACGACACCGCTCGCGACGGCGATCGAGCTGCCTTCGGGTCATCATCTGATCACGATCACGAAGAACGGGCACAAGCCGCTGGTCAGCGAGATGGTGCTCGCGCGCGATGAAGGCAAGACGATCGAGTATGCGCTCCCGTCCACGGGACAGCGGGTTGCGTCCTATGGTCTGCTCACCGGCGCGGCGTTGGGCGTGATCGCAGGGGGCGTGTTCACGGGCCTTTCCCTGAGCGAGCAGCGCAAGGCGCGGGATGTGACCGACGCAGCAGCGCAGGGGAACATCCTGCCATCCGATGCGGAGGCCTACGACCAGGCACGAGCGGACCGTGACCGCTTCCGCACGGCTGCTGCGATCTCGTTCGGCTCGGGGCTGGCGCTGGGGGTGACCGGATTGCTCTTGTACGCGTTCGATCGACCTTCGGTATCTGCACCGCCTTCGCGTTTCGAGCAGAAAGCGCCGGAGCCGACCCAGCGTCCCCGCGATCCGGCCTCCATGGAGATGTCCGCGGCTCCGTTCTGGGCGCCAGGCGCAGCCGGCGTGAGCTTTGGCGGCAGATTTTGACGCAGCGATTGACCTGACGCGCGGATGACTCCATCTTCCGCACGATGCTCTCCAGAATCCCGTTCGGAAGAGCCCTGCGCGCTGCGTGGAGCTCGCTGCGCCCCCTGCCTGGGGGACGCGCGATCTTCAGCGGTGTGTTCGGCACGATGGTCCCCTACTCGGGCACGATCCACCCGCTGATCCTGGAGCTGGAGCCCGGATACGCGCGCGTGCAGATCCGCGATCGACGCAGCGTGCGCAACCACCTGGAGAGCGTGCACGCCATCGCGCTCATGAACGTCGCGGAGATGGCCACCGGGCTGGCGATGATGTTCGGGCTGCCGGATGACGCCCGGGCGATCATCACGCACTTGTCGATCGACTACCTGAAGAAGGCGCGCGGCACGCTGACCGCCGAGTGCCGGTGCGAAGTGCCGCGGACGAACGAGCGAGCGGAGTATGATTTCTCGAGCGATGTTCGCGACGAGAGTGGCGAGGTCGTAGCGCGGGCCCAGGCTCGCTGGCTGGTCGGACCGGCTTCGTAGGAAGGAACCCATGAGCCACAGCACCCGCTTCACCCGTCAGGTCGGAATCCAGGAGCCGATCATCTGCGGCGCGATGTATCCCTGCTCCAATCCGGAGCTGGTCGCGGCCGTGTCCGAGGCCGGTGGCATCGGGATCGTGCAGCCGCTGTCCATGGTGTACGTGCACAAGCACGAGTTCCGCGCAGGGATGAAGCTGATCCGACGGCTCACCAGCAAGCCTGTGGGCTTGAACGTGATCACGGAGAAGTCCCTGTCCCGGGTCTACGAGAAGCGCATGCGCGCCTTCCTGGACATCTCGATCGAGGAAGGCGTCCGGTTCTTCGTGACCGCGCTCGGCAATCCCCGCTGGGTCGTGGAGCGCGCGCACGCTGCGGGCGGCGTGGTCTACCACGACGTGGTGGAGCGCAAGTGGGCCGACAAGGCGCTTCAGGCCGGGGTGGACGGGCTGATCTGCGTCAACAACAGGGCAGGCGGGCACGCTGGACGCAAGACGGCAGAGCAGCTCTGGGATGAGCTGCACGACCTGGGCGTGCCCCTGATCTGCGCGGGCGGCGTAGGCAGACCCTCGGACTACGAAGCCGCGCTGAAGCTGGGATACGATGGAGTCCAGATGGGCACGCGGTTCATCGCTACGCACGAGTGCACCGCGCACGCTGACTACAAGGCCGCGATCCTGCGCGCCGAGGAGCGGGACATCGTGCTCACCGATCGAATCACCGGCGTTCCGGTCTCCATCATACGCACACCCACCGTGGAGAAGATGGGCACGCGTGCAGGTCCGCTGGCCCGCTGGCTTCTGCGCGGCACTACCACGAGGCACTGGATGCGCGCCCTGTACACCCTTCGCAGCGCCTGGCAGCTGAAGGAAGCGTCGATGCGCGGCATGTCCTCCAAGGACTTCTGGCAAGCCGGACGTAGCGTGGCAGGGATCGATTCGATCGAGTCAGCCTCCGCGATCATCCAGCGCTTTGCTGGATAGGCCATCGCTCCCCACCCCCTTTCAGCGCACCTCTTGCTCCAGCTTCGCAGCGCTCTTGCAGCACGCGCGGTCATCTCCCGTCTCCAGCTCGCAGCAGCGTCGGTAGTAGCGCAGCGCCTGCACGGGATCGCGCGGACGCACGTCGCTCAGCTCCCACGAGAACGCGAGCCAGGAGCAGCCTGCACGCCGGCGCTTGGGGTCTGCACCCGAATCGCATTCCCGGCCGTGATGCTCCACCACGCGGTTGAGCAGCTCCCATCCGCGGGAAAGATCCTGTCCGACGACACGTCCGTCCAGATACATGCGAGCGAGCCGATCGCACTCGACCCATTCGCCCGAGTCGCACTTCTTGCTGCGCAACGAAGCTGCCTGCTCGTAGGCTGCAACGGCGCCCGCAAGATCTCGCTTGCCGGCGATCTCGGACTTGAGAACGTCGCCGAGCGCGGTGCACGCCAACGCTTGCCCCTCGTTGCAGGAATCTCGAAACAGCTGCGCTGCTCGAAGGCGCAGCCGATCGGCTTCCGACCCATTCTCGGGTACGCCGCGTCCTTCGGCGTAGGCATCTGCTGCACGGACGCAGCTCGAGGCCTGTCCTTCTCCACACGCGCGCACGGCGGAGGACACGGGGCCGGTGTCGAACCGCTCCAGGATCAATCCCGGGATCTTCTTGGGCGGCACGCCCAGCGACAGGCAAGAAGAGCTCCCGCCTGCTTCACATCCTAGCTTCCACGCGTCCAGGGCGCGCTGCAGATCCACGCCTGTGCCGCGCCCTTTCTCGCGCAGGATGCCGAGCGTGTGGCATGCGTCGCCCTTGGGAAGCCCCCATCGCTCGGTGGGCGGGGACTGGCATTCTGCGTCCAGGAGCGGCACCGCGCGTCGGTAGAGCTCGACTGCGCGCTGGACTTGCACGGCGCCGCCTTCGCCTCGCTGGTACATCTCCCCGGCCTGGCTGCAACCGTCGCCGGAGCCGCGATCACAGGCCTTCTCCAGATACTGGCGAGCGGTCGGCGGATCCGCATGGACCGGGGATGGAATGTGCTGGTGTCGATAGAGCTCTCCCAGATGCAGGCACGCCGCGCTGTGTCCGTGCTCGCACGCCTTGGCTCGCAAGGAGAACGCCTGCTCATCCTCGGCGCGTCCCCGGCCTGCAAGACGCTGCGCTTCGTCCATGCAGGTCGGCTCGCTGCCGAGCTCGCAGGCGCGGACCGCCAATCGCAACGCAAGGCCCGGCTGCGGAAAGCGGTGCTCCTCGGCCCGCGCCAAGCTCGCCCCGCGCAGACACGCCTGCAGATCGCCCCCCATGCACTTGCCGTCCAGTGCAGACATCCCGATCGCCCAGAGCTGCTGGGCGCGTTGATGGTCGCCTCGGACCCCGTCGCCGCTCGCCAGGCGCAGCGCCAGCGCGATGCAGTCTTCCTGCGATCCCTTCCTGCATCGGCCTTCCTGGCGAAAGGTCTTCAGCCAGTCACGCTTGACCAGGGCGAATGCACCGGCAGCGGCCACCACGACGCCCAGGGCGAGCAGGCTCCATCGAAGGCGTCGGGGCCTGCCTTCAGCTCGCGGGTTGGATCGGTACACCGAACCACACGCTCCGGTTCTTCGGATTGATCGGGTCGATGATGCAGGGATAGTAGCCAGGCGCTACAGGGGTGTCCTGGGTCACCGAGGTGGATTCCTTGCTGAGGCCTTTCATCGAGGAGACCTCGATGACGAGGTTCCACCGGGTCGAGGTCGAGTTCTTGCCGCGCACAAGCTCGCTCTTGGCGCTCAGGACCCGAACGAACGAGCGAATTCCGGCCTTCTTGAGCCTCACCTCACCCAGGATCCCTCCGATGAGCGCAAGGCACACGAAGAACAGCAGCGTGCCCCAGATACCCGTGTTCACCGCAATGGCTCCGTTGCCATTCTTGCCGCAGTTCAGCTGAGCCGTGCCGAAGAGCACAGGCCAGAGCACGAAGCCCGTGGCGAACAGCAGGGCCGAGCCGACTCCTCCCGTGGCGAAGGCTCCCAGGATCCACCCGCCAAAGGACTTTGGCCTGAACTTGAGGTCCAGCTCATCCCAGACCTGCGCGTGCATGGCTGTGCAGGCATTGGGGCAGAGCGGCGCACGCGCGCCACTCCGCAGCGCGGACTGGACCTTCCACAGGGCTCGGGCATCGCGCAGCAGATGCTCGCGCAGGGCCGCTGCAGCCGCTGGAAGCTGGCCGGTGTTCTCCATTGCATCACACCGCAGCAGGACGGCCTCGAACTCGAAGGCGTCGAGAATCGGCACGTCGCCTGCCCTGTGCCCCAGAATCGCCAGCACGTTGGGGTACAAGCCTTTGGCCCGAAGCACGTGGCTCGCAGCGATTCGGTACGCCGTGTCGGTCAGAAGCATCAGCGGGCGCGGGTTGACCAGAGCAAGCCACTCCTCTGCGGCCGCCACGTCGCCCGCAATGACCGCAGCCTGGGCGAGCCGGCACCGCAGCACCTGCCGAAACCCCTCGTCTGGGAGCAGCTCGATCGCACTCTCGAGCAGCGCCCGGCATTCCCGATCCGGCAGCGTCGGAGCCAGAATCAGCGTCAGATGAAAGAGCCTCTCGGCCTCGGCAAAGGACGCACCCGTCTGCAAGGCCCGGCGAGCAGTGAGCCACTGCTGCCTGGCTGCAGCCAGCTTCTCCGCGGTCAGGTCGTCCCCGAGCAGATAGTCCTCGAGCCCTGGAGGTGTCTGCCAGACCTTGGCATCCTGCTCACGAAGACGCTGTATGCGCTCGGCTTCGCTGACCGACGACGTGTCCACCAGGCCGGGCGCCCCAGGCATCGAGTCGACGCGGTCGGAAACCTGGTTGGTCGCCTGGCAATACGCGCAGCGATGAGCACCTGCTTGCACACCCACGTCCAGCGGCGCACCGCAGTTGTTGCAGGCAAGCACGCGCGTGGAGCGGCTGAACACGGTAGCCATGCCGACAGGCTAGGCGCTCCCGTCGATCTCCTGCAACCTCAGTCTGCGCAACAGCGGAACCCGGTCGAGTAGTCCCAATGCAGCGTATTGTGCGCAGTCGTGGCGTACAGACATCCCGGCCCGTTCAACACCGTGTCCACGTAGAATCCGCCCCGGAACGTCCCGGCAGGGTCTGCCGTCCACTCGTGCAGATTGCCCATCATGTCGTAGGCGCCCTCCGCTGTGACGCACCCCGCAAGCGAGCCCGCTGGCTGCAGGGACATGGGCAGCTGATTCAGGCAGGCGTTGTCGATCTCCGAGTAGATCCAGCTGTCGGTCGTGCCGAAGTACTCCACGGCCGGGTGGACGTCGCGATGGTCGTTGCACACCCCGAGCTGGAGCGCGTCGCCGTACGGATACGTCGTGTCCGTCGGGCCCTGACAGGCGCGAAGCCACTCGTCATCGGTGCAGAGCCGCTTTCCCGCGTTGCTGCAGGCTTCGTCGGCCTTGACCTGATTGATGTAGCCCTGCGGGACCGCACCCTTCACGCTGACCGCACGCACCGGGACGTCGGGAAACAGGTAGGGTGACCAGGAGGTTCCATCGCTCATCCACACGAGCGATGCCTCGAACTGGTCAATGCAGAAGGTCGTCACGCGGACCATGCCCGCTGGACACCCGCCTTGTCCGGCCGCTTCCGCGGTCTTCGAAGCATTGGGAAGCTGGACCACCGCCGGATCGCACAGCGCCAGGCCGTAAGGCACGCAGCACTGGATATTCGATGGCCCAGGGCAGAAGCCAGGAGTTGCGGCATGGTCTGCGAGGGCTTCGCACGCCGCCACGTCCATGCATTCGCCAGGCACGCCCTCCACCGAGCAATCCGGCTGCGCACCATCGCCACCCTCGGTCGGCGCGTCTGTCTCCACTGCGCCATCCCCCACGCTGCCTGCGCTGCCGCCCGCGTCTGCTCCAGCTTGGCCGCCGCTACCCGCGGCTCCGGCTTTGCCTGCGCTTGCTGAGCTGCCCGCAGCTCCTGCCAGCCCCGCGGAGCCTGCGAACCCTGCGCTGCCTTCAATCCCAGCGTCCTGCGACACAAACCATGGCGATCCTTCGTCCGATGACCCACACGCCCACAGCCCGACGCACGCAACCCACCCGCTCGCCAGTAGGGCTGGTCGTCGAGTCATCCAGGGAGCTGCTCGGTCGAACGTCATCGGGTTGCGGAAAGGAAAGCGGCTCGCGATGTCAGGTTCGCACGCTGGCTCCACAGCAACAAGGGCTCGGCGGATGGCGTTGGCGGAGTGGGGCAAGGCGACCTTGGCGCCGGACCAGAGAGGGAGATCGACGCGGTGGCCGAACGTACGTTCAGGTACGATATGGATAGACGACTGGATCCATAAGTGTTACCCAAGCGCACATCGTAGCCAACAGGTGAATCCATCATGCGCGCCTACTCGATCCTCCCTTGTGCTGCCCTTGTTTCCGCCTTCCTTGCCGCTTCTTCTGCCTGGTCTGCGCCGCCCGTTTTGCGCCATCAGGCTGACCAGCGCGGCGACGCTCGTGTGATCGGAAGCTCACTGGCAGTCGACTGCCACACCAAGCAGCCGCTCGCCAGTGGGGCAGCAGCCGCATGCGCGGCAGAGGCGGAGACCTCGGACACGGCGCCGGACCTCTACTGGCACGACTCGCACGCGTCAGCCCTGGTGCAGGCTGTCGATGCGCGCACCGCCGCCACGCTCGAGCTGCCGGCAGGAGCCAAGGTCACCTACGCCCGGCTTTACTGGGCCTCGCTCAAGCAGGGGTCGGATCCGGACACGAATGCGGTGTTCGATTGTCCCTCGTGCGCGCAGCTGGTGGTCGACGCAGACGCCAGCAACGTCGAGCCTCACCCCTACAACGCGGATTGGTACTTCTACCAGTCGTCAGGCGACGTGACTGCCTATGTTGCCTCGCACGGAGCAGGCGCGTACCGCGTGACCGGCGTGGACGGTGTCGCGCTCGCGGGCGTCAAGCTCGACGTGGCTTTCGCCGCATGGACGCTGGTGGTGTTCTACGAGAAGCCGACCGAGGATCTGCGCAATCTCGCGCTGTTCGACGGGCTGTTCCACGTGGATCCGCCGTCGCAGGGCTCGTTCGTGGAGACCAAGGTCAACCTGGCTGGCTTCCTGGTGCCGGCCTCGTTCGACGCGAAGATGTCGGCGTTCGTGTACGAAGGCGACTACGACTACCCGGGCGATCACTTTGCGATCAACGGCGTGCCGGTATCGAACGGAAACGGCAATCCCGACAACTTCTTCGACTCCTCGCGCACGTATCTCGGGGCTCCGGTGTCAGGAGCGTTGGACGAGCCGAAGCTGTCGGGTCTGCCCGACTCCATGGCGGGGTATGATCTGCACACGGTCGACGTCTCTGCGCTGGTGAAGGCCGCGGACACGACCGCAACGATCAGCGCCGACTCGATCTACGACAAGTTCTACCTCGGCGGCTTCGTCACCTCGCTCACGGACAAGTCCCCCTGGTTCAGCGACTTCACCAAGACGGTGAAGGATCTGAATGGCGGGCTGGTGCTCACCGGAGACGAGCTCGAGTACACGATCAAGGCGACGAACACGGGCAGCGACGATGCCGTGAACACCACGGTGACCGATGCGCTCGAAGCAGGGCTCGCGTTCGTGCCGGGCTCGATCCGGATCGTGTCCGGAGGCGTGGTCGGCCTCAAGACCGATCCTGCGGGTGACGATCAGGGCGAGTACGAGGCAGCGAGCAAGAGCGTGACCGTGCGCGTGGGCTCGGGCGCTACAGCGACCAAGGGCGGGCTCGTGCCTGTGGGCGCAAGCTTCGAGATCAGCTTCCGGGCCAAGGTCGTGGCGACCCAGGGCGTGGTTGCGAATCACGCGCTCCTGACTGCGTCCGGCAGCGGCGGCGGCACCCCCAAGACCTGGCAGACCGACGCGGATCCGAACACCATCGGCAACCAGGACACAGTGGTGACCGTGGACGAGTGCCAGGACGACTCGCAGTGCAGCGGAACGACGCCGCATTGTGACACCAGCACGCACAAGTGCGTGCCCTGCGGTAGCGACGCGGATTGCACGGATCCGAATGCGCCTGCTTGCCAGAGCGACGGCTCGTGCGGGGAATGCTCGAAGACGAACGACAAGCTGTGCGAGGACCCCAAGCCGGTATGCGTGATTGGAACCGGGAAGGCATTCTGCGGATGCGACGACGACGCTGACTGCGGGGATGCAACGAGCGGTCGGGTGTGCGATCTGAGCATCTCGACCTGCATCGATGGTTGCCGAGGCAAGGGCGGCAACGGGTGCCCCACGGACGAGAGCTGCACCTCGCTCGACACATCGATCGGCGAGTGCGTGCCGCCCGTGGTCGATCAGCCGAAGGAGCCTGCGCCCGAGCTGGTCGTAACCAAGGACGAGGGGAGCTGCGCGTGCTCCACGCCCGGCTCGACCTCGTCACGCGGTGCCGCATCGCTGATCGGCGTGGCAATCGCCGCCCTCGCCTGCGCCCTCATGCGCAAGCGCAGCCGCTAGCCCCTCCTGCAATCCTGTCACCGAGGAGCGCCCGACGCGCGCTGTGCTGCGGTCGAAGGCGTCCGTCGGACGTGCTTGGTGCCATGCCCGCAGGCGCCGGGCTTAACTCCACGCTACCGCCGACCGTTATCTCACTTCGGTGTGTCTTGCCGGCAGGCAATGGCGAGCCAACGTGCCTAACACAGGGAGACCGCGATGGTAGGTCTGATTCAGCAGCTGTTGTTCGACTTCGTAGCCAAGAACTGGGGAGATGATGCGGTCAAGGAGGTGCGCAAGCGTGCGGGCGTGGCCGAAGACGTGAAGTACCGCATGGATCAGGCGTATTCCGACGACGAATGGCAGCGCCTGGTGGGCGCGGCGGTGGGGCTCAGTGGGCTGGACCCGGTGGAGGCGGAGACCGCGTTCGCCCGATTCTGCGGCGAGGAGCTGCACAAGCGGATGAGCGGCTTCTTCCAGGGGTGCACGTGTGCGCACGACCTGCTTCGACGCCAGCCGACGATTCACAACACGATGTCCGCGTCGGTTCGGGATGCCGCGACCCGTGATTCGATTGCCGCGAAGTTCCGCCTCGTCGACAGCGAGAGCTCCACGGTCATCCACTACAAGTCCCCCAATCGCCATTGCGTGCTCTACCGCGGGCTCGCGCACTGGGTCGCCGAGCACTTCGGCGAAAAGATCGAGATCCAGGAGCCTCGCTGCATGAAGCGCGGCGACGATGAATGTGAGATCCACGTCAAGTACCTCGGCAAGGCCTAGCGTTCCCGGGGCCAACAGGTGAGACCATGACGCAAAGCGATCCCGCGCTGGACATCAAGGCGATCGAGACCGAGGTGGATCGAATCGCCGACCAGCTCGCTCAAGCAGTCGGGGGGGATTTCGACTTCACGGTCCATACCGACATCGACAATGGTGCCGTCCAGAAGCTCTGCATGATGAACAACTTCCTGCTGGGCAGGATCCGCACCAGCCTCGAGGAGGTCAGGGCAAGCGACGAGCGCAACCAGACGCTCGCCCGACAGCTCGAGATCATCGAGCGGCAGCGCCAGGCGATCGACGAGCTGTCGACTCCGATTCTCCAGATATGGGACGACATCCTCGCTCTGCCCCTCATCGGCGTGGTCGACAGCCAGAGGAGCATGGATGTCATGGAGCGTCTGCTGACGGAGATCGTCGCGCGGCAGGCGAGCTTCGTGATTCTCGACATCACCGGAGTGGATGTGGTGGATACGCGGACCGCCGATCACTTCATCAAGGTGATCAAGGCGGCCGAGCTGCTGGGAACCAAGTGCATCCTGACCGGGATTCGCCCTGCGGTCGCGCAGACTCTCGTGGAGATCGGAGTGGACCTGTCGTCGGTCGTGACCCTCCGGAACATCCAGGAAGGGCTCAGGGAGTGCCTTCGCCAGCGCGACAAGATGAAGAGCGCATCCGCGCCCCGAACCTCGACGTGACTCCGTCTGAATCCTCAAGGTGAAGCGATTCGCGAACGCGCGACGGCGCAGTGCTTGGTGGCTGTGACCCGCACGCCTGCGCCCGGGAGATTCTCGATCAGAACCGAGTCCATCAGGCGCACCACCGCGCCCAGGCCGATTCCGAGGCCGGTACGCAGGGACGGCGGCAGCTCCACGACGCTCGGGTGACCTGCGGAGAATCCGTCCTCCATGGCTGCGCTCGGATCCTGGATCCCGGGCCCCTGATCTTCGACCACCACCTCGATTCCCGCCCGGTCCCCGGGCAGGCGTCGCAGCACGAGCTTGCCCGAGCCAGCGTACTTGATCACGTTGGTGACGAGCTCGCTGACGGCGATGGCGACCTGCTTGGCAGACCGGTGGGACAGCCCGGCCGCCTCGGCAAACCGCGCGCTCTTCTGGCTGCACACCACTGCATCCGCCCGATCGCGAATCAGCCACTCCTCAGGCAGCTGCGGCGCGCTTGCACGGGCGCCGGAGCATCCATCTGGGCTCATAGCCGGATTACCACGCAGCTCGCGTCGTCGTACGATCGCCCCAGACGCTCCAGAATCGCGGCGGCCATCGGCGCCGAGTCGAGCTCGGCGAAGTCCTCGACCTCGAACCGGCTGGAGATTCCGTCGGTGTGCGCTACGAGGATGTCCCCGGGGGTCAGCGAATAGTCGAAGTGCAGGATCTTGCGCACAGGACGACCGATGATTCCTGGTGTGCTGATGGGACGGATGGGGCTGGAGGACCTTGCGTGCAGATCGATGTTGCCCACGCCGCAATAGGAGAATTTTCCGGCGGCCACGTCGATCCGGAGCACGGCTGCAGCCAGGCCGCGCGAATGCACGAACTCGGTGGAGGCAGCGCTCATGATCCGATCGGGTCCCATCGAGGAATGGGCCCTCACGAAATGGCAGAAGGCTTGCGCAGGCTCTGCAGCACCTGCCCCGTGTCCGAGGCCGTCGGCGACCACGACGGTCGTCGGCTGCCCTTCCAGGACCAGGAGCGCATCCCCTGAAACAATCTGCCCCTCTGCGGGGCGCATGGCAGTGCCAATTCGCACGGCTACCTCAGGTACTTGCAGACGCGCACCCGCGTGCCGCCTCCCGGGTTGGTCCAGATCTCGAACTCATCCATCATCTTCCGGGTACCCTTCAGGCCGATGCCGAGGCCGCGCTTCGATCGATAGGAATCGCTCATGACGTGATCGAGGTTGGGAATCCCTGGTCCCCGATCCTCTGCCAGCACTTCGAAGCCAGGCGTTTCCCCGAGCACTGCGGTCATGGTGATCTCGCCCTGGCCGGCGTACTGAACGATGTTGCGCGCTAGCTCCGAGATGATCGTAGCCAGCTTGATCTGCACCGCGGACGAGAATCCCATCCGGTCGCACATCTCGCGCCCGCGGCCCCGTGCCACCACGATGTCGTTCTCGTCGCGGATCGGGACTACCATCTTGAATCGGCTGGACACGGCCGCAGGCTGGGGCGGCGCTCGCACGGCCGCGCTGCCGATCGCGACGGCCGACGCATACACGTCGGCTTTCGCCGCCGAGGCAACGGCTGAGCCGTTCCCCCCGTTCGAGCGGCTGGAGGAGGGTCCTCGGCGCTCCGCAGCCCTGACGTCGGACTTCGACGTGCTGATCGTTCGACCTGACGTCGAGCTCGGAGGCTCCACGGGTGGTGGGACCGGCTGGGTCACACCTGAAATCACTCGTGCCACATCCTGCATGCACCGCCTCAATTGAGGTGGTGAATGGATGTACAGCTTCAGCCCGCGCTCGATCGCGGCCTGCAGGGCTGGCCCGTCGGCAGGACCCAGGCGCTCGAGGCTGAGCTTGGTGCGAGACAGCGACAACGTCAGGACGGCCCGAGCGAGGATCGGGTTGAGGTGCACCGACAGCGCCGCAACCATGGGCTCGTCGGCGGGCTGGGTCATTCCTCCCTCCAGATCTCGGTCTCGGGGAGCACCCTGACGATGTTGGCGAATTGCTCCAATGCACTTTCGAGGTTGAGCGCGGTGTCCACGCCACCCAATGAGATGTCCATCTCCACGAGGGTCATGGCGATCATCGGGTTGATGCCGGCAATCACGGTGCGGACGCCCATCAGGCGCGCAACCATCCCGATGTCCCTGAGCGACCGGGAGATGTAGCTGTCCATCACATCGATGCCGGAGACGTCGACGATCAATCCTCGGGCAGCGACCCGCACGATCGCCGCGGTGATGTCGTCCTTGAGCTGCGAGACCAATCGATCGCTCAACGCAGTCTGGATCGGCACGAGGAGGAAGTCGTGCAAGGTGATGATCGGTATGCGCCCAGCGTCCAGCATCATGACAAGGGTCCGTCCTCGACCAGAATCGTCGCCCAGCGCCGTGTCACTCTGCGGAACCAGTGCACCGCCGCACCTGGGCCGGCTCGCCATGGTTCGGGCAGAATCGGCCGGATCTTGAGAGTCACCTCAGGACAACGGCCAGCCCGGTGCGCTGGTTAAGGTATCGGTCCGGATTTCCCGTGCGTGCGTGGTGGGCGCGGTCGTTTGACGCGACTACTGCAGATAACCCGTGAGGTCGCCGCCGCCGATCTCGTAGAGCACGTCGCCGCCAGTCGCCCAGAAGTGATGCAGTGCGCCGTAGCCCATCCCCTCGACCACGGAGCCGGTTCCGTCAGCGTACTTGAACAGATTCTCCTGGATCCATCCGCCCTTGCTGTCGCGTCGGTACTGGCCGATGAAGTCCGAGGTCATGTCCGAGACGTACACGTATTGGACGCCGGTGGAGAACGAGACGATGGCCTCCAGGCCATCCATGTGGCTCCCCGCAAGGTCCGGGTATTGGAACTCCGCCACCCATTGCTTGGCCGATGGGCAGTAGGAGTAGACCCGACGCGCGCTCTCGTTCGAACCGTACCAGAGCCCATCTCCGGCACCGTAGCCCATGTGCGAAAGCGCGAGGGTCTTGGTGGGATGCACCACCACGTTCGTTGCCTTGGTGGCGAACAGATACTCGGTGATGTCGCCGTTGCGCACTGGACCGAGCGAGAAGATCCTGTCCGAGGCTGCGAGGATCTCGGACTTGTTCGCAGGGCCCATGGGGGCCTTGTCGTTGACCACGCCGTAGGTGGTCACGAAGGTCAGCACTCGCTTCTCGATCGGCCCGGTCTCGAGGGGGTTGTTCGGGTGCTGGTTGGCTTCGAGCTTCCCGTCGCCGTCGGAGTCCTGCAGCTCGACCTTGTAGACGTCGAGATAGCTCCCTCCCCGGTTCACGTAGAGAAGATCGCCTTCGGAGTCCACGTCGTAGCCGCCCTTGAACACGCCTGCGGATTGCTCGAACACCGCATACTGGTAGTACGTGCCAGTCGCTGCATTTGCCCCGGTCGTCGTGAGCGTCTTGCACGTCCCGGTGGCTGCATCGCACTTCTTGGCCGTGGCCGTGTCGCAGATCAGCGCGGGTGACATTGGAACCCAATGGGGAGGCGGGCCGACATCGCACTTCATGACCTGGTTGCAGTCGCAGCTGAACTGACCTGCCTTGCAGCATTCCGCGCCTGCGGGCCCCCAGTCGCCGTTGGCGTCGCACACGCGCTCGTGATCGTTCTCGCACTTGGTCGTGCCAGGCACGCACGCGCAGCCTGGCGCGGTGTGATTGCCGTCGTTCACGATGCCGTTGCAGTCGTTGTCGAGCGCGTCCAGGCACGAATCCGGCTCCGGCACGACCTGTCCGGTGCAGGCTCCCCACGTCTTGCCGTCGGCTGCGCACGTGGCCTTGCCGCTCTTGCACGTGCCCAGCTTCTCGGTTCCCTGGGGTCCGGTGTAGCAATCGTGCTGCGTCCCAGGCGTACACGCGCTGCCCTGGCCTCCGCCCCCTCCAACGCCGCCGCCGTCGGGATTGATGAGCGCTCCGCCTGCGCCGCCGTCCTTGCTTGCGCCCGATCCAGCGGAGCCACCCATGCCCCCATCCTGCTTGCCGGCGCTGCCTCCGGTTCCTCCATCCTTCGAGCCACCAGACCCGTTGACCGCCGTCGAGTCGCCTGACGAGCAGCCGGTCACCAGCAGGGCAAGAGCTACCGACCCTGCTCCCAGCAGGAAGGTGTGAGCGATGCGCATGGATCCATGGTCGGTCAACCCCGAGCCCAGGTCAACGGCTCAAAGCGAGACCGTCCACGTATCGAATTGCCGGGAGAACTCGGCGGGAAGCGTGAGCGCCCACACCGCTTCCTTCAGACACCCCTCGAGCTTTGCATCTGGAGGCTGCGCAGCAGCGTAGGAGACATCGACTACTTCGCGTGAGGTCGTCTCCAGCCGCACGGAGGCTCCCTTCCCTGCCCCGCCGCAGGTCTTCCATCCACGCTCGATCTCGGTATTCAGCCATGCCTGGTGATCGAAGCTGCTTGTCGCGCTCGCCGTTCCCATGCGGACTTGCGGCGCCATGGTCCGGTGGCTGCTCCCCAATCTGCCAGATCCTGCGCCATACTCGAGCCCTTCGGTCGAGGGTCGAACGCCGGGCTCGATCGCCAGGTAGCTGGTGACGGGCGACACGGCACGACCATGCCGCGCGAGGACCATCATCTCAGGTTCGGTCAATCCGCTTTGCAGGCGAGAGCCGAACGTGAGCGCAGCCCACCGCCGGGTCTCTTCGACGTCAGGCGCCAGCGTCAGACGAAAAGGGAAGGACCACAGCTCGCCAGAGACGTCGATGGCACGTACGTTCACAGGCGCGATTCGCAAATCCTCGAAGCCTTCCCCTTCGTCGAGCACCTGGGGTGCCGCCATCGCACCCTGGGCCAGCTCCGCCGCATCGACCTTGAATCGGTGCACGCGCTTGGGCCTGGCCCATTCCTCGAAGACCTGCCCGCGCGCTGCTGATGCGGCCGGGTCCGTGGCGCTAGACGCGGTCCACAGCAGCCCGCCAGTCACGCGAGGCACGCTTGCCCAGGGACCGGAGTCCTCGCGACGGAGCCCCTCGGATCCTGACCGGACCGTCGCGATGTGCACCACAGCACCGCTGCGGGCGGCCAGCGGCTTCACCGCCTCCGCGGTCAAACCACTGCGCATGCGCAGATCGGAGATCGCAACGATTCGCCTGGGAGCGCCTGCTGGTGCCCTTGCGAGAATCGCGGCAGCTTGTGCGAATGCTTTGTCGAAGTGGCTGCCGTTGCGTCGCTCCACCTGCAGGGTCTCCAGACGCGTGCGCGCTTCGGCCACGGGAACGAAGTCTCCGAACAGCCTGTGCGGCTCGCGATCAAAGGTGATCACCTCCACAGCTGCGTCGTCGAAGCTCGCAAGATAGGCCCGCGCCGCTGCGATCGAAGCTTCCAGGTCTGCGGGCTCGACAGAGCGTGATGCATCGATCAGCAGGACCAGCCTTGCTCCCTTGGGGACCTCGCCGAGCCTCGGCGCTGCTTGCACCCGGGTGTGCATCATCAATCGGCCTCTTGCGATTCGAAGCTCGGCGAGCGCGCCTGACACGCGCGGGACGTTCGTCGGAACCAGCGACAGGCTCACCTCGCGATCCAGCGTCAGCCGAGTGCCAGGCAGCACGGGTCGCTCGTCGATTCGAAGTCCGTCTTCCGGGTGCTGGGCAAACAGGGATGCCTCTGCGGGCAGCTCTGCGGTGCCGGTTCTCTGAAGACGGATCTCGTACCTTCCGTGGCGGTAGCTGGTGGGAAGCGCGAGCGTGTACTCCACGGTCTTGAGCCCGCCAGGAGGCACGGGGAAGACTTGCAGAGCGAGACGATTCTGGCTTCTCCAGGAAAGCAGCGCCGGATCCTTGGGATAGTATCCGCCCAGGCCGGTCAGCTCCTTGTACTTGCGAGCCGCCTCCTCGGCCTCCATCAGCTCCCCCTCGTACCAGACGTGATCGCCGTCGCGCTCGCCGAGCGATCGCAGACGCGTCGCGACTCCATTCCCAGGGGTCGTGATGGTGAACGTGGCTTGATCGTGCCGTGGCCCCGGATTTCGGACGGTCCGCTGCACCACCATCAGAGCTTGTCCGCGATCGATCCTGATCTCGATCGTGTGGGAGACCTCCTGCGTGGCGAACCTGGTGCCATGCACCGTGTCCGCAGCAGCGCTCTGCGCGAGCGCAGCTGTCACAAGGCTGACTCCGAAGGCACAGGACACCCAAGCTCTGGCTCGCCTGAACATGGCTTGATGACACCTTGGGAACGGGAAGGTTCCGGTCAGACGTCGACGGTCCACTCCTGGATCGGGGCGCGGAATCCGCTGGGAAGATCCAGCGCCCAGACCACCTCGGTCAGGCAGGAGTGCAGCTTTGCATCCGCCGCAGGCGCGAGTACCACCGAAGGGACGTCCACCACTTCCTGCGAGGTAGTCTCCAGGGTCACCGTGGCGTGGCCTGTGCCGCCGCACTTCTTCCACCCCTCCACAATCTCGCTCACGAGCCACTTCTGAGGATCGAAGTGGGCCCCGAGGCGACCGTGCCCAGAGCCGAATCCCTGTCCGCTTCCCGTGCCTGAGCCGTGGCCGATGGTCCCTGTGCGCTCGCCGTCATCCAGCCCCTCGGTGGATGGACGCACGCCGGGCTCGATTGCCAGATAGCTCGTGACCGGAGAGACCGCAGCACCCCGCTTCGCGAGTACCATCATCTCTTTTTCGTCGAGCTCCGAGAGGATTTGCGAGCCAAACGCCAGCGCAGACCAGTTGCGCGTCTCTGCCGGGTCGACCGCAATGGGAAGGCGGATCGACCGCGACCACAGCTCTCCGGTCACCTCGAGCGCGGTGACCTCGGCAGGCGCAATCTGCAGGCTCTCGAAACCTTCCCCTTCGAGCAGCGTCTCCGGGGGAGCCAGCGCACTTTCCGCCAGCTCTCGTGCTTCGACCTTGAAGCGATCGAGCCGCAAGGGGCGAGCGAGCTCTTCGTACACGCGGAGCCTGGCTGCGGTGTTGGCAACGTCATCGCTGGACTCTGCGGACCACGCAAGCCCGCCGGTGCCGCGGGCCACAGGCGCCCATGCGCTGTCGTCATCGCGGATCAGCTTTTCGCCGCCGTTTTGGAGCGTGGCGATGTGCAGGACTGCGTTGCCTCGCGCGGTGATCGGCTTGACCATCGCTGGGGTCAGGCGGCTTCGCATCCTGAGGTCGGACATGATCACGATGCGCGTTGGCGTGCCAGCAGCGACCTGGCCCAGCGCGGCGTACGCGTCCGCGAGCGCAGCATCCAGATGGCTTCCGTTGCCTTGCGTCGGATGAAGCGAATCGAGCCTAGCCCGCGCCTGCGCCACGGGCATGAAGCTGCCGAACGTGCGGTGGGGCTTCCGGTCGAAGGTGATCACCTCCACCTTGGCGTCCTTGAAGTGCGACAGGTAGGCCTTGGACGCAGCGATGGAAGCGTTGACATCCTGCTCGTCGACCGAGCGGGACGTGTCGATCAGCACCACGACGTGAGCGCCTTTCGGCACAGCGGACAGCTTCGGCGCAGCCTCCACGTGCGCATGCAAGAACACGCGGCCGCGCGAGATCTTGAGCGAAGCAAGCCCACCGACAACGCGAGGCATCCCGCGGGGCACAAGCTCGATCTTCACAGACTGGTCGAGCTTGACCTTGGCCCCTGGGATCTCGGGACGGCCATTGACGAGAAGCTCGTCGCCCTGCCGTGCCGGCTCAATCGTCAGGTCCGCAGCAAGCACGTCCGTGCCGATCTTCGGCAGCTCGACCTGGTAGCGCCCTTCGCGATAGGAAGCGGGCAGCTTGATCGTGTACTCGACGGTCTTCAGGCCCCCGGCAGGTACTGGGAAGACCTGCAGCGCGAGCTCGCTCTGGCGGCGCCAGGACAGCAAGGCAGGGTCTTTCGGGTAGTAGCCGCCGATGCCGGTCAGCTCCTTGTACTTGTGCGCCGCGGCCTCGGCTTCCATCAGCTCCCCTTCGAACCACACGTGCTCGCCACCGCGCATGCCGAGCGATCGCAGTCGCGTCGCCACGCCGCCATTCGGCACGTCGATCCAGAAGGTCGACTGGTCAGAGCGATCCCCGGTGTTCATCACGGTCCGTCGAACCACGAGGACCGCGAGCCCTCGATCCACTCGCATATCGACCGTGTGGGCGAGCTCCCTGCATTCGAATCGGGTGCCGCTGAGTCGATCGGCACCGGCGCTTGCGGCGAGCGTACTCACCGCGATGGCAGCCCCGAGCGCCGAGACGACCCGTCGGGTGTCTCGTCGAAACATGCCTTCAAGACAACGCGCGACGGCAAGAGTTCCCTCGGGGGAGCTGCTGGACGATTCGGGCCGGGTCGCCGGTAGCCGACAGCCCTGCTCGGGACTATACAGCTCGCATGACACTCCAGGAGCAGTTCGACGACGCACAAGGCCGGGTCAAGAAGCTCTCGAAGACCCCTTCCAACGACGCACTTCTCGAGCTGTACGGGCTGTACAAGCAGGCCACGTCGGGCGACGTGCAGGGCAAGCGGCCGGGCATGTTCGATCTCAAGGGTCGCGCCAAGTTCGATGCGTGGACGTCGCGCAAGGGGATGACGCGCGACCAGGCCATGGAGTCGTACGTGAAGGTCGTGGACCGGCTCGTTGCCGCGGATCGGGCGTAGCGGCCGGGATTCGAGCACGCCACCAAGATCCGCTTGGGGAGGATCGCTGGTATGCTGCCGCCATGATCCGAGCCGTCCTGCTCGACCTGGAAGGTACGCTCCACATCGGTGACCGCGCGGTGCCAGGAGCTGCGCAAGCGCTGCGAGAGCTGCGTGACCGCGGCCTGCCATGCCGGTTCGTGACCAATGTCACCACGCGCTGCGCGGAATCGTTGCACGACAAGCTGATCGGCCTTGGCATGCCGATCGAGCGGGGAGAGATCCTGAGCGCACCGCAGGCTGCGGTTCGCTACCTGCGCAAGATGGGATCGCCGCGCTGCCTGCTCCTGCTGGCCGAGGACACGCTTCGAGACTTCGCGGAGTTCCCCCGGTCGGACAAGGAGCCGGAGGTGATCGTGGTGGGCGACATCGGCAACCGGTGGGATGGGGATCTGATGCAGAGGCTATTTGCGATGATCCTTGGGGGGGCCCAGCTGGTGACGTTGCACAAGGGGAGGTACTGGGAGGCGGGGGACGGGCTTCGCATCGACATCGGGGCCTTCATCGCAGCGCTCGAGTACGCATCAGGGCGTCAGGCGACCGTGATCGGCAAGCCCTCGCCGCGGTTCTACGAGCTTGCGATCGAGTCGATGGGAGTGCCTGCCGCCGAGATTGCGATGGTGGGCGACGACCTCGACACGGATGTGGCGGCTGCGCAATCGCTCGGGCTAAAGGGAGTCCTGGTGAAGACGGGCAAGTACCGGCCCGAGCTTGCGGCGCGGTCCGAGGTTCATCCGGATGCGGTGCTGGAATCGATACGCGACCTGCCGGGGTGGCTCGGCGCAACCGTGTGAATGTCGTCTCCCCAACCGCGTGAATCGCGTGTAGGGTGGCCCGATTCGATGCGATCCCTGACCACCTTCCTGTCGTTCTCGGCTCTGGCCGCCACGCTTGGCGTGACCTGCCTCTCCGGGGCCTCCGAGTGCAACAACGCGTCGCGGCTGAGCTCGTGCATCAACTCCGACACGCTCTGGCCGCACGCGGGCGCAGCGACCTTCCAATCCGTGGGCGCGACGGAGACCACGGCCACAGGGCAGTTCTCCTTCGGGATCGTGACCACCTACCTTCGCAAGCCGATCGTTCTCAGGGCTTCCTCGCCTGACCCGGCCGGCACCGAGGTCCCTGCGGTCAACCACCTGGTCGACTCGTCGTTCCTGTGGGCCTTCGGCGTGACGAATCGGCTCGAGCTGACCTTCGCGATGCCAGCGTCGTTGTACCAGACCGGCTCCGGGCTCTCGGGCTACACCTCGAGCCATGCGACGCCGATCCCTGCGACGGCGGTGCGGGATCTGCGCTACGGGCTTGCCTACGCCCTGGTGCCGCGCGATCGGGCCTTTCCGACCCAGGGCTTCGCAGCCACGGCGCGCTTCGAGATGAGTGCGCCGGTCGGCGATCGGCAGTCGTTCGCAGGCGATCGGAGCGCGGTGTGGTACCCGACGGTCTCCGCGGACTACAGGATCGGACGCGTGTTCGTCGGCGCCGAGCTCGGGGCCCGTCTGCGCGGAACCAGCACCCTCGCGGGAACCCGCGTGGGCTCCCAGCTCTTCTCCGCGGTCGGCGTCGGATTCGACATCCTGCCCGAGCAGAAGCTCAGCGCAGCGATCGAGGCATTCGCGCTGCCCACGCTCGTGGGCCAGGAGCAGCTCAGACGCGATCCGACCACAGCGGCGCTCGTAGCCGAATCCTCCACCCGCAAGCTCGTGCCCGCGGAATGGATGGCCACCGTGCGCACAGCTCCGATCGCCGGCGGCGACTTCTCCGTCGCTGCAAGCGGCGGCACCGCTCTTCCGCTGACCGATCCGTCCTCGATGACCTCTCCGAGCTACCGCTTCGTGCTCGGCGTCCGCTACGCGCCGCTGGCGCGCGACACCGATGGCGACGGAGTGCTGGATCGCGACGACAAGTGCCCTGCGCAGAAGGAAGACCGCGACGGGTTCGAGGATGACGACGGCTGCGTCGACCCGGACAATGATCGGGATGGAATCCCGGACGAGCTGGATCGGTGCAGGGACAAGCCGGAGGATCACGACGGCTTCAAGGATGACGATGGTTGCCCGGATCTGGATGACGACGGGGACGGCGTTCCGGACGCCGACGACCAGTGCCGCAACAAGGCCGAGGACAAGGACGGGTTCGAGGACAGCGACGGGTGCCCGGACCCGGACAACGATGGCGACGGGATCCTCGACAAGGACGACAAGTGCCCGAACGCGCCCGAGGACTTCGACGGCTACAACGATCAGGATGGATGTCCAGATCCGGACAATGACATGGACGGCATCCCTGACAAGCAGGACAAGTGCCCGAACACGCGTGAGGACAAGGACGGATTCCAGGACGAGGACGGATGTCCAGAGCCGGATAATGACCAGGACGGCATCTCCGACGACCTCGACAAGTGCCCGCTGCAGGCCGAGACCATCAACGGCGTCGACGACAACGACGGCTGCCCGGAGCCCGGCGCCAAGGAGCTGACCGTGGTCGACGGCGCCAAGGTGTCGGTGCAGGCGCCGGCTCGCTTCGCTCCCAACCAGGCGCGCATGACCCCGCAGATGCAGACCCAGCTCTTGATGATCGCCCAGCGCGCCAGGGGCATGGTCCCGGTCGATCGGGTCATCATCGAGGCATTTGCTGACGCTCCCGGCGACACGCCGGCAACCGAGAAGCTCGCAGCGGATCGCTCCGAGAGCCTGCGTGCCGTGTTCATCCAGGCCGGATTCCCTGCAACGATGATCACCGCTGCGTCCGGCGACCTCGCTGCCAAGCGCCCGGCAACGGCGCCTCAATACGAAGTCACGGTCCAGCGCAGCAAGTACAAGTAGCCACGAGCGGCAGCTTCAGAGCCTGCGCAGCAGCGACCAGGGGAACCGACGCCAGAACGGTGTCTTGAGCCCGGGCTCCTCAGGATCGATCGTGAACCAGGTCTGCGACTTCGAAGGGCGCAGCACCTGGAAGTTCTGCGCTGGCATGTAGCTTTGCCCCAGCAGCACGGTCTTTCTGCCCTCAGCCGTGGCCGCGACGTCGAGAATCAACACCGTGTGCCCGGGGGAGCCGGGCATGATCAGGAAGTCCCCAGGGGACAGGTCTGCCAGCTCCACGGGCCGCGCCTGCTGGGCAAGCGACCCGGTGTTCGCAAACATGAACACCGCGTCCAGGTACCGACGGAAGCTCGCATGGTCGTCCCTGGGACGCGGCTTTCCCGGCTCCCACGTGAGCGCCGCGCCCTTGGCCACCGGCTTGTCGCCTTTGACCCAGCGCTCGTAGGGCATCGTGCCCGCTGCCGCGCGCCAGGTCATGTCGCGCTTGCCCTGCGACCATTGCCATTCCGCGTGGAGCCGGATCACAGCATCTGCGCATTGCTGCAGATCCGCGGTCCCTGGGTCGAGGGCAACCACGGCGGCGATGTTCGGGTGTCCAGGCTCGTAGAGAACTCCGCCCGCGTACGACTTCACCAGCGTGCCAGGCGCCGCGAGCGGTAGCCGACGCAACCAGGCCCCAAACGTGCCTGGACTCACTGAAACCCGGGAGTATCCGGACGGGGGCTGGAATCGATCCTCAAGGCAATCGACCGGTTCCAGCGCGGTGATCGACCCATCCGCGAACCAGGGGTAGGCAGATGTGTCCACCGCACGCACGGTTGTGGCGTCCGTGGAGGCGTCGACCGCAGTCTCGACGTGCGCCGACGGCGAAGCGGACACAGCGGGTCTGGGACGGGGCGCCGTGAGCGGCGGGGGGTAGGGACGGGGCGGATCGGTTGGATCCGTCGAGCGGCTGCAGCCCGAAGCCAACATCCATACAACCGGCAAAGCCCAAGCGCGCAGCCGTTCCATGGGTCGAATCGTAGTCCAGCACCGGTTGGTAGGGCCACTGCAGATCCTTCGGCCTTCCAGTCCGTATTGCGGACAGGAGGCACCCGCCATGTTCGCACGCTGGCTCGATCCCCACATCCGCACGAGCATTGCTCTTGCCCTGGTCATTTTGAGCATCGCCGGGCTCGTTCTGGCCGACCGGGGGCAGGGCTCCATCTGGCCGCGCGGCTCGAACGTCCTGACCATTGCGACCTCCCCCCCTACGCCTCCCAGCAACGACCCGTCCCCGCCGCAGACCTCGGCCACGGTTCGGGCCACCGCGGCCACCGCGCGCTTCGCTTTGAGCCAGGGGCGAATCCTCGCTTCAGGCACCCGTCCCCTGTTCCTGGAGGTCCGTGTCTCTGCCGATGAAAGAACGTCGTCGGTGAGGACGCCGATCTCCATGGTCCTCGTCATCGACACGTCAGGCTCGATGCAGGGACAGAAGCTCCAGGATGCGAAGAGGGCATCGATCGCGATGCTCGACCAGATGCACAACGACGACATGGTTGCGGTGGTCCGGTACGCATCGGACGCGCAGGTCGCGGTTCCCCTGGTGTCGGTGGGAGAAGGACGAGAGCGTGCGCGCAACGCAATCGAGCGCATGTACGCCAGCGGCAACACGGACATCGCCAATGCGTTGCGGATCGCATCGCGCCTGCTCGCCATGGACCAGGTTGCCCGACCGCAGCGGATCGTGCTCGTCACCGACGGACGCGACACATCCGGCTCGCCGCGCGACACAGGGCCGAACGTCGCGCGCTCGCTCGCTGCCCGCGGAATCACCGCGTCCGCGCTCGGCATCGGCGTGGACTACGACGCGGGGTACCTGACGGCCGTGGCGGATCGCGGACGAGGCAACTACGAGTACATCGGTGAGTCGGCGGGGCTGGAGCGGTTCCTGACGAAGGAGCTGCGGGAGACGGGCACCACGACGGTGCAGGACGCCAATGCACGGATCGATCTGCCGCGCGGCTGGCATGTCCGCGATGTGTGGGGAGCGACGTGGGATCCGAGCTCCAGTGGTGTGCAGCTATCCTTCGGCTCGCTGTTCTCGGGGGACGAGCGACGGGCGATCGTGTCGCTCGAAGCGGATGCGGGATCGCCGGGAAGCTGGACCACGGTGCGTGCGACGTTCTCGTGGGTTCCGGTGTCGCTCGGCTCTCGCGTGGAGACCTCGACGCCGGCGCTGCGGGTCGAAGCGGTGGGCAGCCAGGAGGATGCGGACGCTTCCGTTGATCCGAGCGTGCTTGCCAGCACCGCCAGCCTCAACGCGTCTCGCCGGGAGCAGGAAGCGGCGGCCGCGTTCGAACGAGGGGACCGTCAGCTCGCGCTGCAGCTGAACCGCGCAGCCGCCGAAGAGCTGGACAAGGCAGCAAGCCGTGCGCCGGCCAAGGCGGCGGATCGTCTCCGAGCGCAGAAGCGCGCCTATGAGGGTGATGCGCGCGTATACTCGAGCTCGCCTGCGGGCGCGGCTCCAGCTCGTCCGATCGGCGCACGTGAGAACTCCAACCTGGCGCGTGAGGCTGCGTACTGAGGCACAACTACATGCGAAGCATCGCTCTTGCCCTGCTGCTCGCTGCACTGCTCGTGGTCCAGATCTCGCTCCACGCATCTGGCGTGGACTCGTTGCTGATCGCTCCCGTGTCCGTGGTGATCGGAGTCGCGGCTGCGATCGTCGCACAGGGCGGCATCAGCTGGATCGCCGTGGCGCTGGGCGCCGGCTCTTCCCTCGCCTTCGGATGGCTCGATGGCTGGTCGCCGGTATTCGCGACCGCCGCCATGTGCCTGCTGTGGCTCGCACCGCGCGTCTGGCTGGCCCGCACCAAAGCTGATCTGATCGTCGGAGGCGCGACTGCGCTGGGCGCTTCGGCGCTCTGCGCGGTGGTGCTGGTGCGATACGCTTCCGAGCCCCTGGTCATGCACGTGGCGTCGTGTGTGTTCGCCGGAGCAGCGCTGGCGATGGCGACGCTCGCCGGGCGATCCGACACGCCGCTGCTCCATGCGCTTCGGGTGGCGTCGCGGGCTGCCCGGGGGCCAGCGCGCGAATCGCTGGAAAAGGTCGTGATGCTGATGGCGCAGCGCGACGAGGCAGGCGTCGCATCGGCGAAACGTTCGTTTCCCCGAGGACAGCTCAGGCGCATCGCCCGGCTGGCGGACCAGCTGATCGCACAGCAGGACTTTCAGGGCGAAGACGCGTTGCGCGCCAGGGAGCAGCTCGAAGCGCGGCTGAGCGACGCAATCAAGGATCTTCAGGCAGGGCAAGCGCCCAAGCCTCCGGCCACGCCGTCGGCCTCGCCTGCTCCCGCTGCGGACGAGGCGCCGCCGCAATCACCGACGACCGAACCTGCGAGCCCGTCCAGCGCGCAAGCCGCCGAGGATTCCAGTAGCGCTCCGATCGCGACCGGCGCCGAGGCGATCGCGCCGATCGCCCAAAACTAGGCGCTGTCCACCGGCATCCTACCCACCCAGGGAGGAGCCGACATGCCAGGGACGCCGCTGCGAGACGCTGCATGCCTCATCGAGATTGTCGACGCAGTCCAGTGCGGGCTGCTGGTGGTCGACTCGGCCACGCGGAGCATTCTGGATGTGAACGCGACTGCGCTGCGGATGTTCGGGGCCAAGCGCGAGGAGGTCGTCGGTGCGCGTTGCAGCCGATTCTTCCGCGTTCCACCGGGAGAGGACTGTCCGGGGGACGGAAGCTGTGGAACCGACCTGGTGTCGGAGCGCGTCCTGCTCGCCCCGGATGGAGTCCCGTTCCCGATTCTCAAGCGGGTCGTGCCCATGCAGCTCGGAGATCGGGCTGTGCTGGTCGAGAGCTTTGTGGATCTCACCGAGCTTCTGTCCGCGGAGGCAGCGCGCCACGTGCGAATGTCCGAGCGTCAGCTCGCTCAGCGAGCGTTGATGGCGTCGGAGTCGAAGGCGTCCGCGATCCTGCGCGAAACACCCTCGCTCATCGTGATCACGTCCCTGGAAACGGGCCGGCTCGTGGAGGTCAACGACGCATTCGTCAGATTCAGCGGTTACACGCGCGAGGAGGCGGTAGGGAGCCACGGGGCGTCGCTGAACCTGTTCGAGAACGATGCGGATCGGGTTGGCATTCTTGACGCCGTGCGGCGCCATCAGACGATACGAAACCAGGAGGTGGTGTACCGCAACCGGGCCGGCGATCGGATGATCGGGCCGACCTCTGCTGTGCAGGTGGACTTCGGCCAGGGTCCCTGCGTGCTGGCAGCGGTCACCGACGTGACGGAGCGCAAGCGCGCCGACGAGACCCTTCGAGAGAGCGAAGCGCGATTTCGCACGGTGGTGCAGACCACGCAGGACGGCTTCTGGGTCGTGGACGACTCCGCGCGCTTCCTGGACGTCAATGAGGGGTATTGCCGCATCATTGGGTACACGCGCGAGGAGCTGCTGCGTATGACCGTGGCAGATGTCGAAGCGGTCGAGGATGTGGATCGCGTTCGCAAGCACCTCGCACGGATCGTGGAGCAGGGCTCGGACAGCTTCGAGACGCGCCACAGGTGCAAGGACGGAAGTCTCATCGATGTCGAGGTGAGCGCTCGGCATCTGCCCTGGTGGGGGGGCAGGACGTTCGCGTTCATGCGCAACATCACGGATCGCAAGCGGGTGGAAGCGGCGCTGCGCGAAGCCAAGCGCGAGGAGGACGCTGCCAACGAGCGCACGCGGCACATCAATCGTCGGCTGCAGGAAGCCATCGCGCGCGCACGCGGGCTGGCCGCAGCGGCCGAGGCTGCGAACATCGCAAAGAGCCAGTTCCTCGCCAACATGAGCCACGAGATCCGGACTCCGATGAATGCGATCATCGGCATGACCGAGCTGGTGCTGGACACGCAGCTGAGCACCGAGCAACGTGAGCACCTCGAAGTGGTGCGGGGCTCAGCAACCGCGCTGCTTCGCCTCCTCAACGACATCCTCGACTTCTCCAAGATCGAGGCAGGCAAGATCGAGCTGGATGCGACGCCGTTCTCGCTTCGCGCGCTGCTCAGCGACACCGTGGACGCGCTGCAGCTGGAGGCGTCGCGCAAGTCGCTCGCGCTGAGCTGGCACGTGGAAGAGTCGGTTCCGGATGTGCGGGTGGGCGATGCGGGGCGCCTCGGACAGGTGCTGACCAACTTGACGAGCAACGCCATCAAGTTCACCGAGCAAGGAGGGGTGCGAATCGAGGTCAGCCACTCGGTGGACCCGGACGCGTCGGGACACGTGCACTTTGCGGTGATCGACACGGGCGTGGGCATCGCAGAGGACAAGAAGGGGATCATCTTCGACATGTTCGCCCAGGCCGATGCATCCACCACGCGTCGGTACGGGGGCACAGGACTGGGGCTCGCAATCTCCAGGCGTCTCGTGGAGATGATGGGCGGCGCGCTCGACGTCGAAAGCGAGATGGGGAAAGGAAGCACGTTCCACTTTGCGTTGTGCCTGGATGCGGCCAGTGGAATGGCAGGTGGGACGTCGGAAGAGCCGGACGAAGGTCAGACGTCGTATGGGCGGGTGCTGGTCGTGGGCGATCCTCCCCTGGGCCGCAGGCAGCTAGAAATGATGCTCCGCAGCTGGGCGCTCGAACCAGTCATCGTCGCGTCTGCCGAGCAGGCGTGGTCCGAGCTCGAACGTTCGGCGCAGGAACCGATCCCCTACCGTCTCCTGCTGACCAGCACCGAGCTTCCCGAAATGTCCGGCGTCGCACTGGCCGAACGGCTGCGCAAACACCATGGGAAGAATAGTCCGGTGATCATCCTGCTCGCATCCACGTCCGACCGAATCGACCAGGAGCAATGCAAGCACCTGGGAATCGCCACGTGCTTGACGCGTCCTGTGGCGCAGTCGGAGCTGTTCGGCGCCATCCTGATTGCGCTGCGCGCGCCGCTTCGCCCGTCACGAGCGTCTTCCGCCCATCCCTCCCTGGAGGCTTCGTGGGTCGCCGGAACCAAGCTCAACGTGCTCGTGGCAGAAGACAACGAGGTCAATGGCAGGGTCATCTCCATGCTCCTCGAACGCCAGGGGCACTCGGTCGTCCTGGTCGGCGACGGCAGCGCAGCGGTGCAGGCGCTGGAGGCATGCCCCTTTGATCTCGTCCTGATGGACGTGCAGATGCCGACCCTGGACGGGTTTCAAGCTACGGCGGAGATCCGGCGCCGCGAGCAGCAGCGCGGAGGGCACGTGCCGATACTGGCGCTCACCGCGCATGCGATGAAGGGAGATCGCGAGCGGTGCCTGCGCTCCGGAATGGATGGGTATGTGGCCAAGCCGATCCTGGCGGCGGAGCTGGCAAGAGCGGTGCAGGAGGTCGTAGCCGCCACCCGCCACGCTTCCTCCCTCGAGGGAGAGGCGTCCCGCAGCAGGACGTCGGCGCAGCCGGCGCCCGTGCTCGATCGAGCCCATCTGCTCGAAAAGCTCGAGGGCGACGAGGAGCTGCTGGCATCAGCGATCGACGTGTTCCTCGAGACGCAGACCGGGATGCTGGACTCGGTGGCGAGTGCAGCCCAAGCGAACGATGCGAGGTCCCTGGAGCGCGCAGCGCATGCCCTGAAGAGCGCTGTCGGCAACTTCCACGTGGGGCCCGCATTCCAAAGTGCACACAGGCTCGAGATGCTGGGTCGCTCGGGCGATCTCGCGGAGATCGAGGCCGCAGTCGCCGACCTGCAGCATCAGGTCCGGCAGCTCGGCGACACGTTGGCGCGGATCCGGGGGGAGGTTCCGTCGTGAAGGTGCTGGTAGCGGACGACGATGCGGTCTCATTGCACATCCTGGAGCACAAGCTCGTGCAATGGGGATATGAAGTTGTCACGGCCCGGGAGGGCAACGAGGCTTGGGAGACCTTGCAGCAACCCGAGCCGCCGAGGCTCGCGGTGCTGGACTGGGTGATGCCAGGCCGCGATGGGCTGCAGATCATCCGCGGCCTTCGCAGCCCGACGCGTGAGCCCTATACCTATCTGCTGCTGCTGACCGCTCGGGCGCAGCATGACGACCTGATCGAGGCGATGGAAGCGGGTGCCGACGATTTTCTCGCCAAGCCGTTCGACCCGCAGGAGCTGCGCGTGCGGCTTCGGGCGGGACGGCGGATCGTGGAGCTGCAGGAGCAGCTGGTAGCAGCCCGCGAGGAGCTGCGCGCACAGGCTACCCACGACTCGCTCACGGGACTGTGGAACCGTGCCTCCATCCTCGAAGCGCTCGAGCGCGAGCTGGAGCGCGGCCAGCGCGAGCGCAGGCCTTTCTCCGTGGCCATGGCCGACATCGACTACTTCAAGGCTGTCAACGACCGCCTGGGACACCAGGTCGGCGATGTCGTGCTCGCCGAAGTCGCACGCAGGATGTGCGCGCGCGTCCGCCCCTACGACGTGGTGGGACGCTACGGCGGCGAGGAGTTCCTGGTCATCCTTCCCGGCTGCGATTCGCGGGAGGCGCAGCGCATGGTCGAGCGCTTGCGCGCGGAAGTCGGGATGGGAATCGTGGTCAGCGATCGCGCGCCCGTGTCCGTCACGATCAGCCTCGGCGTGAGCACCTTCAAGCCCGGCTCGAGGCTCACGTGCGAGCAGCTCCTTCGCGCGGCGGACGAAGCCCTCTACGCTGCAAAGGACCTGGGGCGCAATCGCGCAGTCGCAGCGCGCTGACGCGGCGTGCCCACGGCTGCCTCGCTGCGAACGGACCCGAGCACGAGCTTGACGTTGCGTCGCGGATCGCGTCCACTCGATCGGATTCCAACCGCCAGGAGTGGGAGGTCTGCGATGAAGCGTGCGACTTCGTTCTGCGCAATCTCGGTGTTGGGACTCGCGCTCGCCGCCATGAGCGCATGTGGAAGCGACACAGACTCCCCCGCAGCATCCACCGGCGGAAGTGATGCCGGAAGCGACGCGTCCGGCGGAGCGGGAGGCAAGGATTCCGGAGCCGGAGGCGCTGCGGGCAAGGCAGGGGCTGCAGGCAAGGCCGGTGCCTCGGGACAGGGTGGTGCCAGCGGTGGCGCAGGTGGATCCGGCGGAAGCGCGGCGGGCGGTGCGGGAGGCACTCCTGCGGGCGGCTCTGCAGGTGCCGGGGATGGGGGCTCCGGAGGCACGAGCCAGGGCGGCTCCGGAGGCACCACAGCCGGAGGATCGGGTGGAACCTCGAACGGAGGCTCGGGTGGAGCCGGCACCGGCGGCACGGGCGGTGGTGGAAACCCGATCGTTCCCGACGATCCCGGGCCATCCGACGTGAAGCTCACCGTCAACACGCTGACCGACGTCCACCCGATCTCCCGGTACATCTACGGAACCAACCAGCCCGAGTGGGCAACCACGGCGAAGAACCTGACCTTGGGGCGCTACGGAGGAAATCGGCTCACGGCCTACAACTGGGAGACGAACGCATCGAACGCGGGAAGCGACTGGTACTTCCACAACGACAACTACCTCGGAGGCGGCAATACGCCTGGCGAGGCAACACGCCAGAACGTCGCGGCCGCGCACCAGGCCAATGCCAGCGACATCGTCACAGTGCCCATCCAGGGCTACGTGGCAGCCGACAAGCTGGGCACGGATGTCACCCAGACGCCGAATTGGATCAACACCCGCTTTGTGAAGTCCTACCCGGCCAAGGGGCAGGCGTTCTCCGATCCACCGAATGCCTCCGATGCCTCGGTCTACCAGGACGAGTTCGTTTGGTGGCTCGGCCAACACTTCCCCAATGCCGCCAGCGACCCGGTGCGAACGATCTTCTTCATGCTCGACAACGAGCCAGACCTGTGGAGCAGCACCCACGCTGAGGTACACGCCGCACCCGTGACCTACGCGGAGATCGTCAGCCTGTGCATCGCCTATGCGAAGGCGATCAAGGCGGTGAATCCCAGTGCGATCGTCATGGCACCGGTCAACTACGGCTGGCAGGGGTACGTGGATTTGCAGAACGCCCCGGACGCGGCGGGGCGAGACTTCATCGAGTTCTTCCTCGACGAGATGTACAAGGCGGAGCAGGCGAACAACAAGCGATTGATCGACGTGCTCGATCTTCACTGGTATTCGGAGGCCCAGGGCAATGGCGTGAGAATCGTCGGCGACGACGTCTCCGCCGCCGTGGTGGCAGCGCGCATCCAGGCGCCCCGCTCGCTCTGGGACACGACGTACACGGAGACCTCTTGGATCACGCAGTGGTCGACGAACGGGCCGATCTACCTGCTGCCGCGCATGTTCCAGAAGATCACCGATCACTATCCGGGCACGAAGCTCTCGCTGTCCGAGCACAGCCACGGCGGTGGGGGGCACATTTCCGGAGGGATGGCCATCGCGGACGTACTCGGCGTGTTCGGCAAGCAAGGGTTGTTCGCAGCCAACATGTGGGACATGGGCGCGACGTCGGTATTCTCCTATGGTGGATTTGCGATGTATCGCAACTACGACGGCCAGAGCGGGTCGTTCGGCGACACGTCGGTCCAGTCGTTGACCACCAACCAAGCCACCAGCTCGGTGTATGCGAGCATCGACGCAGCGTCGCCCAGCCGCGTCGTGATCGTGGCAATCAACAAGTCTTCGAGCGCCCAGGACGCCGGGATCCAGATCACCCATACGCTGGCGCTGACCACGGCCAAGGTCTTTCAGCTGAAAGGAACGACCCCGACACCTGTGCAGGCGCCGGACATCGCGATCACCAAGACGAACGCATTCGTCTACTCGATGCCTGCGATGAGCGTCTCGACGCTCGTGGTCGAGCCCTGAGCGGGCAGTCCCTCAGGGCGCAGCGGCAGACTCGAGCAGGCGCCTGCTGCTCTCGGTCAGCTTTCCGATGGGCTCGCGCGAAATCCGATTGCGCAGCACGCCGAGCTCCCGGCATATCGCCTCCCTCCCGTGATCACCGAAGACGATGCATGACACCTGATAGCGATCCGCCGTCCCGTCCACGTCCGGCTTCACACCGGCAAGAATCGCGGAAGCATGCTCGACCGCCAGCGCCATGGCTCCGCCCGCGGGTCCCGTCTTGTTCAGATGCTCTGCAAACGCGGGGCGGCTCGCGAATTCGTGCAGCTTGTCCCACGCATTCTGCCCGATCATTAACCGCACGATCGCTGCATCCATCCTGTGGGTCGTCGCCGCATCGGTCAGCTTGCCAGCGGCTTCTCCCAGCCTGAACAGATCGTCCCACGTTCCGGCGTCCATGCGACGACCCGGACAGGTGAGCGCGTAGGACAGCCATTCCACGCGATCGCCCGGTGTCATGCTCGGGCGCCGAGCTGCGTCCCGGGCCACTTCGATCAGGCCGAGGTCGCACAGCTCGCCATCGCGGGCAGCGCGCATCACGGCGATGGCATCTTGCGAATAGCCTGAGCCGACTGCGCGCGAGGTCCACTTGACGGTGCGATCGACCAGCGCCCTGGGCCAACCGGCCGCAGGCTTCTTTGCTCCCAGCTGCCGGAGGACTTCGATCAGCGTCTGATCGTCGAAGCACGTTTCCTTGCCGGCCGGCCTCAGCTTCGGGGCCGTGGAGTACGCTCCAGCGCGCCACAGGGCGATGCCTCTGCGAAGCTCTTCGCACGTGGAAGCCTCGGGAGCAGCCGGCAGCCTCGGCGCATCGCAAAGCCTCGCCTTTCGCACTGCTGCGAGGCTTTGATCGGCCCGACGCAACGGCTCTGCCACCGCGTCGATCGCGCGCAGCGCGACCGATTGAAGAGGCTCCGTCGTTTCCGCAGCAGGCTTGCCGGTCGGCGGCAGGGGAGCTGTGTCCGCGCGGGGCACCGCTCGGAGCAGCTCCGCCGCGAGCAGGGGTTGGTTGCGACGCAATGCGAGCTCAGACAGCAGCAGAAGCTCCTCATCCGAGTCGGAGGCCCACTTCTTCTGGCTTGGGCTGACGACCTGGGCACCCAAGCGGACCCCGGTGCGGATCGCCTGCAGCGCGCGTGCGGCGTCCCACGTTCCGAGCGCGTCGTGTCCCTGCATCCAGTGGTAGACCGCGGCCACCGACGCCACGTGCGCGTAGAACCGCCCCGCGTCCTCGGCCTGGTTGGTGAGCACTTCGACCTTCAATCCGGTCGGCTTCTTGTCCGAGTACACCTCCATTCCCAGCGACATGCTGTTCTCACCGATGAAGCCCTGCGCTGTCGTCATGTGCACGTCGACGACCAGCATCTTGCCCGTCCCCACCGGCTCGGAAAGACGGTAGTGGACCCGGGGAACGATCAGCCCGTCGCTCTCTGCCCGAGCGATCAGCTCATCGAGCGTGCGCGTCGCCGCTTCCTTTTCTCCCTTGGCGAAGCGCGCCACTGCCTGCCCTGCGCTCACGACGGGATCGACCTGGGCGACCTTGCACCGATCGTCGGTGATCATCCGAAGCGAGCGTTCGTGCTCGACCGCGTCCAACGGCTGCCCGGGCTTCGTCAGCCCCACGGCCCTTCGCGTCGAGATCGCCCATGCCGCAGGGCTCTTGTGCTCGATGGCGATCGCCTGGGCCAGCTTTGCAGACTCGCTGGTGGTACCCCCTGCAACGTTGGACAAGAGCAGCGCAACGGTGGCGTGGTCTGGATGACCCGTGTCGTAGAAGGCTCGTACATAGGGGAGTATCCCGGGTTCAGGGGCAGGCCCTGCGCCCGGTGTCGTCGACTGCAGGACTCCCATTCCGGCCTTGATCGCCACCTGGCTGAGCAGAGAGCCCTCGGAGCCTACCAGCGAGCTGACCCCGCGAAGCACGGTCGCGATGTCGTTGCCGTGCTTGTCTGCAAGGGTCTTCCATGCATCAGGTTCGCGCGAGCCGGCTCGAACCAGGACATGGAGCGACGCAGCCCCATCGGCCACGCCAGGCTCGGTCCACTCCGCGAGCCCTTCCCGGATCGAGCGTGTCGCCTCCTTGTCGGGCAGTGCGTAGCGAGGATCCCCGCCACTCGGCGTGGCCATGATGTCGAGGATGTCCGACAGCACCACGGTGAACAGCCGCGCGCGCTTCGCCCACGTCGTCTTGCCTTCCCACAGGCCGCGATCGCGAAGCAGGGCATCGCGCGCCGCGCCGAGCTCTCGGAGGTTCTTGTCCACCTTGGGCGACGTCTTGCTCGGGCCGGCGATGCACTGCCTGGCCTGGCTTGCGCCGTCCTTCTTCGGCTCGGTCGCCATCAGCACCGACGTTGCGATCATGCCGTCGAGAAGCGTGGTGACCCCGTCGAGCGTGGCATCGGCCACGGTCTCTCCGGGCGCAGCCATCTGCTTGAGCGATGCCCGCAGCCGCGTCCGCGCCGCCCGTCTGCCCGCGCCCATCCCTTGCGGTGACACCCTGTCCGGCTCGAGCTTGTCAGAGCCTCCCAGCGCCGCGTATTGCACTGCTCGCGCAGCGAGCACCGCCATGGGCCGAACCTTGATGTCAGGGCTGCTCTCGAGTGCGCGGGAGATCTGGTCGCCTGTGAAGACGAGGTCTGCCTGACCTTTCAGAAAGTGGTCCGCCAGCGCGCCCACGCCGTAGAGCAAGGCGACGTCCCAGCCTGTCTGGGTGGCGAGCTCTCCGCGAAGCTTGTCGTTCAGCTCTTTGTCGACCGCGGTCAGGTATGCGGTCCGCATCGGCTCTGGGAAGGACAGTGCGGACATCGACCCGATCAGCACCAGCTCCATGACCTTCTTGCTCTCCCGGGCGGGAGCCAGCTTGTACTTCACGTTGTCGGCCATGAGGCGCTGGAGCACGGAGACCAGGTCCGGGTCCGAGGTGGCGCCTGGGGAGAAGGCAATCAGGAGCTGGCCTGCGGGTTGATACGATGCCGGCGACGCGAGCTGGAATCGGTTGAGGGCCTCGAGATAGTCGAGCGCAAGCCGGGTGACGCGGCGATACTGGGCAGAGCCTCGGGCAGACATGCCAGGGAGATCGCCGCGCTGGTAGAGCAGAGAAGAGATCATGTACCAGCCGGTTTGCGTGGCCTCCACGCGTCCGATCATGGCCTCGTAGGACCGCGCCCATTGCGCAGGCGTGATCGCTCCTTGCGTTGCGAGCTGCGCGAGACGGTTGGCGAACAGCAGATCTCCTGCGAGGAGATCCTTGGGGACAGGCTTGTGCGAATGCTCGCAGCGCTGATCTGCCCCTGCTGCGGAATCGTGCTCGAAGACGTAGTCGATGGCCTCCAGGCGCGCAGGCGACAGAGCCGAGGACGCGATGGCGCGTTGCCGAGGCCAGGCCTGCTTGTCGTCAGCCCTCGACATCATCGTCCGGAGCCAGGCCACGTACGCCCCCTGCGCAGCTATCTGCTTTCGCGTGTGATCCTTGGCAGGATCGGGCTGCTGGTGCGGATCCGCGTCCTTGGCCGGCTCCTGGCTCGCGCGAGCCTCCATGCCGAACAGGCCGCGTCTCGACGCGATCAAGCGGGCACGCATGCCGGTTGCGCTCTCTGCGTCCACGCTGTCGAGCATGCTGTCGAGCCGGGAGACAACCTGCGAAGCCTGCTGGAACTGCAAGGCGCCGAGCAGGGACAGCGCCTCGTTGGCGCCCGCTTCCAGCGCGAGGATGCGGGCAAGCTCCGCGCCCTGAGCATTGCCGAGAAACTTCCGCTCTTCCACGTAGACGGCAGGCACCTGGTAGAGCAGCGGTGCCAACGGGTCGCTGCCGAGCGCGACTACGACGTCCTGCTCGCGAACCCATGCGATCGCGCTGAGCTTCGACTTGCGCGCAAGCGCCAGCAGCAGGTCATCGGCCTTCATCGAGCGCGGCGTCCCGAGCTCTTCCACCTCCAGCAGCAAGGGCTGCAGATCGCCGGGGCGCAGCTCCCTGCTTCGGGTCCTGAGCTCGGAAGCGATGGCAGACAGGAGCGGCGACGGGCCGACGACGGCGGCCGGGTGGGCGAGCCGAGGAAGAGCCTTGAGACGGTTCCACAGGATCACCCAGCCATCGGAGGCACCGACAGAAGCGCTCCGGGCTGCGATGTAGGGTTCCACCCAGGGGTCGGTGTCCCCGCCCTCGAGCAGGGCCTTGGTCAGGAGCTTCTCGCATCGCTGCAGATCGTTGGGGGTGCAGACCGAGCCCTGGGAATCGGGAACGTGGCTGGGGGGAGTTGCGGGGCCGCACGCGGCGAGCACGGACACGCACGCGGCAAGAGCGAGACACCGGAGCATGCGCGATACGTGCAGCCTACCCCTCGGATGCGTCAAGCACGAATCGGCTGGAATCGGGGGCTTCGGCGCTCCGGACCTCCTGTCTCCCCTGGTGAGAGCGTCGAAACGCGGGTACGCTTCTGTCGGCTTCCATGCAACATACCATCGCCCTCACTGCCGATCTTGCGCTCATTTGCGATGGAGCAGGCACGGTGCTGGAGGTGGTGCAGAGCAGCGCGGCGTTCGACACGACGACGTGGAAGGGGATGGGCTTCCCTTCGCTCGTGACTGAGTCCGCCAGGGACAAGGCGATCGAGTTCATCCACCGGCTCAAGGTGCGGGGCGTGGTGTTCGCGGCTGATCTGCAGCTCGCCCACGGACCAGGTGCGATGCGCTTCGTGGGCGGCATGTCCGGTGACACGTTCCTCGTCGTAGGGCTGGCAGGCGCTGCGGAGCCGCAATCCCTGTTCGAGGCGTGGGTGCGGGCGAGCGTGGAGCAGGGGTCGGCGTGGCGCAACATGACCGAATCCTCGGTGCGAGGACGCGTGCTGCGCAGTGATCGCGGCGCGGATCTGCGCGAGGACCTTCTGCAGGAGCTCACCCGTCTCAACGAGGAGCTCACCAGCTCGCAGCGCTCCCTGGCGGAGCATCATGCGCAGCTCGAGCGCGCGATTGCCGAGCGCGATCGACGCATGCGTCTGATGACCCTGGTGCAGGAAGCCACGGAAGATCTGAGCGCAACGCTGGACGCGGACGCCCTGCCGGCGAGAGCGATCGACTGGGCTCTAAAGGCGATCCCCGCGGCTCGCGCGGCCATGCTGCTCGAGCGCCGGCCGCGGTCGCACCGTCTGGAGGTCCGCGCCGCGCGAGGATTCAGGGAGGACACGCTGGGGATGCTGCTGGAGGAGACCGATCCCTGCGTGCGCGAAGCCCTGCTGGCGGGGCGTGCGTTTTGCGCGCGCGAAGGCTTTGGCACGTCGGCCGCCGAATCGGCCCCCTCTGACTTTGCCGACGCTCGCTCGGTGATATCGGCTCCTCTGACGGGCGATCCGGGGGGCGCATTGCTCTTGCTGTCAGACCTCGCCAAGGCCTTCGACCCTGATGCCGAGTGGTTCATCGACGCGTTGTGCAACCCCATTTCGAGTGCGTGGCACAACGCCCGCGTGCACGTCGAGATGGAGCGCCTGGCGGTGACCGATCCCTTGACCGGCACCTACAACCGTCGCGGCTTCAACGACCTCGCCAAGCGCGAGTTCGATCGGGCTCGACGCTATGGCCACCCGCTCGGATTGATCCTCTTCGACATCGATCGGTTCAAGCTCGTCAATGACACCCACGGGCACGCTGTGGGAGATCAGGTGCTCGCCGAGATTGGCTCGACCTGCAGAAGGTTCCTGCGAAGCTCGGACATCGTGGCGCGTCTCGGAGGAGACGAGTTCGCCATCCTCGTCGTGGAGACCGACAAGGCAGGCGCCGCTGTGGTGGCCGGAAGGCTCCGCGCGAGGATTGACCAGGAGCCGGTCCAGACCGATGCCGGGCCGATTGCGGTTACGGTCAGCGTGGGGAGCACCGTCCTCGACTCCGGGTGCAAGGAGTTCTCGACGCTGATCGGGCGGGCGGACGAGGCGATGTACGAGGCAAAGAAGGCTGGACGAAACCGGGTGGCAGCCTGGACCGCCAAGTAGGGGGGGGCGTGCATCCGGTTCTTCGCGACCCGAGTCGAGTCTCGCCGCTGCTGGCTCCGGTCCTGGCAGCGATGCTCGAGGATCCGCGACCGGCGTATGCGCAGGCCGCACGCTGTGCGGTGGATGCGATCGAGGCAGGGACCCTGGTTGCGCTCCAATCCTCGGGCACGCGCTACTGGATCTGCCTGCGCGAGCCGCGGGCTCGCCCTGCTGCAGCGGCGGTGGGAGCGATCTTCCAGTGCCTCTACCGGTCGTGGCCCCCCCGCTCCGATCAGGACATCACCGGATGGATTGTCGTTCAGGACGGGTACGCGTCCGGAGCGCTGGTGCTGGTCCACGAGATTGGGCACTTCCTCAACCGCTTGGTGGTCTGGCAGCGCACGCAGCAGGCTGCTGACCTGGTGGAGCCTTGGATCGCGCAAGGGCTCGAAGAAGGAGTAGCGAGGACGGTGCGAGCGAGGTTGCTCGACGAGATCGCAGCGCGGCATCTGGCCTGGCTCGCGCAAGAAGGGAGGGTTCCGGGAGTCACGGCCATGCCTGAGCCTGGAGCGATGTTCGCGTGCGCTGTCAAGATCGCGTCGTATCCGGAGGTCTACGGCGACACGGTGCTGATGCCGCGCGTGATCGCGCGCGCAGACCTGCTCCGCGCCCAGGTTGCTGCGTGGATGCCCGGGTTGCGGGGCTTCCGGTTCTTCGATCCGTCGAGCAAGGAAGCTGTGCATCACGCGCAATGGCTCGACGGTGAGATCGAGCTTGGAGTACGCGCGCCACTCGTGGCGCCGGAGGGGACGTTGTGAGACTAATCCTTGACTTCCCCTCCCTTCTCGACGACGCATCGTGGCGTCTGCCATGAAGTCCGGTCGCCCAGCCTTCGCTGTTGCATTCGCGGTGCTCGCCGCGTTGCCGTCCTGTGCAAGCAAGCCCAAGGCTGGTGCGGACGCTTCGCCATCCGCGTCGGTCTCTGCCAGCGTTGCGCCTACCGCGTCGGCTTCTGCGGCCGCATCCGCGGAGCCGGAGGACATCGTGTTCGACGAGCCCGATGCTGCGGTGATCTCGGAGCCGGACGGCGGCGACCCTCGATTCGCGGACCTGCCTGCCCGGACGGTGCAGAAGGACGGCTCGTTCAAGATCGCCTCCAAGGCGCTGCAGGCGTGGGTGCACCGCTATCCCGACGATGAGACGCCGTACCTCGGCTACCTTCGTGCGGGCACGATCGTGGATCGCTCCGAGCACCCGATCGTGCAGACCAAGCGCTGCAAGGCCGGGTGGTACGAAGTGCTGCCCAAGGGCTACCTGTGTGCTGGGCGCAGGGCCACGCTCGATGTCAATGATCCGGTCGTGGTTGCGTCGTGGAAGCGGCCGAGGCGCGGCGAGCCGCTCCCGTACTTCTATGTGCGCCCTGGCGAGCCTCCACCGCTTCTGTACTTCACCCTCCCGTCCCTCAAGGATCAGATCCGCTTCGAGGGCCCCAAGCTCAAGGAGCACATCGCCATCCACACGCCGTCGCGGCTCCAGAACGTCGATGTGCTCGGAAAGCCGGACCCGATTCCGGACTTCCTCGCGCCTGGCAAGCAGCTCCCCAATCCCTACGGCGCAAAAGGGCGTCTGCGATACGTCGTGCAGGAGGGCAAGGCCAATCCCCAGGCTGCCTTCGCCTTGATGTCGGTCCACGAGCACGAGGGACGGCTCTTCGGACTCACCACCGAGCTCGATCTGCTCGCCATCGATCGCACCAAGATCGTTCGTCCCCAGGCCACGCGCGGCGGCCACATCGATGGCCTGCCCGGCGGCATCGTGCTGACGCACGGCGCGCCGCGGTACACGATCGACGAGGAGGGCAAGCGCAAGACCGACGGCGTGTACGTGCGTCACGAAGTCGTGGGCTTGACCGGAGAATCCAAGGGCGAGCTGCTCAAGACGATCGACGATCACTGGGTGCAGTCGGGCGTGCTGCAGATGCTCAAGCCCCGCGGCTCGTTCCCATCGTTCGCCACAGAGTCGCGCAAGTGGATCGACATCTCGATCAAGTCCCAGATGCTCACCGCCTACGAGGGCACCAAGCCCGTGTACGTGGCGTACGTGTCCACCGGGCTCGGGGAGATGGGCGACCCGGTCAAGACGTTTGCAACGGTACGGGGCGCGTTCACGATCAAGTCCAAGCACGTGACCGCCACGATGACGGGGAGTGCGCAGGCGGACTACGAGCTCGCGGACGTGCCCTACGTGCAGTATTTCCATGAGAGCTACGCGCTGCACGGTGCGTTCTGGCACGACAGCTTCGGGCGCGTGCACAGCCATGGGTGCATCAATCTGGCGCCCGTGGATGCGGCCTGGCTGTTCGAGTGGACGGATCCACAGGTGCCGCCGGATTGGCACGGAGCGAATGCGACGGCGGATCAGCCGGGTACCGTGGTGTACGTGCACGGCTGAACCCGCAGCCTTCGCGGGAGTTCGAGATCAAGTTGCCCCGGTCGTAGGGCGCGGATAGGCTGTTTGCGGCTTCACGCAGGGCGGAGCAGTGCAGGCTCGATGACCCAACAACCGCAGTCCCAACCGAAGTCGGATGGTCGGCTGACCTGGCCCGACGGCGTGCCTCGCACAGGCGAGGTCATCGGTGCCAAGTACGTCGTCGAAGGGCTGCTGGGCGCTGGCGGCATGGGCGTGGTGCTGGCCGCACGCCACAGCCAGCTGGGACAGCAGGTGGCGATCAAGGTCCTGCTCCCCGAGTCGCTTCGCGATCCCGTTGCCAACGAGCGCTTTCTTCGCGAAGCGCGCGCGGCCATCGCCATCCGAAGCGAGCACGTCGCGCGCGTGATGGACTTCGGCACCCTCGAGTCCGGCTCTCCCTATCTCGTCATGGAGCACCTGGAGGGCAACGACCTCAAGGAGCAGCTCCTTCGACGCAGTCCACTGCCGATTTCCACGGTGATCGACTACGTGATCCAGGCCTGCGAAGCGCTCTGCGAGGCCCACAAGCGGGGCATCGTCCACCGCGATCTCAAGCCTGCGAACCTCTTTCTCTCCGCGCGCATGGACGGCTCACCGCACGTGCGCGTGCTGGACTTCGGCATCTCCAAGACCGTGAGCCTGGCTGCGGCTGCGACCGGCTCGGGCGACGGGATCACGCGGACCGATGCGGTGTTCGGGACGCCCGCGTACATGTCTCCTGAGCAGCTTCGCAGCTCGAAGCTCGTGGATCACCGAACCGACCTGTGGTCGCTCGGCGTGGTCCTCTACGAGCTGCTCACGGGCAAGCTTCCCTTTGGGAGTACCAGCGACGGCATCGTGGCGATGTGTGCCCACATCCTCGAGGATCCCCCGCCGCCCATGCGCGCCATGCGCCCTGACGTCCCGCCTGCCCTGGAAGCGGCCGTGATCCGGTGCCTCGCCAAGCAGCCCGCAGAACGGTTCCAGTCGATCTCCGAGCTCACCGACGCCATCAGCGCGTTCGGCTCCTCGGGCAGCGCAGAAATCGCAGCGCGCATCGCGCGCATGAGCGACGACAACCTCGCCTACAACGCCACGGTCAAGAGCGACTCTGGTCCGCTGTCCGCCAAGAGCGGTCCCAACACCTCGAGCGCGTGGGGAAAGACCGGCTCGCCCACGCGACGCCGCTCGGTTGCCCGGATTGGCACGGTGGCAGCGGTCATGCTGACCATCGGCTTCGCCATCGGAGGAGCCTGGATCCTCGGAAGCCGCAGCGCGTCCCGCACCTCCTCGTCGACGTCGACCTCGGTCGAAATCGCGCGCAGCTCCAACCCCGCCGCGTCCGATTCCAGCCTGCCGAGTGTTTCCACGAGCGTCGCGGCCGCTGCGCCCACTGCCCCGAGCGCTGCCGTGATCGCCTCTGCCGCGCCTGCGGTTCCTCCCGCTCCGGTAGCAAGTGCATCCCCCGCTGCACCCAAGGTTCCCGTCGCCACGCCTACGGCCAAACCCGAGCCAGCAAAGTCGGCTGCGCCAGAGGTCCCCAAGTGCGAGGCGGGCAAAGCGATGTCCAACGGCCACTGCTGCCGTGTGGGGTTCGAGTGGAAGGGCGGAGAATGCGTCCCCGGCACTGCCAAGGTACTTCCATGAATCGATCGGTGCGAGCGTATGGGGTCGGGCTCATGCTCCTCGCAGCAGCACTGCTGCCCCGACCCGCGCTGGCGCAAGACCCCAACACCGATGCGGCGCGTGAGCACTTCGCCAAGGGCGTGGAGCTGTTCGAGAAGGACGACTTCGTCGGCGCGCTCGAGCAGTTCGAGATTGCAGGCAAGACGCACCGGTCGCCGACGATCACCTACAACATCGCGCGCGCCCGCGAGAGCCTGGGACAGGCGCAGGCAGCGTACGACGCGTACGAGGCATACATCGGTGAAGCGGGCGCGCAAGCCGAGTTCCTCGACGCCGCGACCGTAGCGCTGTCGCGGATCAAGGCGCGCTCCACCCGGCTGCGCGTGGAGACGGAGCCGCAAGGTGCGGTAGTTCGCGTCGACGGCATGATTGCCCGCGACAAGTCGCCGTCCACCATGCTGGTCTTCCGCGGACTGCATCGCGTCGAGGTCGAGCTCGAGGGGTGGATCGACGCCCGCGACGTGGTCGCCGAAGGCGCGGGGAGTGCTGCCACGGTCCGGCTGCTTCGGCCCAAGGCCGAGCCCAAGGCCGCTGCGCCTGCGCCTGCGCCCACGCGAGCGGAGCACGTGTTCACCGGGCTGACGGCCGGGATCGCGTTCTCGCTCAACTACTCGGCCTTGGTCGTCAAGGCCAACCCGACCACCGATGCGACCACCGGAGCCAAGCCGCCAGAATACAAGACAGCGTCGGTGATGTTCGGGCTGGTGCTGGAGACCGGATACGCCTTCAATCCGCGCACCGCGGTGATGCTACGGGGCAATTGCGGGCTGGGCGAGACCAGCAAAGCCAGGTTCTCCCTGGGGTCGCTGAGCCTCGCGCTGTCCTGGCGTGCCACGCCGCGCTGGTGGGTCGGTGGTGGCGGCATCATGGGCTCCACCAAGAAGGATCTGGGCGCGACCTACTCGCCGCTCGTCGGCGCAACGGTCGACGACTCGATCGAGTTCGTGAGCAATCCAGCGCTCGGTCCCATGGTGGAAGCAGGGCTGGTGCTGGCGGACAACGACTACGGCCAGTGGGTCCTGTCGATCTTTCCGAGCCTGCTGCTTGGCACGGGGCAGGGGCAGTCCACGCTCTACGTACCGTTGGCAATCGGACACCGCTGGTACTGAGTGCCTCTCGCTGGAGCCCGTTGCACAAGGGCTTCAGACTCCAGGCTGCAGGCTCACATCCTCTAGCTACACGTGAACCGAGCCGCTCCGCGCAGGTTCTCGCACGAGAATCGTACGTCCCCGGATAGCACCGCCACGCCGTTGATTCGCGTGCCTGTGCCGCGCATGGATCCCACGACGGCGCGGCAAGGGACTGCCACGTACTCCTCGTTGGAACCTGGCGCGCGAAACGCCACGGTCATCGGCCCAATCGGGTTGCGCACGATCCTCACCGCGTGCTGCTTGTCCTCGGACATCAATGTCACGCCGTAGAACCCCTCGCGCATCCCGGATGCACAGTGTCCGACCGGGAAAGTCCACACGCCTGCCGGCGCACCGGAAGCCTCGATCGTGCCAGCCGTCGGCGCCGTGTCCGTCTGATCCTCGAGAAACTCCTGGTAGCCGGCGCATCCTGAGCTCGTGCAAGGCAGCACGAGGCAACAGGCCGACCAAGCGATCGTTGCCGCCAGTGCGCGCGCTGGGATTGGCCGGGTCTGCATGCGTTTGTCGAGCCTACGTTGCGGGTCTGCCGAAGCCAGGATAGGTTAGCTCACGAGCATGCCACAGGGAAGCCGAGCCAGCAGGCGGATGTCACCCGGTCGAGCCGGAGCCCTGGTCGCACTCGCGGCCAGCACCGTCGTCTTCGCCCGCGGCCAGGCTCATGCGCAGGACCCTGAGCCCCACGTCCCCCCTGCCACGACCTCACCCCCGTCGACCTTTCCTTCCTCGGACACGGCTCCAGTGGCCACCGAGCCACCGCCGTCTCCCCCTCCGCTCACGTACACGCCGCCCGAGGGCTGGACGAGCAGTCGATCGAAAGACGATCTCCCGGAGCTGCCCGCGCTGCCGCCGCGACGTCCGCCTCGCACGCACGTGTTCATCAACCCGGGATACCTGCTGTCCCTGACCCCTGCCGTCGCGTCCCGAACGCAGAGCACCGGCAACGGCACGCGTACGACCGACGTGGCAAACGGCCACGGCATCGAGATCTCCGTTTCGATCTGGCCTGCCGGGAGCCTGGTGAACTTCGGTGGATTCATGCAGGCGCAGCGCTATCTGTCGTTCAACGGCGACCACAGCCGCTACGCGTTCGGCGGACAGATCGCCTGGACATTCATCGGATTCGAGACCGGGCTCGCGTACCGCGGAGCCGACGATCATCACCAGGGCACGACCATGCTTCACTTCGGACCGTTCATGTCCATGGCCTTCATGAGCATCGGCGGCAGGTTCGGCATACCGCTCCATTCCGGCTCGGACACGAAGTCTGCCCACAAGGCAGAAGCCTCGTTCGTGATGTCCTTCAAGGTGCCGATTCACGTGATGTAGCGCTGATGCCGGGCGCCTCGCGCGTCAGCGGCTCCCATGCACCTTGCGGATCACCGCGACCAGCTTGTCGCTCAGGCCAGGCCCCTTGGGCACGAAGTGCACGATCCCCAGCGATCGCAACAGGTCCACGTCGTGCTCCTGCGCCGCTGCGCTCACCGACACGATCGTGCACCCGTCCGCCCGGTGCGTGCCCCTCAGCAGCATGCACACCTCAATCCCGTTCATGCGGGGCATGCTGAGATCGAGCAGCATCAGGTCAGGCGGATCCTCGCCGACCGCCTCGAGCGCCTTCTCGCCGTCCAGCGCCGAGCGAATGCGCGCATCCGGCACTGCAATGCGCACGTAGAACTGCAGTACACGCTGGAGGTCCTCGTCGTCGTCCACCACGAGCACGCTGAACGGGCGACTTGTAGCAGCGGTCGGGCTCGGAGTGCGCACCTGGCGCAGCTGCCAGGCCACGTGGTCGGAGTTCGGCGTCCTGTCGCCGGGATCCTTGGAAAGCAGCTCTCGGACGATGTCCACGAGCGCGCGTGGCACATCGGGCCGCGACGGCGTCAGCTCAGGCACAGGCGAGGTGATGTGCTGTCGGAAGGTCTCGGCGATGTCCTGGGAATCAAAGGGTGGGCAGCCGGTCAGCAGCTCCCAGGCGATGATCCCGAGCGCATACAGATCAAGCAAGTGCGCTGAGCCGGACGCCACATCCGCGCGGATGGCCTCTGGCGCCATGTACGAGGGCGATCCGACCACCAGCGTGCCTTTGCCAGCCTCGAACTCCGCCACCGCAAGCCCGAAATCGAGCAGAACGATCCGATTGCCTGGCGCGAGCATGAGGTTGGCCGGCTTCAAATCGCGGTGCGCTACCCCAGCGCGGTGGATCGATGCCAGGACGTCGGCGATGCCGATCAGGATGTCCACGACCTCGTCGCTTCGGAACGGCTCGCCTCGACGCTGCCGCTGCAGAAGATGGGCTCGCAGGCTCAGGCCGTAGATCCGCTCCATCACGACGTAGTCGCAGTCGCGCCAGCGCCCGAGTGCATGGACCGCAGGCAATCCCGGGTGGTGCACGGCAGCCATGACCTGGGCTTCGCGACGCAGATATGACGCGTCGACTTCGGGCCAGGCAGCCTTGATCGCGACCTTGCGCCGCAGCGCACGGTCCTCGGCCTCGAACACCTGCCCCATCCCGCCAGAGCCGATCACGCTGCGAATCTCGTAGATCCCGTCAATAAGCTCCCCGGACCGGAAGATGTGCGCCCGGCTGCAGGGGGCTTCCTCCACCGTGGAGCTGCCGCCGCGGACTGCGCTGGCCACAGGCTCGCCCGCTGTGCCGTCGCCAGGCACCGTGTCGCGGAATGCGCCAGGAACGATCTCACCGTCCTTGACGGTCCTCGCCAAATCAGGAGTCTGCTGACGCGGTGCCACGCTGGCTTCCTTGTAGCGCAACCTCGCGTTGTAAGCAAAAAACACCACCCGCCTGCGACGTGCCGATTCGCCGCAGAGATCCCCGGGCGCTCGTGCCTCAGCTCCCCAGACAGCCGAGCGCGATGTCTATCTTGGCGTTGGTGTCGGACAGCACGACGTTGCAGGTCTGCGGACAGAGATTGATGGTCTTGGGGTCTGGCGGCCATGGCCCCGGATTGTCGTAGTACCATCCCCCTGGAACGCACTGCGTGGCATCCTGCACTCGCGTCAGCTCCTGGGGAGGATCGCCATTGCCAGGGGTGTAGGTCACCTTCACCTGAGCCGGGTCGACGAGCCCAGCGTCGGTCTTGGGAAACTGGTACGAGCAGGCGACTGCGTTCTTCTGGATCTGTTGCAAAGCTGCGATGAATGCCTGGGGATCGCCGTTGCCCACGTTGTAGAAGTGGCAGGGATTGATGCCTACAGAGCAGTAGTTCGCGTGTTGCAGGCCCCCGCCTGCAATGGCCCACTGTTCGAGATTGCTGAAGGTCGCGCCGATCATTCCCACGACGAACGTGCGAATGCCGGTGGCGTTGTAGTGCTGGGAGATGATGTTCTTCAGGTTTCCGATGTCGGTGTCGCAGTCCGTCGGGTCACCGTCGGTCACGATGATTCCGATCATCGTGCGCCCCGGCTTCTGGTGCGACGACGTGTACTGGGCAATTCCCCGCAAGGCGCCCTCGGTCGGCGTATTGCCTCCCGGCGAGTGAGCGCTCAAGGCTTGCTGAATGGGGTTGTTGCCGCCAGGAACGGGAAGGGCCGTGAGCGGAACGTCGGGCGTGGCGTAGTAGGCCCCGGTGCAGTCCGCGCTGATGTCCGAATCGAAGAACTTCAGGGCCAGCTGGTTGCCAGTCTGCGAGGGCGAGGTCACGAACCCGTTGATCGCCGTGACGCAATGGCTCCACTTCAGGTTCAGCGACATGCTGCCGGTCGAGTCCTGCATCAGGTAGATGTCCAGCGGAATAGGCTGTCCTTCGGCTGACGCGGTTGCGCACGCATCCATCTCGACGTCCGCGGTCGGTGCATCGTAGGAGAGGTCGACGTCGACTGCGGCATCGCTTCCGCTTGCGCCCGCCTCTCCTGCTCCGCCCTGCCCACCCGCACCGACTCCGCCGTCGCCCATCCCAGCTTCGCCTGCGAAGCCGGCTGGCCCCGAATCCGTGCCTGCATCCCCGCCAGCGCCCTGCCCTCCGACGCTCGCGTCCGGAGCCTTGCCGTAATCGTTGCCCGAATTGCCGGCGCTGCAACCGTGCACGGTCCCGAACACGAGCGCCATCCCCACGCAAACCAGAGCGTTGCGTCCCATGAGCCAAGGATCTCACAGACACAGCCCGCTGTCGCGCTCCCCCGAGGTTACCAGTGGTGAATCCCCCCCCTGGGCGCTAGGATTCGCCACGGACGCGCGTAGATGAAGCACACCCTCGAATTCCTCAACCCCGCAGGGCTTTGGATGCTCTCGGCGCTCGTCCCGCTCGTCATCCTCTACATCCTCAAGATCAAGCGCCAGCGCCTCAAGGTCCCGTCCACCTGGCTGTGGGCTGCGGCCCGACGCGACCTGCTCGCCAAGTCGCCGTTCAAACGCCTCACCCCGCAGATCCCCCTGTTTCTGCAGATCCTCGGGCTCATCGCCCTGTCCCTCGCCCTGTCGCGCCCTGCGACTCGAGGACGCTCCATCGCTGGCGACCACATCGCGATCGTCATGGATGTGAGCGCCTCCATGTCTGCCCTGGATGCGTCGGGCAAGACTCGCATGGAGCTGGCCCGCGCCGCTGCCATCGAAGCCGTGCAGGCTCTCGCACCTGGCTCGGACGCCATGATCCTCGAAGCTGCGCGCGACGCACGGGTCGCTTCCCCCCTCGATCGCGATACGCGACGGCTGATCGCAGCGCTCAAGCAGCTCCACGCCGCTGACGTCGAAGGGGACCTCGCGCCTGCCGTCTCGCTCGCCGTCGACCGCCTGCGCCAGCTCGGCGGCTCACGACGCATCATGGTCTTCACCGATGGCGCGCTCGCCCGCCCGGATTCTCTGGCCGGTGTCAGCCTCCCGCTGGAGGTCGTCAAGGTCGGAACCCCGGTCGACAACGCTGGAATCATTCGCGTCGACATCCGCAGCGGTACCGATCCTGCCCTTGGCACCGATCAGGTGCAGGCGTTCGCGATGATCGCGTCCTTCAGCGACAAGCCCCGCGACGTCTTTGTGACCATGCGCGAGCAGAACGCGTCGGATGTCCTCGCTTCCAGGCGCATCCTGCTCAAACCCGGCGATCGCCAGCCCGTGGTCCTGACCTTCAATCCGGCCTCTGGTGACATCGGCCAGGGGCTGATCATCGAGATGTCGCCCAAGGACGGCATGCCCGTCGACGACGTGGCCTATGGCCGCGTTCCCAACGGCGCGCGTCTTCCCGTGGTTCTCGCAGCCGCTGAGTCCGGGGGCACTGCCTGGATCGAGCGAGCCCTTCGTTCGGATCCGCTCGTGGAGCTGCTCAAGGCCCCAAACGCGGACCCTTCGTCCATCGGTGTTCCCCCTGGCGCGCTCGTGGTCCTCGACGGCACCTGCCCGCCGCTGATCCCAGCCAACGACATCCTGGTCGTGAACCCGCCCCAGGGCCCGTGTCTGGGAGCCGAGATCGGCCCAGCGGTCGAGAACCCAGCGGTTACGTCGTGGTCCAACTCGGATCAGCGATTCCGCTTTCTCACGCTCGACGGCGTGCACATCGCCAAGGCGCGGTTGATCAAGTCGGAAAGCGCGCGCGCCGATCTGGTGCACACGCGAGATGGGGCGTTGATCAGCGACGCCTCTGCCCCAGGGCGCACGGCCACGATCGTGTCGTTCGACGTGGGCGAGTCGGATTGGCCTCTCAAGGCCTCGTTCGTGCTGTTCATGCGCAACGTGGTCGAGCTGGCCCGCGCGCACCGCGCCCATGGCGTGGCTGCCGCAGCGCGCGCCGGAGAGCCTGTGCGCCTCTCCATCCCGCCCCAGATCGCCCTCGTCCACGTGGAAGGGCCAGGCGATCTGAAGCATGACTTCCCAGCGCGCAACGGCCTCGCTGTCCTGTCCGATACCGCGCGCGCCGGCGTCTACCACGCCTCCTGGCAAGGCCCCTCCCCTGGCAGCGTCGCCTTCTCCATCAACCTGACCTCCGAGCGCGAGAGCGACATCAAGGATCGACCGTTGGCGCTGGGCGGCAATGCGTCTGCGACCGTGACCACAGGGGATCAGCTCACCGACGCACACTTCGAGTGGACCTGGATCCTGGCCGCCATCGCGCTTGCGCTCGTGCTCGCCGACATCTGGTACCTCACGCGACGCCCTGCGGCGCGAAAGCTTGCCGAACCGCTACGCCCTCGCATGCCTGATCGGAGCCGCGCATGATACCGACCGAGGTCGTGCGCGCCCTGCCTTGGGTCAGCATCGCTGCGGGAGCGCTGGCCTTTGCCCTGTACCTTCGCACGGCCTTCCGATCCGTTGCGCTTCACAAGCGAATCGTTCTGCTGATCGGCGCGGTCCTCGGCGTGCTCCCAGCGCTCTACGTGGGAATCGTGTGGTCCGGCCTGCTCGCGGATCGCTATCTGCGCGTGGCTCGCCCCTGGGGCGCACTCGTGTGCGCCGTGTCCGTCTGCTTCGTCGCCTGGCGCCTCGCCACCCTCTCTGCACGCTTCCAGACCGCGCGAAAGACCGCAGTCGAAGCCCTGGGCGTCGCTGCCACGCTCCTGGCCGGCCTCGCCATCGCTGGCCTCGATCTGGGCAAGCCCCTGGACCGGCTCACCATCATCGTGGTCGTGGATCGTAGCCGCTCGATCGATCTCGTATCGAGCGCTGACGAGCGCATCCGCTCGGAGCTGCGGCTCGCCGAGCAGAGCATGCGCGACGACGACCGCATCGGGACCGTGGTCTTTGCCGCAAACGCGGCCACCGAGGATCCTCCGCATCCCAAGAGCGATCTGGCAGCTCCCCAGAAGATCGAGCTGGGTCGAGACGGCACGGACTTGGGCGGAGGGATCCGGCGAGCCCTCGCCGAAGTACCTGCGGATTCGGCTGCCCGAATCGTGGTCATCTCGGACGGCGTCTCCAATCGCGGCGATCCAATCGCGGCAGCCGCCGCAGCCGTGGCCGCCGAAGTCCCGGTGGACACCATCCCGCTCGATCAGCGCGTCGTTCCCGATGTCCGCGTGGTGTCGCTGCGCATGCCCGGACGCGCGAACTCGGGCGAGATCCTGGACATGCGCCTGGTGACTGCGTCGTCTGCTCCTGCAGAGATCAACCTCAGGATCAAGCGCGACGGAAAGCTGTTCAAGGAAGGCACCGCCAAGGTCGAGGCAGGCGAAGACGTGCTTCGTCTCAAGGAGAAAGCGCCTGGCCCAGGCTTGCACCGCTACGACGTCGAGATCACCGCCAAGGACCCTGCCCTGGATCAGGCGGCTGAAGACAACTCAGGCAGCACGTTCGTTCGGGTGCGCGGCCCTGCTACCGCGCTCGTGCTCGAGGGGAGCCCTGGCAAGGGCGCATTCATCACCAAGGCCCTGCTCGACGCAGAATTCTCCGCGACCAGCGGAGCACTCGGCTCGGTGCCTGGCGACCTCGGCGGCCTCGCCCTGTACGACGTCGTGTTCCTGAGCGACATCGCCGCTTCTGACCTCTCGCCCTCCCAGATCGAAGCATTCGGGAGCTATGTCCGAGACCTCGGCGGCGGCCTGGTGCTGATGGGCGGAGACAAGTCGATGGGACCGGGCGGGTATGCCCGCACGCCGATCGAGGAGGTCTCCCCAGTCTCGTTCGACATCAAGCAGGAGCGACGCCGCGCCTCGCTCGCTGAAGCGATCATGATCGACTACTCGGGCTCCATGGCAGCCTCGGCCGGAGGCAAGTACATCAAGCTCGACCTCGCCAACGAAGCATCGGCTCGCTCCGCTTCCCTTCTCGGGCCAGGTGATCGCCTCGCCGTCGCGCACGTCGACACCTCTGTCGCCTGGACCGTTCCCATGGCGCCCGTGACCGACGTCGACAAGATCGGCAAAGCGATCCGCGCGGTGAAGCCCGGTGGCGGCGGCATCTACACCGATCTGGCCCTGCGCGCCGGCTACGCTGCGCTGGAGAAGGAGACGGTCAATCTCAAGCACCTGCTGCTGTTTGCCGATGGCTCGGATGCCGAGCAATTGCCCGGGTGTCGTGCCCTGGTCAGCGACGCAAAGCGCCGCGGGATCACGACGAGCGTGGTTGCGTTGGGCAGGGGAAGCGACGTGCCTGAGCTCGAAGTTCTTTCGAAGCTGGGCGACGGTCGCTTCTACCTGATCGAGGATGCGAATCGGCTTCCAGCGGTGTTCACCCAGGAGACGATCCTTGCGGCGAAGTCGTCGATCCACGAGATCGATTTTCGGGTGCGGCTCGGCTCTGCAGGACCTCCAACCCGCGGGATCGACTTTGCCGCCGCGCCCATCCTTCGCGGCTACGTGGTGACCGTTCCCAAGACCCGGTCCACGATCCTGCTGTCCGGGCCCGAGGGAGATCCGATCCTGGCCACCTGGTCCGCGGGCATGGGAAGGTCTGCCGCGTTCACCAGCGACCTCAAGGATCGGTGGGGCGTGCAGTGGACCACGTGGCCTGGCGCTTCCAGCCTTGTGGCGCAGCTGGCGCGCGATGTGTCCCGCCTCGCGGACGATCCCCATGTTCGCCTGGAAAGCGATGCGATCGGAGGCGAGCTGCACGTGCGCGCCGAGGTCATCGGCGACGATGGCCGTGCCCAGTCCTTCCGACGGCTGACCGCACACGTCGCAGGCCCGGACGGGTTCGCGCGCGACCTTCCTCTCGAGCCGATCGGAGCAGGCTCCTACGCGGCGACATTGCCGCTGAGCCGTCCGGGAACGTTCGTGGTGACTGCGCGCGACGAGCTCAAGAACGAGAACGTGGGCACGACAGGTGCTGTGCTGACCGCTGGCGAGGAGCTTCGTCCAACTGGCAGCGATCGCGCCCTGCTCGCGCGGGTCTCCAACATGACCGGCGGCAAGGTGCGCGACACCATGGCCGGCATCTTCCGCGATCGCATGCAGCTGCGATTCTCGTACCGCCCCCTTTCCGGCTGGCTGGCTGCGTTCTCTGCCCTCGCCCTGCTGTTCGGGGTTGCCGCAAGGCGCATCTCACTCCCGACGGGGTGGGCACAGCGCGTGCGTGCGCTGGTGCCTGTCTTCCGACGCAAGAAGCGGGAGCCGACCCTGGTCGGGCCAGATGCGTCCGAAACCGTGGCGACCCTGGCAAAGGCCAAAGAGCGCGTGCGCACCGCAGAGCCGCCTGCCCTTCGCCAACCGCTTGCAGCACCCGCGGCTGCGGCTAGACCGATCCAGACGTTTGCTCGTCCGCTCACCGCAGTGCCACCGCAACAGGAAGCGGAAGCTCCCGCATCGCTCCGCGCACCGACATCAGGGCCCACGTCCGGCCGGCAGCTTACCGCTGCCGAGATCCTGCTTCAGCGTCGCAAAGGAAGACCCCAGGGCTGAGCGTCTGGAGCCGCGACCGTCAGGGGGCGTCTCAATACCCTGTTGACGAACTTTTTAGTCACCTCCCCCGCGGGAGAGGTGATCAATTCTGGGCAGTGCTCCGTGCTCGGGGGGGTATTGAGACAGCCTCGTAGGGGAGCGGGCGGAGCCGCACCGTGGAACCGCGGGGAGCCGGCGATCGCTACAGCGCCTGTATGCAGGAGTACGTCACATTCCACGACGACAGCAGTGGCGCCTGTGAGGAGCCCGTCGTGCTCGGGTACAAGGTTGCACGTACCTCGAGATTGCTGAGATTGGCGGCAGGAATACCGAGCTTGCCGTACAGGTCTACCGGGCACCCTGCTGGCCCGCCTGTCAGCGGGCAGACCTGCGTATCCGTGGTGTAGGGAGCGACGTTGCCATGCGCCACGCCAAGCTGCTTGAGCTCGCCAGGCAGCGGCGCAGTGTTGAAGGCGGCAGGATCTGCCGCCGTTCGCCCCTCGAACGTGATGTACGAGTTGGTCGGCTCCGCGGAGCTCCACGTGAGGAAGCCCCACTGCACCGCCTGGCTCGGTCCGCAGGAGCCCTGGTAGACCTGGGTGAACGTCTGCGGCTGGAACACCATCGGGCAGCCGATCTTGACCGAGAGCTGGGCGCCAAGGTCCCCGCGCACCCTCGCGCAGGTATCCGGGCACAGCGTGATCTTGGTCGGCGTCGAGTTGTTGTCGAAGTACCACTTGTCGTTCTGGGTTCCGCAGTTACCGGAAGCCAGGACGCGCCCAAGCGCGTACGTGGTGCCGCTCGACGTGTAGTTGAGCGTGACGTCGTTGACGTTGATGCCGTTGGTCGTGTCGAGCGTCAGGTCGCAGGACACCGAGTTGTTTCGGATCGTGTTGAGCGCCGTCACCAGGTCTGCGCTCGTGTTGTTCGATGACAGGAAGAACGCCTGACCATGCCCCTGGGTCGCGATCGCGGTCAGCAGCGTCTGGTTCGCGCTCGCCAACCCGACCGTGTAGGTGATGATGCCGTAGTTCTTGTATGCATTCCCCGCGATGTTCGCGAGAGTCGTCTGGTTGGTCTCGCACCAGGTCGGCTCACCGTCGGTCACCAGCACCACCACCGCTCGCTCGAGCGGATTGGTGTTCACATAGGTGGACATGCGCGAGACTGCGCCGTTGAGCGCTTCGGAGATCGGAGTGCCGCCGTTCGGGTAGTTGGCGTTGATGACCTTGACCAACGAGCATTCCTGCGGATCGCCGGAGCTGGCGCAATTGGTGGGCGGGGGATCGGCGAGCTGCGGGGCGAGCAACGGACCGAGATCCACCTGCGGCGTGGCGCAGCCGTTCGAGCCGCATGTCGCCGTGTAGCAGCTCGTGCCCCAGCCGAGACAGTAGCCGCCGCACACCGTGCCAGCGTCGTTTCCAGGGAAGAACCGCAATGCGACCCGGATTCCAGCCGACTTCGCATCGCGGATGAACGACTTCAACGCACCTGTGGTCAACCCCCAGCGCGTCGTCGCTCCAGGGTTGCTGCAACCGTAGGACTCCTGCGGCTCGCACATCGATCCTGACTTGTCGAACGCGATGAACATGTTCACGGTCGCCACCGAGGCCTTCACCGTGCTCGCTGCGCACGACGGAGCCGCGCAGGTCATCGGGTTGTTGCCGGTCTCCTTCTTGAAGAGCGACCAGTTGTTCTGGCAGGAGCACTCCGCGATGCGCGCAGGGTCAGACCACGGGTTGACCACCACAGTCTTGAGCTGATCAAGCTCCGCGCAGTACACGGACACGCATTGGCCGGGGTCGATCTGGTTGGGAATCGGGCACTTCTTCGGCCATCCACCCGAGGCAGTCAGATCGGGGGAGCATTCCTGCCAGTGGCTCGACGAGGCGGGATAGACCCAGAAGGCCGCGGTGTTGGCGGCAACCGCCACCGAACCTCGGTTGCAGATCGGGATCGTCTGGCCGCACGGGACTCCCGCTGTGAGATCCGGCAGAGTCGTGCAGTTCGGGTTCTTCTCGCCTGGATTGTACTGCACGCAGTCGCCGTCGCTGGCGCCGCAGTTCACGTTGCACACGCTGCCGACCATGGAGAGGCAGTAGTTGTCCCATGTGCCGGTGCAGCACGACGGCCTCAAGGCGCAGATGCTGGAAACGCATGGATCGCAGCCGTTCGCGAGCTTGTTACCAGCCTGGCACTTGGTGTGCTCGCAGGTCCCCGTCTTCTCACAGAACGAGTTGCAGATCTTGCCGACCTTGTCGATGCACGCCGCGGTCCACGCCGTCGTGCAGCAGGAAGGGGTGTCAGCACAGACCTTGGTGACGCATTCCTCGCAAGTGCTGGAAAGAGCCGCACCGGTCGTGCACTTGGAGTGCGCGCACGAAGCCTGTGTGAGCGGGTACTTGCAGTACTGGTCGAACTGGCAATCCTGCCCCGAGTAGCAGGGCTCCTTGTTGCCCTTGGCGTATTGCCCGCCCGGCCAGTTGGTGTTCTCGAGGTCCCCGTTGTTTCCGACCTGCCACACCGGCCCAGACTGGGAAGCATCAAGCGACAACCCGCCATCCGGCGTCTCGTTGAACACCTGACAAGACGGATCACACGGGTTGGCCTGGCAAGCGCCTGCATCGCTCAGGCTCATCCAGTGCATTCCCCCACCAGGCAACGACCGCGTCACCGTCGTGCCGTCCGTGCAAGGCCCCCACGCACCGTTCTGGCAATGCTGCGTGCCTTCGTAGCAGGTCAGGACGCTCCCTTGCTGCCCCACCGTGATGGCGCAGGTGCGGGAAGCGTCGCCGCTGCACGGCAGGACGCTCGCATCATTGTCGGTCCCGCCCGACCCGCCAAAGGAGGGAGCGACCCCGTTGGGACCGCCACCTTCTGCACCGCAGGCCACGACCCAGCCCATTGCCAGCAGCAAAGCGCCAAAGACCCCAGTGCCCCGCAACGCAGCGCTCCATTTGGAACCGGCCCGTCGACCCGCGCTGAGCTTTGCCATGGCGTTCACCCGCTTCGTGTGCGTGTTTCGTCCCCCCAATCACCGGACAAGGGAGAACCAGCTTCACCGTAGCAGGGCGCGTGCCACGCCACAACGACGCCAAGGGCGTCGTTTCCCCGGCCGTTTGACGCCTATCTCCGCGAGAAGCCTGCAATCTTTGCGGTGTCCCGCAATCGGTAGCGTTCACAACGCACACCCGCCTCGCCCCAGCCAGCGTGTCTTCATCGCACCGCCGTGATATGTCGTACTACACTGGCCGTCTTCCGTGGAGCAGTTCTTGCTTCGAACAGAACGCTCATCCAGGGGAAAAATATGCCACGCGTCCTGTCCGCACTTGCCCTCGCCCTCCTTCTCACCGCCTCCTGCAGCAGCAGCGACAAGCCCCCTGCGTCGCCCGGGATCCCGGACGGCGGCTCGGGCGGCACAGGAGGCACCAAGCCCGACGCCTCCAACGACAGCGGCGGCAAAGGGGGCACATCCGGGCAAGGTGGCACCACCCAAGACGGCGACGTGCCAGACAACGGGTTGGACAGCGAGCCTGAGGCTGACGCGACCAAGGACGGGCCAACCACCCAGTGCGTCCCTGACCCGGTCGCCAAGAACGGCGACGGCTACTGCGTCACCATCGATGGCGACGGCTACCAGTGCAATCCGATCACCAGCGAACCCTGCAACATCTCGGCTGGCGAAACGTGCGAGTTCGACGGCGCCCGGTTCACGTGCGTCAACACCGTGGTTTCTGGTGGCGCCCCTTGCGCAGTCTGCGGTGTTCCCGGGTCCGAGTACTGCACCCCTGGATTCACCTGCAAGGGGCTCGACGGTCTTTGCACGAGGTACTGCTGCGACGACTACCAGTGCGCCTTCGGGACCTTCTGCATCAAGCAGCTGCCAACCAGCCTCGGCATCTGCCAGGCCAAGAACGATCAGATCCTGAAGGATTTTGCAGGGGTTCCCTATGACGCCGGCCCAGGCGACGCGAACGTCGATTCGTTCGTCATGCCCGAGGAATGCAAGGTCCCCGCAGGCCCGGGCAACGGCTCCTGCATCCCGACCGGCGCCCAGTGGCCGTGCAACCCGGTCACCAATGCTGGCTGCAACGAGGCTGCTGGCGAGGCTTGCGACTACGTCCAAGGCACCGGCTCGTTCTGCGTGGTGGGCACGCACGACGGCGAAGTGTGCGACCTGTGCACCAGCGCCTCCTGCAAGCCCGGTCGGATGTGCGGCGGTCTCGGACGGTGCATCCGGTACTGCTGCTCGGACGCCGAATGTGGCGTCAACGGCTGCGTGCTCCCGTCCGGACCCGGGCCCGGGTTGTGCGTCGAGCCAAGCGACGGCGGCAACTAGCCTCGTAGCCCGCTAGTTCACGTCGCCCGCGGAGCTGTCTCCGAAGATCCGATCCCAGTTGTCGCGGTACGCGCGCGAGCTCACGCGCGACGGCCCCTTGTGCGAGGCTTCGTCGCGCCCGTCGTACTCCACCTCGACATCCCACAGAACCGGGCTACCATCGCGCTCGCGCAACCGCACGACCTCCGCGCCCTGGATCGGAACGCCTTGTTTGATTGCGCGCAGCTCCGCAGCCTCGATCTTGCCGGGACGGGACCGGAGCACGCGCACCCCCTCGCCGTCCTCCGTTTGCCCATGCACCAGCACGACATCGTGCTTGTCGGCGTCAGCTTCTTTGGGTTTCGGATCCGGCTCCGGGTCCTTGGGCATCGGATCTGTTCTACCGCAAACCCGTTGCCGGCGCCGCATCAAGTTGTGCTGCCGGAGGGGAGCCGACCTGTGCGCGAAAAACCCGCGTCCGCGGGCGCGGTCTCGGGATCGATCTTGGAAGGGAATCGGGGCGACGTGCACGTCACCTTGTCAAAGGCAGCGCGATACCTAGTTGAGCAGCTTGCTCACGACGCGCCTGGAGACTTCCTCCATCGCGCTCTCCAGCTCCTTGCCCGACGCTTCCTCGGACAGACGCCCGTCGAGGATGATCTGCAAGGAGCCGTCCGCGGCTTCTACGACGCCTCCTGCCCGCAGGCCGTCGCTCGAATTCTGGTACATAACCTTGGCCACCGGGATCGTTACGACCCTCCCGTTGACCATCATGTTCACAGCTCCAACGTATGTCATTGCACGAGTATCCGTAAGTCCCGCTATCGAATATGCAAGGCTCGACGAGAAGATTCCATTCCCGCGGAGCGTGCGAGCTGAGAGCGCGTCCAACGACGATGCGAACCGTTCGTGCGACAGCAAGCGTGCCCTTCACGTGCGTTCGCAGGGTTGCACGCCTGATCCTTGCACCGTTGCGATGCAACCAGGATCGCCGTGCCATAGCCTGCCACGCCCGCAGCGCTGCGAGGTCGACACGTTGATTCGGACGCGCCCATACCCGATGGTACGGCTCGTCACCTCGATTTCTTTACTTCGGATTTGGGAACGAGGCGGATTCCCCGGTGCATGAGCGTGTCCACACGCTGCAGCCACGTACGCCATTCCGCGTAGCGCGCAACCGGTATCGTGCTCATGTCGAGCGTGATCGTCCGTGTGACCACGACCGTGGAAGGCGCCTTGGGATCGATCGCGATCTGCAGACGAGCGGAGCCGAATTCGCCTCCCTGCTCTTCGCCGCCCGGCGGCAGGTCCCCGAACGTGTACCCTGCTGGCGCAGTAACGCGGATCACGCGCTTCTGGTGGCTCGGCGCAAAGTACGGCGGCAGCGCCACCGGAAGCTTGCGGGTCACCAATGGCGCGATCTGGCTCGTCATCGTCGAGTTCGGCGCAAGCGGCACGACCCAGTCGCTCCCTTCCCGTCGGGCCATTCCGTCCGAGCGCGCCGTATACGATACGCGCGCCTCCCCCTGCCCCACGTCGGCATCGAAGCCGACCTTGCCTTCGAGCTTCATGCCCGAGAACCATCCGCTCAGCAGATTGCTCTCCACCCATTGCGCACGCGCATCAGGCTCCAGCAAGTTGCTTCGGAGCAGGAAGCCCTGGTCCCCGACGTGACGCTCCTCTGCGGTCATCTCGCCGCCGCCCTCGGCATTGAGCGTGATCTTCCAGGTGCTGTCGACGCCGTGCTCTGCGGGAGAGCTGGACGGCATCGACACGATCTCGGCCGCGCCGTCCTTGACGAACAGCGCCTTTGCGCGCGCATCCATGGACGGCAGAGGCCCGAGACGGCTCTGCGGGCTCGTCGCATCGAGCCAAAGCGCGGGCGCCCCATTCGCTGCCGGTAGATACGCGATGCCGTGATCGAACAACGGAACAGCCGCCTTCTTCGATTGCAGAACCGTAGGCTGGTTGGTGATCCGCGTCTGCACCAGCACCTCGCCCGCTTCGATCCCCACGGCCTTGAGAAGCGTGATCAGCAGGATCGCCTTGTCGTCGCAGTCGCCCTGCTTGCGTGCGATCACCTGCTGCGGACGATTCGGCAGCCAGAACTCGCTCGACTGGTAGTTCACGTACCGGATCGAGTCCGATACGTAGTTGAACAGCCTGCGCAGCTTGTCGTCGCGCGTCGTGGCTCCCTTCGTGAGATCCGCAGCCAACCTCCTCACCAGCTCGTCGGGCTCCGTGAATCCCTGCACAGCAGCCCGGTACCAGTCGAGGAACTCCTTCCAGCTTCCGAAGGTCGAGCCCACCACGTTCGGAATCGACTCGCCGAGGTGCGGCGCAAGCGGCTCGTCCGGCACGTTCACAGGCTTGGTCCACACCATCCGCAGCGTGTGCTTGCCCCCCTGATCCTGCTCGGATCGCTGATCCGGATCGCCTCGCATCACGTCGATCGCCAGCGGCTGTCCCACCGGCGTCTCGATCACCACCTCGTTGTAGAGAAGCGGATGCGTCTCCACCGCGCCCGCATAGTCCACGAAGTAGAAGGGAGGATCGCCGCGACGTCCCACCGGAGTCGCGGTGTACGTGCGGAAGGCGACTTCGACGACATCGCCCTTTTCGAGGCGAGACCAACGAATGCGGGGACGCCCTCCTTCGCTCTGCTGCTCCTCGGCAAACGCGATGCCGCCGCTCGCGCGATGCACCCTCGCCCGCAGAATCTCTATCGTGTCGCCCTCCACCGGCGGAATCCCCTCGATCAGCTCAGCCTGCGATCGGGGCGCGATCACGATCTCCCGGGCGTAGTGCACCACCTGCTTGACCCTGTGGTCGGGCAGGTACTCGACCAGCCGCTTCCAGTACAGCTCGCGATCCGCTTCTTCCCCTTCGCGCACCGGGATCCTCGCCTTGATGTCGAGGAACGCGGACGGCTGCGCGAGGTTCTTGTCCTCGCTCTCTGCACCGGTCGTTCGAAGTCGCACCTCTGCGCCGAGGCGCACATCGCCTGGATTCAGCGCTCGCGCGCGGACAAGCGAAGCCTGCGCAAGCTTCACGTCGTCGGCCTTGCCGCTCGCAAAGCCTGTCAACGAAAGCCCCTGCCACAGCTCCGCCGCATTCGGAGACAGCTGCACCGCGCTCCGATACAGCTCGCGAGCGTCGTCGATCCTTCCGCTGTCGATCAGCGCTTGCCCCATCGCCGCAAGCTCGTCGCCGTCGGTCACTCCCTCGCTCTGACAGCGAGCCACCGCTCCCTTCACCGCTTCGCCGCCGCGCGCCATCATGGCGCGCACATACGCCCCGCAATCGGTCTCGGACTCGATCTCCCGGAGCTTTTCACGCGCGCTCGCCGCCAGGTCTCGATCGAACACCGACGAGGTCTCTGCGAGGTTCTCCCAGACCGACGGCGTATCCTGCGCCTCGCGGGAGAGCTGCTCGAGCTGACGCACCGCGCCGGCCCGCAGCGTCTTCATCGACGCTGCAGCCACCGCACGCAGCAGCTTGGCCTCCACGTCCTGCGCCGATGCGAGCGGCTCGGCCTGCACTGCAGCCATCGCCCAGTCCGGAAAGCCACCCTCCAGACGCAGCGCCACCAGCCGGCGTTGGGCGAACGCAGCCGTCTCCTCATCGTGTGCCTGCGCTGCACGCTCCCGCGCCAGGTTCAGACGCCCGCTTCGATCCGCACCGAACGGCGTGGCCCACCCCACCAACGCCAGGCCGTCTGCCCCGATCGCTCCGTCGAGCGTCGCCCGATCGAACAGCCCAGGCACCCTCGGCGTGCGCTCGTCGTCCGCAGCGCCCAGCGCGCGCACGAGCCCGGCCCACAGCGCAGGCCGCGCCTTGGGCTTCTCTCCAACGTCCACCGCGTCCTGCATGGGCGTGCGAACCTCATCGACCTTCGAGTCCGCCAGACCCCGACCCGCAGGGCGCAAGTCCGCGCTCCAGGCCAGGTCCCGCGCGTGGCCGTGCCCGTCGCTCACCCGCACCCGGACCCGCCCTTCGTCCTGCGTCGAGCCCATGCACGACTTGATCGCGAGCAGGTGCTCTCCTGGCGCAGCATCCACGCTGAAAGCGAGGCGATCGAAGCGCATTCCTCGATGCGCCTCCTCGCTCGACACCACGTCGCGATCGTCGAACGATGCGCGCACCGCTCCGGCAGCCGCCACGTGGACCACGAACTGCGTCTGCGCGGTCAGCGCCACCCTCGATGCCAGGTACGTACACCCCTCCTGGCGAGGTGCGATCAGGACGTCGAGCGGAATGCCTCCTGCGGTCGCCATCGCCCTCGGCACCGTGCGCCATCGAACCTCGAATGCGCCTCGATCGTACGTGCGCGAAGGATCCGCCATCGCGCCGTCCTCAGGGCCTTCTCGCTTCGTCAGCCCGCCACCCGTGTCCTCGAACGGCCCGACCACCGCCCAGTCGCGAATGAGCCCTGCAGGCGTGCGCTCCTTGAGCACCGGCGTGAGGGCTGCTGCCAGCCATCGGACCTCGTCGTTGAGACGCTCGTCACCGTCGGCCTTCATGGTCGCGAACGTGAGCGTCGCAAGAGAAACCGGGACGCGGCCGTAGAGGCTCGCCGCTGCGCCGAGCGCTGCCAGTCCTTCAGGGCCTCCACGGCTGACCCTCTTGGCGGCCAGGCGGATCATTCGCTCCGGTGTGGCAGCCACCAGCCGCAGGTCGTCCTTGGCCTGGGCATTGGGCTGCACCCGAGCAGGCGCGCGAGCCGCGGGACGAGGGGGAGCCGGGGCGGGCTTGCGCCCAGGAAGGGGTCCTGCGTAGGTGGCACCCGAAAAGCCGGTGGCAACGAGGGCGAGCGACGAAACCACCAGCAAACCGCGCAAGGCATCCATGGCTGCCACCATGCCACGACTTGGCTTACTTGGCCTATCCCGAGGATAGGCCTTAGCCTGCCCCCGTGCTCCTCCTGCCCCGACGCAACTTCCTGCTCGCCCTGCTGCCGGTTGCGGCTGCGATGGCCGTTGCGACCTCTGCAGACCCCACTTTTGCCCGCAGACGGCCCAAAGTGGTCTGGACCGAGGTCCAAGTCCCGGAAGGAGACCACCAGACCAACCGCGAGCGGCAGCTCCGGAATGTCCTCAAACGCGAAGGGCACCGGGTCCAGTGGGGCGATCCTCCCGATGGGCTCATCGAGGCGAGCGTCAAGGTCACCGAGTTCGTCATCGATCGTCGCCCCGACGTGGTCCGCGTGACCTGCAGCGCAGTAGGAAGGCTCGGCAAGGGACCAGCGGTCAAGACCCACTTCTCGTTCGGAGGGCACCCGAAGAAGGAAGCTGCTCTCGAGTCCCAGATGCTCACGCTCGTGGGCCGCGGCGTGGTCGCACGCCTGGCTTCCCTCTCGCGCGAACGCCACAAGGTCTCCAAGATCGATTGACCTGGCCGCGTGGCGCCACCACCCCGCCCAATGCTACGGTGACGGGCCGCGATGACCTCGTTGACCCAGGCGCAGCCCGTCGAATCGGTCGTGATGCCCGAGTCTGCTCGTGCCGAGCGACACGAGCTGTCGCTGCTTCTTGGCGGTCGCTGTCGCGCCTGCGCCGAGCTGCTGCCGCGCGGCGCCATCTTCCGGGGAGAGCCCTGTCCGCTCTGCCATGAGCCGAGCGTCATGGACGATCGCGATCGCGCGGTCATCGTGGAGTTCCTCGCGCACCGCGCCAATGTGCGCGTGGGCATGCTCGCGCTCGCCATCGGAGTCTCCCACCTTCTCATCGGCTGGGTCCCGATCGTCAGCTCCCTGGTCATCGCAGCGTCGACCGCCTGGATCCGGCTGCAGATCATCCAGCCCGCGGCGCGCATTCTCACCCCCGCCCGCGGCCGCGTCGCAGTCTGGACCGCGCGCGTCGCAACGTCGGCGTTCGTGGCCGGCACGCTGATCCTCAACGAGCTGGTCACCCTGCTTCCGTTCGTGGGAGCGGTGACCAAGGGGCTCATCGCGGCAGGAGAGGTTCTGCTCGTGGCCTGGGCCAATGCCCGCTACATGCGCTGGCAAGTCGATCGCGACGAAGACGGGCTCGCCGTGGCCTGGTGGGAATACGGGCTGCTGGTCGCAGCATTCGGCGTGCTGGTGCTGTCCGCGATCGGCCTGGTCGCAGCAGCGATCGCGGTGGTAATTGCGGCTCAGGCCGTGGCCGAAGGGCTGATCCATTGATGGACCGATCGATGATCACGAGGCTTGCCTGATGCTGGTTCCCTTTGAAGTGGCCGCGAAGTTCCTGGGCATCGGCACGGCGTCGGGGACACGCGCGGCCCTGGCGATGCTGGTGGTTGCTGCCATGGGCAGGGCTGGCGTGCTCGACGTGCCGGCTTCGATCTCGTTTCTCACGTCCACGCCTGCGCTCGGCGCGCTGCTTGCCGCAACGGTGGTGGAGGAGCTTCTCGAGCGCGACGACGACGCGCAGCAGCTGATCGCGATGATGAAGTACGGGCTGCACGGGACCGGAGGCGTGCTTCTGGGCTACGTGCTGGTGGAACGCTTCCACCTGCCGCTGCAGGGCTGGCCAATCGCCGTGATCGGCGGCGCAGTGGCGGTGCTCACGCACAACTTGAGGATGCGCGTGCACGATGCCTTGCGAGCCATCACGGCCGGGATCACCTCCCCGCGCCGCTGGCTGAGCTGGCTCGAAGCAGGAGGCGTGATCGGCCTGACAGTCTCCGTGATCCTCGCGCCGTTCGTGGCGCTCGCGTTCGTTGTCGTAGCCACGATCGCCGCAGCCGCGCTCTGGGGGCTGTTCGGGCTGCTGGAGCGTGCGCGACGGCGGATGTGCCCGACGTGCGGCAGGATGGTCCGCGCCGAGGCGCGTCTGTGCCCGCACTGCAAAGAGGCGCTGCCGGTTGGACGCTGGGTGGGCGACGGGCTGTTGGACAGGCTCGATCGCCACACCGTCCGGTAGAAGAGAAACTAGGAACTAGGAACAGCAACAGGGAATGAGAATGGGAAATGGGAAGATGGAGCGGCGCTCGCTTCGGATCGGTCCGGCTCCCACTGGCGCTCGCTTCGGATCGGCCCGGCTCCCAATGGCGCTCGCTTCGGATCGGTCCCCCTTTTCCTCGCCTCCGATCCGGATCCTCTCCCCATTCCTATTTCTAAATTCGCCTCTCCCCATTCCTATTTCTAAATTCGCCTCTCCCCATTGAACGAAGCCGCTTCGCGGCGGGGGTCTTGCCGTAGTCGGCGTTGAGGGATCGAGCGTGTTTGGGTGGCGGGGGCTGTGCACCCCCGCGCCCCGCACGCGGCAGGGCCGCGGGCCAGCGTGCAGCTGGCGTG
>JACRCQ010000060.1 GCA_016218915.1 Deltaproteobacteria bacterium
CGCGTCTTTGCGACCCCGTGCGCTCGATGGCGCACCGTTCTGCGCGGCATCGCCGCGTCTTTGCGACCCCGTGCGCTCGATGGCGCACCGTTCTGCGCGGCATCGCCGCGTCTTTGCGACCCCGTGCGCTCGATGGCGCGCCGTTCTACGCGGCATCGCCGCGTCTTCGCGACCCCGATTTGGCACCCTGAATTCTATCCGCTCAGTCCGGGAAGTGCGTCGACCAGTCATCCCGGAAACGCGCACACCCTTCCTTGGGCGCAACCCTGATCCTCGGCATCGCCATCTCACGCTGGATCCCCGAAGGCGTGCGGAGGAAGAACTTGTACGCGAACTCCCGCCCGCACGTCGCCTCATAGGGCACGTCCACACACCACGTGTTGCTGTTGACGTATTCCATGCGTATCGGATGCTCGTAGTCCCATCCTCCCAGCTCCGGGCAATCGCCCACCAGGAAGACTTCCTCGCCGTATCGTGTCGTGATCCCGTTGAGCTGGAACTCGCAGACCGCGCGTGACGACGGCGTCGGGACCGTGTTCTCCAGCACCAGCACGTCGTTGCACTCGAGCTTCAGATCCGCGAGCCCGTTCTTGACGTCCACGGTGCGGCCCGAGAGCAGGCACTTGTGGGGGCCAGCAGGCAGGGGAAGATCCGCGACCTGGATCGCTGCGGGCGCTCCCTTGTTCATGGCTACCACGATCGAAGAGCCCTGGTACCTGCGAGAGAAGACGAACAGGTCCGGCGAGACCACGTGCAGGAAGGTGCCGCCCTTCTGCACGGCGACGTTGCGGCGTCGCAGGTCGGCCAGGATGCGCAGCTCGCGGTACAGGGGGCTGTCGGTGTCCCACTTCTCCATCATGGGACGGTTGTAGGGATCGTTGCCGCCGTTGGTGTCGTTGTGCAGGAGCTGCTCGGATCCGTAGAAGATGCAGGGGATTCCCCGTGCCGTCATGATCAGCAGGTTCGCCATCCGGAACCGCGCCGCGTCGTTGCGAATCGACAGGAAGCGCGGCAGATCGTGGTTGTCCACGAACGTGACCAGCTCCGTTGCCCGTCGCAGCAAGCCGTCGCGCTGGAAGATGTCTCCCACCTGCGCGAAGCCGCGGTACACGTCCCGTGCGAGCGCATCCTCGATCGCCTGTCGCAGCGAGAAGTCGAGCATGCTCATGCCGCTGCACCGCATGAACGTCAGCGAGTCCGGATCGTAGACGCCGCCGAGGAACCACTCGCCGAACATGAACACGTCCGGCTGGTGGCAGCGCATGTCGCTCACGAACTCCTGCCAGAACCACAGCGGCATGTGCTTGACCGTGTCGACCCGCAGCCCGTCCACGCCCTTGCTCAGCCACTTCTTGATCGCGCCCTTGATGTAGTTCCGGTACGCGAGGCTCTCCTCGTTGAAGTCGCTCAGGTCGCACAGGTCGCCGTTCTGCACTTCCTGCAGGTCGCTCCAGTTCTTGACGTCCCCCATGCGGTGATACCAGGAGCCATTGTCCTCGTCGTACGACGCCAGCTTCACGCCGTCGTCGTAGAGCACGCCCCGCCCGCCTGGCAGGTGAGGCGAGGAATGGTTGCACACGATGTCCAGCACGAGCTTGCCGCCCCGGGCATGGAGCTCGGAGATCAGACGGTCGAACATGCCGTCGTTGCGCTCGAAGACCCGGATGTCCTCGTGCCGATTCACCAGGTGCTCGTCGATCCGCTTGAAGTCCTTGGCCCAGTAGCCGTGGTAGGGCGCACGACGCACTCCCTTCTCGATCACCACTTCGCTGACCTGCTGGAACACCGGCGTGATCCAGATCGCGCTGGCGCCCATGCCACGGATGTAGTCGAGCTTCTCGACGATTCCGTCCAGATCTCCGCCCCAGTACATCTGCCAGTTGGTGCGCGTCGGGTCGAACTGCTCGTCGCACTTGCCCAGGTTGTTGTCCGGGTCGCCGTCGAAGAACCGGTCCACGACGATGAAGTAGATGGTTTCCTTCCTGAAGTCTTCCATCGGAGTCCTTCCACGAAGCGGGCGAGGCAAATGCGTCACCGGCCAGAGGGCTGAATTCTACAGCTGGGCGCAGGGCTGTGTCATCCGCCATCGGCCCCAGGCGACGGGTCGCAGCGCCATCGTTGACACGATCCACCATGCACCTTACCGTCGCGCCCATCGACCATGAGACGCTCGTCGCTGTCGCCCTTCTGGCTCGTGCTGCTGCTGATCACCTTCCTGCTCACAGGGTGCAAGAAGCCGCCCCCCCCCAACCAGACTGCAGCGCCCGAAGTCTCCGCTCTGCTGCCCGGTCTGGTAGCCAGCGCTCCTGCGCCTGCATCGGCCATCGCGCCTGCCGCCAGCGCGCCCGCCGCCGATCGTCCCTCGTTCCTGTGGAAGATCGATGGCACTCCGCCTTCGTGGCTCCTGGGAACCATCCACGTCCCAGACCCGCGCGTCTCCGACCTTCCCTCGTCGATCACCCAAGCGCTCGCCTCCGCTGACATGGTTCTGACCGAGATCCCCATGGACAGCGCGTCGCAGCTGAGCATGGCCCCGCTGCTCATGCTCCCCAAGGGCAAGACGCTCAAGAGCGTGCTCCCGGAAGCGCTGTACCGCCGTCTGGAGCGTGCCTTCCTCGCCAAAGGCTTCCCCCTCGAGCCCCTCTCTTCCCTCAAGGTGTGGGCCATGGCAGCCCATGTCGTCCTTCTCGATCGCATGCTCGTCCTGGCCACCCAGAAACCCCTGGATGCCTGGCTCTACGAGCAAGCGCAGTCGAGCGGCAAGAAGGTCGGGGCCCTGGAGACACCGCAGGAGCAGGTGGCGGCGTTCGACGGCATGTCGACGGCGGAGCAGATCCACATGCTCGACAAGACGCTCGAGCAGCGCGAGGAGAATGGGAAGGAAGGGAAGGATCCGATCGAGACGCTGCTGGTGGCGTGGCTTTCAGGCAGCGAGGAGAAGATGAACGCGACGATCCTCGACGAGTACGATCCCAAGGATCCGATCGACAAGAAGATGATGAAGCGGCTGCTGCTCGACCGAAACGAGGTCATGGCCGAGCGCATTGCGGCAAAGCTCAAGGCGTCGCCTGGGCAATCCATGCTGTTCGCGGTGGGAACCGCGCACCTGGTCGGCGTCGACAGCGTTGTAGCGAAGCTGCAGCGGCGCGGCGTCAAGGTCGCCCGGGCAGGAGCCGCGCCATGAGATCCATCTCCCGTCGTGGAGGCCGCTTGCTCGCGGCCATCGCCGTTGCCGGGTGCGTGCTCGGAGCCTCCCGCGATGCGCGCGCCGACACACCCTGGGATCTCGGGCTCGGGCTCGGACCGATGAAGCGCTTCCTCGCGGTACGCACGCCTGGCGGCGAGGACGCGGGGTTTGGGGCGATCGCGGAGGTGCGCGGTCATGTCGCAGTCCTGCCGTCGCTTCGGCTGGGCGGATACGTCTCGCACGACATCTCCCCGCTGGCTCCGGGCGCGGCGCGCCAGATCACGAGCCTGGGTCCCAGGGTCAAGTACATGCCGGTCTCCAAGTCCACGATTCGGTGGTGGGCTTTTACCGGACTCGGCTACTCGCACGCCATTGCACCGAGCTATCACCAGACCCTGCAACTGCCTTTCAGCGGGCAGCTGAGGCCCTCTGACGTCAAAGTGGACACGGTGTCCGGCGGCTTCCTCGAGGTGCCGCTGGGGGTGGGGATGGGAGCGCAGATTGCGCGACTCTGGATGCTGGAAGCCGAGCTTTCGGGAAGGATCGGCTTCGGACACCACGGCGGTGCCTACGACCTGGATGCCGGGCGCGAAGGACGGGCCGCCGATGGGCAGCTGGTCGTCCTGGATACGCCAGGCGTCGATCGGTTCGCCATCGGATTCACCATCGGCGCGAGCTACCAGCCTGGTCTGTGACGCTCGGGGAACGTGCGCGCTTCGCCGAGGGTTGCCCCGCCACGGCTGCACCGGTATGGGCAAGACATGAATGACAAGCTCGCTGGATGGTTCGGATTGTCGGCAGCGGCACTGCTCAGCGCCGCATGCTTCGCCCCGCAGGGGCCCCACGTACGCGTTGCCACGGCTACCCCCGCGGAGATCGAAGCCGTCCGGGATCAGGACAACGTCTGGTACGAGTTCCAGCCTGGAGACGTGGTGCCCGTGCAGTTCGCGTTCCTCGGCGTTGCCGAAGGTGGAAGCGATCGACCCAGCCTGCTGAGGGCCAAGCGCCCCTTCTACTTCGTCATGCAGAAGAGCGGCCCCATGCAGATCAGCTTCGATGGCAAGACGTTTGCCACGCCGGAGAGCCTGAAAGCCGTCGTCGCGGTGATGCCTGGCGAGCCAAAGGGGGGCAAGGTCGGCTGGATCATCTACATGGGAGAATCCGGGGACGTGAAGTCGGAGATCGACGCGGTGGTCAAGCGGGGTCAGGACAAGAAGCAGGCCAAGCCGCAGGAGTGAGCCTCTTGCGCAGTTCCGCTGCGCCGATTCTCCGTGGACGAGCCGCGCTCAGTTCCCCTTGGCCGTCAGGGTCCACTTCTTCGAAGCGTCGCAGTCCCCGGAGAGGTACCTGACTTCCAGCATCACCCATCGATCATCGTCCGAGTTGTTGGCAAACGTCCCGGTCTCTCCCCACACCAGATCGATCGTCTCGGAGGTGCCGGCTGGCTTCATCGAGAAGTCCATGACCTTGCCGCACTCGACCACGTCGTTGTCCACGTCGAGGTAGGCGTACAGGTCGAAGTTCAACCCCGAAGGTACGGAGAGGGTGAGAGCGACGTGCATCTGCTGGGCAAGCGGAGAGGAATCATCCTCTGACACCCTGAGCTTGAGCCACTGCCCGGTCGCGCCCGATTGCGTGACTTGATCCGAGCCGTCGTCGCCGCTGACCGTCCCTATCGACGTGGCTCCCATGCAGGTATTCGTGGCATTGCAGGGGATTCCTCCTGAGCCGCCGGTGCCGCCAGCGCCGCCTGTGGCGCTGCCACCCGTTCCACCGCTGCTGCTGCCGCCCTTGCCACCCACGCCGCTTCCTGCGCTGCCGCCATTGCCTGCTGCACCTGCGCCGGAGGAGCCAGCATTGGCGCCGGTTCCCGCGGTGCCGCCTTCGGCTCCCGCGTTGCCGCCCAGGGCTGCGCTGCCGCCAGAGCTCGTGGCGCCTGAGCCAGAGGATCCTCCGGATGCATGAGCGCCGCTGCTTCCCCCTTGCCCGGCATCCGGTCTCGTGGGAATGACGGCGCCGCCCTCCTCTCCGAAAGCGCACCCCTGCGTTGCTTCAACGGCAACTGCGGCTGCGATCAACCAGGGAGCGAGGTGTTTCACGATGGACCAGCGTACTTCCTGAGGGGCGGTTGGGGAAGGCCGAAGGCACGCAGGGGCGCCTCAGGGCGGCTGCGCGGATCCGCAGGTCAAAGGAGGTCAAAGGGAAAAGACCCTGCATTTGACCTGGTTTGATGGAAGCCGGCCAGGGGAGCGTCGGTAGGATGGGCCAGTCCACAACATGGAGGATGAACCATGCAATCGATGAATTCTTCTCAGTCCAAGGGCCCCAAGGGCAAGGTTCGCGGCTTCTTCTCGTTCTTCTTCTTCCACCTCATCACGCTCGGGGTCTACAACGTGTTCTGGTGGTTCAAGGTGGCCAACGAGGTGAACACCTTCCTCGGCGAGCAGCGGATGAGTGCTGCGAAGGTGATCTTCCTGTCTCCGCTCACGCTCGGGCTGTATGCGTTGGTGTGGCAGTTCTCGACTGGCCCGAAGATCATCAAGGACGTCCAGCAGCGCGCGGGTCTGCTGCCCAAGGCTCCGTTCTTCGTGAGCCCCTGGAGCTTCCAGAGCTCGTTGAACAAGGTCTGGAACGCGCTGCCGGCGTGAGCCTGGCTACTTGCAGAAGCCGAACGTGCCTATGTTCGTCGCGTCCATCGGCGCACAAGATTTTCCCGTTCCTGAGCAATCAGAAGCTACGCAGCACATGCGCCTGCAGAAACCCGCTCCCGCGGTTCCGTCCTGATTATCGCAATGCAGCTTAGCCTTGCACCATGGGCCATTGACGTTGTCACAGCTGGCTCCGTCGGTTCCGACATCATCGGGGAAGCACAAGAACCCTACGTCACTGCTGGTCTTGCTGCCGAGGTCGCACGCCTCGCCTGCTCCGCATCCAGCGTTCGTCAGGGGATTGCATTCTTGATAGTTGAGAACGCCCTCGTGCACGCAGCTGGTCGGGAGCGCATACCCTCCGGTGCCGCCAGAGCCGGACGTTCCGCCCTTTCCGCCCTGGCCGGTTCCACCGCTGCCACCACCCCCTTTTCCACCGCCGCCAGCGCCAGCTCCTCCACTGCCACCCACGCCGCCGGCGCCCCCGTTGCCGCCGCTTCCGTAGGGGATGCACGTCCCCTGATCACAATGGCCGTTGCTGCAGTAGTGGCCACAGGCCCCGCAGTTGGCCGAGTCGACCGAGACGTTGACACAGCTATATCCGCAACGTTCTGGCCTCGAAGCCGGGCACTGGCAATCTCCGTTGACGCATTGCTCCAGGTATGGGCATTGCCGCGCGCAGGCGCCGCAGTTCCTCGGATCTGAAGACAGATCGTACAGCTCTTCGCAGGGGGCGTTGTAGTCGTAGTCGACCATCCGCAAGCAGTTGATGGCGCCGATCGCAACAGAAAGCAGGCCCAAGGCGCGAAGTGCTCCTTTCATGTCAATACCTCAACTGTAGTCCGACAGAACGCGGTCCGATGTCGATCGCCCAGGACACCCGCGTGCTCGTCGCGGGCGCTGCGGGGCGTGCTGGGGGAGCGTTGGTTCGAGCTGGGGGAGCTTCCTTCTGCCTCGGCATGATGTAGCTGGTGCCCACCACGCCAAGGCCGATGATGGCGACCGCCCAGCTGACATCGTTGAGCGTGAGCGCGCGATCGAAACCGTCGGGCTTCAGACTGCTCTCTGAGAACTTGTAGTAGAAGAACGTGCCGAGGATACCGGCGGCGCCTGCGGCCGAAACGATCCAGCCGACGTTTTCCACTCTGTGTGCCGACGCGGTTCTGGGGGGCAAGGGCTTCTCCGGGACCGGTGGAGGAGGAGGTGGCCGAGGAGGGGGGGGCAAGAACAGCGGAATGACAGGATCGTCTGCATCGTCGATCGGCGCTGCTGCGACCGCACGGACGGCGGCCTCCGGGGTCCTCAAGCTTGCATCGGTCGCGTCCGCCGACTCCAGCGCCAATCCGTCCAACGTCGTCCGCGTCGGAACGCCGAACGCGATCCCCTCCACACCGCCACCGACCGCCTTCCACGTCGTGATGGCGGTCCAGCGCCCGGCGCTGTCGATCAGCGGTCCACCGCTGTTGCCTCGGTTCACGCTCGCGTCGGTCTGGAGGAGCGATACCCCGTCGATCTCGCGGAACCCACTCACAATCCCGCGCGTGAGACTGAACGACAGCGTCTTGCCCAACGGCGACCCGATTGCATATACCTCGTCGCCCACGCGCATGGGATCATTCCGGAAGGCGAGGCAGGTGAGCGGCGAGCTCGACTCAATCTTGAGCAGGGCGACATCGTCTCGTCTGTCGATGCGCACGAGGATGGCCGGAAGCTTCTCGGCGCCGCGCAGCTGAACGCTCAGCGACTTCGCTTCGGACACCACGTGGGCTGCAGTGAGCACGAAGCCGTCGGGGGACACGATGACACCGCTTCCGAGCGAATCCCCTGCCTCGACGAGCACCGTCGCGGCGAGGACTTTCTCGGCAGCGCCCGGCATCGTCATGGACTCCGCCTGACACTGCTTGTACTTCGCCTTTCCGTAGAAAGGCCTGTCCTCAAGCACGTCCGGGCGCTTCTTCAGCGCTTCGACGAACTTCGGTCGAGCCAGCAACGAGTAGAAGACACCCCAAACCAGCTGCTTGCCCATCTCTTCCGGGGTGAACGCGTTGGCCAGGTGTCGAGTCGAGACTCGGTAGACGACGTTCTTGGACGATCGATCCATCAGCTCCCAGTGGACTCCCAGCCGGCAGCGGCGCCAGGGGGCTGGCACGATGGGAGCGCATACGAGCTCGTTGGCCGTCCCTCCCAGGGCGAACCGCGCGCTGTTCGAGTTGTCCTGCTCGAACACGATGCTTTCCATTCCAAGGGCTGGATAGCCGTTGGCTCGGAGAGCTTCCAGGAATTGAACCCGCAGCTCGTCGCCCGCGACCTTGATCTCGTCCGCACCTGGAAGGCGAAGCACCAACCGTGCGAATGTGATCGAGCTCAGCTCGTCGCGTTTCGCCTGAATCGGCTTACGATACGGATCCGCCTTGGCGGCATCGGAGAGGGTCGCGACCAGGCTGCCGGCCACCACGCACAAGACAGGAAGCAACCCGGTGCGACGGTGGCGTTTCGGCACCGGGGCGTGGGCTGCCGATGGAGTGCGGAATTTCTGCGAAGGCATGATCTGGGCGAACATACCAGAAAGTCCGCCATGGACACCAGGGGCGCCCGGCGCGTCTCAGGTTCGCTCCATTGTCCCTGGCGCGTCCCCGGGCTTCCGAAGCCACTGGGACCGAAGCCCGCGCGGAGGCCGGCAAGCACGGATCAGCCCGGCATGGCGTGGCACGATTGTCCTCGGCCCGTAGCGTCACAGCTCGGAACAAGCTCAGCATGTTGTAGGCGACACGACGCAGCAGCGCGAGCACCAGAGCGCCCTGTGGTTCGGACTCGATCCACGGATGAGCGTCTTGCTGCAAGGGGACATCCAACGTCCAGTGCGGACCGTTTTCCACCATCCAGTACTGGCGCACCAGCTTGAGCCACTGCTCGGGTGAGAACCGATCGGAGCTGAGGCTGCACAGCAAGTATCGATTCTCGTCCTTGGTCAGCGTGCCATGCTCGAACGTCTGGCTGCTGACGCGAATCACCGTGCGCAAGTGCTCCCACTGGTGGAAGCCGGTCATCTCGGAGCAAAGATAGAGTCGACGCACGACTCGGCGTTTGCCGCCGAGATGGTCTTCAGAACAGGCCAAGGCATGCGAGACATCAAGCGCTCCAAGCAATCGGACTGCTTCGTTGTACAGGGTCGGTTGGGTGCTCTTGAGCGCGAACAGGTAGTGGAGCCGATGGCTGCGCACCAGCGAAGCGTTTTCCAACGAGCAGCTTGCCGCGTCGGCGGCCACCATGCGGAACAAGTCCAGGCCGCCATAGACGCGGATCCATTCGGACAGACAAAGCCCGAAGGTCGCCATCTCGTTGGTGTGGGCACCGGCCTGTGCGAGCCCCGGGCCGCCGCTTCAGCGCTTGGGCATCGCCAGTCGCGTCAGCATCGCACTGAGCCTCCAGAGCTTGGCGATGACGCTGGCTCCGGCTTGCGGGTCGGCCGCCCGAAGCTGCGCGAGCGCTTCGAGCACAGCGGCCGCTTCGTTGGCTTCGGCTCGCGCCCAGCGAAACCGGCAGGCGCGATCATCGCCGGTGCGCGCTGCCGCTTCGCTGGTGAGCGTGAATGCGCCCTGCAGCGCACGAGCCAGCTGGTCCTTGAGCTTGCCGTATCCGCGAGGGATCGCCTTGCTGATGCGATCGCCTTCGACCAGGGCCTCGAAGGCGACGGTCCAGGCGTCGAGCCGCCCACCCACGCGCAGCTTGCGTGACAGCGAAATTGCGGTGAAGTGGGTGCA
>JACRCQ010000062.1 GCA_016218915.1 Deltaproteobacteria bacterium
GACGCCTTGCTAATCCCACACACCGGAGCCTGTATGTCCCACGCGACGACAACGCACCCCCTCGGGACAACGGAGAAGGAAAATGCTCAACACGCTGCGCTTCGGGATCGAGATCGAGACGGTGGGCCTGGGACGCGAAGGCCTCGCGAATGCCATCCAGAGCGTGGTTGGCGGAACCAAGATTGCCGACTACCGAAGCTGGAAGATCGTAGACGCCAAGGGCCGCAGCTGGAGGGTGGTGCCGGATGGTTCGCTGAGCGGCGGCGAGCAGAGCGGGGAGATCGTAAGCCCGGTCCTCGGCTACGACGATATCGACGAGCTTCAGCAGGTGGTTCGGGCAGTGCGCAACGCGGGCGGACGCTCCGACCAGAGTTGCGGAATCCACGTCCACATTGACGGGAGCCGCTTCGACGCGCGCGGGGTGACGAACCTGGTCAAGATGGTCCACAAGCAGGAGCGCTTGATTGAGCAGGCGCTCGGGATCAGCGAAACCCGCCTCGCGCGCTACTGCCGCCCGGTCGACGCGGAGTTCATCCGCCGCCTCGAGAGCCGCCGCCCGCGCACGATGCAGGAAGTCAGCGACGCCTGGTACGGGCGCCGCAACGCGAACCCCGATCGCTACGATTCAAGCCGCTACCACGGGCTCAACCTCAACAGCCTCTTCTTTCGCGGAACGATCGAGCTGAGGTTCTTCAACGGGACGACGCACGCGGGCGAGATCAAGTCCTACATTCAATTCGCTCTCGCGCTCGCCGCCAAGGCGCTCGGGTCGAAGGCAGCGTCGAGCCGCCGCCGCGAATACAACGCAGCGACTTCGAAGTACGACATGAGGGTCTGGCTCCTCGGCCTCGGGATGATTGGAGACGAGTTCAAGACAGCCCGGCTGCATCTGCTCAAGAAGCTCGGCGGCTCCGCCGCTTGGAAGGGCGAGCGCCGCGATCGCGCCCAGGGCGACCAGCCCGCAACCCAGGAGGAACGTGCCGCATAACGCAATAGCCCGGGGGGGCCCGGCCGCGGGCCCCCAAGCCAGGCCGCAAGTTCTGCTGAGGCCCTGATTCGGGCATCACGCAGAATCCTCGAAGAACTCGCAGGCCCTGATACGTACATCAGGGCAGCGACGTTCGGGGAGCGAGAATCCTCGGGGATGTTTTGGAGGCGATAGTTGGAACACCACCCGCATGTACATCTGGCCATGAAGACGAACAGCGCAATCAGCAAGACGCCCGAAAACGCCAACATCAGCGTATCCCTTGCCCACAGCCGCTACGGGACGCCGCAGCCGCAGGTCGAGATTCGCTACCCGCGCGGGACGCACTACCGCGTAGTGCGCGCCGCCCTCTACGCGCTTGCCGCGAAGCTCGAGACCGCGACGCCGGTCGGGGACAACTGGGTCGTCGAAGTCGACGCTTTCGGCGACGAGATGGGGCGGGTGTACCTCGAGCTGGTGAAGGCCGACGCAGCCGAAACCAAGCGCGGGCTCGAGCTGCTCCGAAAGGTGGTGGGCTGACCGAGCCAGGGGGCAGGGGCGCCAAGCGCGCGCCTGCCCTCGACTTGTCGCGAACCAGAAGCAATCATGCTACGCGGGCAGGGAGCCCGCCGACGCGGGAGAAACGAACGTGCTCTACTTTGCCTATGGCTCGAATCTCAACGAAGCGCAGATGCGCGAGCGCTGCCCAAGCGCCGTGCGCGGTCCGCGCGCCCTCCTTCGCGGCTACGCGCTGACGTTCGGCGGGTTCAGCCACCGATGGGGCGGCGCGGTGGCCAGCGTCATCCGCGCGCAGGGAGCCGAAGTGCACGGGCTCCTCTACGCCATCGACGCCGAGGACATCGCGGCGCTCGACCGCTGCGAAGGCCACCCCTTCGCGTATGAGCGGGTGGAGCGCATCGTCGTCGACGAGGAGGGCCGCCGCCGGCGCGTGCACCTCTACCTCCAGCCCGAGGAGGGCTTCGAGCCGTGGGAGCCCGCCCCCGACTACTACGCGGTCCTGCGGCGCGCGTACGCCCGCTTGGGCTTCGATCGGAGGCGGCTGGCTGCCGCAGCGCGGGTGGCGGCATGAAGCGCGACGTGAGCCAACGTGGGGCCAGCACGCGCGTGTTCGTCTACGGGTCGCTCCTGCAGGGCGAGGGGAACCACGACCTCCTCGCCCGCGCCGAGTTCCTTGGCCCGGCGCGCACACCGCCGCGCTTTGCGCTCTACGACCTGGGCGGCTTCCCCGGCCTCGTCGCTGGCGGCGAGCACGCCGTCGAGGGAGAAGTGTACATCGTCGGGCCGGACACCCTGGCCCGCTTGGATCAGCTCGAAGGCCATCCCCGGTTCTACCGGCGCGCTCCGATCGCCCTCGAGGACGGCTCCACCGTCGAAACCTACCTGCTGCCCCGTGATCGCGTCGTCGGACGCCCGGTGATCACGTCGGGCAGCTGGCGCGCGCGCCGGAGAGAGAGAGTCGCATGAACATCGTGATGCGTGATGGCCGCGTCTTCCGCGGCACCGCGGTGCAGATCGTCAAGGCGATGCAGGACATCGCTTTCGGTGTCGAGCAGTTCACGCTCCCCGAGTACATCGACTGGGTGGTGCAGAACGCTGCGAAGTTCGAGGAGGTCGAGCTCAAGATCGCGGGCGAGACCGACGAGGAGAAGGCGGCGGCGTTGGTGGCGGAGATGATCAGGACGGGGTTGACCAGGAAGATGTGACTGCCAGCTCAGGCCCCCTCGACCCGGAATCGATACCCCTGGCCCCGGATGGTTTCGATCTTCGACGCCGCATCGCCGAGCTTCACGCGGATGTTCCGAATGTGCACGTCAATGACATTGGAGCCGGGATCGTGATGCATTTCCCACACGCGGTCCAGCATCATCGACCGGCTCACGACGCGGCCCGCATTTCGGACAAGTAGTTCAAGCAGAGCGAACTCTCGCCCGGACAGGTGCAGCCGAGCTCCAAGCAGAAATGCAGCGCGTTGCTCGACCCGGAGTTCCAGGCCGCCCGCCACGACCCTCCCCTCCGCGAATCTCTGGCTCCTCCGAAGCGCCACCCGAATGCGCGCCAGCAGCTCAGGAAGCGCGAAGGGTCTCGTCAGATAGTCATCCGCGCCCGCATCGAGCGCGGCGACTTTCTCTCGCACATCGTTGCGTGCACTCAGAATCAAAACAGGCGTCCTGCTCCCATTTCGTCTCACCCTCCTGCATACCCGAAGCCCATCGCATCCGGGCAGCGTCCATTGCAGCACCAGTACATCGTAGGGGAGCTCGATTGCATGCCGAAGCGCCGTCGCAACGGTCGCACAGGCGTCTACAACGTACCCCTCCTTCGCGAGGGCGCGTACCAGGAATCGAAGCTTTCTTCGGTCACTCTCGAGCACCAGGATGTTCATTGGTCACATGAGCCTCGCGCGACTGCTGCCAGGCAGGGAAGGGCACTATTTCCCATCTCCATCCGCACCTGTGGTCGTAGCATCTGCTGGTATTCGAATGCGGATCGCCCGGACCCGGCGCGGTGAGGAGTCCACGACCTCCAACGTGATTCCCCCCTCCGACTGAATGGATTCGCCCGTAACGGGCACGCGCCCCGACAATTCCAGGACCAGACCGGCGAGCGTGCTCCAGGTTTCGCCTTCGGGCAGCTCGATGCCGAGCTCCCGGTTCACATCCCGGATAGGCGTGGTCCCGGCCACGATAGCGGAGCCGTCCAGTTCCTTCTTGATGAGCATCGCTGCCCCAGGTGCGTACTCGCTGAAGATCTCTCCAACGAGCTCCTCGACGAGATCCTCCATCGTCACGATGCCTGACGTGCCGCCGTACTCGTCTACGACGATCGCGAACGGAAGGTGCTGAAGCTGCATCTGGTGGAGCAAGTCGACGGCCCTCATCGACTCCGGCACGAACCACGCGGGCCGGGTCACGTCCTCCAGCACGATGAGGCGCTGCTCCCATGCGACTGCAAGCAGGTCCCGAACGTTCACGTAACCGACCACGTTGTCGATACGGTCTTCGAAGATCGGCATCCGGTTGTGCGTGTGCTCGAGCAGCAAGCGCCGGATCTCGTCCTGCGGCGCGCCCCTGGGAATCATCACGACGTCCTGTCTCGGCACCATCACGTCGGCCACGGAAAGCCCTGAAAAGTCGAGCGCTCTCGACGCGATCTCGCCCGCGGCGGGGTGAATCGAGCCGGCCTTGGCTGCCTCCTCGACCAGATCCTGAAGCTCCTCGGCGGAATGCCGCGTTTCTGTGAATGTGGTTCGATCACCGAACGGCCGGAGCACCACGTTCGCGCTCGCGCTCAAGAACCACACCAGCGGTCGCGAGAACCAGGAAAGCGCCGCCAGCGGTCTGGCCACGGAAATAGCGAATCGCTCCGCGCTTTTGAGCGCGAGAGACTTGGGCACGAGCTCTCCCAGCACGATCGAGAGATAGGATATGAGACCTACAACGAGGGCGAGGGCGATAGCGCCTGCCTCGGCACGCAACCAGGAGACGCCTTCAAGAACCGGCCGGAGCCGGGCGGCGATCGACGCACCCCCGAAAGCTGCAGCTGTCGCCCCGACCACGGTGATGCCGATCTGAACCGTGGCGAGAAAGCGCTCGGGATCCTGTCGCAACTTGAGGACGGCCGCCGCCCCCCGGTGCCCTCCCTCCGCGAGTTCCTGGATACGCGCCTTTCGCAGCGCGACAACTGCGATCTCCGCCCCCGCGAAGAAACCGTTCGCGAGAATCAGCAAGAGAATGATGGCAGCTTCGGTAAAAATGTGACCCTCCCTTGGCGGTGACTCACGCGGTTTCGCGTGCTACAGCGCCGCCGCCCTCCTCAGTTCCGAGTGCGCGACATGGAGTGCGGCCGAGAGCTCCACCATCCGCAGCTTGACGTCCCTGAGGCTCTGGTAGGCGTCGATCAGCTCGAACACAGACAGCTTTGCTTCGCGGTAACCCGCTTCGGCCTCTTGGCGCATCGAGTCGCTCACTGTCGTGGAGCGTGCGAGGAATTGTTCATAAGCGCTCTGGCGTTTTGTCAGCTCAGCGTGGATGGCCGCGATCTCCTGAACAGCGGCGGCCCGTATGGCGGAGGCGAGCCAGGTGGTCTCATTCACCCGTGCACGCGCGGCCGGGATTCGACCTTGCCCCCTGTCCAGCACGGGCAAGGGCACGATGATACCAAGGCTGAGGTCGGTCTGCAGCGGCGCCTGCCCGTATCCTCCACCCACACGCACGCCGATGCCCGGAAAGACAGAGCGCTCCGCCGCATCGACATCGGCATCGGCGCTGCGAACCCGCCTGCGTGCAGCGATGAGTTGAGGCAGTCTGTCGTCGAGCCCGGTCGTCGCGGCCTGCAGCGCCGGCACCGTTGGAACCCGGCTGAAGTCAAACTCCGGCTGATCCCCCAGTTGCGGCGCTTCCGGCCCAATGGCAATCCAAAGGGCGCCCCGACTTCGGGCGATATCCCCCTCGACGGATTGTAGACCCGCTTCCGCGTCTGCCAGCGCAATAGAGATCCGCGACTGATCGTAGCGAGGCGCAAACCCGCCCGAAAAGCGGCTTGTTACGATCTTCTCAGCCCGTTGCAGGTCTTCGAGGAAGGCTCGCATGATGCCCCTGCGCTGGACTGCGGCGGCGCACTCGATGAACGCGCGCTCCAACTCAGCGCGAAGCCCTCTCTCCACCGTCGCGACTTCCCATTCGGTAGCGGTCGCTTCTTCCTGCGCCGCCCGGCGGCGGGCCGACGGTGCGCCCGACAACTCCAAGAATTGGGTCACCCCAAAACTGGTGGCCCCATACCGATCATAGCTGGAGTTCCGCATCGCTCGCACATGGGCCGCGTCCAGGATGGGATTGGTCCACAATCCCGCATTCACCGCCTCTGCGCGCATGGTGTGCACTCGCGATCGCGCAGCGAGCACGAGTGGATGCGACCGCTTCATCGAAGCGACCGCGGACTCAAGCCGAATCGGGCCACTTCGCGCGACTGCCGTCGGCGGCGGGGCAGTGCCCTGAGCATACCCGGGGCGGACAACCAGCATGGTCGCGAAAAGCGTCGTGACGACTGCGAAGCTTGCAGGATGGCGCAGCATGACGAACCTCACCGACGTGCAAACCGCTGAAGCAGCGAGAAGTACGCGCCGGGCAAAAGGAACAACACCGCGGGCACCCCGGCCACCAGACCCGCAATAATCGCGATGGCGAACGGCCGCTGCGTTTCGCTTCCCATCGCGTGCGAGAGCGCCGCAGGGACAAGTCCGAACAGCGCGATCGAGCTCGTGAGCATAACCGGCCGGAATGCGATCCCCACTCCGCCCGCGAGCGTGTCGGGCGCGCCCGCCGCGTGGTGCTCGTCAATCCGGGTGCACAACACGATTCCCGCCAGCACGAGCTGACCGAGGAGCGCAATGCAGCCCACGGCGCTGCTGACCGAGAAGTTCTCGCCCATCAGGCGAAGCCCGGCGACCGAGCCGATCACGCCAAACGGCAGCGTTGCCATGATGACTAGCACCGGAGAGAGCCTGCGGAAGTTCAAATACAGAATCCCGAAGATCGCCACCAGGGCAATCGGCAGCGCGAACGACAGTCTCCTCATCGCTCGCGCCTGGTTTTGGAATTCCCCACTCCAAGTGACGTACGTGCCCTCCGGCGCCTGCATCCCGGCAAGCGCGCGTTTGGCGTCCTCCACCGTTCCTCCGAGGTCTCTGCCACGCACGTTGAATTTCACCGCAACGAATCGCGAAAAGTCTTCCCGCCAGATCGACGTACGCCCTGTGGTCTGCCGAATCTTGGAGACCTCCCCCAGAGTGATTTTTCGATCGGCGGCACCGACCAGAAGCCCCGCCAGTTCATCGGGACTGCCGCGAAGGGAGTCGGGCAGCTTGATGGCTACACCGTATCGGCGCTCCCCCTCCCAGACCTCGGTGGCCGGTTCGGAGCCGAGCGCGACCTGGACGGTGCGTTGCACATCCTCGATGGCGAGCCCTCGCCGGGCTATCGCTTCACGGTCCACCTCGACCTGGAGCTGTGGGATGTCTCCCGCCTGGTAGAGCGCGAGATCGGCCACCCCGCGAACCGGCCCCAGGCGCTGGACGACGACCTCGGCCAGCCGTGTCATCTGCTCCAGGTCCTCGCCGTGCACCTTGACGACTACCTGCCCGATGATCCCGGAGATGGTCTCAAAGACCCTATCGGTAATCGGTTGCGAGAAGTTGAATTGAACACCCGGGATCTCCGAGAGCGTTGTTCGCAGCTCCGCCTCGATTTCGTGGCGAGTCATTCCAGGTCGCCATTGCGACTCTTGCGTCAGCGGGACGAAGAACTCCGCGTTGAAGGATCCCTCGGCCTGGGTGGCGGCTTCTGGCCGCCCTATGTGGGAAAGGACATCAACCGCCTCGGGCAGCTGAAGGATGCGCTCACGAATCTCGTGCGTGTGGATCTTGGTCTGGTCGAGGCTGATGGTCGATGGAAACGTCGCAGTGATGTAGAATCCCCCTTCGTTCAGCTCGGGAAGGAACTCGTTGCCGATTCCGCGCGCGTAGAAGCCCCCAATGGCCAGCACCAGCGGGGCGATGACGAATGCGAATACCCGCCGGCGATAGACGATTCCAACGATCGACTGGTAGCGTGCCCGCAGCCAGTCGAGCCACCGCGACTCGACATGCTTGACCTTCTCCGGAAGCAGCAACTCCTCCAGCGCGGGGACAACCATCGTCGCGCAAATGAGGGCCCCGAGCAGCGCGAAGGCGTACGTGTAGGCCATGGGGGCGAAGATCCGCCCCTCCGTGCGCTGCAGGGAGAAGATGGGAAGCAGCGCAGTGATGATCAATATCATCGCGAAGCCGACCGGGCGCGCAACGGTGTGAGCCACCTTTTCGATCGTGCCCCGCTTCCCATCCGCAATTGCGTCCTTCGCGGAGAGCGCGTGCAGCGTCGCCTCCACGACGATCACGGCGCCATCCACGAGGATTCCGAAATCTATTGCCCCGAGCGAGATCAGGTTGGCGGGTAGCCCCAAGAGCCGCAGGCCGATGAATGCAGACAGCAGCGACAGCGGTATCACCGTGGCAATCACCAGCACGCCACGAGCCGAGCGCAGGAACAAGTACAGGATGAATACGACGAGGAGCGCGCCCTCCAGCATGTTCTTCGACACGGTGGAAAGCGTCGCGTCGACCAGATTCGTTCGGTCGTAGAACGTGTCGATTCGGACATCCTTGGGCAGGACTTCCGCATTCAGTTGCGTGATGCGTTCGCGGAGCGCGTCCAGCACGACGCTCGGGTTCTCTCCGCGACGGAGCATGACAATCCCTTCTACGACCTCATCCTCGTGCCCGCGGCCCACGGAGCCTCGGCGAGGCGTGGAACCTTCGACGATGTCCGCTACGTCCCTTACTCGAATCGGAACGCCGTCCACTTCTTTGACGACCGCCAGGCCGATGTCACTCGGCAAGCGGACTGCTCCGAGCCCCCGGACGACAAACTCCTGATCACCCGCCGCGACGTAGCCTCCGCCGGCGTTCGAATTCGCGCGGCTCAGGGCTTCGTGCACCTCTTGAAGGGACACGCCCGCAGCAGCCAGTCGCGTCGGATCCACGCGCGCCTGGTATTGGCGCTGGAATCCCCCGAAGGTCCAGACGTCGGCAACTCCTTGTACCGCCCTGAGCCGGCGCTCCACCACGAAGTCGTTGATGGATCGAAGGTCACGGAGCGAACGGTTCCCCCGCAACGTGTAGCGGTAAATCTGTCCGACGGGCGTTGCTTGCGGCCCCATGATCGTCGAAGCTGTGTCGGGCAGCGTGGCATCCCGAAGCCTCTCCGCTACATGGGTCCGAAGCTGGAAATCGGTGGTTCCCTCTGCAAAGGTGAGCGTGACCAGCGAGAGCCCAAATACGGAGACGGAGCGAAGGTCGATCAGATTGGGGGTGCCCGCCAGCACGCGCTCGAGCTCGACGGTCACGCGTTTCTCCACCTCCTCGGCGGATTGGCCCGGGTACAGCCCCACGACCTCCACCATCGGATCCGTCACGTCAGGGAAGGCCTCGATGGGGAGCGACCGGAACGCCTGAACGCCGACAATCGATAGTATCAGCGTCGCGAGGAGGACCAGATGCCAACGTGCCGTTGCGAATCGGGCGAGTGCTTGGAACATCGCTCAAAGCACCTGGTCAAGCTCGCCATCCAACAGGACCGCGTTCTTGATGACGACTTCGTCGCCGTCATGCAGTCCTTCGATGATCTGGACCTGGTCCGCTATCGTTGACCCGATGCGCACCACGCGCCGTTCGAGCCTTCCGGCGCCCTGCTTGACCAGCACCACCCGGTCGTCGCGGCGAACGAGCACTGCGCCACGCGGTACCGTCATGTGTGGCGACGACGCGCTCTGGATCTCGAGCCTGGCCGCCATGTCTGCGGTGAGCCGGCCGTCCAAGGTCGCGGGCTTGCAGTACGCCTCAACAGTGCGAGTTCTGGGATCGATCGCTCGCACCAGGTGCGTCACCGAGCCCAAGAACTCATCAGACCCGAGTGCAGCGACTTTGAAGCGACAAGCCGCCCCCTCCACGAGCGCCGGCGCATCGCGCTCAGGGAACGAACCACGCACCACGAGCTTGCCGGGATCGCCGATGAGCAGCGCAGGCTGTTCGGCGTCTGGAGAGACGCGTTCGCCCGGAGACACGTGGCGCGCGAGCACCGTTCCCGCGGTTGTGGATCGAACCTCGTAGCGGTCGCCGGCACCCGGCGCGATGTGTGCGGCAGCCAACGCCTCTCGAACACCCTGGAGCTCCGCCTCAGCCGTGTTCAGTCTGGCCCGCGCTTCGAGAAGCTCGCGGGTGGACGCGGCCCCCTCCTGGATGAGCTTGTCCAGGCGGGCAACGAGTTCTTTCTCGGTGGCGACGGTCACCGACAGGCGTCGAGCCTCTGCGCGTACGCGTGCGATCTCGCTGCTCCGAACCGTCGCGAGCGACTGCCCTTCCTTGATGCGCTCCCCAGTCGCCACGTGAACGCGCTCCACCGTTCCGGCGAAGGGCATGCGAACGGCGTACGACGCGTTCGGGGCGAAGGTCACGTTGCCGAAGCCGACCACGGAGACGCTCGTCGTGCCTGAGCCGACCCGGTGGAAATCCAGGCTGGAGAACAGGTCTGGCCGGACCTCAAGCTGCGCGCTGCCAGCGGCGCGGTATGGCGCGTCAGGGAGCTTATTTTTGGCATGTGCCCGACTTCGACAGCCGTAGCCCGCTGCGCTCAGCACGAGCAATGCGAGTACGACAAGACGATGGAGCGCTTCGGGATGCATGTTGGCGTTGCGTTCAGGTAGCAGACGCCCGCCCGAAGCCGGCCTTACGTTTTCGTAAGGTTGACGCACTGGCGGCCTGCTGGGCTAGCATCAAGCCGTGCGCGTACTCGTGGTCGAAGATGATCCCGGACTTGCGGACTTTCTCCGCCGCGTGCTCCAAGAGGAGGGGCATGGCGTCGTCGTTTGCGCGAGCCTGGCGAGTTCACGCACGCGCATGCGTGACGAAGCGTTCGACATCGTCGTGCTCGACTGGATGCTCCCTGACGGAGACGGGATAGCCCTGTGTGGGGAGATGCGTGCAGCCCAGGACGCAACGCCCGTGCTCATGCTCACGGCTCGCGCGGAAGTCGCCGACCGGGTTCAGGGCTTACGGTCGGGCGCGGATGACTACGTCGTCAAGCCCTTCGAGGTTGACGAGCTGCTCGCGCGGATCGATGCCTTGGTGCGCCGGAGCCGCATGCTCTCGCATGCGATATCGGTCGGTGCCCTGTGGATCGATCCACTTACGCGGAGCGTTTCATTGCGAGGTCGCGGCCTGGAGCTCACGAGCAAGGAGTACGGCCTGCTGCTGCGACTCGCGGCCGTCCAGCCCGAGGTCGTCGACCGTGCTACGCTGCTGGCCGATATCTGGCAGCTGAAGTTCGATCCGCAATCCGGGGTTCTCGATGTCCACGTGTCGCGCTTGCGTGACAAGTTGGGAGACTGCGCCTGGATGATCGAGACCGTTCGGGGAGCTGGCTATCGCCTCCGCGGTTCCAGGGAATCATGAGTCTGCGGGCGAAGATGACCGGTGTGGTCGCGGCGGTCACCGCCGTGGCCTTGGGAGGCACCTTCGCCGTGATCTCGCTCTCCTTCAATCGGATGCAGCAGGATCATCTCGATGCCGAGGTCATCGCTGTCGCGAGAACGGAGGCGCTGGAAGCGCCGACCAACGGCTTCGACTTCAGCGACCGGCCTGGGCCAGCAGCCAACGATGTCGGCCCGCTCACGAAGCATGGCATTATCTACGACGCGAACGGGATCGTGCTAGGAGCGACGGAGCCGTTCGTGCCCCAAGCCCCGGCGCTTTCAGCCTTCAAGTCGCCGCCCCAGACGTGCTTCGATTTCTGGTACTCCGGCCAGCACTTCCGGGGCGTCAAGGTCGAAATCCCATCGCATCCCGGCAAGGCGCTGATCCTCGCCGCTCATCGAGACGATCTCGATGGCGACGAACGCTTCCTTCATCGCGCGATGATTCTGGCCTTCGTCGCAGCGCTCATGTGGGTGAGCGCGGTCACCTGGTGGAGCTTCAGCAAACTGACGAGGAACCAGGCGCGAATCGCTGCCGTTGCCCGGCGCGTGGCAGGAGGGGACATGAGCGCGCGCGTCGCGCTCAAGCGCGGAGACCGCGAAGCTGCGCAGCTTGGGAGCGATGTCGATGACATGATCGAGAAGCTCTCTTCCCTCATGTCGTCACAGCAGCGGTTCATCTCCCAGGCTGCCCACGAGCTGCGATCGCCGCTCACGAAGCTATATGGAGAGCTCCAACTCGCTTTGAGACGCGACAGGGAGAAGGACGACTACCGCAAGGCAATCGCCGAGGCTCTCGAAGCGACCCGCAAGCTGAAGAGTCTTGCAGAAGACCTTCTCGCCCTGGCGAGCGTGCATGGCGCGGACCGCTCCGAACGCAGTGAAGTCCTGATTGCTGAGGCAGTGGCAGAGGCGTGCTCGCTCGTCGACGAAATCGTGTCGCGCGAACTGACCGTGGAGACGGGTGGCCCCAGCTGCGCCGCGCTAGCTCGCAGACAAGACGTGGTCCGCCTCCTCCGCAATTTGATCGAGAATGCGGTTGCCCACACGCCGCCCAACGGCCGGGTGTCCATCTCCTGGAAATTGCTCGCGCCCCGTATCCACGTCGATGTGGCAGACGAAGGGCCCGGAGTGCCGCCGCAGGAACGCGACAAGGTGTTCGATGCATTTTTTCGAGGTGGCGCGGCCCGCTGCAGCGGTGGCAACGGAGCAGGGCTGGGATTGGCAATTGCCCGTGAACTCGCCCGGGCCCACGGTGGTGACGTGATCCTGAGGACCGATGTCGAATCCGGCGCCTGTTTCCGCGTGAACCTGCCGCAATGGCCCGGCACCGAGGCTGCCGCGCGCAGCGCCAGCGCCCAGCACAATCAGGAGTTGGGCCGGTGAACGTGGCTATGCGTGACGGCCGGGTGCGATGCATTCGCCGTCGGGGCGCGACGTGCGATTGCCGAGATAGGCGAGGTTGCGGGGGGAGGAGCGCTCCTTCGCGTTCCATCCCGTGCCGTGCGTTGACGACGCGATGGACTCGCGCTTGAACGCGCGCCCCGTGCCGTTCCTCGCCTTCCGCACCTTCGAGTTCCTGTTCTACCACGTGCTCCTCTCGCTCGTGGATCGCGTCGCGCGCCTTCCACGCACCACGATGCTGCCCGAAGCAGCGCGCCTCTACCGGCAGAACATCGCGCTCAAGGCGCAGCTCGACGCGCTCGAAGATCACCTCGCGCGCATCGAGAACAAGCGCAGGGCGAAGCCTCTCTCCGTGCGCGCGGCGCAGGTGTTCGCGCTCTTGCTCACACGCGGCGACGAGCAGTTCCTGCGGTACTTCTTGTCGTCACCGCGCGCAACGATCGAGCGATGGCTCACGCGGTTCCGAGCGCTATGGGGGCGATCGCTCGGAGGACGGCCGCGCACCGATGTCGATGTCGAAGACCTCGTGGTGACGCTGAAGCGCGAGAACCCGAGCTGGGGGCAGCGCCGCATCCGCGAAGAGCTGCGCCGCATGGGCATTCGTGTGAGCGAGCCGACCATCATGCGCATCCTGCGCGACCACGGCTTCGCGCCTGGTCCCCTACGAAAGCTGTCGTTCGAGCGCGTGCAGTCGTCGATCAAGGACGCGCTGTGGGCCGTCGACTTCTTCGCCGTGAAAACCGCGACCGGCGCGTGGCTCCAGGTGCTGATCGTGATCGACGTGCACACCCGCGAGTTGCTCGGCATGCGCGCGTACGATGGGTGGGATGTCGACTCGTACTGGACCATCCGCGCGTTCAACGCGATCGCCAGCGCCGTGAAGCGCCTTCCGCAGAAGATCGTGCACGACCACGGGCCGACGTTCTTGGGGCAGTTCGCGCGCCAGCTGCGCGTTCTCGGCATCGAACGCGAGCTCACGCCGGCCAGGATGCCGTACATGAATTGCTACGTCGAGCGATGGATCGGCTCCGTGCGACGGGAGCTGCTTCGCCACGTGCGCGTGCACGACGTCACCGAGCTTCAGGACTGGCTCAACGAGTACCGCGACTACGCCAACCTCGAACGCGCACACCAGGGGCTCGACGGCCGCACGCCCGCCGAGGTCGCGCGCGGGCAGCCCGAGGCCGAAGTGCTTGACCTCGCCCAGCTGCGATCGCGCAAGCTGGTGCGGCGCATGTACGCCAACGGCCTTCTGCAGGGGTACTCGCTCGTCGAACGTGACGACGGCGTTGCCCCCGACCGCGCGGCGGCGTAGCGTCCCCGTTCGGCGCAGGTTGGCCCACGACGGCGCCCGGCTCGAAGCGCGAGGCGATGGGCGAGGTGCGCAGTCGGAGCGCGTCGCGGCGGCACGTTGCCCCGGCGCGGCGCCGAAGCGCTGCTCGGAGCCCGTCACCTAGTGCCCGAAGGAGGTGCTATTCAGGAAGCTGACGCAAGCGCGTCGCGAAAACTGAGCGGTTCGTGCGGTCGCAGGAGCGGTTGACGGCTGGGCCTCGGGTTATTTGGGATCGGGTTGGCGCCGGTCGCGGGCGGGCGTGTGGGACTCGAACCGACCTTCCGGGTGCATCGCGCGCTTGGTACCCCACGCGCACGCTCTGGCCACGCCGCCTCGGTTTTCTTTGTACATCGTGGTTTGCGGCCTCTTAAGAATGCCTTCCCGGACGTTTGCGCAGGGCTACGACTGCCGAGCCACTGGCCTTCCTGGGCCAACTAGAAAGCCCCGTTGGTGAACGCACCGCGGGGCTTTTTTCGTGGGATTTGCATAGCGACGGCGTGGTGGCCAGAGCGCGAGAGTTCGCGGTGGCGATCGGTTCTTGGCGTTCTGGCCATGCCCGTGACCATCGAGAGGCCGAGAGGGTGACCCGGTGGTTGACCCAGCGGGCACAAAACGGGGGCGGGGTGACCGGGTGGTGAACACAGATGGCGGCGTGAGCGACCTCGAGGTCGCCACGCACGGATCGGACGAAGGATGCCCGTGCAGAACGCTGGCGGGCGGCCCCGTCCATCGAGTAGTCTCGGCGTCGCCGGGAAGCTTTTGCACGACCGGTGGTTAAGGTGATCGCATGGGCTGGAACGTCCCGCCGCAGGAGCACAAGGTCTTCGAGCGAAACCCGCTCGTGGCCGTCGTGGTCGAGCTGCGCTTCCACCCGGTTCTGAAGATCCCGGACCGCATCGCGGACTTTCAGGAGGCCGTGAGAGGAACGTTTCCCGCGTTCCAAGAGGTCCAGCGCCAGCTCGTGAACCTTGGCCCGGTAGGGCCGATCGAGTTGCGCAACGAACGCCTCTTCAACATGGCCAAGGCCGATGACTCAGCGACGCTGACGCTTTCGACGTCGTCTCTTGCTCTCGAATCCCGGCGACACGAGCACCGCGAGAACTTCATCGCTGACGCGAAGGCTGGGATTGATGCGCTGCTGGGCATATTCGGCTCGGTCGTCCCGACTCGCCTCGGCCTTCGATACGTTGATGTGATCGACCGGGCCCGAATTGAAGCCGACCTCGGCAAGCCGGCGACTTGGGAATCGCTGGTGTCGAGCAAGTTCCTGGCCGTGCCGACCGGGTTCGCGGACCTCGAAGGCACTCTGTTCGCCTGCGAAGTCGCATCGTCGATGCCGAGCGGTGGAAGGCAGACCATTCGCTATGGCCTTGTAGAGGATGTCGACAAGCAGCCCAAGTTCCGTCTGGATGTCGATCGATACGTGGAGGGTGCGATCGATCCTGGCGAATTGGTGCCGTCGCTCAAGTCCTTTGCGACCGACATCTTCTCCGTATTTGCCGCCGCGATGGGGCCCGCGCTGTCCGAGTGGATGGCAGAAAGGCGCTCGTAATGCCTCCCATGGACTACGCTGTCGCGTTGCAGTCTCTCACTCTCGCGCAACCTGTCAGTCGCGAAGTCGCCGTGCCGCCAATCCGAATCCAGTATTCGGCTGTGACTCGCTCCGAGACACCGCTGCCGCAAGGCTTGCGGCCGCCGGCGCTCGGAACTCGCACGGGTGCATTCCTCGTCGGCGATTCGGTTTTTGGATTTCGCTCCGAGGTCGAGCGCACTGCAGACGCCTCGCTGCAGTTCATCCGCAGCGTCGCTGCGGCTCTGCCGATCAATGAGGCGGACGAGCAGGTCGTCGATCGTCTCTTGGCGAAGCGCACGGCGACCCTCGGGGAACGTCCACTGCGAGGCCGCAAGGAGTCGGGGCGCTGACGATGGCAGGCGACCGTTGGCCTCCTGTCTACGACGCCGAAGACCTCGTTCGTGAGATCAAGCGGCTGACCGAACGGCCCGAGAGAGAAGCCGGGCAGCTCAGTTCAAGGTCAAGTCCTGCTGGTCGTCGGCGCATGCTCCGTGCTTCGACGCTTCGTCCCACGACAAGCCCGAGCGAACGTCCATCCAGCAGAAGCGCACTCGATGCGCATGTACACGTTGCGCTCGATCTGTGCCAGCCCCCGCGGCGGGTCAGCCATCAGCTCAATAAGCTTGTTTTCGACGTACTCCGCAGACACATGCGAGCCTCGGCAAGGCTTGGTGCCGCGGCACCGGTAGTAGCGGTCGGATGGCGGCCGGCCGTGGCCGGTCGGTGGCAGCGGCTTGACCTTCGCGCGCGATGTCGTGGTCATGCGCGCGCCGCACTGGGCGCAGACAAGCAGCCCGCGCAGGAGGAAAGGGTCGACGCCGTCCACGCGAGGACGAGGAGTCGCGGTGCGGGTTCGTCGCTGGTCGAGGGACGCCGCCACCTTGTTGAACTGCTCTTCCGTGACGATCTCGTCGTGGATCGATGTCGACCCATCCGGCATCAAGCCCAGGTAGGTGCGGTTGCGCAGCATCCTGAGCACCGTTCGGGGGATCCAGTTTCGTGGTGCGTCGGGGCTGGCATGCGGGCCCTTGTTGAGGCTCTGCGCGATCTGGGCGGGGTTGAGACCGGCAGGTGACACCGACGCGCTACGTTCTGCTCGCACAGCGCCAGGCCAGCGGCAGGCCCAAGCGCCGAGCGCAGCACCTCCACCGCCTTGCGCCTCATCGATGCCGTCACCCCGGAGCGCTCCCACACGAGTTGCGCCCGCTCGATGTCCGCGCTCTTCAGTCTCCGCACCGGTATTCGCCCAAGCACCGGCACGATCACGCGCGCCGTCACGCTGGCGTACGTTCTCGCCGTGGTGAATCTCAACCGCGGCCACGCCATGTACGCCAGCCAGTAGGTCATCCACGTCTCGACCGTCGGACGGATCGGCAACGCTGTGTAAGTCGAGCCGATTGCGTGTCTCGTGCTTTTCATGCTGCCGGCATGCCGGAAGCGCATCGCAAACGGAAGCTGGTGGTTCTCGCGCCGATGCGTGATGATCAGCGCGTCGAATAGCCGCTTTCCTCTCCCTCTCCCGACAAAGCGGCGATTCGAAACGCAGCTCGCCACGCCGAAACGGGACACGAGATCGACCTGCCAGATTCGCTTGCGAAATAGCGGCGCCCGCCCGAAAGTGTCGGCTATCTCATGTCCACGACGGACTCTTCGACCATGCGCCCCGAGCGAGCGAACGCAGCCGCAATCAGAAAGGCAGCTGCGGGCGAGCACACCGCGAGGCGGAAATGACCCGCAAGAAACAGAACGCTCGCTCCGACGCGTCCCTCGTCCGTTCTTCAGCGGCGGAGTATCTGACCTTCGTGGCCGCTAGCGGCGCGGCTGGAGTCGAAGCCGTCTACGCCGACGAGAACGTGTGGCTGAGCCAGAAGATGATGGCGCTGCTCTACGACGTCGACGTGCGGACCATCAACTACCACCTGAAGACCGTCTTCGCGGACAGCGAGTTGGAGGAGGACTCAGTTATCCGAAGTTTTCGGATAACTGCTTCCGACGCCAAGAGCTACGACACGAAGCACTACAACCTCTCGGCCATCATCGCCGTCGGGTACAAGGTCAACTCCGAACGCGCTGTGCAGTTCCGCAAGTGGGCCACGCGCGTCGTCGAGGAGTTCACCATCAAGGGCTTCGCGATGGACGACGAGCGCCTCAAGCGAGGCGGCTCCATCCTGAGTGATCGATACTTCGAAGAGCAGCTCCAGCGCGTCCGCGAAATCCGGCTGTCGGAGCGCAAGTTCTACCAGAAGATCACCGACATATACGCCACGGCCGTCGACTACGACGTGACGGCGCAGGCCACGAAGCGCTTCTTCGCCACTGTGCAGAACAAGCTGCACTGGGCCATCCACGGGCAGACCGCCGCCGAGGTCATCGTCGACCGCGCCGACGCGACCAAGGAGCACATGGGTCTTCACACCTGGACCGATGCGCCCTTGGGGAAGATCCAGAAGTTCGACGTGGTCGTGGCCAAGAACTACCTGACCGAGCCGGAGCTCGCGCAGCTCTCGCGACTGGTGAACGCCTATCTGGACGTCGCCGAGGATATGGCGCTCCGCAAGATCCCGATGACCATGCAGGACTGGGAGACGCGGCTGAGCCGATTCCTCGCCGCGACCGATCGCGAGGTGCTGCAGGACGCCGGCAAGGTGACCGCCGAGATCGCCAAGGCGCATGCAGAGACGGAATTCGAGAAGTACCGCATCGTGCAGGACCGCCTGTTCGAGAGCGACTTCGATCGCGTGGTGGCCGCGACCAGGCGCCTCGGCGAGGGAGCCGAGAAGGCCACGTCGCGCAAGGGAAAGAAGCCGTGATGCGGCCCTCTCAGGCCGAGGACATGTGAGAGCGATGGCTCCGGCAAAGAAGCGAACCGCAGTCGAGTGGGTGGGCGAAGCGGCATCGCAAGGGGCGTCGAACCCCGATCTGTGCACCACTGTAGTGGGAGAAAACGCGGGCCCCTCTCGGGGCCCGTTTTTCGTTGGAGGATTCTCACAGCCGTCCCGCAGGCGTGCACCGACGAGTCGGTGCGAGCTTTCTCCCACCGGCCCCACTACCCCTGTCCGTCGCGCCATCGCGGGACGCCGGCCTTGTCGAGAATCTCATTGAGCTCGTCGTCGGCCATCTCGCGGATGGCCCACACCTCTGTCAAAGGCGGGAACGCCGGGTCGGCAGTCTCGACGGCCTCCTTGAGCAACCGCACCGCTCCAAACCGATCGCCGCGGACAAGTGCTGCGCGAGCGGCTAGGCCCAGCCAGAGTCCACGAGCAGTGGTCGGGCCCTGCCGGCCGCGATGCACGACGGTCTCGGGAGTTACCAGCCCCCGCTCGACGAGCTCGATCGCGTCGGGGGTGGAACCGTATCGAGTCGCGCACTGGAAGAGGATGTCACCATCGACACCCATCTGGATCAGCATCTGAAGTGTGTTCCGGGTCCGATGGTAGAATACGTCGTCTGGCGTGAATTGCATCAGCCGCTCCCACGCTGCCACAGAAGGGGCGCACGCGAACGCAAGGACAGCTTCCTGCCAGCCGTTCGGCGGAGCGCCAATCGACTCGAGCGCGGCTTCGATCCGCTTACGCTCCGGGCAGTCTTCCTTGCTGAGCGCGTAGCGCGACATAACTGCGGCCAAGTGGTCCCGACCATAGCGGACGAGCTGCTCGATGTACGGGGCGGGGCTTTCTCCGTGGTCCCGCCAGTCTGCGAGCAGCAGCGCCAACAGATCGTCGGGCCTATTGCGCCGCGCGGCCGCCTCCGCGCCGAGCCGTCTCAGGATGATGCGTCTCTGCCCCAGCTCGGAGCCACCTGAGGGCCGAAGGGGCGTGGGCAGGGCCTCGAGCGTGGCGCGAGCCCAGTGCTCGATTAGCTCGATGTCGTCATCGCCCAGGTCGTCCAACCACGTCACGAGGTCCGCCAGACGGCCGGCCTGGTCACCCGCGACGAACTCATCGACACGTGCTTCGAGATCTTCGACCACGGTCATCCTGGCGGTCTCCTTCGGCAAAGGCCGCCGCATCATATCTACGCCGCGGTGGAGCCACGATGGCATGATCGCGACGGGCGACGCGCCGACGGAGCACATGATCGCGCTCTTTCGCGAGCTTCCGCCCGAGCGCGCCGGCGAGCTGACGGGGCTCGACTACTTCCTCCTCGAAGCATTCCCGAGCGAGTGCGGCATGCTCCGCGTGATCGCGGAGATGGCGTCAGACGTGGAGTGGCAGTGGCCGAAGGGCCAGTGGGCGAAGCTCGTCACAAAGCTCGCGGCGAAGTTTCCTGCGGTCGCGCTGCCGGCGTTGCTAGCGGCAAAGCCGAAGCTCGCGCGTTATCCCGACAGTCTCGACAAGGCGATCGAGGCCGCGGAGAAGGCGCTCGCGAAGGGCCCGGCGAAAGAGCCACCCAAGAAGGCGGCGACGAAGCCAGCCGAAAAGGCCGCAAGGAAGCCGGCGAAGAAGGCGACCAAGAAATCTCCGTAGCGCCCCGCCGGGTCGCGGCCCTCGCGCGAATTCGGATCTCCGCCTGGCGGTGGTTGGCAGCTTCTACGTCGAGCGTTGCCTGAAGGACTACGCCGTCGCAAGCAGCAGTGCGAGAGCCGTCGGGGAGCGAAGATTTGTCCAGCCTGACGAGGAAGGCAGAACGCTCCCTCAAGCAGGTTTGGGAAGCGCTTGAGCGTGGGCGTAGGTAGGTGACAGGGGCTCACGCCTGCTCTGCGTTGTTGGAATGCTCCCAACCATCGCGGCAGAGCATCATCATCGTGCCGCCAGGCCCAAGGTCCGACCGCGCGCATGCGGTTGTGCGCCCTGCAGGTCGTCGGTCTCGGCGTCCAAGGCCGTGAGGACATCGCGGCGGGCCAGCCCCGATCGATCTTGGTGAGCATAGCCCAACAAACGCGGGTTCCGTATCAGCGGTGGGACGGGGCCGCTGTCAGTCCGCGAGCTTCTTCAGCGTGTCCCTGCGGATTCCCATCATCTTCGTCGTCGAAGTCCGCACCCGCTCGCGCTGCTGCGCTTGCTCATCGAGATCGGTGCCGGCCCGCAAACGATCGAGGTAGGCTTGGTAGACGAACGAGCGGTCGCGTTTCTTTCCCGTCGTCTCGACGAGGACGCCGCCTGCGACTAGCAGCTCGATCGCGCGCCCGGCCGTCGGCTTCGTCGTATTTGCGAGCTTCATCACCGACGCAACCGTTACGACAGGATGGCTCGGCAGGAGCTCAAAGAGCTTCAACGCGACGATCGACATGCCGTCGTACGCGAGCATGCGCGCCCGATCAGAGGCCACCAGCGCGAATAGCTCGCGAGCCGACGCCACTGCTTCGTCGGCGATGGTTGCCACGCCGTCGAGGAAGAAGTCGAGCCAGCCTTCCCAGTCGCCGTCGACGCGCACAGCGTTGAGCCGTCGATAGTAGTCTTCGCGGTGCCGCTTGAAGAAAAGACTCAAGTACAAGAGGGGTCTTGTCAGGAGCCTCCAGTGCTCGAGCAGCAGCGTCACGAGCAAGCGACCGAGCCGGCCGTTCCCGTCCAAGTAAGGGTGGATCGTCTCGAACTGCACGTGCAGCAGGCCCGCGCGAATCAACGGCGGCAACGGGTCGTCGGTGTGTAGGTATCTCTCGAACGCGCTCAGCACCTCGCCCAGTACGTGCGGCGGAGGCGGCACATAAGCGGCATTGCCAGGGCGGCTTCCGCCGATCCAGTTTTGGCTGCGTCGCACCTCGCCGGGCGCCTTTTCGGCCCCTCGCACACCGCGCATGAGCCGCCGGTGGGTCTGGCTCAGTAAACGCATCGAGAGGGGCAGCCCCTTCGGATCGGCTAGCTGGGCGCGTGAGTACGCGAGAGCGTCGAGGTAGTTGCAGACCTCTTCGACGTCAGCGGTCGGGGGTGTGCTCGGTTCTGCGCTCTCCTGGGCCTCGAAGGTGAGCAGATCGACCAGCGTGGCTTGCGTCCCTTCGATTTGCGACGAGAGCACCGCTTCCTTGCGGACAAACGCGTAGATGTACCAGTCGAGCGACGGGACCATTTCGCCGGCCAGCTCCAAGCGGACGAGCGCCTGCTCGGCAACGCGGAGCCGCTCCGCGAGCTTGGCGTCCAAGGCGATGGGCGGGTTCGCGGGGGGCAGCGGGTGCGGGACGAACGCCGCGACCTCCTCGCCGCCCATGGCGGTTCGTTCGTAGCGCCCGGTGATTCGCTCTGGCATGTGCACTCCGCTAGTAACGTCCGCTTGACCAGGGTCGTCGACTAGGAAAGCCGGCTTGACCAAGCGTGCGCGTTAGGAACGAATTCTTGACTAGCGCGCGCGACTAGTCAAGGCTGCGTTACTAACGGAAGGTAATCGGCTGGGCATATGTCCAGTGGGCACCCAATCTTAACCGGCGCAACCGGGTGCCCCGTGTTTCTTTGTGCAACCGCGGTTTGCGGCCTCTTAAGATTCGCCACTTCGGCGCTCGCCCAGCCCGAAGACTGCCGAGCTGTGCCCCACTGTAGTGGGAGAAAACGCGGGCCCCTCTTGGGGCCCGTTTTCGTTAGGGGAATCCGTTCGTCGTCTGCGCGCTCACGCACGCCTGAGTCGGCGGGGATTCTCCCACCGCGTTGACGCCGATGTGTTCAACCTGCGCCATCCTCAACCGCACGCCACTCGGCGGGTGTCTTTGAACGGCACCAGGATCGCGGGAGTATCTGCAGTCGCCGGGCCTTGGCCCAACCGCGCCTTCCAGTACCGCTTGTCGACCGTGCCCAGAACCATCCAATCCAGCTCCTCGACAGGACGGCCGGTGACGAGGCCCAACTCCGCAGCTACGTCGGGCTGGTTGACGAAGATCATCTCGCAACGCGCGCAGTACTTGCAGGTCTTGCCAAGGATGATCGGGCCGGTTCCCTCGATGTGGATGAACAGCGCGAACTTGCGCTCGAAGGTCTGCCTCAAGCAGCTCGGGCACTTGCTCGCGCGGTAGTCGAGGAAAGGATTGAGAACGCAGGTGTATCGGCGCGGGTGGGCGAACTTGCTTCCGCGTCTTGAGCGCTGGTCCACGTGGTTGCAGTAGAGCAAGCCACCCTGACAGATCAAGCCCCAGCGGGCTCACCGGGCCCGTCGCCCAAGCCCCTGAAGAATGCCTTCGGATCATCTTGACAGCATGCTGTCAAGATGACAGGATGCTGTCTATCCGGAGGATCGGGATGAAAGACGAATCGGCAAGCCAGCAAGATCAACGCGACGTTCACGTCCTCGTGCTCGACACGATGGCCGACTGGGAACCCGCCATTGCCATCGCTCACATCAACCGACCTGCGCCCGGAAAGCCTTCGCGCTACCGGGTTCGAACCGTGGGCCTTGGCAGAACATCGATCCGATCCATGGGGGGGCTCGTCATCACACCCGATCTGGACCTGTCCGACCTCGCGGCCCGGGACAGCGCCATGTTGATCCTGCCCGGTGCTGACATCTGGCAGGACGCGATCATGGAGCCAGCGCTCGCCAAAGCACGAGATTTCGTTGATGCAGGCGTGCCCGTGGCCGCAATCTGCGGGGCGACCTTCGGGCTGGCACGTGCGGGTCTACTCGATGATCGCAGGCACACGAGCAATGACCGTGGATGGCTCGCCTCCAGTGGATACCGTGGGGGCGCACACTACGTGGACGAGCCGGCTGTGGAGGACCGAGGCGTGATCACCGCGTCGGTGACAGCATCGCTGGAGTTCGCCCGACTCATCCTTGCCCGGCTTGCCGTGTTCCCGAACAAGGCACTCGATGCCTGGTACGGACTCTACAAGACCGGGAATCCTGCCTGCTACTTCGAGCTCATGGAGTCGCTTTCGCATGGTGGCTGAAGTCAGACCGAGAGAGGTTCTGAACGACTTCGTTCTCAAGGTGTTCCGACTGAACGGCCGTCTGCTGGATGCGGCTGATCGTCTCACCGAGGGCAGCGGGTTGACTGCCGCACGTTGGCAAGTGCTTGGCGCCGTACTTCACGAGCCGCTTACTGTGGCAGCTGCTGCGCGCAGCATGGGGTTGGCCCGCCAGAGCGTGCAGCGCCTCGCGGATGCGCTCGTCGAAGACGGTCTCTGCCAGTACCTGCCCAATCCAGCGCATCGACGTGCAAAGCTGATCGCTCCCACGGATCGCGGATGGCAGGCGATCGAGCAGATCCGGCCAGGGGTGGTTGCCTGGGGCAGGCGGGTCACCAAGGCGGTTGGCGAGGAGAAGGTAGTGAGCGCAAGCGCCGCAGTCGATGCTCTGCTCCTGGTCCTTGCCAGTCCGGAAGGGCAGGTGAACCGACAGGCGCTGCCTGCGCACTTGCGCGATCGCCGGAAGAGCAAGTGATGCAGCCCGTTCGTCGGGACGACCGAGTGCTAGAGTCTGGCCCATCGTGATTCGTTATGGCGCCATCCTTCTCGCAGCGGCTCTGATCGGTTGCGAGCGCCGGGCCGAGCCGGCGCCCCCGCTTCCGCCTGCGCCGGTTGCCGCGCACGCCGCCTCTGGTTCGGCCGCCACGTCCCCGATGGCTCGAGCTGCGCACGGCAAGTGGACGGCGAAAGCGGGCTTCTCGACGGGTCGCGATCACCTCGCGCTCACGGCGACACGCGACGGCACGGTGTTTGCCGTGGGTGGCTCCGCGGGCTATGCGGGCAAGCAGCTCTCGAGCGTAGAAGTGCTTCGTCCGGGTGCGGATTGGTTGGTCGGCCCCGAGTTGCGCACCGCGAGGAGCTGGGCGATGGCGACGACCACGCCCGACGGCGACGTCCTCGTCTTCGGGGGCCTCTCCGACCTCAACTACCTCTCTTCGGTCGAACGTCTCGCGCGCGGGGCCAATGCATGGATGAAGCTCGGCGAAATGCCATACCGCGAGGAGGTCATCGATGTCCTCTCGATGCGCGATGGGCGTGTGCTGGTGCTGTCCCGACCGACCAAGAACAACGTGGTTCAGGCGCATGCAACGATGCTCGACCCCGCGCGCGGAACCTGGTCTCGGACGGCGTCCATCGACAAGTTCGATCTGGCGAGAGCCCGCGCGTTCGAAGGTGCAGCCAACACCGTCCTCGTGCTCGGAGCGCTGCACACCGTCTCGCCGCCACACGCTGACGGCAGTCGCGTCGGCTGCGATCCGTTGCGCGCGCTCGACGTAGCGAAAGGCACCTGGAAAACCTCGAGTGAGGAGTTCCCCCTTTGCGGAGGAATCGCTGCAGCGACGCTCGGCGACGGGCGCGTACTTGTTGCAGGCGGGTATGCCACGACGGGCGGAGAGTCGAGTCGCGCGTTCGTCGTTGATTCCGACGGACGTGTCAAGGAGGTAGCCTCCATGCGCATCGCGCGGTACGGAGCCGCCGCCGTCGCTCTCGGTCGCGGTCGCGTGCTCGTCGTTGGAGCGTCACCGACGACGGCCAATCGAGGCTCGACTGCCTTCCGCACAGGCGAGATCTATGAGCTCGCGTCCAACCGCTGGGAAGACGCCGCCCTGCCGACGAGTCTCGAGGTTCCGCACGGCGCTCCCGCAGGGGAGGGCCGCGCCGTGTTCGTGGCCGAACGAAGCACCGAGTCCTGGCTCTACGACGAGCGTTGAGGGCGGGCGCGGCAAGGAGCATTGCGCGCTTGGCACCCCACGTGCACGCTCCGGCCGCGGGTACCCCGGTCTTCTTCGCCAGTACGCGCCGTTTGCGGCCTCAGGAGAGAGCGCCGAGGCGCCGATGATCCCAGCATTTTCAGAAGCGAGAGTCTCCGGCAGGACTCGCCCGTCCTCGACATGCGCGCGAATGATTGCCTGCTGCACCTCGGGATTGCGGACGGCGGATCTTGTGCAGCGTTCAACGTTCTCTACAATGCTGCGGGATGCCGGTACTGCTCCAGATCTCGCGCGCGGTGCGGTGCGCTTCGATCGCGCTAGCTCTGTTCGTCGGGGCGAGCTGTCATCGCACGCCGCGCCCACGCGCTTTGACCAACGCCGAAATACAAGAGCTGATGAGCAGGAAGTGCCCGCCTGGAACTACGGCACGCGCAGTCGTTCGCAGCGTCGACGAATGGAGTCAGGCGTGGTGTGAAGCGCATGGCATCAGGGAGGGACCAGCCCTCAGCGTCCGGTCCGCCTACGGGCAGCGGCTCGAGGGTAGCTTTGCAGGCGGGCGGTGCGACGGAGTCTGGCGCATGACGGCGCAAGGGGTTGTGGTTTCGGAGCGGCGGTACGTCGCGGGCTTTCCCGACGGCGAATGGCGAGAGCGGGGAGAGACTGCGACATGGTCGCAGGGGCAGCTCCACGGGCCGTTTCGACGGACCATCGAGGACTGCTCCAATCGGGAGTGCGTAGTGGGGTGGCAGGAGCACGCCGACGAGGCGCCTGCGGAGTGTGCGACAGCGCTGCGGATTGAGGGGGCGTACGAGCGAGGGCTCCCAGCGGGGCGTTGGACCCTGTCGCCGGGCGTTGAGGTTGAATTCCAGCAAGGAGTCCCCATGGCGGTTCGGCGTGATCATGGCTCGGCGCGGGCAGGCGCGATCGAGGGGCGGCTGTGGAATGGTCGGGAGCGGCGTCACGTCGGGCAGGCCCTGGTCATCGCATTTCGCATCCGCGCTGAGCACGAGGTCCACGCGGCGATCACCGACGTTGAAGGGCAGTTCCGCGTGGTCGACCTGTCGCCGGGGCAGTACAAGCTCGCGGTGGTAGCGGGAGGTCGTCTCCAGGACGGATTCAGTACGGTCAATGTGGTTCGCGAGGCAGTGCACACGCACCTCGCGCTTCTCCGCGACGACCCAGCGTCCGTCGACTGCTTTGAGGTCAGGTAGTGGTGGTGGTCGCGGATGGGAGCATCGAGGTGCTCACGCCGGCAGCTTGCGCGCCAGTTCGCCGAAGTCGAAACGGGTGATCTCGTTTGTTCCGCTGCGCGCGAGCTGCTGGAGCTCGCGGGTCATCGCGTCAGCGCGCATCAAGATCGAGGCGAGGATGCGCGCGCAGAAGAAGGCGAAGGTGGAACGTGCTGCGCCCCGGCGCGCGAGGTGCACCTCAGCTCACTTGCTGGACGCGAGAAGGACGGCCGTGCCATCTTGGCGCCCAATCCAGGACCACCGCATTCCACAGGATCCAGGCTCACCGCACCGGGAAGGTCAGCAGGAAGGAGGCACCGCGGTCTGCGTCGTTCCGGACTTCGATGGCGCCGCCGTGCGCCTCCATGATCCTCTTGCACAGACTCAGGCCCAGGCCGTAGCCGCCCGTCTTCCGTGACCTCGAGCGATCCACACGAAAGAACGGCTCGAAAAGGTGTGGCAGGTCCGACACCGGGATGCCGGGGCCGTCATCCGCCACTCGCACCACGACCGAGCCGGCTCCCTTGCTCACGGACACGTCCACGGCGCGGCTGTCGGGCAGGCAGTACTTGAAGGCGTTCTCCAGCACGTTCGAGAGCACGCGGCGCGTCCACTCTCGATCCAGGTCGAGCATGGCTTCAGAAGGCGCAGCAGACACCGTCACGCCGGGAGCACGTCCTTCGAATGCCCGTACGACATCGCGAACGACGGGCATGAGATCGCAACGCTCCAGCTTGATCCCACGGCTGTCGCGCAGCCGCTCGAGCTCCAGCAGCTCGGTCACCATGAGCTCCATCTCGCGCACGTTTCCTGCCATGCGCTGCTTCTGCTCTCCGTCCTCGCAGAGCTCCAACGCGACCTTCATGCGGGTCAGGGGCGAGCGCAGCTCATGGCTCACATCGAGCAGCAGCTGATCGCGCGACTTCACCATGTCCCTGACGCGCACCACCATCTCGTTGAACGCATCGGTGAGCGCCCCGAATTCGTCCTCGGTCCTCCTGGGGACTGCGACCTCGAGATTCCCTTCCCGCAGGCCGCTCACACCGTCATAGAGCCACCGCAAGGGCCGAAGCTCGCGCCTGAGCAGTGCATACGCCGTGATGACCGCGGCAGCGACGAGCACCAGCAGGCCCGCAAGCATCCAGTTGTGGGCGACATAGAGCCGGTGTTGATAGCGCATCGAGAACAGGTAGATGCCGCCGTCGGGCTGCGTGACGATGTATTGTTGAACCCCGACAGACGCGATCTTTCTCACGACCGACACGCCGGGGCGCACTTCCGGGAACTCGGGCGACAGCGCCGCGGTCGACCAGGTACCGGCAGGGCCTCGGTAGGATACGTCCATGTCGAGCCGCTCGGCGATGGGAGCAGCCTTCTGCAAGTCAGGCGAGCTTGCGGCGAGGGTTTCCACGTACTCGCGCGAGACGGCTTCCAGCGACGCGGTCAGCGTCCTGCCGATCATCGCACCGAAGAAGGTTGCGACCATGATCAGGATGGCGAGCGCCATCACTACCATCGTCACCAGGATCCTGGCGAACACCGACCGGTGAGGCCTGGTCAGCCGCTTCGGGTCACGCACCTTCGCCTCCCGTGAAGCTGTAGCCCTTGCCCCATACGGTCTTGATGAATCGGGGTGCCTTCGGGTCGTCGTTCAGCTTGTGGCGCAAACGACTGACCAGTACGTCGATGGAGCGATCGAACGCCTCCCAGTCCACCCCACGCAGCTCGTCCATGATCCGATTGCGTGTCAGCACGCGGCCCCTCTGGCGCACGAGCAACAGGAGCAGCTCGAACTCGGCTGTGGTCAGCGTCAGCGCACGGCCGCCAACGCTCGCGGTTCGTGCGGACTCGTTGAGCTCCAACGCGCCGGCGCGCAGGATCTGCTGGTGCGACACGGTAGGGCCGCGCCGCAGCACGGCCTGCATCCGTGCCACGAGCTCACGCGGCTCGAAGGGTTTCGGCAGGTAGTCGTCTGCTCCCAATTCGAGGCCCACCACGCGATCCACCACGCCGCCGCGCGCCGTGAGCATGATGATCGGAACGGCGCTCGTTTCCCGCACGCGTCGGCACACTGCGAACCCATCCATCCCGGGCAACATGACATCCAGGATCAGGATGTCGGGTGCATCGGACTTCAGCATCCGAAGGCCGTCGTCGGGGTGTGACGCCGAGCTCACCACGAATCCGAACGGGGCCAGGTACTCCGTGAGCAGCTGGTTCAGCTCCTCGTCGTCGTCCACGATCAGGACCCTGGTTCTGGCTGCATGTTCCGTCATGATGCCTCGTAGCATGCTACTCCTCGGCCAACGCCTCAACGGGCGGCAGACGTGCCGCTCTGCGACAGGGAAGCACGCCGAAGACGAAACCGAGCGTGATCGCCACAGCCATCGAGCTCAGTGCGGTATCCGTTGCGACGCGCGTGGGCCATCCCGTCGCGATGGACAGAGCCCTTGCGCCCAGGAGCCCGACGCCGACGCCGAGCACACCCCCGGCCGTCGAAAGCACCATGGCCTCGGCCAGGAATTCGAGGAAGATGGCACGCTGCGTGGCTCCCAACGCGACGCGAAGCCCTATCTCGGGAGTGCGCTCACGGACCGACAGCAGCATGAGCGCGAGGATGCCTGCGCCGCCGATCATCAATGCCACCGCGGCAAGGGCCGAGGAGGCAAGGGTCAGTGTCTGGGCCGTCTTGCGCTGCGCATGCAACAGCTTCTGCTGGTTCTGCACGGCAAAGTCATCCGGCAGGTCCTTGCGCTGTAGGCCGTGGCGCGTCCTGAGCAGCGTGCGAATCCGCTCTTCTCCTTGGGAGAGAAGCCTCGCGTCGCGCGCGCCTACGAATATCACGTTGAGGTGTTGCACGTTGAAGACCCTGCGTTGTGCCGTGCTGACCGGGACAACGACGTACAGGTCGCTGTCAGCGCCGTCGTCCGAAGCGCCCTTGGGCTGCAGCGTTCCCACGATCTCGAAAGGAACACCCTTGATACGCAGCGTCTGGCCCACGGGGTCCTGGCCTCCGAACAGCGCATGTTCCACCCGCGCCCCGATGACGGCCACGCGGCGTGAACGGCGCGCCTCCTCGTCGTCGAAGAACCTGCCCCGTTCGAGGCCGAACCTGCGTATGCGAAGGAACCCATTCGTCGTACCGATCACCTTGGCCGTCATCGCGTCCGTATCCGAACGGACGTTCGCCATTCCCTCGATTGCAGGAGCAGCATCCGCAACATCCTCGAGCTGCAGGATCGCCGCAGCATCCTCCAGGCGAAGCGTGGTCACCTGCCCTTGCACGGCCTTGCGAGAGGCGAGCTTCCTCGCCTCGGCGGGACGCACGACGAGGAGGTCGGCGCCCAGCGACGCCATGGCTCGCAGAAGCTGATCCTGGGCTCCGCCGCTCAAGGCGCTCGTGACGAACACCGCCGCGATGCCGACGGCAACCGCGAGCACGCACAGCAGACTTCTTCCCCGATGCCCTGCGAGCGTCTGAAGCGAACGCCCGAGCAGGCGCCATGATCTCATCGGCGCAGGGCTTCATGCGGCACGAGCATGGCGGCACGCCGCGCCGGGATGACGCCGAAGCCGAGGCCCGTCACCGAGGAAATGGCGAGCCCAGCGGCGACCGCCTTGAACGACAGGAATTCGGGCAGGCCCAGCCGTGTGCCCAGCAGCACCGCAAGCGCGGTGCCCGCGAGGATTCCCAGGACCCCGCCGACGCACGTGATGACCGCGGACTCGAGCAGAAACTGCGAGGCGATGTCGCGAGCGCGGGCGCCCAAGGCGCGGCGCAGGCCGATCTCGGCGGTGCGCTCCCGAACGGAGAAGAGCATCACGATGGCCGAAACGACGCCGCCGGCGAGCACGGCGAGACACGCCGCAAGCGGCACGAACAAGGAGAAGATCCTCTCGCTCTTCGCCATCATCCCCTGCACCTCGAGCGTCGTCATGATGGTGAAGTCGTCGGGCTGGCCGGCCGCGAGGCCGTGCCGCTCCCGAAGGATGCGCTTGCATTCCCGGGCGGTTTCGGAGAGCTGTGCAGGACTGCGGACCAGCAGCTTGGCCCCTCGAATCGAGTCCACGTTCAGCAGACGCCGCATCATCGTGGAGATCGGCACGAGAATCTCGTTGTCGCGGTCCATGCCGTGCAGATCAGTACCGAACGGCTCCAGGAGTCCGATCACGCGGAACGGCACCTGTCCGATGAGGAGCTCCGCACCTACCGGGTCCTCCCCGGCGAAGAGCTCCCTGGCAACCGTTGCGCCGATCACCGCTACGCGATCGGAGCGAGCCACCGCGGCGACATCGAAGAACTCGCCCCGCACGACACTGCGGGCCCACACATGCTCCGAGCGTTCGGATACGCCGAGCACGCGCGGAGACGAATCCGCTGCGCGATGGCGCACCTGCGCTGGCGCGATCACCTGAATGGGATCCCATGCCTCGACCGCGGGAAGCTCGGATTCGAGCGCACGGATGTCGTCGAGCGTGAGCCGCGCCCCGTCGCCTCTCGGTCCGCTCAGGATCATTCCACTGCCGCTCGTGATCATGATGGTCGACGCGTTGAACAGCTTTCCGACCGTGTCGGCCATCTTCTGCTTTGCACCGGAGCCGATGGACACCACGAGCGTGAGCGCCGTGACACCCACCAGGCTGCCGAGCATCATGAAGAAGCTTCGCAGCTTGTAGCGGCCAAGGGCTTGCCATGCCATTGAGACAAGTCGCCCGGAATTCATGGCGCCTCCGTGGCTGGCTGCAGCTCGGTGCGCCCCGCTGAGCTTTCGAGCTCCGCGGCAGCATCCAGGGGACGCTCCACGCCTCGATCCGATACGATCCGGCCGTCTTCCATTCGCAGGATGCGACCGCAATGTTGTGCGATGTGTTGGTCGTGCGTGATCAGCACGATGGTCCGGCCGTCGCGGTGGATCTGCTGGAACAGCTCGATGATCTCGCGCGCTGATCGGGTGTCGAGATTCCCCGTGGGCTCGTCGGCAAGCAGCATGTCCGGCCTGTTGACGAGCGCCCGCGCAATGGCCACGCGCTGCTGCTGCCCGCCTGAGAGCTGCGCAGGGCGGTGTCGCGCGCGATCGGCAAGCCCGACCGACTCGAGGGCGGACAACGCCATGCCGTCGATCGCAGCGCGATCCGAGTAGAGCAGCGGAAGCTCCACGTTGTCGAGCGCGCTGGCACGCGGCAGCAGCCGGAACGACTGGAAGACGAATCCGATGCGCCGGTTGCGCAGTCGCGCCTGCACGTCGAGCGACAGGTCCAGCACGTTCTGCCCGTCGAGCAGGTACGTGCCTTCGCTCGGCTTGTCGAGCAGCCCGAGCACGTTCATCAAGGTGGACTTGCCCGAGCCCGAGCTTCCCACGATGGCAACGAACTCGCCGCGCTCGATGTGAACCGACACGCCGCGCAGCGCTCGCACCGCCGGGGCGCCCTTGCCCTCGTAGGTCTTTCCGATGCCCTGCAATTGAATCATCCTTGCCTCCTCGTCATTCCGCGCGCTCACTGCCCGCCGAAGCTTCCCCTGCGACGACCCGGTCGCCCTCGCGCAGCCCGTCGAGGACTTCCCAGTGGCTCTCGTCGCGGCTGCCCGTGACGATCCAGCGCTGCACAGCCACTTCGCCCTCCTGGCGAAGCACGAAAGGCCTGCCTGCCTCGCGGCGCAACGCGCGTTTGGGCAGGGCAAGCACCTGGGGCCTGGCCTCGGGCGCGATCCTCACGGCGGCAGTCATCTCCGGCCGGAGGGTCTGGTCGCGCGGCAGGTCGAAGTTCAGCACTACGATGTAGTTGACGACGTTGTCCCTGAGCTCGGCCCTCGGGTAGATCGAAGCCACGTGCGCGTCGAACTCGTGCTCGGGCCATGCGTCGACGCTGAATCGCGCTTGCTGGCCGGGCCTGACGCGTCCGATGTCGGTCTCGTCGACGTAGGCCCAGAGCTCGAGGCGCTCGAGGTCGAGGAGGGTCACGAACGTTGGAGCAGCGAAGCTGGCGGCGACGGTCTCGCCTTCCTGGGTGGCGACGGATGCCACGGTGCCGCGGATAGGAGCGAGCAAGCGGGAGTATTCGAGCTGGGTGCGCGCGAGGGCCAGATTGGCAGTGGCCTCTGCGACCTGCGCTTCGGAGACGGTTGCAGAGCGAATGGCGCGGTCGAGCTCGCTTCCGGGCGCGCTCTCGCGCTCCACCAGGCGCCTGGTGCGGGCAAGCTCGGACCGCGCGAAGTCGAGATTGGCTCGTGCGGTCTGCAAGGCAGCGGCGCATTGGTCGCGGCGTGCGACCTGCTCGGCGCTGTCGAGCTCGGCGAGGAGCTGGCCTTTGGCGACGACGTCTCCGACGCGGACGTGCAGGCGTTTGACCACGCCCGAGGCTCTGGAGCCGACGCGCACCTCTGCGCCCACCATCGGGCGAACGACTCCTGTCGCCTTGATGGCAGAGCCGATATCGCGTCGTTCGACCTGGACGAGGTCAGCGGGGCGGGACGGCAGCGCGTTGCGGCGGGACCAGGCTCGGACTGCCCAAGCTGCAGGGACACAGAGCAACGCGAGCAGCATGCATCCGGCGATCACCCTGGTTGTTGCTGGCCTGGTCACCCCCGCAGTATGCGACTGCGACGTTTCGTGGGTGTTGGCGAGATGTAAAAGTGTGTAACGCCTCGGCGCAAGAGGCTATCGATGATCGGCAGTGCTACCAGTACTCGGGGCCGCACACGGTCGGTCCAAGGTCGAACGGCATCTTCCGGCTACCGCTCGAGCTCGACCACGTTCCTGTGTAGCGCCCGCCTCCGGTGACCGCGCCCTCGAAGGTCCCTGCCACAGTGCCGTCGTTCGCCTGCTCCTTGAGCTTGACCGTGCTGCCTGCGCGCGTACCGGTCAGCCTGCGTCGCGTGCCACTGCCGGTCTTTGCTTGGTAGTACTCGCCGCTGACGCGATCACCGAAGGCCTTGAGTGCGCCGGACACGGACTGGTCGCCGATGGTGCCACTGAAGCAGAAGTCACCCAGCACCGGCGTGGGCTCCTTGGGATCGACCGGGGCCGATGCGGACGAACTCGGCGCAGGGGACGGCGCAGATGTACCACCTGGGGCCGAGGCGGCGGGAGCCACGCCGTCGCGGCAACGGCTGTTGACGCAGATGCGGCCACCTCCGCAATCGTTGTTGCTGGCGCACGCGCGGTCCTTGTCCACGTTGCAGCCGAGCGGCAGCATCAGGAGGAGGGGCAGGATTCGCAGGAGCACGGCCCAGGCTATCCCTGTCCGGCGGCCGTGCCAATGCCTCGAGCTCGCAGTCCGGTGCATCGGCTCCTTGTAGCGCGCAGGCCGCGAACTCCACCCTGTGGCCCTGCCGTGCTCCCGCACCCGCTCGGGCCGTTGCTCCTGTTCGTCGAACTCACAACGCCGCGACATGCATCGCAAGGCTCACTCCTCCAGCACGAGAATGATCCGCCAGTCCCGCCGAGAAAGGTGACGCTCCGGCACGCTTCGTATGAGCTCGACCAGCTCGTCGAACATCGTCCGTTCGCCTCGTTGTGCTCTCTCGAGCGAGGCCACAGCCGACGCGCGTCCCTCGGCAAACGATTCCGGGTCCTGGTCTGCATCGACGTTCGCAATCCACTCTTCGCAATGCTTCCGCAGCACATTGGGTCCTAACACGCGACGCGAGACGCTCACATTTTTCCAGACGAGGGTGCAGGGACTCTCCAATCCGAAGCCACCAAAGAGACAGTCGTCGAACGACTCCAGGCCAGATCCAAAGTAGCCGCCAGGGCCGTTGACTGCCTCACCCACCGCGCAGAAGAAACCTGGGTAGTCGTCAAAGGAGCAGCCGTCGATCGTGAACACCGAACCGGGCTCGCCGCGGCGGTTCATCCCGCGCTCCGCGAGGTCGAAATGACGACGGCACGCGAGCTTGAGCCAGAGCTGCCGCCCTGCTCCATCAAGCGCGCGCCACACCCCAAGCGTCTTGGGCGGAAAGCCGACTTCCTCAGCGTTTGGCATCAGACATGCTCGATCTCGTCACGATGCTCGACATTGTAGGCGACCAGTGCCTTCCACGACAACCCACCAGGGCAGGCTCGTCACCTCGACCGAGTTGAACGCGGCGATCACCCATCGCAGCGCCTTGGTCCGGCCGCGCAGGGTGGTGCGGACCAGCGGCGTGGTGCGCGAACGACCGCCCTGCGTCTGGTATCCTCCCATGGAATCGCGTAGAAAGGGGGCGTCGATGGACAGGACCCCCGCCGTGCCGCCGAAGCGCTCGTTGAAGAAGTCGCGCGGCTGCACACAAGGGCGAGGCCGTTGAGCAGATCACAAGGCGCAGGGCACATGAAGGTAGACCAGAAGCTTCAAGCTTGGATCGACGCACGAAAGCGTCACCACCTCTCGCACGCGCATGTTCAAATGGCCCGCGAGCTCGGCATGAACCCCAAGACTCTCGGCAAGATCGACAATCATCGGCAGGAGCCGTGGAAGGCGCCGCTCCCTGAGTTCATCGAGCACCTCTACGAAAAGCGCTTCGGCCGGACGCGACCTGAAGAAGTCCTGTCGATCGAGGAGCTCGCGAAGCGACAGTCCGCTGCGAAGGCAAAGAAGAAGGCGAACAAGGACCAACGCCGAGCGGCGGCAGCGGCAGATGCAGCCGTGCACGGCTCGACCACGAGGGAGCCGGAATGACCCGCGAGCGCCAGTTCCGCCTCACTCCTGCGAAGCGCACCGCACGTGAACTGGATTCTCCTCGGGCGCTCGCCGCCGAGCGTGCCCGACGCAATTGTGCGAATGCAGAAGGCGGGGCTGATGCGCGGACGCCCGGGCAGGCGCGATCGACCAGGATCATGGTGCCGGCGAAGGACACGCCGCCATTCGAGGCGAAAGGCACGCGGGGCGCTATCCGCGCATGAAAGAGTTCGGGCGTATCTTGCATGCGCACTACGCGAAGATGGCCGCGCCCAAAGTAGGGCCAAACGAGAAATGCCCTTGCGGCTCGGGCAAGAAGTACAAGAAGTGCTGTTGGATAAAAACTCTGCCGGGGCCCGCATGAGCGAGGTCGACGCGCTCTCCCGCAACGAATGCACGCCCGACGTGCACGTTCGGATCCTCGCCGTCGTGATGGGCCTTTGGGCGATTCCCCTGCTTCTGATGTTGATCCTGGCGCCCATCGCCATGGTGCGGGTCGCGTTCTTTGATCCCCCTATGCATGGCGACGACCGGCTGATGTCGATGATCGTGCTGCCGCTCGGAATCGTTCTCGGCGTGTACGGCCTCTTCCTCGCGGTGACGGCACGTGGGTTGTGGAAAGGGCGACGCTGGAGCTTTCTCGCCGCAGTCGTGGTGTCCATGACCTGGTTTCCGCTCGGGCTCCTACCCTTTGGTGCATACGGCCTGTTCGCTCTACTTCGAGCGCCGATTCGCAGCCAGTGGCTCCCCGCCGCGCGAGCAGCTCAATCCAGCTGACGGATCGCCTACCCTCAGCAGTGATCGTAGAGAGACGCCGCTGTCTCCAGACCATAGACTTCGAAGCCCGCGACTGACACCCCCACTCCGACTCCGCCTTCGAAGGGAACGGCGATCAGCGACAAGAACACGATGAAGATGTCGAGGAAGCTGACCGTGTCGAGAATTGCCGCTGCGAGGATGCCGGACGTGCCCGCTGCGATCGAGCCGACGAACGCACCGAGACATTGATAGGCCGACACACCGCTCTCTTGCTTGCAGACGAACGATTTGTAGGACGCGTAGGCGCCGCAGAGAAAGAGCGCGGTCTGGACCGCCGCATTGGCCGCTGCCTTGCCACAGCCGCCTCCCATGCCGCTTTGGTAGACCGCTATCGCGGTTCCGGTCGCTGGGTCGACGATCCACATCGCCGCGGTGGATGGTGTAGTCGGAACGAATCTGTGCCAACCGTCGTATTGCTGGAGGACCGCTGCCCAGTCCGCGCGATCGACGTCGCTGAATCCTTTCAGGCTCTCTGCACCGGCCGAGGGTGCGAGATATTGCAGCGTCGAACCCGCAAGGTCGGTTGCGGCGCTACGCGTGAGCACCATCCCCTCACGAAAGCTCAGCGGCAAGGTCGCACGCATCGTTGCCGTGAATGCCGCAGCCGCGTCCTTCTGCGCCGCCACGGTCAGATTCAACTCGGGTACGACATCGAAGCGACGCATGAATCCGTGGTCTTCGAGCGCCTCGGTCATGATCGCGACGCGCAGAGCCTGCGGCGCCGTGACGCTCGTGCTCGCCGGCAACGGCTCGAACAGGGCGCAAAGGGAGGCGCTTCGCGGCCAGATGTCGCCGCCTGCGGTCATGGTGTCCGCGACCGGTTGTCCGATCTTGTCGGCAAGCGTCTGCAATGACAGCGCGCTCGCCATGAGCTCATCGACGCTCTGCGCGGTCGTCGGACTGCCAGGCTCGAAGGCGATGGTGACCAGACCGTTCAACAGCGCGCGGGTCGCGTCGTAGTCGGACTTCGTCGCCTTTGCGGTCTCGCCGGAGCTGTCGATCACCGGGCCCGACAGCCGTCGCGTCACCTTCTTGCTCGTGCCAACGCGGAGCTCGAGGTACAAGCCGGCGACGCCGCTCAGCGTGCGCGAGTCTGCCGCAGGCACCTGATACTGCGCTGCAGTGGACAAGGACGCGTTGCTCGCCAATGCGACTGCCACGCTTCGCGTACCCTGGTTCGCAAGCTGATCGTCGGGCAGGTGATAGGTCGAGCGATATCCGACAGCTGTGGCGCGCACTGCAGCTTCGGTCACGAACGCGGCGACCTTCGCCTGGAAGTCTGCCGCGGTCCAATCGAGCACCGTCGCCCCGCACGCCTTCACGATCGCATTGACGGTGTTCTGGTCCACGTTGGCGGACACCGGCACGAGTGCGACAGCCAGCCCGCTCGCCGCGAGCTTTTGCTGGAGCGCCGGAATGGTCGTCGGGTCGTCGGTCGGTTGGAAGTCGCTGACCAGCACGACGGCCGAGACGCCTGCACTCGGTGCGAGCTTTCCCAAGGTTGCCCAGATGTCCGATGAAGAAGCACACGCTTGAATGGCTGTGAGGATGGCGGTCGCGTCCGGTGTCGCGTACAGGCTCGGATTGGTTCCGACATCTGCGACGCCGAGCTCGAAAGGCACGGCCGTGGCGCTCGCCACCATCGCATTCGCAAGCGCGCTGTCGAAGGCGGTCTTGTCGGCCGGGGTGGGCCAGGTGACGCTGCCGCTGCAATCGTAGGAGAGCAGGACTTTCACGGACGCGGCGGTGTTGGCGAGCAGCACCGGAGACTGCTGGACAGTCTCGTCCGTCATCGTGAAGTCGCTTTGTGCGAGGCCAAAGACGGGCGCCCCGTTCGCATCGAGCGCCGAGACGTTCACCCGAATGTCGGGAAACGCGCTGCCAAAGACCGTGGCAGAGAGGCTCTTGACCGATGCGAGCGCCGCCGCGTGGGCGGCTTCGTCAAGGTGCAACACGTTGCCATAGGGGCCGGCTACCGGGTCGCCTGGATTCGTGGGAACGTCATAGCGCGCACCGCTGAGCGTGAACGGGTGGCCGCCCACAGGAGGAGCGGCGGCTACCAGCTTTGGTGTCCAGATTGCCGGATCCTCGCTGGTCAGCGCTGCCGCTTGTTGCACGGTCAGCACCGCGGTGCGCACGCCTACAGCGTCGCCGGTCGCATTGGCTGTGGTTTGCGGATCAGACGATGACGTCGTGACGAAGACGCGACTGCCCGCGAGCTGATCGACGCTGAACGAACCGGCCACGAGCTCGACAAGGCCATCGGTTCCTGGAACGTCGGGAACGCCACTGAGCGTGCCCAGGAGTCGAACCGAGACATTCGGATAGGTTGGTGGCTCGAGAGCGCTGGAGCTCAAGCCATCGGGCGGGTCCGTGACCTCATCGAGGCTGCCGAGCGCTATCGCCCACCGGGTTGCGCCGGCTGCGGTGTACTCGACGATCGGCACGAGGTTCGCGATGCCATCGATGGGATTGTCAACCTTCGCCTGGCCTGCCGGCAGAAGCGCGAGGATCGACGCCACGGCCGAGTCGATGCTGGGATCTGCTGGCTTGGGTGATGATGATCCGATCCGGTTGCGCAGGTCGGCGCTGACATCGAGCTTGTCGTAGTCGACCGAAAAGGTCGGGGTGCGTGTGGCGTATAGCGTCGTGTCATCGACGGCTGTCGGTCTGTTGCAGTAGACAACTCTGGCGGATGCGCCCATGGCACTGAGCATCGCTCGCAGCAGCTCGGCGCGCTCCCGTTGCGTTCCAGCGCCGGCGCGCAATGCCGCGTCAGGCCCCCAGCGCACGCCCAGCAGGGCGCTGTCCGACGGGTCGCTCGGCGGCAACACGGCAACGTTGTCGCGGATGAAGCGCACCGCAGCGCTGAAGTCTTTCTTTGCGATGATCTGGGACGCGCGTGCGGACAGGTGATCAGGACTCGTGCGCACGAGATTGCGGAGCGCTTCGCACGACGTCCAGCTCGCGAACCCGGGCGAGCCCGCGGCTCCAGCGTCCGAAGCAGCGATCTGGCTGCCAGACGATGAGCAGCCCGCGGCGATCCCGCCCAGGGCCAGGAGGCATTGCATGAAACGACGCCGTTCGATCCCGGCGCGCAGGACCGCTTCGTCACCGTTGTCAACGCTCATGATCGCTTCCCCCGTCATGCTGTGACGCCATCGCCGCGATCGCGATCAGAGCACCCAAAGCGTCCATGGTGCTCGTGCTGGCCGCGGCAATGCCCTTGCGAAGAAAAGGGCTCAGCGCGCCGAGTTGGGCAAGTCCCTGATGGAAGACCCCGACGCCACGCCCCAACCCGCAGCCCGCGCAAAAGCTTCGACGAAGGATGTGGATGGGCTCGCTGCAAGCTCCTCGAACGTCCCCCACTGCGTGACGCGCCCGGCCTCCAGCACCGCGACCCTTTGTGCCAGCCGTGCGGCTTCCCAGGGATCATGGGTCACGTACACCGCTGGTATCCCCCGCTCTCCGAGCAGAGTCGCGAGCACGGCAAGGATCTCGGCCTTCAGGGCGATGTCGAGATTGGCCAGCGGCTCATCGAGCAGAATCGCGCGTGGATCCAGGACCAGTGCCCGCGCGATTGCGACCCGCTGGCGCTCTCCTCCGGACAGCTCCCCTGGTGAGCGCTCGGACTTGTCGGCCATGCTGACCCATTCAAGCGCCTGTTGGACACGGGCCTCTCGCTGGGCAGCAGCATGCCCACGAGCCTTCAGCCCGAACTCCAGGTTGCCCTTGACCGACATGTGCGGCCACAGCGCGAGATCCTGAAAGACCATGGCGACGTTCCTGGCCTCGGGCGTGACGAGCTCCCGCTTGCCGTCCGACACACAGGCCCCGCCCACCAGGATTCTCCCTGCGTGCGGAGGGTCGAGCCCCAGGACCGCTCGCAGCAAGGTGCTCTTTCCGGAACCCGACGGACCGACGAGAGCGACCAGCTCACCATCCGCGACGCTGAAGCTCGCGTCGTCGACGACAGCCCTGCCCTGGCGTTTCACGCAGACGTGCTCGAGCTCGATCATGCGATTCTCCTGCGGTGCAACAACGCGGCAGTGGCGGCCAGGGCAGCACCGGTCATGGCGACCTGAAGAAGTGCGAGTGCAGAGACCACCGCTGGCGGCCCGTTCGCTTCCAGGGTGAAGATCCGCACGGTCAGCGGCTCGCCCCCGGGCGGATAGAAGAGCACTGCGGTCTCCAGATCGCGCATGCAGAACGCCAGCACGAGCGTAAGGGCGCCGAGCGTTCCCCGCGCGTTGCCCCGGACCACGATCCCCCAGAGTCTCCGGAAGTAGCTGGCACCCACGCTCTCGCCTGCTTCCTCGAGAGACGACGGCATCTGGGCAATCACGACCTCGAGCGTGCGGCACCCGATGATCGCGTACTTCGCTGCGAACCCCACCACCAGGATTCCAAAGCTCGTGTAGAGCCACGCGGTCCAAGGGCGATTCCATGTGGCGATGAGCCCGACCCCGATGATGGTGGAGGGGACGAGGAACCCGAGCGACGCGAGCGCGTCCATTGCGCGGCCGAATCCTCTCCCTCTCGCAGCAGCATGGCCTGCCACCACCGCGACCGCGGTACAGAGCAAGGCCGCTGCGCCTGCTGCGCGAAGGGTGTTCACCGGAGCGTCGCCTGCCCAGCGCACCATGTCAGCCCACCCGCGCCCGGCTGTCGCATGCGCCGCAAGTCCAGCGACCGGCGCCACGGACACCAACGCCCCCACGGCCGCTACCAGGGCGGCGGCGATCCGCGCCCGACCCCGAAAGACGGCTGACCGCTCGCCGGAGCGGATTCCCAGCGAGGCGATCGACTTGCGGCCGATCCACAGGTGCTCGATCCCGAACAGCACGAGGCTGGTCGCGAGCAACGGCAGCATGAATACCGCTGCTTCCCCGGGCGCGAAGTCCATCCCTCCCAACCGCGAGAACACCACTGCAGGATAGACATCGACGCGAAGAAACATCGGCACACCGAGCTCGGACAGGGCCAGGGCGAACACGATCAGCCCGCTGAGCGCAATCGCGCGCGAGGCGATCGGGAGCAGGATTGCGAATACCGTGCGCAGGGGCCTGCCCACCAACCGGGCAGCGTCCTCGAGCGAAGGGTCAATGGAATGCAGCCCGAGCCAGGTCAGCGCCGTGACAATCGGCGTCAGGCACGTAGCCAGCACCAGGACCGCACCCGTGCCGCTGAACAAGACACGCGATAGAGACTCCGAGCCTACGAAGCCAGAACGGCCGACGAGGCGAAACCAGCCGAGCGCAGGGAGGAACGGGGGAAGGAACGCGATCAGGACGTGAAGAGCGAGCAACAGGCGCCGGCCTGGGAACGAGGCCTTGGCAAACGACACGCCCAGCGTCACGCCGGCTACCAAGGCAACAGCGGTGACCGCTCCTGCGAGAAGCACGCTCCTGCCGAGCAGCACCCAGATTCTGGGAGCGGCAAGGGAGCTGAGCTGGCCCGAGCCCCCAAGCAGGCCCCGGGCGACCTGCGTCAGCGGCGGAACGATCGCGAGCGCGAGCAGCCCGCCGGCCAGGGTCCAGGCCATGGCCGCTTGCCAGCCAATGTGGCGCCGCGTCACATGCCCATCCACTGGCGGAGCCACGCCTGCTGCGCCTCCATTTCGAAGGCGACTCGGCCATAGTCCACCTGCATCGACTTGACGCTCGTCGCCGTGCGGACCGAAGGCGGAGCGACAACGCCGGGCCGAAGCGGCATGTGCGCTGCCGTGCTCGCCATCTTCTGCTCGACCTCGGCCGACACCAGGTAGTCCACGAGCTTCTTCGCCTGGTCAGGGTGCGGACAGCCGCGGAGGACCACCGTTGCGGTGGGTATCACGAGCACACCCATCCCATCTTGATCAGGGTAGACGACCTCGATGTCGGAGCTCTCACGCTGCGCCTCATGGGCGTCGTCCGTGTCGGCGATTCCCCACGAGACCTCGCCGCTGACGACGAGCCGCTTCACCTCCCCGTTGCTGCTGGCAATCCTGGCTTGATTGGCTTTCAACCCGTTCAGGAACGACTTGGTCTTGTCCTCTCCCCACACGGCGAACAGCGCTGCGACGTGCATGGTGGTCGTGCCGTAGAGTGGATTCGCAATCGCGACCTTTCCGCGCCATTGCGGGCTCACCATGTCGCTCACGCTGCGGGGCATCTCTGCAGCCGCCACCTTGGTCTTGTTCACGATCAGCACGCGAGCGCGGGCGGCAAACCCGGTCCACGTCCGATCAGGCGCACGCGCACTCGCGGGCAATCCACTCGCCGCAGGCGATGAATATGGCTCGACGAAACCGCGCTTGATCAGCTGGAACGGCCGCACGCTGTCGCCGGACCAGAACACGTCCGCCAGGGGATGGGCGCCCTCGGCGATGAGACGATTGAGCACGCCTGTGCTCTTGGTCTCCTCCGTGTCGTACACGGCACGTACGCGGACGCCCGAGCTCTTCTCGAAGTCGCGGAAGACGGGTTCTGAGAACACCTGGTCAACGGACGTATAGACCACGACGTCGGGGCTGCCTGTGCGGCTCTTGCACCCCACGCAAGCTGCGAGGGCTGCTGCCAGAGCCAGCGCCAGACATCGCACCACGGGCATGGCTACTCCGACCCTCCGATGGCCCAAGTGAAGCCGGCGCGAGCTTCGTAGACATTCTGATCCACGATCCGCGCCGCCCTTCCAGCGACGTCGAGCGAGAACCGATCGCTCGCACGGTAGATCGCCCCAACCAGTCCGGAGGTCGTGTTGCCCACTCCGAATTCCCGCTCGAAGAATGCTTCTGCCACGGGCCGAACCGGCCACGAATACGGGCCCTCCACGATGCAGGAGCCGAATGCATCGGGATTGCCGGCGCGTGTGCGCGTGCCGGCCGCGTTGAAGTGCAGGGTCACCGCAGGCCAGCGATACGACGCAATCGCAGCGGCCGTGGCCCCGACCCCCTTGTCGGCGCGGATGTTGGGGGGGAGGAAGCCGAACTCTGTGGCAACGCTCCAGCCAGGTCGCCCCTGCAGCGTTCCTGGCCTGATCACGCCCTTGAGCAGCAGGCCTGTTTCGACGAAGCGGGCTTTTGATTCGCCCGGGATGTCGTCGAGCAGGAAGAACTCCCTTCCCTGAAACACGAACTCCCAGTTGCGAACGAGACCGAGGTTGCCGATGTACGCCGGAGCTACGAGGAAGCGTCGCCCCGGCGCCTTGTAGTAGCCCAGAGGCCCGAGCTCCAGCTCGAAGGCTCCGGCTGCCGCGACGGCCGCATCGGTGGAGTCGAACGGGCGGTAGGCGAGGGAAGTCGCCGGTATCGCAAACGCAAGGGCGAAGGCGATGAGCGCTGCGGGAGTGCGGAGCGCCCGGCGGCTGCGCCCACCGCTCATGGCGCTTCGATCCTCAAGTCGTCGAAGTACGTGACTGAATCCGCCTTGGTCCACACCCCGGCGCGTCCGGATTCAGCGAACGTCGAGTCGTGATGGTCGAGCAGCTTCTGTCCGTTCCACCAGACTTCCAGGTGATCGCCCCGAATCTCGAATCGACAGGCGTGCCACGCGTTCTGCGGGACCTTGCCGCTCCAGCTCTCGAGCTGCTTTCGCTTGCCGTCCTTGACGACGTAGAGGCGGACATTGTCCTCGAGGGCGTTGGCGCGGGTGACGTAGTAGTTGCTCTCGTCCCGATAGCGAGCTACCAGCCCGCACGCCTGATCGACCTTGCCGGACACCATCTTGCATCGAACCGACACGCGCACATCGCGCAGGGCAGGTTCGGTTGCCACGGCGATCGGGAAGCGGACGTCGGTGTCGTCCGTGTCGAGCTGCGCAAGGATGTTCGGCTTGCTGGGCGCATCCGGGGCTGCTTGTAGTGCCCAACGCCCCAGGTTTCCCGTGCCAGTCCGGCCAAAGGCGAACCCCGTCGGCGGCGCACCGGCCGGCTCGCCATCGAAATCCCACGTGCCAGGTGCCCTCGCTACCGTTTCGGGCGCACTCGCTTCCGGGGCTGCCGGACTGGGGGGGGCACTCTCCGGGGATGCCGGAGGCAACGACGACGCCGAGGTCGATGCGGATGTCGGAGCGGCGCGCGGGCTTTGGCATCCGCCCAGGACGGCGAACATCGAAAGCAACGAGAGCGATCGAAGTCGTGCCGAGATCCTCTCCCTGCGATGTGCTGCGGAAATCGGCGAAGAGCTCATCGAGCTGCTCGCAGCCGCGCACGAGGCGAGCACCAGCGCGCGGGAGCGGCTGTTGTACTCCGGTCGGCAGTCCGTGGCTTGCGCATGCTTCAGGTGAATCATCCGTAGGTCACCCGAAATTGGAACGCAAGGTTCTCGTGCAATGATGGGCCGCGCCAAGGCCAGCCTCCGGAGCAAACGACACTCTGTGAGGGAAACGATTGAGATACGACACCATGGCCAGCAGGCCCTCGAGGTTGCGTTCTGCTCTTGCGTCGGGCAGCCCTTGCCTGGCTACCTGTTGGCGTTAGGTTCTGCCCATGCGACCCCTCGGGTTCTCCATCAACGTCACTCTGGACGGGTGCTACGATCACCGTGAGGGGATCGCGGACGAAGACTTGCATCGTAACGCAGCGGACAACATCGCCCGGGCCGATGCCCTCATCTTTGGTAGGGTGACCTACCAAATGATGGAGGAAGCGTGGCGGGCGCCAGCGCAGGGGGGAGCAAGGCCCGATTGGATGCAAGACTGGATGGACCCTTTCATCCGGACGATCGACGCGGCGAAGAAGTACGTCGTGTCGAGCACCCTGACCCAGGTCGATTGGAACGCGGAGCTCGTGCGCGGGGATCTGGCGGAAGCCGTTCAGCGACTCAAGCAGGAGCCAGGCAAGGGACTGATGGTAGCAGGCGTGAAGCTCGCGCTGGCGCTGACGGAGCTGGGGCTGATCGACGAGTACGAGTTGGTGGTGCACCCCAGGCTGGCAGGCCACGGGCCGACGTTGTTCGCAGGGCTATCGAAGCCTGTCGACCTGAAGCTCGTGAGCCGGCTGGAGCTCGGCTCGGGCGCGGTGGCGATGCGGTACCTGCGACGGTGACCATCGTGTCGCTCGGCGGTGGCACTATGCGTTCGCTTTCGGCTACTATCCGCCGGCCATGTACAGGAAACCACTTGCCGCCATCCTCCTCGTCGTCGCGGGTTGCTCGCACGCCTCGCCGTCCACCATACCTCCTGCAGGAAGCTCGCCCACGGCTTCGCTTCCGCCGTCGCCAGCGCCCTCGTCCGCATCCAGCGCAGCTCCGCGACCGTCAGCGTCTGCGAAGGCCACAGCATCTGCGGCCGCTTCGGCGTCTGCGAGCGTCAGCGCGGCCGATCCCCTGGAGAAAGAGGCGCGCGAGCTGTGGGAGAAGGACCAGCACATCGACGTGGTCTATGTCCCCACGCCGCAGAAGGTGGTCGACAAGATGCTTGAGGTCGCCAAGGTGACGAGCAGCGACGTGGTCTACGATCTTGGTTGCGGCGACGGGCGCATCGTCGTCAGCGCGGCCAAGATCGGCGCCAAGACGCTTGGGTTCGACCTCAACCCGGACCGCGTCAAGGAGGCCCGCGCCAACATCACATCCGGGTCCGTCGAGTCACTCGCGTCGATCAAGTGGGCCAATGTCTTTTCCGTGGACTTGTCGCCAGCGACGGTCGTGACGATGTACCTGCTTCCAGAGCTCAACGTGCGCCTCATCCCGCAGCTCGACAAGCTTCGTGCCGGCTCGCGCATCGTCTCGCACGACTTCGAGATGAAGGGCGTCACCCCGGACAAGGTGGTGACGGTCTCAGCGCCCGAGTTCGTCAATGACGAGGGGTACAGCGCGTACAAGGGGCCCGGCGTGCCGGAGGACGTCAAGCACTACAAGCTGCGCACCCACCGCATCTACCTGTGGACCGTACCGCTCAAGAAGGTCGCAGCGCCGCCGCACAAGTAGCAGGGCCCCGTGGTCCACGAGCCCGTGGGGTGAAGCCGGCCCTCGACTTCGAGCTTCCAGCCCCGGTTCGCCTTGGCGGAGCCGGCAAGATTGACATGTGCAATCGTCCACCACCATAGTTGCACGACATGGAAGCTCGCGATCTCAACCTGCTCTTGACGCTCGATGCGCTGCTGCAGGAGGCCAACGTCACGCTCGCAGGCAAGCGCCTCGGCCTTTCTACTCCGGCCACGAGCCACGCCCTTGCGAGAATCCGGGATCGGCTGAGCGATCCCATCCTCGTGCGCGCGGGACGCAAGATGGTCCTGACCCCTCGCGCTGAGCAGCTACGCCCCGAGGTCCGCAGCCTTGTGGAGGACGCAACTCGCGTCCTTTCGGCTGCAGCGCCTTTTACGCCACGAGACCTGGAGCGCACCTTCACGATCTACACGACGGATCACGTCCTGCTGGTTCTCGGTCCTGTGATCGACCGAATCCTGCGCGAGGAAGCCCCGAACGTCTCCCTCCGGTTCCTGCCCAGCGTTACCGACGACTGGATCCCGCTGCGTGACGGCGTCGCAGACCTGTCCGTCTGCATCCTCGGCCACTTCCCGCAAGAGTTCCGCACCCGACAGCTCTTCACGGACAAGTTCGTGTGCGTCGTGCGGCAGGACCATCCGCGCGTCGGCAAGCGCCTGACCCTCGACGCGTTCGTGGCGCTCGACCACATCGTGGTTGCACCCCTGGGTCGGCCCAGCCATGTCGACAGCGTCCTTGCTGAGCGGGGCCTGTGCCGGCGCATTCGTCGCGTCGTCCCGTACTTCATCTCCGGGCTGCTCATGGCGGCGCAGAGCGACGACATCCTGACGGTCTCGGACCGCGCCGCTGCCGCACTGGCGCCGATGCTGCGGCTGCGGCTCGTCGAGCCTCCTCTGCCGTTGTCACCCTACGCGTTGAATCTCCTGTGGCATCCGCGCCTCGAAAACGAGCCCGCGAACCGGTGGCTGCGCGACGTCTTCGTCCGAGCTGCGCAGGAGGCCGTCCCTGACGCGCACGCGGGTGCTCAGCGCAACCTCGAGCGAGCGAAGCCTCGTGCCCGCAAGAGGTCGCGTGCGGGTCGTTAGATACATTGCACGCAGTGCAACTCTGTGTTTCATGGCATGCGGTTGCTGCAATACGTTCTCGGCCCTAGCTTGAGGTTCAGCAAGCAATGCACCAAGGAGCAGAGACATGAGCGCCAACGTGAACACAGCGAGTCCGCGCAAGAAGAAGATCTTGATGGTGGTGGCCAACCCATCGACGTCCAAGACCACGGGTTGGCCCATCGGCTTCTGGTGGGCCGAGCTGACGCACCCCTACTGGACCTTCACCGAGGCTGGCTACGAGGTCGAGATCCGCAGCCCCGATGGAGGCGCTGTCGTCGCTGACAGCTACAGCGACCCCGAAGATGCGAGTGGGTACTCCGCTCACGATCTGGTGAGCCTCGGCTTCAAGAAGTCGCCCAAGCACCTGGCTCTGCTGCAGGACACCAAGAGCATCGACGATGTGAGCCCCAAGGGCTACGACGCGATCTTCCTGGTCGGCGGTCAGTCGCCGATGGTGACCTTTCGCGGCAGCTCCAAGCTCGAGAAGCTCGTGGCGAGCTTCTACGAGGCCGACAAGGTCACTGCGCTGGTCTGCCACGCCACCTGCCTGCTGCTGGACGTCAAGCTCGCGAGCGGAGAACGGCTCGTGAAGGGCAAGACTTGGACGGGCTTCGCGACGAGCGAGGAGAAGTACGCTGACAGCTTCGTGGGCAAGCGCATCCAGCCCTTCTGGATCGAGGACGAGGCCAGGAAGATCGAGGGCACGAACTTCGTGGTCGACCAGATGTTCCGTGAGTTCGCGGTCCGCGACGGGCTGCTCGTGACGGGCCAGCAGCAGAACTCGGGCACGGCTGCTGCGCGTCTGGTGATCGAAGCGCTCGGGCGCTGAAAGGAGGCAGCCATGAAGATCGCATTCCTCGGACACGGCAACGTCGGCGGCGCTCTCGCTCACCGAATGCAACAGATCGGCCGCGACGTCACAGTCGGGGCTGGCGACCTGCAATCCGACAGCGTCAAGAAGCTGCTGGCAAGGAGCCCGGCGCTGAAGGTCGCGTTGCCCGCCGACGCGGTGAGCAGGGCCGAGATCGTCGTGCTTGCGACGCCCTTCCAGGCAAACATCGAAGTTCTCACGCCTCTCAAGACGGCGCTGGCGGGAAAGATACTCATCGACTGCACCAACCCGGTCGGTCCGGGTCTGTCCCACGGGCTGTCGAGCAAGCAGTCAGGCACAGAGATGATCCAGCAGCTTCTGCCTGCCACCAGAGTCGTCAAGGCATTCAGCATCTACGGATTCGAGAACTTCGAGGACTCGTCCTTCCCCGGCTACGGTGTCAAGCCGGTCATGATGTTCTGCGGCAACGATCAAACCGCAAAGGCCGCTGTCTCGGAGCTTCTGAAACAACTCGGCTGGGAGCCGCTCGACGTCGGCGGAGTCGAGCAGGCGCTTCACCTCGAGCACATGACCCTGCTGTGGGTGCGCATGGTGCGCATGGGAGGTCATTCGCCACGTACGGTGTGGGCCGTCCTGAGCCGCTGACGCCGGGTGAGGAGATGCCGTGAACTCGACCCTCGAACTGCGCAATGGCATCCAGCTTCCACGTCTCGGGCTGGGGGTCTTCCGGACACCATCGGGCGAGGTGACGCAGCGGGCTGTGCTCGGGGCACTTGAGGCTGGCTACCGCCACATCGACACTGCCAGCATCTATGGCAACGAGAACGACGTAGGGGAGGCGATAGGGCGAAGCGCCATTCCACGCTCCGAGATCTTCGTGACGACCAAGCTGTGGAATGCAGATCAGGGGTTCGACTCGGCGATGAGGGCCTTTGACGCGAGTCTGAAACGTCTGGGGCTCTCGTACGTCGACCTCTATCTCATCCACTGGCCGGTTGCGGGCCTCAGGCGGGAGTCGTGGCGCGCGCTCGAGAGGCTGTACGAGGAGAAGCGAGCGCGGGCGATCGGTGTGTCCAACTTCATGGTGCCGCACCTGGAGGAACTCACAGGGGTCGCGCGTGGGATGCCGGCCGTGAACCAGATCGAGGTGAGCCCTTTTCTGCAGCAGCGAGCCGTGCGCGCCTGGTGCGCGAAGCACGGCGTGATCGTGGAGGCCTACAGCCCCTTGACCAAGGGGGTGCGCTTGTCGCACCCGGTGGTGTGCGAGATCGCGAGGAGCACAGGTCGAAGTCCGGCACAGGTGATGCTGCGCTGGGGATTGCAGCACGACCTCGTGGTGCTTCCCAAGTCCACGAGGCCCGCGCGCATCCACGAGAACGCAGCCATCTTCGACTTCGAGCTCGATTCGGCCAGCATGGCGCGTCTGGACGGGCTCGAAGAGGGGCTCGCAACGGGATGGGATCCACGGGGCCAACCCTGACGGAGGAATTCGTGGGCGACGCACAGGACAAGACCGCTTCGGAGGATATCAGCCGCGGGCGCGTGGAGGCGCTGAGCGACGGTGTATTTGCCATTGTCGTGACGTTGCTGGTGCTCGAGATCAAGGTTCCGCACGTCGAGGCGCACGACTCTCTGGGCGAGCTGGCTCGTCCTCGCGGACGGTCGCGAGTTGGTCTCCAGGCAGCACGCCGTCCATCAACGTCTCCAGCTCAGGCCACTCAGACTCTCGCACGACGAGGTGCAGCCGTCTGCTCCAACGAGGTATGGCAATAGGATAGAAGCGGTCGAGAACAGCTCGCCGGACGGCATCGGTCTCTGATGCGAGACAAACCGCTGCGAAGCGAAACATCGCAGCCAACTGTTCGACATCGGACTCCGAAGGCTCGCTGGTCAGCAAACAGGGGGAAACCCGACAGACGGCATCCCGCTCTGCACCCCCTCCGGCTGCCGCATTGAGTACCAATGGGATGCGGCAGATCCGGAGGGGGTCGGCCGACAGGCCGGGGGGCGGTGAATACCCTACGCGCCGGCAGTCCAACCCGCCGCCCACGCCTGCCAGCGCCACATTCCCCCCTCGAAGTCCGATACCGGTGCAAGCTGGTGTCTGCACCCATCAGACTTGAGCCCCTTTGGAATCAGGCCAAGCCCTCGTCGAAAGGAAGGGCGCGATCGAGCGCCGCGTCGGCGTGGTTCGCCGACAGCCGTCACCGGGGAATGGGAGCCTGAGCGAATGCGTGGCCGGCGCCGCTGCGCTTTGCCACGTACATCGCCTCGTCAGCGCGTCCGATCAGCTGCTCGGCGGTGGTTCCATCCTTGGGGAAGACCGAGATGCCGATGCTCGCCTTGACGGAAAGCCGTGTCATGGCCCCTGCCACAACGACGTCGCAGGTGGCCTGAATCGTCTTGGAGAGCTTCTCTGCCACCGCAGCGATGTCCTCCTCCCGCTTGACCTCGAGCAGCAGGTAGAGAAACTCGTCTCCGCCATGGCGGCTGACCGTGTCGTCGGAGCGCGTGCTCTGACGGAGGCGCTCGGCAATGGACCGGAGCACCCCGTCCCCGGCCTCATGCCCGTGGCGGTCGTTGATCTGCTTGAAGTCATCGAGATCCACGAACATGACCGCCAGCGTCCACCCGTGGCGCCTGGCCTGTGCCAGTCCGTGCTCCAGTCGATCGTTGAACAGGGCGCGGTTCGGCAATCCGGTCAGCGGGTCGTGAAGCGAGGCGTGGCGGTCGGCTTCTCCCTGCTCGTTCGCGGTCTCCAGCTGTTGCTCAAGCGCCTGCCGTTCTCGGACTTCTCCCTTCAGCGCCCGGTTCATGGCGGAAAGCTCTTCCGAGGCCTCTTGCACCTTGCCCTCCACCGCCTCGCTCTGCTCGAGCGCCTGCTCCACGGCAGGCAAGGGGTCCTGCTCGGCCAGCTCGTTCTTCAGGACAGCGTTCACCGAGGAGAGCTCGACAGCGCACTCCTGCACCATGTCCTGCACCCGCTCGCCTTGCCCGACCACCTGGGACAAGGACCCGTCGTTCGAAGGCGGCTCGTTTGTGATGTTCATGATGGCTGCTCAGGGATCGCGGTTGCGCGGGCTTGCTCAAGGTAAGGCCGAAGGGGTGATTCGCAAGCGAGCAAGCAAGGCTCTCACGGATGTCGGAGCTGGTGGGCGGTCACCAACATGACGCAGCGGCATCCTTCAAATCGAAGGAGCCCCGGAAGCGTCTCGGACGGAAACACGCGTCGACCAGCGACGGCCTCTGCCTTCCACAGGGACTCGCGCGCGCGATACCTGCACAAAGCGAGACTCGCCTGGCACCCAACGACAATGAGCGACGCGGGGTCGCAGCTGGCCGGAGACTTGCTCTGCGTCAGGCGCCCGCAGGAAGTCTCAAGCGAGTATCGAATGCAGCAGTGTGACTGGGTGAACTCATGAATTCGGACGGCTCTCCCGCGAACGCTCCTCCTGTAGCAACCACGGTCGCTGACAACGCGGAGACACCGAGCTGGCATTCCGAGGACCTCTCGAGGGTCTGGTCACGGCTCGAGAGCTCCGAACAAGGTCTTTCGTCGTCACAGGCTGCGGAGCGGCTCACGCGCTACGGCCCCAATGTCCTGCCACACATTCCAGGAGACAGTCCCCTGAGGATCCTCTGGCGACAGATCAACAATCCGCTCATCTGGGTGCTGCTGGGATCGTCTGCGGTAGCCACTGCGCTCGGCAAGCTGACCGACGGATTGGTCGTCCTGGCTGTGGTCGTCCTCAACAGCATGATCGGGTTTGTTCAAGAATACCGCGCGAGCCGGGCCATCGAGGCGTTGCGAGAGATGATCCCCGAGTTCGCTTCGTCTGCGCGAGATGGCCGCGTGGCGACCGTCGCGGTGGCGGACCTGGTACCGGGCGACATGGTCACCCTCGCGTCCGGAGACAAGGTTCCGGCCGACCTGCGCCTGGTGCGGGCAAAGAATCTGCGCATCGAGGAGGCGGCTCTCACGGGGGAGTCCCTTCCAGCGGAAAAGAGCCTGGCCCCGGTGTCGGCGGACGCCTCGACTGGAGACCGCACCTGCATGGCATACGGTGGAACCATGGTCACTTTTGGCACTGCGACGGCCGTGGTGGTGACGACCGGGCAGCGCACGGAGCTGGGCCGAATCTCCAGTCTGATTCAGGGGGCTGCGGACCTGGCTACACCTCTGACGCGACAGCTCGCGTGGTTGGGGAAGGTCATCACCATCGGCATCCTGGCAGTCTCGGCTGTGATCCTCGGTTTCGGTGTATTCCGCGCAGTGCGCGCCGGGGTCGAGCTGTGGTTAGCGCTACGAGAGACGCTGGTCTTCGCGATCGCGCTCGCGGTTGGTGCCATCCCCGAGGGACTCCCGGCGATCGTCACCATCGCCTTGGCGATCGGTGTGAAACGCATGGCAGCTCGCGGCGCCATCATTCGAAGGCTTCCGGCTGTTGAGACACTCGGTTCCACCACCGTGATCTGCTCCGACAAGACTGGAACGCTGACTCGTAACGAGATGACGGTGAAGTCCCTTTGGACGCTGGCCGACGGCATGGTGCGGGTCGGTGGGACCGGCTACGATCCCACGGGCGAATTCACTGCACGGGATGGCCAGAAGCTCCTGCCGGACAGGGGACGAGCTCTGTTGGAAGCTGCTGCGCTGTGCAACGACGCGACCCTGCAGAAGAAGGGGGAAGCACACACCACCACGGGGGATCCCACGGAAGCGGCTCTGGTGGTAGCAGCCGAGAAAGCGGGGATCCGTGTGCAGGAGCTGCGCGATCGGGTCAAGCGCCTCGATGTGATACCGTTCGAGTCCGAAAACCAGTACATGGCAACTCTGCATCAGGATGGAGAGCTGCGACGCGTAGTCCTCAAAGGCGCGCCCGAAAGCATCATCAAGCGCTGCCACGGCGGCAAAGAGCCGCTCGACGAAGCGTCGGTGCGCGCGTGCATCGACGAGATGGCGGCTCAGGGTATGCGCGTGCTTGCCGTGGCCACGAAACCCTGGGCTGAGGCGGCCCATGCCGAGCTGAGCGACGCATTCGTCGCAGAGGGAATGGATTTCAATGGCCTCATTGGGATGATTGATCCGCCACGGAACGAGGCCATCGAAGCGATTCGGGCCTGCCATCAGGCGGGTATTGCGGTCAAGATGATCACAGGCGACCACCGTGGCACCGCACGAGCGATCGGCGAGCAGCTCGGCCTGACCCGAGCGAGCGAAGCGATGGAGGGCAAGGGGCTCTCGGAGCTGGACGAGGCAGCGCTACGCAGCGCCTCGCGGGACATTTCGATATTTGCCCGGGTCGCGCCGGAGCACAAGCTGTTGTTGGTCAAGACGCTGCAGGATCAGGGCCAGATTGTTGCCATGACCGGGGACGGGGTCAATGACGCGCCCGCGCTCAAGCAGTCCAACATCGGGGTCGCCATGGGAGTCACCGGCACCTCGGTGTCGAAAGAAGCTGCGGACGTAGTGCTCACGGACGACAACTTCGCAACCATCGTCGCCGCCGTGGAAGAGGGGCGGCGAGTCTACGACAACCTGGTCAAGAGTCTCGCCTTCTTGCTCCCCACGAATCTGGGGCTGGCATTCGTGTTGATGTACGGGGTCGTATTCCTCCCCTTCGACGCAGTTACCAAGACGCTGCTGCTGCCGATTCGGCCCACGCAGCTGCTATGGATCAATCTCGTGGCGGCTGTGGCGCTCGCGCTTCCCCTGGCGTTCGAGGCCAAGGAGCCGAACCTCATGCAACGCCCCCCTCGCTCGCCAAGCGAGCCGATTCTATCGAGCCTGGTCGTGCGTCGCACCGTGATCGCGGCGACGTTGATGGCCGCCGGGGCGGTGTGCCTGTTTCATTGGGAGTACAGCGCCTACCAGTCCAAGGGTGCCGGTGGTGCTGATTCGCTCGCTGAAGCGCAGACCATGGCGGTGACCGCGATTATCATGTTTCAGGCGTTCTACATGCTGAATTGCAGGTCGCTGCGCGATACCGTGTTCAAGATCGGCGTGTTCAGCAATCTCTGGGTATTCCTGGGCATCGGAGTGACATTCGCTCTGCAGGCTGCCTTCATCTACGCACCACCGCTGCAGCGGATCTTCGGCTCCGCGCCCTTGGACGCCTCCGAGCTGGCGGTGGCGACGCTGGCCGGGGTGATCACGCTGCCGATCATCAACTTGGAGAAGTGGATCTCGCGCTGGCTGTGGCGGCGCAAGCTGGCGCGGGAATCTCCGGGCATCGACGGGGAGCGAGCCGTCGCCTCGTGAAGCGTGCATCGACCCAACGCCGGCGACTCAAGGGGGGGCCGGATCGGCTATCGGTGGTTCGAGCACGGGCTCTACGCGCAGTCTGCGGATGATGCCGTCACCGGCTTCCAGCACAATCAGGCGGAAGGAGCCACACGTCATCGCGGCTCCGGCCTGCAAGGGGCCGACGATGCTGGCCGTGACATAGGCGCCGACCGTATCGACGCCCCTCGGCACCTCGGGCAAGTGGAGGCCAAGCTCCCTGGCCGCAACATCGATCGTCAAGCGGCCGTCAACTTCGTAGCTGCCGTCTCGACCGCTGACAATCGGAGGGACCTCCCCCGCATCCTGCTCGTCCTGGATCTCACCGACGAACTCCTCGAGCAGATCTTCGAGCGTAACGATGCCGATGAACGACTCGTCCGCGCCTCGGATCACCGCCAGATGAATCCGCCGTCGCATGAACTCGCGGCGGAGTTGTTCGAGCGACGTCTCCTCGGACGCGAAAATGGGCTCCCGAACGAGCTCGCGCATGCTCCTGTGGCGTCGATTCAATCCCAGGACGTTCACGATGTCCTTCAGGTGCACGTAGCCGAGTACGCGATCGGCCTCTCCGTCGATGACAGGGTAGCGGGTGTACTGCTGGCCGAGCGCGACCGCCAGATTGTCCTCCCACGAGCGTCTGGCGTCGAGAACCACGATGTCTCTCCGAAGCGTCATCACGTGCCGAGCGATTCCATGGGTGTAGTCGAAAAGCCGGTCCATGACCCGCCAGGCGCCTGGATCCAGCTTGACGTGTTGAAGGATCAAGCGCAGCTCCTCCGGCGAGTGGAGCACCTCGAGCTCTTTGGTCCGGCGAAGTCCGAACATGCGCAGGACAAGCCAGGAAGCGGTGTTGAGGACCCAGATGACCGGGAACATCAGCAAGTAGAAGACGCGCAGCGGAGCGGCCGTCCAGAGCGCCACAGCCTCCGTGCGTTGAATGGCTAGCGACTTGGGAACGAGCTCGCCCAGGACTGTATGGAGAAACGTAATGGCCGCGAGGCTGACAATGACCGCCACAGCGTGTGCCGTGGCCACCGACCATGGGCCGAGGCTCGCGAACAAGGGCTTCAGGAGCTCGGCGAACGCCGGCTCGCCGATCCAGCCGAGGGCGAGGGACGCGAGCGTGATGCCAAGCTGGTTCGCAGACAGATACGCATCGAGTCGCCGGGAAATCCGGAGGGCGAGTCGGGCTCGCCGATGGCCTTTCGCGGCCAGCTGCTCCAATCTCGATGGGCGCATCTTCACGAGCGCAAACTCGGATGCCACGAAGAACGCGTTGGCGATGACCAACGCGACGCTCACAAGCATGGCTACCGACACCATGGGAAGCTCATCCGGCGCCAGCTTCGGTCATGGCCTCTTCTCGGCCGCAGGATGCCCTGCCGCCACCTGATCCGGAGGCCGGTGTGGAACGGACAGCTCGCCGCCCACATGACGTTCGTAGACGTTCAGCACGGTGATCATCAACGCGACCACCAAGGGGCCGACGAACAGCCCGACGAAGCCAAACGCCAGCATGCCGCCGAAGACGCCGATGAAGACCGCAAGCGGGTGAAGCTGGAGTCCCCGCCTGGTGAGAATCGGGCGCACGACGTTGTCGACCGTGCTGACGACGAGCAGGCCGTACAACGCAAGGCCACCTCCGCGCAGCCAGCCATGCTCGACGCCGACCACGAGGGCCGTGGGCAGCCAGACCAGCGCGGGGCCCGCGAGCGGCACGAGCCCGGCGAACAGGGTGGCCGCGCCCAAGAGCAGCGGGACCGGCGCACCGAAGACGTAGTACCCGAGCGTGGCGGCTGTCGCCTGGGCGAGCGCGGTTCCGAAATTGCCGACCAGCACGGCAACACTCACTTGATGGAAGCGCTCGAAGAACATCCTTGTCTCGGCCGGCGGAAGCGGCACGAGGCGCACCACTCGTTCGCGCCATCTCTCACCGTCGAGCAGGAAGTAATACAGAGCGACCGCGAACAGGAATGCGCCGATACCGATGCGCAGGGCGGCACGGCCTGCGGCCGACGCGTATGCGCCGACGGCGCTGGCGATCTCCGGGGCGGTTGCCATGAGCTTCGGACGCAACTCGGAGGCGGCGCGCTGAAGCGACGGACCCAGCGGACCGAGATGGGGTGCCAGGCGCTCGACCGTGAGCGGGCCGCCACGCGCGAGGTCGTGCACGAGCTCGGTGCCCTCGACGACGAGCCGCTGCACTCCGACGGCCCCGAGCAAGCCGAACGGGACGAACACCCCAACGGACAACGTCAGCACCGACAGCAACGCCGCGACTCGGCGCCGGCCCCGGAGCCGGCGGACCATCCATGCGAACAGCCGACTCGCGAGCGAGGCCACGGCGGCGGCGAGCACGAGCGCCAAGAGTACCGGACGCGTGGTGAGGTAGGCGAAGTAGATGAGAAGCAGGACCGCTATGAAGATGAGCACGCTGCCGGCGATGGTCAGGGACGACCGCGGCGGACTGGTCGCGTTGGTGCTCCCGTGACTCCCGTCAGGATGAGCAAGGTCGCCCGGCTTGTTCACACTCATTCGGTCGTCTTCCCGAGCGATTCACGGCCAACGCGCAAGGCCGCGAGCCCCATGGCTGCCGTTGCGGTGAATCCCAAGTCCTTCATTAAATCTCTCCTTTGAGGCCACGGGGCGCTGCGGCCGCCGCGCCCTCTCTGGATACCCAGCGGTCCTGCCGCGAAGCGCTCAGCATCGGACGTGCCACCAACGCGGAGGTGCCATGGCGCGCGAACGAGCGCGCAACTTCGCAGCGTGGAGCCCACGAGCGGTGATGCCGCTCAAGCCGGGTCGACAACTCAGTCAGAATGGTTGTGCCAGGTCATCAACCTGAAGGACCCATGGGGAGCGTGCCCATCTGGCAGACTGCACCCCAGACCACGAGGACGACGGAGGGTCGGCACGGAAAGGCAGCAGAACGGCGCCCCCGACCCCGTCGAGGCTCGCGGGAGCTGGTTCAAATGTTGCAAACCGGCCTGCCTCTCGTGTCGCCGAAATGCCCCTGCAGCTGCGCATCCTGGCGGCTGGCCGATGAATACAGGAGATCGAACGTGAAAAAGGTTGGACCCACCTCGCAGACACCGGCGGATAAGGACAGCTCCACGAAGCCCGAATCGCGTTCCGGGAATGGCGGCGAGCTTCATCAACTCGCCGGCGGCGCTCACACGCCGCTGACCACAAACGAGGGGGTGGGAATCCCGGACAACCAGAACTCGCTCAAGTCCAGTGCCCGCGGCCCAGTCCTTCTCGAAGACTTCATCCTTCGAGAGAAGGTCACTCACTTTGATCATGAGCGCATCCCGGAGAGGATCGTGCACGCGCGCGGGACTGCTGCGCACGGATTCTTCGAGCTCACGCAGTCCCTTTCGAGCTTCACGACCGCGAAGATCCTGACGGAGCTGGGAGTGAAGACGCCGCTCTTCACGCGGATCTCGACGGTTGCCGGAGGCGCTGGCTCGGTGGACACCCCTCGCGACGTGCGCGGCTTCGCCGTGAAGTTCTACACCAAAGAGGGCAATTGGGACCTCGTGGGGAACAACGTCCCGGTCTTCTTCATCCAGGACGCGATCAAATTCCCTGATCTCGTACATGCGGTGAAGATGGAGCCCGACCGGGGGTTCCCCCAATCGGCCACTGCGCACGACAACTTCTGGGATTTCATCTCTCTCACGCCAGAATCGATGCACATGGTGATGTGGATCATGTCCGACCGAACCCTTCCGCGTTCGTTGCGAATGATGGAAGGATTCGGCGTGCATAGCTTCCGGCTCGTCAATGCTGCCGGCAAATCCACGTTCGTGAAGTTCCACTGGCGTCCCAAGCTCGGCTTGCAGTCCACGATCTGGGACGAGACCGTCAAGATCTCCGGCGCGGATCCGGACTATCACCGTCGCGACATGTTCGATGCGATTCAGGCGGGACGCTTCCCCGAATGGGAACTTGCCGTGCAGCTGTTCACGCAACAAGAGGCAGACCGGTTCCCCTTCGATCACCTGGACGCGACCAAGCTGATTCCCGAGGAGCTGGTTCCCTTGAAGGTGGTCGGTCGCATGGTGCTCGATCGGTGGCCCGACAACTTCTTCGCCGAGACCGAGCAAGTAGCTTTCTGCCCGGCGCACCTCGTGCCTGGCATCGACTTTTCGAACGACCCGCTCCTGCAAGGTCGACTCTTTTCGTATCTCGATACGCAGCTCTCTCGCTTGGGCTCGACGAATTTTCATCAGCTTCCGGTGAACGCGCCGAAGTGTCCGTTCGGCAACCATCAACGGGACGGACACATGCAGATGGAGCAGCCGTCAGGTCGGGTCAACTACGAGCCCAACTCCTTGTCAGAGAATTCGCCGCGAGAGACCAGCCGGGGTTTTCGGAGCTCTGCCGTCGACGAAAGTGGCGAGAAGGGCAGGATTCGCCCTGAAAGCTTCGCCGACCACTATACGCAGGCGCGTCTGTTCTATCGAAGCCAGACCAAGCACGAGCAGTCGCACATTGCCTCGGCGCTCGTCTTCGAGCTGTCCAAAGTCGAGCATCCGCACATCCGGGAAGCGATGGTTGGACACCTGCGCCACATCGAGGAGAAGCTCGCCAAGCGCGTTGCGGACGGTCTCGGCATGCCGCAGCTGCCCAAGGCACCCGTTGCTGCCGCTGAAGTCAAGGAGATGAATCCGTCCCCAGCACTACAGATCATCGGCAAGATGAAGGACACCCTCGAAGGCCGGACGGTGGGGATTCTCATCGCCGAGGGTTCCGACGGCGTGGCGATCCAAGCCGCGAAGAACGCGGTGACGGACGCGGGCGCAAGCGTAAAGATTGTTGCACCCAAGCTGGGGGGGACGAAACTCGCGGACGGCTCGATGATGGCGAGTGACGGTCAGCTGGCGGGAACGCCTTCCGTGCTGTTCGACGCGATCGTGGTGATCTTGTCCGCAGCGGGCGCAGAAGCGCTCTGCAAGGAGTCTTGCGCGCTCGACTTCGTGCGCGATGCGTTCGGTCACCTCAAGGCGATCGGAAGAGACGCTGGCGCGCAGAAGCTCTTGAAGCGCGCCCACGTCGAAGCGGATGCCGGTGTGATCGACATTGCGGACGTGAAGGCGTTCCTATCGGCGGCAAAGACGCGGCAGTGGGATCGCGAAGTCTCGGTTCGAACGCTGGCGTGAATTGCACGTTTCGGCGCATGGAGTCGATTGACCCAGGGTTGCCGCCACACTGCCGCAGTCATGCGGTGAGGCGCTGTTGACCGTGTTCACGCTCGTGGGTCACGAATCGAGCCGATCGGCGCTTCAGGCCGCCGCGCTCAGCTGTGTGCCCTGCTCGATGCTCTCGATGAGGCGACGCGTCACAATTGCACGTGGCGTGTCATTGCTCCGCTCTCGCAGCCACAGCGCGTGACGCAGCGCCTGCAGGGCGTCGTGCTGCTTTGAACTCCTGAGCAGGGCATCACCCAGACGCGTCCAGAGCACTGCATCGAATTCTTCCATGGAGCATGCCAGGCGCAGAGCATTCGACTCCCTTCGATGATCCCCCTTGCGTCGTGCCCGGTTCGCGCGAGCGACCGCATCCGCGACAGGGTCGCTTGCGGAGAGGTGGAGCTTTCGATTGGGACGACGCATGGCGGGCTCTCTTCGTCGGTGGATACGGATACTGTGGGCACACTCAGCGACGATCGTGCCAAGGCCCGTTCGCGAGCTCCACGGCCGACGAAGCAGGCAAGAGCCTGCTCGCACCGCGCGGGTCCCCGGGGGTCGATCAGGAGTGCGCCCATCAAAACGATGCGCCACTCCATCAACTCGAAGCAGGATCCGCGAGGCGCTCACCCTGCGCGTCGGCTATCCGCCTATCCGCCCACAGCTGGGCATCCCATGACCTCGGGGCGTGCTTCGTTCGTGCGTGTATTGACAACTGTCGATACAGGAAGCACACTGTCCGGCGCCATGGCCAAAGGCCCCGAATCATCGCCCACTCGGCAGCCGCCCGGATGCTGCATGTACGTTCCGCCGAGACCTCTCGACGACGTCTCGGACCTGAGCGATCTGTGCAAGGCGCTCGGGGATGCGACGCGGCTGCAGATGCTGCAATTGATGGCAATGGCGAAGCGCCCCCTGTGCGTGTGCGAGCTGGAGAACCAGTTCGACCTGTCGCAGCCCACCGTGTCTCACCACCTGCGAATCCTGCGCGACGCCGGAGTGGTGAGCGCAACGCGGCGAGGGACGTGGGTGTTCTACGAGCTCGAATCCAAGCCGATGCAGTTGCTTCGCAAGCTACAAAAGCTCTTGCGCGCCGACTCGTGTGACGAGCAGCGCGCGCAAGACCGGGCTGGAGACCCAACATGACGGACAAGATGGACATTCGTGAGGTGGTCAAGAGCAAGTACGGCCAGGCCGTCAAGCTGGCCGTAAAGGGCAAGGGCTCTTGCTGCTGCGGCTCTTCCACACCTGCGCTGCCAGGAACCGACCCGATCACGCGCGACCTGTACAGCGCTTCGGAGGCCGCTGAAGTACCTCCCGATGCTCTGCTCGCGTCGTTCGGCTGTGGCAATCCGACCGCGCTCGCGCAGCTCAAGGCCGGCGAGGTGGTGCTCGACCTCGGCTCCGGCGGTGGCATCGACGTGCTGCTCTCCGCGAAGCGGGTCGGCCCTTCCGGCAAGGCGTACGGTCTCGACATGACGCCGGAGATGCTCGAGCTGGCGCGAAAGAACCAGCGGATTGCGGGCATCGCGAATGCGGAGTTCCTGCAAGGGACGATCGAGAGCATCCCGCTGCCCGACGCCTCGGTCGACGTGATCGTGTCCAACTGCGTGATCAACCTGTCGCCCGACAAGGGCCAGGTGCTGCGAGAGGCGTTCCGCGTGCTGCGCCCGGGCGGACGTCTCGCCGTCTCCGACATCGTGCTGAAGCGCGAGCTGCCCGAAGCTCTGAAGCGCTCCCTCGAAGCGTGGGCTGGGTGCGTCGCTGGCGCCCTTCAGGAGCAGGAGTACCGCGACAAGCTCGCCGCAGCCGGCTTTGTCGAGATCGACATCGAGCCCACCCGCGTCTATACCAAGGACGACGCCCAGGAGCTCGTCTCCTCGAGCTCGTGCTGCGGGGGCGGAGCGATGACCTGCGATCCGGCCGAGATCGACGGCGCCGTGATGAGCGCGTTCGTGCGGGCGGTGAGGCCTCGATAGCGCTTTGCCTGCGGCCAGGAGCTGATCATGGACGAGCGAACCCGGAACGAGTCCGAAACCGACGCGAAAGATGCGTCGGCAAACGCGTGTTGCGACGGGGCCGAGGGTTGCAGCTGCGAGCGGCCAGCGGCAAGCGGATTGCCGTCGTGGCTCAAGCTCCTGGTGGCTGGCGGGATCCTGCTCGCAGCGATCTGGGTGGGGTTGCGGTCGCTCGCAGCAAAGCCGGCAGCCTCGGCCGAACCCGCGACAGCGGTAGCATCCGCTTCTGCCACCCAACCTTCCTCGCCGCCTGTCCAAGCGCCGCAGGTCAATCAGCCGAGCTGCTGCGGCGGCGGCAACGCACCACAGGGAGCACAGCCCCCCAAGTGCGGCTCCCCATCGCCCGGCTGCTGCGGGCATTGAGCAAGCGCCATGGAGGAGTGGATTCGGCAGACTCTTTCCGGCCACAGCCTGGGCTTCGGCGCGCTCCCGGCTGCGTTCTTGTTCGGCGCACTGGCCGCGGTCAGCTCGTGCTGCACCCTGCCGGTGCTCGGCGCGGTGGCGGGATACGCGAGCTCCCTGGATGCGCGGGCCGCACGGCGAGAACGATGGCTGGTCGCGCTCGCGTTCATGCTCGGAACGGTCTTGTCGCTGGCCGCGCTCGGCGCGGTAACGGGATTTGTCGGCGATCTGGCCGGGGCATCGCTCGGCAAGTACTGGCGATTCGCGGCTGGCCTCGTAGCGGTGTTGTTCGGACTCGTGAGCCTGAATCTGCTGCGAATCAAGACTCCCAAGCTCGATCTCACCCGGGCTTCGACCCAGCGAAGCGTTGCCGGAGCGATGATCTACGGCCTGGCGCTGGGCGGCGGTACCACCGCGTGCGCATTCGGGTGCAATCCGCTGATTCCCGTCGCCATGGGCGCGGCAGTGCTGCAAGGCAAGGCTCTGCTGAGCGCGGCGCTCCTCGCCTCCTTCGCCCTCGGCTACAGCTTGCCCCTGGCCGCTGGCGTCGTGGGAATCGGTTTTGGAGTCGGCTCGCTCAGCCAGGTCGCCCAGAAGATCATGCCCATTGCGCGTGTCGCCGGCGGGGTGGTGTTGATCGCAGTGGGCTTTTATCTCTTGAAAGGAGCTTGAGCCGTGTGCTGCAGCACTCCATCCAAGTGCGGGTGCGGGCAACCGGAGCCGCGCACCGCCACTCCGACGGGCGTGAAGCCCGTGACCCTCGGACGGCTCGCAGAGCCCTGGAGCGCGGGGGTCATCCACACGGAGGTGGGCGAGGTGCCCAGGATCGAAACGAAGCTCACCGCGCGTGACCGTCTCGGTGCCTTCAAGGTCCGCTTCGCCGTCGGGCGCATGAGCTACCGGGTCCGTGCCGGCCTGTACGCGGTGGGTACCCCCGATGCATCTTCGCCTGTGCTCGTATCGGCCAACTACAAGCTGAGCTTCGACGTGCTCCGATCTTCGATGGCGGGCCGCTCTGCCTGGATCCTCGTGCTCGACACCAAGGGCATCAACGTCTGGTGCGCAGCCGGCAAGGGGACATTTGGAACCGACGAGATCGTGCGGCAGGTGCAGTCCTGCGGCCTGGACCGCGTCGTGTCCCACCGCAAGCTGATTGTTCCGCAGCTCGGGGCGCCTGGAGTGCGCGCCCACGAAGTCCGCCAGCGCTGCGGATTCCGCGTGGAATACGGACCGGTGCGCGCCTCGGATCTGCCGGCGTTCCTCGACGGTGGCGCAAAGGCTTCGACCGAGATGCGCCGCGTCCGTTTCGACTTGTGGGATCGACTCGTCGTCAGTCCGGTCGAGCTGGTCGGCGGAGCGCGCAAGGCTCTGCTGGTGGCCGCATCCCTGGTGCTCTTGGGAGGTATCTCGTCTGCAGGATATTCGCTGGCAGGCGTCCGCACCGCAGGGCTACCGGCTGCAGGATTCGTCCTTGGAGCGTTCCTGGGCGCCACGATCCTCGGCCCGGCGCTGTTGCCATGGCTGCCCGGCCGTGCATTCTCCACCAAGGGGGCTGCGCTCGGGCTGTTGATGTCATCCGGCGTTGTTGCACTGTCGCTTCACGCAGGCGCGACATGGCTGCAGGCCGCCGCGTGGGTCGTGCTCATCCCGGCGCTCACGAGCTTCGTGCTGATGAACTTCACCGGTGCTTCCACGTTCACCTCGCAAAGCGGCGTGCTGCGCGAAATGCGACGCGCCGTCCCGGTGCAGATTGGAGCGTCGGCCGTGGGGCTCGGGCTATGGATCACATCGCTCCTGACTTCGGGGGGACGCGGACCATGAGGTATCTCGAGGAAGCCGTCAGGCTGGAGTACGACGCCTCGCTCTGCAACGGCTGCGGGATGTGCGTCCATGTCTGCCCGCACGCCGTCTTCGTGATGGAGCGCAAGCGCGCTGTGCTCGCCGACCGCGGGGCGTGCATGGAGTGCGGGGCGTGTGCGGGCAATTGCGAGCAGCAGGCGATCCGGGTTCCGGCCGGAGTTGGCTGCGCCGCCGCGCTATTGCCGAGTGTCCTTGCCAGGAGAGAACCCGCAAACGTGACGTGCGGGTGCTCGGGCGACGGGTCGGGCTGCTGCTGAAGCCGCCAGACCACCCGGCGTGGTCCAACGAGAGGCCAAGGCCCCGTGTGGACCTCCTAGCCGACCCCGCATGCCTGGCTCGGGGGGACTCCGAACTTGCGCGCGTACTCGCGGCTGAACTGGCTCGGGCTCTCGTAGCCGACATCCAATGCGGCCGCGGTGACCGACGCGCCGCCTGCCTTGAGCAACCTCCGTGCCTCGAGCAAGCGGAGCTCCTTCTGGTACTGCAGCGGCGTCGTCGAGGTGACCGCCCTGAAGTGCTTGTGGAATGACGACGCGCTCATTCCGACGCGCCGTGCGAGCTCCGGAATCGCGATCGGCGAGCGGATGTCGTTGCGGATGTGCCCAATGGCGCGGGCAATGGCGCTCGCGTTGCTGTCGTGGCGGATCAGGCTGCGAAGCATTCCGCCGAACGGCGCCACCAGCAAGCGATAGTGGATCTCCTTGGAGATGAGCGGACCGAGCACCTTCGCGTCCGTTGGGGAGTCTGCAAGCGCCAGGTATCGACGCAACGCGTCCAGCAGCCCAGGATCCGCCCGATGCATCTCTGCCGCGCGTGCTCGGTCGCTGTCGAGCGCTGACTCCGCGACCTGGTCGTAGAGCTCCCGGATGACGGCGACGTCCAATTCGAGGACCAGCGCCAGGTACGGAGCCCTGGTGATTCTGGAGCACACGGGCAGGGCGTGACTCACCAGGAGGCACTCCCCTGGGCCGAAGGACAAGGTCTGCTCTCCAATCGACACTTGTTTCCTGCCCTGGAGGATCAGGCATAGGACAGGCTCGTACAACGAGGGGTCGAACGAGCTTGGGCAGTCCTGCGCGAGGAGCAGGAGATTCGCCATGGGACGCGCAGCTTGTGGACCGATGTTTTCAGCAGGCGGGATACGTCGGGAAGCTTCTTCGACGAGCTCTTCCAGGTGCATGCTTCTGTCTCCAAGGACACGCTAGACCACGCTGCGCAAGGCAGAGCGAATTCTGCTGGTTTCTGCAGGATTGGGCAAGGAGTTCGGAGAAACGGGCACGCACGCCGGCTGCGCAGTGGGTAGGGTCATTCCACGTCGAGCTCCAAGGAGAATCCAATGAAGACCCGGACACTGACCCCAGATCTCGAAATCCCGTACCTGGGCTTTGGCACGTACCTGATCGCAGACGGTGACGCTGCGGCAGTGGTGCGTGCGGCCATTGCGGCGGGCTACCGGCACATCGACACCGCAGAGGGCTACCAGAACGAATCGGGCGTCGGCGCAGGAATCAAGCAGGCGTTCGAGTCCCAGGGGCTGGCGAGAAGCGATCTGTTCGTCACCACCAAGCTCTGGCCCGGGAATCCGGCTTGGGGGCAGGCAGCAAAGACCACCGAGTCCACGGTGGCATCGCTGGACCAGAGCCTCGCGCGTCTGGGACTGGACTACGTGGACCTGTACTTGATCCATGCGCCGTTCGATCGCGACGCGAGACTCGCCCAATGGCGCGGGCTCGTAGAGCTGAAGCGGCAGGGAAAGGCGCGCGCGATCGGGGTGAGCAACTTCAGCATCCATCACCTCGAGGAGCTGAAGGCAGCGGGCCTGCCCGTGCCGGTTGCCAACCAGATCGAGCTGCATCCGTGGTCGCAGAAGCCCGCGCTGGTCCGATACCTCAACGACAACCGGATCACACCGATTGCGTACAGCAGCCTGGTTCCGCTCTCCACCTGGAGGGACGCCGCTGGGCAGGGGAGTGCAAAGACCGACGCGATGAGGGCCGAGGGCGAGCACGAGGACGCTCCGTTCAAGGTCATGGCGAGGAAGTACGGCGTGAGCGAGGCACAGGTCCTGTTGCGCTGGGCGATCCAGAAGGGGTATCCGGTGCTTCCGAAGAGCACCCACCCCGAGCGCATCCGGAGGAATGCAGAGGTCTTCGGCTTCGACATCGATGACGAGGACATGGCTGCGATCGAAAAGATGGACCGTGGCGACGGGGTTGCATGGGCCACGGGTGATCCTACGAAAGCTTCCTGAGCTGGCCCGGGAGCGGAGGTGCGAACCGAGATTGTCCGCGAAACCTTCGGGATCGGATCGAGCTGTGAATGCGTTTGCCCGCGCTTTCCGCCAGGCCTATTCTGCGCGCAGAGGTGACCGCCGTGAGACTTCCGACCTTCTTGCTTCTATCGACAATGCTCGTGACAGCTTCGTGCTCAGACGACGTGGCGCCTGCGATCGCCAGTGATTCAGGCGCCGGGGGCGGCGCGGGCACGAGCGCTGGGGGCGCGAGCACGGGTGGGTCTGCAGGTGCGCCGGCAGGAGGGGCTGCTGGCACATCAGCAGGAGGCTCTGGCGGCGGTGTGACTCCTCCGCCGGTGCCTGACACATGCACGCCGCCCGCGAGCCTGGTCGATGTTTCCTCTCCCACGACAGTGGTGGGCTCCGGCGCAGGCACTTGCAGCGAGAGCCTGCTGGATGCAGCTGTGGCAGCCGGAGGCATCATCACATTCAACTGCGGCACTTCGCCGGCTACGATCACGGTGACCACACCCAAGACCATCACGGCGACGACGGTCCTTGATGGTGGCGGGTTGGTCACACTGTCAGGAGGCGGGACCACACGCTTGTTCGTGATCAAGTCAGAAGTAGATTTCACCGTGCAGAGGATCACCCTGGCGGACGCGAAGGTGAGCGGAGGTGGAAGCCCCAGCGAGGACAACAGTGGAGCCGCCATCTACAGACAATCAGGCAGCCGTCTGGTGGTCATCGATTCGACGTTCAAGAACAACCACGCAGGTCAGTCGGGCAACGACATTGCCGGAGGTGCGATCTACTCCTACGGCGGCGACACGCTGATCACGGGGAGCACATTCGATGGCAACTCCGCCTCCAGTGGTGGATCCATCGGCAATCTCCGAAGCAACCTCACCATTGTCAACAGCACCTTCGTCAACAACCGTGCCTCGAGCCAAGGCGGCGGCGCCATCGCCCTGGATGGGCAGAACATGGACCACGGAAAGGTGTTCACGCTCTGTGGTGTGATCGCGACCAACAACCAGGCCGTGACGGAAGGGGGTGCGGTCTATCGTTATGGCTATCCCGAAGAAAGCACGGTGATCGACAGCTGTACGTTCGACAGCAATACGGCCCCGGATGGCGGGGGGATGTACCATCACACCGACACAGCGGGGGCGATGCCACTGACCCTCACGAACAGCACTCTCTCGAACAACACGGGCAACGGGCTGACGGTGCACAACTCTCCGATCAGCCTCACGAACGTCACGATTGCGAACAACACCACGCCGAGTCTCGGCGCAGGGATCGCAGCGTTCGGAGTGCCTGGCACGATCAAGAACTGCACGATCGCATCGAACACAGCGATGTTCGCAGCCGGGATCCTGGATGGTGATCAGCTGTCGATCACGAACACGATCCTGGCGAACACCGCGACCAACGAGTGGAATCCGGTGAACTGCAGGCCGACGTCATCAACGGGGGACCACAACATCCAGTTCCCGGCGAAGCAGGGAGGTGGATCGGATGACACGCCATGTGCGCCAACGGTGACGTTTGCTGATCCGCTCCTGGGACTTCTGCAAGACAACGGCGGGCCAACTTGGACGATGGCGCTTGGCTCTGGCAGCCCGGCCATCGGAGCTGGGGCAGACTGCCCGGCAACGGATCAGAGGGGGCATGCTCGTCAAGGCGGGTGCGACATCGGGGCCTTCCAGCATGACTGAGAATCGCTTCGCTTGCGCGAGCGGTTGACGCAGTCCTTCTGGAGCGCGCCAGAGCCGCGTACCTCACTTCCCGTGGCTGAGCGCGAACAGGTCCCCTCCGTTTCCCACCACAAGCACCAGTCCATCGCTCACGATCGTGTAGCGCGGGCGATTCGGGTAGTGATTGTCCTGGTACCCCGTTGCATCGTGCCCGTCGACCGGTGGATCCCAGCGGTTCCAGTACACCCACCAGTTCCCGCCGTCATACCCGCGACCGTCCTGGTAGAAGTTCGAGTACCCGTCCACCCAGTGGGTGCTCTCGTCAGCCGTGCCATTCCCCGCTATCCGACGGATCACCGAATGATTGCGCTCCGTCGTGATTGGGCTCGTCAGCTCGCTGCCACGGCTGTCGCTGCGATCCACGATCCGGAACGACTCCGACGCTCCCCAGTGTGCGAAGAACAACGTATTGCCCGCAAACGTGATGGGGCACGCCTCGTCGGTGATCTTCGATTGACTCCCATCCGCCTGCAGGAATCGAAGATCCCCAGCTGAATATCCGGGTACGGTCTCGCCATCGAGCACCATCTCGCCCAGGTGGGAATCCCATCGCGCATCCCACCCGTTGTCGTCGACCTGCCCGTTGCGCCACACGATATAGGCCACCTGGCGCCCGCCGTCGAGCGTGCGCACCGCAGGCATCGGCCCCACGGTCGATCGGAACACCCACTCGTTCGAGCAGTTCTGCCAGAAGCAGTCCACGCCACCGTTGCCGACTGCCGGTGTGAATTTCTTCGAGCCGTCGTCCAGATTCAAGGCGTGAAGCGCCTGCACATTCGGGTTCGCCTCCAGATAGCTGCGTATCTCCGCGTTCGTCGTGGCGAAACGTCCGTTCGGGCCGCCCCCGCCCCACAGCCATTCATTCTGATCTCCCAGCCGCAGCCTCACGAACACGACACCCGGGCCGTCTGCAACGACCGGCCAGACGTACTCATACGAATAGGGCGCACAGTCCGCCGAGGGAAACGGCGTTGGATTCTTCTTCCACTTCTGCACACCGTCCGCGTCGTTGACCGCGTGTACGTTCAAGTCCTGCGTACCGAAGATGACAATCTTGCGCGACGCCGAATAGGAAGGGGGCGTCGTGGCGGCAGAGCCTGCATCGTAGGGCGTGGCCCACGACGAAGCCATTGTGGAACCATCGACCTTGAACAGCTTGCCGCTGTCCGTGGTCCCGTACACGGCACCCTCGACCAGGAGCACCGCGTGACGGATCGGGCTGCCGGCATCGTACGTGCCCAGAACAGCGCCGCTCGCAGCCTGGAACTTGTAGAGCTTTCCATCGCTGCCGCCGATGAACAGATTGCTCCCGTCATAGGCGCCAGCGCCTTCGAACGACGTTTCCGTGTTCGACCAGCCGACCGTACCGTCGGTCTTCTTGATCGCAAACAGCCCCTGGTTTCCGGCTGGCATGTAGACGAAGCTGCCGCCCGTGACCGGGTGCACTCCGCGGGCCATGGTCGATTCATGGACTTCCACAGGCGGAGCCCAGAACCACTTGAAGGTCCAAGGCGCGGCTGGCTCGATGGGCGTGTATCCTGTGCGCTGGGCGTCGTGAGCGTCTTGCACCCACTCGGCAGGCGACGGCGCAATGTACCCCCCATCCACAGGCTGCACGCCTCCGGTGCCTGCGGCTCCAGCGCTCCCCCCTTGGGGCCCGCCGTCCGAGGTCCCCGCAGAGCCGCCATGGGCGGTCGAACCCGCTACGCCTGCCTGACCGCCGCTCGCGCCGGCGTCGGCGCCGCCCGCCCCAGCTCCTGCGGGCGCTGCGTCGTCACTGCCACAGGCGCCTGCAAGCGCTACGAGCATGAACAGGGAAGGAATCGTTGGTTTCATGGGGCTCATTTTCCACCACGGATGGCTCACGATTCGATGCAGAAGTAGGTAGCGATGAGACCTTCGGGCTGGCACGTGCCTGCGTGGCATTGCCAGGATTCGCATTCCAGAGGCTCTGAGCACGCATCCCCGGCCTTCTTGTCCGGGGCGCACACCGTGGATGTCGAGTCGCAATGGCTGTTGCTGGTGCACTGAATCGGAAGATCAGGATCGCACGGCTGGTTGTCAGTCGGCAGAACCGCACAAACGTTGGTCGCGCAATAGGCGCTCGCCTGGCAGTCCGTATCGGTATTGCAGTCCGCTCCCACTGCCTGCACTGCAACGCACGTGTGGGTCGCGGCGTCGCATCGCAGGCCATCCTCCACCCAGCACGTCGCTTGTGCCTCCACATAGTCGTCGACGCGGTCGCAGGTCGTGTGAGAACCGGTCATGACTCTGCAGCTCTCGCTGCAGGTCGCCCCGGCGGAACCATGGGGAAGCGTTCCGCTCGCCTGCTCGCATTGCCTGTAGGAGCCGCCGTCGGCATCGGATTCGTCATTGCATACCGAATCTCCGGTCGCCGAGCCGGCGCACTCGAAGGAATGCGTGCACGCCTGGCCATTCTGCGTCGTTCCCACCACGACCTTGTTGCACACGGCGTTCAGCGCATCGGTGTCGCTCGGGTCAGGAATGCACTTGAGCACGTACGCCTTGTACTGCTCCACGCAGTCTGCTGCTGCCTTGGCGTCGTAGGTCACGCCAGCCGAGTTGGCCATGGCATCCATCAGGTCCTGGTAGGTGCCCTGAATCTGATCGCGGCACATCTGCACGTTGTTGAGGTAGCCGTGCGCAGTGCAGCAGGCTCCGATGTTGTCGCAGATCGCTGAGGCGATCGCGGCCGGATAGTCCGCCTGGCTGAGCTCGCCCGCGTCAGCCGGGGGCGCATCGGACTTTGCGCCATCGACCTCGCCAGCATCGGAGAGGTCGCCGTCGGCCTGCGAGGCGTCGGACTCCGCTTCTGTCGCTCCGTCTTCGGCCTGACCCGTATCCGGCGCCCCGGTATCTGCCGCCGGGCTGCTGGATGTGGAGCTGTCGCTCGCACTCTCGCAGGAGGCCAGCGCGATGGGCATCGCAGCCAGCGCGACCGCAAGAGCGAGCTTTCGGCGGAGGATCATCGCAACATCCTTTGCACAAGAACGACAGGCGGCAAGCATCGAGATGGTACCTCAGCTCGTTTGGCCGACGAACAGAAATGGGTGCAAATCCCATTTTGCAGCGACCCCCCCTCACGACCGCGTCCACGAGTGACGAGCGGCGGTCGGTGGGGGGAGTGAAGCCCGACAGACGGCATCCCGCTCTGCACCCCCTCCGGCTGCCGCATCGAGTACCAACGGGATGCGGCAGATCCGGAGGGGGTCGGCCGACAGGCCGGGGGGCGGTGAATATCCTACGCGCCGGCAGTCCAACCCGC
>JACRCQ010000065.1 GCA_016218915.1 Deltaproteobacteria bacterium
CACGCCAGCTGCACGCTGGCCCGCGGCCCTGCCGCGTGCGGGGCGCGGGGGTGCACAGCCCCCGCCACCCAAACACGCTCGATCCCTCAACGCCGACTACGGCAAGACCCCCGCCGCGAAGCGGCTTCGTTCAATGGGGAGGAGAGACACCCAGCCCGGCTCTGATGCCCAGCTCGACTCCGATGCCCAGCTCGACTCCGATGCCCAAGGCGACGAAGTGCCGAACCCATTCCCAATTCGAATTCCTAATTCCTGTTCCCAGTTGCTAGTTCATGCCCTCCCGTCGCGACATCCTCGCAGCTCTTCTGGGCCTCCCGGCGGTGGCGGCTCTTCCCGGCTGCGAGCGACGTACGCGCATGCCCGGCGAGATCGTGGGCGCCGACGCGGTCGTGGGGCACCTGCTTCGCGAGGGCGGCCCCACCGGGCAGGTCGACGGACAGGAGCGCGTGCCCACGGTCATCATCGGCAGCGGGATAGCTGGTCTGACTGCGGCGTGGCGCCTCGCTTCCTCCTCCTACGATCGGTTCGTGATCCTCGAGCTCGAGGCAGAGTCCGGTGGAACCTCGCGTTCCGGATCGAGCCCGATCTCGCCCTATCCTTGGGGGGCGCACTATGTGCCTGTGCCTTCCTCCACCAATCGCACGCTCGTGCGGTGCCTGCAGGAGATGGGGGTCATCACGGGCTTCGATTCCCAGGGCGAGCCCGAAGTGGGCGAGCAGTTCCTCATTCCAGAGCCTGAAGAGCGCGTGTTCTACCGAGGCGAGTGGTACGAAGGGCTGATGCCCGACCCGGCGCTCGATGCCGACGACACGGAGCAGATGCGCCGGTTCCGTCAGGAGCTGGCGCGCTGGTCGCAGTGGCGTGACGATCGAGGGCGCAGGGCGTTCTCCCTTCCCATTGCGCACGGGTCCGAGGATCCGGAGGTCATGGCGCTCGACAGCATGTCCATGAGCGAGTGGATGGATCGGCGCGGCCTGCGGGCCACGCACCTCCGCTGGTACGTGGACTATGCGTGTCGCGACGACTACGGCTGCCGGCTCGACACCACGAGCGCCTGGGCCGGTCTGTTCTACTTCGTGTCGCGGGTAAGAACGAAAGGCGGCTCTTCTGCCCCGCTCCTGACATGGCCAGAGGGCAACGGCGGAATCGTACGCCACCTTCTGAGCCGGATCGGCGACAGAATCCGTACTTCCCAGCTCGCGTTCGATCTGATTCCGCGCGAGGACTGGGTCGAGGTGCTCGTGATGGATGCGCGGTCGCGACGCGTGCAATCGATCCTGGCCGATCGGGTCATTCTCGCGGTGCCGCGCTTCGTTGCCGGAAAGCTGCTGCGTCCGTGGCGCGACAGGCCGCCGGACGACGTCACGGCGTTCGAGACTGCGCCCTGGCTGGTGGCCAACCTCTTCCTCAAGGATCGCCCCCGCAGCAAAGGGTGCGTGCCCGCCTGGGACAACGTGTTCTACGACAGCCCGTCGCTCGGATACGTCTGCGCCACGCACCAGCGGGGACGCAGATACGGTCCCACGGTGCTCACCTGGTACCACGCGCTGACCGATGCAGACCCCAAGCGTGCGCGACAACGGCTGCTGTCAGCCTCGCGCGAGGAATGGATCGAGGCGATTCTCACCGACATGGAGCGTGCTCACCCCGAGATCTCCTCGCTCGTCGAACGCATCGACGTCTGCCGATGGGGGCACGCCATGGTTCGCGCCCGTCCTGGGTTCGTCTGGAGCAAGGTGCGTCGTCGAGCCGCGCGCGTGCTCTTCGATCGAATCCACCCGGCCTGCACCGACTTGTCGGGCGTGGCTCTGCTGGAGGAAGCGCAGTACCACGGGGTTCGTGCGGCCGAAGAAGTGCTTGCTGCCGCAGGCGCTGCGGTCGATTCCTGGTTGTGATGAGACGGGCGGACGAGCGACGGGTCAGGTTACGAACGTGCAAGCCGGATCCGAGGCAAACAGGCTTCCTGTGAGCGCAAATGCCCTAGCTCTGGAGCCACCGCACCAGAGTCGATGGGGGCAGGCGCCGCACTTGCCCTCGATCGCATCAGGCTCCCGCAAAGCGCGAAGCACTGGGTGGTTCTGGTACAGATCGACCACGTCAGCGGTGCGCACATTGCCGAGCACGATCGGGATGACGGGATCCGGGGTCAGATCGCCGCAAGCGGTCACGTGCAGGCCCCAGCGCTCGTCGAATGCAGGGGCTGCGCGCGGGTCAGGCCTCCTGCACGCCGGCACGAAGCACGAAGCATCGGCATCGAGCATCGCGACGTCGCACGCCCCGGCAGCAGCGAGCACCGCAAGGGTCGCAGGGTCGGGAAGGGTTCCGGCGCGGGCCAGGATCTGAACGCTCAATCCGTTCGAGCTCGCATGACGGACGACCTCAGGGATGTCCCCCCTGAGGCGCAGGTCGACCTGGAGGATTCGCAGCCATTGTCCGGGCGCTCGCAGCCGGGTGATGACACGGAGGACTTCGTCCAGAAGCAGGTCGTGCTGCGGATCGCTATCCGGATTGTAGGCCTGCCAGGTGATGTGGCGTGGGAAGGAAGGGGTAGAACGCATCTTGCTATGCAGGGGATATGGGCCGGGGCGCTCAGATTTCAATGGGGGGAACTAGGAGCTGAGAACAGGCAACGGGAATGCGGATGGGGAATGGGGAGGGAATGGGGAGGGAATGGGGAGCGGAATGGGGAGGGGAATGGGGAGGGGAGGGAGAGGGGAGGGTCAGGGCTCGCAGGTGTCTGCTGTCGCGCAAGCCTTGCCGGCAGGGCAGGTTCCAGCAGCGCCGCACACGCACAGACCGCCGGTCGGGCACGTGCCGCCGTTGCCGCAGGCATGGTTGCACGCACCGCAATGCGCGGCGTTCGTGTCGGTGTTGATCTCGCAGCCATCCGACGCGGTCGTGTTGCAATCCTTGAACGAGCCGGTGCAGCTGGCGATGGTGCAGGCACCGGACGCGCATCCGGCCGTGGCATTCGGCAGGTTGCAGGGGGTATTGCAGGCGCCGCAGTGAGCGGGCGTGGTGTCGGTGTTGATCTCGCAGCCATCCGACGCGGTGGTGTTGCAGTCCTTGAACGAGCCGGTGCAGCTGGCGATGGTGCAGGCACCGGACGCGCATCCGGCCGTGGCGTTCGGCAGGTTGCAGGGGGTGTTGCAGGCGCCGCAATGGGCCGGCGTGGTGTTGGTGTTGACCTCGCAGCCGTCGGACGCTGTGGTGTTGCAGTCACCAAAGCCGGTGTTGCAGCTGGCGATGGTGCAAGCGCCGGAAGCGCATCCCTCGACAGCGTTCGGCAGGTTGCACGCGTTGGTGCAGCTTCCGCAATGGGCCGGGGTGGTGTTCGTGTTGACTTCGCAGCCGTCCGAAGCCGTGGTGTTGCAGTCCCCGAAGCCGGAGTTGCAGCTTGCGATGGTGCAGGCCCCAGCCGCGCAGCCTTCGACGGCATTGGCGAGGTTGCAGACGTTGCTGCAGGTGCCGCAGTGGGCAGGCTCGGTCTGCGTGTTGGCCTCGCAGCCGTCGGTCTGCTTGTTCGTGTTGCAGTCGGTCCAGCCACCAGACTCGCATGCGCCGTTGCACACGCCGCCAGCGCAGGCCGCCGTCACATGGTTGGCCGAGCAGACGGTGCCGCACGCCGAGCAATTGTTCACGTCGGTCTGCAGGCTCACTTCGCAGCCGTCGGTCGCCTTGTTCAGGTTGCAGTCGCCGTACCCGTTCTCGCAGACTCCGGTGCACACGCTCGCCGCGCAGGTCGGGGTCGGGACGTGGTTGTTGGAGCAGGCCGTGCCGCAGGCGCCGCAGTGCTGCGGGTCAGCGGTCAGGTCGGAGCAGGAGCCGGTGCAGCAGGTCTCGGTGCCCGGGCACTCATGCGAGCCGGCGACGCATCCGTTGATCGTGCAGGTCTTGAGGGTGGTGTCGCACAGCTTGCCCAAGGCGCAGTTGGCGTTGGCAAGGCATTGCACGCAGGTGGTCGTGGACGGGTCGCACGCGTGGTTGGTGAGGCAGTCGCCGTCGATGGCGCACGCCTTGGCGTCCGCGCAACGCGGGCAGTCCGTGGTGCCCTGATCGCCGCCGCAGTCGATGTCGGTCTCGCCCTGGTTCTTGATGTTGTCGGAGCAGGTCGCCGCCACGCAGGTCAGGCCGGTTCCGCAGTTCAAGCTCACGCAGTCGTTGTTGATCTTGCAGATCTTGGTGTCGGCGCACTTCGGGCACGTGCCGCCGCAGTCGACATCCGTCTCGTCGCCGTTGAGCACCGTGTCGTTGCACGTGGCCGGCGCACAGACCAGCTGGGTCGCGTCGCAGTAGCCGCTGGTGCAGTCACCGCCCACCTTGCACTTCTTGGTGTCCGCGCACTTGCTCGTCGGGGCGCAGCTTCCGCCGCAGTCGACGTCGGTTTCGTCGCCGTTGGCAACCGTATCCGTGCACGTCGCAGCGAGGCAGACCTTGGGGTTGGCGTTGGTGTCGCACACGCCGTCCACGCAGTCATTGCCGCCGGCGCAGCCCTTGCCCACCGCGCACTTGGTGGTGCAGCTGCCGCCGCAGTCGACGTCGGTCTCGTTGCTGTCCTTGTGGGTGTTGTCGCAGGCCGCAGGATTGCACACCTGGTTGGTCGGGTCGCAGAACCCGCTTCCGCAGTCGCCGTCGATCTTGCACTTCTTGGTGTCCGAGCACTTGGTCGGGCACGAGCCGCCGCAGTCGACGTCGGTTTCGTCGCCGTTCAGGATCGTGTCGTCGCACGCAGCGCCCGCGCACTTCTTGCTGGCGTTGCACTTGCCCGTGACGCAGTCGCCGTCGCCGTTGCAGTCCTTGCCCGCGGCGCACTTCGTTGTGCAGGTTCCGCCGCAGTCGACGTCGGTCTCAGTGCCGTTCTTCACGGTGTCCGTGCAGCTGGCTGCAACGCACTTCTTGGTGGAAGTGCTGCAGACGCCGTCCACGCAGTCCGTACCCTTGGTGCAGTCGTCGCCGATCGCGCACTTCTTGCAGCTTCCGCCGCAGTCGACATCGGACTCCGTGCCGTCCTTGACGTTGTTCGTGCAGCTGGCCGGAGGCGCATCGCCTTCGTTCGCAACGTCGTTCGGCTTGTCCGGCGTGACGTCGGGAATGAACACGTCGGCGTCCTTGCCGCCGTCAGGATTGCCTCCTGCGCCGGCTATCCCCTCGTCGATCTTGTCGCGGTCGACCGAAGCGACGAGCTCGCAAGCGCCCAGTGCGGCCACGGCCGCCACGAGCAGGGTGCCAAGAAAGAAACGTGAGTATGCCACCTTCATGGTTGGTCTCCTCCCCGCGGGAATTTAGAAGCGCCAGACTGCGCCGGCACCGGCGCTATGAGGCGACACGAAAGGCGTAAGTTGCATCGTCTTGGTGTTCGGCGTCAGCGAGCCCTTCTGCGGCTGGCTGGACTTGCCGCTGAGCAGCAGGACCGTGCCGGTCACGCCGAGCGTGACCGCAACGCCAAAGGCCATGTCCGCAATGAGCGCGTTGCGCTCCGCATCATCGGCCTTGCCTGTGGTGGGCTTGTCGTTGAAGTCGTTCTTGTCGCCGAGCGCCTTGACGCCGAAGATCGTGCCGACGATCGCGCCAGCGCCTGCGATGCCGAGCACCACGTACGCCGGGACGTTCGACTTGGCCTTCTCTTCGCCAGCCGGGGGCGGGGTCGTGGGGGCAGCAACCGGAGTCGGAGGAGGCGTAGCGACCGGCGGCGGCACCACAGGCTGCTCAGCCTTCTTGGTCAGCGTGATGGTCAGGTCCGGAGCCTTCTCCGCTGTCTTGATCTCGATCTCCTGCTCAGCGGGCGAGTAGCCCGGAGCCTGGACCTTGACCTTGTGCTTGCCCGGAGCGAGCTTGAGCTCCATCGGGGTGACGCCCATCTGCGCCTGTCCGTCGACTTCCACGGAGGAATCGGGCGGATCCGAAGCGACGCGCACTGTGCCGGGCGTGGACTTGAGCTGCGCGAGGCGCGCGTTGGCCTGCGTGATCTGGTCCTTCTGCTTGTCAGGGTTCGCCTGGGCGAGGAACGCCTCGTAGGCAGCGATCGACTCGGGCACCTTGCCGAGCCCGTCGTAGCAGAGCGCGATCTTGTGCTTGGCCGCGGCTGCAGGAAGGATCTCGTCGGCCAGCTTGAACTCCGCCAGAGCAGCGTTGTAGTCCTTGGCGTCGAGCTTCTTCATGCCCTCTTCGTAGTGCTTGCGCGCAGCAGCCTTCTTCTGGGCATCGGTCATGTTGGCCGGGGGTTTGGCCGCCGTTCCCTTGCCTGCCGCAGGGGCCGCTGGCGGAGTCGGGTTTCCCTTGGCCGGAGCCTTGGCCGGAGCCTTGGCGGGTGCCGCCTTGGCTGGCGGCTTGCCTTGGGCAACCGCGTACGGGGCGATCGTCGTGGAGCACAGGAGCCCAGAGAGCACTGCCGCGATGAAACGGCTGGCCGGGCGAACGTCAGATCGAGAATGCATCGTTGCTAGACCTCCCTCACGTCGGTAAGGCGAGTTACGCCATGGAAAGCCGTAATAGGCTAGCAACTTGCTGCACTTGCTGTCTATGGCAATCACGCGGTGCGCAGCCCGCGGCGGCCAGAACCACGCCGCGCCCGTCCGCCCCCGTTCAAACGCTCAGGGCACCATCGACTGCGTGCGAAACGATATCGTCCGGTCCGTCTTGTCGATGCGCGCAACGAACAGCCCCACGAACGAGCCGAACAGCGAGTCGCCGGGCGACGAAGACGCGCCTGGAGGACGGCTCACCCAGCGACGGATCCGATCCATCATTTCCTTGGAGATCGGATTCACGTCCACTACCGCTGCCAGGAAGTACGACGTGTTGGGCTGCAGCGTGGTCCGATCCGCCAACTGAAGATCCTTGGCTTCGGCGCATCGACGAAGCACGCCCTCGAGGTTCGGCGCAGCTTCCGTCTTCTCACCCCCAGTCCCAGGCTGCGAGATCTGCACCCGGTAGACTTCCTCCCACACGTCGAACACGATCCTGCACGACTTGAGCGTTCCAGCGACCGCTGTGTTGGCGCCGTCTGGGTACAGGTAGGCCCGCATCACGATCACCGTGGGCAATCCGCTAAGCAATTTTCGCTCGACGTTGGCATCGACCACGTCGCGGTACTTCACGGCAACCCGCAGGATTGTTCCCTGATCGTTCCAGGAGAAGCTGGCTTTTCGCGCGGGAAGCTGCGCCGGTGCGGTGGGGGCAGGCTGCTGCGACCACGCCAGAGGCGAAAGCAGCGCGACGGCCAACGCCATCCCTACCGCACCGCGGCGCGTCCTCATGGCCGTGCCTCGCTCCTCACCGGGATGAAGCCGAGCACGTTCGAGAACGCGAACATGAACCCGCCCGCGTTCGTGTCGATCCGAAGGCCGAGGTTGAACGTCAGGTCCACCGGGATCTTGCTGAAGCCGTGGTAGCCGCGAGGCGGGTCGCTCAGATCCCGTTGCGTTGCCACCCCGTAGATGCCCGCAGAGCCGAACAAGTCCACGCCGTAGATCGACCGCTGCCCTCGATACAGCGGGATCCTGTACTCGCCCTGTACCTTGCCGGCGTACTGCCCGTAGCGGACCTCCACGATGTCGGTATTCAGGAAGTTGGGCGCGGGTCGCCGGTCCGTGTTCAGATCCAGCATCCGATCCGGCAGCAGATCGCTGAAGTCGCCAACGTAGAAACGCTCGTACAGAGGTGCATACCCGCCGATCGCTCCGCCGAAGACGTGGAGCCGCAGCACGTGCCTCCACGGCAGCTGCCACCACTTCGAGGCATTGATCGTGAGCTTCTGGTACGGGTAGCTCGACCCGAGCGGGCTCATCGACACATCGCCCGCGACCGTGGCGTGCCAGCCGCGCGTCGGCAGGATCGGCGAGTCGCGCGTGTCGTAGACCAGCGTGCTGCGCAGCGTGGAGAGCACGCTCAGCCCCTTGTTGAAGCCGAAGTCGATCGGCTCGCGATCCAGGCCGCGACGATGCGATGCCGCCAGAGGCAGCGACGCGTCGATGCGCTCGAGCCGGTAGTCGAACCACAGCTGGATGGGCATGCCAAGGTCATGGCCTACGCCGAGCGAGCCGCCCGCGCGCTTGTAGCGCACGATCGCGTAGTCCTGCACGCGCTCGGTCGCGTTCGACGGATCGTCGTACAGGACGTCGCGGTTGCCGTAGAAGTCCCGCGCGTCGTTGTACATCAGCGTGCCCGAGGTCATCCACGAGCTGCCGAGGAACGACGGATCGAAGTAGCGCGTGCGCACCGCCAGCTGCTGCTGCGCAAAGCCCATCGCTGCTCCCAGCGTGATGCCCGTGCCCGCCAGGTTCGTCTCAGCCACGTCGGCGCCTGCGTACGCAGTCAAGGGACGCGCATTGCCGTTCGTGTCCGCATCCGCAGAGAGCCCCATCCACAGGTCGCTCACCACGATCGTGTTGCGCTCGGCAACCTCGATCACCAGGATCACGTTGCCCCGTCGGCTCCCCCTGCGGAGCGAAAGCTGCGCACGCTGGAAGAACCCGGTGCCGAGCAGACGGTAGCGCGTCAGCTCGATCTCCGGGTTGTCGACATCCAGCACGTCGCCGGGCTTGAGCTTGATGTACCGGCGGATCACGCGCTCGGTCGTGCGCGTGTTGCCCCGGATCTCGATCGCCTCCAGGGCATAGCGAAGGTGCGGGCCCGAATCCTCGCCCGTGGCCGACTGCTCGACGATGTACCCAGGCATGCAGGGCTCGCACGAAGCCGAGCTCACCGGTGCGCGCTCAGGCGTGGCGACCGCTGAAGGCGACAGGGGCGCGGCGACCGACGAGGAGGGCGCTTGGGTCGCTGCAGGCGCGCTCGCCGACGCGGCGGGCTCAGGCGCAGAAGCAGAGGGCGCGGCGGACGAAGACGAGCCGGCCGGCGCACCGGGGGCGCTGCCCTGTGCGAAGGCGACAGACGCAGCAAGAGGAAAGGCGACGGCCAGTCCAGCCGCGATCGCAGACCATCTCTTGCTCACGCGTGCAGCCTACCCCGAATCGTCACGCGGCTCCAACCCCTCAGTACGTCTGCTCCACGTATCGCGGGATCACAAGATACACGACCTTCACGCCATCCGGCCCGCCCAGCTGCTGTCCTCCGGGCGTCTGCACCCGGATCATGGCGCGCAGGACCACCAGGGTGGACGGCTTGATCAGCGTGTTCTGGGCGTGGACCTTGAAAGTCACGGTCGCATCCCCTCGCACGCCGTAGAACGTCGTCGCATCGAGCTGCGTGTACGGCTTGGGCACAGCCGTCGATTCCACCGGCTCCACGTTCAGAATCAGCTGCGAGCCGTCGAACGGGGCAGATCCTCCCAGCGTCGGGTTGTGATACTCCGGATCCGCGTTGCCGTCGCCGTTGCAGTCCACATTCCCAGCGCAGTCGTAGTTGGACCGGACCGTGGTCACGTTGTGCAACCCCTGGCCAGACAGCAGGCCGATCAGGCGGACTACCTCGTCGCTCACATCGCCCGTCGCTGTGTCGCCCTCGGTCACCAACGGGTAGTCGTGCCCCCCGAATGCATCGTCGTGGTACAGGCTCGCGGTCTGCGTTGCCAGCGCCTTCATGTCCTCGCGCGCTGCCCCCGGCGTGCCCGTGTTGACCGATACCCCAAGGACCTTGCCCCCGATCGCGTTGATCGCATCGACCGTGTCCTGGTAGGGGTGCGTGCCTCCGGTGTTGGACGGCGTGTAGTCCCAGGAAGCCACCGGCCCGTTGTGCATGGGCGCGTCGGTGATCAGCACGAACAGCGGAAGCGCTCCTGGCCTGAAGCAAGGCGTGCCGATCGAGCCAGGAGGCGTGCACATCGGGGGATCCGGCTTCCAGAAGCCGAGCCCGGTCGCTGCATAGTCCTGCCCCGAAGCAGCGATCCACATCGCCTGCGTCTGCCCTTCCGGCGCGTCACCTCCGCCCGAAGCCTGGAGCGTGCCGAGGATCGAACGGACGTTCTGCGGTGCAACGAGACCCCCTGGCCCTTGCTCCGGAGCGGACACGTTTCCGAGCACCATGTCCGACCCCACGGGAAAACGGCTGCGATACAGCTTGTCGGTGGTCGCACCCCAGGGCGCCCAGGGAATGTCGCGGAAGTCCCCGACCCCCACCCACGCGCCGGGGATCGCAGGGATCGGCGGGCTCGCCGCAGGATCGCCATTCAGGATCGCGGGCAGGATCTTGGTGTCGAGCGACGAGGCAACGTTGTCGATCGCCGCCTGCATGGAGTCGGTCGTGTCCACGAGGAAGTAGATGTCGGCCATCTTCACGCCGGTCGAGAAGTCGAAGTCCTTGGTGCGCTCCGGCTTCTGGTACGGCAGCACGAAGTACAGGGTCGCATCAGGCGGGATCGAGCTGGCGTCCGTGGGGCTCGAGCCAGCCGCGACTTCCACAGGATCGACCACCGCGTCCCCGTCGCAGTCCGGCTTCACCCTGCAGCCGAGCGTTCCATCCGGATCCAAGGTCTTCTCGTCGGCATCTGCAATCCCGTCGCCGTCGCTGTCGACGTCCCGCACGTCCGGGATCCCGTCTGCATCGGTGTCGGCAAGCGCGCTGCAAGCATTCTCTCGCGTCCGGCCCGGTGAGCCGTTGCTCAAGAACGGATTGGCCGCTTCGTCCTTGTCGAGCCAACCGTCGCCATCGCTGTCGTCATCGAGGAAGTCAGGCGTGCCATCGCTGTCCGTGTCGGTGTTCGGCGCGAGCTCGAGCTCGTCGGCGATTCCGTCATTGTCGGAATCCTTGGGATCCTTGCAGGGTGTCGGTCCGGGCACGTCCTGAAGTGACGGCCCATCGAGCACGACCGCCGCATCGTGTCCCGCAGCGCCTCCCACACCCACGACGAGCTCGGTGGGGCCTTGTCCGCAAGCAGATGCAAGCAAGGCGGACATTGCGGCGGGACCACGCAGCGCGCGCAGGAAGCGTAGTGTCATTGGCCAGAACCCTCGTTGGAGTATTCACTGCTCCGAGGGGGAATTCCAAGGGGAAAAGGCCACAGGCCACAGGTCACAGGCCACAGGTCACAGGCCACGGGTCACAGGCCACGGGCCACAGGTCACAGGCCACGGGTCACAGGCCACGGGCCACAGGCCACAGGCCACAGGCCACAGGTCACAGGCCACAGGCTGCAGGCCACAGGCCAGCCCTTACAAGGTGACATTCTCCGCGATCTTGCCAACAAGCGTTCCCCGAAGACGCGGTGGCAGCGCCCAACCGACGTGCGCGTTCAGATGATCGAAGTCCTCTCAACGGAGCCAAAGCAGAGGCGCGCCATCGGCGCGCATGCGTTCGACGCGGCATCGCCGCGTCTCTGCGACCCCGATTTGGCACCTCCTGCAGCCTCTGAGCAACTGCCACTAGCTGGATCAAGATCCCGCGTTAGACTGACCGAGGGAACCCTCTGCCCACCGAGGTCAAGTCATGTCGAGCCGCGAACACGATGCCGCGACCCTCAAGAAGCTCCTGTCCGACGATCACGTGGAGATCCGCAAGCTGCTCGGCGAGTTCCTGCAGGCGGTGCACGGGAACAACTGGGCTTCGGCGGACGCGATCTTCACCAACCTCGAGCAGCTGATCACGCGTCACATCGTGTTCGAGGAGAAGGACGTCTTCCCGGTCTTCGCGGATCACCCTGAGCTGTCGCCCGGCTTGCCGCTGAACGAGATGATCGCCCAGCACGACGTGATCAGAAAGGCGCTCGACGACACGGGCATCGCGCTGCAGCTCCACCAGATCCGCGAAGCGCCCATGCAGCAGCTGGCTGACTCCATCGACAAGCACGCCACTGCCGAGGACGCGTGGGCTGCAGCAGCCCTCGACGTGGTCCACAGCCACAGCGCTGCAGCCACGATTTTCAGCAGACTACGGTCTTTGCTCACGCGGGAGGGGTGACATGCTGAACCTGGCGCAACTCCGGCCTGCCATGATGCGCCTCTGCATCGGGCTGATGGCGCTCGCCTGGGCGCTGCTTTCGCCCAGCATCGCGCGGGCACAGGACCAGCCGTCCACGCCAGACGACATCCCTGGCGAGCTCGCGGTCGACCTGCTCGACGGGCTTTCCGAGGCAGACATCGACGCGTTCAAGACCTCTCTCGGTTTCCCCGCTCGTCCTTCGAGCTTCCTGTCTGCGCGGACGCACATCTTCCGCGTCACCCTCCCTGCGGCGCAGCAGGACGCGCTGATCGCCCGGCTGCGGGGAGATGTGCGCATCGAGAACCTCGAGCCCGTGGCGTTGGTGCATGCGAGCTGGACGCCGAACGATCCCATGCTCGACAAGCAGTGGCACCTGTCGCGCGTGGGAGCCGAGCGGGCGTGGGCCTGGTCGGTCGGACGCGGCGTGACCGTGGCTGTGATCGACACCGGCGTGGCGTGCGAAGACCACCCTCCGTTTTCCCGCGGAAGCGATCTTGCGGACACCTGGTGCGTGACCGGGCACAACTTCATCGACGGAAGCGCGCATGCGGCCGACGATCAAGGGCACGGCACGCACGTGGCCGGGACGATCGCGCAGTCGACCAACAACGGGATCGGCGCCGCAGGCCTGGCGTTCAAGGCGCGCATCATGCCGATCAAGGTGCTGGACTCGACCGGGACCGGCACCACGGTCGACGTGGCAGACGGCATCCGCTTCGCTGCAGATCTCGGCGCGCACGTGATCAACATGAGCCTGGGGTCGTCGCGAGCGAGCAAGCTGATGCGAGAAGCCATCGCCTACGCCCGATCGCGCGGCGTGGTGATCGTGGCGGCAGCAGGCAACAACGGGCGGTTCGTGGAGTACCCGGCAGCGTTCGATGGCGTCATCGCAGTGTCGGCCACGGACTCGTCGGACAAGCTGGCGCGGTTCTCCTCGCGTGGGCCAGAGGTAGACATTGCAGCGCCGGGCGTGGCGGTCCTGCAGCAGACGATCTGCAACGGCGGGTTGAACAAGTGCGAGCGCTACCCGGAGCTGTCCGGCACGTCCATGGCCTCGCCGCACGTGGCTGCAGCAGCGGCGCTGCTCGTGAGCGTGGGGCTGAACAATCCGACGTCCGTGGAGCGCGCGTTGTACGGGACCGCACGCAGCATCGACGGGCAGGGCAGGGGAAGCCCGCTCTACGGCGCAGGTCTGCTCGATGCGGGCAAGGCGGTTTCGAATGTGGTGCTGACCCACGCAGCAGTGCGGCTCGCGCTGGTTGCGATCCTGACCGCGCTCGTGGTCTGGCGCATCCGCAAGAAGGGGGGAATTGCCCGTCCTTCGCGCCTGGGGTTCGTGCTTTCCGCGCTGGCGTTCGGCCCAGGGCTGCTGTTCCTAGCGCCTCTGGTGGCTCCGCGCGTGATCCTGCCGATCGACATCCTCGCCCGCCCGGTGGGTGAGTGGGACATGATCCTTGGCGCCTCGGTGCATCGCTGGCTTCCCCTCGCGCACTTCCTCATCCCCGTGGCCTTGTCGGCGGTTGGGTTCGGGATCGCGAAGCTGCGTCCTGTGATTGCCGGTGTTTCGCTTGGAACAGCGGCGTATCTGGTGTCGCAGCCGCTGCTCGGGATCCTGGCGACGACGAACCGCGGGCTGCTCATCCTGTGGGTGTGGGCCCTGGTCAACGTTGCGATTTGCTTGTGGGTTGCGCGACTCACGATGGATGAGAAGCCGAGCTAGGCACTGCCCCTCTTGCCCCCGGTCCACTTCCCACATACAGAAATGTCCAATGAGACGCTGGAACGGCTGGGGCGATGAGAACTTTGTCTACCCGTTGCCCAAAGGCGCGGCCGACTTCCTGGTCGATCGCGTGGGCCCGGCAACTCCCAGGCCAGAGGCCACGCTCGACGACGTCGCAGCCAAGGTCCCGCACTCGCGCCTCGCACCTCATCCCCTGATCCGGACCGAGCCCAAGGAGCGCGTTCGCCATGCCTGCGGCCAGAGCCTCGGCGATTGGATCGCGCTTCGCTCAGGGGAAATCGCCGCGTTTCCCGACGGCGTTGCCTATCCTTCGCGCCGCGAAGAGCTCGATGAGCTCATCCGTCACGCTCGCAACACCGACGCCTGCGTGATCCCCTACGGCGGAGGAAGCAGCGTCGTAGGGCACATCAATCCCATCGATGCGAGGCCGTCGATCTGCGTCGACATGGCCAGGCTCGATCGGCTGATCGACTTCGACGAGACGAGCCAGCAGGCGACGTTCGGCGCGGGGATCATGGGGCCGGCGCTTGAATCGCTGCTGCGCGAGCGCGGGTTCATGCTCGGCCACTACCCGCAATCCTTCGAGTTCTCCACGCTCGGCGGGTGGATCGCCGCGCGATCGAGCGGGCAGCAGTCTGCCTGCTTCGGACGCATCGAGCGGTTGTTTGCCGGGGGGAGGGTGCACACGCCGATGGGCGAGCTGGTGCTCCCCTGCTTCCCCGCTTCGGCTGCAGGGCCTGATCTCAAGGAGCAGATTCTCGGCTCCGAGGGAAGGATCGGGATCGTGAGCGAAGCCACGGTGCGCGTGACGCGTCTTCCCGAGGTGGACACGTTCCACGCGGTGTTCTTCCCTGACTGGGAGCGGGCGACGCAAGGGTGCCGAGCGATCGCGCAGGCACAGCTCCCCTACTCGATGCTGCGTCTGAGCACTGCGGTGGAGACCGAGACGATGCTTGCCCTGGCTGGGCACGGGCGGCTCATGCGGCTGCTCGAGCTGGCCCTGTCCGTGCGCGGAGCGCCCCAGGGACGGTGCATGCTGATGATGGGGTTCACGGGACGTCGCGATGTGATGCGCAAGGCTCGCAAAGCGGCACTGTCGATCGCTCGCAGCTTCGGCGGCGTGGATGCGGGAAGGCTGATGGGAAGGCAGTGGAGCAAGAGCCGATTCCGCGCGCCCTACCTTCGCAACAGCCTTTGGGAAGCCGGCTACGCAATCGACACCCTGGAGACTGCGACCTCGTGGGCCAAGGTGCCTGCCACGGTCGCTGACATCGATCGCGCGCTTCGTCACACGCTCGACCCCCTGGGCGAGAAGGTCCACGCTTTCACCCACCTGTCGCATGTCTACCCGACCGGATCGAGCATCTACTCGACCTACCTTTTCCGCATCGCCGAGGATCCCTCGGAGACCCGTCGCAGGTGGAAGCTCCTCAAGGACGCAGCCAGCAAGGCGATCGTGAGCCACGGCGGGACCATCTCCCACCAGCACGGCGTGGGAATCGATCACATGCCCTACCTGCAGGCGGAGAAGGGCGATCTCGGGATGGAAGCGATCCGCAAGTCCCTGCGCTTCTGGGATCCGGACCGGGTGATGAACCCTGGCAAGCTCATCTCCGACTAGCCAGCGACTACCCCTGCAGCGAGAGCCTCCACGAGCGGCGACTCCCAAGGCCCCTTCATCAGCGCATGGTTGATCTCGATCTCCAGCCCGAGGTACCCGCCAAGCCGCGCCCTCATCCCGGTGATGATCAGATCCATGGTGCCTGGATACGGCTCGTTGTACTCCACTCCATACCCTCGCTCGCGAAGCACCCTTGCAACGCGATCCGCGACCTTCCCTTCCAGCTCCGAGTCCGGCTTGAACAGCAGCCCGATCGGAAAGGTCCGCCTATCCGGATCCAGCTCAGGGGTGAAGCTGTGGATCGACACGTGGAGGCAGGTCCCTGCGCGCTCGATCCCTTCCCGGAGCAGGGATTCCACCCTCTGCCAATAGGGCTGGTGCCAGGTCGCGATGCGATGAGCCCGGTCCGCACCGGACAGGCTCTGGTTGCCAGGAACCGGTACTCCGAACGCCACTTCCGGGATGACCGACGGGTTGTCCGCGCTTCGATTGAGGTCGACCAGGAGCCTGGAGAAGGCACCCAGCTCGCAGGGAGCAGCGAGCCGAGCAGACAGGGCGCGAGCGATCGGCGCTGCGCCTGGATCCCATGCGACGTGGGAAGACAGGACATCCCCGGTCAATCCGAGGTCGCCCACCTCTTCGGGAAGCGCCCGGCTCGCGTGCTCGCACGTGACCACGATCGCAGTGCTCATCTCGCTCCGTCGATGGGAAGATCGAGCACCACGCCCACCGGGCAGTGATCCGATCCCGTCACATCGTCCTGGATGAAGGCATCTTTCACGTGCGGCATCAATGCGGGCCGCGCGAGCACGTAGTCGAGACGCCACCCGATCTTGCGATCGCGCTGCTTGCGGAACGGGCTCCACCACGAGTAGCGCACCTCGTCGGGGTGAAGCGCGCGGAAGGTATCGACCCATCCCAGAGCGAGCATCCGGGTGAGGTGCTCGCGTTCCTCAGGAAGGAATCCGCTGGTCTTGAGGTTGTCCTTGGGTCTGGCGATGTCGATCTCGTGGTGTGCGGTGTTCAGGTCACCCATGATCAGGGCAGGCTTGCCGGTCTTGTGCTCCTGCTCGGCCATGAATGCGAAGAGGCGCTCATAGAAAGCCAGCTTGAACGGTACCCGGCTGTTGTCCCCGTTCTTGCCGCCGCCGTTGGGGAAGTAGACATTGGCCACCATGAGCGACGCGAACTCGGCAAAGAGCACGCGTCCTTCGAGATCGTATTCTTCCACGCCGATGGACCGCTCGATGCGCAGCGGGGCGACGCGGCTGAGCAGTCCCACACCGCTGTAGCCCTTCTTGGTCGCGTGCCACGACCAGTGCGCGTGGTAGCCGTCGAGCGATGCGACTTCAGCAGGGAGCTGCTCGAGCTGCAGCCGCGTCTCCTGCATCCCGAGCAGGTCGATGTCGGACGCGGCGAACCAGGGGACAAACCCCTTGCCGCACAAGGAGCGCAGGCCGTTGACGTTCCACGACACGATTCGAGTCATCGCTGTCTGCTTATAGGAAGCGAGGTCGGAAACGCAAGACGCGCCGCGCGGTTCTGGCCCTTCAGACTGGCCCCCGCGCGTCAACCCGGCTAAGAGCATCGACTCATGGACGCCATACGAATCCGCGGCGGACGCCCCCTGAAGGGAACGGTGTCGGTCAGTGGCGCAAAGAATGCCGCGTTGCCCATCCTGTGCGCAACGCTCCTTTCGGAAGGCGAGAGCTTCGTCAGGAACGTTCCAGCGCTTCGCGACATCGAGACGAGCGTTGCGCTGCTCGAGTTCCTCGGACGCAAGTCCGTGCTGGGGCCGACCACGGTTCGCGTCGGTGCCGACACCGGCACGTCGCGTCCTGAGGCGCCCTACGAGCTGGTCAAGCAGATGCGCGCGAGCGTGCTCGTGCTCGGGCCGCTTCTGGCGCGCTTCGGACGAGCCAAGGTCTCGCTGCCTGGCGGGTGCGCCATCGGGGCGCGTCCCATCGACCAGCACCTCAAGGGGCTCGAGGCGATGGGAGCCGAGATCAAGCTCGAGCACGGCTACGTGGTCGCTCGGGGGCCCAACGGGGGACGCCTGAAGGGCGCGGACTTCTGCTTCGACATTGCCACGGTCACCGGAACCGAGAACCTGATGATGGCTGCGGCGCTCGCCCGCGGACGCACCACGCTGGTGAACTGCGCCCGCGAGCCCGAGGTCGAAGAGCTCGCGCGCGTGCTCAACAAGATGGGGGCCAGCATCCAGGGCGCGGGCACCGACGAGATCCTGATCGAAGGCAAGGAATCGCTTCACCCCTTCGACCACGCGATCATCGCAGACCGGGTGGAAGCCGGCACGTTCATGGTCGCAGCGGCTGCCACGGGTGGCGACGTGCTGGTCGAGCACGCACCTGTGGAGCACCTCGAGGGGTTTCTCGCCAAGCTGCGCCGCGCGGGCTGCGTGCTCACGCGCGAGGAGCATGGCCTGCGCGTGGTGCGCTCCGGTCCCATCCTTCCGGTCGACATCACGACTGCACCGTATCCAGGCTTCCCCACGGACATGCAGGCGCAGTTCATGGTGCTGATGTGCCTGTGCAACGGTCGCGCCGTGATCACCGAGACGATCTTCGAGAACCGGTTCATGCACGTCTCGGAGCTGCTGCGCATGGGCGCGAACATCGACGTGCACAGCAACACGGCGATTGTGAACGGGGTGCCAGCGCTCAGCGGTGCGTCGGTCATGGCGACCGATCTGCGCGCCAGCGCATCGCTCGTGATCGCGGGGCTCACGGCGAGCGACGAGACCGAGGTTCGCCGCGTCTACCACCTCGATCGGGGCTACGAGCACATCGAGCAGAAGCTTGCAGGGCTGGGCGCTGACATCGAGAGGGTCAAGGGCGTGGCCGGTTGATCCAGGCCAGGACGGGTAGTACGAACGGGATCGAGGGAGCCATGGACGGCTGGTTCATCTACCACGGCATGAATGACCCGGTGGGACCCGTATCGACGGAGTCCATCATCGACGCGATCCGATCGGGCAAGTTCCCGCTCGACGCGAACGTGTGCAGGCCTGGGGATCGAAAGTGGGTTCCCGTGATCACGGTGCCCGAGTTTGCTGCGGTGGTGCGGGAGGTTGCGCCCAAGCCGGCGATCAACAGCCTTCCGCCCCCGTCGCTGTCGCCGCCGCCCCAGACCGCTGAGCCGCAGTCCCAGGAATCGCAGACGGTCGCGCAGGTCAGCAAGTGGTCGGTGATGGTCGCGGACGCAGCGCCGGTCGGGCCGTACAACACCGAGCAGATGGTGGAGAAGATCCTGTCCGGAGAGGTGCCGCTCGACGCGCAGATCATGCGCGCAGACAACAACGAATGGGTCACCCTGCGGCAGATCCCGTTGTTCGCCTTGGCAGCGCGCGTGGTGCGCGCCCGACAGAATCCCGAGCCGAATCCCAGCTGACGCTCAGGTCACCCCGAGCAGCTCGACTTCGAACACGAGCGTGGAGTTGGGCGGGATGACCGGGGGGTAGCCCCGCGCGCCGTATCCCAGCTCCGCCGGGATCGTGAGCTTGCGCTTGCCGCCGACCTTCATGCCGGCCACGCCCTGGTCCCAGCCCTTGATCACCTGTCCGGCGCCCAGCACGAACTGGAACGGCTTGCCGCGATCAAGCGAGCTGTCGAACTTCGAGCCGTCGGTCAACGTACCCGTGTAGTGGACCGATACTCGTTTTCCGGGGGCTGCTTCGGCCCCGGTTCCCACGACGATATCCAGCGACTGGAGCATGACCGCGCTCGTACACCAGAACCGTGGGCGCTTCCAGGGTCACGCCTCCTCGTCCGGCTCCTCGTCGTCTCGCTGGGCGGATCTCGTGCGCGCCCTGTCGAACGGAATCACCTCCGCCAGCGGCGCGTCCATCTGCGCCGCGTGCGCTGCAATCAGATCGCGGATCTGCGGAGGCAGGTACACGCCCTCCAGGTCGAAGCTCGCAAGGATCTGCGCAAGCACGCCCACCCGATCCGCGACAGGCGCTCTGGAATCCACGACGACCACGTTGGAGCCCCTGAGCTTGCACAACCCGCCCTGCACGTTGAGATCTCCGAAGAGCCGGGCATCGAACGGCTCACACCGTACCGGGATTCCGAGCCGGAACAGCAGCGCCTCGAGTTGCTCGTAGACTTGCGGCAGATCCAACGACGACCTCCCGATTGCCTGGATGGAAGCACAAGGGAGCGGCCGGTGCTAGACGCGGGGGGACAACACCTCGTCGGCCGCAGCCTTGTACGCTCGCGCCGCCAGATCGCCGAACAACACGATCCTGACCTCCTCGGGCAACGCATGCGCTTCGAGCTCTTCCCGCACCGCTTGCAGCGCAACCGGAGCTGCCTCGTCGAGCGGGTAGCCGTACACCCCCGTGCTGATCGACGGAAACGCGATCGAGCGCAATCCATGCTCGCGGCACAGCCGCATCGCATTGCGGTAGCAGCTCGCAAGCAGCCGTGGTGCTTCGGCTCCAGCCGAGGCGTAGACAGGACCCACGCAATGGATCACATGCCTGGCCCTGAGCTTGAAACCAGCCGTCAGGACCGCTCCTCCTGTCTCCAGACGCCCCCCGGCAAGAGTCCTCTTCACCCGTCTGCACGCCTCCACCAGCTCCGGGCCCGCTGCCCGGTGGATCGCTCCGTCGACTCCGCCTCCTCCCAGCAACCCGCCGTTGGCGGCATTGGCGATCGCGTCCACGTCCTGCCTCACGATGTCGCCTTCGAGCAGGACGACCGTCTTGTTGCCGAGCGAGTAGCGGTGCTCCATCGCGCCCTCCTGAAGTGGGGATAGCATGAATTGAAGGCCATTCTCGACGGTTTGACCTGGAAGACGGGCGGTGTTAGATAGCTGCCGACGGGATTGCACTGCGGGAGTGGGGAGGATGAGACTTCCCTGGCGGTGCTGCCCGGCAGCTCGAGAGGCCCGGCGCACTTTCGAGCACGCGGCCGTGAGTGACACGGCCTGCGGTTTTATGCACCGACACACTTTCAGGAACCGAATATGACGTTTACCGACGCTGCGGCGGAGGTGCTTCGCCTGCTGGGCAAGCCTCTGCACTACAAGGAAATTACCGCCTTCGCGATTGAGAAGAACCTGCTGAGCCACGTGGGAAAGAGCCCGGAAGTCACCATGGGCGCCCGGCTCGCTGCTCTGTTCAAGAAGGAGGGAGAGGAAACCGCTCTCGTGCGCGTCAAGCCAGGCGTGTTCGCTCTCAAGGAGTGGGAGCAGTCCGGCCAGCTCAAGCAGATGCTCGCCAAATCCAAGGCGGAGAAGGGCAAGGCTCCCCCGGCCGAGGTCAAGGAGGCCCGCGTCGAAGAACCCCCCGCCAAGGCCGATGATGCTGCCCCCGCCCTCGAACAGGCGCAGGAGCAGGCACCCCGCTCCAGCCGATCCGGACGCGGCGATCGACGCGGAGAACGTCCAGGACGCGCGGAGCGCGCTGCAGAGCGTCAGGCAGAAGCCCAAGCCGCTGCTGCCTCCGCGGCACCTGCCCAGGCCCCTGAAGAGCCCGCAGCCCCGCCTGCCCCCGTTGCCCCGGTCCTTGCGGCCCCGGCACCGATCGCTGCGCCCGCGCCCGCTGCTGCGCCCGTGGTTCCCCATCAGCCCGAGGACTTCGAAGACGACGAGCCTGTGGTGCGGTCCGCAGAAGAGATCGCGCGAACCGAGCTCGCCGCAGGCGCCGCAGGGCTGTTCGAGGAAGAGGACGACGACGACCAGCCGATCCTGGGTGGCGGCCCGGAGCAGAGTGGCGAACGCGAAGGACGCCGCCGCCGCCGCCGTCGCCGTCGCAAGGGCGGTCAGGACGGCAACGGCTCGTTGCCGACCTACAGCGTTTCGCCAGCATTTGCCGATGCTTCGCATGATGCAGCCATCCACGCGGAGCCGCGCACGCCCAGTGCCGCAAGCGGCCCTGTGGTGCTCGAGGTCAGCGCGTCGGCGCTCGACAACATCGCGCTCGACGACTTCGGCGGACGCGACATGGCCGATGCGATCGCGATCGTGCTCGGCGCCTTTGACCGCGCCCAGGGGCCGGTCTCACTGCGTCAGATCGCAGAAGCTGCCCAGAAACGCGCCCGGCTCAGCGGCGATCTGCAGCAGGTCCAGTCGCAAATCGCGGCTGCCGTGCGCGCTGACAACATGCGCCGCGTTGCCAACGGACAGCGCCCGCGTTTCCGCTTCGCAGGTGGACGCATCGCCCTGACCGACTGGCTGCTCACCGGCGACCTGGCCCGGCTCGAGCAGGAAGCCATTGCTGCGGTCGAGCGCTACCGCGATGCAGCGCGGAAGGCTTTTGTCCGCAAGATCCAGGAGCTTCCAGGCCACGCCTTCGTGGAGCTCACCCTGCTCGCCCTCGAGCGCATGGGCTTCGTCAACGTGCGCGCTGTGAGACGTGCCGGCGTTCCTGGCAACGAGTCGCACTTCTCGGCCCTTCACAAGACCGGCGCGATCGAGATCCCGTCGGCCCTGGTGATCCGTCGTGACGGCCGGGAGATCGGACGCGAGCGCGTGAGCGAGCTTCGCGGCTCGCTGCATCACTACGGGCCTGCGTCGGCCGGCTGGCTGATCACCTCAGGCCAGGTGCTGTCTGGAGCACGCGAAGAAGCCGGGGCCACGCAGACCTCGTCGATCGCCCTTCTGGACGGTCCTGGGCTTGCGCGGTTGTGCGAGAAGCACGACATCGCGGTCATCCACGCGCGTCTGCCGGTTGCCATCCCGGATGTCGACTTGCTGGAGGCTCTCCGGGCATCGTGACCGCAGGCCCTGCGGTTGGAGTAGGCGGAGTGGTCCTGCGCGGCAGCACCGAGGTGCTGCTGGTCAAGAGGGGCCACCCGCCAGGCGAAGGGATGTGGAGCCTTCCTGGCGGCAAGGTGCACCACGGCGAAGCGCTGCGGGATGCAGTCGCCCGGGAAATGCTCGAGGAGACCTCGCTGAGGGTCGAGGTCGGCCCACTCATCGAGGTCGTGGAGATCATGCGCGAGGGGTTCCACTACGTGGTCCTCGACTACCTGTGCACCATCGCACCCCCTGCGCAGGAGCCGCGCGCAGCCAGCGATGCCTCAGATCTGGCCTGGGTCCCCGTCGATCGCCTGGCCGAGGTCGGCGCGACCCCGGCCTTGATCCGCGTTGTCGCCAGGGCCATGGCCATGCTCGATGAAACCGTCGCCAAGTCAGGCTAGGCTGCGCCTCATGCTTTCCCGCACCACCCACCTGCTCGCCTGCTTCGGTCTCGCCGTCGGCCTGCTCGGGTGCCCCCCGAAGAGGCCTGCCTCACAGTTCCCCACCGGGCAGGCTGCGCTCGATCGCATGAAGGCCATGTTCGAGTGCGCGCGCGGCGTGCAGGGTGAATCCAAGCTCGATCACTTCAACGATCGCGGCCGCATCCGGGGCGATGTCCAACTGTTCGCCGTGGACCCGGCGCGTCTGCGTTTCGACGTGATCTCGCCTTTTGGCGTGACCCTCGCCACGCTGACCTCGGACGGCCAGCGGTTCACGTTCTTCGACATGAAGAACAAGGTCTTCTACGAAGGGCCGCCAGAGCCCTGCAACATCGGCCGTCTCACGCAAGTTACGATTCCTGCCGATGCGCTGGTCAAGCTGCTCCGCGGCGAAGCGCCCCTGCTGGTGCACACTCCGCAGGCTCCCACGGTCCGCTGGGATAACGACGGCAAATACGTGGTAACCATCCCGAGCACGCACGAGGCGGTCGAAGAGGTCCAGCTGGAGCTGTTCGACAGTGACTACGGCCTGCCCTGGCAACAGCAGCGCGTGCGCGTGAAGAAGATCAAGGTCACGCAGCGCGGCTACGAGCACTACACGGCGGATCTTGCCGAGCACGAGGCGGCGGTGACCATGCCGCCGCGCCACGATTCCGAAGGGATCGACGAGGACATCCCGCCGAGCGGGCCTCCCTGCAACGTCGAGGTCCCTCGCAAAATCCACGTGGAAATGGTCAACCGGGGCGATGATCTGCGCCTGCGCTACCAGAAGGTCGGGCTCAACCCGCCGCTTCCAGACGGCATCTTCACGCAGCCCGTGCCCGGCGGCGTGAACCGTCAGCACGTCACCTGCCGCTGAACCCTACACGTTGAAGCGGAAGTGCAGGATGTCTCCGTCCTGCACCACGTACTCCTTGCCTTCCACGTGCATCTTGCCGAGCTCCTTCATGCGGACTTCGCTGCCCACCTCGATGAATTCGTCGTACTTCATGACCTCGGCGCGGATGAACCCACGCTCGATGTCCGAATGCACGCGTCCGGCTGCGCGCGGTGCCTTGTCCCCCCGATTCACGTTCCACGCGCGGACTTCGTCTTCGCCCACGGTGAAGAAGCTCAGGTAGTCGAGCAGGTGGTAGACCGAGCGGATCAGGCGCGCGGAAGCAGGCTCCGCAATGCCCATGCTCGCAAGGAATTCCCCCTGCTCTTCCTTGGGAAGGGACGCGATCTCGGCCTCCACCGAAGCGCACACGAGAAGCCCCTCGATGCGAAGGTCCTTTGCGGTCTTCGCAAAGTCGTCTGGCAGCTGCGCCGCAGCATCTGCCTCGCCCACGTTGAGCACGGCGAGCAACGGACGCAACGACAGGAAGGCATACGACGTGATCTCGCGCTCGTCGTCCGGCGAGAGTCCTGCCTGACGCAGCGATCGCCCTTCCCCAAGGACCGCAAGGCACTTTTCCAGGGCGGCCTTCTCCCGATCGTGCCCCTTCTCCTTGACGATGCGCTCGAGCCGGCGCTCGACCACGATCTGGTCATTGAGGATCAGCTCAGCCGCAAAGTCGCTCAGCTCGCGGACCGGATCCGGCTTCTCGGCTCCTTCGAAACCGCGCACGACCAGCACCAGCGCATCAGCCTCGCGAAGCGCCTGGATCGTCGCGCTGTCGAGCCCGCCACCCTTGGTGCGCGGCCCGGGGACGTCCGTGAGCCCGACCTCTGCGTAGATCGTCTTGCGCGGCTTGAAGATCGCCGAAAGCTTGTCGATGCGCACGTCAGGCACCTTGAGCACGCCGAGGTTCGCCTTGGCAGCGCGGCCTGCGCCGGTCGCCACGCTGAGCCCGGTCAGCGCGTTGAAAAGCGTGGTCTTCCCGGTCTGCGCATAGCCCACGAGCCCTGCCTTCATTCGCGATACTCCGTTTGCTTCGCTGTCATGGGCGATACCGCCCGGTCACGCGCCAGGGGCGCACCCATTGTTCCGTTCCCGGCGCTGCGCCATCGTAGCGCACCAGGTACTGCTCGCCATTCGCTTGCACGACCGTGGCTTCCAGCGATCGGTTGTCCACGTCGACCAGCACGCGATCGCCCGGGTTGAACGACCTCGCGTCATACCCCCAGCTCTTCGGCTCATTGGCCCCGGCCCCAGCCCGAGGTGCTCCGCGCGACGTGGACAAGGATGGGACAGGCGCTGCCGACGCCCCGGGGCTGGCGATGATCGGTGGGGTCGATGAGCTCGCAGCCGCAGCTTCCTGCAAGCCGCCCACAGGAAGACCCGTCGTCGGATCCACGCGCTGCAACGTGCACCGGTTCAGCTCCGCTCCGACCGTCGCCCGAAACGAACCGTCCGCGCGGCCCTGGCGCGTGAACGAGATCGATGACCGGAACGTCCCCGTCGCGTTGCCGTCCACTGGCACCCGGTATTCCCAGAGCATCTTGGGCTCAGCCGACTCCTGCACCGACTGGAACACCACGAACGCGCCATCGGCGAACTGGTTGGTCACCACGACCCATTCCGGCGATGCAGCCCGCTCCACGAGCAGGTGGAATCCTCCGGGCCCCCTGACATGGTCGACAATTCTGCGAGACGAGTGGTCGCTGCCATCGCTGCACGCGGCGTGCGAGTAGGAAGCCACGAGCTCGCCTCGTGGGATGCGGCTGGACGGCACCAGCGAAGCGCCGGTCAGCGGCTTTTCACAGCCTGCTGCCAGGAGCGTCGTCAGCGCGAAGAGTCCGAGCTGCATCCTTTGCATGCGCACGCCCTATAGCACGCACCGGGCCGGCCGGTGCAGGGCCCAGCGAACTTGGGTGCGCGACCCAAGTGGACGCAGCCGTCAGCGCCAACCTTCGAGGGCCTGCAGGGCGCGCTCGGCCATCACCGCCTTGCGCTCGTTCTTGCGAACACGCCCCTGCAGCGGCTCGAAGTGCGCCCAGGTGATGTTCGATGGCTGGAATGGACGCTGCTCTCGCTTCAGGTGACCGAGCAGGGCGCCGATGGCGGTCGTGCGAGGTGGCACGCGTGCTTCGTGTCCTGCAAGCCGATCTGCGAGCATCCTGCCGCAGGCCAGACCGCACGCCGTGCTCTCCACGTAGCCTTCCACGCCCGTGAGCTGGCCGGCGAGATACACCCCGGGAAGCGCCCGGAGCTGGGCCGTCTCGTCGAGCACGCGCGGCGCATCCACGAACGTGTTGCGATGCATCGCGCCCAGCCGCATGAACGCAGCGTTTTCGAGGCCTGGAATCATGCGCAGCACCTGGCGCTGCGACTCGTGGGTCATGCGCGTCTGGAAGCCCACGAGGTTGAACGCAGTCTCGCCTCGGTCCTCGGCGCGCAGCTGCACCACGGCGAACGGGCGGCGTCCGGTCTTGGGATCCGTCAACCCCACGGGCTTCATGGGCCCGAACGCGAGCGTCATCTCGCCGCGCTCTGCCATCACCTCGATGGGCAGGCACCCCTCGAAGTACGGGATCTTGTCGAAGTCCGGCGGCGTGAGCTTCTCCGCATCCCTGAGCGCTGCCACGAAGGCCTTGTAGCCGGCTTCGTCGAACGGGCAGTTCACGTACGCAACCGCATCCGCATCGCTTCCGAGATCCGCCTTGTCGAATCTGGACTGGCGAAATACCGAGCCCCAGTCGATCGACTCCGAAGCCACGATCGGCGCGATCGCGTCGAAGTACGACAGCGAAGCTTCGCCCAGCCTGGAGGCGAGATCGGCTGCGAGTGCATCGGAGGTCAGGGGACCGGTCGCAATCACGCAGGGCCGTGCATCGGGAACCGCGTCCACGGGGCAACGCTCGACACGGATGTTCGGGTGACGCTCGATCGCTTCGGTCATGATCGCGGAGAATCGGGTGCGGTCCACGGCCAGGGCACCGCCAGCGGGCACGCGGCTGTCATCGGCAGCGCGCATCACCAGCGAGCCGCACCTGCGAAGCTCTTCCTTGAGCAGGCCGATGGCATTGGAGATCGATGCGCCCCGAAGGGAGTTCGAGCAGACGAGCTCTGCGAGATGATCCGTGTTGTGCGCCGGGGATCTCGCGATCGGGCGTTGCTCCCGGATCACGACGTGCGAGCCGCGCTCCGCGAGCTGCCAGGCGCACTCGCAGCCTGCCAGCCCGCCACCCACGATCAGTACTTCGTCCATGCGGGAGGGCATCCGCCCTCAGGACTCGACAGCGAGCTGGGGGCTGGCCGCCAGGCGTGGGGGCGGCGTCGAATCGAAGCCCACGGGCTCCTCGTCTTCCGGCTCGATCGCCTTCTTGAACCCGCACTCCTTGTCGGCGCAGACGAGCATCGGCTTGTTCTTGGTCCCGCCGCGCACGAGGAACGGCTTGCTGCATTGCGGGCAGGGCTCGTCGACAGGCTTCTGCCAGAGCTTGAAGTCGCAGGGCGTCTCCGCAGCGTAGTTCGAGCAACCATAGAAGGTGCGCCCGCCTCGCTTGCGCGGCTTGACCTCGATGATGTCGCCGCCGCACTTTGGACACGCGATTCCCAGGGGAACCGGCCTGCTGTTCTTGCATGCGGGGTATCCGGAGCAGGCGAGGAATTCGCCGTAGCGCCCGGTGCGGATCACCATCGGCTTGCCGCACTTGTCGCACACGACATCGGTCTCGCGCACCGGCTGGGGCACTCCCCCGTTGGAGAGGTCCCGGGTGAACTTGCACGTGGGGTAGTTGGTGCAGCCGAGGAAGTAGCCGTTCTTGCTCCAGCGCTTCAGGAGCACGCCGCCACACTCCTCGCACTTGTGCTCGGTCGGCTCCGGCTCCGGGGCCCATCGCTTGTGCTTCTTTGCGACGTCGAGCTGCTGCCGGAAGCGCTTGTAGAACCTCTTGAGCAGGACCACCCGGTCCTCTCGTCCGGCCTCCACCTCGTCGAGCTCCTCCTCCATCTTCGCCGTAAAACCGGGATCCATGAAGTCGAGCTCGCTCTGCACCAGCCCGCCCACCACCATGCGTCCCAGCTGGGTGGGCGCAAAAGAGCCCCCGGCGAGCTTCTCGGCGTACTCGCGCCCCTGCACCTTGCTGATGATCTCCGCGTAGGTGCTGGGACGTCCGATGCCGCGCTTCTCCAGCTCACGCACCAGGGAGCCTTCGTTGTAGCGAGCTGGCGGCTGCGTGAACTTCTGCTCTGCGCTCACGCCGGGCGGGTTGACCAGCACGAGCTTCTCGCCTTCGCTCAGCTCGGGCAGCAGCCCGGAAGTCTCATCCGTCTCGCCCTCGGCCTTGGTGCCGTTTCCGCCAGCGGTCCCGTTGCCACCGTTGGATCCATTCGTACCGTTGGTCCCGTTCGCGCCCTTGCCCTCGCCGTTCTCGGCAGCGTCCTCGGCCTCGTACGAGATCCCCTGCGCCTCGATCCCCTTGTCATAGGACTCGAGCCACCCACCGAACTTCAGGATCCTTCCCGACGCACGCAGCCCGTAGACCGTCGCTCCGTTCTTGACCTTGGCCGACACGTCCACGCTCGTCTGATCGTAGACCGCAGGCGTCATCTGCGAGGCGACGAAGCGATCCCAGACCAGCTTGTAGAGCTTGAATTGCTCGTCCTTCAGGTGCTTGCGCACGCGCTCCGGCGTCAGCTCCATGGAGGTCGGGCGAATCGCCTCGTGCGCATCCTGTGCCGACTTCTTGGAGCGAAACACGTTGGGAGTCGCAGGAACGTGCGACTCGCCGAACCGTTCGCGGATGTGGATGCGGACCGCGTCGATCGCCTCGCTGCTCACGCGCACCGAGTCGGTACGCATGTAGGTGATCAAACCTACCTGCCCGCCGTCGTCCTTGAGATCCACACCTTCGTACAGCGTCTGCGCCACTTGCATCGTGCGCTTGGCGGTGAAGTGCAGGCTGTTGGTCGCGTCCTGCTGTAGCCGGCTCGTGATGTAGGGAGCCGGCGGACTGCGCCTCTGCTCGCGTGCCGTGATCTTGTCGACCGCGAACTCGGCATTGAGCAGATCCGAGTGCACGCGCTGCGCCGTCGCGCCGTCTGTCACGGCAAGCTTCTTGCCATCCTGGGACACGAGACGCGCTGCGAACGGCGGACGCTTCATGCCGATCAGCACAGCGCCGATGTTCCAGTACTCTTCGGGCTTGAAGCGCTCGATCTCCTCCTCGCGCTCCACGATCAGACGCAGGGCGACCGACTGAACCCGTCCTGCCGAAAGCCCCCACGCCAGCTTGGACCAGACCAGCGCAGAGACGTCGTAGCCCACGATGCGGTCGAGCACGCGCCGAGCACGCTGGGCACTGTAGAGGTTCTTGTCGAGCGGACGCGGGTTCGCGATGCCGTGCTCCACGCCGCGGCGGGTGATCTCGTGGAATTCGACACGGGCCGTCTTTCGCTTCTTGTCACCCACGACTTCGGCAAGATGGAAAGCGATCGCCTCGCCTTCGCGATCAGGGTCGGTGGCGAGAAGCACACGTTCCGCCTTCTTGGCGGCCGCCTTGAGCTCGGCGACCACCTTCTCCTTGGACGGCACGATCTCATAGGTCTCGGCGAAGCCGTGCTTCACATCGACGCCAAGCTTCTTGGGCAGATCCATGATGTGCCCCTTGGAAGCCATGACCTCGTAGTCCGCACCGAGATACTTCTTGATGGTCTTCGCCTTTGCAGGAGACTCGACCACCACCAATGTCTTGCCCATACAACGACCTCAAAGCGTACATGCACCCGGAGGGCGCGTGCTGCCACGCAATGGCCCACCGGTCCAGACAAAGTGCCCGAAAGACGAGAATCCCAATAGTTTCGTTAGGTTATAGCGAGAACCCGCCCGTCGGAGCCCTGTACTAGTACGTGTCTCAACGTCAACGTCAAGAGGGCTGCGGCTACAGTGTGAGCGGAAAGCCCGGTTTCGGCGCAAATATCATCAGAATGACGGCATCCCCTTCGCACCGCCAAGGCCACGGCCCGCTCCTGGGGATCAAGATCCTGGGGCAGTGCCATCGAGCGTCGAACGCCGAAACCTCGAGGCACGTGAAGACCCAACTCCTTTGCGAGCACGGCGAGCGCTGGAAGTACCTCGGCACCTGCACGCAGCTCTTGCGCGCATCCTGCACCTGCGATGTCCCACGGCGCTGCAGGCACGACCCAGAGCCTTCGACCCATTCGACGCGCCGCAGACATGGTCGACCTGGCTCCGCTTCGCACCGGTGCTTGAACGAGGATCACAGCATCGACCAGGGCTGCGAGCAGCTCGTTTCGCAACAGGAAGGACCACTTCGTTCCGCTCTGATCGTCGCGAAACATCGACACCCAGGCTCCCCCCTGCTCGAGCAATCGGATGAACATTTCTTCATGGTCGGCGGGGTAGATGTGATCGAATCCGGTGCCCATGACCACGACGCTCTTGCCGCCCGCATCGAGCGCGCCTCTGTGCGCCGCGGCATCCACGCCTCTGGCGCCGCCGGACCACACCGAAACGCCGAGTTTTGCAAGATCGAACGCAAGCTGGTGCGTGAACCGCAAAGCCTCGTCGCAGGCGCCTCGCGAGCCCACGATCGCGACCGGACGTCCCGTGGGCAACTGTCCCTTCAGGTACAGCGCGGCCGGTGGCCGCTCCATGGCGCTGATTCGAATCGGGTAGTCGGGGTGGTCGCGTCCGATGACGAGCGTGGTGGGGAGCATCATGCTCCCTGTTCGGCCAGGGAGCGTCGGCAGTTGCGTTAAATCACTTCACGTACAACTGCGCGCCCGCAACCCCAGCACCTTTGGTGGCCTTGACCGTGATCTTGACCATCATGCCGATCGGCAGGGGGTTCTTGTAGCAGTTCGGGTGGTCACCCACGATGGCCATGGGGCCGGCCATGTTGTCCATCGCCAGGACCGGATTCAACGTGGGAAGCGGTGTGGCAGCGGTCACCTGGATGTCGAGCTCGGTGACGCCGGCGAGGGTGGTGCCGATGATCGTGTAGCACTTGCCCGGGTTGAACATGGCTTGCTGCTCGACCGTCTGGCCTTCGGAGAGCAATCCGCCCAGGATCGGACCCTCGGTCTTCATGTACGGGGCGTGCTTGGCCGACTCCTTCTTGATCTGCGCCTTGAGCAGCTCCTGGGCGGCAGCGTCGAACACTGCGGCAACCGGGGGCGGGGCTGCGGCTTCGGCCGGTCCTGCCTCAGGCTGAACGACAACGACAGGGGCGCCTGCTTCCGGCGCCTGACCCATGACATACGGGCCTGCATCATCGGTCGGGTAGAACGGCTGCGGATTGGCAGGAGGCTCCTTCTTGCAGGCAACCACCGCAACGACCAATCCCGCTCCAATGGCAGCAAGCAACAACACGCTGGTCTTCATGACGCATCCTCATTTTTCCGACAGACCGCAGGGGTTGCGTCCGAAGACGCCCATGCAGTCGAGCCATGACGGCTGAAACGCTACTTTGAATAGGGCTGGATCGCGACCTGCCCCGAACCCTGCTTCATGGTGACTTCAACCCGCACCGGCATGCCGATCGGGGCTGGATTGCGGTAGCAGGCTTCCTTGGCAAACACGACCGGCATCGGTCCACCGGCTGCGCTCTGGCCGAGCACCTGGGCCTGCATGGGGGCCGGATAGGTGGCCTTGACCGAGACATCCATCACGCCCGGCATCGAAGCGCCGACGAGCGTGTAGCACTTGCCGGGCTGCAAGGTGACCTGACCTTCCCCGGTCTGGCCCTGCGAGAGCGTGAGCTTGACCGGGCTGCCCTCTGCTCGCATTCCGGGCGCATTCTGCTGGGCGTTGTACTGGATTCCCGCTGAGAGCGGATCCGCACCGGGCACGCCGCCGCCCAGTCCACCGAGCAAGCCGCCGACCATGCCGCCGAGCTGTCCCACGATGTCGCCCGGGCCGCCGGTTGCCGTTGTGGTCGCTGTGGTGGTCGCTGTTGCCGTGGGAGCTGTTCCGGTCGCGGTCGGATAGGTGCCCGTCGGGTAGGTTCCGGTCGGGTACGCGGTGTTCGTGGCATTGGGATCGGTCCCGAATCCGGCCTGGTACTGCGCGGGCTGGTCTGTCGACTTCTTGCAGGCCAAAGGCAAAACGGCGATCGCGCCCACTGCTACCACCGCCAAAAGCGTTCGCTTAGTCATCTGCGTCGTCCTCCTGAAAAACCGGTTCCCCCTCCAGAACCGAAACGGGGTTCGCATCTTACACCTGAACGTTCGAACTCGCCACGCCATCGCTGGAAAGGGCAAGCCTTGTGCCCCTGACAAGGGATCGTACGAGCGATCCAATCGCCCACGGGCCTCCCTGATCCAAGGCGCCATCGTTTGGACGGCTGGATTGGGCTTCGATTCACTCGCCCCAGAGGTCCATGGTAGGACGCGGCATGGCTTCTGCCTCTCCCCAGGTTCGTCGGGTGGTCGTGGCGACACACGGCCACTGTTTCGACGGCGCTGCTTCGGCCGCCCTGTTCACGCGCCTTGTGAAACACGTCGAGCCTGGGCCCTTTGAGTTCCACTACCGCGCATGCGGCTACGGTCCTGGGCAGAACTCGCTCGATCCTGGCTGGCTCGACGGCGACGTCAACGCGGTACTCGACTTTCGCTACACCACGGCGCCCCAGCTCACCTGGTACTTCGACCACCACCGCACCGCGTTCCAGACGCCAGGGGACCGTGAGCACTTCGATGCGAACCAGGCTTCAGCCCGGAGATTCCACGACGAGACCTATGGCTCGTGCTCCAAGCTGATCGCGGATGTCGGCCGGGAGCGCTTCGGGTTTCACGACCCTGTGCTCGACGATCTGGTGCGTTGGGCCGACATCATCGATTCCGCTCGATTCAAGAGCGCCGAACAGGCTGTGATGCGGGCCGAGCCGGAGCTCAGGCTCATGACGGTCCTCGAGCATCAGGGCGACGCAGGGCTGCTTGGACGCATCGTGCCGATGTTCGCCTCCATGCCTCTTGGCGAGGTTGCCAGCTCGCCGGAGATTGTCGAGCGCTGGTCGCATCTGGGGCCGCTGCACGAGGCCTTCGTCGACCGCGTCCGATCCGGGGCCGTCACGATGGGGCCTGTGGTCTACGTGGATCTGACCGATCAGTTCACCGAGGTGGTCGGAAAGTTCGTCACCTATGCGCTCTTCCCCGAGAGCGCGTATTCGGTGATGGTCTCGCGCGCCCGGAGCAAGTGCAAGATCTCGGTGGGCTACAACCCCTGGTCCCCGATCGCGCGCACCCACGACATCAGCGCCATCTGCACCGAATACGGCGGTGGCGGCCATGCAGTGGTCGGCGCCGTGTCGCTGCCCCACGATGCTGTTGAAGACGCGCGCAAGATCGGGATGACCATAGCGAACCGGCTGGCGCAGTAGTCTTCGCCAGCGGAGCACCCAAGCAGCCCCGGGAACCTGGGTCTGACCTGGCTATCTGACGGTTGACGCCCGTCGCGTGAAGGCGTCCCATTTCAGCCGAGGTGCGAGATGAAGGCCAGACCGGTGGAACGCTACGAAACCCCTGCCTACCCCACGCGAGTCGAGCTCATGGCTTCTCCTGGCTGGCTCAGGGACAATCTGCCGCCCTCCTGGCGCGCAAACCTCGAGATGGCGGGCGCAGTCGCTCTGTTCGTCACGCTCGGAACGTTGGGATGCGAGCAGCGTCCGCCCGCCGCACCAGCCAACCCGCCCGTCCAAGCGACCCAGCCTGCGGTCATCCAGGTGGCCAGCGTCCCGCCCACAGCTTCCGGAACGCCGGGCCCTGCGCCGGAATCCCGGTTGCCCGCTGCAGCGGTCGTTGCACCGATCTTCCAGCATGGCGACGGGCGAGGTGCCACAGGCTGCGTCGTCGTGGCGCCGCCCGTGTTCCTTTCGGAAGAAGAGGCACTCCAGATCATTCGCGAGGAGCTGGCCCGGGTGCGCCTGTCTCTGCCGCAGAGCAAGGTGCCGGTCCCTGGGGTTGAGCTTCCTGCGATTGACGACGAGATCAACACGCCCCGGAGATCGGCGCCGCCAAGCCCCCAGCAGCTGAAAGTCGACGCTGCCGACACGGTACGCGGCGTCGCAGTCGAGTTCGTTTCCGGCCAAGACGCCCTCGCCATGCAGGGGCACTCGATGTCGAGCGTGCAGGGGTTCGACACGCGAGGCGCAGCAGAGAGCCTGGCCAAGAGCGTGCGGGAAACCGGGCGTTCCAAGATGTACTTCGGCGTGCTGTACGATCCGATCTCGCACGTGGACTTCCGCGACCCGAGCACGCAAGGACGTCCGTGGGAGGAGATGTCCAAGGAAGCCAAGGACGCCTCGCGCAAGCTGCTGCGCGAGCAGGTGCAGGACTTCGTTCAATGGCTCCGCACCCAGGGGGCGCTTTGAAGTGCACCTGACGCTCCACCTCACGCCGTCGTGCAACATGCGGTGCGACTACTGCTATGCGCCCCCGCAGCCCGGCGAAGCGATGAGCGAGGCCACGGCTGCGCGCGCGTTGCAGCTGGGCGCGTCGATCGGCTCCGGCTCTTGCGGCGTGATCTTCTTCGGGGGCGAGCCGCTGCTGCAGCGCGACCTGATCGAGGCGACGGTCTCGCATGCGCGCGCGCTGGAGCGTCAGGGAAAGGGAAGGTTCCATTTCAAGGCCACCACCAACGGCCTGTTGCTCGACGATGCGTTCCTCGAGTTTGCGGTGCGCGAGGAAGTGCTCGTGGCGATGAGCTTCGATGGAGTGCGTGAGGCGCAGGATCGTCATCGCAAGCTCGCCGACGGGACCGGCAGCTACGACGTTCTGCTGTCGCGTCTCGTTCGCCTGCTCGAGGTCCGCCCGTACTCGAGCGTGCTGCTGGTCGTGAGCCCTGATACGGCTCCCCTGCTGTCGCAATCGGTGCAGCTGCTTCTGGAGCTCGGATGCAGGTACCTCGTGGTGTCGCTGGACCACGCGGCCGGCTGGTCGGAGCAGAGCCTGGGTGTGCTGCAGGAGCAATACGAGCGCCTTGCCAAGCTCTACGTTGAGTGGACGCGTGCGGGGCGGAAGTTCTATCTGAGCCCGTTCGAGGTGAAGCTTGCGTCGCACATCCATGGCAGCGAGTACCGCAAGGAACGCTGCGAGCTCGGGCGCAGGCAGGTGTCGGTCGCCCCCGACGGCTCGCTGTACCCGTGCGTGCAGTTCACCCGGGCGGGGCGGGACTCGGCATGGTGCATCGGAGACGTGCAGCGCGGGATCGACGAGCCGGCGCGGGCGGCCATTCGCATGCGCGCCGAGCAGCAAAAGGAGCCCTGTCGGAGCTGCGCAATCGAGAGTCGATGCAACAACACGTGCGGGTGTCTGAACTGGCAGTCCACGGGCAACGTGAACGTGGTGTCTCCGGTGCTGTGCCGGCACGAGCAGATGCTGCTTCCGATCGTGGACAAGGTGGGTGCGCAGCTCTACCAGGCGCGCAATCCGCTGTTCCTGCACAAGCACTACAACCCGGCCTTTCCCGTGCTGTCGCTGCTCGACGACGCCTCTCGCTTCGACGGCGGGTGAGGATGGTAACGTGACTGCCCATGGGACTGTTCCTCGCTGCATCCGCGTTCCGCAACCGATCGGCCGCCGATGTTGCCGACACGATCCGCGCCTACGCTTCCAAGTTCGGCTCCGCGGCTGAGCCTTGCGGTCCGAGCGATCCCGAGACACCCGAGGATGTCCATGTCTACGCGCCTGCCCAGGGCTGGACCGTCGTTCGATGGCCTGCGTTCTTCAACGTCCACGACGTCCCCTTCTGCCTCGATGGTTCCCACAACCTCAGGACGCTGGTGTCCACGGTACACATCTACGACGGGGACTACTGGGCGCACTTTCTGATGGAGAACGGAGCGCTGCTCGACCGGTTTGCCTCGTGGCCCGACTACTTCGACCCGGAGCTGCCTGACGCGGCTCGGGCGCAGTGGAAGGGAAATCCAGAGCTGATCGCTTCCAAGGCAGGCTGCGATCCGACCGCGATTCGCCCCTACCTGGTGCACCCGGATCCTGAGGACCCTCCCCCTGGCAAGGCTGCCGAAGACGATGCGTTCGAGCTCGCGGACGTCCGGGTATTCGCGGACCTGTGGCGACGCATGGGGATCCGGTGGGACACAGCAGCGGCTTCAGCCCTGAGAATGCAGCTCGATCGCAAGTACGGCACGCACCTGCCGGTGTCGAAGGAAGAGTTGTAGGGCGCTGTCGCGGGTCCGATGTCATGGAGCCGGGAGCGTGATGGAGCGTGAGGGAGCGGGTCCACGCGCTTGTGATTCGTCATGACTTGACGGTCCGCCAATCCGGTCCCAGGCGACAGCAAAGAGGTCGACCTCATGCGGGACATCAGAAGAGTTGTAGTGGTTGGGGCGAATGGAACGATGGGGTCCGGTGCAGGGGCCCTTTTTGCGGCTCGGGGATTCGAAGTCGCCATGCTCGCGCGCACAGAGGACAAAGCGCGCGAAGGGCTCGCGCGCGCCAAGAATGCGGTTCGCTCCGACGTGATCGAATCGCACATGTCGTGTGGCTCGTACGACGAAGCCCTGGATCGCGAGGTGGCGCGTGCCGACCTTGTGCTCGAAGCCGTTGCCGAGGATCTGCCGACCAAGAACCGCTACTTCGATGCGATCGATGGGGCTCGTCGCCCCGGGACCGTGATCGCCACGGTCTCGAGCGGTCTGTCGATGGCGCAGATGTCGGCCGGACGAAGCGATGACTTCCAGCGCCATTTCATGGGCATCCACCTGTTCAACCCGCCCCACGTGATCGTGGGGACCGAGCTGATCTCCGGGCCGAACACGGACCGGGAGCTGCTGCAGTCGATCAAGTCGATGCTCAGGAAGAAGCTCGGGCGCGTGGTGGTGGAGTGCCGCGACATGCCGGCCTTTGCGGGCAACCGGATCGGCTTCAAGGTGCTCAACGAGTGCGCGCAGCTCGCCGAGAAACATGGAGTGGCCAAGGTGGACTACCTGATCGGGCCGTACACCGGACGCGCCATGCCGCCGCTGGCGACGATCGATCTGGTGGGGTTCGACGTCCACAAGGCGATCGTCGACAATGTGTACGCCAACACGCGCGACGAGGCCCACGAGGCGTTCGCGATGCCAGCGTACATGTCACGCCTGATCGCGCTCGGTCATCTGGGCAACAAGACGTCTTCCGGCGGATTCTACCGCGCCTCCAAGGCGGACAAGACCGTGTCGACCTTGCGTCCGGCGTCGCTCGATCACGCGACCGACACGGCCTTCGACAAGGTGGGCTTCATCGAGGAGATGAAGCTTCTGCACCACGTCGGACGCTATGCGGATGCGATGGAGTTGCTGCTGGCAGCGCACGGACCGGAAGCGGACCTCGTCCGGCGCGTGGTCTTCGGCTACGTCAGCTATGCGCTCAGCCGGGTGGGACCCACGGAGGTCGCAGCGGACGTGACGGTGGTGGACCAGATCATGGGCTGGGGATTCAACTGGGCACCGCCCTCGGTGCTCGTCGATCTGTGCGGTCGCAAGCAGGTGGTCCAGGCGATGAACGAGCTGGGTCTCAAGGTACCGGCTGTCGTGCAGGATCTGCCCGATGGCCAGAAGCTGTCCGGACAGCACAGCAATATCGGCCGCTATTTCGTGGCGAAGTAGGTGACAGCGATGGCAACCAGACGATCAACGCAGGACGTGTACATCCTCGGCGGGTACCAGACGGACTTTGCGCGCAACTGGAGCAAGGAGAGCAAGCACGTCGTGGCGCTCATGCGCGAGGCCACGCTCGGTGCCCTGGAGCAGACGCGTGTCGAGCCGGCGGAAATCGAGGTGGCGCACGTGGGCAACTTCGCAGGGGAGCTGTACTGCATGCAGGGGCACCTCGGCGCGTTCGTCGTGGACATCGACCCCGCCTTCCGGGGCCTGCCCACCGCCCGCCATGAAGCAGCGTGCGCGTCAGGCTCGATCGCAGCGCTCGCCGCAGAAGCGGAGATCGAAGCCGGGCGCTACGACGTAGCGCTCGTGCTCGGCGTCGAGCAGATGAAGACCGTCGATTCGAAGCGCGGCGGAGACTTCCTGGGCACGGCGGCGTGGTACGAAAAGGAAGCCAAGGGGGTGGAATTCCCGTTCCCCAAGCTCTTTGGCAAGCTCGGCGACGAGTACGACCGTCGGTACGGGCTCAAGGACGAGCATCTCGCGCGGATCTCGGCGATCAACTACGAGAACGCGAAGCTCAATCCCAACGCGCAGACGCGAAGCTGGTTCATGAGCTACGACCACGCGTGCTCGACCGGGCAGTACAACGCGAAGATCGGCGGCAGGATCAAGCTCACGGACTGCTCGCAGGTGACGGACGGAGCAGCGGCGATCATCCTTGCGTCGGCCGAGTTTGCCGAGCGCTGGGCCAAGCGGATGGGCGTCGCGCTCGACCGCATCCCCAAGGTGCTCGGCTGGGGGCACCGGACTGCGCCGATCGAGTTCTCGGCCAAGACGGCCCAGAGCCATGGGATGCAGTACGTGCTTCCCCACACGCGAAAGGCGATCACGGACGCCTACGAGCGCGCAGGGCTTTCGGGCCCTGAGCAGCTCAGCGCCATCGAGACCCACGATTGCTTCACGACGTCGGAGTACATGGCGATCGATCACTTCGGTCTGACCGCTCCGGGCGAGAGCTGGAAGGCAGTGGAGCAGGGCGTGATCGAGATCGGAGGCAAGTGCCCGATCAATCCGAGCGGAGGGTTGATCGGAGCCGGACACCCGGTGGGAGCGACCGGCACACGTCAGCTGCTGGACGCAGCCCTGCAGGTGTCAGGGCAGGCCGGAGACTACCAGGTCGACGGTGCCAAGCGGGTCGCCACGCTCAACATCGGCGGCTCGGGAACGACCAGCGTGGTGCACATCGTCGGCACTGCCTGAAAGCGGCCGCGCAGCCCGGTAGCCTCGCGCCTTGCCTCGCTGTACACTGCCGTCCCCATGGCCCGTCGCGCAGCGGAATTGAGAGTCGCGGACCAGATCGGTTCCCTCATGGAGTTCTGGGGGTTCAAGCGCGTGCATGGACGCGTCTGGACCATCCTGTTTCTCGCGCAGGAGCCCCTTTCTGCGGCAGAGATCCGCAGGCGGCTCGAAGTATCCGTGGGTGCCACCAGCATGGCGCTGACCGAGCTTCGGCGCTGGGGTGCGGTGCGCGAGGTGCGGACGGCTGCGCGCAGCACGCACTTCGAGCCGGAGACGAACATCTGGCGGCTGGTGTCTCGCGTGCTGCAGGATCGCGAGAAGCGGATGCTCGACGAGACCCTGGAGATCTTCGCGCAGGCGATCCAGGAGCTACGGGGCGATGGTGCCGCAGGGGCGGCGCGTAGGGTCGAGAAGCTGGTATGGCTCACGCGTCTGGCGCGCGGGATGCTCGACATGCTCACGAGCCGTGGTGAGCTCGCAGCTGAAGACACGATGAAGATGAAGGTGTAGGCGGAGCCCTACGGCTCACTGACCTGGCAGTTGGAAGCGATGCCGATGAAGACCTTGTGCGGGCCTTGCCACTGGCCCTTGGGGTTCCAGCGCACCATCACGTTTTCGACCTCGGTGGTGAGCTTGACCTTGCACTGCGCCGTGAACCTCGCGAGCTTGTCCTTGTTCTTCGGGTTGGGGATCTCGTCCTGGTAGCGCTCGGCCACCGCTGGTTCCTCGAACAGCCCGGGGATCAGGATCAACGCGTCGTCGATGGTCTTGTACGGAGCCAGGAGCTTCTTGCGGTCCACGTTCTCCGAAGCCGATTCGGCCCAGGGCTTGTCGACGCCGACGAACTCGCAGTGGTAGCCGCCCTCGACGTCCTTGTTCGGCAGGACGCACGCGAGGTCGTTGCGGTCCGATGTCACCAACGTGATGGGCGCATCGATCACAGCGCCTTTGACCATCTCGGGCGCAGGACGGGTCGGCGGCGGATTGGGATCGCTTCGAACCCACCAGATGAACAGACCCAAGCCCAACGCGAACGCGATGAAGCCGTACTGCGAAGTTTTTGAGGTAGCCGGAGCCTTCTCCACGATCTGCTGTGCCATCGGCCGCGTAGCCTAGCCGGAATCACCCAGATCGTCGATCTAGAACGGATCGAACCCGTTCTCGCGCCAGTAGTCTTCCTGGAGCATCTGCTGCTGCCTGATCAGCGCGTCGTAGTGCCCGCTCTCCCAGGCCACCAGATCCTCGAAGAACTTGCGCGCCGCCGGCAGCGACGCCTTCTTCGCCTGCTCGGAGTAGTGCTTGATGCCGTTGAGCTCGAGCTGCACTGCGATCGCCAGCGCACTCATCTCGAAGTGCGCGCCCTTGATGCGCTCCCGAAGCGATTTCGAGAAGATCGCGGCGTCTGCCTGCGTGTGCTTGCGATCGCTCAGCGTCACGCCTTCTGCCAGCGTCCCCTTGCTCACGAGCGACTTGTAGTGCGTGCTCAGGAACTCGAAGTGCTCCTGCTCCTCGCGCGCCAGCTGCTCGAACGTCGCCTTGCCGTCCGGGTCCTGCGTGGTCTTGGCCGCCAACGTGTAGAACTCGAAACCGGTGCGCTCCGCCAGCATTGCCTGCCGAAGTCCCTCGGTCATTTCCTTGATTGCATCGTCCATGGGGTCCTCCAGAATCGCCTCGCACAATCAGATGCCCTTGCGCCCCGGACGGTTGTTGCCCTATTTGACGCGCACCGTGCGAAGGGAGACCATCACGAAATCCTTGTTGCCCGGTACCTCGGCCCAGACGCTCACCTCGTAGAGTCCAGCGCGCCCAGCCCCAGGGGATGCCTTGTTGTCGCTGAGCGGGAACTCGATCGTGAACTCTCCGCCCTTCACCTCGACCGGGATGGGTGTGACGAAACCTTTGGGAAAGTAGGTCTGGAAGGGCGCCGGGATCGGATACGAGCCGGTGCGCAGAAGCTCGGAAGGCTGACGCGCTGTGGGCAGCTCGGTTCGCGCAATTCCCACTCCGACGATCTTTGCCGGTGACTCGACCTTGCCCGATACCTTGACCTTCTGGCCGATCTTCGCCTGCTTGGGGATCGCGTCGTAGGTGCCGTAGCGATCCACGAACTCCTGGGCCATGCAGACGATCGACAGGTCCTTGGCCTGGGTCAGCCCCACGCCGACATGCGTGTGCCATGGCTTGAGGATGTTCTTGCGGTGCCCGTCCGCAGGCGGCTTCTCGGCCATGAAGGCAGCTTCCACCTTCTCGATGGCCCGAGGATCGAACTTCGGATTCGGGTCGAGCTCGCGAGCCTTGGCGTCCGCAAAACACCCGGCATTCTCCTGGGCCATGTCCATGCCGCCCGCTTCGGTGTAGCGCAGCTCAGGGTTCGACCCGTCCGTGCCGATGTGCCCCGTGTACCCGTGCTTCGCCATGTCCTCGGCGTGCTCACGCCCGGCCTTGGCCGCGATCGGATCCCATTCGAGCGCTGCCTCTCCCTCGGCTTCGCGATCGTGGTTGATCAGCGCGAGCATGTAGCGCTCTGCGTCCGCCAGGCTCAGCAAGCCCGCAGGTCGCTCCACCGGCTTGGGCGGCCCTTTGGGCTTGCGCGCGGTCCTGTGCGTGGAGCCGCGATCCGGCGACTTGGAGTCGCTTCCCCGGTGCTGCGAGCTGCATCCCATCAGCACGACCAGGAGCCAACCCAGGGCTGCGGCTTGGCGCTTCATCTTCCGAGGATCCCCGCGAACAGCTTCTGCGCGTCGTCCTTGTGCCCGCGAACCATGACTTCGAGCATGCGTCCAGCCTCCCGCTCGATCACCGTGTCCTCCGAGGAGCCTTTCACCGAAGTCTCGCGACGTTTCGCATCGTACTCGTCGCTGCAAGCGTACAGCTGCACCCGTCCCTCCACCTGCGCCTTGCTCACGTCGAGCTGCGTGGCCTTGCACGAGTCGAACTCGGTGGACAGGTCCGCCGTGACCTTCCAACCCGAACGCTGGATTCCCGCTCGAACTTCATCCAGGGTCAGCTTGCCGATCGCAAGGTTCTTGGGCGCTGGCGCTGGCGGCGTCGCTGTCGCCGCGGCGGCATCCGGCGCTTGGCTCGGAGTCTCCCGGTCGCTGGAGGGCGGAGTCTGGCAGCAACCCGTGGCGCAAGCGGATGCAAGGATGCACTGGGCCAGGACCCTCGACTTCAAGGGCGCTCCTTGTCCGACGGGGGCATGGAGCCGTCCGGGCCGCTCCATCCGACCCAGGATCCGCCATCCGGGCCGTGCTCGCGCTTCCAGACCGGAACGCGCTCCTTGATTCGATCGATCAGGGCCCTGCACGCGTCAAAGGCCTGCTCGCGATGCGGCGCCGATGCTGCGCACACGATGGCGATGTCCCCCACCTGGAGCGCGCCGACGCGATGGACGACCGAGAGCCTCACCTGCGGCTGGTCCGAGGCGATCTCGTCGGCAATTCGCCTCATCTCGGTGCGTGCCATGCTCTCGTAGGCTTCGTATTCCAGCGCCGACACCGCGCGGCCATCGTTGTTGTCCCGTACCGTGCCTATGAACAGCACGACACCGCCCGCGCCCGGGTGACGGACCGATTGAAGGACCTCGTCGACTCCGACGACGCCGTTGCGGACGTCGATCAACACTGCCGCTCCCATCGTCCGCTCCGACCTCCTTCCTTCATCTCGAGCTGCACCTTGTCTATCACGATGCCGCGCTCCACGCCCTTGAGCATGTCATAGACCGTGAGGGCAGCCACGCTCGCCCCGACCATGGCCTCCATCTCGACTCCGGTCCGATCCAGGGTCTCGGCCGTGGCGTGGATGTGGAGGCCAGGCGGATCCGTCACGGGCTCGAGGTCGATCCTGACGCTCGTGGTCGCCACCGAGTGGCAGAGAGGAATGAGGTCTGCGGTCTTCTTGGCAGCCATGATGCCGGCGATTCGCGCTGCTGCAAGCACGTCGCCCTTGGGCGCATTTGCGAGCCGCTGCAGCGTGGGCGCGCTCATGTGCACACGGCACGAAGCCACGGCCCGTCTGCGTGTCACCGCCTTGTCGGCCACGTCGACCATCTTCGCATCGCCTGCGGCCGACAGGTGCGTGGAGATCGCGCGCGCCCCGATGAGCTCGTCGTAGGCGGCAGATACGCGCGCTGCCGTGCCCCGCGCGCAGACCTTGACGAGCGCATATCGCTCCACGGGGCGCAGGGTCGACCAGGTAGTGGGCTCGATCGGACGAAGGGGACCCAGCTTGCTGGTCAATTCGGTCGGTGGCGAGGCCGCCTCGAGCTGGAGCGTCGGAGCCACGGGGCGCGTGGAGGCTGCAGCGGGCTGGAGCAGCTCGAGAACGCGCGCACGATCGATGCGGTCTTCGGCGCCGCAGCGCGACAGCTGCTTGCGCGCCTCGGTGGACATCGAGCGCCAACCCTGCAGCGTCAGACGCACGCCGCACTCGTCGAGCGCGCGCCGGGCAGCGAGCGGGAGGAAGAGCAGACGGTCATCGATTCGCTCGAATACGAAGATCACTCTGTCTCGGGGCGCTTCTGGCATTCCGACCACCTCGCGATCCTCGGGCATACCCCATGTAGTCGTGAGCTGCCATCGTGGAGCGGCGAGCGTGAGCGAGCGGGCGCGCGGCTCTGAGCACTGGATGGCGATGGAATGCTGGGGAAGGCTACGCGCCGTCTACTGGCACCTGGCGCTCCAGGACACGGCGTTGGCGACAAGCTTCTGGATGTTGGCGTTGGACCAGCCGTTGGGGGCGTAGTTGCCGGCGTGGGCCACGTGCACGACGCGCCCCTCGGAAGGAACCTCGCGCACCGCGACCGCGTCGATCGCTTCCGGGCTTCCGGCGATCCGTTTGACACCGGTCGCGACCTTGGTCACGCCCACATTCGAGGTCGAGGCGAAGGTGAAGTTGTTGGTGAGGCCGGTCCAGATCGGATGGCCGACGAAACCCGGGTCGAGCTTGTATTGCACCTGCCCGCTGAAGGCCACGGTGCGCGTGAGCAGGACAAGGTCCTTGAGCGTCTGCCAGCGTCCGTCTGCCACGTGCTTGGCTGCCCACTCGGTCAACACCAGGCCGTTGGCAGCTTGCACGAAGCTCACCAGCGCAGTCTGCCCATTGGCAGGCATGTCCGTCGAGTACGAGCTGGAGCCAGGACCTCCAGCTAGCACCAAGACCGCGCCGAATCCGGTCGGTGCCGGGCTCGCTCCGTCGTACTGGTACGAAGGCTTGGTCGCGGTGGTGATCGTCCAGCCGGGCAGAAGCGTGGTGAGCGCTGCGGTCAGCGTGGCCGTTCCCGACGCGCTGTCGTCCGGGATCACCAGCACGCTCTTGGTGCACACGCAGGCGCTGGCCACGCACTGGTGCGAGCCGCACACTGCACCGCACGCGCCGCAGTTGTTCCAGTCCGTGGTGATGTCCAGCTCGCAGCCGTCCGACAGGTTCTGGTTGCAGTCGGCAAAGCCCGCCGTGCAGGTTCCGACGCCGCACTGGCCAGCGTTGCATCCAGCGGTCGCGCCCGGAGGTGGGGGGCAAACCGTGTTGCAGACGCCGCAGTTGTTGATGTCGGTCTGCAGCGCGGCTTCGCAGCCGTCCGCCAGCACGCCGTTGCAGTCCGCGTGCTCGGCATCGCACGAGCCGATCTTGCACACGCCGAGCTCGCAGGCCCGGAATCCGTCGGGCACGACCGGGCAGACCGTCGTACAGCTGCCGCAGTGATCCACGTCGTTCTGCGTATCGGTTTCGCAGCCATCCGCTGCGCCCCCGAAGCAGTCCTGCCAGCCCGCGTTGCACGACTTGATCCCGCAGGTGAACATCGCGCAACCCGGCGTGCCGTTGATCACGGCCGGACATGCGTTGTCGCAAGCCGCGCAGTTCGCCGCGTCGTCCGCAAGGTTCACCTCGCAGCCGTCCGTCGGAACCCCGTTGCAGTCCGCGTATCCAGGGTCGCAGCTTTCCACCAGACACTGGCCGCCTTCGCACTTGGGAAGGCCGTGGGGCACGGCGCCGCACTTCTTCAAGCACGACCCGCAGTGGTTCACGTCGGTGGCGAGCACGGTCTCGCAGCCGCTCCACAGGCTTGCGTCGCAGTCCGCATAGCCGCTGTCGCAGGTGCCAACGCCGCACACGCCCTGTGTGCAGCCGCCAAGGCCGTGCGCCACGGCCGCGCACACCTTGCTGCATTCACCGCAGTTCGACGGGTCGCCGAGCAGATCTGCCTCGCAGCCGTCTGCGATGTTCTGGTTGCAGTCGGCAAATCCCTTGTCGCAGGAGATCTTGCCGCAGACGCCGTCCACGCACTCGGCCGTCGCGTGAGGCGGTGCAGGACAGGGCTTGCCGCATCCGCCGCAGTTGTTCGAGTCAGCCTTGATGTCCGACTCGCAGCCGTTGTCCGGAATCTTGTCGCAGTCCTGCCAGTCGTCCTTGCCGCCGTCCGCGGTCAGCGTGCACGACTTGATCTCGCACTTGCCCGCCTTGCACTCCGGCTCGGCGTGCGCCAACGCGCAAGCATTGCTGCACGTCCCGCAGTTCTTCAGATCGATCTGCAGGTTCACCTCGCATCCATCGAGCGTGATCAGGTTGCAGTCCGCCCACCCGTCCGGACACTTCTTCGCTCCGTCGGACCCGTCGCCTCCTTCGGTGTTGACGGGCACGTCCAGTCCCACTTGGTCTGGCTGCGCATCCTTCCCTCCGTCGGCAGCACCCGCGCCTCCCGAGCCGCCCTCTCCGCACTCGTAGCAGAAGCCATTGTCCGTGCAGCCTCCTGCGCCGACTGCACCAAGCCCAAGCACCAAGGCCACTGCGGCCAATCCGTACAACCTCATCGTTCACCTCGGAGGTTCAACTGCATACTCCATCGCTCGCCACACCAGGCTCCCGTCGCTGCCGCGTCCGGAGCGCTGGAACTTCTTCTTATCCCTTGCGCGATCGCCTCCGCCGCGCTGCCACTGCAATCGCCAACCCTGCGATCGCGACCATCGCCATCTTCGACGGGCTGGCCTGGCCCGGAGCCGAGCACTTGCACCCGCCTCCGCCCGTGGTCATGCCCCACTTGTCAGG
>JACRCQ010000063.1 GCA_016218915.1 Deltaproteobacteria bacterium
AAGCCTCGGTGCACCCCGCGCCGCCCTCGCTCACCTGGCTGCGAGTCCAGCACGGATCCGAAAACATCGGTCTCATCCCCCGCCCAACACACTCACCTGAGGCGCGATCCTCGCTCTGGCTCACCCACGCCCTGTTGCCCCAGCAAGCGAATTGTCCTTAGCACCACCCGTGCCGCATCGCGCCCCGCCGCTTCGGGCTTGTTCAATGTCGCACTTCACCGACGCACCCCTCAGCTCGTGGTTGCTCGCGCTGCGGTGGCCGGTGAAGTGCTCACCATTCCTAATTCTGAATTCGCATTCCTGTTTCTAGTTCCTAGTTCCCCTCAGCCGTCCAGGCCGTCGTCCTCGCTCGGAAACAGCAGCCGCGCGACCCTCGGCTCGTTGTCCAGCGCTGACTCGACCCTGCAGGCCGCGGCCATGCTCGCGATCGCCTGCTCCATCTCGAGATCCGATCGATCACCGCTGGGGCCGGGCTGCTCCATCGCGCTCACGATGATCGACGGCGGCTCGTCCCCCACCTCGATCGTCGTGCGCCCGTTCTCTCCGGCTGCCCAGAACATGACCAGATCGATCAGCTCCAGGATCGCATCCGGGCGCACCGGTGCCCGCACGGACGTGGTCATCTCGCCGAGGAACGCCGACGGGTGGCGCACGCGAGCGAGAAAGGCGATGGCGCGCAGGTCGAACGGGCGCGCTGCAGGCTCGGGCTTGGGACGCGCCTCGAGCAGGGCCCAGGCCCGCAGGATCTCGGCGAGCAGATCGATCTGATCGCGCAGCGTGTACCGTGACCCGTCCGACTCGCCGGGGATGCCGAGCAGATCATCTGCATGAAGCTGGATCGATGAAACCAGCACACGCAGGTCGTGCAGATGAGCCAGCATCTCGCCGGAGCGACGCATGGGCGACATGGAACCATATCCAGAGCCCAGGCGCATCAAGCAGCGACCCCGTGGGCACGGCCCCCTGTCTGCCCTCCCAGGCTAACCCCCAGGGAACATTCCGTTGAGGTCCTCGTCCGACACCTCGCCCAGCGCCAGCTTCTCCTGGGGCTCTCCGCCTTGCTCGCGCTGATCCACCCCCTCGAACACCTGCATCAGCGTCCGGCACGCACGACCCGTCCAGAGCCGCACGAGCGACGTGCTCGACCTGGAGTCGAACGCGACGACCAGGATGGCGCGCCTGCCCACCACGTGGATCCGCACATGTCCATCCCGCCGATCGCTCAGCTCCGCGTCGAACTCGTCCGTGCCCAGAAGCTCGGCGATCCGGGCCGTGGCAGCGACGTTGCCAGCGGTCAGCGCACCGAGCGAGGTGGCGTCGAGCCCTTCGACCTCACCGCTGCTCGCCAGAATCAACCCGGCAGTGTCGAGCACCATGGCGAACTTCACGCGCGCCTTGTCGCTCAGGTCGGTCACTGCCTCCTGCATGCGGACACAATCAGCCTCGTTGAGCATCATCGAGATGCCGCTCATGATGCCTCAGAGGAGACGGAACGCAAGCCGGACGCGCCTGGCCACGAATCCGCGATGCCCGGCTCCCAAGACAGGTGGGGCGACGTCCACTCTTGGTGGGTGCTCGGACGCGGTGTAGTCTGCGCCCATGCTCCAACGCGTTGCGATGCATCAGACGCGATTGCGGGTGCCAGGGCTTGGCATCGACGGCAAGGGCGTGGTGCTTGGGGCCCGGGGCCTGGTGCTGCTCGCTTCGGTCGAACGTCTGGTGGCGTTCCTGTCGCTCTATACCTCGGAGCGCAGCCTGGGTGACATCATCGCGTCCCTCAAGATCGAAGTCGTGCGCTCCAAGATGGGCACGCGCGAAGTCCTGCTGAGCATGAGCGCAACCAACAGCGAGTTCATGGACCACGTCGCTGAGGTGGCGCGCCTCGCCCTCGGGCACTCGTTCACAGGCTCTGCCCGCCACTTCGTGCAGTTCCGCGATTCTGCCGCGCCCTTCGGCTACGACGCCTCGGAGGTCATCGCCTCGGACGCCGACTACGTCCTGTACCATTCGATGTACACCCAGGCGTATGCCCGCGAGCGTGACATCGATCTGTCTCGCCTCCTGCTTCGTCTGCGTCCCCACCTCGACCCCTCGACCGCGCGCGACGTGGGTGACATCTGGGTCCTCGCCGAAGAAGGCACCGGCCCAGCCTGGATCCAGTACCTCATTCGATCTCGCGTCGATGCCCAGGTCGGGCTCGCCGAATGGCCCCCCGCATCCTCGCTCGACGAGGGGCCGGTGCGACGCTACCTGTTCCACGTCCCAGAGCTCCCATCGCGGATGCTTCCGCTGGTCCGCACCACGCCGGGCCTCTCCGCCTTCCGGAAGATGGCGCCAGGGGTTGCGGTCGAGATCGGGTTCCGTCACCCGGTCAACCTCCAGGCCTGCCCTGTCTTTCCGGACTCCGGGCTCGTGCTCTTCCGCGGCTCCTCCGAGGAGCCCGTGATCCTGGAGCGCTTGCCTGCCCTCGGTGAGGTGACCTCGTTCGCGCGCGTCAGCTTCAACGGAAGCACCCAGATCGCCACTGCGCAGCTCGTCGATGCTGCCACGGTCCGCCAGGTCGCGGTCCCGGTCCGCCTTGCACCGTCCCTCGAAGGCTTCCGATCCGTTCGTGCCACGTTCATTCGCACGAGCGAGTACCCGCTGCTGCGTCGCGTGCTCTACGGCCTCGGACGTCAGACCTTGACCGATGCCAAGATCGCGTTCACCCGGATCGGCGCCATGCTCGTGCATGCAGCAGGCGTGGAATCGATTCCGGTGGGGACCTTCCTGCGCGAGCTCAGGCCAGGGCTCTATGTCGCCGCAGGCTATGATCCCGTGCCAGCGATCGACCCCGAGGTGCTGCATCGCACCCTCGGATCTCCTACGGATCAGCATGTGGTGCTGCTGCCCGAGCAGCCTCCCATCGGCTTTGCCACCAGCTCGTTCGTCCGCCTGCAGGACGCTCTCGTGGAAGGGCAGGCGTGGTCCCCGATCGATCCCATCGAGCTCGAAGCTGTGCTCCAGACCGAGGTGCCGCGCCTGCAATTCGAGGCGCTCGGCATGCGTCCGATGGCTGACGTCAGCTCCGTGGTCCCGGGCAGCGAAGAGGGAGCCGATGGCTCGGGCTAGCATCGCGGAGTCGATGGACGCCTTGTTCAAAGGCGTGATTTCGCCGTTGGTCCTCGGCGGCCAGCTCACGCCGACGCGGCCGATCGGTCCTGCGCGCGCCCAGAAGATCGCTCGCGCGAGCGGCTCGTTCGGCGCTGCAGAGGTCTCGTGGGTGAACACCGTTCGGGCGCGTCATGCTCGACAATTCTGCCGCGTCGATTCCATCGAGTCACCCAGCCCGGCGCAGTGGGCCATGGCTGCAGCGCTCAACGATCTGCTTCAGAGCACCAACCCGACGCTCGACGGAGCGTTCTCCAAGCGAGGGCCGATCTTGATCGGCAAGGTCGAGGAGACGCTGCGCGCGATCCAGGGGCCTGGGACGATCCGCGAAGCGCTCTCGCGCCACGCGACCTTTGCCCGCGTGCTGGAGATCGTGCGGCGGGACACGCGGGTCACCTGGTGGTGCGGCTCGCGCGAGTTCCGCGGCAGCGAGCCTCCCGCACGCCTGATGAAGTGGAAGAACCTGCGACGGGTCGGCACCGACGAATCGACGGTTCCGATGGCGGACATGTCGGCCGGGACTCCCATCGCTGCGATGACGTTCTACGGGGCGCTGGGCCTGCTTCTCAGCCTTTCGCCGCTGACCGATCTGGCGACCGCCTCCCGCGCTCACCCGCAGTTCCACTGGAGCGAGCCGACCCTCGCGCTGCTCGCTGCTGCGCCTGGACGCGTGCTTGCGGCGCGCGCACTGCGCCTCGGCAACGCCAAGGGTTCGATCGAAGCGGTCCGGCAAGCCGGCATGCCGCAGGACCCGGCGTGGAAGGCGGCCGTGCAGTCGGTGCTCGACGAGCTGTCCGCGTTTGGCCAGGCCGGCTGACCGACGCACATTTCCCTTGGATTTGCGCGGATCATGCCCTGCGAAGAAGAGTCGGCAAAGTGCCAACTGTTGTGCTGGTTCCGCGCGCGTTTTGCCCGCGGAGGCAGATGAATCCGATCATGGAGGCAGGAGAAGATCCCATGCATGCCTCCTCGATCCATCCCTTGATGCTGGCTCTTTTTGCTACTGCTCTCGGCTCCTGCGAAATGCCCCAGGGCGAGCAGAACCTCGAGTCCGAACCGTCCGCCGACCTCGCTCCCGATGCTTCATTAACCCCTGCGGCCGTGGAGACGCCCTCGGCGGCCGAGGTAGATCCGGAGCAGCAGCTCATGACCACGCCCGCGCCGCAGGTGACCGCTGCAAAGGCGCCCGCGGCCGAGGCTACTGGCGCCTGCCCCGCCGACATGGTGCTGATCCAGGGCAAGCACTGCCCGGTCGTCGACCAGCCCTGCGTGACCTGGATGGAAGACCCGGCGAAGTTCCCCTACGCTCGCTGCGCCGAGTTCGCTCCCAATCCGACCTGCAAGGCAGAACGCGTGTCCATGCGCTACTGCATCGATCGGCTCGAAGCGGCCGACGACGGCGGCATGCCGATCGGCGACATCTCGTGGACGAACGCTGCTGCGATCTGCAAGAGCAAGGGCAAGCGCCTTTGCCAGGAGCGCGAATGGCTGTTCGCCTGCGAGGGCGAAGAGATGTCTCCGTACCCCTACGGCCTGAAGCGCGATCCGTCGCTCTGCAACTTCGAGAAGGAGAACCTGGTCGACAAGGGTGAGCTTGCGGACTACCGCCAGCCGGTCACCTCCAATCCCCAGTGCCTGTCTCCCTTCGGCGTGCAGAACATGGTGGGCAACATCGACGAGTGGGTGGTGCTCGACAAGCCCTACTGGACCAACTGGGGCAAGAAGATGAACTCGGGCCTCAAGGGCGGATGGTGGGGCCCGCTGCGCAATCGCTGCCGCCCGGTCACCCTCGATCACGACGAGTACTTCCACGAGCTACAGACGGGCTTCCGTTGCTGCGCTGAAGCCAAGTGAGAGGGCTTCAGGCTGCAGGCTTCAGGCCAACCGTTTCAAAGTGCCAAATCGGCGTCGCAGAGACGCGGCAGTGCCGCGTCGAACGGATGCGCGCCAGTGGCGCGCCACTACGGCGACTCCGTTGGCAGGACTTCCACCCCTCGAACCCACGCGCCTGGGGCACGATCGGCAGGGCGCAGTTCAGACATCCCATGGAATTTGCCGAAGCGAAAGCTGGCAAGTCAGTAGGCAATCGGTAGCGGCGCGCCATCGGCGCGTCTGCGTTCGACGCGGCATCGCCGCGTCTTGCGCAGTGTTGTCCGCGCTGCCGCTGCGTCTCGAAGGCACGCTTGTTGGCAGAATAGCAGAGAGAGTCACCCTGAAAGGGCTGGCCTGTAGCCTGAAGCCTGTAGCCTCGCAAGGCCCGTAGCCTGGAGCCTGAAGCCTCTCAAAGAAATCCCGGCACAGGCGCCCGCCACCTCACCAGCACGCTCCCTGGCTCGTCTGCGCCGTCAAAGGCCCAGTGCGCGGTGAATGCGTCGCGCACCACAACCTCCGCAAGCTTCCCCTTGGGTGAGAATCCCCACTCGGCTTCCTGCGACATGTCGTCAGGATCCGCGTAGACCCTCCACACGAAGAATCCCATGAACTCGGGCACGTCGAGCAGCGGCGCGATCAAGGCCCGATACGCCAGCGCCTGGGCGCGCTGATCCACGCGTACGTGCTGCATCTTGTCAGGCCACTCCCAGGGACGGAGCGCTGGATCAGGACGCGTGGTGTAGCCGATCTCGGTGAAGAGCACAGGACGCTGCCACGTGTGGGCAAGGTCGCTGACCTGCGACGCGACCTTCTTTCCCCCTTGCAGCATCTGCTCGAACGACGCGTTCTCCTTGTCGGTCAGCGGGTAGAACGCGTTGATCCCGATCACGTCGAGCTCGCCCAGGATGGTCGTGTCCACCACGTCATCCCAGTTCGCCGAGTAGGTGAGGGGACCGTGGTAGACGCGGCGCACTTCGCGGATGATGTCCACGAACGACGGTGCACGCGAAGTGGTGACCCAGCTGCGCAGCTCCACGCCCACGCTGAGCATGTCCGCTTCAGCTTCCTGCGCGACCTTGGCCCAGGTCAGGATGAAGTCCTCGTAGGCCTCGGCCCAGCGCTGCCAGCCTTGCTCGCTCCCCGGATCGATCTCGGCTCGCCAGGCGCCTGTCTCTACCCACAGATGCGGCACCAGGAGCACGCGAAAGCCCCGCGCGTGCGCCATGCGGATCGCGTCGATCACGTTCGCGCGGTTGTCCACGAAGGGAGCCTCGAACGTGAGATCAATGCCGGTCGGCTGCAGATCGTACGTGCGCCCGAAGGGTGTGAGGCTCACCCAGCTCGCCCCCCAGCGTCCGAGCTCATCGAGCGTGCGCCCATACGGCTCGCTGCCGTAGCCCTTGCCAGGATGCAGGCTGCTCTCGATCGGGCCGATCGTTGCACCCCGGATCGCGCCTCGATCCTGTGCGATCGCATCGGCGGGTCCGCAGACGGACACGGCCAGCGCGCACGCAGCGACGGCTTTCGGCAGGGTGGGCAACAGTGGGTGGCGCATCTCGATGGGCGCGATGATTCGCGGGAAACGTCTATCACGCCACGCAGCCCTGGGGCCGGAAAATACGATCTGCGAAGCGCGTGCGGGTTTGCTCTTGAACGCACTCGCCTGCGGGCGTGTAATCTCGCGCCCATGAGGAACTCCACTCCCCTTTCCCTCGTTCTGATCACCGCCATCCTGGGTTCAGCATCCTGGCTTTCCTGCTCCTCGGACTCGCCATCGACCGATGGTGCTGGCGCGCAGCCGCAAGCCGGGTCAGGTGGCAGCGCAGGCGATGACCAGGATGCCGCACCCGACACCACTGCGGTTGGTGGGGCCGCAGGCACAGGCGGCGCAGCCGGCACAGGAGGAGCTGCAGGCACAGGCGGAGCTGCGGGCACCGGCGGCACCGCTGGCACTGCGGGTCAGGGCGGTGGCGGGGCAACGACCTGCGACACGTTCCAGAAAGGGGTGAACAAGGACTTCATGGTCGACGGCGTCGCCCGCGAGTTCATCCTCAATCTCCCGGACGGCGTGGAGAGCGGCGGTCCCTGGCCGGTCGTGTTCAACTGGCACGGGCTGGGCGACACAGCCACCAACATGAACGGGTTGATCTCCTCGATCTACAACGACGCGGCCTTCCCCTTCATCGGCGTCACACCGGAAGACAGCAACTTCACCGTCCTGGGCAACTCGGTCGATTGGGACGTGTTCCAGGTCAATGCGACGACGAACCGGGAAGCCAGGCTGTTCGACGAGATCCTCGCGTGCCTCGAAAAGCGGTACACCGTGGATGCCAATCATGTCCACAGCATGGGCTTCTCCCTCGGATCCATTCTCACCGACATGCTCGGCACGATCCGGGGCGACAGGCTCGCATCGATTGCCACGTACTCAGGCGGCTACTTCTCCGATGCTGACAACGTAGCCACGCTTGGGATGCTCTCCTCGATGGTCAACTGGCCCGCTCCCACGCACACCAACGCCTACGGTCAAGTCATCCTGTTCGGCGGCCCCACCGACACGGTCAGCTTCGGCGGCATCCCCGTGAAGTTCGACGTGTTCGCGGCCAACGACACCAAGTATCTCAATGGACTTGGTCACGACCTCATCGTGTGCAATCACGCTCAAGGGCATTCGGCTCCTGCGCCCGGCTTCACGGGCAAGCAGATCGTCGAGTTCTTCAAGGCGCACCCCAAGGGCACCGTCGCTTCGCCCTACGCAACCGGCCTCCCTGCGGATTACCCCGCCTACTGCGCATTCAATCCAAAGTCGTAGGCGCGTTCCCTACGCGCGCGCCGGCACCTCGATCTCCCAGACAAGCTCGCTCAGCTTCCGAATCCGCACATCCGAGCCCAGGAAGCTCTTCAGCAGCTCGGCATGCGTGCACGTGTGTCCTGACGGCTCCTGCGTACGAAACACCCCGCCTGCGCCCAGCGCCATGGGCAGCAGAAGCTGATCTGCCAGGTGCGGCCCCACAGGTACTCCGGCTGCGAGGTAGTCTGCCGCCTCCCTTGCGACAGTCGAGCCCACCCTCTCCGCAGAGACTCCGCGTTCGCCGAACCCGCTGAACAGCTCGGTGACATGCTCGCTCTCGACTTCGACGGACACCACATTCCCCGGCCCCACAGCCTTTGCCACGGATTCGATGCGAAGGGTCGAGTCGTCCCAGCCGAGGTGCTCACGAACTTGCGCGAGCTCCCGCTCCGCGATGCTTCGCTTGAGCAGGGCAACGACAGCGGTTGCGCGACGGGCTCGGATCTCTCCCCGCTCCCGCAGATCAAGACGGCCGAATACCGCCGCAGGCTCGATGGCTACGTGGAACCGTCCGCCACCCGCCGGGTAGAAGCCAGGACGCTCCAACACTGCAGTCGACCGCGGACCCATCCGGTCCACCAGCGGAAGGAACGCGCGCGCAAGGAAGTCAAAGGGGGGCGCCATCGGATTGTGCGTCCCTCCTTCGACCGTCACGGTCGAGCGCCCTGTCGCCAGTGCGAGGGCAGGGAAGACAGTCTGCAGAACCAGCGTCGCGCTCCCCGCAGTTCCGACTGAAAAGCAGTAGTCGCCGCTCCTCACGGTGCCTGGATGGAAGGTGAGCTGAAGCGAGCCAATCTCTGCGCCGGTCACCTGCGCCTGACCGACCTCAGCGGCTGCTTGCACTGCAGTGAGGTGCTGGCGCATCAGTCCCGGACGCTTTCGTCCTGCGCGCACGTTCACCAGCCGGAACGGCGTTCCAGTGACCAGGGAAAGCGCGATCGAGGATCGCAGGATCTGCCCGCCTCCCTCGCCCAGGGAGCCGTCGACTTCGAGGATTGCCATGGCTACCCCTTTACGCAAACGATCTGGCGCAGCGTGTGGAGCACCTCGACGAGATCCCGCTGCGCGTGCATGACCGCGTCGATTGACTTGTACGCACCCGGAGTCTCGTCGATCACGTCTGCATCCTTTCGGCACTCGACTCCGGCCGTGGCCCGCGCGTGGTCCTCCAGCGTGAAAGCCTTCTTTGCTGCAGTACGGGACATGGCACGGCCTGCTCCGTGGCTGCAGCTCATGAACGACTCTGGGTTACCGAGCCCGCGCGTGATGTACGACCGCGCCCCCATGGACCCCGGAATGATGCCGAGATCGCCGGTGCGCGCGCGAACCGCGCCCTTGCGGGTCACGAGAACATCCCGGCCGTAGTGGTGCTCGCGAGCTACGTAGTTGTGATGGCAGTTCACCACCTCTCCCACCAGCTCGAACGCGGGCACCTGCGGGCAGCCGGCCAGAGCGCGCACGACCGCTCGCATCATGAGCTCGCGGTTGGTGGCCGCATACTGCTGCGCCCAGGTCACGGCTTGCAGATAGTCCACAAACCGCTCCGAGCCCTCGGGGAAGTAGGCCAGGTCCGGGTCCGGGAGCTTAAGGTACCAGCGTCGCGCCTCCTGCTTTGCCAGCGCGATGAAGTCCGAGCCGATGCGGTTTCCCACGCCGCGCGAGCCGGAGTGGAGCATGAGCCAGACCTGATCCTCCTCGTCGATGCAGATCTCGATGAAGTGGTTGCCGGTTCCGAGCGTTCCCAGATGCTCGATGGCAGGACCGCGATCGATCTTCGGGTACCGGGAGATCAGGCTGCGGTACCCTGGATCGAGCGCGGTCCAGGCCTCGCGCACCTCCGCCGGCGGGGTGCCCCACGCACCCTTGTCGCCGCGTCCACCGTTGTTGGTGCGGCCATGCGGCACAGCACGCTCGATCGCCAGGCGCAGCGACCTGCGATCGTTCGGCAGATCGGATGCCCGCAGCGTGGTGCGGGCTGCCATCATTCCGCATCCGATGTCCACGCCCACAGCGGACGGGATCACGGCGCCGAGCGTCGGGATGACGCTACCCACCGTGGCTCCGAGGCCTGCGTGGACGTCGGGCATGACCGCGACCCACTTGTAGACGAACGGCATGGACGCCACGCGACGGACCTGCTCGCGCGCCATCTCTTCAAAGGGCACACCGACGGTCCAGGATCGAATCGGCACTCCGTCCTGCACGTTCGTGATCTCGTGGGTTCGATCGTTGGGGGTCGTCATGGCGTTCTCCTTCTCCTACCACTTCGCAAAGCAGACGGCGTGCCAAGTGGGAAGCGATGGCTGTCTGCGCAGATGCGTCGTGCGCGCCGTGGCCTCCACGAGCGGATCCCGGGGATTTATTGCCTGGGATAATAATGCTAGACCCACGGATATGAGCCGCAAGAAGACCGTCGTCGTGGGCCTGCTCGGTCCAACCCTCGATCTGGGCACCAAGACGAACCGCTGGGAGCGGTGGCGTCCCACCGTGAGCCTCTGCCAGCACGAGGATCTCCTCGTCGATCGGCTGGAGCTGCTCTACCAGCGACGCTACACCGCGCTCGCCCAGACGGTCACGGCCGACATCCAGAGCGTGTCACCGGAAACCGAGGTGGTCCATCGCCTGATCGAGTTCGAGGACGCCTGGGATCTCGAAGAGGTCTACGGGGCCCTGCTGGACTTCGCGCGCAGCCGCGTCTGGGCGCCTGACAAGGAGGATTACCTCGTTCACATCACGACCGGCACGCACATCGCCCAGATCTCGATGTTTCTTCTGGTCGAGGCTCATCACATCCCGGCACGGCTCATCCAGACTGCGCCGCCCGTTCGCTCGCAAGGCGGAACCGCTGGATCGTTTGCCATCATCGACCTCGACCTGTCCAAGTACGACACGATCGCAGCCCGTTTTCGCCGTGAGCAGAAGGAAGGACTCTCGCTGCTCAAGGCAGGGATCGACACCCGCAACGCTGCCTTCAACCAGCTCATCGAGCGCATCGAGCAGGTCGCGATCCGCTCGCGCGACCCCTTGCTGCTCATGGGGCCGACCGGCGCAGGCAAGTCGCAGCTCGCGAGGCGCATCTTCGAGCTCAAGAAGGCGCGACGTCAGGTCGCTGGCCCGTTGGTAGAAGTCAACTGCGCCACGCTGCGGGGGGACGGCGCCATGAGCACCCTTTTCGGCCACGTGAAGGGAGCCTTCACGGGCGCCATCGCGGATCGTCAGGGGCTGCTTCGAAAAGCCAATGGCGGCATCCTGATGCTCGACGAGATCGGCGAGCTGGGCTCGGACGAGCAAGCCATGCTGCTGCACGCGATCGAGGAGAAGTCCTTCTTCCCGGTCGGCTCGGACCGCGAGGTGCAGAGCGACTTCCAGCTCATTGCAGGGACGAACCGCGACCTGCGGCGCGACGTCGAGCAAGGCCGTTTCCGCGAAGACCTGCTGGCGCGCATCGACCTGTGGTCGTTCAAGCTCCCCGGGCTTCGCGAGCGGCCCGAGGACGTGGCTCCCAATCTCGAGTACGAGCTCGACCGCTGGGCCCAGAGCGGCGGCGAGGCAGTGACCTTCAGCCGCGAGGCGCGCGATCGGTTCCTCGACTTTGCCCGCGGGCCCGGCGCGGCCTGGGCCGGCAACTTCCGCGACTTCAACGCAGCGGTCCGGCGCATGGCAACCCTGGCTTCGGGCGGACGCGTCACGCGCGAGATCGTCGACGAGGAGATCGTCCGATTGCGCGATGCATGGCGATCCGGCGAAGTGAGCTCTGGCGGGCTGGTCGACGAGATCCTCGGGTCGCGGGCCGCTGGAGTCGACCCGTTCGATCGTGTCCAGCTCGAGGAAGTCCTGCGGGCGTGCCGAAGCGCCCGCTCGCTGTCCGAAGCCGGGCGATCCCTGTTCGCCATTTCGCGGACGCGAAAGGCGTCATCGAACGATGCTGACAGGCTACGCAAGTACCTTGCGCGCTACGGGCTCGCCTGGGCCGACGTGGCCACTAGACGGTAGGGTATCCACTGAAGGAGGGCTGCAGGCTCCAGGCCAGCCCTTTCAAGGTGACATTCTCCGAGATCTTGCCAACAAGCGTGCCCCGAAGACACGGTGGCCGCGCCCAACCGACGTGCGCGTTCAAGTGATCGGCGTCCTATCAACGGAGCCACGGCGGCGCGCCACTGGCGCGCATGCGTTCGACGCGGCATCGCCGCGTCTCTGCGACGCCGATTTGGCACCTTGAAAGGGCTGGGCTCCAGGCTCCAGGGAAGAGCCCATTGCACAAGGGGAGGGCAGACCGGTTCTCAGGTCTCTTGTTGCCGAAGTTCGTTGGGGGCTCATCTTTGACGCGACGCGGGGAGGGGCCCACCGTGTGCGCTACGTCGGACCGTCAGCCCCCGAATGGGGGCTTGGCTAACCGCGCAGTTGACTTGCATCAGCTGCCGGCTCTCAGCCGGCTGCTTCAACCAAGGACATTTCGTCACCCGGATCGCACCCGGCAGGTCGCTTGGGATCTTCCCGTGATCCCCCCACGCACTCTGAAGCCTGAAGCCTCACTTGAGCCGGGCCGCGAACAAGGCAATCGTCTGGCGGTAGACCTCGGACCCGTTCCATTCCGCCAGCACCCCGAAGTTGTGCGAGCCCGGACCTGCGCCCTGCTTCGCCTGCCATCCGTGCTGCTGAAGGTAGTTCGCCGTCGACGCCAGGGCATCGGCCGAGCTTCCCACCACGTCCGCTCGGCCGTCGCCGTCGAAGTCCACTGCGAATCGCTCGTACGACGACGGCAAGAACTGGGTCTGCCCAAGCTCGCCTGCCCACGCGCCGACCATGCTGTAGGCGGTCAGGTCCCCTCGCTCGATGATGCGAAGGGCGCTCAGCAGCTCGCTTCGGAATCTCTCGGCCCGACGGCAGTCGTAGGCCAGCGTCGCCAGGGCGCTCAGGCAAGACCGGCTCCCGATGTTCTCGCCGTAGTCCGTCTCCAGCCCCCAGATCGCCACCAGGATCTCAGGCGCCACACCGTACGTTGCCTCGACCTTCGCGAGCAGCGCCGCGTGCTGCCGGCGCAGCAGCTTGCCGCGCGCGATGCGCGCTGCTGTCACGTGCTTCTTCGAGAAGTCCGCGAACGAGAGCTTGAAGGCCGCCTGCGAACGATCGAGCTCCACCACGTCGCTGTCGTAGCGGACAGGCTCGAGCGCTGCCACGGTGGCCGCCGATAGCTTCTGCTCGAGCGCGTGCCGTCGGAAGCTCTGGAGCCATCCTTCGAACCCCGCCGCAGTGTTGCCACAGCTTTCGAGCGGGACCGGCTCGACCAGCGCCGCTGGCTGTGCATCGGGCACAACTCCGAGGCGCTTGTCGCGATCCGCTTCGCTCTCCCACGGAATCTTCAGATCCTGGGGCAGCGTGGTGCGGATGGTCTCCGGCTCCGATGCGGCGCACGAGACCGCAAGGGCCGCTGCAAGGAGCTGGAGGGGGAGCGAACGCAAGAACATCTGCAGCGTGGAAGCGTGCACGATCGCAGGCAGGACCGTCAAGCCGGGCCCAGGGCCCTACCCGAGACGGCAGGCGCGATCAGCCCCGGTGCGCATAGCCGGCGGCGAGCGACTCTGTCGCACTCCACCATCGCCTTCCCAGCGTGTCGATTCCATGCTTGTCTGCCTCTCGCGCCAGACGCGCCGAGCCGAGGAGATTCCGGTGAACGCCCAGACCCAACAAGCAATTGTCGCGCAGTGGCAGCAGTGGCTCCAGACCACCACCCAGCAGGTCACCCAGATCCTGCAAGAAGCCCACGCCGGGTGCCAAGGTCTGATCGCCCAGCACCCGACCGACCCCACGCCGTTGAGCAACGCCCTGAGCGCGGTCGGCCTGAGGATATCCGCGCTGCAGCGATCCATCTCCGACACGCTCGACAGCCACGTCGTGGGCCAGCTCGCGCTCACCCCGCAACCTGATCAGGCCGAGGAGCACGCGCGTCGTCAGGGCGAGATTGCGGACGGATGGATCGAAGAGAGCTGGCAGCGATTCGAGGCGCAGTGGCGCTACGAAGCGATCAAGGCCATGTGGCCCCACGTGCAGCAGGCGCTGCAGCGCCCGACCCCCTGCTCGCGCTGCTCCGCGCCGCTCCAGAGAACGACCCCGCACAAGCCCGAGAGCATCACCTGCGCCCATTGCCGCTCGATCAACCAGGTGGCCCCGGAAGGCGTGGTCGCCACCTACTTCGGTGGTGCTCCGGATGCCCATGCCCAGGTCCAGACCCTGGAGGCGTCGTTCGCCGTGCGCCGCAATCGCCAGGCCGCTGAGACCGCGCGCAGGGAGCACCACCTTCGCACCGGCGACTGGATCGACGAGCCGATCGCATCGCTCAAGCAATGGGAGAAGCTGCAGCTCGATCTGTGGGCGGCGTACGTCAAGGCCCGCGCTCAGATCGCCCCATCCACGCCTGAGGCGGACCGGGACTTCATCGCAAGCCGGATGAAGGCATTCTACGATGAGATGGCGCGCAACGACGTGTGGCGGGCAGCGCACGGAATGCCCTCCCTTCACGCCGCGCGTCAGCAAGCTGCTGCCGCAGGCCCTGATTGGGGGCCGCTGAAGCCCGATCAGATCGAGGAGTACTTCTACCACGACTTCGTGATCGAAGAAGCACGCCCGGACGCGCAGCGCCTTGCCCAGACCCTGGCTCGATTCGGCTACCGCGATGCCACGCACTTCGAGCAGGTGAAGCGTACCTTCCTCGACTACCACACAGACCACTGCGGCGAAGACTGGTTCCAGGCCCTGGTGAACAAGGCCGTGATCCGCGCCCAGCAGGACCGGATGCAGAGCGCCGTGCAGTCCCAGGCCCACCTGATGGCGCCTGTCGAGGGCGTCGACTTCGAGACCTATGCGCGTCTGGCTGCCCACCAGGGCAGCGCCTCGCCCGACGAGTTCCTGCAGATTCTCGCGCAAAACGGCATGGACCGCGCCAAGTACGATCGGGTGTCCACCGCGTATATGGATCGGATGAGCAAGGACACCACGGGTGCCATGGCTACCGTCTTCAGCAAAGCCTGGGCCAATGCGGGTGCCGGCAAGTACGCGGCCGCGGCCAAGGCAGGAATGGATGCCATGGGAGCCGGTGGAATCGCCACCTCGGCGCCCGCAGCCGCTGAGCCGATCAGCCTGGAGAAGTACGCCGAGGTCTCTGGAGCCATGGCAGCCTGGTCCAAGCAAGGCAAGGACATCAGCGCCATGCTGCACACCACCTTCCAGATGACCGCCCAGGACATGTCCCAGATCGGGCTGTACTGGCATGCCATGATGACCGCGGACTTCTCCCTGATGGAGAAGATGAGCGCCTGGACCGAGCACTTCGAGCTGGTCTACCTCGGTCAGAAGGCTGTCGGCTCCCCCTTGCCCCAGCCCATGGCGAACGGGAAGTTCATCTCGCAATCCCAGAGCCGCGATCTGACCCCTGAGGAGAACCAGATCTACCAGATGCTCAATGCGCGCGACTACGTCCGAGCCCATGGCGCTCTGCGGGCGCTGCTCGCACGGGAGCCGACCAACCCCGTTGCCCTTGCATTGCAGTCCTTCGCGCTCGGCAATCTGCGAATGACCCTGCCACCTCCGCAGGCCGCTGAAGTGGCGCGAGAGCAGGCAGCGCACGCTCCGATCGTGATGGCAAACCTCGAGCAGGACCGCATCGATCCCAGGGTGCCCATCGGTCAGATCCAGATCGCTGCGCTTGTCGAAGCATTTGCGATCGTGGCGGGTGGCAAGCTCGCGGCGGCCCGGTCGCCTACGGACTTGTCCAATGCAGCGGATCTTGCCGAGGACGGCCTGAGGATCAACCCGAACCATGCAGACCTGCTCAAGATTCGTTGCATGGCCTTGTTCCGCGCAGAGGACTACGACGAAGCCAAGGAGGTGCTGGCGCAGATCATGACCCTGCCGCCGGACCAGGGGTTCATGGCTCAGATCGCGCCCTACATGGCCAAGGCTCCGAAAGACGATGACGACGATGATTGAGCGCTAGAACAGCGCCGCGATCCATGCAGCTCGCGAAGAAGCTCCGCGCTGTCGACTACTTCGCCCTGGGGTTCGGGGCGATGGTGGGCGTGGGCTGGCTCGTGGTCATGGACGACTGGCTCGAGCGGGGCGGCCCCTTGGGCGCCATTCTCGGCTTCGCGTTGTGCGGCGCGGCCCTGCTGCCCATTGGATACGTCTACGGGCGTCTGGCAGGAGCCATGCCAGATGCCGGCTCCGAGATCGCGTACACTGCGCAGTTCGGCGACCGCGTGAGCTTTGCCGCAGGCTGGATGATGATGCTGGCCTACCTCGTGGTCTGCCCCTGGGAAGCCATTGCCATCGGCAAGATCGCTTCCTATCTGGTACCGTCCCTGAGCACGATCGAGCTGTACCAGGTGGCAGGCAAACCCGTGTACCTGCCGCACCTCGTGGCTGGAATCGGGCTCACCGCCTGGATCACGCTGGTGAACTACCGAGGAATCCGCTGGAGTGCCCGGTTCCAGAATGTGACCACGTTCTCGGTGATCGCGCTGTTCGCCGTGGCGTGCCTCTCCGCGCTCGGCAAGGGCTCTGTTGCCAACATGAAGCCAGCATTCTCCGGGGGCGCTGTGGTCTCCACCTTGCTCGTGCTCCAGGTGGTCCCGTACTTCATGACCGGGTTCGAGGCTGTGCCCAAGTGTGCAGAAGAAGCCAGCCCGGGCTTTGGACGTCGCGGGTTCTTCCTTGCCATCTTCTGCGCGCTGGGCGTGGGTGTGCTCTTCTACACCCTGGCCGTCGCAGTGGTGTCCTCTTTGACTCCTTGGCAGTCGCTCCTCCACACGCCCTTTGCCACTGCGGTGGCATTCGAGCGCGCCCTGTCAGCGCGTTGGATCGTTGATATCCTACTCGCTGCTGCGCTTCTGTCGCTTCTCAAGGTCTTCAACGGCAACTTCCTCGCAGCGAGCCGGCTCCTGTTCGCCCTCGGACGTCGAGGCCTGGCAACGCCTCGTCTGGCCTGGATCCACCCCAAGAACCAGACGCCAGCCGTTGCGGTCGCCGTGGTCGGAGCGGTGACTGTGGCGTTTGCGCCCCTGGGCCAGGCAGTGCTGATCCCGATCGCGGAGGTCGGATCCTTCGCCTGCACGCTGGGATGGCTTGCGGCGTGCGTGGCCTGGCTCCGCATGGGAAAGGGAGTGAGAGAGCGCGCGATAGCGGTGACCGGAATCCTGGTGGCCACGGCCCTGAGCCTGATCAAGCTGATTCCCTGCGTTCCCGGCCACTTCAGCAAGTGGGAATGGATTGCGCTGGCAGCCTGGGCCTTGGTCGGCCTGGCGATTCATCGCAAGCGGCCCGCTGCGGCCTAGATGCAAACCCCGTAGTAGTCGTTCGCGAACAGCTTGGTGCACGTCCCTGACGCGCAGGTGCCCCCGAGGTTGCACGTGCGCTTGCACTTCATTCCGCCTGTGATCGGACTGCACAATCCAGCGTAGCGGCCGTTCTCCACACCGCAGGGATTGCCTGCGGTCGTGCAATCCTGGTCGATCGCGATCGTGCCCCACTGCGTCGAGCTTTCGCACGTGTTGGTGTACAGACACGCAGTCCCAGGGCCGCACGAGGAGCTTCCCGATGCGTAGTCGCAGATCGAAGCGCACTTGTAGGCCACTCCACACAGGAGCCCGGCTGCGCACGGGGATTGCACCACGCCATATCCCGCATAGCTGCAGGCGCTTCCCGCGGCCCCGGTGCCCACCATCAGGCAGACTCCGTTTGCCTCCGATGTCGTGGTGGTGACGCACACGCGTCCGGATCCACACGCGTTGGGATTGAATTGCGGCCCGCCCGGCTCACAGGGCTGGTAGCACGTGCCGTTGTTCGGCAACTTGGCGAGGATGCAGACCTCACCACCGGAGCAGCTCGACGGATTGCCCGAGACGCAGGGTGCGACGCACGTGCCATCGTCAGGATTGCAGACCTGGGTGCCCGTGCAGTCGGCCGCGATGTGGCATTGCAGCGGCGCCACGCAGCCGCTCGTGTTGATCGAGCACCCGCTGCACGTCAACGTGCCCGTGCTACCAGCGCCGAGGATCGAAGCGCAGGTCGCGCCGCCGAGCTGCGCGCCGTCGCAAGCCTCGCCGCCTTCCTTGATCCCGTTGCCGCAGAGCTGGCATCCGGATGTCACCAGCGTGCAGTACGAGCTGCAATAGATGCTTCCCGAGGCGCCAGGGCCGAGCACGGTCTCGCACGACGCCGTGCCCAGGTCCGAGCCATCGCACGCTTCCGACCCTTCGATCTTGTTGTTGCCGCATTCAGGTCCGGTTCCCCCGGTTCCTGCTGTGCCGCCGGTCGCGGTTCCGCCAGACCCGCCCGCAGGGCCACCGCCTGTTCCTCCGGTCGAGGTTCCCCCCGTTCCGCCGACTCCACCCGTACCGCCAGCGCCACCCTGGCCTGACTTGCCCCCCTGTCCGGTGCCGCCGCTTCCCCCTTGCCCCGCAACTCCGCCTGCCCCTGCGTCCTTTCCGGCCGATCCGCCAGCACCTGCTGTGCCACCCGCCCCGCCGCCGCCGTCAGGCTGCTGTCCTCCTCCGCTCCCTCCAACCGTGCTGCCGCCAGAGCCTCCACCTGCGGGGACTTCGGTCGTGGAGCTGTCGCTCGAGCATCCAGACCACGCGAACGGGGCGACCATCAGCGCAGCGGCGAGGAGCAAGGAAGGCTTAGCCATGATGCCGTTGTACTGCTGCTGCCGGCAAAACCTTCCGTCGCCGTTCACCCTCGAAATACGACCGTTCACCCTGGACCGCATGGAAAGGCCTGTTCGCGAGGCGTATCCCGATGGACATGGCCCAAACAACAGGGAACCCGGCGGCTTGGACCTTGCGCTGGCGCTTCTGGTGCGTGTGTCTGGCCCTCGTCTGCAGCCTGCCCGCAGGATGTCTGCGCGATGCGAACTGCGCGCGGGTTCGCATGGCGACCATCTCCTCGCCCACGCCGACTGCCCAATCCTCACCGCCTCGATCCGAGCCGCCCCCGGTGATCGAGCCGTCCACCACGATCGCTGGGGCCCTGGTGGATGAGGAAGCCATGGCTGTGCTGGGTGCGCGGGTCGTTGCGGCCACGCACCGAATCCCAGCTGCAGAGTCGCGCAACCTGGTTGCCGTGATGCAGGATGGCTACCGGAGAATGAAGGAAACGGACGGTCATGTCCCCACGCCGGTCCCTGCGTGGGTGATCGGCGCTCCAGCAGATACGGTCGTGATTCAGCCCGAGGAACCGACGCAGGATCTGGCCGTGGTGTTCCTGCACGGGTGGGGTGGGAGCTGGGCACTTCCGTGCTGGCAGGTCGCGCAGGCTGCAAGGCAGGTGCATGCCATGACGGTGTGCCCTGCCACGCGATTCGAGGGTGACTGGTGGAGCTCTGCTGGCGAGGACGCGGCGAGGCAGGCGATACGAGCCTTGCGAGCGAGCGGAGTGCAGCGTGTGGTGCTCGTGGGGCTGAGCAACGGCGGCATCGGCGCGAGCTTGATCGCACCGAAGCTGCGGGGCGAGATCCAAGGACTGGTCTTGATCTCAGGCGCATCGCCGCAAGCGCGATCGAGCGGCGTGCCCACCCTGGTGATGCACGGCGCCCGCGACAGCATGACTTCACCGGCGGTCGCTCGTCAGTACGCGTCTCGTGCAGGAGGGCGCTACGTGTCGGTCGACGGCACCCACTTCGCCTTGCTGGAGAAGCACGAGGAGATGACCGCGGCGCTTGCAGGATTTCTCGGGTCGATCGCTGCGTCGCGGCCTGGAAAGAGCTCCAAGCCGTGAGGTATCGACGCGAACCTTTCGCCCGCAGGTGGAGCGGGGATCGCATCGAACCACTTCGGAGCTCGAACGAAACCGTCTTGGCCTCCGGTGTGACATCGAATTCCACGCTCTTGCACATGGCCTCGCCGATCCGTCGGACGTTCCGATGGATGTTCCCGTATTCGTCGGGCTTGCACGGCGCTGGGTCGCACTCCAGCTTGTCTGTCGTAGCTTGGCGATTGGATGCATCGCGAAGCAGAAGACCGCCAGTGGGTGTGGCTGTGCACATGGGTAGAGGCTCCGAATTCCAAAAGTAGCGGGCCTCCAGTCTGAAGCGCATGGTCCACGAACTGCTCGAACTGCTCGAAAGCAACGAACAGGTAGCCCAATCCGAGCGATGGCACCCTGAGGGGAACGCGCTCTTCCACATGCTGCAGGTCTACGCGCTGGCCCGGGACCGCACCGATGACCCTTGTCTGCTAGCTGCTGCTCTCGTGCACGACGTCGGAAAGGTGCTAGGCTCCCAAGACCACGCGCAAACCGGCGCCGATCTGCTGGAAGGGTTGCTTGCCCCGCGCGTCGTCTGGCTCGTGCAACACCACCTGGATCTCGCTGCCGCTCCCTGCGCCACGCGTCGACGTCTGCGAGGTACCCGGGAGCTGCGCGATCTGCAGCGCTTGCGCGCTTTGGACCTGGCCGGACGCTCACCTGTCGCGCGCGTGCCGTCCGCCAGATGCGCTGTCGAACAACTCTTCGGGCTCGGAGCTAGCCTCCTGATCGACCCGATCGCCGGTGAGCCGGCCCCCATGACCCATGACCTTCGAAAGGAACGACTCTGATACCGACCCCGGTCGCCGTCTCGTGCTCCGCGACAACCTGGAACGCCTGAGCCAAGGCTCGAGGCTGTGGACGAACGATCAGGAGACCATCGCCGAATCCCGTCGCTGTGATGCTGTCCGGGCTGCGGTGGACACGGTGCTGACGGCCAAGCAGAGGGAAGTGGTGGAAGCCTACTTCTTCGAGGGCTTGTCCCAGGGCGAGATTGCCAGGCAGCTCGGAGTGACCCAGCAGGTGGTCCAGAAACGCCTGTTCGGCGCCCGCAGGGGAAGCCGCGTGGTCGGTGGTGCGCTGCAGAGGCTGCGTATCGCGCTCTCGCCGCTCGTGTCGCCGTGAGCGCCGAACGCTGGGGTGGCCTGCGGGCCCAGATCGCCCAGGAAGCCGCGCGCATCATGTACGAAGAGTGCGTCAAGGAGTACTTCACGGCCAAGCGCATCGCTGCGAAGAGACTGCTTGGACGCGTGCAAGGGCGCCGTCTTCGCTATCGCCCCCAGGACCTCCCCTCCAACGGGGAGATTCGCGATGCGCTCCTCGCCTTGGCCGAGCTTGCGGAAGGGGACCGACGCATGGATCGCCTGTTTGCCATGCGCGTGATCGGCTACGAGACGATGAAGGCGCTGTTGCCCTTTGAAGCGCGCATGATCGGCTCGGTCAGCACAGGCCACGTTCGTCGCGGAAGCGACATCGACCTGCAGGTCTTCTCCGATGACGCCGAGGCGCTCGAGTCGCACCTGCAGGCGCTCCAGTGGGTCTTCGACAAGAACGTGGCGATGATCCAGAAGCACGGGACGATCCGCGAATACACGCACTACCACGTAGCTGACGTCTTCCCTGTGGAGCTGACCCTCTATGCAGCGAGGGAGCTTCGCATCCGTCCGCGAAGCAGCACGGACGGCAAGCCGATTATCAGGATGGGGATCGCAGCCGTGGAGACGCTCCTGATGCGAGAGCACTCGTTGCGATGGCAGCAATACCAGCGCAGCGGGGACATCGAGGGATTGGAGGAATGGATCCACGAGCCGGACGGTCCGGCTCCCGGACCTTTTGACGGACTGATGGCAGACATGGAGCCCTCGTTGGGGCGAAGCATGCCGCAAGCGCGGCAGGTGGAAGACACATGAAACTTGCAGAAGCTCTCATGGAACGAAAGGCGCGCAAGACGCGGATGGAGGAACTGAAGCAACGGATCTATCGCCACGCCCAGGTGCAGGAAGGGGAGATTGCGCCCGAGGATCCGCAGGAGCTCCTCGAAGCCTTGTCGCATGAGGTCGAGGCGTTCCTTGCGCTGGTCGCGCAGATCAATCACACCAACACCCGCTCCCGTCTCCCACAGGGGCAGACGCTTACGCAGGCTCTGATCCGAAGGGACATGCTCCGGTACCTGCACCTCGTGCACACCAACCTGGGCGACAAGGCGTGCGCCCCGCCCAACCGCTACAGCAAGAGGGAGATCAAGACGCTCCCGTCCGTCGATGTGGCGTTGTTGCGCAAGAAGACCGACGCGCTGGCGCGAGATCACCGATTGCTGGATCTTGCCATTCAAGGGGCGAACTGGGCGGTGGAGCTCGACGAACTCTGAGCTTCTGAGGGCGCCGGGGAGAGAGCGGAGGAGGTGGCGTTTCAGCTCGCCGGGGAGAGCGCTTGCGGCTCGCAATCCGGGCCGCGGCGATCCCGGCACCTCCTCTCGGACCAAGCCAACCGTCCGGGACAAGTATCATGCGACCATGCTCACAGGCTGCCAGTACCAGGAAAACGACACGTAGGGGAAGGGCAGTCGAGCACGCAGAACGAAAGACGGGTCATGGATCACGACCGATGCGCATCCTCCGCTCTCTCCCCGGCTCCCTCCTTGCGCTGGACAGGAGTAGGATGGCGAAGAAGCATGCAAGCGTGTTTGTTCCTTCGATCTTGTCTGGCTGCCGCAGCCGCCCTTGCCAGCGCTGCGAGCTGCGGAACTTCGCAGCCTTGCCCTGCGAGCCTCGGAGAGCCCACAGGGCATGGCGGAATCACCTCCTGGCACATTGCCCCTCCCGGCGCGAGCGCGAGCACGGGTACGAGCACGAGCGCGAGCGCGAGCACGAGCACGAGCACGAGCACGAGCACGATCGCGAAACCCATGGGTATTCCATCTGACGGCACGACGCGTCGAGGGCAGCAAGACACCATCGGCTACGCGAGCCGCGCTGACCAGATGGCAAAGGTTTGGGAAGCTTCTGCTTCTCCGCCCCGGCCCGATCGCTTGGGGGAAGCACCTTCCGCCGGAATTGCCGGCGCCATAGCGCCGCACGACGACTACGTGTACGCAGGCCGGCTCTACCGGGAGGTGCTCCCGCTGATCACTGCGCCCACCGTGGTGATCGTTGGCGTGTTCCACAAGTACCGCAGGTTCGACATCCGCAATCAGCTCGTGTTCGACTCATACTCCGCCTGGCGCACACCGGACGGCGATGGGAAGGTATCCCCGCTTCGCGAAGAGATCCTGGGCAAGATGCCTGCGGGATCGTACGTGCAGAGCGCGCCCGCACACGACTCCGAGCACTCGGTCGAAGCCCTCGTCTACTGGCTGAAGCACGCACGCCCGGATGTGCAGATCCTTCCCATCATCGTTCCAGCTTCCCCATTCGACAGGTTGCAGGAGCTTGCCGGGCTTGCCGGGAAGGCACTGTCCGAAACCATGGCCAAGCGAGGGTGGGTGCTCGGCCGTGACGTCGCCGTGGTGATCTCGGCCGACGCGGTCCACTACGGTGCTGACTTCCAGCATGTGCCATTTGGAGAAGGGGGCGTGGACGCGTATCAGCAGGCAGTGGCGAGGGACAAGTCGCTGCTCATGGGCCCGCTCAACGGCGATGTTACGGTTGACAAGGCCAAGCAGCTGTACGCCACATTCGTGGACCCGGATCATCCAGATACCTACAGGGTGACCTGGTGCGGACGATTCTCGATCCCGCTGGGGCTGATGCTGCTCGATGCTGCTGCACGGGCTTCCGCGGGTGCAAAGCTCTCGTCGCGCCCAGTTGCCTACGGCACATCGGTCGGTTGGCCGGAGCTGCCACTTCGAGATGCCGGCCTTGCCCAGACAGCGCCGGCCAATCTGTTTCATTTCGTGGGGCATCCAGCGGTCGCACTGACGATTACGAGGTAGTGCTCCGCCCTGTCGATGCCTGCAGACACCTGCCCGGTCGAGTGGGACAATGCCAGGCATGGCAGATCGGCGCAGGTCCACGACGGCCCAACTCCTGTTCATCGCCTGGCCACCGCTGTGTGCGATCGGATGCGCAGGAGCTGCGGCTCCAGCACAGCCCCCGGCAGCACAGCCGAGCCCGGTCGCCATCGTCGTTGCACCTTTGCCTGTTGCTTCGGCTCAGCCGGCAGTCGCACTGCCGGACGAGTGCGCAGAGCTCTCGAACCCCGATGTCGTCGCAAAGCTGGATCTGTCCCGCCATGGCGTGGACGCCAGGAGACAGGCAGGCATCCGGGCTGCGATCGGCGCATCGGCCGAGTTGCAGCGCATGGCCGCCTCGATCGATGCAGATCTGCGTACGGCCTGCTCGCGGATTCTGATGGATCTCGGTGGAAGTCCCCCAGAAGGGTCCACCGCGAATCCGGTTTGCAGCGCCGCCGCCAAGGCCATCGGCGACTTCAAGGCCAAGGCAGGCGGCTCGTTCACCCTCACGATCCGGCCACCTTCCTGCTCAGGCTCGATGCAGGAGATGGCAGATTGCGCGGGGAAGTGCGACTTGCAGCCGAATCAGGGACTGACCGAGGTCCGGTGCGAGGGCGGAGAGCTGTCCGGCGAATGCGCGGGCCAGTGCGCGGGCATCTGCGCGCTGACCGTGGGCAGCGAGTGCAACGGCGCTTGCGACGGGGCATGCGACGGAACCTTCACAGGCAGCTGCAGCGGCACCTGCAATGGCAAGTGCGATGGCAAGCAGAGCAGGGGAGAATGCCTGGGCAAGTGCGAGGGACGCTGTGAAGGGACGGGCAGCGGGGCATGCCAGGGCGCGTGTCGCGGGCAATGCCGCCTGGGCTCTGCAGCAACGTGCAAAGGGCAGTGCTCGGGCATGTGCACGGTCGCGCTCAAGGCGCCGCGCTGCTCGGGAATGATCCAGCCTCCAGGCCTGCCGAAGGAATGCACGGCCTGGTGCGGCGCCCGCGTCGTCCGCCTCACCGAATGCACCCTCGCACAGGTCAAGATCAAGGCGTCGGGCGTCGCAGACCCCACGCCTGCGCAACGCCTGATCGCCGCACTCAACGCTCACCTTCCCCTGGTGCTCAAGATTTCAATCGGCATCAAGGATCGCGCGCTCCGCGCGTCCTTCGACGCAGCCGAGGTCACGACCCGCGCCCATTCGACCCTCGCGCCAGGCGCATCCTCCTGCGTGCTCACTGCGCTCCAGAAAGGGCAGGACGCGGCCAACCAGATTCGCGAAAGCTTGAATGCCTCGGTGAATGTGATGGCGAGCGCGAGCGCGTCGTCCAGGTAAGCGTTCACTACCAGGCAGGTGCGGTCGGCTTGCTCGCACTCGTGCGAGCGCTTGCTGCCTCATTTCGACGACCGACCCGTCTCAGCTGGCGGCGAGGCAGCCGCAGCCCCATGTCCACAACATGGGAACTCGACTCGCAGTGGTGTCAAGGACCGACGTTGGGCGTGTCCGCAAGACGAACGAGGATGCTGTGCTCGTCGCTGACATGGAAGGCGGCGTGCAATGCGTCGATGGAGACGTGCTGCGTTTCCCTGTGGGAAAGCGAGGCACGCTCCTGGCGCTGTCAGACGGCATGGGAGGCCACAGGGCCGGGGATGTGGCGAGCGCCTTGACGCTTTCTTCGCTCCACCGTGCGCTGGCCGACCGGCCCTCTCTCGACAATGTCGGTGCCAAGGTGATTCGGGCGGTCGAGCACGCCAATCTCGAAGTACTCTCCGCGGGACAGGACGCGGATCGACGGAAGATGGGGGCAACCCTCACTGCGGTCTTCGTGGTCGGGACCGCAGCGCACATCGCTGAGATCGGCGATTCTCGGGGATACCTGCTGCGCTCCGGGGAGATCCATCAGCTCACGCACGATCAGAGCTTTGCCCAGGTGCTGCTCGACGCTGGAGCCACGGATGTGGAGGATTCGCCGATGCGTAGCGTGTTGGTGCAGGCGATCGGGCAGAAGCCTGACATCAAGGTGGCGCTCGGAATGCTTCTGCTCCGCCACCGCGACTGCCTCTTGCTGTGCTCGGACGGGCTGTGGGGCAAGCTGAGCGCTGAGGAGATGCGCGACGTCGTGCTCTCCTCGCCGACGCTGGATGCGGCCTGCGATCGCATGGTTGCCATGGCGAACGAGCGGGGAGGCAACGACAACATCACGGTGCTGCTCGCAGGCGTGAGTGGCGACGTGCCGATGGCGCACCCTGACGAGGGCATCGCCAACACATTTCAGGTGCTCACCACGTTCGATGCGCCCGTGAAGTGAGCCCGGCTTTCGCCCTTCTCGCGCGAAATGCGCCCTGGGGAGCTTGCGTCGTCTGGCAGCGTACCATGGAACCGTGGTACGCCTCTGCGCACACGGTCGAGGTTCTTGCAAGGAGACGAAGATGCGGATCGCTACCAGGAATGCGCTGTTCACCGCTGTGATCGCTGCGCTCGCACTTGGATTCGGGTGCAAGAAGCAAGACCAGACGCCACAAGGTGCACAGCCGGGAGCGTACCCGACCGGGACCTACCCGACCGCGCAGCCCACCGGCCAGTACCCCAACCAGTATCCTCCTGGCACGACGACCGCGCCGCCTCCTGCCACGGGCGCCGCGCCTGTGGGAGGCGTGCCTTGCCAGACCGACAACGACCCCCAGTGCATGTTCGGTCATTGCATCGGCGGGCGCTGCGGCGCGTGCGTGACCGTGAATGACTGCAAGAACGGCGCTGCCTGCATGCAGACCCCGCTGGGCATGGCTTGCATGCCGGGCGGTGGCGCAGCTCCGCGCTGAGCCCCGACTGCGCTCCTGTCCGTCGTCACCCGCCCTGGGGCGCGCCCTTCGCGGCGGGTGGCGAACGCGCATCTCGAGTGGCGAGCCGCCACCCCCCTCAAAAGCTCGTGGATTCGCCTGCGAAACGCAGTGAAGTCCCTGGGACGTGGTGGCGCCCGCCACCTGCATCGACGCAGGGCCTTCTCTGGATCCCCTGAGAAACAGCCGGAATCGCCACTTCGACGTCCTGGCCGGGTTGTTGCTCCAGCGCTCGGCAAAGGAGACCTGCCACCATGTTGAGCATTACCGTCGAACGTATCGCCAACCTCGCCTGCCTGCTGGATGAACCCCTTCAGGAGAAGCTCTGGGAGTATGCCGAGCTTCTGTACGTCGAGCAGGTCGCATTCGAGTGCACCGACGCAGAGCGCGCCGAGTTCCTCGATCCCACGGTCGCACACGCGCTGCACGGCGAGATCAGCGAGCCTCCGGACACGCTCACGTCAGGATGGGAGCCATTCACTCCTTGACGACGAGGGTGCCGATCGCTTCGCCCAGGCACACCCTGCGGATGTTGCCCGGAGTCGTGAGCTTGCACACCCGGATCGGCATCCGGTTCTCCCGGCACAGCGTCACCGCCGTCGAGTCCATCACGCCGATCTTCTGCGCAAGGAAATCATCGTAGGAGATCGTCTTGAACATCACTGCGTCGTCGTGCTTGGCCGGATCGCGATCGTAGATCCCGTCGACCTTGGTCGCCTTGAGCAGGCAATCCGCCTGCACTTCCGCTGCGCGCAACGCAGCCGCGGTGTCGGTGGAGAAGTAGGGATTGCCCGTGCCGGCCGCGAAGATCACCACGCGTCCGTTCTCCAGGTGCCGCATGGCGCGCCTGCGGATGTACGGCTCAGCCACCTCCCGGATCTCGATTGCGGTCAGCACGCGGGTCGCCATGCCGTGCTTCTCGAGCATGTCCTGCAGAGCCAGCGCGTTGATCACGGTCGCGAGCATGCCCATGTAGTCGCTCTGGGAGCGATCCATGCCGGCCGAGGCCCCCTTGAGCCCGCGGAAGATGTTGCCGCCACCCACCACGATGCACAGCTCGACACCCAGGGCGTAGACGCCTGCGAGGTCCGAGCAGACCGTGCGCAACACCTCGGGCTCGATGCCGAAGCCGCCCGTCTTGCCGCACAGCGCTTCTCCGCTGAGCTTCACGACGATGCGTTTGTAGACGAGGTTGGGGTCAGCGGGGGGGCGAGGGGAGTTCAGGACGGGAGTTTCCACGCGGCTGCAACTACCAGCATCGCTGCGGTGGTTCAAGGCGCAACGCGACGTGAACCGCTCGCAGCCCACAGGCGCAGCCCGGTCGGAACGACCATCAGCGCCGCCACGAGCCCAGCCACCACACCCAACGTTCCGAGCCGTCCAAGATCCGCGAGCCCTTCGAACCGGCATGTGATCAACGCTGCAAATCCGGCCGCCGTGGTCAGGGCCGTGGTCGACACGTTGCGCGCCTCGCGCTCCAACGTCTCGCCGGCGCCGCACTTCTTCGCGCGATGCAGAAGGAACATCGCCTCGTCGATCGTCACCCCGATCAGCACCGGGAGCACGAGCGCGTTGTAGGCGTGGATGCGTATGTCCAGGACGCGAGCCGCTGCCAGCACCCACGCGAGCTCGAGCAGCAGCGTGCCTGCTGCGAGCATTCCATCGCGCACGCCCCGCATAGCCCCTGCCATCGCCAGCGCCACGAGCACCAACGCCGCGCCTGCCATCAACGGCAGATCATGCGCAAGATTGGCGCGCAGCGCCCGATCGAGCCGCGAGTAGCCCGTGATTCGCGCGGCCGGATCCACCGCCGCCACCATGGATTCCACCGAAGCCTCGTGCCCAGCCCGCGGCAACACGTAGACCGCGGCGATCCAGCGCGAGCCTTCCTGCGCCAGGAATCGCGCGCGAAGCAGCACGCTCTCGTCGCGCTGCGCCTCGAGCACGTCGACGAGCCGCTGGGACGGAGCGCGCATCGCCTCGAACGCAGCCTCGAACCGATCGGCCGCGAATCCGGCGCGCACCAGCGCCTCGCGTAGGAGCCCGATCTTGCCGGGCAGATCGAGCGCATCGCGCTCGCGAAGACGCGCACGCTGCGTGGTCGTCGATGGAGCCAGCTCCGACAGCGAGCTCATCGACGCAATGTGCTCGGAGGACGACGAGAGGCGATCCGCGATCGCGTCCGCACGCGCGCGCGCGATGTCCGCGTTCGCATCGTCGACCATCACGACCCACTGCCCGCCGCCACCCCCGAACGCGCTGAAGATCTCGTTCTGCGTCTGGATCGGCGCAAGAGCGGACGGACGCACCGACAGCACGGCAGGGGCGAGCCTGGGCAGTCCGAGACCCGCGAGGACGACGAGCGGCACCAGCGCGCTTGCAGCAAGAATCCACGGAGCCGCACGCGATTCGATGCCCTTTCGAGCCAGGCGCGGCCAACCTCCGGCAGCGGAGCCAGGCGCAGGGCCGCGCTCCAGCCACGCTCCGATCCAGGGAGTCACGATCAGGATCGCGGCTGCTGTCAGCAGCTCCCCTGCAGCGCACAGCCAGCCGAACTGCCGCAGCGCCGCCACGCGCGACAGCCCGAGCGACGCGAACGCTGCCGCTGCCGCCAGCGCTGCCAGCAGCGTGGGCCGCGCCATCGTCGCGCGTGCCTTGCGAGCAGCTTCCGCTGCATCTAGCCCCTGGGCACGCGCGGAAAGCAGGGCCGAGTAGACGTGCACGCCGGTGTCCACGCCCACGCCGACCACTACGGATACGAACGCCACAGCGATCGACGAGATCTCGCCAAACACCGTGCCCGCGATCGCCGCGGTCCACAGCGTGCCCAACGCGAGCGGAGGAAGCACGGCCAAGAGCGCGCGCACGCGTCTGAACATCAGGGCAAACGCGATCGATGCGAGCAGCATCGATGCAGTGCCTGACACGTACAGGTCACGACGGATCATCGCCTCGGTGGCCGCAGCGATCGCGTGTCCTCCCGTGAGATCGAATCGGAGCTCCGGCGCGCGCCCGCGCAAGGGCGCAAGCCTCGCCTCGACAGCGTCCACGAATCGACGAGCCTCCGAGCCTCGAAGCGCGCTGCCTGAGGGCACCACGACCACGAGCCGCGCCTTGCCTTCGCTCGCAACGAGCCCGCCTGCACTCGAGAGCAACCCCGGCGAACTCGCGCTCGCTCCCTCGCCCACCTTCATGCCCCGCTCCGACGGGAGCTGCGCGAGCCGCAGCGGATCCTTCTGCAGCATCGATGCGATCGCGCTCGCCCCTGGGCCGAGCAACAGCGCGCGGCTGTCGGCCAGCCGCTCGTCCATCCCCTTGGGCGTGAGCGCTTCCGCCAGCGCCCTCTGTGCGCCCGGAGAGGCATGCGCCCACGCGAGCGTCGGATCGCTCGACGCCCCTACCTCGATGTGATCGAGCGCAGCGCGAACCTCCGGACACCCTCGCAACGCCTCGGTCGCCGTCTGTGCACCCCACCGCACGCGCTCCGGATCCTCGCCCCGCACCAGCACCATCGCGAGATCGCCGCCGCCGAACGCTCGCGCGTACACCCGGAGCGATGCGCCTTCGCCCGCGTCCGGCAGCAGCGCAGAGACGTCAGGTGACAGACGCAGCCCGAAGGCGACCGCGATCAGCGAGGCGACCGTAAGCGCCACCACGATCCACTCCCACGCGCGCGCTCTCATGGCGTCTCAGTCCGCAGCAGCGTGGCCCTTCTTCCACGCTTCGATCAAGCGGTTCGAAAGAGGGAGCTTTCCCCAGCTCGGAACGATCGACGTCTCCAGCCCAAGCTGCGACAGTACGCCGACCAGCTCTCCGGTCGCACGGAAGTGAAGCCCCGTGCCCTTGTGAAGCCCAAGCGCTCGTCCGATGACCTCCTGCGATCGGTTGATCAGCGAGCGCAGTCCGGTCGTGCGGTCCACGTCGCGGACATACAAACGGCCTTCTGCCGACAGCGCTGCGGCTGCGCGCTGCAGCACCCGATCCTGATCCCCGGGTTCGAGGTAGTGCAGCACGTCGACCAGGAAGATCGTTCCTGACAGGGGAATCTCCAGGTCCCGCACGTCGCCGCGCTCGATCCGGATGCTGTCCAGCGTGCGAGTCGCGCTCGTCGCCTGCCGGACGCGCGCATCGTCCCAGTCCACGCCGATCGCGCGCAGGCCGGGCTGCACCGTCGCAAGTAGCACCAGAAGCAGCCCGTTGCCGCAGCCGAGATCGAACACCGGCTCAGGGAAAGGCGCGCGCGCGGCGAGCTGACGGTAGACCGGATCCCACGCGAGCTTGCCGCGCACATAGCCCTGCACGCTGCGGGAGTCGGCTCCGTAGCGGGCCGCAGCGTCGCGCATCGCGCGGTCCACGAGCTCGTGGGTGGCCGTCGCCGCGCTCACGGCGATGAACGGTAGTTCGGAGCCTCTTCGGTGATGATCACGTCGTGCACGTGGCTCTCTCGCAGCCCCTGGGCGGTGATGCGAACGAACTTCGCTTTCTGACGCAGCTCGAGGATCGTCGTGCTGCCCGTGTACCCCATGCCGGATCGTAGCCCGCCCACCAGCTGGAACAGGATGCTCGGCAACGAGCCGCGGTAGGGCACGCGCCCCTCGATCCCTTCCGGCACCAGCTTCTCGTCCGCTGCTCCGCCTTGCCCGTAGCGATCCTTCGAGCCCTTGCGCATCGCGCCGAGCGAGCCCATCCCGCGATACGACTTGTAGCTGCGCCCCTGGAAGAGCACGAGCTCCCCAGGCGACTCGTCGGTGCCGGCGAACAGCGAGCCGATCATCACGCAGCTCGCCCCAGCCGCAATCGCCTTCGCGACGTCGCCCGAGAACTTCACACCGCCATCCGCGATGATCGGGATGTTCGCCTTGTCAGCTTCGCGTGCGCAGTCCCGGATCGCAGTGATCTGGGGCACGCCCACGCCAGCCACGATCCGCGTCGTGCAGATCGAGCCAGGGCCGATGCCGACCTTGACCGCGTCCGCTCCAGCGTCGATCAACGCCCGCGTCCCTTCGGCCGTCGCCACGTTCCCAGCGATCACCTCGATCTTCGGAAACCGCTTCTTGGTGTCGATCACGGCCTCGATCACCCCCTTGGAGTGCCCGTGCGCCGTGTCCACCACGATCACGTCGACGTCGGCCGCGGCCAGCGCTTCGCTGCGCGCGATCCGATCCGCTCCAGGTCCGATGGCTGCGCCCACGCGCAACCGTCCGAACTCGTCCTTGACCGCGTTCGGATTGCGCTCGGCGTGCATCAGGTCCTTGATGGTGATCAGACCCGCGAGACGTCCGGTCGCGTCCACCACCAGCAGCTTCTCGATCCTGTGCTTGTGCAGCAGCTCCCGTCCCTTGTCCGCAGACACGCCAGGGGCGACCGTGACCAGCTCGCGGGTCATCAGCGCGTGCACCGGCTGATCCAGGTTCTTCTCGAAGCGGATATCGCGCGCGGTCAGGATGCCGACCGGCTTGTCGTTTTCCACCACGGGCACGCCGCTGATGTCGTGCTCGCGCATGATGTCGAGCACCTGGCGAAGCGACAGGTCAGGACGCACCGTGATCGGATCCACGATCATGCCGCTCTCGGCGCGCTTGACCTTTTCGACCTCGCGAGCCTGCTGCGCTGCCGTCAGGTTCTTGTGGATGATGCCGAGCCCTCCTTCGCGCGCCATCGTGATCGCAGTGCGCGCCTCGGTCACCGAGTCCATCGCAGCGCTCACCAGCGGGATGTTCAGCGAGATCCGCTCCGTGAGGCGTGTTCGTACATCGACCTCTCCCGGCAGCACGTCGCTGTGGGCCGGCATCAGCAGCACATCGTCGAACGTCAGGCACTCGCGCAGGTTGTCGTCGAGCATCTGCAGTCCATAGCGAGGTTGGCGCGACGAGCCAAGCATGGGCGCAAAGAGGCTGCAGGCTTCGGGCCACCCGGCACGCTCCAGGCTTCGGGCTTCGGGCTGCAGGCTTCAGCCAAGAGCCCGCAGTCGTCGCGGATGTCCCGCGATCCCGACCGCAGCCAGCAGCCTGAGGCTGGAAGCCCAAGGCCGAGCGGCGCGCCGCGTGGGATCGCTATTCGTCCGGCGAGTCGCATGCATCGACATCCTCGGACACGACATCGGCTTGCGAGGCGTCGTCGGGTGCGTCGTCCGCAGATGCTTCGAGACCCGAATCGGCTGGCCCATCGTCCAAGCCATCGCTACCTCCGTGGCTCTTGCTGCAAATCAAGGGCCCTTCGAGAGCCGTTCCGCATCGACGGCCCAGACTGGCACGGCAGGTTGTGCCACCGGCAGCACGAGATCGCGCGTCGGCTCGCCTGAAGCCTGTAGCCTGTAGCCCGAAGCCTCCTTCTACCCCGAAGGCCACCCCATGCGCGCACGCATCGCAGCCGCTGTTCGCGCGCGACGCATCTCCGCTCCAACCTCCTGCCACGAGGTCTGCGCTTCCTGCGCAGTGGCAAAGCGTTGCGACGCACCCCGGGCCAGCGTGCGCGCGAAGAACTGCTCGATGACCTTTGGCCAGCGAACGCCCGTGACTTCTTCGAGCGAAGGGGGTGGACGCCCCATCTTGAGGCTCACGACCATCTTCGCTGTCACGCCTTCGAACGGCAGATGCCCGGTCAATGCACGGAACGCCACCGCTCCCGCCCCGTAGACGTCAGCTCGCTCGTCCACTCGCGCAGCGCCGCGCACCTGTTCAGGTGCCATGTAGGCAAACGAGCCAACGGTTCCATCGAACATCGTGAGCGACGGCTCATCGACCAGCCTGGCCGCCTTCTTGATCTTGGAGACCCCGAAATCGAGGATCACCGCCCGCTCACGCTCCCCTTCCCGTCGCGCCAGGTGGATGTTGCCCGGCTTCAGGTCGCGGTGCAGCACGCCAGCCGCGTGCGCGTCCACGATCCCTTGCCAGACGTCGTTCATGATCCGATCGACTTCTCCGAAAGGAAGGTCGTTTTCCTTCTTGAGACGATCGGCCAGGGATTCGCCGCGCAGGTACTCGAACACCAGCGCCAGCCCTCCGGCCGGCGTGCGAGCTGTGTCCAGCAGCGCGCAAACGAAAGGGCTCCGGATCCGGGCAGCGACCTTGGCCTCCCTCTTGAACCGGGCCACGATGTCGGTCTTTCTCGAAGCCCGCTCCAGAAGGACCTTGATCGCGACCTGACGTCGGTCTGCCAGGCACACCGCTGCCCAAACCTCACCCATGCCGCCCCTTCCGAGCAGCTCGGTGACGCGGTATCGCTGATCGATCAAGTCGCCGGCAGCAAGGACCACCGTGGTCCCACGCTAGCATTGCCGGCAGGCCACAGGCTACAGGCTACAGGCTGCAGATTTCCCTTCCCCCACGATCCGACGCGGTGAACGCGGGCGAATCATCCTCGCCCAATGGGTGACCGCACGCCTTCCGTGCATCTCACCTTTGGCCGACGCCTACAAAACACCCTCAATCTCCAGTGCAACTCAGCTCGGCGGTCTGAAGCCCGAAGCCCGTGGCCTGTAGCCTCTATCCGGCCCTCCAAAGGGGGCTTGGGTATGGCCGAAATGGTGGCTAAGCTCCTGCCCATCATGGCTAGGACCGCTCGAGACATCGAGGCGTACCTTTCGCAACTGGGGCGTCGCTACGAAGTGCTGGGCGACGGCACCTTTGCAATCGATTCGGGATCCGATTCGCCGGCCATTGCGGTCCGGGTCTCGGCCCCGATGGTCGAGGTGCGCGTGCTCATAGGCGAAGGGCCGAAGGACAGCCCTTCGGCCGAGCTCGCGCTGTTCCGAAAGATGCTCCAACTCAACGCGACCGAGCTGCTCTTCTGCTCCTACGGTCTCGTCGGCACCCAGATCGTGCTCGGCTCCGCTCTGGAGCTGGAAAACCTCGATCTCAACGAACTCGAAGCCGTGATCGGCGACATCGACCTGGCCCTGGCGCGTCATGTTCCGCTGCTTCGCGAGCTGTCCAAGGTATAGGGCCCAACCATACGGAGCCGACGATGGGAATCTTTGCCCGGCTAGCCCAGCTCATCAAATCCAACCTCAACGATCTGATCAGCCGCTCGGAAGATCCCGAGAAGATGCTCAACCAGATCGTGGTCGACATGAACACCCAGCTCGCCGAGGCCACCAAGCAGGTCGCGGTGGCCATCGCTGACGAGAAACGCCTCGCCAAGCAGGTGGAATCCGAGGCTGCGCAAGCTGCGGAGTGGCGAAGGCGCGCGGAAATGGCCGTGCGCGCGGGCAACGACGAGCTCGCGAAAGAAGGTCTGCAGCGCAAGAAGGAGCACGACTCGCTGCGTGCCGGCTACGAGCAGCAGTGGGCCAAGCAGAAGGCCGCGGTCGATCAGCTCAAGACCGCCCTGCGCATGCTCAACAACAAGATCGAAGAGGCCAAGCGCAAGAAGAACCTGCTCATCGCCCAGAAGCAGCGCGCCGAAGCCCAGAAGGCCATCCACGAAGCGCTCAGCGGGGTCAAGGACCAGAGCGCCTTCGAGACCTTCGACCGCATGGCCGACAAGATCGGCAAGATGGAAGCCGAAGCAGAAGCTTCTGCAGAGCTCGCCGAGGAGTATTCAGGCGACGTCCTGAAGAGCAAGTTCGATCAGCTCGAGGCCACCTCTGGCGCCGATGAAGAGCTGCTCGCGCTCAAGCGTTCCATGGGCATGGCTGCGCCCGCACCCGAAGTGCCGGCCCAGGTGCGCGTTGCCGGCCAGGACGCCCCCGCTGCCCCTGCCGCCTCCGAGCAGACGGCAGAGCAGAAGGAGCAGGATGAGCTCGCCCAAGCCCTTGCCGAGCTGCAGGCCGAGGAAGCCTCATCCCAGCAGCGAAGGATGAAGCGTTGAGACTCCCCAGCCTCACCCCGTCCGCGATGCCGCTCGACATCATGTCCATTCCCCACGCGGGAAAACCCCAGGACTTCGTCGCGCTGCTCAAGGCAAACCTGGATGACGGCTTGACGAGCGATCAGGTCAAGCAGCGGCTCCAGGAGTACGGTCCCAACAAGCTTCCTGACCCGCCCAAGAAGAGCCGGCTGCTGCAGTTTCTCGAGCAGTTCATCAACCCCCTGGTCTTGACCCTGCTCGCCGCTGCCATCGTCGCTGTCGTCGTCGGCTTCTCCAACAGCACCGGAAGCGTGCTCAGCCGCTTCGGCGATGCCATCGCCATCCTCCTCATCGTCGTGCTCAACGCCCTGCTCGGCTACGTCCAGGAGCGACGTGCCGCTGCTGCGCTCGATGCTTTGCAGAAGATGACCGCGCCTTCGGCGCGTGTGCGTCGCGATGGCCAGACCGTGGTCATCCCAGCAGCCGAGCTGGTGCCTGGCGACATCCTCGAGCTCGACACGGGTGACGCGATCCCCGCCGATGCCCGCTTGCTGCAGTCCATCAACCTCGCCACCGAAGAGGCGATGCTGACCGGCGAGAGCACGGCTTCCAGCAAGGACGCAGAAGCAGTGGTCGACGAGGTGGCACCGATCGGGGACCGCGAGACCATGGTCTTCATGGCCACCACGATCGTGCGCGGCAAAGGGCGCGCCCTGGTGGTCGCCACCGGTCCCAAGACCGAGCTCGGCCGCATCGGCGAGATGATCAACAAGGCGGTCGACGAGAAGACGCCGCTCGAGCAGCGGCTCGAGAGCTTCGGCAAGCGAATCCTCTGGGGCTGCCTGGCCATCAGCGTGGTGCTCTTCGCCTGGGGCATGTTCCGGGGCGAGCGAAGCTGGAGCGAGCTGCTCCTGGAGGCCGTGAGCCTCGCCGTCGCAGCCATTCCCGAAGGGCTCCCGGCCATCACCACGATCACGCTCGCGCTCGGCATGCAGCGCATGGCGAAGCACGGCGCCATCGTGCGCAAGCTGCCTGCCGTCGAGACCCTCGGCGCTGCGTCGATCATCTGCACCGACAAGACCGGAACCCTCACCCAGAACGAGATGACCGTGCGCCAGTGCTGGGCCGGCGGTCAGCAGTACACCGTGCTCGGGCAAGGCTACGATCCCCAGGGGAGCTTCGAGATCGACGGCAAGGCCGTGGATCCTGACGCGCTTCCTGCGCCCCTCGACTACCTGCTGGCCACCGCAGCGCTGTGCAACAACGCCTCCCTGGATCGCGATCCGGAGACCGGCGGCTGGCGCGTGATCGGCGACCCCACCGAAGGTGCGCTGCTCACCCTCTCGGCCAAAGCCGGACGCTCGCGCGAGCACATGGCCCTGTCGCAGCGGGTCGTGAGCGAAGTCCCGTTCGACTCCGATCGCAAGCGGATGACCGTGATCACGCTCGATCAGCACGGACGCCAGATCGCGCACGTCAAGGGGAGCGTCGACGTCCTGCTGCCGCGCTGCGTGAAGTTCGCCGGGCTCCATGGCGTACGCCCGATCTCCAAGGAGGAGCGCGACGCGATCATGGCCGAAGCCGAGCGCATGAGCCGCCAGGCTCTGCGCGTGCTTGCCCTCGCCCGCCGCGTCAGCCCCGAAGGCGACCCCGAGGAGGAGCTCACGTTCCTCGGCCTCGTAGGCATGATCGACCCGCCCCGCGTCGGCGTCAAAGAAGCCATCGCCACCTGCAAGAAGGCTGGCGTCCGCGCTGTGATGATCACAGGCGATCACAAGCTCACCGCTGTGGCGATCGCGCACGAGCTCGGGCTGTGGGACGACGACGACGAAGCGATCACCGGAGCGGAGCTGCAGACCATCTCGACCGAGCAGCTGCGCGAGCGGCTGATGAAGGTGCGCGTGTTCGCCCGCACGACAGCCGAGCAGAAGCTCAGGATCGTCAAGGCCTACAAGGCGCTCGGCCACGTGGTCGCCATGACCGGCGACGGCGTCAACGATGCTCCAGCGCTGCAGGAAGCGCACATCGGCGTGGCCATGGGGCGCGGCGGAACCGACGTGGCACGCCAGGCCGCGGACCTGGTCCTGGCAGACGACAACTTTGCGACGATCGTGGAGGCGGTGCGAGAAGGCCGCGCCATCTATCGCAACATCCAGAAGTTCATCTTCTTCCTGCTGTCGTCGAACATGGGCCTGTGCGTGGCCGTGTTCGTGCTCGCTTTCAAGGGGTGGCCGCCCCTGACCCCGCTGATGATCCTGTGGATCAACCTGGTGACCAACGGCCTTCCCGCGCTTGCGCTCGGCGTGGATCCCCCGGATCCCAAGCAGATGAGCGAGCCGCCGCGCTCCTCCGGTCTCGGCCTGCTCGGCCACCGCGAGCTGTGGGGCATCCCCTTCGTGGGTGTGGTGATGGGCGGCATGGCCGTGCTGCTCTACATGCTCGTGCCCGAAGGTTCCCAGGAAGGGCTGCTGTTCGCACGCAACTGCGCCTTCACCCTGCTCGCCCTGTCTCCGCTCATGCACTCGTTCAGCTGCCGATCGTCGATCGGCTCGATCCTCGGCATGCGCCCGTTCTTCTCGCTGCCTCTCATCCTCGCAGTCGCCATCAGCACTGCCATCCACATGGTCGCGGTCCTGGTGCCCAGCCTGCAGCCGGTCTTCAAGACCCACTGGATGAGCGGCACCGAGTGGTCCCAGGTCCTGCTGCTGTCGGCCGTCATCATCCCCGCCATGGAGCTGATCAAGGCCGTCACGCGGATTCTGGAGCGGGCCAAGCCTCACACCCACGCACTCTGATCGGCGCCGAGCCCGCGCCGTGGCGCTCGCGCGCCTCTTGGTCTAAAGTGGCGTCGCCATGCGCGCGAACAACTGGATCGCAGCCGCTTTCGTGTGTGCGGGCGCCCTGGGCTTCTGCTCCGAAGCTCTCGCCGCCGGTACCGAACTGCCCATGTATCTCGCCAAGCCCGGCGACATCAACGTCAACGGCGTCCTCAAGGAGTGGGGCAACCCCTTCACCCCCTTGAGCCAGACCGTCCAGGGATCGCCCGCTGGATGCAAGGTCGAAGGAGCGCTCGCCTACGACGACCAGTGGGTCTACATCGCAGGCGAGGTCACCGACAAATCCTTCGTGCGCACCGGCGCGTTCGGTCCCAACGAGGACCACGCCGTGGTCGTGCTCACGTTCCCGGACGAGCAGGGGCAATACCGCACGCTCTACGAGCTCGAGATCTACGCGGGCGTTCCCGGCAAGTCCGCAGGGCAGGTCAAGGCGCGCGGTCTGGGCGTGGTGTCCACCGCCACCCTGGTCGAGATGAAGACCAGCGATGGATACGACTTCGAGGTCAAGGTCCCCTGGAACCTGTTCCCGCCCGCGGCTCGCGTGCGCACAGGCATCCGCGGCGCGATGCTCTACTACAACGCCACGGGCGGCAGCATCTCCGGCGTGATCGGCACCGTGGACAAGACCAGCCCGGCCGCAAGCCTGCCGTGGATGCCCACCGCCTGCGAGCAAAGCCTCAAGAATGGGCTGCTTCGGGATCGCGGCATCACCACCCCGCCCCAGTTCGACTTCAAGGCCGACGTCGCAGGCGATGCCATGAAGGAGAGCGTGCTCGTCTACGACCGCTACCTCGTCGTGCTCGGCCCCCACTACCGCAACGGCACCGAGTACTTCTACAGCGACCTGGAAGCTGACGCGAGCGCAGGCATGGTCCCCATGTTCGACGTCAAGGAAGTGACCAACGACGGCAAGGCCGAGATCGTCATGCGCAAGCGCGTCAACGTCGGCGCTGGCTGGCGTGAGCTCTTCGCCGTGCTCGGCTTTGACGCCCAAGGCTCGCCCAAGTCCATCTTCGAGCACGAGACCGGCTTGTCGTCGTCTGTCGGCACCATCCAGAACGACGTGCGCGTCAACGGTCGCTCGATCGTCTTCTCGCTTGGCACAGCCACTGGATACAACTCCGGCAACTACCATGAGCCGACCGACACCGATCGCGCGCCGATGCTCCTGCCGTGGGGAGCGATCAAGTCGCAGACCTACGAGTGGAGCGGCAAGGAGTTCAAGCTGATCGCGACCGAGAAGAAGGCCGCTGGCGACAATGCCACGCCGTCCGGGCCGCCTGCGCCTCCTGCTCCACGCCCTCCAAGCCAGGAAGAGCTGCTCGACCAGGTGTTCAACCTGTACAAGAGCGAGCGGAAGATTCCAGCAGGCATCGCGCCCCGCTTCGACTTCGTGACCAATGTTGCAGAAGATGAACGCACCGAGCGGGTGCTCGCCCACGACCGGGACATCGTGGTGTTCGGCAAGGGCTTCAAGGAAGGGCGCGGGTACGTCTACGTCACCTTGACCGCGTTCCAGGAAGCCAAGGACATCATCGACATGACGGCTCGCGACATGACCGGCGACGGGCTGGCTGACATCATCGTGCGGGGCGTACAAACGACCAAGGCACCCGAAGAGATGGGCGCCGGGGATCTCGTTCGCGAGGTCCTCTTCATCTACACCGTGTCGCCCCAGGGCATTGCCCGCGTGTTCGCCGCTGAGACTGCGCTGTCGCTCGGAGACAAGCGCATGCAGGGCATCATCGCGTTTCTGGCCGGGAAATCGGGGCTCGACATCGAGATCCGTCCAGGCAGGTCCGTGGGTTGGGACAGGAGTACCTGGCCCTACAAGCAGGACACCGAGTCGGTCAGCGGGCTCGAGCCGCTGCTCTTGCCGTGGACGACCCAGCCGGTCCGGTACCGCTTCGGCGGCGATCGCTACTCACGCTAGATCAACGTCGCCCCTCGCCCACGAGCTGGTTTCGTGCCACCATGGAAAGCCGTGGGTCGGCCCGCACTTCGCCCTGTGGCGCCCGAAGAGGAAGCGCTGCTTGACACCGCCGAGGTGCCTGCGGCGGTCGTGTGCGCCATCTGCGGCAGCCCTGACTGCCTCGGTTGCTCTGTCGAAGAAGAGCACACGCTCCCATCCGGCGTGATCGCCATCATCCCGTGGGAGCGTCCCATGGGCTCGAGCTGGACGCGGCTCTGGGCCACGGCATCGGCTTCCACCCTGCGCGCTGAATCGTTCTTCGGCCCGATCCCCAAGGGCGAGTACGCCTCGGCATTGCGCTTCTCGGTCGTCTGCGAGCTGATGGCGGTCAGCTCCGTGGCGCTTGCGATCAGCGCCGGCGTGTTCGCCATTGCTCCCACGATGTCGATCGCATTGCTGCGCGACCCGCACACGCGGGGGCTCGTGCTGCGCCTGGTCATGCTCGGCGTGCCCGCATTTGCAGCGCTGCTGGTCGTTGCGCACGTCGTCTACGGCTGGGCCATGGATCGGGGAGCTGTGCGCGCCGGAGCACGGCCCCACCGCGTGCAGGCGCTGCGCTTCGGCATGTACGGCACAGGTCTCGACCTGATGACCTCGCCGATCGGCATGGCCTACACGCTCCTGTCGCAGGGCCCGCGCGCCATGCTCAACCTCCTGCCCGCTGCGTTCGAAGTCCCTTCCATCGCTTGCCGCGCGCTGCTCAGGCGCGTGTATCACCTCGCGGACGAGCCTGCTGCGAAGGCGCGCAGATACGGCGGGATCCTGATCGCGATCCTCGGTCTCGCGATGGTGATCGCAGTGATGACCCTGCTCGCGATCGCGATGTTCGTGTGACGCGCCCCTCGGCTACTCGGAGCCGATCGTGAAGACCGAGTCCGATGGCGCTGCGCTGTGGCATCCCGCGCAGTCCGGCAGCGCACCTGATCGCAGCACAGTGCCGTCCGGCTCTGCGACCGCGTAGCACCACTCGACGTGGCTCGGATCCCGCGTCGCAGCGCGACGCTCCATGGCGAGCACCGGACCCGGGGCGTCGTCGGCAGCGCGCTTGTGCTCTGCGACCCACAACGCGCCCGCAGCGGAGCGAGAGCGCACGCCGATCGCGTTGACACGGACCGACGCGCTGTACTGTCCACCCGCATGTCCGAGCGAGACGAAGCCGCTTCGCACCGTGTGCAGGGCGGCGCGCGCGTCAGGAGCCAGCGACGACAACGCGGGCGACGAGCAGTCGATCGAGGATGCGCTCGATGAAGCAGCGGGCCCGGAGCCAGAGCCAGAGGGTGGCGCGTCAGCGCGGGGCAACGCATCGGGGCCAGGGCGCCAGCCCGAAGTCGAGCTGCCGTGGCTGCGCGGGGAAAACACGCATCCGGCTGCGACCGCGCACGCTGCGACAACGAAGATCGCGCAGCGGCTGACGCTCAGAACATGGCTCCCACGGAGAAGGCCATGGTGTACTGCTTGGGCACGCCCTTCAGGTCGCGATCATTGTTGTTCGCGGCGGACGAGTCGAGCAGGTCGGTGATGTAGTGCACGCCGAAGAACACCATCTCGTAGCGGTAGTTGCCGCCGACGATGAGGCGCTGCCGACGCAGCCGTACGGCGTCGAACACGAACGTGTTGTTGTAGTCGAGCGGAGAGCCGCCATTGCACACCGGCTGGCCGTCGTAGGGACGGTTTGGAAGCGGCGTGCCGGGCGTTCCGGGAACGTTCGGGCCGACGTAGCCGCACTGACGGTTGGGGTCGGTGGAGGGCGTGGTGTCGATCAGCCCTGAGTCGCCGAAGATCCAGACCATCTGCCAGCCGGCGTACGGCGTGAAGACCGACGAATCGGCAATGGTGAACGGCTTGGAGAGCTTGACGTCCAGGCCGACGGTCGTCAGCTGCATCTGGGGCGTGCCGGTGATCGTGCGAACGCCGCCGCCGACCGAGAGGTCGGGGAGCACGCCCATGACGCCGCGTCGGAAGCCTTCGAGCAGCGACAGGCTCACGTCAGCTCCGATGATCATGAAGCTGGTGTGGGACATGTACCCGAGCAGGCCTGCGATCTCGAGGCCCATCGGGAAGCCCTTGCGCATCTTCGCGTAGTAGACCTGCGCGAATTGATCCGGGCTGTTGTTGCGGATGCTCGCCTTGTTCGTGTTCGGATCGGTCGAGCCACGCGTACCGTTCACCAGGTAGTCGGCGTCCTTGTCCATCGAGGTGTAGGAACCCTCGATGCTGATCTCGTAGCCGCCGTAGCCGGTGGTTCGCGCGGAGTGCAGCGCGAGCGGTGCAAGCGCGAAACCGTACTGGTTGACCAGGCGCTTGAAAGCGACGTCATCCGGCTGGCATTCGCCAGCCATCTGGTTCCAAGCGCCGACGTTGGACAAGCCGCCGGATGTGGGCAGCTGGTGGCAGGCCGGATTGCGCACGAGCCGCTCGAGCGCCGGGTCCATGGGCTCGGCCTGTGCTTCGGTCTGGATGGCGATCAGCGACAGCGCAACGGTCGCGGACGCGAGCAAGCCTCGTGCACGCATTCGTTTCTCCAGCGTCGGAGGCTACTTTCTCGGCGCGGGTTGCGTCAAGCGAGCTTTTCCCCCAATCGGAACGAGGAGCGGCTCGCCTTGGGGCGGGCAACGCTGGCTTGGGGCGTCCGGAGGGGCTAGAACCGGGCGCGATGGCCCCAACGAGCGGAGGCAGGCTCCGCAGCCGGCCCCTGGCACCCCCGCTGCAGGTGGTGCTGGTCGAGCCGGAAATCCCGCAAAACACAGGCAACATTGCCAGAATGTGCGCGGCTACGCTCTCTCCGCTGCATCTGGTGGGGCCCCTGGGCTTCCGCATCGATGAAAAGGCTGTTCGGCGGGCAGGGCTGGACTACTGGCATCTCGTGCAAGTGCATCGGCACGTGTCCATCGAGCATTTCCGCCACGCCTCCCCAGCCTCCCGGCTCGTCTTTTTTTCGGCCAAGGCCCACCGAAGCTACTTGCAGGTCCAGTACCAGGCCGGCGACGCGCTGGTGTTCGGACGAGAGAGCGTGGGGCTGCCCGAGGAGCTGGTCGATGCCCACCAGGAGGACGTCTACGGGATCCCGACGCTGGGAGCGGTGCGGTCGCTCAACCTGGCGAACGCAGTGGGGATCGTTCTGTACGAGGCGCTTCGTCAGCTTGGGGCACTCGACGAGACCTTCGTGGGGTGAGCAGGGAGCGAGGCGGAACCGGGGCGGCGGGCGACAAAAAGACCAACGCGCGTCAACGGGGCCGCGATGATTCGTCCGTTGGCGCGCGCGTGTCTCTTCTTGCTGTTCAGGGAGGAGGCTACGAGATGCTGTGGCTGCGGGCTCCTTCTTCTGGGGCGGCATCGCGGTGCCGCTACCTGCTTCGCTTCGTCCTTCGCCCGTTAAAACCACCACGAGGCGGATCTGTTCCCGGCGGGGATCTTTTTTGAGATCGAGCGTTTTGGGTGCGTACGGTCTTGCCGGACCTGGGCTGGGAGGCTAGTTTCTGTGCGCCGCGGACCGTTGGGTCCGGGCGAGCGCCACTAGCTCAGCTGGATAGAGCGTCGGCCTCCGGAGCCGAAGGCCAGTGGTTCGAATCCACTGTGGCGCGCAGTCGAAGATGACCGAGATCGCTTCGCTTTTCGAGCCGAGCGATCGGACTCTTCGGTGCCGGATCGGGTGGCTTGTAACAAGGATGTGACAAGCTGCGAGCTAGCGTCTGCAACGCTCTGCTGAGGAATGGACTCGCCGAAGCTCAATCGGTCCACCTCGTCGCGCAGGTAGCCGGGCAACAGGTGCCCATAGACTTCCATCGTGATGCGCGGATCAGCGTGCCGAAGGATCTTCTGCACCGCTGCCACGCTCGCGCCGGCCATCAGGAGCAAGCTCGCGGTCGTGTGCCGAAGATCGTGGAAGCGGATCTTGCGCACGCGCGCTTTGGGCCAAAGCAGGTGCTTGTGCCGCGGGCATCGTCGCGGCTCGGCGCCCGGATGGTCTTCTCGATGCGTGCATCCCTTCTTGCGGCACACGTGCGTGTAGCCGAGCACGATGCCTGCTCGCCCGAGCGCGCGCCGCAGCACTCCTTCGAGCGGCAAGTCCTTGCGCCACATCCCGCCCTCGGGGTTCGGGAACACCAGGTCACACGGCGACTCGTCGATGGCCCGCTTCAAGTGCGGTGCGAGTTCGGCCGCGATCGGTACCGCCGCCGCAACCCCGCCCTTGGTTGTGTCGCGCTCATACGAGCGGCACACCGAGATCAGGTTCGTCCCGAAGTCGACGTCTTGCTTGCGCAGTCCGAGGATCTCGCCTTTGCGCATGCCAGAATAGATAGCCGTCGCGAAGATCCCGAGATGTCGGTCGGACAACACCGCGAGCACGCAAGGCACTTCATCGACGCGTAGGAAATCCGGCAAGCGCTTGGGCACCTTCCTTCGCGGGACGCCGATGGCGGGGTTGTCCCCGGCCCAGCGACCGGTGAGCTTGGCCTTGTTGAACGCGGTCACCAGGAAGCGCCGCAGGTGGTTAAGCGTCTGCGGCCCGAGCTCATCGGAGCGCGCTTGCAGATGGGATTCGATGCGTCCAGCGGTCAGCTCGGTCAGGAGAAGTGGGCCGAGCTCGGACTCGATCAGGTTGCGTTCGATCGTGGACTTGTTCTTGTCGTGCGAGGGCGAAGCGGCCGAGTACGTCTTGAGCCACCAAGCGAGCAGCTCGCTTAGCGTTCCACCGCCATCCTCGGGCGGCAGCGGTTCGAGACCGAGCCGCTGACGTTCAGCACGCCGCTCCAGGTCCCCGGCAAGGCGTCTGGCTTCGGTCTTCGTGACCGCGCAGGACACGATCGAACGCCATCTTCCCCGCCCATCCTTGTACCGCAGGTACCACCTGCCGCCCCTCGTGAACACCGACGCCATGACTCACCCCGCCTTGCGAACAGGTACCGCAGATCGGCCGCTGCGCAAGGTCTTTGCGCGATCCACCACCGGGCGTTCGCCGCGTGCGAACGCGCGCATGTCATCCGGAACGAACCTCAGCAAGCCGCCGATGCGCACGCATGGCAGCTCACCGGACTCGGCGCGGTGGTAGACCCAGGAGCGGCTCACCTTGAGGTAGGTAGCCACATCGTTGGCGTTCCAGAGCCCTTCTTCGTTCTTGGCGAGTTGCTCCATCATCATCTCCTCCGACGCGAGACCAAGTAGCGGCGCTTCAGGTCCTCCTGAGATTCATGCGGACGGCCAACCGTTCGTTACGGTTTCCTGGGTTGCTCGGCCTCTCTGCCGATTCCACTGGCCCTTGTAATGCTCATACGCTACACCGGGCACTACAGATGCCATTCGTCCGCCGAAAACGTGGTCAGGTACTCATCGTCCGAAGCGTACGCGATTCAAAATCAGGGGCCGTGCGCCAGGAAGTGCTGCAACGGTTCGCCTCGCTCCCTGAACTCCTGGCTGCCCTTCGTCCGGAGGGTTGGCGTCAGCTCAGGCAGGCCATGCAGTGGAAGTTCCCGGGCATTCGCTGCGATTGGGAGCGGTTGCGCGCGGACCTTGCCGCGCAGGCAACCGAATGGTCAGCGGACGCCACGGGGAGTGCGGTTCGCAGGAAAGCGAAGACGACCAGAATCGTCGATGCACTGAACCAAACGCTATCTCGGTTGTCTCCGGCGAGACTGCACGACGCAGAGATCATCTCCGAGAATCGCGTCGCGCTTGTTGAGCTGCGCGACACCATCGACCGACTGCTTCGGCCAACGCAGCAGCACGAAACGACGCCGATCGACTCGGCGGAGAAGGAGGATACCGACGTGGAACAGGATTTGTCCGAGTCTCAGACCAAGGCTGACCACATCTTCGACCAAGGCATGGAGCATTGGTGGAAAGGAGATCGGACGCGTGCATGCCGTTTGTACCGCCAGGCGCTCAAGCTCGATCCCTTCCACGCGGATGCTCACAATCACCTAGGAATCATGCTGCTCGATCGCACCAAGTTCGCCGATGCGGAAAGGCACTTCCAGGCCGCCGTGGAGGGAGGTGAGCGGGGGCTCGTTCGCGAGGAAGGGCTGGTCGAGTGGGGGTGCATGGAGAATCGACCGTACTTGAGGGGGCTCGCCAACCTTGCCCTCGTCTACCGCGACACAGAGCGCTGGAGCGAAGCACTTGAACTCCATCTTCGCATCCTCAAGCTGAACCCGAACGACAACCAAGGGATCCGATGGCTGGTCGGGGAGGAGTACCACCGGCTTGGAAATCTCGAACGCGCCATCAAGGCGTACGAGAACGCCGCCGAAGAGCCGGGCTGTTGTTTCGGACTGGCCTTGGCGCGCTTCGAGGCCGGTCGGCCGAGCGAACAGGTGGGAACCGCCCTGCTCGCTGGCTTTGCAGCGAACCGATACATCGCGCCGATGCTCTTGGGCGAGTCATGGGAGCGGTTGGACGGATTCCACGCGACCAACACGGCCGAACCCGAATGGGGGGCTGATCAAGTGCGGGGGCTGCGCGTCCTTTGGCATCGTGTCCCCAAGAGCGCCGACGTGTTGCGCTTCTGGTGGAAGGCCGCACCGATTCGCAACTGGCGCGCGAAGCTCGACGAGATCATCGTGGCCCTCGGCAGAGTCCCGCCCTCCGACAAGCGAAACGAGATCGTTTCGCTCTCCATCACTCTACGATCCAGAACCACGGTACGGGAGATGGTGCGCCAGGTTCTCGCCATGTCGTAGCAATGCGGCGACGTCATCCACCTGCACGGACCACGACAGGGGCAGCCTGGGGACTATCGCGAACAACTAGCACTAGCCGTTTCGACCGTCAGGAGCGCCTGTACTTCAACAGGTTCCATGTGATCAGCCGGCGGAGTACACCGTTCCACGCTTCTCACCCGTCTTCTTGACTCTACCGGAGGCAAGCAGCTTCTGGATCGGGCGCGCCAACTGCTTGGTGGTGGTTCCGAGTTGATTGTTGATCTGCTCGATGCGAAGTCCCTTCTTGTTCGCGGCGAGAAGCTTCACAACGCGCTCGCCGTCAGCCACAAGGGCGTCTCCCGATCGACGTTCGCGCTTCGCTCTGCCGGACTTGGGCGCAGCAGCTTTGCGACCGACGCTCTTCGCCGCTGACATCTTGGCTTTCGCGCGCTTGGCAGCCGCGGGAGCCTTCGGCTTCCTTCCAGCCGTGCTCTGCGTCGCAGCCGGGCGAGAGATACCGAGCTCGGATGCGGCATTCGCCAGAGCGCCGACGAACACCGCCACGATCTCAGCTGTGTACTTCTGGGTGATCGATTGGATTCTGATCCGAAGGGTGTCAGAGTTCATGGACACGTATTGTGACACCCGTGACGTTACACTACAACGCATATAAAGCCCCGTTCCCGGTGTTCTCGTAACCTTTCGATTCTCCTTGCCTAATCGCCACACACGAGTCCTCTGCCCATGATGCAGACAGCGCACAGCGTCGCCGCGCTCCACATCCTGGTGAGACACGGGGGAGCCAGGCTCTCGTCCGAGCCGTTCGTTGTCGAAGGACAAGTCCGTCTTGCTCTCGCACGGTCTGCGACTGGGAATGCCCAAGCTGCGGACGCGTGTTCGCGGTCGCGATATGAGCGCCCGATTCTCGGGGAGGCGAGTAGGATGCTCGTTCACCGAGCCCCTGCGCTGAGCTTGTCTTTCGATCGTGACGGGGGTCGGAAGGTGTGCCGGTGAACTTGTGGAATGAAGAATGACATGATGATCTCCAGTTCGCCGCCTGGCGGATGTATTGACCCGCTTCCATTGCCCACGGATTGCGAAAGTGGCCTTCTTGATCTCGGAGGACTGTCTGTGGGGGCGCTTATCGCGCCTGGTCCGGACGCAGATGAAGTGGCCAAGGGCATCGAAGAAGCGGGACTTATCGCGATAGAAGTCGGCACGCCCGACGAGTTGCTCACGCAGAAGGGATGGCTGTTGTCAGTCGTTGATGTCGCGGCTCCGGGAGCAGAGGCCGCGATCCTCGGCTTGTCGCTCTCTCGTCAACGCGGTCGTCTCGTAGCGCTGGTGCGGAATCCGGAAGAAGAGATGACTTCGTTGCGCAGGGGCGCCTCGGTTGCGCTTCGGAAGCCAGTACGAGCAGATCTCATCGCCTGGCATGTCGCCCGGCTCAAGGATCAGGCGCGGCAATCCTATGCTGAACGCGATGCAATCGAACGTGTCTCTTCCGAAGCCCGGGCGGACAGCGTGCAGCGAATCGCTGCTGTGATGAGCCACGAATTGTGCGGTCCCCTGACTGCCGTAGTTGCAGGCGCTGGACTTCTGCGGGCTCAACTCAGAGACGACCGGGTGTGCGGGCGTGCTAGCTGGGACGACCTTGAGCAACTCGCCAACGAGATAGAAAATTCAGCGAATCGAGTGCAGCGAAGCGTGGAAGAGATGAGGTCGTTGACCCGCGGGGGCGTGAGACGATCTACCTGCACTGAGCTCGCCGAAGTGGTGCGCGAAGCAATCACCGAGACCCCCAATTCCAGACAGGTGCCCATCGCGCTGCAAGTCGTATCGAATGAGCACGCGCTCGCTATTCCAGATCTGCTACGTCATGTCATCGACAACCTGATCGCCAACGCGTTGCACGCGGTGCGGTCGGCCCGTTCTCCGCAGGTCACGATACGGGTGTATGCCCTGAATGGAGAATCACGGATCTCGGTGCGAGACAACGGTGCCGGTGTCCCACCGGATCTGCGCGATCGCATCTTCGAGCCGTTCTTCACCACGAAGGGCGAAGAAGGAACTGGCGTCGGGCTTGCGCTTTGCCGGGAGTTGATGGCCAGAATGGGCGGAGCATTGACGCTCGCAGCTGGCGGGCGTGGTGCATGTTTCCGCGTTAGACTGCGCCCAGCGTGAGAACGAGGGCGCACCCGGAGCCGATGGGAGACACTCTGGAAGCCACCGAACCCCGCATTCTACGTAAGATCAAGGCTTTTGCGTCGGGCCGGAAAGGGCGAATGCTTCGTCCCCTGACGGGGTCATCCAGATGCCGCGGAATCCGCCGTCCCGGAACGACCGTGCCCTGAGTCTCGCGCGCTGGATCGTTCCCAATGGCACTGGGCAGTAAAGGACGAGGACCGTGCACGAGCGCGTGTGAGCCTCGACGATGCTTCCCTTTCTATCGATTGCTTCTTGAACACACTTCCGTAGTTGGAGAAGGGGGAATCTCGATAGTCGCTTCCGTTTGCCCAGCTCGGCGGCCATGCCGCAATGGAATTGCGTCACCTGCAACGGGATGTCGGGTTCTCCGTCGCGGTCCGACTTTAGCCACGCGTCTTCATACTTCCCGACGTCCGGTTCCACGAATCCCGCATATTGCGTCCCGTGCATGCGGTTCCACCCGCGCGCGAGGAGCGCGGCAGCTTCGGCCTCCACTTGTTTGGTGCCCTGTCGCTCACCGCGTTCGCTCCAGACAAAACTACTCCGTACAGCGTCGGCCACAAGCCTCGATGTCGCATCGCCATGGCGGCGATGCACGATCTCCGCGTGTGAGACGATTCCAACTCCTGGAACAACGGACTCGCGTAGGTCGAGGGCACCGTTCACAGGTGTGATGCCTATCGTAGGATCGACCTTGCACCCGAGCATCGCCATGTTGAGGCCGCGCGGCGATATCTCCGCCCCCGAAGCCCGCTCGGCCGTTTCGATCCCTCCGACTCGGCTGTCAAGGAGTTCACCAAGGGAGGGCGTTGGCGTGGAGACCACCTGCCCGGAAACCAGCGGCCCTACCTGCATGTCCAGGTTCTCGAACACCACGGCCGGAGGATCAGTCCGCCCATCGGGCTCCGTCCCCACCCGCCGAAAGACAAGCCTGCCTACGAAAACACGCACGCGCGCGCAATCAGATTCTTCTTCTCTGCCCTGGTCGCTCATGCGCTTCGACATCTACTTGGCATAGCATGACGGGAGTCCGATGTCGGCGGGACGCGCGGCTGAACCTCCCGCTCAGATCATCGGGAGAACACGAAGTCGCGGCCGGACCGAGCCGATCCAGAAACAGCCAGGCAAGTTCCCGGTGCGAGAAGCCCAGCGATCGCCTCCATGATCGTCGTGCTCTCGGCCGAACCCTTGTCCGCCGAGTACCGAACCCGCGGGTCCGGCCGCGCTTCGCTCGGAGGTCCTACCAGCGCTCGAACCCGGCGATCAGCCAGTCAACGTCCCATGGCATGCGCACGCGATCGGCAACCTCAGCAAGCGTAACCGTCGCAAGCTGGTCATCCGTGAGCCGTAGTCCGCTGATCTCAGGTCGGTCGGCGTATTCCTGCACGATGAACGAGTTATCGAAGAAGACGCCCTCGTCTGCCAGCTGAACAACTTCATCAAGACGCTTGAGCATATGCTCTTTTTGATTCTGAACCAGGGACTCCCGTATGCGGGTGAGGTGAGTTCGATCGATCTCCGCGTCCCCCTGCCGGATGAAGACCTTACCAGCCAAAATGTAGTCGCCTTCGTCACGAAGCGTTATCGTGGCGCCCGGCAATCGGGTAGATACCCATCGCAGGAAGACGCTCACGAGACACGCGTTCCAGGCGTCTTCTCGCACTTTGGTGAATCCGGTCCCTATCCTTGGCCTGGGGTCACTGGGGTCGCAGGTGAAGACGAACTCCTTGCTCTTCCCGGGCACGAGCGGCCGTTGGAACAGTTCGAGCGAGAGTGCCTCGCACGTCCAGGTGAAGCGATAATTCAGCAAGGCTTGTACGAGAAGAATCTCCCTCCTCGTTTCGGGTGATATAGGTCTGTCGAAGAAGACCTCGTAGTGCAGTGTTCTACCCATAGATGTGTCAATTGAAGGATTAGACGTCGGGTCCGGTCCTTCGGCGGACACAGGGATGGGAAGCAACATGGTCGTCACGCCCGAGCCATCGGGCAACCTCCTTTTTGGATCATGCAGGAAAAGCACGGTTCGTTAACCAACGAGCTTGAGAAAAGTCGGAGTGTAGCGACGAGATCCGGACACCGGACCAAGCGCGCTCCGCACCTCCACCGCCGGTCACCGCCCGACCGTCCATGCCATTTCGATCCGCTGCTCCTCGAACCATTCCCGCACCGTCCGCAGGGGAACGATGCGATAGTACACGTCGCTCTCAAGGACGAACCGCTGCACGCGGCCATCCCGCCAGCGCACCGTGGCCGGTCCGTTCTCGGTCAGGGTGATCGAAGCTATTGGATGCGTAGCTGGCGCATCGATCGTCACGTCGCTCATGCTGCGATCCTTGCCCTGAGCAGAACACCTGCGAAGACAGTCGCGAGCGGGCCGAAGCGGATGCCCGCGATGATGATGCTGGCGGCGTCACGGCTCACAGCAAGAAGCTACCACGACTGCGATCTTGACGGGATGCACGGCCCCTGTGGCCGCTCGACCGAGCCGGAACGATGGCCCGTGCCCCATGGTGAGCGGCCGGAGTTGGGCGACCGAGGATAACGTCTGGAAGCGGACGAGGTCCGCCGAACCGAGCCCGCGTGCCGGGCGGATGGCATGGACAGCCTGGGAGTCTGCTTCGCGCGCAACAGCCCATCCGAACGCCTGATCAAACGGAGTGGGTCAAGCCGCAGGTGTCGGCGGACCAGATGCCGCCCCGGGAAGCACAACTCGGAATCGGGTCCCCACGCCTGGTGACGACTCGAACCCGATCTGTCCACCCATCTCGCGAACGATCCGTCGGCAGACGTGCAGACCGATCCCCAATCCGGCGTGGTCGGGGCTGCCACTGAAGTACGGATCGAAGACGCGCTCCGCCACCTCGGCTGGGATGCCCACCCCGGTGTCATGAACTTCGAAGCACGCCTCGCCGCCTGTCGCTTTCGTGATGACGGTGATCGTGTCGGTCTCTGGAGTTCCCTCCGGGAGCGCATCCAAAGCGTTGTGCAAGAGGTTGAGGAAGACGCACGTCAGCTCGTGTTTGCGGCCACGCAACATGGGCGTCGAGTTGATGTCCTCGACGAGAGTCGCGCGCGCTGAGATCCGAGGTTCGGCGAACCGGATCGCAACGTGCAGCGCTTCAACCGGGTCAAACAGCTCCGACTCTGTCTCGCGATGCCGCCCCAGACCCTGCAGTGCATGAACGATGTCGGCGATGTGCCGTACGCCCATTCTGGCGTCGCGGATTGTGGCGCCCACATCAACCGTTGCTTCCTCACGGGAGGACCGGGTTGCGTGCTCCGCCATCGCGAGCGCCATGTCGAGCCAGCCAACGACGTTGCCGATCTCGTGCACGGCAATGATCGCCATGGCCCCGGCTGCTTCGGTCTGAGCGCGGCGTTCGTCGGCCTGAGGATTTCGATCCGGCGTCCGCGGACTGATGTTGTTCATGCGGACTGAAGACCGCGGTTCGAAAGACGGCAGTGGGTCCCCATCATCCGTCCGCGAATCAGACGGCCCTGATGGCAGGATCGTGCTCGCGTCGGGAGCAGCCTTGCCGCCATCATTCTTTCCCATGCGTGTCCTCCAGGCCAACGAGTCGTCACCATCGATCAGCCAAGGAACTGCGAGCGTGCAGGCACGGTTGCGCGGAAACTCTGGCGTGGTCAAGCAACATCTCGGCAGCGCCTGTCTTCGGTAGGAGGGTGTGGCAGGTTGGTGACGTCGCTGGCAGACCGCGTTCGCCGTATTTCAATATGTTGCCGCTTGGTCGCCTCCTCTCCATGGGCGTGCCACTCGCGACCATCATGCTCGCGGCCATGCTTGATCAAATCCTCTGCAGTCCCAGGCTGACCGTTGCATTTCAACCCATTGTGGACGTCTCCGCCGGCCGCGCCGTGGCCTACGAAGTGCTCGGCCGCGCTCCGGCAAACTTGCCGAGCACAGCAGGATATGCGCCGCCTCGCCCCGACCAGCTGGTGGAAATGGCCTGGAAGCAAGGCCGGTTGGTGGAACTTGAGCAGGCGTGGCGTTCGATCGCCATCGAGCGCATCGCTCGTCTCCCGGATCGCGCGGACGCTGTGTTCTTCTTCAACCTCGACACGCGCGTGATCGAGGACCCCTGCCACATCCCAGGCTTCACTCTCAGGGCCCTGGAGCGTGCAGGCCTCTCGCCGAAGAAAATCGTGCTTGAGCTATCTGAACGCGACCCGGAGCTCGGCGGGGAGCGCATCGAGCGTACTGCCGCCCACTACCGGTCCCAGGGATTCCGTATCGCGCTCGACGACTGGGGCGCTGGTTTCTCGACCCTCGCAGCGATCGTGCGATGCAGGCCAGAATTCCTCAAGGTAGATCGCTCCCTCATCGACGGAATCTCGGACGACACCCTCCGGCGCGACATCCTTCAAGCCGTGCTCACGTTCTGCAGCTGCCAAGGGATCCACCTCATCGCTGAGGGGGTCGAGCGAGGCTCTGACCTGGCCACGCTCCTCGACAACGGTGTGTCGCTCGCGCAGGGCTACCTGCTCGGCCGACCGGCACCCGAACCCACACCGCCCGCGTTGCATGTGACCGCTGTCGTGGAGTGGCTCGCGTCTCGTGTCAGGCGACCGCTCCGGATGTCCCCACGTAGCATCGCGATCAAGCCCGTGACTCGGGCTGATGCAATCATGCAAGCGCAGCCCGCGCCTTCCAAAGCGCTGCCTTACAGAGAATTCAGATTTCGCGTTTGAGGCGCCAAGTTCAACAGCCGAAAACTGAACAGGGGCCATAACTCGTCACCGCAGTACGTCGTCAACTACGGCGTGCCAGGCGATGGACCGTGCTCAACGCAGTCCGAAGGACAGCATCGCGAGACCAGCGCCGTTCGCTCCGGCGAAAGTGCCTCGGCGCCACGGTCGAGTTGTAGGCCGGGTGCTGCGTTCCCGCCGCGCGCCGCCAGAGGCGGCGGGAAGGTCAGAAGTGCCCGCCGAGCCCCAAGCCGATGGCCGAAGAGCCAAGAAGTCGGAGGGAGAATCCGTCGATACGAGGAGCGTTCGGTCGTCGAGATGTGTCGGGAATCGATGGATCGCGAACGAGGCTCTCTGACCTGACCGCAAATCCCACCATGGACAGCATGAGTCCCCCAACCAACATGCTGCCGCCTATGATCACAGGAGTCCTGTAGTCCAATCGCTTCGACTCGCAGGAGTCGTCGCCTGGTGAGCAGGACACGCCTGCTTGCAGCACGAGTGAGACCACCAACACGACTGCGCCGATGGAAGCAGTCGCAGCTCCGGGAATGAGAAGCTCGTATAGTGGCCTCGATTCAACGCGGTAGCCCCACGGAACCTCGCCTCCATCGTAGGGCAGGCGCTGCTCAAGGTGGGGGCTTGTCGCAGGAGCGGACAACTTCGACTGGGAGGATGTGGGCGCCGGACGTCGGTGATCGGCTGAGGTCCGCGCCGCTTCACACAGAGCATCTGCTGTGCCGAACACCGTTGCTCCTATGAACACGACAGGAATGACCCGTGACGCCCTCATTGTCCCATGCTGGCAGACAGAGTTCCGAAAGGCAACCCTTGGTGACTCAGCAGGGTGCTGGTCTCATGCGTTTCAGTCGGCGGCGGGAGCTTGCAGGAGATGCTCCCGCAGGAAGCGACTCTTTGCATGTTCGCACCATATCCGCATGGCGCAATCCTGCGAAGACGAAGCGCGTGCCCTCTCGCCCCGCGACCCGACACTCCCGGCATCCTGAACCGCGCCGGATCGCGCGTTCCATGCGATGGTCGCGGAGCAGGCCATGGTCGATTCCGGCAAGGCGGAGCGTGTGTGCGGGTGCCGGTTGGGACCGGACCTTGGTGTGGAGCAGCGTGTGATACCCTTGCCAAATGGAGAGGCTTCACTGTCTTCGCCGGATGCACGCATCGGGTCAGCTGACACCCTGCGAACGCCACGCGGCGGGGTTCGGGAAGGTGTTGAACAACCTGCCCCGCTGCAACGTCTGTTGGCTTCCCATGGACCGCCCCGCGCCCGAAGTTGAAGCAACGCTTGCGTTGCTCGACGCGGTCATCGGCGAGCCGGTCGGCGTGGATAGGCTTAGCGTGACCTGATAAGCCATCGCCGCAGTCGCGCAGGCACGGCAACAGCAGGACCTTATGCGTCGGCTTGAAACGCTCAAGCTCGACGACTCGCTCGGTCCTTCGTTCCCCTGGGCTGTTCATGTTGAGCGCGCTGGTCTCGTTTTTCAGCGCCGCTGAGCAATCGTGTGAGTGCTCTGCGCCACCGATGGAACAACGGCTTCCCATGCCTGACCTCAGCAAGAGCAGTTCTCCCTGTCACCTTCGCCTGGGCTGAGGCACAATTGCTCCGTGCGCATCAACTCCCGGTACCGAACGCAGTCCTCCGAGCGCGATGGCGACTTCGATATCAAGGCCGCATTGGACGCGCTTGGCGCAGAGGAGTTGCGGTCGTTCGTGCTCGAAGCGATCGGCGCGCTGGATGACGGATCCCGCATGCAACTTGAGGATGCGCTCGTGCGTCGAGCGTCCACAGCGAACGTCGGTTGGCGGCCTGCGGCGCCCGCGGAGGGGATCGTCAACGAGGTCAACAACTTCGTGGCGGCGGCCCGTCGCGTCGGGACTGCTGACCCGCGCCAGGTCGACGGATTCTTGCGACAAGCCGTCAAGGCATCGCTTGCCGGAGACCACCGTTGCGCAGCAGCCATCTTCGAGTCCTTGCTCGGTCCAATTGCCGAGGCTGAGTTCGACCTCGGGCAGCACGAGACGGTGGATGAAGTGTTGACCGTCGATCTGAATGACTGCGTTTCGACGTACTTGGCCGCCGTCTATCTGACGACTCCAATTGCCCAGCGGGCTGACCATGTCTTGGATGCGCTCGGCAGCCGCGACGGTCTCGCCTGCATCCGGGACCCACTCCGTGCGATCGAGGGTGTGCTCGGCGGCGACATCCCCGAGATTGAGCAGTTCTTGCCGCTGTGGATCGCGCTCTTAGGGCGTGAAAAGCAGCCTGCCACCGATTGGGAGACGGATCAGGATCGTTGGCTGCGTGAGGCTGTCGGGCGCATGGAAGGCAGCATCGGGCTCGAGCGCATCGCTCGGACGACCAAGCAGCCCCAAGCGGTCCGCGCGTGGTGCGATGTCGTCGTGGCAGCTGGCGACTGGTCCAAGTCCCTTGCTGCGTACGCGGTTGCAGCCGACCTCGTCCCTTCCCCAATCTGGCGCGGAGACTTCCTCGATGGCGCAGCGCTCGCCGCCGAAGTGCTCAAGCGCAAGGACGCCGCAAAGCGGCTCGAGGCCGCGTGGCTCGGGGCGCCGTCTCTCGCCCGCATGTTGCGCTGGCTGCTCGCAGAAGATCCATCGGCTGCGACCATCAAGAAGCGGGCAACCGCGGCGCTCAAAGCGAAACCGACCAAGTCGGCGAGGCTTGTTGGACTCCTGCACGTTCTCGCCCACGACATCCCCGCTGCCGCAGCGCTTCTGAAGAAGGCACCGGGCCTTGGTTGGTCGAGCAGCGACCATCCGGGCCACCTGCTCTTCTCTGTTTTCGCCTGGGTTTTTGGAGAGCCGTCTCCTGGGTCCGTGCGCGAGGGCATCGTCAGGGTGCTGAATCGTCCCGTGGCCTCGGAGCCTGACAGGGGGGCGCTTGCGTTCGACGAGGGCGATGCCGCGAAGACAACCACTCCTCAGCTTGCGCGATACGCGGTCCTTGAGGCGCTGCAGCGCGCCCAGGTGATCGAGGGCCTTGCCACCGCGGATCACGACTCAGCGCTAGCTGCCATGAAGGTTGCCGCGGAGAAGCGAACCGACGGTGTACTCGGCGAGAAACGACGTCGCCACTACGACCACGCCGCGCTGCTCATCGCTTGCTGCGTCGAGCTCGAATGCCGGATGAGCGGGGCAGGTTGCTCCGCATGGGCAGAGGCCATCCGAGCGCGGACAGCCCACTTCCCTGCTTTCCAACGGTCGTTGCGCAACGCACCGGCCCAGATGCGCAAAGCGTCGGTGTGATCGAACGCTGACTGTGGGCCGATCCAGCGTGGTGCTTCAGCAACAACCGGACGCCCCGATCGGGAGACGTAGAACGGGCATTCGCCCGCCTCTGGCGCGGATCCCCGGCCACCTTCCCTCGCTCCCGAGACGCGCCCAGCCTCCATGGAGGCGCCATCGAGTTCGAGAGGAAGGTCTGAGGACCGGTGCCGGCAACGGAGCGGCGGCTCGGCCCACGTTCCCGATCGGTTCGCCCATGGCTTGGTGGCGCTTGGAAGGTCATTGGCCGGACACCCGCAACCTGGTTAGTACCAGGCGTGCACCCCGCAGCCGAGACGCCCGACCTTCTCGTACCAGCGCGCCGCTTGACGAATCGTCGCGATGGCTTCCTCGAAAGTCGAAGATGTCCCGCCCACCCACTTCTCCTTGGTCAAGTCGTATGTCTGTCCCCAGCCAGCCCCTTTCGGCTTCTCGGCATCCCCGGCATGCGCGCGTTCGAGGCGGTCGCAGGCGCCGAGGAGCTTCTTGGCGAAGACGATGGCTTTGGCCGCGGTCATGTCTTCGTACATGTGCGAGGCCAGGCTCTTCTCGCCCAACGCATCAAGCTCGTAGGCGGCCACTTTGCCGCGAAGCGAGCAGCAGGTGGCGAGCACGCCGATCGGGTTGTTGTCGGCTTCGAACGGACACGGCTCGTCCGGAAGGTGGGTCATGTGGCATGGCAATGACTCCTGGCCAGCCTTTCGTGGCATGTCGCAGGAGACGGGTAGGTTGTCCAATCCCATAGTGGTTGTCGGTTAGGAGTAAAGATGGCCGAGCAGCCGCCCCATCCGCCGACATCCAGTCATCGCCTTCCCTGCGCCACCTCACCTCCTTTCGGCCGGGCATTGCCGGCCAACTTTGTTGGGAAGCCCGCCGATGAACGGCGGGCTTCTTCGTCATGGGTTGGGCCCACGCGCGGCTGAGCGAGAAATCTCGGAACGCCCAGGTTGCCCGGGCACGGTCGCGAGCACGCGCACCTCAGCGTCCGCGAGCCCACCTGCAGCGAGCATGGTCTTGAGCACGCCCTCCAGGTTGCGTGCGCGGGTGCCTGCGTCGCCCTGTGGGCTGCCCTCCGCGTCCTTGACCACCACGGCGCATACCGTCTCGGTCTTGCCGCGCGCCTCGCGCTCGAACACACCCAGCGGCGCGATCTCGATCGAATCGCTTGCTCCCAGGACGGCGGTTGCTCCGGCGAGCAGGTGCAAGAACGCTGTTGCCTGTGATTGCTCGCCGAGTGATGCGACTACGAGGATCGACATGGTGTCCCTCCGCTTGGTGGATGCAGGTGGCAGGCACCTTGGGGTCACCGATGTGCCTGACGCGCCTACGAGAACAACATGCCCGAGCGGCCTGAGCCGTTACGATTCTGCAGTCGAAGCAGGGAGAGTGACGAGATTCTGAGGACGGTTGAGCAAGTGAAACCGCGCGCGAAAGCGCAGGATTGAGGAATGGAGGGTGGACCCTGCGAGTCTGCTTCGCGCGCGACCGCTCATCCGTACGCCTGACCAACAGGGAGCGTCAAGCCGCGGGAGTGGGCTGGCCCGATGCCGCGCCGAGAAGTAGAACCCGGAATCGGGTCCCCACGCCTTGTGACGACTCGAAGCAAATCTCCCCACCCATCCCGCGAACGATCCGCCTGCACGCGTACAGTCCGATGCCAGTGCCGCCGCTCGCGACCACCCGAGAGCCTTGAGATTGCAGACTGCGGAACGGCGACGTGGAAGTCCTGGCGCGTGATGCGTGTGCCCCGCCTTAGAATTCGCAGAATCTGGCTGTCACCCCTCCCGCCTTATGTCCTGCCCATGAATCAGCTCCCAGGATACCCAGACCCGTCTTGCCCCGCGTGCCGTCCGCCGTTGCGGCGCAAACCAAGACGTCCATCGAGGAACGGACAGGACGGCGCACATGGTGTTCGTCTGGAGCCGCACTCAATGCGGCCGGGAATCAGTGGACTCGGCACTCGCGGGAGCCATTGGAGAAGACCGGTGCCGCGTTCCGCACACATACGGTCTCGTCCGCCGAACACCCAGGGGGGAACGTAGCGTTACCCCAACCCCCCGATTGACGATCCGCCCAGGCCAGTTCAACACCGAATTCGATCCCCGATCACATCGGTTCATTCGGTGGACTGACCCGACTTGGGACAGTAGCGACCTGGCTGATCGAAAAGGGTCACGTCGACCGGCCCGAACAGTATCCGGGCGCGGCCGAATCAGGCGTTCTCGGCTCGAGGTTGACATTTCGACCGCGGCCTGTTGATCTCGAGACATGCTACGATCCAGGTCACCAATGATCAGCGTGGCGCTGTTGTCCGTGGGGTTGGCTGCTTCCGGTTGCACCTGCACCGGACTGAGCCCATCGCAGCAGATCGCTGTCACACGAACAACCGATCCAATGACCAGCACGGAAGCAACGCGAATCTGGACAGTAGCTCCCGGGAGTGGCGTTGCGTCGATCTTGAGCACGGAGCGTTCGTGGAGCAGGTATCTCTTTCCGCCAGGCGATCCGACCGTCACGTCGCCACGACGCGGTGTGACCGCCGTGTCCTGGAAGGGCGAAGGATCGTTCTGGCACGAACGCGTCTACTATGTCAGCCAGGACTTGCACATCCATGAAGGAGCGATCGATCCCGGCCAGGGATTCTCGTGGAGCGCCGAGTACCAGCCTCCTCCCGGCCAAGGGGGATACTTCGGACACATCAGGGCGTTGGTCGCCGAAGCGGGGTCGATTTCAGCCGAGCCGATTCGCTACATTGCCGTTGGCACTGGGAAATGGGTGTTGAACTTCCTGGCACGGGACGGTTCGGGCTTTCACTTCGAGGATGCTTCCATGTACAGCGTGGGCCTCACCGCGCCGATCTTCGGCTCCGTCATGGTGGGAATCCCCTGGTTTTTCGCGGTCGATCCGGAAGGCGCGCTGCACGCGAGCGTGCGTCAGGGGGATCCGTTGGATCTGTGGCGGGACGTGAGCGTGGCGACTGACATGAAGTTCCAGGGCGACGGTGCAGCCGTGGCATGGGAGACGATGGACGGTTACCACTACATCTCCGCCATCGTACTCGATCAAAGCGGAGGCCTATGGGAGGTTCGTTTCCATACACCTAGCCAGACTCCCGGCATCTACAAAATCGATTCCGACTGTCTGCCGAGCAGCGCCTTCGCGCTCGCCGCTGCGGCACGGGACTATGGCTACGATGCTGCGTGCGTCAAGAAAGATGGCGTATACTACACGAGGTACTCGGCGTCAGACGATGCGTGGACGCATCCCGCGCCCACGCCGAATCCCCCGGACATCAACTACACACCAGTTGGGCCGCTCGCGATGGCGCCAAAGGAAGCGGTGGGGCAATTCTCAAATGACCCCAGGGTATACACGGTGGCGCAGGAGGTGCAGGGGGTCGGCTACGCGTTCGTGACTCAGCACGGCGAGCAACGGTGGCACAACCTGCTGGATTCTGAGATTACCTCGGAACTCATCACTGCGAACACCGCTGAGCATTGGACTGAGACTTGCGCCGCGGAAGTCGAGGGCAACATGCTCCTCGCCTCGATGCGACTCACCGACAAGCAGATGCCGGACCTGCCGCAGGCCACGGTGCTTATCCGGGCGAAGTGGTCCTATGACGACGGCCACACGTGGAAGAACGAGACGGGGTTCATCACGGACTGGGCCTCGCAGGGAGGCGGGGATCGCTGGCTTCAGGGCGATCCGACTGCCGTGTTGCTAAACAGCAACCCGAATATCGGGTACGTGATGTTTCATGAATTCAGGATGACCTACAACTACGGATGGTGCCAAAGCCGCATACGGCTCTATCGTGTGACCCCGGGAGCGACGCAGCTTGTTGACGATCTGCCGCCCGAATGGCTGCTCCCGGCGGTCAAAGACCCGGACAAGGACCCGTATTGCACAACAAGCAACAAGCAGTACCTGGATCATCCGTTCATGGCAGCAGATCAGAATGACAAGATTCATATCGCCTGGCTACGAACCTCGTATGACTACTCGAATGGCATGGAGAAGGATCCGGGAGTGTTCTATCGCGTTTTAGACGGCATCAGCGGGAAGTGGGACAGCGACACGCTTGAGGTGGCCGGGCCAGCCTTCCCGCGGGGTCTTGGAGGCACGTATGTGGCGGTGGAACCGAAGCAAACAGCGACATCCTACGTGGCCTGGGATGCGTCTCCAGGCTCATCGAACGACGCCTTCATTTCAGTCTTCCGCTGTCAAGCAGCGGGACTCCAAGGGAGTAAGTGCGAACCGCTCGCCAGCCAGCCTGACGAACCCGCCGGGTCTGGCTTTGTGTTCGATCGATGGGCGAGTGTCGATATCGTTCGAGCAGGGAAGAGCGTGCGTCCGCGCGTCCCCTTCTGGGAGTTTGCCACATCGCCCCTCGGCGGAGATGGCTCCGTGATCGTCGTTGCATACGTGGCACGCGACAGCGCGAAAAGGGAAGGCTTGCGGGTGAACCTGTCGAACGACGGCGGCGCAACATGGACGGGGCCTGAAACGGTGCCTCAACAAGGTTCGGACAACGATCGCTTCGCTCCGATCCTGGGTGTTCTCGGCGACGGCACGGTCGCGGTTCGCTTCTACGAGATTGCGTACGACTGGAACGGCGGACCCGATTCGAAGATCTGGTCAATGGCGGCCGTGCGGAATCCCAAGACACTGAAGTGGGATGTGCGGACGGCGAAGGACGACTCCTACTTCGATCTCACGCTCGGATTAGGCAAGTATCCGACCGGCAATTATCAGCCATTCTACGGGGATTACCGTGTGGTGACTGGTGGCGTCACGCACCTTCATTTCATGATGAGCGAGCCATCGCAGCTCTGCCAGGGAACTTGCCTCTTGCAGGCGGCTTCATCCGACACGAGTTTCCTGCCTGGCCTGTGATGGAGGATCCAATGAGAGTCCCGAGCGTTTGGCCGACTGTTTGCTGGCTTCTCTTGTCGGCCCTCGCCCTCGGATCCTGCAAGGGGAAGGCCACATCCGAGACGCAGGTCGAACCGAGCGGGGATGCCGGCTCGATTGGTCTGCCGGATGCCTGGGACGGTGCGCCTGGTGACGTTTCCGATGTGTCAGAGGCAGAGACCGCCGTCGATGCGGAAGCCGGGGTTCCCTGCGTGCAAGATTGCTGGCGTAGGACTTCACCCTCCGGGCTCATTGAGCCGTCAGTGGGCGAACATCCTGCGTCCGCGCGTACAAGCAAGGGCATTCTCTTCTACGGCGGCCGATACCGCGACTGGGAAGTCGACATGGCGGTGACGCACGGCACGATCTACGATAGTGCCTCCGATACGTGGCACGAAATTGCGAAAGGGGGCCCATACTGCTCGTGCGACTCCATGTTTGCGTGGACGGGTACGACGCTAGCAGTGGTAGATTCGATGTTTGACCTGATCAGCACGTACGATCCGGTCGCGGACAAGTGGACAGACATTTCCGATACGTCGGGCTACGACGTCTGGCCGCGGAAACTGGCGTGGGCGTCGGACATGGGCGTGCTTCTTGGCGCAAAGGGCGCCAACGGCGCATGCGGGGCGGTCTACTCTCCGGCCAAGGACGCCTGGACCGGTATCAAACCGCCGGATTCCACCGCTTGCCGCTACGAGGCGCTTGTCGTGTCGATTGGTGCGCGAGTGTTCGTGTGGGGCGGCGCACTCGAGCCCAATGGCTCCGCGGTGAACACCGGATGGCTCTACGATCCTGTTGCCGACACCTGGACGCCAACCACGACCAAAGGCGCCCCAAGCGCCCGCACGAAGCCAAGCGGGCTCTGGACTGGCACGGAAGTGATCTTGTGGGAGCCTTCGAGCTTCGGTGCAGGTGACAGCGCCTCATACGATCCTGATGCGGATTCTTGGCGTCCAATCGCTTCGCCGGGTCCAGCGCTCGACCCGAGCCCATTCTCGAACGTGCTTCCCACACCGGCGTGGGGTGACGATCGAATGTACGTATGGGACGGGAGTATCCAGAAGGGTGCGGTGTATGACGTGTCGCACGATGAGTGGACAATGATGAGTGAAATCGGTGCGCCGCTGCACCGCGCAAATCCAGCAGTGATCTGGACGGGGTCGGAGCTGATGGTCTGGGGTGGACGATATCTCTACGGGGAAACCAACGAAGGCTGGCTCTACAGCCCGCCTCCTGCGAAGAAGTGATGCCGACTTCGGGAGTCCTCGTGTGTACGAGCCAGATCAAAGACGCGCGAAAGCGTACGCTGAGGGGAGGAAGGGTGGATCCCTGCGAATCTACTTCGCGCGCAGTGGCGATTCTCGCTCAGCCCGCCTTCCGTCGACAAGCGCACTCGACGATCCCAGCCGCGGGGCATCAACGCCTCCAGTCCACCGCGCTGGTAGTCGTAGTGCCACGTTTCGATCGTGCGCTCGCTGAGCTGGACCTGACGCCCGTCGGGCATCCGATGCACACGCGCTGCAGCTGCGCACAGGTATGCCCGCACGTCGCCGTGTTCGAGCCGCGCGCTCATCAGCGGCCCCAGCACTCCGAGCTTCCAAAGCGCGAGCTGTCTTCGGCTCTCTTCGTCCACGCCCCAGAAGCTACGGAAAACCTGCCGCCACAAACGGTGGGATCCGATCCGGGAACCCGCGCTGTCCCATGGTCACGCGGAACCTGCCCACCGCCACATGAGACGAATCCCCCGCTCGAGCCGGTCCACAAGCGCGGCAAGGGTGGCGAGCCGCCATAGCACCGGGATACCGAGCTGCACGGCATGCTCTCGCACCAACGCTGTCCTGGTGGCGTTCACACCGACGGCTGCACCCACGGCCTGCACGGCCTGTGTGCCGCGGCTCGCCAGCAGCACCATCAGTTGTCTCGCCGAGGACCTGAGTCTCGCCATCCAGCGCTGCCGGGTGCGCGTCGGCGGCTCCGGCGCCTCGGTCGGCGCGGCGATCTCGGGCTGGGTTGCATGCGCGATCGGCTCCCATCCCCACCATAGGTTCCGGGCCAGGAAAGCGGGCAACACGCGCCAGGTAGCCCGGCACTCGGGGTTGGCGCAAATGAAGCGCAACACCGTGAGCACCGCCACCAGGATCAGCCCACGTGGGTGGCGCTCCAGCCGGTCGTGAACATGCAACGAGGAGCCTTCGCACGCGGGGCAGATTTCCGGACGATACAGGTCGGCGTCAGCGACTCGCTTGCCGTGCTCGTCGAGCGTGCGGACGCCCTGTGCGATCAGCGTGCCTCCCTTGTACTTGCGCTTCCTGCTCGAGGTGAGGCATTCTTCGACCGGCGGGGGAGGAGGGTCATGGTGGTCCATCGGGGATTCTCCTTTCTGCGATTCACCGCTGGGAAAACCCACCTCCCCCGCTCTATCCAAATTCCTGACAGACACCCGTCCCATCCCGCGCTCTCGACGGGATCACGTTGCGCTCAGAAGCCCGTCTTCATGCGCTCAAACCGGGACGACCAGCCCAGAGCGCTCCCTCAAAGAGCGGGACGGCACACGGGGCAGCGAAGGAACATGCCCCAGTGGTCACGCCGCGAGAAGACAGCGAATCATCGTGAACCGCCTTCAGAGATTCGCGCTGAGACGATCAACGGCCCGCGCTCCCGACTGAATCCGGTCACTGTCACGCATGCGCGGGTGCGTCGTCTGCAGAATCGTAGACGTGCGCCGTTGGATCTTCGATCAGCCTTCTCAGTCGCGGCCCCGCCAACGCGATCTGCCTGTCCCGCACGACGCGCTCCGCCTTCAACGCGTAGTCGCCCAAGCAGGGGATGTACCCGGCCGATCCGGAACGCGTCGTGCGCACAACAACGAATCGATGCCGCCCCTGTCGGTTCCTGCCCCACCACAATCCGGTCAGCACCCCGCCGCCTGCCAACGGAAGAGCGTTGTAGACGAGGTGACTCGTCGGCGGACCCCAGTGTGCGAAAGCTGTGCTGGGAGACGCTTCTTCGCGTCCGACAATTTCCATCGCCCGGATGAGTCCGAGCGGGACGATGTAGTAATTCACTGCGTTGTCTGCTTTGGCTTCCAGCAGGCTGTCCCGGAAGCGCCCCTCAACGCCGCCTGTCGTTGCCGAGGTCGTGGTGACGAAGCGGGCCGAATCGCCGATGTAACGCTTGATACCAGCCGCCCGCGGAGACATCGCGCTCTCCCAGAAGTGGTCGAGCACCTTTCCGATGCCCCAGGAGATGGCCGCCGCTGCCACGAACCGCCCCAACGCCAACCACGGAACTGCCGCCTCTGCCTCCCGAGGGAGGACGGACAGCACGGCCAGCGCGGCGGCCCCCTGCACCAAGCCCCGACGCGGAAGAAGAACGCCTTGCTTCGAGCGCACCCAGTCATCCGAATTCGTCATGACCACCTCCGTGGTGACAAGTCCAGACCGCGGTCGTCCTGCAGCACATCAATGATAGATCGCGGACCGCCTCCGCGCCATCGGTTCGACGACCTCGAACGCAAGGGACTTGGTGCCCTTCCGGTAAGCGTGCACAACGCGTAAGTGCGCGAATTCTGGTGCGGCTAACGCGACCGGCTCAACTCCGCCGCGCCGGGTCCGGCACGCGTCCGCTCCCGCACGAGGTCGGCCTCGAAGGCGTATCCAGCGACGCGCCCTCCACAACCACGGCATTCGTAGATGCCAACGAGCGACGTCCGATGCCCCGCGGGGCATCGCAGCTCCCTCACGAACGTGAACCGAAGTGCCTTGAAGACACGCCGACGAGTCAGGCCCTTCCTCACGGCTCAGACGCACACGGCCGTCGGGGTGCGAGGCGCGACGCCGGTTTCTCGATCGGCTCACTGCCCGCTATGCCAGAAGGGATTCGTGCCGCATTCTGCGAACCCGGCCCAGGCCGTCGCCCCGACATGCAGCCGCGGGTAGTAGATCCACCATGGCGCATTATCGGGGCCGGCAAGGAGCTCTGCGCTGTTGGTTGCCGGGAATCCGCCGCTTGGAGCGCGCCCGCTCTCGATGCCTGCCATGAGCGCGTTCAACTTGGTGGTCTGTCCGAGCAAGCGGTAGAGCACCCCCATTTCTCCAGAGCCCTCGAACCAGATCGCCTTGGCGTCTGAATCGAAGTCGAAGCCCCAGTCGACCTTGCAGTGCGCCTCGGCGAAGGCCAATGCTCTGAGGCGGTCGGTGTTCGTGAGCCATTCGGTGATCGACAGGAATGCCCAGCTCTGTGCGTCGAGCGGGACCACGGACTTTTCGATGCTCGGACCAGCGTCACCCGCCAACGTCGCCGTTCCTGCCCAGAAATGCCCATCGCTCGCGGACCAGAGCTCCGGTGCTTCGACGAACGCCCGCGCGTGCGCCGCGCTCTGATTCCAATCGTTGTTGCCCGTGAGGGCCGCCAACCGTTTGAATACCACGTACAGATCCATGTTGTGCTCGATGGAGCGGCGCTCGAGCTTCGTCTGAGGCTTCGGAGCCCCGGTCGAGTCTCGCTCTTCTCCCTCGTAGCCAGCGGAGTAGCCGCCGAGCGCGTCGTCGACTCGGCAGTTGCTCTCAACGAAGGTAGCAAGCTTCTCTGCTGCATCCAGGTACTTGGATTCTTTCTGGGACTCGTAGAATGCCAGCAACGCAAGTGCGGCCCAAGCCATGTTGCCGGTGTCCGTTCCCACCTGAATGGCGTCCTCGATCCAAGTGCCTGAAGGCTCGGTTCGGCCCGGCATGCGGACGGTGCCGGCCACTCCGTAAGGCGTCCAGCCCGGTGGCAGCACCAGGTCTCCTGCCTGGTACGCGTTGCGCAACCGGTCGCCGGTGAATGTGCGGTCGTGATTCTGGGCGTAGACCAGTGCGTCCGCCACGAGCCGTGCTCGGGTCGTTTGCCCCACAGACAGAAAGTAGATGAGGGCCACAGCGTTGTCGTAGGTGAACGCCACGTTGCGCATGATGCCGTCGAAGGCGATGGCTGACGTTGGATCGGTCTCGTAGCTCAGCAGGAACCTCGGGTCGGCGGTCGTGTCCTTATCGTAGGAGATATCGTCGACATAAAAGGTAATGCCGTTGCCGCCGTTCTCAGCCGCGCTGGAAACCCACCCGAAGCCGCCAAGCACGTAGGAGAGGTCCATGCCCGTGAGATCAGCCTCAAACGTCTTCCAGTCGGTTGAGAGCGTGTCGTAGTCCCGGGGCAGCGTCGGCGCAGAATCCGGACTTGCAGCCGCGCCCGCACCTACTCCGAACGCGATGAACTTCACCCTCTCGCCCCCCACGGCGCCACGAGCGCGCCACGTCAGCTTCGTGGCGCCCTGGAGATTGATGCCGGCGTTCGCCTTGTCCCCCCAGTTCGGGATCGGGGCATGCTGGTTGCCATCGAGGACACCATTCATGAAGTACCACCCGCCCCAGGTAACACTGCCTCCAGGGTTGAACTGCGCTTCGATGCAACTTCCCGCACCCTTTTCGCACTCAGGGCCTACGTGCCCCTCATCCATCGAAGGCAGGTACGGCGAACCGCCGTCCGAGGAATCCCCCAAACGTCCGCGCGCCGCAAAGTGGTTTCCCGCAGCGTCCTTGTCCTTGTACACGTAGAACCGCTTGTGGAACTGATCCATGACCGCGTCGAGATAGTCGGTTGTCTGGCCGGGCATGCAAGGCTGTGGCGCCTGGCTGTCTTCTTGCTCAGCGTCCTTGCCAGGTCCATCGCTCGCGTCCATGAATGAGCCGCCGCTTCCTCCTGCGCCCCCGGCGCCGCCGGTGCTACCGTCGCCGGCGGAACCTCCCTGTCCGGTTCCGTCGACTGATGCGTCAATGGAGGCATCGGCTCCCGGGACGAGCAACGGGTTTGTGCCACCGTTCTCACCTCCACAGCCGACCGCCAGACGAGCTGCCGCCAAAGAGACAGAGACACCGAACATGGGTCTGATCATCCGTGAGCCCTCCGATCAGAAAGTGCTTACTTGCGTATGCCGCTGCCGGTCAACTGTAGTCGTGGCAACCACATCGGCGCACCGGCGCTGACGCGACGATTTGCGCCAATTGCTCCGGCTTTGGGCTCACGGGCTGGACGTTCGCCGAACGAAGGTCATCGTCCGGAAGCCCGCCGATGGACCGCGGACTTCTTCGTCATGGATTGGGACCACTCTCGGTTGAGAGAACAGCCCCGGACCGTCCGGGTTGGCTCGACGCAGTTGCGAGCAGCCGTCTGCACAGAGGCCGCGATACCTGTCGACGTCGGATCTGGCGCGACCCGGCTATTCGCGTTGCTGCAGAGACATCATCCAGCACTCGCGCAGGCGGGACCTCGAGCCGACGACGTCACCAAGATCTCAAGGGCCATGGGATCGATCGTAGATGCCCTCGACCCGATCAGAAACAGGGCGACGGACGACCACCCGAACGATGCGGTGCTCGGCCAAGCGGAGGCGATACTGACGATCAACGCCATGCGCACCCTTCTTCACTGCATCGACGCTCGATTGCGAGCAGCGAACCCGTAGTGGGCTACGTTGGTAGTGGGAAACTCGCCGGGCAACGCGAAGCCGGCAGTCGCCGATTCCGGCACGTATACGTGCGAATCGCTGGCAGGCTTTCGGGCTCGCGTGCCCGGCGGTTTCCCTGCGGGAGACAGGTCGCTCAGCTTTTCGGCGTTGCCGGATCGCTCGCGTCGGGTTGAGGCATCATGGACTTGATCGCCCAGATGCCGCGTCCTGCAGGCACGATCTCCGGGTCCATGGCGAGGGTCTGCCTGACCTTGGCCTTCCAGTTCGGACCAAACGGTCGGGAAGGTTGCGCCCACGTTCTGACTTCCGCGTACAGGAGCCTGAGCGGAGCTTTGCCTCCAAGCAACCGTAATGAGCCGCGAACGATCATGCGCCAGGTAGACGGGTCCTCGTAGAATGAATCCGTCGGGATGGGTTTGTTGGTCATAGCTTTGGTACGAGCCCGAAAGCGCCGATCCAACGATCCGCAAGCCCGCAGCGCCGGATGCTGATTGATCCATGTCGCCCACGAGAGATACATGCCCCCAGGCGCGTTTGCGTTACTCAGGGCCAGCTGCGAAGATCTTGTGCCGCACCAGCGTCGCTCGCGAGGATCGCCACGAACTACCCGGACACGGTGTGATCCGGTCGCAGGCGCGTCGCGCCGAATGCATGCATCGCACGCACCTGGTCTCAGCAATAGCCCGCCGCCCGATGGTGGGCTTCTTCGTCATGCGTTGGAACTGCTCGGATGAGCATGCGCAGTTCCGAGCCGTGCGGATCGGTCTGAAGCTGCTGCCAGCACCCGCACGTCAGTGTCCGCGAGCCCGCTTGCGACGAGCATCGTCTTGAGCACACTCTCCAGGTTGTGCGCTCGACTGGTGGTGTCGCCCTGCGACCGAACGGCTAGCTCCCTCACCAGCACGGCACACACGATCTCTATCTTCCCGCGAGCATCGCGTTCATAGGTGCCGAGCGGTGCGATCTCGATCGAATCTCGGGCACCCAGCACGAACGATGCGCCTTCGAGCAAGTGCAGAAACGATTCGGCAACGGACGCATCGCCAAGCGACGCCAGCACAAGGATTGACATGACGTTCCTCCGTATTCTGGATGCAACCGGCAATCGATCGCCCTTCATAGTCGACGGGGCCGACGCGCAGTCTCACCAACAACATGCGCGATACTTCGGAAGCGTTACGAGGGCTGCCCTGGTGGCGGCGAATCCTCGTGGGAAACTGGGGTGGGACTGGACGGGTCGAAAAGAAGAGCGCGAGAGGATTCCCCGGCTTGAGCGGGCGGGAAAGCTCATTCCATCCACCCGCGCGATCGATCAAGCACAAGCACATCTCCATCCTGGATGCCGATTTCAGCGAACAGAGCTGACAAGGGAATGCGCGCGCCAGTGCGCTGCAGCGAAAGGTCATACTGCCTATGCACGGGAGGATGCATCGGTAGAAAGCCCACGCGGGCAAGCTCCTCGAGCGTTCCCAAACCGGTCTGCCAGCGGGATACCTCAGCTTGAAACCTGGTGGACTCGCCCAGCAGGATGAAGCCAACTCTAGACGGGAGCTCTCGCTCAATGTCGCGTGCAGGGATGGGCCATCCTTCGGCCTCGGATGGCGGCAGCATGCGCATCCGCGGCCCGGGTGCGGACGCGCAATCATGCGTGGTCTGCGAGCAGGAAGAATCGCCTTCCAACGATGCACAAGTCCCGGGCGTAGGAAATGGCGGGAGGGCATCCTCCACCACGAGCACGTGCGACCGTTTCATCACCGACCCCATCGAGTCGCAGGACCAGCTTCGGGCTGAGTCATGAGCTTGAGCCCGAGAAACCGGGGTCCGGAGCCTGGCAGGCGGCGCGATACGGACAGATGCATGCGTTGCTCTGTGCATCCACCTGGGCCAGTTACGTGTTGTGCATCGGTGCCAGCACGCGAACGAACGTCGCTGTCTGCTCGGTTGCACGCGACGACCATGGATCCTAGAACCTTCGCCAAGCGTCGCGTGCAGGCGGTCGGGTCCTGCCCGTCGTCGGCGGTTGCCGTCAGGATCACGTCGCACACACTCGCGTTCCCTTCGCCGGAGCCGCCCGCTCGTGCGTCCATCGGCGCGATCTCAATCGAATCGGTTGCGCCGACTTCCGCGCAGAGTTTGTCGACCAGAACAAGAAGGAGCAATCCGTCAAGATCATCCCCAAGCGCAAGCGAAATTCGCATTGACATCGTCGACCTCCGGATGCTGGTCCAATGAGCGCCAACAAGGCCTCCAAGGAAGTCATGCGTGACGCCGGTCGGCCGTTACGCCGTGGGGGAACGGCTCGGCGAGATCAATGGAGCCCGGCACGGGTTGCAGCGATGCTCGCACCAGTGCGAGGCCAACATCATCCTGGCCACCTCAACTCTGGGCGACCACGACCAAGTCGTGGCACATACGCGCGCGATGCAGGGTCGACGCGGGCCGTCGAGCACATGCCAGGCCTCGCAGATCACCACTTGACCTGGGAGGTTCTGCCGCTATCATCAGACTGAACCAGGGATCGAGCCCGTCGCACTGCTCTGGTTGGAGTTGCGGCACCCGAAAGGGACGGGGCGAGAGGTTTCTCGACAGGAAAGGCGGGTCCGATATGGATCGCCAGACACTCGATTCCCTGTACGCAGCTAATCCCATCCGCGCGTTCAAGCGGGCCCTCGGTGAGCCAAAGCATAACGCAGCGGGGCAGCAGTTCCTCATTGACCACGTCCACGAGCTGGATGCCGAGTTGACCATCGTGGCGCTCGGAAAACCCTTGGCTCAGGACGTGGAGGCTCGCCTCGAACCATTTGTTCGCAGACTTGCCGAAGTGCTGCCGCAATCCAACCCAGGCCGGGAGTTGGAGGCTCTGAGACTGGCACGAGTCCTTGACCCGGTGGCGTGGACCGACCTCACGAAGCGCCTCAAGGGCAGGCTTCCACAATGGAAGTGGTATCGTTTCGTCGATCAGGTCCGCGGAGGACGCATCGTCAACGCGCTCAACGTGGCCCCATCGGACATCAATCCGGATTGCTTCTGCTCGTCGCGCGAAGAGATGCGTACCGAGCCGCTCGTTGTGCCGCTCCTCGAAAACCCGGACAACGACATCGCAGCAAGACGCTACGTGCTCACCCTTGCGCTCGACGTGATCATCTCCGTCCACAAGCAGGTCGCCGACCTCGTGACACTTGAAGATGTCAGCCTCGCTGCAGAGGCGCGGGCCACCTCGACGGAGGATCGTTGGACACCGCCGCTGCCTGCTTGCCTTGCGCCGCAGGTGGTACAGCGCCTTGGGCACTGCGATGACGCGGAGGCTCTAGACCTATTCGCTTGGATCTGCATATTGCCCGATCCGCCGGGCGATCTGTTCGAGCTCGCCTTGCAGCGATTCAAGATGGCACCACTCACGCTCGAGTGGCACACCTACCTCGGCACGCATCTGGCGACTGGCAAGGCATGGAAGTCGAAGGGGCGTGCCGTGGTCGAGTACTGCGTCGACTTGAACAAGGGCTTTCCACCCGCGCTCGTCAACGCGTCCCTGGCAGCGGGCGCATCCAACACCGCGGATGAAATGAAGGCCCACCACACGGCGATCTGCCGCGCGATGCACGACGTGGCCGCCAGCGTGTTGGTTGCGCACGCCGAGGACGCGGTGAACTGTGCCGAGTGGCCAGCTGCAAAGCGGCTGCTGTCCGCGCTCGCCTGTCTCGATCCTGGATCGTTCATCTCGGGTCCCGTCCATCACCTGCGGGTGGGCCCCAGCATCCCTGAGGAGGTCGAACGGCTCATATCCGCCTGCGAAAGGCTGTTCAAGAGACCTGGAGGACGATCGCCGACCGTGGATGGATTCCATGAGGCCTTCTTTGAGCTCATGGGAGGTGCCTCGTGAACGCCGCATGCGTAGTGGTCCCCCCGCTCATCAAGTACGGGGCCGGGCCTCTTCTCGGCCCCGCGATGCTGGCCGGTGCTGCGCGTGCGGCCGGCTTCACTGTCCGTGTCGTCGATCTCAACATCTCGTACCTGCGCGAGAAGCTCACCAGCATGCCTCTGACTCCATCGGGCTTCGCGGGTGACCACGACAAGCCAGGCACCCTTCTCAGGGGAGCAAGCGAGGAGTTCCGGCAGAACATCCGGAGCTTGCTCCCCGCAGCCCGTTCCGGGACGCCCCAGATCGACCCAGCTGATACGGCCGCCGTGGGGTGCGAAGCCATGGTTCGGGTGGCCCGCTCGTTAGCAGCCACCGATTCAGGCGAGTGGATCGCGCAGAGGTTGGAAGCGCTAGACAGACCGAGTCTCCTCGGAGTCTCGCTGCTCTTCGGAGGCCAGGTCTACTGGGCGCTGGCCACCACGCTCGTGGCGAAGAAACTGTGGCCGGATGTGCCGATCGTTTGGGGCGGACCCCACATCACGGCGCTGCAGGATGTCATCGCGATCGATCACCGGCTCGGCGAGCACATTGACGGGTTCGTGTTCGGGCACGCGGAACGCACGTTCGTCGAACTCTTGGCGGCGATTCGCCAGGGGCGCGGTTGGCCCCGGGAAGTGATCCGGGCCGGCAGTAGCATCGCGAGTCGCGCGAAGGCGGGCGCATCCGTCGTTCCATGCTTCGAGGACTTGGAGGCATACGGCATCCCGAGGCTCACCCTCCCTGTTCAGGCATCGAAGGGTTGCGCGTACGCCAGGTGCGCGTTCTGCTCTTACCCGGCGATCGAAGGCGCCTACGCCGAGGTCGAGACCGCGGCGCTTGAGCCAATCATTGCGGAAGCGGCCGGGTTGGACGCAGTCGTCTGTTTCAAGGACAGCTTGCTTCTTCCCGCCCGGCTCCGCGAGATCGCAAGTCTCGTGCGGGGGCGCGTCCGATGGGCAGGTTGCACGAAAATTCACCAGGCTCTGGACCGTTCGTTGCTCGCATCGCTCGCGGCGGCAGGCTGCGACACCTTGGAACTGGGGCTGGAATCAGCGGATCCTCGGGTACAGTTCACCATCCACAAGCGTCAGCGTCTGGGTACTTTCCTAAACGTGGTCGATGCTGCTGCGCATGCCGGCATCTCGCTCGTGGTGAACTACATTACGGGCTTTCCTGGTGAGGACCCTGGGCTCGCGGGCGAGTTGCTTCATCAGACTCTCGACACCCTCGACCAGTCGGGGGTGCGCTTTCAGCTCGAACACAACCGGTTCCAGCTCCAGCGGCTCGCGCCGATGGCCAGATCGCCTGCGAGGTACGGCCTGCGCATCGTCCAATCGTGGCCGTGGGCGTCGATACTGGACTGGGAGTGGCGTCCGGCAAGGGAACTCGCTGGGGTTGACCAGGCTCGCGCCATGGCGAACTTTTTGGGCAGGTGATTCCCCGTGCACGTCGGACAGCGGGCGCAAACTTTCACCGTCGATCGTGCGATCGGGTGCTGCGGGGCCATACCGACGCACCTTTGATCGAACCAAACATGTGGCGCATTGGCACCGACGAGGGCAGCGCGCTATGTTTTCGACATGCTTTGTCTCCGGAACCTCAGTCCGCTCGCCCGACAACGCGTTCTTGAAGCACTCCGCATCCTCGCCGTCCATGCACCGGAGTGTCATGCGCGAGTGATCCGCGAACTACGACGCGTCGTCTACCACCCTTTCATCTGCGGGCCGAATGCCGTAGCTTGTACGTGGATCGACCACCATCGCACGGCGGTGCTTGCCTACGATCCCGCGCACGGCGACGTGGTCAGAATCGCGGTCTCGCTGCACCATGAGGCACGGCATCATGAGACGGATGTGTTCGGCGCCGACACGCGAGTCGACCACACCTGCAGCGATCCGTGGTGTTCGATTCCCAACGAACGTAACGTCGATCCGATCTACGACGAGGACGAAAGGCTCCAGCGGCGGCTGGAGCATGCACTCGGACGGGATCAACCTTCCCCAGCAGCGGTATTCTTCGGGGCATTCGCAATAACCTTCGTAGCTGGCATCGCCGGGATCGCCCTTGCGCGCGCATCAGCTGCTCGTGCGTGATCATCCTCGGCGGAGATTGCGGTATTGATGGAGCAACCGCCGGTCGTGGCGTCGGCGGTCAAGCAGTCAGGGCCGTTGTGGCGTGCAGGACTGATCGTCGGACGGTGGTGAGATGGTGGGAGAAAACGCGGCGGAGTGTCCGTTTAGGGTGGAGCAGGAGATGGCGTGCTCGGGGAAGGTCCGGTCTGTGCGGACGCCGCTGGATGTCACCCCCGAGCACTGGCGAGAGCTCGTCGCTGTTCTTCGTGCGAAGAACACGCTCGAAACATGCTTGATCACTCGCCAGCGGATCCCTCCGGCACACGCAAAGAAGAAGGAGCATGTGGTCCTTCAGGGTCTGGGAATTCATTGGGCGGAGCTCCCTCCGGGGCTGGTCGATGACCGGGTGAACAACTCCGCATCTGCCGCTGAAAAGGCTTTTCTGCAACTCGGCCTCATGGGAACCCTGCGCCCTCTGTACGTCAACGCGCGCAAGTCGATTGTGTTCCAGATGCCCTCCGGAAAACGCATCGAGTTCGCACGTGAGCCGGGGGATGGATTCGCGATACGGCTATACGGAGACTTCGGCGATCTTCCGGATGAGGCCACTGGAACCGGCGAACTCACGTTTCGGCTACCGGTGGAAGAACCGGCAACCCTACTCGTGTCCCGGGCGATCCACAAACTGAGCTACCTGCTTCTTTGCGTGCTCGATCCGGACCTGGCGCTAACGAGTGCTTTGGACGGCACCAGGGCGTTCATAGCTGATCCAAGATCGGGCAACTACCGTCCATTTCTTGAGGTCTTCGTCCCGCGCTCACCATCCGGATTCCACGTGAACGTACAAGCCGAATGGGATGGTAGGAAGCCAGGGGTGGGAACGTTGAAGCGAGTCCTCATTCGATTGAGGCTTCACCACGTCCTCTATGGTCTAGATCTCCTCGGCAGACTTCCCGCGCCACCGCTGCAATTGGACGCAGAGTACCATCCGTCACCACGTCCGCGGCGGCGACGGATTCACGAGCTGACCTGGCACTTCGATTCCATGGAGCCGGCTTGATCACGCTGGATTGAAGCAGACGCCAGGACGAGTTGCGCTCTGCTGTTCTCACCCACTGAGAGGTCGAAACGCCGCTATGTCTGGCTGAAAAACAGGCCTGAATTCGCCAGCTTCCCGCGCGGGGCCCATTCGTTCGGTGAGTACGGGTCGCGCGAACACTGCGAGCGAACAGGCACGATCGACGATCTCGTTCGGGTCGTCGATCCGGACGACGGCCGAGCCCCCATCGAGCCGCGCCTCGGCAAGCAACCTGCTCCAGACCAGCCTCCGGGCTTCAGTGCGTGCAACAACGAGCAGGCAAACTCGTCTGCCGCTGCCCATGTGCACGCCTGCTGCGAGCAGGCGCGCATACGAGACGATCTTGGATTGGACGGTCGCTATGGTCTCGGTCCCGAGGTCTACCTCAACCGCCACGGCAGGTAGATCCTGCCCACCGAGCTCCAAGAGCGCATCGGGAACGATTCGAAGTGCAACGAATTCCGGGACGCGCGTCAAATCCTCCTCGAACCTGACGTCGGCAATGCGCAGCGTCCCTGCGCGCTCGCCGAGCAGGATCGCAACGAACACGTCTCGGATCGCGAGCCCATGCCGCAGTTTCTGAAGGCGCGGTACGCGGTGCGGCTTGGCGTTGTCGAGACCCCGGGTTTCCTGGAGTAGTTCCACTCCGGCAGGGGTGATGGTGTAGACGTTGTCGCGCTGCAAAGCTTCGCCCTGCATCGTCGCGCGCACGAGGTGGTGGTCAAGCAGCGCGCGCAGCCGGCGCTGCGTCGTTCTTCGGGATGGGAAATGGAGCGCTTGGACCTGCCGGGTGGATAGGAAGCCTGCCCAAGCGATCGATTCGAGGACTTCAAGGTCGCGTGAGCTTCCCACGATCGACCTCGAATCCGGATTGGGACGAGCGCGCTTCATCTTGATCGTGATCTTTGTCCTCGCGCCGCATCGTTGCCGGAGCCGAAAACCCTGCGACAGGCTCCGCCCCTGTCGGCCCTGCTGCGAGGCTTGCGATTGGGGGCGGGGGGAGGCGTGAGACCGACACGCGCGACAGCGTCTTGCGTGCACACCGGGCTCACGGTCCACCCGCCCCCTTCTCGCCCAGGTCGTCGCGGGGAGCGGGGCTTGGACTAGGCCGAGACCACAACCGACTCGGACAGCACGGCCTTTGCGACCATGTCAGCGGCCTGCCCGAGACTCATCGACTGCAGCTCGTCCCAGCTCGCTTCAAGCTCTCTGATCTCCGGCACCTCGGCATAGTCGGACGCGGCCGTGTCGACGAAGAACCTGCCTTGCAGAGCTTCCGCTTCGGCCCAGAGGAAAGGCGCAGCCGCATTCGGGTCGCCCGTGGACTCAAGCACTCGTTCCCTCTCACGGTTGAGCCAGTCGCGTTGCAGCTCCACCTTGCCGCCTCTGATCCAGACGGCGCCAGGAAGCACGAAGCCACCTTCGTCGCGCAGCTCAAGCAGAAGCTCGGGGTGGCGCTCCGAGATGCAACGCAAGAAGGCTACGACCAGATGTGCGTTCCAGAGGTTGTCGCGCACTTTGGTTGAGCCCGATGCGTACGCATTGTCGATGCGCGCCACGGGTCCGGCGTCCACTTGAGCGAAGCGAGAGTCAGGGGCTACCTGCTTCGGGGGACCGATCCGAATGAGTGGAAAGGGGAACGCATTGCGATCCGGCTGCCGTTCGAGGGCGAGCGCAAGAGGCTCGTGCGTCCAGTGAATGTGGCGGTTCATTCCCGCCTGTGCTTCGGCGATAGCCCGCCAGACTTTCGGCGATGGGGGCGTCCGCTTGCTGATTGCGTAGAAGAGATGGAAGAAGTTCATATGGGGAGAGGGTTCGTGGGTAAGGGAGCCCGGTGTGCGGACGCGAGACGCGTGCGCCTGCCGGTCGTAGCCCTGATCAACCTGCCCATGCCATCCTTCCTCGCAACCGACCTCCTGCGGCGCGACCCTGCTCGCCGCTTGTGACCTTGGGAGCTCCGCATCGCACGGGCACATGGAGCGAGACCTGATGCTCTCGTTCGTCTCCTGCTTCGTGCGCGTGTTCATGATGCGTTGCCTTCACTGGGATCATGCGGCGTCGCGTCCGAATGTTTCACGTACGCTCCCAGGGCAGCGGTATCCCGACCTGGCAGGTGGAGCATGGGAACCATGAAGCACCCGCACCGCACACGCGACATCTGCCCACCCAGCCATGATACTGCGCACGGCAAGATGCGCACTCCCACCTTCCCGTAGTGGCGTTCGGGTGCCCGTTCTGGCAGTGGACTTCCCGAGCAAGCGACACCCGGGCTCGACCGCAGAACCGGTACAGCCGGACGATCGCGCGCACGATCACGACCGCGCCGTACGCTGCGTACAGCGGGGAAAGCAGAAGCGCGAGAAGCAAGCCCTGGAATCTGCGCATGTTGACTCCATCGGCGATCGCAACGACGACGATCGCGTCGTGACGGTCGAGAAAATCGACGCATTCGGATCATGCCGTGGGAGGGTAGACCGTTGCACGCGTGACACCGATTGCCGCGGGAATGCGACTCGGATAGGTTCAGCTGGTTCGGCAACGGGAGGACTCCGATGACCGCACCGCACAGGTCGTTCGCACTGCCCACGCGCACCGATATCGAAAGAGCCATCGAGCAGTGCGGGTACCCGTTGGAACAAGCAGTCGTGCTCGCCGCTGAGCGTGCCAAGTTCCACGTGATGCCGAACTGGATGTGGCGGGACAACCAGGACGGCAAGCAGCGCGAAATTGACGTTGTCTGCATCGCTGGCAGATACGAGGTGGACGCCACGGCAGTCGTTCACGTTCTCGTGGAATGCAAGACATTCAGGGCCGGACTTGTCCTCTTCGAGCATCCCAACGCGAATGCCTACGACTCCCACTACGCCGATCTCAGCTCCTGGCACTTCTGGGGACAGCCCCACGCGCTCGTGCATGAGCCCCCGTCAATAGGCGGCACACCCACCGGCGCCTGGGCTGGCTGGACGCAGCGAAGATGGAAACGAGCTCCCGTCTGGGGAACTCAATACGAGGTGGTCCAAGGCAAGCCTCCCCACTGGACGTTATCGCAGGAAGGTGCGCACGAATCGGTAGAAAGTCTGCGCAGATGCTTCCTCGCATATCAACGCGATGAGCAGATTGCCGAGGACAGCGCGCGCGTCTACATGAACTTCGGCGCATTGGTTGTTGCGGTTGACGGGCCGCTCTATGCGTCCGGGGCGCGAAGCATGCGTCGGCGTCCGAGATTGAAGAGCGTCAGGTGCGCGACCTTCGTGCGACATGCCTTCATAGGGCACTACCCTGCTTCGTTACGCGTTGACTTCGTGCAGGCGAAGTTCGTGCCACGCTATCTTGTACAGCTGCGCAAGGAGATCGACGAAATTACCTCAGAAGCGGTCGCGCAAAAGGACCTCCTGCGCGAATCTGTGAAGAAGTTCGGCAGCTCTCGGAAGTACCGGAGTGCGCTCGAGAATCAGTTCCAGCGGTGAAGTCCCTCCGCAGGGAGAACCGCTGCTACCGTGCCGCTCCGGGCCTTCTTCGCGGCGCGATGGGAGCGAACACTTCAGGGTCCTGGTGTCCATTGGCGTCGCCCTGCAACTGCAACTGCAGTTCTTCGATCGGCACGGCAGACGTGCCCTCACGTAGCCGCTTGCCGAGATTTGAGTCCAGGAAAGGATGATCTCTCGGTGAGACGTCGGTGGCCCGCACCAGCTCCGCTCGGTACGCTCTTCGTCGATTCCACAGGTAGAACGTGCGATCAGGAAGGGATGTCACGCCGTTCACTGCCAGCTGCAGCTCTTCCTGCGCAGACAGGAAGGGTGATCCAGCACCGCGGTCCCACGGAGCTGCGGCCTGCCGTGGTCTTCGCCCGCACACTGGCAGAAGGTGCACCATCGCGCGCGCGTCTTCCATCGACGCGCGAAAGAGCATCTGGATGTTCGTGTTGGTCGCGACCACCTTGGGCAGCGATGACGAAACTTTTGCGGCACCGGCGAGCGACTGGCTGATGAGCCACATCGACACGCCTCGGCTTCGAGCCATGGACAGGATGCGTTCGTAGTTGTCCGCCATGTCGCCGCCGCCAGCCAGTCCCTCCTGCCATTCGTCCACGAACACCGCGACAGACCGGCGCGCATCATCGGGCGACCGACCGAAGACTGCCCGGGCGAATTTCAGGGTGGCCAAGCCGGACCAGAACCTACCGAGATCTTCGCAGCCCAGGGGCGGCGAGCCAGTGTCCACGAGCACGATCTTGTCTTCGAGCAGGCGGCCAAACGAGATGCTCTCTTTCGCCCCGAGCATGAGCCGATTTGAGGGCAGTCGAAGCAGCTTGGACAGCCTGGCTCGCACGCCTTCGAGCGACGCGGCAGCGATGCGATTGCCCCCGCCGAAATACGATCTCACTTCCGCGTTGGGAGAGCCCGACGCAAAGCTCACAAGCTCCAGCGGATTCCCAGTGAGCGCTGCGAGCTCGGGCAGGGACAACCCGCGAGAGATCCCAAGCAGTACCATGTGGAACGTGAACGTGTCCTGGCGTACGCCGAGACCCGCGCCGCCGAGCCGATCGATCAGAGTCGTGACCTCGAAGGCCTGAAGCTCGGGTGCTATCCCAAGCTCGGGTTTCAGGATCTGCATGGGCACCAGCGCGGACGTCGAGAATGGGTCGATCACGACCAACCTGTCGAGCAAGCGATTCGCCTGTGCAGATGGCAGCTCGTCGACCAGGTCCGCGATGAGTTCGCGAGTGAGCCCCACGAACTCGCTCTTGTGGTCGATGATCCACATGCCCATTGAGTCGGGTTGCGTCGCGATCCTGCGCAACACGCCGCGAGCGATCCCGGCTACGGCCCTGGTCTTGCCGCTGCCGCTCCCGCCGAGGACAAGACCATGCCCTTGACCTGCCACGTCGGGGAAAGGCAGGAGCACGGGAACTGAGGGGTCGGCAGCGGCGGTTCCGATCCGTAGCGCCCGGCCATGTTCTCGGGCGAGCCCCTCCATCTCCTGCCGGAACCGCGGATCGACCGATGGAACCTCGGCGGCTTCACGAACCGCGCGTGTTTCTGCGCGGAACGCAACATCTGGATCATCGCGGCCGGTGATGGAGCGGAGCCGGTCAAGGAATCTGAGCGTCATGAGGATCCTCCTGTGCTTCAGCCTGCTCGAAGTGGTGGATGGGAAGCTCACCCGCTCCTGCATGGCCTGGCGGCGGCGGCAAAGCGCGACGCCGGGGAAGCAGACGCGGTTCGGGCTGCCTCGCGCGAGTTCGATCCCGATGCCAAGCCACGTACCCGACCAACGCCAGCCCCAGAAACACGATCACCGCAACGCCGCTCCCTGGCCACAGGTCGATGGATTCCGGCCGATGGTCGCGCAAGAGCCCAATGGCATGCGGAATGAGAGGCAGGCACAGGACGGAGAGCACGAGCGCGATGGCCCATCTGCGAAAGCCCGCCATGTCGCGGGGCCAGCCCAGCAACCTCACCGCAATGCGCAGCATGGCTATCAGCAGCAGCCCCGCGAGTACGACGGCAACGACCTGCATGCTCACAGCCCCTTCGAGAAATTTTCAGGGTGGAGGTGGAGGCGGCAGAGCATCGCAAACCAAAGCTCCAGGATCGGAAGGCCAGCGCTGGAGCTTGCCTTCGATCTCCGTGATCCTGAACTGCTGCGCTTTGCTGCTCGACTCGGAGGACGCAAGACGCGACTCGGCCTGCTCAACTTGCGCTGTCATCCGGCTGATGCGAAGGTGGATCTTCACCAACGAGACCGTCACCCCAGCTACCAAGCCGACCGCTCCGACCAGCATGCCCCAGCGCTTGAGGCCACGGATCTGCTGGAGGGCGTGCTGGAGCGCGGGTCTCCAGCGCGACTCGCTTCGGATTCGCCCGATGGCGGGCGCCTCGACGCGTGTTGTGCCCTGCTCGACCCTGGCGATCGGCTCTTCGTTGTCGCGGATCTCGGTAAGGAGTTCTGCTCGCGGGCCGCGATAGAGCGCCGCGTCGACCGGATTCCAGGGATCGATTACGAGTCCGAGTGAATGAGATTGGGTCCACGTTCTCTGATTCCGATGATCAGGCTGGGAGAACCGCGCGCGCATGTGCGGATGGGTGTGGACCCAGCCCAGTATCAAGGAGTCTGGATACAGCGCCCTGGCTGCGAAGCGGGTTTGAAACTCGCTCTGGGTTGAGGTCTCGACCGATCCTGGGCTGGCCGAGACTCCGGGATCATGCACCACTCCGTGCACCACAACGTGCTCACCCTTGGGGTCATCGCAGAGTTGCCCGATAAGCAAGCCGTACCATTCGTCTGGTTCAGCGCGTCGCCCGAACGCGACCACTCGGGTCATCACGTGCTCCGGCACCGCCACCTCGAACCCGTCTTGCCCTCGGTACACGCGGCGGTCGCTTCGCGCCCGCGTCCGCTCCAGGGCTTGCCGTGCTTCCGCTGAGCTTCCCAGCGGCACGAAATCGGAGTCCTCCGGTTCGCATTGCCTGAATGCGTGGGCGGTCTTCATCGGCCAACTCCGATCGGTCTGAAGCTCGTTTCGCCGGGGTCTGCAGCTGGGATGAAAGCGCTTGGTTTCCGCCCAACGTCGTTGCCCACCGATGCCACCACCGTTGGTGAGACGGCAGCAAACGCAGGCGCCGCGGGCGCGAACAGCCCCGCCTCGGGCGCTGCAGGCGCTACGGGCGCGAATCCGGCGTTCGGATCCGTGATCCCATGGGTGATGGAGACAGGAAGGATGGGGTAGGCGAGATCAGGATTCAACTTCTGGCGCTTCATCACGTCCCGCCAATGGGTCACCGCCGCCGCGTTCCAACCGCTGTGCCCAGGCTCGGGTTCGTCGAAGTTCAGCAGCTTCATCACGTGAACGATGAGCTGCGCCGCGAGCATCCTTCCTCTCGCATTGCTCCACCCATCACCCAAACAAACCGTGCCGGTTGGAGAGTACACGTGGGAACTCCAGGGAAGCGGCTTGGAGGTAATCTGAACCGCCGGAGCCGAGTAGGGGTAGTCGCCCCCGGCCAGCAGATCGAAGCGCGCGCTGGCAGAGTCCGTGCGCTTGCCCGCGGCGACGAGAATCGGGAACCGGTATTCCACCACGTACAGCGCGGCTTGACCGGCCTCGCCTGCCTCCACTGACACCTCCCGCTTGCGGGCAAGTTCGGCGGCGGACGCGTACGCTCGGATCGGTCCGAGGGCAGGTGAGGTCAGTGCCTGAATCACCCTGAAATCGAAGCCCAATCGGCTTCGCAGGTCTGCGGCGGACAGTCTCATCGGTCTACTCCTGCTCCGGAGGAAGTCAGCGTGACGTGGACGATGTCGCCGTCCCCGATTCCGGATGCGGAGAGCGCCGCGTTGTTCAGAATGGAGGCTCCGCTCTTGGCATTCACCAGAACGCACGCTGCGTTGGGACCGGGGGCTTGGATGAAGCCCGCTTTGACCAGGCCGGTGATGGCCTCCCCCGCCGTGGTCAAAGGACCGACCTCGGCCTTGAATTCCCGGCTGTCGCGCGGATTGATGAACGTTACCTGGAATTTGCCACTCGTAGTCATGATGTCCTCGTATCGTTGTCTGGGGTCTTGCGCTCACCATGTACATGCGGCGAGCCCCCGGTTTCGTTTCGCTTGGTGCGCGGCAATGTGACGAATAGGTCTGCTGCAGAGCCTTCCAGACGGCACGCGTGCAAATGGCCCGTCGAGAGATCCTCGATCTCAAACACGGCGCCGTGTTTGAGTCCTAGCTTCCTGCATGCCGTGTTCGCGAGCTGATCCGTCGAGGTGATCACGGAAGCGGTCACGAGGGGCGCAGGCGCGTCGTCGGAGCTCTCAGCGCACTTGCCGCAGGCTGGCGGTTCGCGAACTGCCCACGAGGGTTTGCGTACAATCACCCGGGCGCCGCACAGGGAGCACGGTGCCTCAACAAGAAACGGAGCCGGAAGATGGAGCACGGGGGTCTCCGCGAATTCACGGGCAGCGGCCAGGATGCGCGCGGCGGATTCTTTGGCTCGGACCTCGAGCTTCTTGATGCCAGAGAGAATGCGGTGGGCGCCCCGGCACTCCGGATCTGCGGAAATCAGGACCGCGCGGCTGGCGCCGGTGCGCACGTCGAAGTGCACCATCTTGCCAGCGAGAGGGAACTCGCCGTGCAGGGCACGCACGGCGGCTTCAGCGGCGATCGACCCGATCGCGCTAGCGATCGACTGCGTGGCTGGAGTCATGCCTGCCTCCACCACCTTGCGGGCGTACAGCGCACAGGACACACCGCCGGTCGGGATGTCTGCATGCAGACAGCGGAAGCAGGGCTCCTCAGCGCTGCGGTTCGGAAAGACCGACATGTGACCGCTGGCCCCTGAGAACCCGACCTCTACCAGCGGGATTCCAAGCAGCCGAGAAGCATCTGCCAGATACCCACGGACCGCGAACGAGTCCACGGCAGAGATCACCACGCCCGCCCCGACCAGAGCTCCAAGCCCCAGCTCTTCAATGCGAGCCACGGCGAATCGGGACACCGGATCGCGCGCGTATGCCTTCGCGTGCGCGCCCAGGGCAACCTCTCGCGCCTTGTGGCGCGCGCGGGTGCCAGCGTCCGCTGCACAGTCGCGTTTGAAGAGCGGAGACCTGGTGAGGTTCGACGGCTCGATGATGTCGTAGTCGATGCATCGCAACTCGCGTACACCGAGAAGCGCGAAGTTGAGCGCGATGTTGTTCCCGGCCGCGCCGCATCCCACTACGGCGGCGACAGACTGCTCCAGGATGCTCCTGTCGTTTCCCGCCAATGTTTCTCGCGAATAAAGATGTTCGAAATCCATGATCCAGTCACCTCCACGCAATTCATGGTTGGCAACTGGCGGTTCGTTTCAGCCGTGGCGGTGATCTCCGTCGGACAGTCTGCGACCACAGATCCAACACGGGGCGTCAGCGGCTGGAGGCTGAGTACCTTGGGCAACCGGAGCGAAGTCCTGTGGGCGCTCGAAGGAGTGCGCAAGTGTCGTAGATGGGACAGCTCGATCGTTCGGTGGGGCTGGCCGTCGAGCACGGAGTACCAGGTCCAGCAGGTCCGGAAGCGGGCTCGAAGGCGCCGCGGCGATCGGTGCCGCTGGCGGCGCAACGGCGGGGACTTCTGGCATTGGGAGACGCGCAGCGGCGGTTGACGGGAATAGCTCGGAAGGACGACGAGCCTGCCGCGCCGACAGAAGCGAATCGAAGTTTGGCCTGAAGCTGTGGAGGCCCAGATCTCGTAGTCCGTCTATCCAGCGGACGACCAGGACCGTCGCGGCCACAAGCGCGATGGCTATGAGGATGCAGATGAACACCAAGAACAGGATGAGAGCTTGATCGCGTTCCAGGCACATCATAGCGATTCCACCTTGAGCGGAGAGAGCCACGGAATCCGAGTCGTCTAGATCATGCTTCTGGTGATCAAGACTGCTTCAATGGCCGCGGACTTTCTCCGTCGGCAGAAGCCCCCCTCTTGGCGTCGTCCGCTGGCGCCGTCGCGGAGGGTCTCCTGCCGGTTCGTGACACAGTGCGGCGAGGTGCCATACGAGAGCAGTCGCTTAGCCTCCCCCGGCCGAGTCCCGCACGCCCGGTCGCATGCGCCACGCCCACCGGTTGGTCCTCATTCGGAACGATGTAACCTTTGCACTTGTCAGGTCCATGCTACTGTTGTGGGGAACATCCCCGCGAAAGGACCGTCCGCCCCAACGCCAATAAGCCTTAGCAAGTAGAGCCTCTCTGGAAGCGACCTGCGCGCTGAAGCCGCAATTCGTTCGAAAAACTCCAAGGAGGCAGCGATGCAAAGCTTCAAGGTTCGTGGGACGGATCCGGCAACTCAGGATGTGGAATTCGCGTGGAACATCTATGCGGAGTTCACAATCGAAACCGTTCGGAGAACGATCCGAACGATGGGACTTCCGGTCCCCAAAGTTGAGGAAGGACCGAGACCATGCGGAAGATCAAGTCTGGGAGCCCTGCCCAGCCCCGGACAGGTGCGCGGAACCCTTCTGAACGACTGGCAGTTCCAGCAGGCGGTCCAGGTCGAGTCCTTCGACCACTACCTGACGCGTTGCCGTCTGAATGGCGTCAATCCCAAGACGGAACGGAACCTCCTATGGTACATCACGGTGCGCACGACTTGGCGTTTGGCGACAGCCCGTGCACGGGAACTCCTCAGGACTGTCCAGCCTCGTTTCGGGGGGGCGGAGCCAGTGACATTGCAGTTGGACGAGTGCGAGTCGTTCGACACCAATCTCGACCTGCAGGAAGATCGGACCCGACTGGATCAAGCCATGGCACAACTCAAGCCGTGGGAGTGCCAACTCCTTCTGCTGAAGGCCAAAGGACTCTCCTACGGACAGGTCTCCGTGGAACTTGCGGAATCCTTCGGCGTAAACAAGACGCCGAAGGTGCTCAAGACGCACCAGTGCCGCCTGTTGGACAGGTTGTGCCGATTGATGGCGGCAGGAGGAACCGAACGGGGCCTGGGCCAGAAGTCAGACTAGGCCCAACGAAGCCACGAAGCGGCCCTCGTTCCACCGAGTATCCGGTTCCGTCCTTGACGGATTTTAGCAAGCGTGGTATACAGAAGGCGACAATCTTGCACTTTCCTTGCGCGCCGATCCGAAGTACTAGTGATGGCGCGATAGATGAACAGGCTTGGCTCGATCTCGTCGAGCTGCTGTTGGGGCTCACCGAAGAGGACTTCGAATCCGCAGTCCTTGCGGTACGGCTCCACCACAGGCTCAGAGTCGATCACGCGCCGACGAGAACTCGCGACTCTCAATTCAGCCGGGATCGCAGCGCTGGCCGTGACGAGCAACGAAAAGCAATCGGCGCGCCATTGCCTAAATGCACCGCCTCAACAGGGGTTCACCTGTTCGGCGTGGTGTCGGCAGGTGGAATCTCTGTCGATGAAGACAGAGGAGTACATCATGCCGAGACGAAAGCCCTGGGAACTAACGATCGAGGAACTAAAGGCGGAAGGCGCACGGTCGCGGGACGAACTCCGTGCCGCGGATCGTATTGCCGCGCCTCTGTTCGCCAGACAGACTGCGAGCAGGGATTCCGACTTTGAGCTGGATTTCGAGGAACATCACGATTCGAAGGAGCCTGCGGGCTTCTGAGGATGGAGGATGTCTTTGAGCAAACACCCACACCGACCTATTATCGACCTCGCTTGGGGCCGAAGGCTGCGAGAAGACCACTCGCAGCTTTTTTCTATGAAGAACGGACTCGCGAATGCTGCGGGAGCGGACAAACGGTATGAGGTAGTTTCTGGTCACCTTTGGACGGCCCTTCCTGATCATGCGCTCGTAACACTCTACGATGACAGCGGTAGCCGATCTTGCCCCGGTCGAATTGCGAACGGTCAATGGGAGGTGGCCGATCCACCTCCTCCGGGACCAGAAGCTCTCAAACTCCTGCTTCTCCCCGGTCCCCCAGTCGAACTTGATTACGAGGACCACTTCCGTCCGGGCATCGTCCTTGGAGAATCCCATACTCCGCCCTCCCGGTGTGCTCCAGCCAGAGGGGGTTCCCTTCTGTGTCTGGGTCGAGCAATTTTCGTACCGGGATTCAGCAGATCATTGCATATACACGGGGAGCTGTTACTCGACTGGACTGCTCATACTCCGGATCGCAAACCGGCTGGACGATCCAGGCGTCGAAACGGGGCCTACCAATTCTGGGGAGCGTGGGGAATAGATGTATCAAACGGCGGTGATCTAATTGCGTTTGTAGCCGACATGCGTGCGGCGAAGGCACTCGAAGGATCTCAAAATGCCGAGACTCCTCACGAGGCAGCTACCCGGCTGCTCGCCGAAGTGCTTGGTCTTCGAAAGCCCTGCGCCGCTTGGAGAGGCTCAATATCGACCGCTAGGAACTCCCATCCACCCAGCATGGGGGAGATTGTTAGCGTTATGTTCGACCCCGACACAGGACCGACGCCTTGTCTCGTCGTGTCCTCCGATGACTTCAATCATCAGGCGCTCGATGTCGTCGTTGTTCTGCAGTGCGTTCCGTACGTGGAGTACCATGAGGAGTCGCCGATTTTTCGCCCGTTGGGGCCGGACGGTCAGTTTCCCGGTGTCACGGGAGCGTGGAGCATTGGTCTGCCGTTGGTCCGGGGAGTCCACGGGGCTTCCAAAACGCTTGTCCGTGATTATCGGCGATCGCTGTTTTCACAGGCCCATCCAGAACGGTTCGGTGAATTGACTGAACTGCTGGAGTACTATTATGCGTAGGAAACCCTGGGAAATGACGATCGGGGAACTGATGGCGGAAGGCGCACGGTCGCGTGACGAACTTCGTGCAGCGGATCGTATTGCCGCGCCTCTGTTCGCCAAGCAGATTGGCGAGGACGTTTCGCTCGATGAGGACCTTCTCGTCGGAAGAGAGGAAGTGAAGTCGAGCATTTCCAGCGCACTACTTGCGTCGGATTCAATTGTCGCTATCCCGTCTAATGAAGCAGCCGCAGCGGCCACCCTTCAGCGACGGCTGCGCTCACTCATTGAGAACGTCAAGCGACTCTCTTCCGGCGACCTAGGTTCTTGGCGCGAAGTCGTGGAACGCCTCAATCTCTCTGATCCCGGTGCACGTGCAGAGTGCATCCCCGCGCTCGCTGGCGACGAAACGCAAGATCCCGGCCAAGGGGTTGAGTTCGTCGGTCCCGAAGGCAGGGTTTCGATCAAGTTTGACAGCTGGTCCAATCACTACGAAGTCGAGATTCTTCCTTCGGAGGCAATGGAGCGGCTTGTCTTGGAGGGACCAGCCGTTGCGGGTGCCGATCGAGGCGAACGCCAGAAGAGGTTCCCCGCTAATGAGTTGAGGTGGCTGGAGCCCGAATCGTGGCGCGTTCGAGCACAGCCAAAGTCTGGAGACTGAACGGGAGATCGCTAGGGCGGCAGGGGGAACGTTTTGCCCCAAACTGACGTAAACTGAGTTCTTGGGTTACCCATGGGGAAGCGGAAGGACAAGGAGCAACGGGCGGCGACTCTGTTCGGCCAGGGACTGCGTTGTCAGCAAGAAGGGAAGCGCCTTCGCGCGGAAGGATGTTATCGGGAAGCTATTCGCTTCGCAGAAAAGGCCCCTAAGATAATGGCGATGGCTTGCGTCAACCTGGGCAACATCCGCAGTGAAGAAGACCCTATCGATGCCGAGAAACTCTATCGGAAGGCAATGCGGCTCACGAAGGACGCTCCCGATGCGGCCGCGAAAGCATCATTCAATTGCGGAGAACTGTGCTGGAATGCGGGAAGAGTATCCGACGCTAGACGCCTCTTCCTTACGGTGCTTGGCATCGCACCGGCGAACTCCACAGTGCTAGCGGCGGCCACCTTCTACTTGGCGCTCGTCTGTGCGCGAGAAGGACGGCTCGCGGAGGGCGCGAAGTACTACTCCGAGGGTCTCGGACTTCAGGTTGTTTCTCCTATGCGCGCCGCGATGGCGTCATACAATCTCGGCATAGTCTACCAGGAGAACGGTCGACTCCCAGAGGCGCTGCGATACTACCTTGATACCATCAGCTTCGTTGATCACGTGCCGACGCTCGCGGCGAGCGCCTCTATCCAGGCAGGGTTGATTTCCGAACAGCAGAAGCGGCTTCTTGATGCCGAACGGCATTACCGCCGCGCCTTCACGCTCGAAGCGCATGCGCCCGTCGCGAGCGCAATGGCGTCCGTGAACATGGGCGAACTCTGTCGTGAACAGGGCCGAATCGAAGAGGCGGAGAGGCACTTCTTGAGGGCCATTGAGCTCGGAGGAAGCGCTGTCGGCGTCATATTGAAGGCTCTGATTTGTCTAAGCCGGCACTACCTGAAGTTGGGGCAGTACTCCGATGCTGAGCGCCACATCGATGTCTTCATGTGTCGAGCAGTCGAAATTATTGGGACGTTCGCCGCGGATTTCCGCCGGGGCGACGTTGAACTCCTGGGTGAGATCTTCTTGCTCTCCGCTGACCTATGCAGCCGCCAGGGGAACCGAAGAAAGTCGGTGCAGCGACTCGGCGAAGCAACTCAACTTCTAGATATGTTTTTAGATGCTGCGACGCGACTCCTGAACGTTGCCCCCATAATCGCGGCTACTCTGAGAGCGCGGGCTGTGGTCCGCGTCCGTCGTTGCTTCGGGCTGGGCTGTCTGCGTGATCTCACCCAACTTGTCGAGGACCTCGATCAGGCCGAGGGGCTCGAACTCGCGAACGCAGCTCACCGCGCAGTTCCGCTGATCGACTCGGCGTGGATCCTGCTTGCATCCTTGCCGCTCTTAGGTCGTCCCACCACTTTCACGCCGTTCAGCGAAGTTGCGCTACTGGCCTTGGAAAAGGCGGAGAAGGCCCAACGCGCCTGCCAGTGTGACGAGGAAGGAAGTGCGAGCAAGGCACCGGTGATGGCGTCCTCTGAAGTGCTCGTGAGGGCAGTATGCACTTGCCTCGCAGTGTGCGACTCGACGACCGAAGCTCATCAATGTGCTAGGCGCGGAGCCGGACGACTACTCGATATCAAAGGCGCGGGGGGAGGCGAGGTCGCGGCGGTGGCCCAGCTCTGCGCCGTCTTGCTAACCCTACACCGCGAGGATGACATCGCAATGCTCGGGCTCGGCTCTTGGACGTCGGCCACGCTTCGGGCTCGGATGCAAAGCCTTGCGGATCAAGCACTCCAGATGGCCTCGCGGGATGGGTACGATGTCGTCGAGTCCAGCAGCGATGACTGTGTGAAATGCTTCCGGGCCAGTCGCGCGGCGCTTTTTCGCACGCATATCGAAGCGCATCTGATGGAAGCCTGGGTCGCGGGCATCCCAGCAGACACCGAAGGGCTCGAGCGCATTGTCGAGGGCGAACCTGCTGCCAAGCTATTCGCCGCTGTCGTTGAAAATCGACGAATCAATGAACTCGCGCTGCTCCGAGCGTCTCGTGGAGAACTGGCTTCCGGTAATCCCTCGCGCACGAACCGACAAGTTCAACTGGAACGGGGCAACGCACAGCTGGAACTGGCGGTGGGTCTCTCCTACCGCGTCGAGATCCTCGTGCACGCGAAGGATCGTGAATCCCCGCGGCACATCGCTCGCATCCGCCACGTCGGTTGGACGAATGATGGTCTCCCAGAGGCTCTCGCGGTGTGGGCGAACGAGTACCTCGCCTTTCGAAGGGCTGCCCAAGATGGGGTTTCGGCATTCGCCTCGGCCGCACCCACGCCATTCGCAGAGCCCGCACACTCGGTCGCTGAGCTGCCGGACAGCGTCTTTGCCCCGCTCCGATGTACCACCAGCGATGTCCTGGGATGGGCTGCGCGGCTCCTTGAACCAGAGACCTGGCTGCATATCGCGCCCGACTCGGTCTTGCATGACATTCCGTGGACCGCAGTGGGCGCGAGCGAGGGAGTGCGCTTGTCCGGACAGTTGGTGCGGGCGGCATGTCGGCGGGATCTTGCCCGAATGAAGAACAAGGAGGCGCTGTTCGTCTTGCTAGACAGCATGGTCGCATCCTACGGGGGCTGGAAGACTATTCAGGAGACATGGATCCGTCCGCTCGAGCGAGCTGGCTGGATTCCACGAATCGTGATCACCAAATCTCCAGCCAAGCGGCGGGGAACGGCACTTCCCGAACCGCCCGAGTGGCGGACGGGACCACCGTCAAAGCCAACTCTTCAACCCAGCCTTGTAGTTTGGTTGAACCACGGCGAGTTACACCAATCTGGCCAGCGTCCCCTGGTGCCGGTGCTGCGGGTCCATGGTCACCACTGCATCTCCGAGGCGGAGCTTGGTGCCGCAGACGTCACGGGGACCCTGCCGCTCCCTGGGATCGACATCCAGTTGGACCTCAGCGCATGCGAAGCTTTCCTGTCCGGTGCCTGCATGTCGGGAAGGGTGGACCCTAGATTTGGTCCAGAGAGCGTTGGCCTCGTTCGGGCGTTGATGGGACTGGGCGTGCGCGAGATGTTCGCACCGAACTTCGGGGCACTTCTCACGCCGCTTCCGCGGCACGCCGGGCGAGTTCGTGCCCCAGACGAAACTCGCGAAGAGTCTGACAACCCGGCAACTGTGATGGGCGTGCTGATGTCGACGATGATCGAGGCAGTGATCGATGAGAGGCGCATCGGCCCAGCCGTGTGGCAATCCCTACGCAATTTGCAGGGCGAAGGGTCCGCCATCGGATCGTGGTGGTGGGGGCACGCAACGGTATTCGAGGCCTCCCCCTGAAGCATTTCCGCCGGAATGCAGAGTTTCCGGATCTGCGACGACCGGCCCCGACCGCGTATCAATGTCACGCTTCGCGCCGCTTTCTGCAAAGCCCTCGCGTTGCCCACCGGTTGCCCAAGATATTGGAATTAGATGTTAGAACTGGTCACGTATGGAACGCTGACTTGCGAGAGATTGCGGCACTGTTGGGCGGGATTTCGCTCAGCGGGACAGAATGCTGACCGGCAACGTCGCCCGTTCGATTCCTGCGGCGTCGAACTCGGTCTTCGAGGAACGTTCTCACTCTCGATCTAGGAACTTAGCGATTGTGGTCGCGTCCACGAGTAGTCCCAGCCCATTCCCGCTGTCCTTGTGGGTGATCGCTACGGGATGGACCCAGCTTATCGCGATTAGACTTCATTGCCGGTGGCTCGAGAATTCAGGCTGACGGCTTGGCTCGGGAATTCCGGCTTGCCAAGAGGGTTTCTCCGGGTCAGACCTCTGCTTCCGTTTTCTTCCTCAGGGGATGTTCTTGATGGGTCTACTTGCGGTCGGT
>JACRCQ010000014.1 GCA_016218915.1 Deltaproteobacteria bacterium
AAAACGAGCTACAAATCACCCTCCCAACCTCCCCTCTCCCAGTGAACACCTCTGCCCTGCAAGGTAGACCCCAAGGGTTTCCCGCCCGCACACCAGGCAAAACGAGCTACAAATCACCCTCCCAACCTCCCCTCTCCCAGTCAAATTCTCTGGCCCGCAAATCGATCCTTGAGCTTGAGGAACGGACGCTCGAAATAGCGGAACGAAAGCGACGCGACCGCTACGGACCCAGCGGTTGCGATCGCGAAGATGCCGAGAGTGTTGCCAGGCAATATCTGCTTGGCCGCTGTGATCGCGCTCACATGGATCAGGTAGATCCCGTAGCTGACCTGCCCCACATGGCGCACCGCTCGCAAGTCCGTGAACAGGCTCAAGCCGTGATCCCGACGTACGCACACTGCTCCTGCCAGGAGCGTCATGGATGCATGAATGGCCGCCAGCGGCGCGCGCTCATACCCGACCAGAACCAGCAACACGGCCAGAGCCACAGGTGCGCTCCAGCGGTGTCCGAGCACCGCACTCAGCGCCCGAAACGGCTTGGGGAAGTGCAGCCCATAGGCGAGCAGCGAGCCCATGCAGATCGGCGTAGCAATGCTGGTCACCATGCGATGCCCCAGCCCGCCCATGGGTAGAAAGCTCCCGAACATGCCGTATTCAGCCGCGGTGTCCACAACGAGCAGCGTGCTCATGAACAGCACGGGAAGGTGCCAGGTTCGCCCCAGGCGGAGCACGGACGGCCACACGAGGTAGAACTGCTCTTCGGTCGCGAGCGACCAGGCAAATGCGAAGATGACAGGGAAAGGGACTGCAAAGTCCACCAGCCAGTTCGACGTGTACGTGCCGTAGAAGACAAGGCTGTGGAAGAAGTGCGTTCGCGAAGGGCTATCGGCCACCAGCAGCCAGGTGCGCAGCACGTACAGAATCAGCACTGCATAGTACAAGGGGAAGATCCGCAGGCTGCGACGCAGGTAGAACCTTCCCAGCGAGACGCGCCCGGTCTTTTCCTGCTCGCGCAGCAGCAGCGTGGTGATCAGCAGCCCGCTGATGGCAAAGAACAGATCGACCCCGAGCGGCCCTCTTCCCAGGATCCCTTCCAGGGGGCGCGGCGTGCTGTGATGCCAGATCACAGGCAGAATGCTCATGCACCGCAGGCCGTCGAGGGATGGGAAGTGAGACAGGGCGAGAAAGGTCGCGTGCTGACAACGGGGAGCAGCCACGCAGACGCCTACTTGCCAGCATCCAAACGGAAGAGCGCCTTGCACCCCCGTCCCAAAGGCTCAGCTCCGAGCTTGACCTGGAGATTGCACAAGGTCCTCGAGTGCGCGAGCTCTGCAGGCAGCCCTGTGACCAGGGCGCGCCTCGTGATCGTGTCCGCATGGTTCGCGAGCTGCTTCTGGCTCTCTTCGCTGAGCGCAAACGGCTTTTGCGTGAGCAGGCTCGTGACCTTGGGCGACAGCTTCTCAGCCTGCCCCCACAACCCTTCGGCCTTGCTGGCGGACCGCGCAAACAGGCTCCAAAGCCGCACGCCCGCTGGCGTGTCCTGGCAAGGGAAGGCCTTGTCGTCGATGGTAAGATCCTCGAGCGTGAGGCCGGCTCCTGCCACCCTGCGCAGCAGCGGCGCGGACGCACCTGCGGTCGCATCATCTGCCGGGGTGAGCTGTCCGGATTCGACGTGATCGGCCAATGCGGTGCAGCCAGCGACATAGGCTTCGCGACGGCGCTGCTGAGCGCACTGATCCACGCGGGCCTGGAGCGCAGCCAGCTGCGGCGGACGCGCGTGCCTGCGATCCGCAGCCGGAATGGAAGCATCTGCGCACGGGTCAGGGTTGGCCAGGGCAGCATCGAGACGCTTGCGCGACGCCACGGCCACGAGCCACCACCAGGCCGTGGCCGCGATGACAGCGGACACGACAAAGCCCGCTCCCACGGAAACGACGACACGGACCAGCTTCCTGAGCCGGAATGACATTGCGAGCGCCCGATCGGCACGCACCGCGCTGATGCACCGCTCCATCAAGTCCTGCCAGCGCGTCAGCTCATCGGCAAAGCTTCCCAGCGGGCCAGAGATGAAGTCATCGTCGTAGTGACGCGACGCCAGCCCTCGAAGGTAGGCTCCAGCCGTGCTGTCCTCGACGTGCAGCGATCGGGCCAGGAAGCTGTTGAAGCTCGACCCGTAGCGACGCGTGGTTTCGTGCGCGAGCTTCTGCTTGGGGCCGAGCTCGGCGAGCACTGCGTCGACCTCTTGCTGCGGCACCAGGGCGAGCACCTTGGCAGAGCCGACCGACGCAGCCCGCGCCGTGGCAGCCACGGCCTGGTTGAGCGCTGCGCGCAGCGCCTGCTCTGAGACCGCCTCGATGCCGGGCGTCCAGCGATCCAGCTCGAACTGCGCACGAGCCCGCGTCAGCGCCGCGAGCGCGTGGGTCGAGAAGACGGAGCCGAGGTCAGACGCCATGGCAGGTAGAGTCAGAATTCGAGCCCGTTGGCGGTCAGCGCGAGCCCGGAGGAGAGCTTCAACCTCATGCGCGCGGTCGCTCCGGGCGCCGGCGCTCCATTGATCGAAACATCGGTCGAGATGTTGGGAATGGCGATCACCAGCCCCACCACGCCCACCACGACTCCCACGCCGGCCATTCCCACGCCGACCCACTTCATGTTGCGTCCGGTCGAGGGATCCCCGGACTCACCCGTCCCGTTGACGTACGAGGGCTGCTCGGCATTGTGCTCGAGAATCGCGCCGAGCCCTGCGGTCATCAGCCCGGTCATCGCAAGAACGCCACCGCCGTAGCCCATCACGAATCCCGCGATCAGCGAGGTTCGCGACCCGACTTCAGCTCGGATCGTCGCTCGATTCTGCCCTGGGGGCAGCATGAACTGGTTGCTTTCGACCCAGCCTTCGCCCGCGATCTTGTAGACGAAACGCGGATCGAGCGCGACCTGGCAGGGACGCTCGCACACGAGCTGCCATCGGGTCTGGCCCTGCTCGATGATGTGGCGCAGCAGCGGTGCGTCGGCTGAAGGCGCGTAGTCCACGTCGACCAGAGGCGCTCTTGGCTGGGTCGGCGCAGGAGGAGCATTCGGATCCGGAGCCACCAGCGGTGCGCCAGGACCCGGCCCCGCGGGCGGTGCGCTGGTCGCGGCGTCGGGCGGAGGCGGAGGCGGCGGAAGCGGCGGCAAGCTGCCCGCAGCGGGAGGCGGCGTCTGCGCCATGGCCACAGGGCCAAGCGCAAGGAGGCCGAAGCAGACAGCAGCGCTCGCGGGCAGGCGATTCATTCCCAGAGCATCCTATCAGAACCGCAACGCGGGCAAGTGCAAACGCCTCACTTGGCCACGTGCCGGATCGTGCCGTCGCCGCGGTTGGCCCAGTACACATGATGGTCGTCGACCGCGATCGCGCACGGGTCGTGCTGCCCAGAGCACAGCACCACGACCTCCTTGCCTTCGAGATCGCTCGCCGAGATCGCTCCGGCCTCGTCGCCCCAGTACACCTTGCCGCTCTGAACCGCTCCGCAGGTGATCTTTGCGCCGTGGCGCGCGACCTCGGTGAGCGTGCCGTTCGACTTGTCGACCGCCATGACGATCAGGTCCGAGGCGCAGTACACATGCCCTGCATCCTGGCCAATCAGACGCACATTGATGCCCTGGGCGAAGCGGTGCATGTCGTCGGCGGCGACCGAGGTGCGCTTGGCCGGCGGCGAGATGCGCGTCAGCAGAAGCTGCTTTGCGGTCGACTTCATCGTGAGAGCTTCCCTCCGCCCACTCTCGACCCAGTACACGTTCTGCTCGTCGACCATCACGCCGTGAAAGCGTCTGCGACGCCCTGGGAGCACCACCGGCGACCCCTCCCCTGACTTGCTCGCCACTGTCAGGTTCCCCTCGTGATCGGTCCAGAACGCGCTCGTTTCATCCACGGCGATGCTCAGCTCGTCCCACGAGAACACCGTCTCGCCGTCATCGCCCTTCTTCGACGATCGCCCGAGCTCCTGCATCCTGGCGCCAGCCTTGGTTACACGGGTCAGCGAGCCGAAGCCCGCGTTCGCGTACACCGCCGCGTCGTCCACTGCCAGACTCACGTGCGGCGAGCCAATCAGGTTCTCCACCAGGAAGCTCAGCCCGTAGCCGTCCTTTCGAACCTGCATCACGCTGAACTCGGAGATTGCCTCAGCCTCGGACTGCCCCGTGGTCTGGATCCAGTACACGCTGCTCTTGTCGCTCACGAGCTGGGTCGGGTTGTGCTGGCGCGTGGCAAGGATGAAGCCGCGCGCACGTCCCAGATCGTTGCGTCGCTTGATCAGCACCTGGGCCTCGAGCCGATCGCCTTGCGCCTGCCGCTGCGCAATCAGCTCGTCGAACGCCCACAAGCAGGTGTCGTCCACGCGGATGATCTCGCGCAGCAGCTGCTCGGCCACCCTGCGGTCTCCCACGGCCAGCGCCACCACCGCCGACTCCCGCAGGATCGCCCGCTGGTTGATCGGGTCAGTCACCTGCGTGGCCTGGGTCTGCAGGTACGTGATGCAATCGCGGATCATGGCCCGGCACGAGCTCATCGACGTGTGCACGTCGTGCTGCTCCAGGGGCGATTCGGGCGAAGGGAGGGTGCTGGGGCCTTCCAGAGGCGGGCTGGCACCGACCTGCATCTCGGTCACCGACGGGAACGGGCGGCGCATCGTCACTTCGTCGTCGGGCACCGATCGGGCCTCGGCTCGCGGCGGCGGAGGCGGCGGCGGTACTGTGGTCGCCTTTCGCACGGGCGGGGCCGGCAGCGGAGGGCGTGTGATGCGATCCCCAGGGCGGGGACGCAGGTACTCTTCGAGGGCTCGCTGCCGGGCGATCGGATTGGGAACAGCGGCTTCCAGCTCGCTGAGGAGCTGGGGCATGCGCGCTTCCAGAAGCTGCCTGGCGCGGGCAAGCTGCGCGTCCAGCTCCTCGGCCACAGGAGCCGCAGGCTTTTGCGAAGGTCGTGGATTGTAGGCCAGACGCGCGAGCTCCTGGGCAGCCCAGGGGTCTTCGGGCGCCGAGGTTGCCAGCTCGCGAAGCAGCTGCTCGGCTCGGGCAGTCTCGCCGATGCGCATGGCGATTCCCCAAGCCTCCTTGTACAGCTCGCGACGCCAATCCGGATCCCGGGTGGTCGCCGCTCTCCGATGGATCACCTCCACCAGATCGCGATCCCGCGAAGACAGCCGGAACAACCCCTCGAGCGCACGCAGCGCCTCGTCGTCGTCCGCAACCAGCGTCAACGCCTTCTTGAGCGCAGCTTCAGCCCCTGCCCGATCCGCCACGAACTCGGCCAGCCAGCGAGCCAGCCGCTTGTGGTGCGAGCAGCCCAGCGCTGCGGGCAGGTCCCGGTGCTGCTCCAGCGCCTTGGCCAACGCTTTGGCCGCTTCCCCCCAGGAGCGATTGCGAATCGCCGTGCGCTCGAGCGCAACGAGCACATCCGGGTCGGTCAGATCCACAAGCAGCGACTCCTCGAGCACCCGCTGCGCGCGCCCTGTCAGATGCAGCTTCTCGTCGAGCACCCGGGCCAGCGCCCGCTGCAGCCGCGCCTTGTGATCGGGCCGGGTCGCCAGGCCGAGGCGCTTCATCTGCAGCGCGACCCACGACGCATGATCATCCAGGGAGTCGTAGAGCGACGCCAAGGCCTCGGCAGCCTGCTCGAACCGATCGAGATCCGCGCACAACGCCCTGAGCTCTGCAGAAGCTTCTGCCGGGGCTCGCTCTCCCTGCGTCGCCACGCGAAGGATCTCCACGTCGCGCAGAGACGATCGCGCGGCTGCGACGTCGTCGAGCAGCGCCTGGCAGCTCGGGTGCCTGGCCTCAGGCGTTTTGGCGCACGCGCGCAGCACCACGCGATCGAGCGCATCCGGGATTCCCCCACGCAGGGTGCGCATGGCAGGAATCGGCTGCAGCGCGTGGAGCTTCGCGAATCCCGCGAGGCGCTCGTCCTCCGAAATGCCCCGCGGCAGGGCAAAGGGCACGCTTCCGGTCAGCATCTTGAACAGCAGGATGCCGAGCGCATAGATGTCCCCTTGGGGCTTGGACCAGTCGCCGTCGGAGAACAGCTCGGGCGCCAGGTAGGTGAGAGTTCCGTAGAAGCCCTGACCGGGCTGACGCCACCGCGCGCCCGACTTGTCCTTGCAGGCCAGGCCGAAGTCCACGAGCTTGGCGATGCCGCTGGAATCCACCAGCACGTTGGAGGCCTTGATGTCCCGATGCATCAGGCCAGCCTCGTGCGCTGCCTTCACCCCCTCGACCACCATGCAGTACAGATCGAGCGCTTCCTCGATCAGGATCTTGTTTCTCCGCTTCTTGAGGATCGCATCGAGCGTCTCGCCCACAAAGGGCTCCATCACCACACCAGCGTAGTCCTCGCGAACGATCACGCGCTCCACGCCGAGCACGTTGCCGTGACGGATGCGCACCAGCGCGAACGCCTCGTCGATCACCGCCTGCTTGACCTCGCGATCCGGATCAAAGCGCGCGTCCAGGATCTTCACGGACACCTGCCGGCTCGTGTCCAGGTCCCGCGCCAGGTACCACGTCCCCCAGCCCGTGCTGCCGGTGCGCTTCTCAACCTGGTAGCGATCGTCGATCACGCCTGGGCCCAGGGTCCGGCCGCAGGTGAAGCAGGCGACTGCGTCAAACTCATTGACAGCTTTGCACCCGGTCCAAGGGCAGGGCCTGGTCAACATGGCCGCCCAGCATAGCACCTACCGAGTGCAAGCAGCCCTGCATCCGCGGCCCGCTTTCCTCTCCACGCAAGCAGCGGCCGTCGTTGCTCTCTACGGCCCTGCCGACGCGTCCAGCTGGGGCAGGACCCGCATGGGCAGCGCGATCAAATGCAGCCCCACGCCGTCGAAGTACGGATTGGTGCCGCCGTCCGGATCATGCAGCTGCGCTGCGCCCTTCGTCGCATCCCCCACCAGCGCCACCAGATAGTCCGTTCCCTTGTTCCAGAACGTGTGGGGCAGCCCGGTGCTGTCCGAAAGGTCCTGCACCACGGCCAGCGACAGCGTGAGCGGGTGCGCCACACCTCCGTCTTCCATCGGCGAAAGCAGCGTGAACCCGTTCTTCTCGTACTCGATCAGATCCTTGTCCTGCACTCCAGGAACGGCGATCGGCACATCGCTCGCTCGCAACGTCAGGAACGGATCGCCATCGAGCAGTGTCTGTCCGGTCCCAGGATTGGCGAAGCTGCCGTACAAGAGCCGAAGCTTGCCGGACTGCCCGGCATCGCCCCCATTGCCCAGCAGCACGCTGTCCGCAGACTCGGAGAAGTGCGCAGCCCGCACGCGCACGTAGCCTTGCGCAGGCGCGTCCACCCCGAGCGGGTAGGGATCAAACGTCCTGATCGCCAACTTGCCTTCAGTCTTGACGTCGCCGCCACACCGCTCTGGGGTCGCCCCGCCGGCGCTTTCCAGGCATCCATGCACGACCAGCACGGCCGCCGCCTCCATTGCCGTTGCGTTGATCGACACCTCGGGCAGGCTCACGTAGTCCTCGGGCAGAAGACACCAGCTGTCCGTGCAAACCAGCTGCGAGCAGGTCTTGTCGTCCTTGCCCGCCAGGCGATCCACGCGCAGCAGGTACGGCACCAGGCGCACAGCGCCTTGTCCCAGCACGTTCTCTGCGTTGCGAAGCAGTAGCGCGCTGCCAGGGGCCACGCCCACCGTGTTGCTGTGAGGCATCACCGCAGCCGGATCGCTGGGAAGAGGTGCGATGTCCACGAACTCGCCGGTGTCCACCTGCTTGAAGCACACGCGGAACGGCCACAGGTTGGCCGACGCATGCACGATCGCCAGCGTCAGCTCCTCGCGCAGGAGCATGGAGGCATCTCCAGGGCCTTCCCCTGCCTCTGGCGACGTGGGGCCTGTGTCCGCGAAACCCTGGCCGCAGTACTGCAGCTCGCACGACAGCAGCGCCTGGAAGAGCGCGTTGTCAGAGCACTCTCCCGCGTCCTTCCCAAAGCAGGCGGCGCATTGCGTGTCCCGCGAGCAGCTCGTGTACTGGTTGCAGCAATTCTTGGCAAGGCAAGGCTCGATCGATGGGCTGCCCGGACAGCTCGCGCTCGGCGACGGCCCGCCCGCTGCGGCGTCCTCCGATTCCATCGCGCTGCACCCTCCGGTGCTTGCCGTTCCGATCGCCGCGCCGACCGCTCCCACACACAAGGAAACGCTCACGGCCATCCAGCTTCGGTGCCAGAAAGGCGACGGCATGTCGTGGTCCCCGCGCTGCCCGCCCGATCGAGTGCGTTGCATGAGTTCTCCTACGATAGCGCAAACCACGACCACGCGCACATAGGCTCGCGCCAGAGCCGCATTCCCGATGCTACGATCGGGCCGATGAGATGCCTACTCCCGATGCTCGTCGCATCGCTCGCGTGCGCGGGTTGCAGCAGCGAGGCATCGAGCTCCTGGGCTCCCAATCCCTCGACCGATGCATCCAGCGAAGCGGCGCAAGGTGCAGACAGCGGCCTCGACGCGAAGGCAGATGCCCCGCCTTCTGCGGACGCCGGCGCGGATTCAGACGCGGCTTGGAAGGATGCGGCCGATGGCCAGACCGAGTCGTGCGCACCGCTGACCTGTCAGCAGGTCGGCGCAGCATGCGGCACGATTGACGACGGATGCGGCGGCACCGCCGCGTGCGGCGACTGTCCTGCGCCGGCAACGTGCGGCGCCGGGGGCAAGGCGAACCAGTGCGGCACCGCTGCTTCGCTCGCCGAGTACTGGGTGGGGCAGGCCAGGTGGAAGTTCGAGCGCTCCTGGACCCTGGCCTCGACCGGCTGGTCCTATGGATACGGCGCAGGCACGCACATGGAGGTCCTCAACGGCGCCTGGTACCTGTTCTCGCGTCGCGTGGACTGGGGAAACAAGCCCGCTTCCTGCCCATTCGAACGCCTCAGCACCGAGGTGCGCCGCTCCGACGATCATGGCGTCACATGGTCCCCGCCGTCCGAGCTCTTTGCCGCGCAGCCAGGCTCTGCATGGGAGTGTGCAGCCACGGACGGAGACGGAATCTACGACGCAGCGAGCGGGACCTGGCACTACCTGTTTCAATGCCTCGGCGCCTCGGGTGGTTGGAAGGGATGCCACGCCACGCGCGCGTCAGCCGATCCCATGGGGCCGTTCGTGATCGATCCGGTGCCGGTCATCGAGCCCGGCGCGCTGTGGAACTCGATCTGCGATCTGCCTGGCGATCATTGCTCGCAGCTCGCGGGCGGGCCCCACAAGGTGTTCGACGAAGGCACGTTCGACATCTTCCACCACGACGGCGCGAGCTTCTTCGTGTCGTTCCACGGGTTCGACGGCGTACGTGGATACCGCGGCATTGCGAAGACGCCTGACTTCAAGACCTGGATCGCTGGCGATCCTTCCCAGGGGGTGCCGTCGGACGCGATCGAGGATGCGAACGACGCAGCGGGGTGGAGGGAATCGTGGCACGCGGGAGGGAACATCGGCGCAGGGTCGGGATGCATCCTGAACGAGTCGGGGCTGTGGTATCTGCTGTTCGAAGCGGCTGACATCAATCTCGGCTGCACGGCTGGGCAGAACTGGGACTTCGGCATAGCGCGGGCCTTGTCGTTGACCGACACGGTCTGGGATCAGCTCCCAGCGGGCAATCCCATCTACTACTCGTCGAAGGCGCCAGAGAGCAACGGCACCTCGCTGCCCTGCAACGTGCAATACGCGAAGCTGTTCCGCGACGCCGGCGAGACCTGGATGCACGTTACGCGCGAATCAGTCGATCCGGCCTACTCCGGCGTGTACCTCTACCGGCTCGTGGCAGACAGGAATCTGCTGCGCAACGGCGATCTGTGGATGTGCGAGACCGGCCCCTGGAAGGTGTTCCCTGCAGGCCCCACCAATCTCGTGGTCTATCGATTCCCCAACGGCTCGACCGATGGCAACTGCTACCTTGCGACCAACTGCGGACAGAGCCCGTGCGCTGCCGGCCAGAGCGTGTACCAGGACGTGCCCGCTTCGTCGCCCTTGCCTGCCACCATGAAGTGGGGAGGAAGCTTCCTCGCCGAAGGGGGAAGCGCCAACGTCGAGATCGTCATCCACGAGCTCGACGCGTCCATGGGCGTGCTTGCGACGCACTCGCAGACCGCCGCTGCCGGCGCATCCTGGCAGAGCGTCTCCAGCACCTTCTCACCGTCTGCGGGGGTTGCCACGTTCCGGTTCCAGATCTACCTGAGCTCGCCGCTCACGTTCCGCGCTGACGAGATGTTTCTCGAGCCGACGCCTTGAGCGCAGAGCACGATCGCGCTCAGGGCTCGGTGCCAGCGTCCGCCTGCTCGCGAAGACGCAGCGGGATTGCGATCAGGTGCAGGCCGTAGCCGTCGAAGAACGGGTTTTCCCCGCCATCTACCTGCAGCTGGGAGGCATCCTGGGTTGCATCACCCACCAGTGCCACCAGAAAGTCCGTGGCGCTGTTCCAGAACTTGTTTGGAACCGACGACGTATCGGAGAGATCTTGCACCGCGGCCAGGGACAGGGTCAGCACCTGCGACGTTCCGGCGTCCTGGGACGGCGCCAGGAGCGTGAATCCCTGCTCCTGGTACTTCGGAAGGTCTGCGCTCGTCGTGCCAGGCACCACGATCACCAGGGATCCCATCGCAGGCACCACGGACAGAAATGGGTCGCCGTTCAGCAGTGTCACGCCCAGCTCGGGCGAGGCGAGCTTTCCGTACTGGAGCACCAGCTTTCCGCTGTCGCCGCTGTCAGCGCCGCTGCCCGCAAGCACGACATCCGCAGACTCGGAGAAGTGCGCGGCGCGCACGCGCACCGTGCCAGAGGACAGCTCCTCGGTCGGGAGCGCGAAGGTCTCGAACGCCTTGATCGCGAGGTTCCCCGCGGTCCCGGGGTCGCCACCGCATCGCTCGGCCGTGGCATTGGCACCGCCCAGGCATCCGTGAATCGCGAAGATCGCCGCTGCATCTCCGAGCGACGATGCGATTGGGATCGAGGGAAGCGTTACATAGTCCTCGGCGAGCAGGCAGTGGGCCCCGCTTTCCGTGCAGACGAGCTGCGAGCACTTCAGGCCGGACTTTCCCTGCAGACGATCCACGCGCACGAGGGTCGGCTCCACGGTCACGCTGCCGTAGCCGATGGTGGTCTCGGCGTGACGCAGCACCAGGGCGCTGCCCGGGGCCACGCCGATCTTGTTGCTGTGGGGCATCACTGCGTCAGGGTCGCTGGGCAGGGGCTCGGTGTCGTAGAACTCCCCGCTCTCGACCGACCGCAAGCACAGGCGAAACGGCCACAGATTGGCAGATGCGTGCACGAATGCGAGCGTGAGGTTCTCGCGGCTCTCCGGGGGCTCTGCTTCCTTGGTCGTCTGGGCATCATCGGGCACCGACGTTTCGGCTGCTCCCCCGCCCGCTCCGCTCGATCCTCCCCGGCTCTCCATGGCACTGTCTTCGGCATCCGCGGCCCCGCAGCCGCCCGTGGTCACGGTGCCGAAGGTCGCAGCCAACGCTCCGAAGCAGAAAGAGGCGCTCACGGCGAGCATGTGGCGAGGCCAACCCACAAAGGACTTGCCACGACCCCCGAGTTTCCCGGACCATCGAGTGTGGTGCATGAGTTGAGCTAGAATACCCCAAAGCGCGCGGCCGCGCACATGCGGTCCAACACGACGCGCATCGTAGTAGAACCCAGGCATTTCGGAGTGTCGATGCCAGCAGAGCCACAGCCAGGCCAGATGATCGGCGCCAATGTGCAGCTGGTCTCGCCCCTGGGCGAAGGCGGCATGGGCAAGGTGTGGGTCGCCGATCACCTCACGCTTCGCACCAAGGTCGTGGTCAAGTTCATGTCCGAGGAGCTTGCAGCCACGGCTGAAGGACGCTCCCGATTCTCTCGGGAAGCTGCAGCCGCTGCGCGCGTTCGGAGCCCGCACGTGGTCCAGACCCTGGATCACGGCGTGACGGATGCGGGCGTGCCTTACATCGTGCTCGAGCTGCTCGAAGGCCACGATCTGGGGCGGTACATCGAGGCGCGGAAGACCATTCCCCCAGAGGAGCTGCTTCTCATCCTCGCGCAGCTCGCCAGAGCCCTCGCGCGCGTGCACGAGTGCGGCGTCATCCACCGCGACATCAAGCCGAGCAACATCTTCCTGTGCGACGCCGGCGGAGGCGAGGTGTTCGTCAAGCTGCTCGACTTCGGCATCGCCAAGAGCTCCCGGCCTGACGACATCGGCGCGCCACTCGGGGGTGCGACCAACACCGGGTCCCTGGTCGGCACGCCCTACTACATGAGCCCAGAGCAGCTCGCCGGCTCCAAAGAGGTCGACCACCGCTCTGACCTTTGGTCCGTCGGCATCGTCGCCTTTGAAGCCCTCACCGGCGTCAAACCCTTTGATGCAGCGTCGCTCGCATCGCTGGCCGTGATGGTCCTTCGCGACGAGATCCCGCGGCCTTCGTCGCGCAATCCTGCCCTGCCTCCCACCATCGACGACTGGTTCATCAAGTCCTGCGCGCGGGATCCGGCAGCGCGGTTCCCCAACATCCGAGAGATGGTCGAAGCGTTCGCCCACGCCCTGGGCGAGGTCGCACCTTCGGTCCCTTCTGTGCCGCGCGTGGTCTCGGTGCCTCCCAAGGCCATCGCCAACGCAGAGACCAATCCCCTGGGATCGTCGGTGTCGCCGAATGCGATGACCCTGCACGACACCGCGCGATCCGGAGCACCGACGCAGCCAGGGGCGCGTCCTGCCGCAGCACAGCCCGGGCCCGGCCGCATCATCGGCTGGGGCGCTACCATGATCGTGGTCGGTGCGATCCTCGCCTTTGGCGTGATCAAGCTCAGCGGTCGCGGCGATGCACAATCGCCGAGCCAGGGGCTCGCTGCTTCAGGAGGCACAAGCCTCTCCGCGGTCCCAGCCGCGGAATCGGTTCCCCTCGTCGCAACCGCTCCGTCGGTAGCGGTTGCTCCAACGGCCCCTGCGAGCGTCGCCGCTACGCCGTCCGCTTCTGCTGGGACGCCCCCTGTCAAGTCACGGGAAGCTGGTACTGCAACCACGACGTCGACTCCGCCCGCTGCAACCGCCGCGACGTCGGCGCGCACGCCTCCGCCCACTGCGACTGCAACCAAACCGCCAGTTCCGAAACCGGGCAACGAAGATGACATCAAGTAGGCGTCGAGCATGGATCTGGGTGGGAGCGGTCTCGCTGGCCTTGTGGTCGTCCATCGGTGTCGCGCAGCCGACCGCAGGTGATCTCGAGACTGCCAGGGCCTTGTACAAGCAGGGCAAGGAGCTTCGCGACGCTGGCAAGACGCGCGAGGCGCGCGACAAGTTCAAGGCAGCCCACGCGGTCGGACAGACCCCCATCACGGGCCTGGAGCTCGCGCGCACCCACGCAGCGCTTGGCGAGATCGTCGAGGCTCGCGAAGTCTGCCTTGGCATCGCGCGCATCCCGGTTGCCTCCGACGAGACCGATCGCTCCGCAGCGGCGCGCACAGAGGCTGCGCAGCTCGCAGAGTCGCTCAAGCCCAGGATCCCCGCGCTGCTGATCAGGATCCCCACCGTGCTGGGCCCGCCACCCTCGGTCGCAATCGATGGCCGAGCCATCCCGGCCGCTGCAGTGGGCGAGCCGCGCAAGGTGAACCCGGGCGCGCACGAGATCGTGGTCACCTTCCCGGACGGGACGCAGTCGCGACAGCAGGTCGAGGTCAAGGAAGCCGAGACCAAGGAAGTGGTGATTCCGCTGCCGCCCCCTGGCGCGCCGGTGGTGGCACCTCCTGCGACCGGTCCTGTTCCTTACCAGCCCTACCCTCCTCCGACCTACCGCGAGCGACCTTCGCGCGGGCTTCCCTCGTGGGCATGGGCCGGCTTCGCGCTGGCAGGTACCGGCGCCCTGGCCGGATCCATCACGGGCTTGATGGCGATCTCCAAGTCCAAGGACCTGGAAACAGCCTGCCCGGACCGCAAGTGCACGCCAGAGTCCTACAACGACCTGGACACCGGCAGGCGCCTCGGGAACATCTCCAACGTCGCCTGGAGCATCGCGGCCGTGGGTCTCGTGATCGGCGGTGCAGGCTGGCTCTCCACCCAGAAAGCTTCGTCCCCAGGCCAGGCTCGCGTGACTCCCTGGGTAGGCCTCGGCAGCGCAGGCATGGAAGGAGCCTTCTGACATGAGCTCCCTTCGCTGGTTGGCTGTCTGCTGCTCCGTCGCTCTTCCGGTCCTCGCGATCGCTGCGTGCAACTCGATCTCCGGCCTCGACGACTATGACAAGGTGCCGCCGCAGTACGCTCCGGCTGACGCGCAGGTCGAGCCGGATGCAAAAGAAGCAGCCCCGGACAGCGCCTTGGAGGATCGGGAAGCAGAGCCCCCGGACGCTGCATCCGAGGCGGACGTGATCCTCATCGACGCACCTCCCCTCGAGGCCGGTGTCAGCTCGCGCAAATGGGCTCTGTGGCACATGCCCGATTTTGTGACCGCCGTGGTGCCTGGCGATGGGGGCTCTGTTCCCTTCCCGGCAGAATACATCGAGCTGGATGCGGGCTCGGATGCAGATGCTTCTCCGGATGCCGACGCGTCCCCAGAGGGAAAGCTCATTCTCGACAACCGGACCGGCATGATCTGGGAGCAGGCGATCTCGGAGAACGCCGGCAGCCTTGACGCGGCCGAAGCGCACTGCAAGTCCCTCGAGCCTGCCGGCAAGTGGGCGCTTCCCACCCGGATCGAGCTCGTGTCGCTGCTGAACCTGGGGCTCTCCCCTGCGATCGATCCGATCTACTTCCCGAACACCAAGCCCTACCCATTCTGGACCGCATCCAAGGTGGCCGGGACCGACGACTCGCAATGGGGCGTGGAGTTCGTCAACGGCGAGGTGGTGCCCATCAAGATCGCGAGCACGCCAGCCCTGGTCCGATGCGTGCAGCCCGCAGGCGACCCCTCGGTCCACTACCAGCCCTTCGGCCCTACGGATCACACCATCGTGGAGAAGCAGACCAACCTGCGGTGGCAGCGCTACGTGACTGCGGCCGCCATGACGCGAGCCCTGGCGCTGGACTACTGCTCCGAGAATCCCCCAGACTCGGTGAAGGAATGGCGCCTTCCCACCATGAAGGAGCTGCAGACGCTGGTGGATGATCAGCCGCACGAGGAATACGAGGGTGGCAAGCTCGTGAAGAAGGCGATCGACCGGGAAGCCTTCCCCGGGACGCCAGCGGGCACGTACTGGTCGCTGTCCGAGGTTCCTGCGAGCGATGGTGGAATGATGGGCTACGTCGTCGACTTCGAGAGCGGTGTCGCAACGCAAGTGCCTGTGGACGGAACCTTTGCTCGCGTGCGCTGCGTCAGGTACCAGAAGCTGTAGGCCACAACGCCCGCCTGTTCCGCAAGCGCCTTCGCATCATCCATCCGGCAGCGAGCCATCCCATCCAGCTCCAGCGGTCCTGCCTCGCGCCTGCTGCTCTGCATCCGCACCCGTCGTCATCTGACGCGCCTTGGAACGAAGACGCTCCTGCGCCCCCTTCCTGCTGCTGCGCCGGGGAATCGACCAGCGATCCATCGGCCGGCGCCGATGAATCAGTCTTCCCACCCTCCGAGCCCGGGGCATCGACCTGCCCATCCACTCCGGCATCAGGAAGCGCATCTACCACCACGAGCGTACGCTGCATCGGGATGTCGCCCTGCGACTCGAACCAGGTCACCCCTTCCTGCACGACGTCGCCTTGCAAGGTCCATCGTCCCACAGTCGCGGCAGCCGGCAGATCCACGGACAAGGCAACCTCCCCGCCTGGTGGGACATCGGCCGGCAGCGACAGGCGCGTCGGGTAGGCGGCGCCATCGGTCGGCAGCGTCCTCGGATCCGGCGGGCTCGACGACACGTTCAGGCCGATCCTGTACTGCTGGGGCGCAGCAGCTCTCCAGGTCTCCCACCCGTCGTTTCGAACCTTGAACTCGAGGTGGGCGCCCTTGCCCACGACCACCGGAGACTCGAGGCTCACGTCCTTGAAGCTCGCTCTCCAGCTGTTCGATCCTCCGAGCTTGTGCCTGGCAAGCTCCAGGAAGGTGTAGGGATCCACGACCCTGAGCTTGCGGTCTGCGTGATCCTCCACGAGCGCATGGGTGACCGCGACCAGGTCCGTGGTCGGCTTGAGCACCTCGCGAAAGGCGTGGAACGAAGGCTGGGAAGGTGCTGGCGACGCTCCCACGATCGCGCTGGTCATGTCGGCAACGGTGTCGCCCGGCAGGTTGTCGAGCGCGAGGACGGGAGCGTGATCCACGATGGATGGCGTGCTGACTCCGCCTGCACTCATCAAGAGCACGCCATCGCCGGTGAACGGCGTGCACGCCCCGAGGTGCTCTGCATCGAGCGGGTCGAGTGGATTGAGGATCCACGCTGCGGACGTGTCGAGCCGTCGCGCGTTGCGCACGCCGGCGCGTGTCCAGATCGACCGGGATGCAGCATCCATCACGCCCGGGTTGCCGTAGCCGGGTCCGCTGTCTGCGCCGATGAAGAAGTCCCGCGCCGTGCGCGTTGCCAGCGCATGCCTGAAGAAGAGTGGGAAGCGCGTCGCAACGTGGGTGCTGAAGTCCCAGGCAAGGGGCACCAGCCCGCGACCGGGACGATCCCACGTCACAGGCGAAAACTCGTAGATCCACGACGCTGCGTCGTAGTCACCCACGAACCAGAGCACGTAGTTGGCCGGCTCCACCGAGCCCGAGGCTGCATCACCCTGGTAGAACGCCACGTCGTCGAGATCCAGATTGGCCCCGGCAGTCTTCAGGTAGATCTGCCCGCGCGTGGAAGTGTGCCCTGCACCGGTCACGTCCAGCGTCGCCCGCACCTCGGTCCACTCCGATCCTGCCGTGAACGATGTGACCGCCTGCTCAGTCGAGCCCCCCAAGGCCCAGATCACTGCCTGGCCTTGCACGCTGCCCGCAGGGGCACGCACGAAAGCACGCAGCGTGACCCGCTGCCCTGCAGCAACGCCCGGCCCGTCGCGGTAGAGGTTGTCCTGCATGTCGTCGCCCACGGCGGCAGTGTTGACTTCGATGCGACGCAGCCCTGTGCGCGCAACAGCCGGACCCGAGGCAGGGTCCGTGTACACCACATGGTTGGTCGTGTGCACGACCCATCCGGATTCCCCATCCTCGAACCCGCCATTGCCAGCAAGCCCGGACAGGAAGCCTGCGCCCACCAGGTCCTCGGGCGTCGGACGCGGCTGCGGTGCCACATTCTCGTCAAGCGGAACGTGGGAGAAGAACGACGCATTCGCCATGGTCGCAACGCCCGGAGCGTCAGCATCGAGCCCCACGGCCCAGGGAGAAACGAGCTGCACGCTCGTCCATTCCCCCATCACAGGCTCATGGCCGGCAGGCAGCCCCTCCAGGGTCGTGTACTTGAATTGCCAGCCGAAGAAGCCACGGATCGTGATGACCTCCCCGCCAGCACCGGCGCGCGCCGCAGCCATGAGCTCCTTGAGGATGGCAGGGTCCGTGCCCACGGGTTGGCCCGGATCATCGGTTGCCGGCACATCACTCCAGGGCGAAAGGTCAAAGGGAAGGCCCCTGCGCGCCACCAGGAAGTCGCGGTTGGTGATCTGCCATTGGTTGGTGGCAGTCATGCTCCCGTCATATTGCTGCGGCGTGTTGATCCAGCGCGCGTCGAGCATCCAACCGAACTCGGTAGGATCGAGCTTGCCAGGAACCTTCAGATACTTCTCGAGCGCCCACACGTAGGCATCTGCCTTGGCGCTCTGGGAAGTCTGGCGGCTCGTGTCCGGAACCAAGCCGCTCCCCTGCTTGTCGAGGAATCGCGAGCTGCCATCCTGGTTGACCAGCCATACCTTGACCGGCAGCGTCGCTTGCAGCTTCTGGAACAGGCTCGCAGGATCGGAATCCCACCGCACCGCGATCAGGTCGTCTGCGCCTGCGGCCGTGAACGCCGCATTGACCGTGGCCGGAACCTTCTCGTCCCACACCACCAGCCCTTGCAGGCGCGCAGCGTACGTCTGCAGTGCCTCCTCCAATCCCGTCAGCGCCACCACCGTGCGTCCATCGAGGATCCCGGCGCCGATCTTGGGATCGCTCATCCTGTCGAACCAGAGCTGGTCGGTGTCGATGCTGCCGTCGACCACGCTGGTCACGTAGAACAGGTAGAGATCAGGGCTGCTCCTGTTGACGATCCCCTGCAGGCACGTTGCAGCCACGAGCGTGTCGTACGCCTGTCTTCTCTCCGCGACCGAGCCCGGGGCAGCGCCGAACAGTGCGCGCAGGTCATGGGTGCGGATCGGTTCCGCGGCGTGCGCATCACCGTCGGCAAGCAGGAGTGCCACGGGAATCGTGAGTGCCGAGAGCCTGGCGAGCCTGGGAGCCATGTCCCCAGGGAACACGTTTGCGCCCTGATCTGTCAAGGCGACGGGAATGGGACTATTCTGGGCGACCACGGAGGTGATCATGCGCTGGGCTTCGGGATCGATCGTGCTCGTTGTCATGTCATGCGCGGCTACCGCTGCTGCGGTGGACGCTGACCCGACCAACTACACCAGCGTGATTCCCACGCTGAAGCCCGGCGACACGCTGAACCTCGCGTCCGGCACCTACACGAGTGGCATGGACATCTCCGGGCTCAACGGCTCGGACAGCGCGTGGATCACGATCACCGGGCCGCAGTCAGGTCCGCCCGCGATCATCGAGCCCAAGTCGAGCGGTTGCTGCAACAACGTGGAGATCACCAACTCCAGCTACGTGGCAATCCGCAATCTGACCGTGGACAGCAAGGGCATGGACGGCATCTTCGGCATCAGCGCCAAGGGAAGCACGTCGAACCTGGTGCACCACATCACGGTGGAAGGATGCACGGTGACCGGGGTTGGGGGTTCCCAGCAGACGGTGGGGATCTCGACCAAGGCTCCGACCTGGGGTTGGGTGATCCGGGGCAACCGGATCCTCGGGCCAGGCACGGGCATGTACCTGGGCAACTCCAACGGCGCGGATCCGTTCATCGCCGGGCTGATCGAGAACAACCTGATCCAGGACCCGATCGGCTACTGCATGCAGATCAAGTACCAGCAGCCCAGACCCGATGTCCCAGGCATTCCCACAGGCGACAGCACTACGATCATCCGTCACAACGTGTTCATCAAGAACGATCAGCCGAGCCCGGACGGCGATCGTCCGAACCTTCTGCTCGGCGGGTTCCCGGATTCAGGGCCAGGGTCCAACGATCTGTACCAGGTGTACGGCAACTTCTTCTTCCACAACCCGCGCGAGTCGTTGATGCAGGCTTCCGGAAGAGTGTCGATCCACGACAACATCTTCGTGGATGCCGACGGCGCAGCCATGCGGCTGCAGAACCACGATCTTCCCCTCAAGCTGGCCCACGTCTACAACAACACCATCTACTCGACCAAGTCCGGGATCGCGTTTGGCAACCTTCCTTCCCAGGAGCACCAGGTGATCGGAAACCTGGTGTTCTCGGACACGCCGATCACCGGCTCGCCCACCAATGCGAACGGGAACATGACGGACACGGTCGCCAATGCAGCAGCGTACGTGAACGCTCCTTCGAGCACGCTGGGCTCCATGGACTTCTACCCGCTGGCGGGCAAGTGCGAAGGCGCTGCGCTCGATCTGAGCAGCGTGTCCGCGCAGGCAGACTACGACCGCGACTTCAACTCGACCTCCAAGGCAGGGTTCACGTTCCGCGGTGCCTACGCAGGGGCAGGCGTCAACCCAGGGTGGAAGCTCGGTGCTGACATCAAGGCCGCAGGATCCGCGGGCGCTGCGGGGAGCGGCGGCTCGGCCGCGGGCGGCGCCGGGGGAAGCGGCGGCTCGAGCGCGGGCGGCGCAGGTGGAGGCGGCGGCGCGGGGCAGGGAGGCAAGGCAGGCGCCGGAGGCGCTGGCGGCGGCAGTGCGGGGGCTGCGGGCACCGGAGCCTCGGCAGGGCAGGGGGGTGCGGCGGGCCAGGCCGCAACACCCTCGGATGGATCGGATTCAGGCGGCTGCGGGTGTCGCACGAGCGGCTCGTCTTCCCGCACCTGGCTAGCCCTGATGATCGCGGCTGCAGCGTTGGGAATGCGAATGCGGCGGGGCACGTCCCCGCGTCGATGAGGCAACGGAGGACACGATGGGCAAGGGGAGCAAGAAGATCGAGCCAGCGCCACTCACCTCGAATGCAGGCAAGGTCAAGAAGAACGGCAGGCTCAAGAGGAAGTTCTACGAAGCCGAGCTGGAGCGTCTCCAGATCGAGCTCGTCAAGCTCCAGGAGTGGATCCGTCACAAGGGCCTCAAGATCGTCGTGGTATTCGAGGGGCGTGACGCGGCGGGCAAGGGCGGCGTGATCAAGCGCATCACCCAGCGTCTGAATCCGCGCGTCTGCAGGATCGTCGCCCTGGGCACCCCGACCGAGCGCGACAAGACGCAGTGGTACTTCCAGCGCTACGTCCCGCACCTTCCCGCAGCCGGCGAGATGGTCCTGCTCGATCGCAGCTGGTACAACCGCGCGGGCGTCGAGCGGGTCATGGGGTTCTGCACCGATGACGAGTACCGCGAGTTCCTGCGCTCCTGCCCGGAGTTCGAGCGCATGCTGGTGCGCTCCGGGATCATGGTGGTCAAGTACTGGTTCTCGGTCAGCGATGCGGAGCAGGAGCGGCGGTTCCAGGCGCGCATCGAAGACACCACCAAGCGCTGGAAGCTCAGCCCCATGGATCTGGAGTCGCGCAGCAAGTGGGTGGAGTACTCGCGTGCGAAGGACGAGATGTTCGCACACACGGACATCAAGCAAGCCTGCTGGTACGTGGTGGAAGCCGACGACAAGCGCAGGGCACGGCTCAACTGCATCCGCCACCTGCTGAGCCTGGTGCCCTACAAGGATCTCACCCCTGAGCCAATCAAGCTCCCGCCCCGCCAGCCCGACAAGGGCTACGTGCGTCCGCCCATGACCGACCAGACCTTCGTCCCCAAGGCGTACTAGTACTGCGTGCCCGAAGTTCATTGAGGGATCCGCCGCGACGCCTCTCCACTTCGCAATGCGCCGGGTTCGTGGGGCCCGGTAGCGGCACGCCACGGCGTGCCTGCGTTGGGCACGGCATGCCGTGCCTAACGGAGACACGGCGATGCCGTGTCGCTACGGTTGGCGGAAGGCGGTGGGCGCCAATGACCCCGCTACGCACTTCGGGCACACGGTACTACTACTGCAGGCACGCGAACCCAGGACAGGCCCAGCGCCCCGCAGCCCCTACGCCATTTTTTTGGGCGCATGCATTTTCTTAGCAACCGGCTCTGCCCGTGGCCGAAGAGGTGGGTGAACGATCCAACCAAGAGGTCCACCATGGCCCGTACACGTCGGTCGAGAACCCCTCATCGCAGGCGCCCAAGCTGGAACAACGCAATGAACCCAGCTTTCTCCCTGCCCTACACGATCAGCTCAGAGCTCGGCGGGTTGCCGCTCATGCTCACGGTGGTCGATGCGTCCTGCTCGCAGGCGGTGGTCCAGTACATCGAAGCGCACTCTCTTCTTCCCAACGGGTTCGACGGAACGGCGTCCGCGTGGACCTCGACCGTGTCGGACTCCCTCGCAGCGCTGGGTGATGCGAATGGCGAGCCCGCGGCCTGGATCCGCGCCATCCTCGTTCTGGGGCATACTCCCACCCAGCTTGCGCTCGATGCGCTCCAACGTCATGCCGCATCCGGTCGCAAGTTCGCTGACCTTGCGCGGGTTGCAGCCGACGAATGCGTCGATTGGATGGTGCGCACACGGACCGCGTCGGGCCCGCTGAGCTGAGACGCCCTGGGGTCAGTCAGCCTCTTTTGCGAGCTGCATGATCATCGGCGCCATCACCAGCAGCATGATGCAGAAGAACAGCAGGAACAGCGGGCCGACCATGGCAACGCCCGCTTTGGCCGCTGCCTCCTCGGCCTTCACCGTGCGACGCAGCCGAGAGACGCTCGCCTGGATCTGCAGCACGTCGGCCACCGGGTTGCCCCGCTCCTCGGCTTGCACGACTGCCGAGACGAACTCCTGCACCGACTCGATCGGAGCGCGCGACGCGAACCCGATCAGCGCCTGCTTGCGCGTGCGGCCCAGCTGAAGCTCCTGAAGGATGCGCGTGAATTCCTCGACCAGCGCGTCATTCGGGTCGCTCGACTTCTCCACCACCTGGCGCACGGCGCCCACGAAGTCCTGCCCTGCGCTCATCGCCAGCGCCATCAGGTCGATCACGTAGGGAAGACCGCGATTGATCTGCTTGAGCCTGCGCTGCGCTTCGCCGCTGATGGTCAGATACGGCATCGCTGCGCCCAGGGGGCCGATGATCACGATCAGCAGCGGTCCGATGCCGGAGAGGAATCCTGCCAGCGCGCCTGCGACCAGCCCCCCGAACCCGGACAGGATGCTCAGGCCTACGTACTCTTCTGGCGTGAGCCCGAGAAAGTCCCCGGCCAGCGCGATCTGGTGGTCGATCCTCGAGCGCAGCCCTTCGCCGATCAGGCCGCTGACCCGCACGCCGAGCCAGCGCACCAAGGGCTCGATCTGGGCCCACTGCGCATTGTCCTGCAAGGCGCGCTGGCGCTTGAGCCCGCGCATGCCCAGACGGCTCGCCACCCGCGACGGCGCACTCGCCAGCGCGTAGATCGCCATCAGCGCCGCGATGCCCATCACCACGCCGACCAGGAATCGAAGCGTTGTGTAGTCGAGCTTCATACGTCGACCGCCAGCACCTTGCGCGCCACGACCAGCGACGCGATCCAGAAGACGGCAGCCACGGTGGCCACGATGTACCCGGTCACGCTCTGGGTCAGTGGGTCGAAGTATCCTTCCTTCATCGAGTTGAGGGCGAGAACCAGCAGGAAGGGGAAGAGCGCCAGCACCCACATCTGGGCCTTGCCTTCTGCGGTCTTGCTCCGGACCACCCCCTCGAGCCGCGCCATCTCACGAAGCGTCTCCGCCGTGGTCGCCAGGATCTTGGGCAGGTTGCCTCCGATCTGACGGCCGATGATGATCGACGACAGCGCCGAGTCGAGCTGCCGGCTCCCCACGCGTCCCGCCATGCGCAGCAGCGCCTGATCGAGCGTGGTCCCCACGCGCATCTCCTTGACCGCAAGCTCGACCTCCTGGCTCAGCGGCGGGTGAAGCAGCGTCTGCACCGAGTTGATCGCGTCGCCGATGCTCGGCGTGGACTTGAGCCCGTTGGCCAGCGCGGTCAGGAACCCGTCGAGCTGGTTCTCGATCGCCTCGACCCGCTTGCGACGCATCCGCTCGACGTACATCGACGGGCCGACCGCGATGGCGCCGCACAGCAGGTACCACAAGGGAAGGTCGACCATGATGTGCGTGGCGATCACGCCCACGATGGCAACGAGCTGGCCGATCGCGATCGCAGAGCCCTGCACCCAGATGAACATCATGTGCAGCTTGCGCTCCAGGTACCCCGTGTACCGCACCCACTGGCGGTTCACCCACCCTTGCGGGTCCGCGAGGGCTGCCCAGATCGCAGCACCTGATCCACCCACGGCCAGCGAGGCGCCCGCCCACTTCAGGACGTCTGCAGGGATCTCCAGACCGGTCATAGGAACGGCTCCCCAGGCTTGATCAGCCCGGTCACGATGAAGTCGTCGAGGAACGACGGCAGGTACCCGGTCGCCTGGAACTCCCCGAGAACCTTCCCACCTTCCCCTGTGCCCGTGCGCACGTACAGGTAGATCGGACGCAGCTCGATCGAGCCGTCTGCCTCGTCGATCCCCACCAGCTCCGTGATCGCCGTGATCTTGCGGGTCCCGTCCGGGAACCGCGATTGCTGCACCACCAGGTGGATGCTCTTGGCGATCTGATCGCGGATCGCGCGAGAGGGAAGATCCACGCCTGACATCAGGGCCAGGGTCTCGATCCTCGCCACGCCCTCCTCCGGAGAGTTCGCGTGTGTGGTGGTCATCGACCCCTCGTGGCCGGTGTTCATGGCCTGGAGCATGTCGAGCGCTTCGCCGCCGCGGCACTCGCCCACCACGATGCGGTCCGGACGCATGCGAAGCGCATTGCGGACCAGATCCCGGATCGTGTACTCGCCCTTTCCCTCCATGTTCGCTGGACGCGTCTCCAGGGAGACCACGTGCGGCTGGTGGAGCTGCAGCTCCGCCGCGTCCTCGATCGTCACGATGCGCTCTTCCTCGGGAATCGCCGAGGACAGCACGTTGAGCAGCGTGGTCTTGCCGCTGCCCGTGCCCCCTGAGATCACGATGTTCTTCTTGGCGATCACGCTCCGGCTCAGAAACCGCGCCATCGACTCGGTCAGCGTCCCGTACCCGATCAGCTTCTCGACCGTGAGCGGCACGCGCGAGAACTTCCGGATCGTGATGCACGACCCGCGCAGCGCGATCGGACGGATCACGGCGTTCACGCGCGAGCCATCCTTGAGCCGCGCGTCGACCAGGGGCGCGGACTCGTCGATGCGCCTGCCCAACGGCGTGACGATTCGCTCGATCACCGCGCGCACGCGCTCGTCATCGGTGAAGCGCGCCTCGGTCAGGACCAGCTTGCCTCCCCGCTCCACGAAGATCGTGTTCGGATCCACCACCATCACCTCGCTGATGGTGGGATCGCTCAGGAACCGCTCCAACGGCCCTAGCCCAAGAGCTTCGTCTGCCAGATCCCCGACCAGCTTGTCCCGATCGATCCCGGCCGGGATCCGGGCATCCATGAGCTTGACGATCCTGCGCAGGGCGCCGAGCACCTTGGGACGCATCGACGGGTCGTCGAGCTTGGAAGGGTCGAGGGTCGCCAGATCCAGATGCTCGAGCAGCTGCCGGTGAATCTCGCGGCGCAGTGCGACGTCCGCATCGATCTCGCCCGATGGCCTGTCTTCCTGCTGGGGAGCGGAATCCACCGGAGCCGGAGCAGGCGCGAGCGTTGGTGGCTGGGCTGCCGGCGCAGGGCCAGGGATCGCGCGTGGCGGTGGCCCGGGAACGGGTCGTGGGGGTGGTCCCGGGATCGGCATCGCCGCAGGCGCTGCACCGGGCAGGGGAGCCGGTACGGCGCGCGGCGGCGGCCCTGGTACTGGTGCCGCGTGCGCATCAGCCAGGCGCTTTGCGTGCGCCATGCGCACTGCCTGCACCGAAGGGTCGCTGACCATGACCCGCTCGGTCGGCATGTCGCCCTTGTAGGCGCGCGGAGGTGCGGTCGGAGGACGAACCTCGACCTGCCCGGCAGGTTGCAGCCGCAGCGTGTACTCACCCACGACCACGGGCGTGCCGTACGCGATCTCCATCGACGACTTGCGAAGCAGGATTCCCCCTGCCAGCGTGCCGTTGGTCGAGACGTCTTCCACGATCAGCCCCTGGACCGTGGGATGGAAGATCACGTGCTGCCTCGAGATCAGATCGCTGTCCAGGCACACCGAGCTCTGGTAGTGGCGCCCGATCGTGATCGGCCCGTCCGTCGATACCCGCTCGGTCCAGCTATCGCCTTCCTCGCCCTCGATGATGACGTCGACTTCCATCACTTCGCTCGGGCCTTGTCGTCGGTCGGCTCTGCCGCAGGCGGATCGTCCACCTTCGGGGGACGCTTGTTGTAGGCGTTGATCCCCTCGACGTCGCCGTCGTACTCCTGGTACTGCGACATCGCGCTCTTGATCATGTCGAGCGTGTTGTTGGGCACGGATTCCACCACGCTCGGGATGACGAACACCGCGCCTTCTACGTCTTCCTTCAGATCCGAGTGGCTGCCGAAGAACAGCCCCAAGAGCGGGATGCGGCTGAGACCCGGTATGCCCGAGACGTCGTGACGCTGCGAACGCGTGCGGATCCCCGAGAGCACCAGCGATTGCCCGAGCTTCATGTGCACCAGGGTCGACAGCTTCGAGGTGTTCCGCCCCGGAAGCGGCGTCGACGAGACCGACGGCACCAGATCCGCCACGTCGGCATGAATCCGGATCTCCAGGTCGCGCGACGCCGTGTCGTAGCGCGGCAGGACCGTGACCGAGGTACCGAAGGGGATCTTCTGGATGGTCGCCACCAGCCCGGAGCTCACCGGAAAGTTCTGCTCTCCACCGCTCTCGAACGTGGCCTCTGAGCCGTTGGTCGTGATCACCGTGGACTGCTTGAGCACCTTGGCCCAGCCATGTCTGGAGGCGATGTCCAGCCCGGGCAGCGGCTGATTGACGATCGATGCCTGCGCCGTGGTCGTGGCACCTGCCAAAAAGTCGTAGGTGAACTGGCTCTGGATCGCATCGCCGCCGATGCGCGACGGCCACGAGATCCCCACCCCGTAGCTCGACCTGCGATCGTACTGGATGAAGAAGAAGTCGATCCGGATGTTGACCTTGCGCTCGGCCGCAGCCGACCCCACCACCACCAGCGACTCCACCTGCCCCGGGTACAAAGTCGCGATCTGCTGGATGCGCTTGGCGTCCGCTTCGGTCGTCACACCCCCTTCGATGAAGAAGCGGGAGCCGACCCGACGCACCCGCACGCCCGTGGTTCCCTCCAGCAGCTGCTGCACCTCCCGCTCCACCGAGTCCGGCGATCGCGCAAACACGTTGATCGTCCAGTTGACCTGGGAGCCGTCCTTCTTGATCAGCAGCAGCGTCGTCGACCCGGGCTTCTGCCCCACGATCACGAACTGGTTGCCATCGGTCGACAGCTTCACGTCCGCGATCCCGGGAATGCCCTCCGAGTAGTTCTTGACGTCCGTGGCCTTGATCGTCTTGTTCTCGCCAATGGCCATGTTCAGCTCTTGCGGCGCATCGACGTGGGTGTTGGGGGGCTGGTCCCCTGCCGTGCTTTTGTCCTTCTTCTGCGCAAGAGCCTGGGGGGCCAGGAGCAGACAGAGCGCACCTGCGGCGACCATCAGGGCAAAGGATCGTCTCACTGCTTATCTCCTGTGGTGGACTTGAGCCGAACCGGGCCCTTGCGGATGCTCTGCACCTCGGCCCTGGCCTTGGTGTCCGTGAGCGCCGTGGAGAGCATGTCCGGGATGCCCTCCACGATGCGCTGATCGTCCGGATTGCGCAGCGCCACCGACAGCTTGCCCTTCTCCGCAGCCAGCGACAGAAGCTGCGCTTCCTGCAGGTTCAGGCTCAGCGTCAGCAGCATCTCGCGGTTCTGGCGAGGTCCTTCGCTCTTGTCCGCGAGCTGCTCGGACGCGGTCTCCAGCCCCACGGCCAGCACCAGGATCCGCTGCAGAAGCACCATCGCAGAGCGCTGATCCCCACTCCCCCCAGCGGTCGGCAACGTCGCGATCACGTCGCAGTAGTCCCCGGGATGGATCAACGCGTAGCTCTTGTCGTCGCTGTGCGCCTTGATCGATACGGCCCGGTTGCCCGGCTGCACCAGCGAGCTCAGATCGCGACGCTCGTCGGTGGCGATCGCCAGATCGGTCCACATCAACGTCTGCTGGGGCTGGACCATGTTGCCCACGCGCAGGCCGACCACCTTTGCCTTCTCCGAAGCCTTGATCGCGCGATCCTCCACGTAGGCGAGGGGCACTTCGCGGCTCGCCAGCATCTCGTTGGTGATCACCTGCCCGCGCTCGATCGGCTTGATGGCCATGAGCAGCTTGATTCGCTCGCCTCCTGACGCCTCCTGCTCGAAACGTCGCAGGTACAGCAGCAGGAGCGTGGCCCCGAGCACGGCTGCGATCAGGGCAATGACAAGGGCACGTCGATTCATGGGTGGGCGGCAGTATACATCCGCGTTCCCGCGAAAATCACGGCACTTCTGTGCCCAGGTCATCCGGTCGGCCCGCCCATGGTACAACCAAAGCACCATGCGAAGGCTAGTACCTGCCCTGGTCGCAATTGCCTGCGCCCTGCTCAGTGCCTGCGCCGAAGGCCCCAACGCGCAGACGTTCGTTCCTGGGCCGACCGAGGATGCTTCTGACGATCCAACCGACGACGCCAAGCCGCCGGATGCTGCGCCCGATGTTGCGTCCGACACCAAAGCCGACGCATTGCCGGAGGCGTCTGCGGACGCAGGTCCGGATGTCGCCTCTGACGCAGCCCCGGACTCGCATCCCGATGTCGCTGCCGAAGTTGGCACAGACGCTTTCCCCGACTCGCCTCCGGACGTGTCGCCAGACGTGTCGCCAGACGTTTCGCCAGATGTGTCCCCGGACGTTTCGCCTGATGTGTCCCCGGACGTTTCGCCTGATGTCGGAATCGACGCCGTCGTCGATGTGGCCCCGGATGTTCCCCCAGGACCGGTTGATCCGGGCGTGTACTCTTTCGCGATCGTCCCAACCTACAACCTGCTCAATCCGCCTGCGGTCGCATGGCACCCCTCGGGCGACTACGCCCTGGTGCTCAACAACGCCAACCAGGTCTTCCGCTTCGATCGCGTTTCCAAGACCCTGTCGCAGGTGGCTACCACAGCGTCGACCCTCGCCTGGCGCACGGTGGTCTTCACGCCCGATGGCTCCAAAGCGGTGCTCCTGGGCAATGACACGACCGCCAAGGAAGGGCGGATCTACCTGTGGGATCATGCCACGAGCCTGCTGGCCGACATGGCCACCGAGCACTTTGCCGGCGGCACCTACGAGTCCATCGCCTGGTCCGCCAATGGCTCCGTTGCGAGGGTGCTCGGAGCCAAGGCCAACCCGTACATCGCCTACCTATGGCAATTCGACGTCACCGCAGGCCGAAGCGACGTCAAGGCCACCAACAGCGCTGCAGGCTGCCAGGACATGGCGTGGGCCACGGATCAGTTCGATCAGCCTGCGGTCGCGGTCGTGTGCGGCGTCAACGGCGTGGATCTGATGCACCTCAACGGCGGCGGGCAGTTCGTCAAGAACACCGCCAACGCAGGCAATACCTCGCGCATCTCGGCGCGTCCCCAGGGCGACTACGCCCTGGCGATCTGCTGGTCGTGCAACTCGAAGATCTACCGCTTCGAGCAGGGCGCCTGGCAGGTTCCCTACTCCAGCCCGCTCGTGCAGGGAGGCTACCAGATCGGGTTCTCGACCAGCGGCGCTCGCGCCCTGGTGCTCGGCGGCACGTTCAACACCAAGGGGCAGCTCTACGAGTACCGCCACGATCTGATGGCCCAGAGCGAAATCTACGACGTGTCGATTCCCAATTTCACCTCAGCGCCGTATAACGCCGACACCGCTGTGGAGCTCAACGACGTGGGGTGGCGTCCGGGTTGCGACAGCGGGCTCATCGTGGGCGGCTCGAATACGATGAGCTCCCAAAAGGGATACTTGATCCAGTTCTCGGTCGACAACGGCATCCAATGCAACTGACCCAACCTGTCTCCGGGCCCGTACCAGCGGCTCGCGGTGTGTTCTGCAATCGCACGCTCAATCTGCGGTCGATCCAGGTCATCGGCTACGACATGGATTACACGCTCGTGCACTACAACGTAGAGGCGTGGGAAGAGCGCGCCTACGAGCACTGCAAGGGCAAGCTGGCCGACCTGGGTTGGCCGGTGGCTGGGCTCGCGTTCGACCCGAGCATGGTCGCGCGCGGGCTGGTCGTCGACACCGAGCGCGGCAATCTGCTCAAGGCCAACCGCTTCGGGTTCGTCAAGAAAGCCATGCACGGCACGCACACCCTGGGTTTCGGCGAGCAGCGGGAAGCCTACGCCCGCACCGTGGTCGACCTGGCCGAGCCCCGATGGATCTTCCTGAACACCCTGTTCTCCCTGTCGGAAGGGTGCCTGTATGCGCAGCTGGTGGACCTGCTCGACGCAGGAAAGCTGCCAGGCCCCATGGGGTACCGCGAGCTGTACGAGCGCGTGCGCGACAAGCTGGATCGCGCGCACTTCGAAGGGCAGCTCAAGGCCGAGGTGCTGGCCAATCCTTCCCAGTTCGTGGTGGCGGATCCGGAGACGGCGTTGACCCTGCTCGACCAGAAGCATGCGGGCAAGAAGCTCCTGCTGATCACCAACTCGGAGTGGGCCTACACCCACTCCATGATGAGCTGGTCGATCGGGCAGTTCCTTCCCAACCAGGGAGACTGGCGCGCGCTGTTCGACGTGATCGTGGTAGGCGCGCGCAAGCCCGATTTCTTCACAGGCAATGCGCCCCTGTTCGAGGTGGCCACCGAGGACGGGCTCCTGCGCCCCAACATCCGATCCATCGCGCCCGGACGCGCCTACTTCGGAGGCAGCGCAGTGCAGCTCGAGAAGCACCTGGGCGTCTCCGGCGATGACGTGCTGTACGTGGGCGATCACATGTTCGGCGACGTGCACGTGACCAAGCGCGTGCTGCATTGGCGGACCGCGCTCGTGCTTCGGGAGCTGGAAGACGAGATCGCTGCGATCGAGGCCTTTTCGAGCACCGAAGGGCAGCTCGAGGAGGCGATGCTTCTCAAGCAGGACATGGAGACCGAGCTGTCGCGCGCGCGGCTCGCCTTGCAGCGTCTTCGTTGCGGCTGCGGCCCGCGTCCCGCAGAATCCGAGCAGGAGATCGAAGCCAGGGTGCAGCACTTGCGCGAAGCCCTTGCAGAGCTGGATACCACCGTAGCTCCCATGGCCAGGGCATCGGCCGAGCTGCTCAACCCGCGCTGGGGGCTGCTGACCCGGGCAGGCAACGACAAGAGCCACCTGGCGCGACAGATCGAGCGCTACGCCGATATCTACACGTCCAGGGTCTCGAACCTGCTGTATGCCACGCCGTACGTGTACCTGCGCTCACCGCGCGGAAGCCTTCCGCACGACCCGGTCGTGCCGGGAGGATTGCCGACTTCGGGAGTGGGGTGAGTTGCGTCCCATGCGCCTGGTCTGGTCCATCCTGATCGCAGCATGCCTGTGCACGATCGCCTCGCGCCACGCTTCGGCTTTTGACCCGCCGATCCGCACTCCGGGCAAGGTCTCCGAGTCGCACCTTGCCAACGGCATGATCGTGCTCATCGAGGAAGACCGAACCCTGCCCGTGGTCTCCCTGCGCTTGCGCTATCGCACCGGTGCCCGCAACGACCCTGCGGGCAAGGCAGGCCTCGCTGTGCTCACCCAGCGATTGATGCTCCAGGCGACCAAGCACGTGGGCGACGGCGACTATCACCGGTACCTCGACCGCGCAGGCGCAACCCGCGTGGATCAGGGAACCGGCTACGACGCGACCTGGTTCCACGTGACCCTGCCTGCCAATCGCATCGCGCTCGCCTTGTGGCTTCTCAGCGATCAGATGGGCTTCTTCGTGGAACGCGCTGACCAGCCCCTGCTCGATCAGCAGCGCGAGATGCTTCGCAACGAGCGCAGGGAGCGCAAGGAGAACTCTCCCCATGGCCTGCTGACCGAGTTCATCCAGGCCGAGCTGTATCCCTATTCCCACCCCTACCACAACCCGATCATCGGCCCTTCGTCCGAGCTCGACGCTCTCACGGTCCGCGACGTCCAGACCTTTCACCAACGCTGGTTCGCGCCCGACCATGCCATCCTTGCCATCTCGGGCCACGTCGAGCGGACCGAGATCCTCGCCCTGGTCGACAAGTACTTTGGCCCCATCCCGGCTTCTGGCACGCAGCCGCTCACACCGCCGCCCGCCCCTTCTGTGCAAGGTGAGATTCGCATCGAGGTGGCTGCGCGCGTGGAGCGTCCCCTCGTGTCCTTTGCCTGGCATGCGCCTGGCTGGTTCTCCCCTGGAGACGCAGACCTCGCTGTGATCTCCAAGCTGCTGGCAGGGACCGCCAATGCGATGATTCTCTGGAAGGTCGGCGACGACCTGAAGATCGCCTCGCGCGCCACTGCGGATCACCTCCAGCGCCAGTGGGGCTCCACCATGGATGTTCGCGTCACGCTCGCGCCAGGGCATGAGCCCCAGGAAGTCATCAACGCCGTCAACGAGGTCATGGACCGCCTGCGCAGCCAGCCGGTGCGCGATCAGCAGATCGATCGCGCCACCGGAGAGCGGCTCCTGCCCTATGCCATGTCTCTCGAGCGCGCCTCGGCTCGCGTCGAGTGGTATTCCGCCTGGCGTCAGCTCACAGGCAAGATGGACTACTCCGACGCAGACTTCGAGCGGTTCAACGCAGTGACGCCGCAGACGGTCCGGTCCGCTGCTTCCCAGTGGCTGGACCGCAATCGCGTCGTGACCGTGGTCACGCCCACACCGGGCGCGCCCATCTGCGGCGCAGTGTCGCGCATCCTGCGGAGCCAGACGCCATGACGAGAAGAGCCCTGGCGATTGCCTGTCTCCTCGCCTCGTGCGCACCCGCCGTGATGCCGCGCACCGACCCTGTGGCCGCATCCTCTGTCAAGCCCGTAGCCCGCCCGGTCGAGTCGTTCCGGCTCACCCCGGACGCTCCATTCCGGGAAAAGGAGCCTCCTGCAGGCGCGAACATCGAATTCCATCCGCCTGCGATCCAGAGCCTGGCCCTCAAGAACGGCATTCGCGTCTGGCTGGTCGAGCGCCCCAAACCATCGCTCGCGAGCATTCGCGTCGTGGTGTCGCGCGGCGCTGCGGACGTCGACACACGACCCGGGGCCATCGACTTTCTGATGTTTGCCGTTCGGTTCAGCGCTGCAGGGCGCAGCCGCGCAGAGATCTTTGGCCAGCTCAGCGAGCTGTCGACCGAGGTCACCACCCCGGACAGCCAGGACTGGTCAGAGTTCCTGCTCAAAGGACCTTCCCATGCCTTGCCTCGTACGGTCGAGCTGATGTCGACCCTTCTCGTCAAGCCGGAGTTCAACGACCACGAGGTGGAACGACACAAGTCGTACCTCAGCGCGCATGTGGATCAGGAAGCCAACAACGCTGGGGCCGTTGCTCGTCGATCCTTTGCGCTCGCCACCTGGGGACCGGGGCACCCCTACTCGCAAGTCCCGGTCGGCCGTCCTGAAGACATCCGCGCCCTGACGCGTGCCGAGATCGTACGCATCCACGCCGATCACTTCGCGCCGGCCACCACCACGATCGTGGCGGCAGGGGACCTGCGCGCTCCGGATCTTCTGCCCCTGCTCGAGTCGAGCTTCGGCGCATGGAAGGGAAAGGCGGCGCCTCGCAAGCCGATCCCTGAGCCTTCCCGCGAGCTCGACTCCGCGCCACGCATCGTCGTGATCAACCGCTCCGGCGCCCCCCAGTCGCACCTCATCTACGGCGGTGTCGGCCCTGCCCGCGCAGCTTCCGATTGGAATGCAGCCGTGGTGCTCAATGCGGTCTACGGCGGAACCAACTCGAGTCGTCTCTCGCGCAGCCTCCGCAACGAGCTCGGATTCACCTGGTCCGGGCTCTCCATGCTCCTGCCGCGTCGTGGGCCCTCGCCCTTCTATTGGGAAGGTGAGGTGGCGCGTGAAGCGACCGCAGAGACCCTGCGAGAGATTCGTCGGCGTGCCAAGGAGCTGCGCGAGCTGGAGGTTCCTCCGGCCGAGCTGGGAGAAGTCAAGCAGCGCATCCGTCTTGGCTTCCCCGGGGAGTTCGAGACCGTGGAGGACATCACCGAGCGCATCGCAGCGCTGGCGATCTACGAGCTTCCCATGAGCGAGTACGAGACTGCGCAGCAGCGCATCGACGCGGTCACTGCAGCGGACGTGAAGCGTGCGGCAGCGGCGTATCTCGATCCAGCGCGCACCCGCGCGGTGATCGTCGGCGATTGGGAAGTGCTCAAGACGAGCCTAAAGTCCCTCGGATGGGGCCCCATCGAGCTTCGGGACGCGACTGGGAAGATCACGGGAAGGGAGTAGGTATGCACCGGGCCGTGGGTCCTGGTAGAGGCACGCCACGGCGTGCCTGCGTTGGGCACGGCATGCGGTGCCTAACGCAGCCACGGCAGTGCCGTGTCGCTACTACGCACTTCGGACACACGGTGCTAGTCCCTCGCCTGCAACGGCCCGATCAACACCTCGAACCTGCGCACGTACGCAGACCCAGGGTTCGCGCTCGCAAACCTCTCTGCCCGCGCCCTGGCTTCCGCTTTCCTTCCCAGCCCCACCAACGCCTGGATCGCGATCGCCTCTCGCTCCTGCGAGAGCGCTCCTGACGGGAATCGCCTCGCATGCTCTCGCGTGAGTGCGAGCGCACGGCCTGGGTCCGAACCCAAGGCCCCTTGCGCCTGCTGGAGCAGCGCAGTCTCGGACGGGCCTTCTCCCGCACTCGCGCTCGCTGCAGCTGAAGCGCGCGGCGGAATGACCTTGGGCTCCTGGGGCGCGGACGCGCTCGCAACCGGCGCCTCGGCAGACGGCGAGGCTGACGCGGACGCAGACTCCGTCGCAACGGCTTGCACCGCGACCAGCGAAGAGGGCTGCGCCGTCACAGGCGTGGAAGATGGACTTCGCAGAGCAAGCGTTCCTGCCGTGACCGCAGCTCCGCCCAGCGCCAATGCGACCACAACCTTCGCAAGTGGGAAGGTGGCAGCCGCTCCCCCGCCTGCGCCCGCTGCAGCTCCGCCTCCGCCGCCTCCTGCGCCTCCTGGACCTCCCATCCAGGGGCCCAGACGCGACGCGAGCTGCTGCAGCTGCTCCTCGGATGGAAGCTCGTCCCTTCCTGCCTGAAGCAGAGCGCGCAGGGAATCATTCCGGCCACTGTCCAGAAGCCGGGGAGGATCCTCGTTCCAGCTCATGATCCCCTCCTGGGCTGCAGGTCGCTTGCCATGGAAGTCACGCGCTCGCGCGCTGCATGCAGGCGCGAATACGCAGTCTGGAGCGGACACTCCACTGCCTCTGCCACTTCCTTCATCGTGAGCTGCTCGATCTCGTAGAGCACGAACACCGCAAGCTTGTCGTCGTCCAGACACCCGAGCAGACCATCCAGCGCCTCGACCGCGGCCCGTCGATCCTCCTGCAGCGAGCTTCCTGTCCCGGCATCAGGCGGTCGATCCGTCACCATCTCGCGGCGCACGTGCGCCTTTCGCCGGAAGTCCGACGCCACCCGCACGCAGATCCCGTAGATCCACGTCTTGACCGAGGAGGTCCCGTCAAAGCTGCCGCCGCGTCGGTGCACCACCACGAACACCTCCTGGCAGGCGTCGTCGATGTCCGAAGGCCGCACCCCGAGCCTGCGTAGCGTGCGCCACACATAGGGCGCATGCTGCTCGAAGATGCTGCGAAAGGAAGGCAAGCCCGGGCCCGCGGTGGCCGCGCTCGTTTCTAGGACGGTCATCGCTACGATCAGGATGAATGGCAGCATCCGAGCGCCTTTATGATCGTCATGGGAGCTCGACCCCGAGACCCAGGTCCAGCCACGCGGCCACGGGTGCCATCCGGAACACCTCCGGAGCGGTTCCATCGGTGAGTCTCACGAAGAAACGATCGCGCTCGAGCGGCAGCAGCAATCCCGCCCCAGCCGTGGCCCGGATCGGCCCCGCAATCCTGTGGCCCACGCGCCCCAGGATCGACACGTCTACCGCAAGTTTCTCCTGCTCGCGATTGATCTGGTAGTCCACGCTCTGCATGCGCAGCGACCCCACATGTCCCCCGCCGCACGCCATGGCGCGCGTGCGACCTCTTCCCGCCTGCAAGGGGCACAACGCAATCCCAGCCATTGCCAGACGGAACTTCGCTGTTCCTCCCTGCTCGCTCGCCTCTGCCTCCTTCCACACCGATCCGTCGAGAATCACGGGCCAGCGCCAGGGCGGATCCACGGTCACGCGTGCCCCGAGCCCATAGGCAAATCCAGGCAGCAAGCCCACCGCGAACACAGGGCCCAGCTCAGCCCCCACTCTCCAATTCTCCGGCTTCGGAGCCGCCGGCACAGCCACAGGCACGACCACGGTCTCTCGTTGAAGGATCACCTGGGGAGGCGGAGGAGCAAGCGGCGGCAGGGGCGCTGCGCTCGCTGCTGGCCGCTCCCCCATGGCTGCGTCTGGATCGATCAGCAGCGCGATCACCAGGGCAAGCTGATCGTCGAGCGCACGGCAGGACGCTTCTGTGCTGCGAAGCTCCCGGGTGCCCAATACCTTGCCGTCCGACGATGCGACCGCGATCACCGCAAGCCACCCTCGCCCCGCGGGCTCGGGCTGGACGCGCGCCTCCACGGACACTTCGCCCTGCGCAGCGGAAACGAACACCGATCGTCCCAGCCGCTTCTCGACAGCTTCGGCGAGCGCGCGAGCGGCAATGCAATTCTCAGCGCCTGGAAGGCGAGTCCAGCTCAGCGAGCTGGTGCGAGGCGCATCCCCGCGCGCCGGAACCGCAGTCCCGGCCGCCAAGGCAAGAGCGAGCCATCCGCACCATCGCATCGCGCCCGCATGCTGCCAGCCGCGGGTGGCGGGGATCAAGAGGTCACTACGGCTTCCTGCACTGCGACTCCTTGCACGTGAAGCCGTCAGGACAGGGGGGATCGGTCGAGTAGCACGAGCGGGTGCAGTACCCGTCCACCGTAAGGTTCGCTGCGCTCACGTTGATGCACTGCGCGCCTCCGCATTCGCCATACCCCTTGGGATCGCAAGGCGTGCCAGCCGGTGCCGTGCAGTGATCCGAAAAGCAGCTCCCCGCACCGCACTGGCTCGTGTCGTCGCAACGCTTCCAGCACTTCTGGGTGTCGCACTTGCTGTCAGCCGCGCAGTCCTTGTCTTCCAGGCACTGCACGCACCCGTCATAGTCCGAGCACTTCGCACCAGGGCAGTCCGCGTCTGACCCGCACTTCACGCACTTGCCCACGCGACAAAGCGGCCCGCTCGACGAGCTCTTGCAGTCGTCGTCCTTGAGGCAGTTCGCGTACACGCACTTGCCTTCGGTCGTGCAGAAGTAGCTCGACACCGAGTTCTTGCAGTCGTCGTGCGACTGGCACGGCTGGCACGTGCTGGTCGTCTTGCTGCACCCCAGGTCATGGAGGCATTCGCTCATGGAGCTGCACAGCGAGCCTTGATCGCCCAAGCTCCCTGTGCCGCACAGCACCGCCACATCGCCGCTCTTCTGTTGGCCGTACGTCACGTAGCATTCGCTCTCGGACTTGATGTGTCCGCAGTCGCGCGCGTCCACGCTCGCCAGATTGCACTTGCTCGGGTGCGACGTGCACCCGGCCAGGCAGGCCTGCGAATCAAAGCCCCCGGTCTCGCAGCTCGAAGCCTTGGTACACAGAGCAGAGCAGTATCCTGCGCAGTCGACCGCGTGCGACAGGTCCTGGCACGACAGCGTCTTGAGACCATTGGCTCCTGCGGAGCATTGATCGCCGCTCGTCAGCTCTGCCTTGCAGGCCCCAGAGCAACCGTCCGAGGTGTCCCCCACGTTGCACTCCTTCATCCTGGCGCACATCTGGTCGCAGAAGGATGCGCAGGAGCCGACCTCGACGTCGCTGCTGCACCCGGCCACTGTCCAAGCTGCGATTCCGGCGGCGAGCCATGTGGATCGAAGGAAAGAAGAAACGAATGATGAACCCATTTCCAAGCCTCCAGGACAGCGGCACCGGCCGTGTCTGCCGGATGAATGGGGGGAGCTTGGAGATATTATGATCGAAATCTACTCGTACAGCATCGGGGTCATCACCCACGACCAGTTCCAGTAGTCATCGCACCAGCCGCTCACGTACGACCGCAGGTTGCGCACCCAGAGCGCCTCGTACACCCCATCGTGCTGGAACTGCAGGTAGCCGCCCGAAGGACCCATGAACACGATCGGAGCCTGATCCCCCGGGCCCGCCGTCTTTGAAGAGAACTGCAGCGCGTATTCACCCATCGGCTCTGTGCTGCACGAAGAACCTCCGTCGACCGGGCAATTGAGGAAGAGCTTGTCGACCTTGAAAGGCGCGCTGTCGAACGAAGCGACCTGCCCATCCGCACCTGCCAGGTAGATCCCCATCGAGTTGCCCATCGGGTTCTTCATCCCCTCCCACTCCGGAAGGTTGATGATCTGGATGCGCTGCATGCACCCCCAGCCAGAGGCGTCGACCACTTCCGCCTGGACCGTCACGAACGCGCCCTGGGGCATGTACGCGTACATTCCAGGCGCCTTGACCGAGATCTTGTTGATCGAGATGCAGTTGGCAAAAGGCGGGCAGGTATTGACGCCAATCTCCAAGCTGTCCGTGCCATAGGCCACGCTGTCGATGGAGCCCTGGAACGTGACCGAGCCGATACCAGCCGGGTAGAACTCGCACCCAAGGGTCTTTCCACCGTCCATCGCAATGGCCATGCCGAGCCGATCCGCTGTGCGCACGCAGCTCGCGTCTGGGGGCACATCCTGGCCGCCGTCGATGATCGCCCCCCCGGTCCCAGCCATGCCGCCCATGGCAGCCGCGCCGCCCGCGCCTGAGCTCCCTCCCGGGCCTTTGCCACCGCTGCCACCCATGCCACCACTGCCACCCTTGCCAGCGGTTCCGCCAGCCCCGGCTTGCCCGGCTCCTCCCCCTTCACCACCCGGCTGGGAGGTCTCGACAGTGCCGCCGCAAGCGGCCAGGACAACGCACGAAGCAACGAGCAGGGATCGGAAGTGCATGGCGTTCCTCGAGGGCAAAAAGGTTTCCGCGGCCCTGGTTAGCACGACTCATGCCACTGGAATCTGTGCCACCCATGTGCCACCGTCCAACGAGGCACTTCATGGAAACACGAGCTTGCGCACAAAAGCTTCCCACTTGCGCTGCAGCGTGCCCAGGTCCTGCTCGCCCAGCACGCTCAGCAGCGTAGCCTCGCCGGTCGGGTCAGCCTGACGGCTCGCGAGGAAGCTCTTGTAGTAGCGCACGAGCAGCCCCTTTTCCTGGACGTAGTACAGCAGGTACCGCGCCGCTGCGTAGTTCGCCCCACTGCGCCGGTCATCGTAGAACTCCCCGCGGCTCGACGACATCACCGCATGCAGGTCCGGGGTCTTGCCGAGCTCGATCGCATCTTGCAGCCTCGCGAGCCTCCAGTTGGTGCGCCCGTGGATGTGCCCATCGCGATCGTCAGGCTGCTCGTAGAGCGACGCGAGCCCTTCGTTGAACCAGGTGGGGCAGTCCGGGAAGTTGGCTTCGATGAAGGCGTGCACCATCTCGTGGATCAGCGTTCCTCCGCCGAGCCCGATGTTGATGATCAGCGCCCGATCGCAGGGCGAGTAGTACCCGTAGGGCGAGATCGGGCTCTTGCCGAAGATCGCGCTGTTGTTCCGCAGGTAGCTTTCTTCGCCGTTGAACATCCAGATGTCGATGATGCGCGACGGATCGCGTTCGAAGAAGTCGGCCTTGAGCCGTCGCACGCCCCAGCCCACGATGCTCTCCGCATCGGCTCTGACGTCTTCGGGCCGTCCATCACCCAGCACCACGAACGGCGGCACAGCGATCACCGTGAACCCGGGCTGCGCCTTGTCCCGCACCTCGGCAACGTGCGCCTCGTATTCGCTCGCCGATCGAGGCTCCAGGCGCCCGAGCCCGAGCGAGCAGCATCCTGCCATGCACGCGACCGCCAGGGCCGCACAGAGCCTCAGCTTCCCTGCCATCCCCGCAGCCTACTTGGTCACGTTCATCAGGAACTGCACCGCGTAGTTCCGATGATCGTGCCTGAACTTCAAGGCGACCGTGCCCGCAGCTTTCGTATACGGCTCCGAGAGCATGATCGTGTCGCCCGAGACCGACGCCACGACCGCGAGATTGGCCAGACCATCGCCGCTCACCACGTCCGTGCGCGATATTTCCGCGAAGTCACTGGGCGTGACCGCTTTAATCGTCGAAGACCCAGGCGAGACCGTGCACAGAATCGTCTTCCCGTCGTATCCCTCGAACGAATCGGAGTCGCGAAGCTGTCCGCCCCTTCCGAGCGGCGTCCCTCCGCTGGCACCCTGGCCGTCCTGCACCATTGCATATCCCACGTACAAGTCGACCCCAGCGGGCGGAGGAGCGGCCAGGGCGATGAGCACCTGATTGCCTGCAATCGAAACCGAGGAGATCGTGAGCAGCTCGGTCTGGGTCAGGACCTCGAATCCCCTCGCTTTGGACCACTGTGTGAACGCCTGCTGGTGCGGCGCCGGACGCGTGTCTTCCCACGCCATCGGAGGATCCGGGACGTCGAAGTCGACCGTGATCAGCTGTCCTGCAAGCTTGGCCGCGTTTGGCTGCAGAGGCTTCCACCCCTGCTTGGACAGCACGCCCCGCACGTAGACTTCCGCGTACTTCTCCCCGAGTCTCCGGTATTGCGGCGCCGAGAGGTGCACCTTGTCGACTGAATAGTCGTACTGGTACTTCGAGCCCGCGCACAACACCTCTCCCGGATGCTGCACGCTCGCCTTCCACGCCAGGAGCGTCGAGGGCGCAGTTGATCCCGAGTCGAAGGGGAAGGTGCTCTGCTGGGTGAGGATCAGAGGAACATTCGCGATCTGCCCCGTGATCGCCTTCAAGTCCGCGTTGTAGTCTTTCTGGAGCTGGTAGACCTCCTGATCGTACGTGTCATTGTTGAAGTCCGACTCGCCGTGCGTGAGGATCACAGCGCCGTAGCCGAGCTTCTTGCCGGCCTGCTGCGCCAGCAGCTGGATCGCCTTGGCCTCGTAGAGCGAAGAGGCGTACGAGTTCCCGGTCCCGTCCTTCTTGATCACGCTCATCGGCTGGCCGCCGATTCCCACGTTCGTGTGGATGCTCACCAGCTCGAATCCACCAAGCGCAAGCGAGGTCGCGCTCATCTGGTTCGCCATCCCCTCGTTCGGCGTCTCTCCCCAGATGTTGTTCGGGTAGTGCGTCTGGGGCAGGTTCGGATCCGGCGGACGCAGCGGCGCCACCAGAGGCACCAGCGAGAGCTTGTCGCCCACACCATCGTATTTCGGGGCTGGCGAGGAATCGTCGAGCTTCAGGTTGTGGAAAGGCTGCGTGGTGCTGACCACCGGCGTGCCTGACGCGCCGCAAGAAAGGCTCTGCCCGGTGCCGATGATTCCTACCCAGTCAAACGCCGGGGCCGTGATCCCGCCGCTGTCTCCGCCTTCGGCCTTCCCATCCAGCGAGCCGTCCACCGGTCCGCTGCCCCCACCGTTTCCCCCTGCTTCTACGCTGCCATCCTTGCCAGCGTGCCCTGCCCCGTCGGCGTCGCTCCCGCTGTCCGCCCCCCCCTTGCCGCCAACCCACCCGCTCGAGCTCGAATCGTCGGAGCACGACATGGTCCCAACCGCCCATGCCGAGGCAAGAGCGATCGACACCAGCAGGGCGTGTCCAGCATGACCGCGGAGGATGGGTTTGTGGACCATCTGCGATACCCACTCTATCACCGGGCCCAGGGGGCGCCCACACGCGCGGCGACGGCACCACTTCCTCTCCAAGGCGTTCCGTCTCGGTGCGGCCGTCGCAATCACCTCGCCCCTCGCCTGTCTCATGGAGGTTCCGCTCTCCCATGGCTCGCAGGGCCGGATTCCGCAAGGACGCGGATTCTACACCACCATCGAAGATCGCCGGGAAGCGATCCGGCTCGCGGTGCGCAGCGCAGGTTCTGAGGACATGGTCCTGATCTGCGGAAAGGGGCACGAGACCTACCTGATCGTGGGTGAGGTGGCGCGGCACTTCGATGACCGCGAGGAGCGGTGCAAGCGCTGCGGGAATACGCATCTGGGTGACGCGATCGTTCCGGGTTGCCTCTACCTTTGGAAATTTGCGGATGATCGTCGGGGTGCACCCTGGCTCTCCGTGAAAGGCGGTTCTACTGGGCGGCCCAGGCAGGGTATGCTCTCGTTTCCATTTTTCATCCCCTGGCTAGAGGTCCCTCGATGAGAAGATCTACGCTCCTTGGTACGAGTGCCGTGATCGGCGGCGCACTGTTCATCACGTTTGCTGGAGCTTGCGGCCCGGCGACCCCGCCCGTGGTTGCACCGCCCAAGGCCTCTGCCAGCGCGTCAGCCGTGGCGAAAGCTCCAGAGCCCATGAAGGTGGCTCCCCGAGTGTGCAACTCCCGCAAGCTGATCGGCACGCTGCTCGCCGAGCAGCATGACAAGGCGGTCGCGGCCGAAGCGAAGAAGGATTCGGCAGCGGACAAGGAACCCGCATCCAAGGCGAGTACGGACGCGCCCGACTCAGGGGGAGGCTCCTTCCAGAAGGCCTACATGACCATCGCGCCCGCGACCGTGATCATCAAGGCCAAGGACGGCTACGGCTCCGGCGTCATCGTCGACAAGTCTGGTCTCGTGCTGACCAACTACCACGTGGTCGCGCACGGCATGCAGCCCGACTTCACCATCAAGATCGTGCTGAACTTCGGGCACAAGTCAGGCGCTGGCGGCATGGAGATCGACGAGAAGACCTACGAAGGCATGGTCGTCAAAGCCGATCGCGTCAGGGATCTTGCTCTGATCAAGGTCAAGGACGCGCCCAAGGACGTGACGGTGGCCGTGGTGTCCCACAGCGACCCCACGCCGGGCCAGCCGGTGTCCGCGATCGGCCATGCCGGAATCGGAATGCTCTGGGCCATGAAGAGCTGTCACGTTGCCGCCGTCGGCGAGCCTGCGCGCAACAGCTTCGTCACAGCCCGCGATTGCGGGGCAACCGCTGAGCTGGGCATTACCGACGAAGCCGAGCTCAAGCGGATCAAGGAGCAGTGCGAGAAGTCCAAAGCCGAGGCTCGCAACGCGATCTCCGAGTTCCGCGAAGGGCTGTTCATCCAGTCCGATTGCCGCGTGGCTCCAGGCGACAGCGGTGGCCCGCTGGTCAACCCCAAGGGCGAGATCGTCGGCCTCAACCAGAGCATCTCCGCGGACCGGAACTCTGCAGCAGGCACGTCCTACCACGTGCATGTGGCCGAGCTGCGCGAGTTCATCTCCAATCCCCCGAGCGAGCCTGCGCAGGTTGCGCCGGATCCCTGGTGCGATGGTGGGAGCGAGACCGAGTTCGAGGACATCGACATGGACGGCAAGATCGATGGGATCATGGCGACCAGCATGGAAGCGCGGGGGCTGTTCGGACCCCAGCGATTCGCGCTGTTCATCGATCTCAACGAGGACACTGCGGAGCACGACCACGCGGCGGACATCGCGGCAGGTAGGACCAACATGCCGTATGACGCTGAAGTCGCACTGCTGTCGCTGCCCAAAGGCACCTTCGTCTGGTACGACACCAACGACGACGGCTACTTCGATCTGCTTCTGGCAGACCCGGAGGACAAGGGGCACCCGGTCACGGCGTTCGACGTCGCCCGCGACGGCAAGCTGACCAAGAAGGAGAACTTCTCGGCCCCCTACTTCTTCGACGTGCGCTTCCTGCCCAAGGACGAGAACATGCACACCCACCTGGGCAAGTTCGCGTCCGTGATCAACAAGAAGCTCGCCTCTGCCGAGACGCTCGCCGATGCCAAGCAGGAGCTGCCGATTCCGGACCCGGTCGCGGGCATCGGCACCAAGGGCCGCCTCGGCGACCTCGACGGCAACGGCAAGCCGGATACGGTCGTGTTCCAGTCCTCTTTCGCACGCGGCGCTGCCATCGATGCTGACGAAGACTCCATCGGCACGCTCAAGCCGGTGGACGATCCTGCTCCGCTGCTCAAGGCCAAGCGTCTTGACGCAGAGATCACCTACATCATGCAGCCCAACACGATCTGGGTGATCTACGATCGCGACAACGACGGCAAGCACGACCTTGCGCTCCTCGCCAATTCCGAGAGCGACGACCGCATCGTCAAGCAGGCCTGGTCCCGCACCGGCGCCGGGGCCTGGGCCCCCTCCAACGACTTCGTCGGTCAGAAAGCCATGCGCCCGCTGCTCGTGGGCATCCCGCGCGCCATGAGCGTCGCCACCAGCGTCTTCAGCACCTTCGTCGCGACCGACGAGGGATTTGCCACCTTGCCTGCGCCGATGTCTCCGCGCGGCTACTACGAGTTTGCCGAGCTCAAGAAGAAGACCGACAAGGCCGTGGTCAAGGGGCGTCGCGGCGACTACGCCCTGCGCCTGTTCGACCTGGACCGCGACACCAAGATCGGCGCCAAGGACGCCGCGATGGACATCGTGCGTGGCGGCAAGTTCGACGCTGAGGTCGCTGTGGCGAGCGACGACGACATGACGTGGGTGTTCTACGACACGGACAACGACAAGAAGTTCGACCTCGTGCTGTTCAGCCAGAAGCCGGAGACCGGCATGACCGAGCGCGCGCTGCGCTTCGAGGACGGTCGGCTGCGCAGCGATCCGGCCATGGCGGACGGCAAGTTGATCCGCCACAAGGGCGTGTTCAAGGACGCGAAGTTCGGCCCGGCGCTCAAGAAGCTTGCAGCGGACTACCTGCCTTCCATCACCATCCAGGAATAGCCCGCTGCCGCCGCTGGGGTCTCTGATGCAGCCCGCCACCCTGATCCACTCGGTCTTGCGGCCCCGCACATCCGCCCGATCCGCCCTGTCGCTCGTCTGCCTGCTCGCGTGCCTGTCAGCGTGCGGCTCCGTGGCCGACGCGTGGATCAACCAGACCATCTACCATCAGCCTTGTCTCGACGCGTGCGAGAAGGCCGAGTCATCGACCTGCAAGGCGGACTGCAAGACCGTCTGCGACGTCGGCTGCACTCCGGGCGACTACTCCTATGCATCCACGGACAAGGTCGAATGCCACGCCAATGCCGTGACCTTCATTGACGAAGGCGTGGTCCCCGGCGTCAGCGACAAGCAGCTCGTCTGCTCCCACTGATCACCCAACGTCCAGCAGCCTTCCTCTCTCGGTGGTCGCTGTGTCTCCATGCCTGTCATCCCGGTCCAGGAAGGAAGCGCTCTGCGCAAGAGTGGATTCGATCCGCGGAGAGCGATAGTCTGGCTCCGCAATGGCAGGGAACGGCACCCTCGAGGAAAGGACGCACGTTGCGGGCGGCTCAGCTGCCCCGATCCGCGCTCCGAGGCGCAGCCGTGGACCCTTGCTCATGGTGCTCGCCGCCTGGCTCGCAACCTTGGGGTTCAGCTGTGCCGAGTTCTTCGGCCGCGGCACGCAAGACGACGCCTGGGCGCTGAAGTCCCTCAAGGACTCGGCAAGCGCTCCGCCGGCCAGCATGTGTCCGCCCGGGTTTGGTGACTGCGACGACAATCCGAACAACGGCTGCGAGACCGAGTTCGAGCCCTGGGAGACGGTCTGCTCCAAGTGCGATCCCGCCTGTCCCAAAGGCTTCACCTGCCGCGAATCGGTCTGCCGTGATGCCGATCCGAGCGTGAAGATCGCTGCTGGTGGTACCCACACCTGCGCCCTACGTCGCTCAGGAGCCGTGGTCTGCTGGGGCGACAACAAGGAAGGGCAGCTCGGCGACGGGACCACGATCGGAAGAGCACGGCCTGTCCGGGTGAGAAACATCACCGATGCCATCGATCTGGCTGCGGGCGAGTCGCATACGTGCGTCGTGCGCGCCTCTGGAGCAGTCGCATGCTGGGGAGACAACGCCAACCGTCAGCTCGGCCACGACCTGGGCTCTGAGAGCCCGCTGCCTTCCCCTGTGCCCGGCATTCGCGACGCTGTCCAGATCTCCGCGGCCGTCGTTCACACCTGCGCACTGCAATCCAACGGCAAGGCCATGTGCTGGGGGTCGAGCGAGAGCGGCCAGCTGGGCGACGGTACCGTCGATAACCGCAGCCTGCCCCCTGCTCCTGTGCTGTGGCCCCAGGTGCAGCTCCTGCAGCTCTCTGCCGGGGCAAGCCACACTTGTGCCCTCAACCGACAGGGCGTGGTCGCCTGTTGGGGGCGCAACCAGCAGGGGCAGCTCGGCGACGGCACGATCGCTCCGCATCGTCCCACTCCCGCACCGGTCCGGGGGCTGGTGCAGGCAACGCAGGTCGCTGCAGGTGCGCTTCACACCTGCGGCGTACGGGTCAAAGGCGACGTCCTTTGCTGGGGAGCCAACAGCGAAGGGGAGCTGGGAGCCAAGGAGCCTGGCGCAAGCTCGGCCAAGCCCCTGCCCGTCGTCGGGCTCAGCGACGTCGTGCAGGTCACGGTCGGATGGAAGCACGGCTGTGCGCGCGTGTCCGGCGGTGACGTGCTGTGCTGGGGCAACAACCAGGCAGGTCAGCTCGGAGCCGGCGACGCGCCGCGGCTCGTCAGGCCTACCAAGGTCGCAGGGCTCGGCCCGGCCATCTGGATCACCGCAGGGCACGACCACACCTGCGCCATCCTCGAAGCGCACGGCGTGCGTTGCTGGGGCGACAACACGAAGGGGCAGCTCGGCGACGGCACCCGCAAGACCAAGACCTCGCCCGTGCCGGTTGCAGGGCTGTACTGATTCCGGTCACTTCTTGGGTCGGGCCCAGACCGCGAACGTGTACCGCCCCTTGCCTTTCGAGTTCACATCCAGCTCGAAGTGCCACTCCTCGTCGTCATCGACGCACATCGCGATTCGACTCTGCATGATCAGCGCCAGGCTCTTGGTCTCGCTCGTGGCGATGAGCGCGCCACCTTTGCGATACATGTGCATGTCGAGATCGACCATCGAGTCGTCGCCTATTGCATAGAACCGGTAGCACATCCCCTTGCGCAGCTGGACCGCGAAGAAGTCCTTGTCGTCCCCCTTGTCTCCCTGCGACACGTCGTGCATGCGGCTCTCGACCCGGCGCGTGTACGGCAGCATGCCTGTGGGCTCGCCGCACTTGCTGACCACCGATTCGTAGTCCTTGTCGTGCTGTCCCCGCAGATCGACCGACTTCCAGCAGGTCGCATCGTCCGCTGTCGCACCTGGGAATTCGCTTGCCTGCTTGCCCGTGGGAAGGACCACCTCCAGGCGGATCGGGTTGGCGCGCGAGGAGGCGCCGACCAGCTCGTGCTCGGCAGTGGGAGGCGCGGTCACCGACGTCTTGGGTACAGTCGTGGAAGCGGATGGGGGCGCGACCGGGCCCGCGCTCGCCGTAGGCGGAGCCGCAGCCGGCAGGTTCGCCGCAGGACTCGGTGTTCCACCGCATCCAACCATCGCGCACAACGCCACAGCAAACGGGAGGGCAGGCAATCGTGTCATCACGGCGGAAGATATCGTTTCGCCGCAAATGCCACAAGGGAGTGGCCGCTACGCAGCGCCGCGCACCGACGGCGGCGCCTCGTGCAGCGTCTTGCCCAGAATGACTCGCATGACACCGGGAAACACGAAAAGGGTGAGCAACGTGGATATCGCAATGCCCGCTACCACCACGGTCGCCAGCGGACGCTGGACTTCGGACCCGGCGCCGTTCGAGAGAGCCATGGGCATGAAGCCGAACGCTGCCACCGCCGCAGTGGTGAGCACGGCTCGGGCCGTGTGCGCTGCGCCCTCCACAATCGCTTCGTCCACAGGCGTGCCCTGCATGAAGCGCGCACGGATGTCCGTTCCCATCACCACGCCGTTGAGCACCGAGACTCCAGCGAGCGCGATGAATCCAACCGCCGCCGGTATGCTGAAGGAAAGGCCCCTTCCCACCAGCCCGAGCATGCCCCCGGTCAACGCAAACGGCACGATCAGGAACACTGCTGCGGCGTACCGTACCCGCCCGAAGGTCCACAGCAGCATGGCGAAGATGATCCCAAGCGCCAAGGGAACCACCAGCCCGAGCCGCTTCTGCGCGCGCTCGAAGTTCTCGAACTGCCCTCCCCATTCGATCGTGTAGCTCGAAGGAATCTGCACGCTCTGCTTGACCTTCTCCCTCGCCTCCGCCACCCAGCTCACCAGGTCCCTGCCCCGCAGGTTCACGTCCACTCGCACCGTGCGGTGCAGCCCCTCGCGCCGAACCTGCGCTGGCCCTTCCGTCTCCTCGATGTCCGCCACTTCCGATAGCGGTACCTGGATTCCGCCTGCTGCCTCGACGAACAGGTCGCCGATCGCATCCGGTGTCGGCGATCGGGGCGGCACCATCAGGTGCAGCTCGAATCGACGGTGCCCTTCGTAGATCCAGCCGACATGCACCCCGGTGCGCGCAGCTTCCAGCGCGGCAAAGGCGTCCTCGACTCTGACCCCGTAGCGCGCGAGCCGCACGCGGTCCGGCCTCACCGACAGCGACGGCAGGCCGAGCAGCCGCTCGACCCTGACGTCCCCTGAGCCGGGAACGGTCCGCACCACCGCTCCAACCTGCTCGCTGAGCGACTTGAGCTGCGCCAGATCATCGCCGTACAACGCGATCTGCACATCTGCGCGCGATCCGCTGATCAGCTCGTTGGTCTTGTCCTCGATCGGCTGCGAGATCGAAACGAACGTGCCTGGCACCTCCGATTCGATGGCGGTCTTGAGCACTTCGGAGAACGAGTCGAGGTCTTTGGCCGTGGTCCATTCCTTCTTGGGACGCAGGTGTGCGAACATGTCGCCGCTCTCGTTGCCCACCGGATCGACCGCGACCTCGGCGCGTCCTGTCATTCCGAGCGTGGTGATCACCTCCGGGTACCGGCGCAGCACGCGCTCCACCCGCAGGTCCAGATCCCGGGCCTGATCGAGGCTGATCGAAGGCGCCCTGCGGATCGTGACCACGATGTCGCCTTCGTCGATGCGCGGCATGAAGTCCGCGCCCGCGCGCGCCACCAGCACCCCGCTGATCGCGAGCGCCACGGCCGAAGCCCCCAGCAGGGGCCATCGTGCACGGATCGCAGCCGGAAGCATCTTCTTGTAGCGCGAAGTGAGCGCGCTGACCCACCGCGGCCCATGCCCCTTGGGTGGCGCCACCACCAGCGAGAGCACCGCAGGGAAGAACAGCACCGAGTAGACCACGGCCCCGAACAGGGCGCAGGCCATGGTCACCGCCATCGGCCGGAACATCTTCCCCTCGATGCCCTCGAGCGTCAGCAAGGGGAGGTAGACCAGCATGATGATCACCACCGAGAACGCAACCGGCCTCGCGATCGCTCCTGCAGCGCTCGCGTACTGCTCCTGACGGAGCTTTCCCGATAGCTGCGTCCCTGCCACCGCAGCCATCACCGCCTCGAGCATCACGATCGGCCCATCCACGAGGAAGCCGAAGTCGATCGCTCCCAGGCTCATCAGGTCGCCCGTCACGTCGAACGCGTGCATGCCGAACAAGGCAATGGCCATGGAAGCCGGAATGCCCAGGACCACGGCCAGCGCCCCGCGAAATGTGCCCAGGAACAGCGCGAGCACCACGAGTACGACCAGGGCGCCTTCCACCAGGTTGGTCATGACCGTGGTCAGCGTGCGCCCCACGAAGTCGGCACGATCGTAGATAGGCTCGATCAGCACCCCAGGGGGCAGCTCACGCTGGATCTCTGCGACGCGACGCTTGACCGCGTGGACGACGTCGCGGCTGTTGGCCCCGAGCAGCATCATCACCACGCCTGTGACCGCTTCGCCTTCCCCGTCGCGCGTGATGACCCCGTAGCGCAACGCCGCCCCGACTCTCACCTGCCCGAGCTGCTTTGCCAGCAGCGCCGTGCCGTCGGGATTGGTGCGCAGCACCACATTGCCTATGTCCGCCTCGTTCTTCAGGACCCCTATGCCCAGGATCGTGTAGGACTCCGATGCCCGATCGATGTACCCGCCGCCGATGTTGAGGTTGGCTCGCTCGATCGCTTCGGCAATTCCCCGCAGGGTCAGATCGTGCGCGTGGACGCGCGCAGTATCCACGACCACCTGGAACTGCTTGAGCTCCCCGCCCATCGTGTTGACCTCGATGATGCCGGGGATCCCGCGCAGCCGCGGCACGATGTCCCAGTCGAGGATCGTGCGCAGCTGCATCGGCGAGTGATGATCGGAGCGCACCACGAACTGGTAGATCTCGCCGAGCCCGCTCGATACCGGCGCCAGCTGCGGCTTCTGCGCCGACTTCGGCAGATCCCCCTCTACCTGCCTCATGCGCTCGAGCACCAGCTGGCGCGCGAACCAGATGTCCGTGCCGTCCCGGAAGACCAGCGTGACCGCAGACAGGCCGGATCTCGACACGGATCGCATCTTCTGCAGCTTCGGCACCCCGTTGAGCGCCGTCTCGATCGGAAAGGTCACCAGCCTCTCGACCTCCACAGGCGAAAGGCCCGGCGCATCCGTCAGCACCGATACCTGGATCGTCGACACGTCCGGCACTGCGTCGATCGGAAGGACCGACGCTGCATATCCTCCAGCCGCCAGCAGCAGCACCAGCAGAGCTGCTACCAGGATCCGGTGCTGGATGGCCGTGGCTACGATCTTCGCCAGCATGATCTACCGGAACAGCTCGGACTTCATCGCGAACACGCCCTCGGTCACCACCAGCTCGCCCAACGCCAATCCGCTGACCACCTGAACCCGCGTTCCATCGCTCAACCCAAGCTCTATCTTCCGGGGCTCCACCCTCGTCTCGGTCAAGAGCACGAAGACCGTCGGCACGCCGTCAATCCGGGTCACCGCCGACATCGGCACGTGCAGCACATTGGAGGCAGGCGCCGTGGTGTGGACCCGCGCCATCACGGATTGGCCGGGACGCAACAGACCCTGCGCGTTGTCCACCTCGATCCGCACGGCTGCACTCCGCGTGTCGAGGTCGATCACGTCCCCCACATAGGCAACCTTGCCGTGCTCCACTGCCTTGCGATCGGTCTGGGGAGCCAGATCCACCACGTCTCCAGGGCGGATCGCGGACAGCTCGCGCTCGAACACGGCCAGCTCCACCCAGACGCGACTCAAGTCCGCCACGCGAAATGCCGTGTGGCTCGGCTCCAGGCTCTGGCCCCGGTAGATGCTCGACTCCACCACCTTGCCGTCGATCGGGCTGCGCAGCAGCAGCACCCCCAGCTCTGCGCCGATGCCCTGGCCACCCAACGCCCGGACTGCCTGCTCCGCCGCGTGCAGCTCCGCCCGAGCCGCCTCGGCTTGCGCATGCGCCAGCTCCGCATCGCGCTCCGATGACACGCGGGCATCTGCAAGACCCCGCTCCCGCTTCTCGTTGGCGCTCGCCGCCTGCGCGTGGGCTCTCGCTGTCAGCGCTGCCGATTGCGTACGCCCGAGCTCTGCGCTCTCCAGCTCTGCCAGCGCGTCTCCCGCCTTCACCCGGTCGCCTGGGACCTTGAAGATCTTGCGCACCCGGCCGTTGATTCGCGCACCGATGGCTGCCACCAGCTTCGGATCGAATCGTACCGTGCCCGTCACCGTGATCGTCGGGACGATCTCGCCCATGACCGCGGGCGAAGTCTTCATCCCGGAGCGACGTGCGAACTCGGGGGAGAAGCGCACGGCACTGCCTTCGATCCAGGGAACATCGCGCGAGGGAGCTACAGCCGCGCTGTGCGCGACGCGATGCCGCAGCCCCCAGACGAGGCCCACGACTGCGACTGCTCCAACCGCTGCCGCAATCAACACCGGTATGCGCCGACGCCCCTTTCGCTTGGCCGGGGCAACGGGTGCGGGGATTGTTTCCGTGGTTTGCGTCACGGCGGCCACCCTCCTGCTGCCTGCTCGAGCGCGATGCGATCGAGCCACGCGGCTTCCAGGGCTTCGAGCCGCAGCGCCCTGGCACGCACCAGATCCCGCGCCGCCGCCGTCACGCGAAACACGTCGAATCGCCCCGAGCGCCAGCCTGTCTCGATCAAGCTCAGGTTGCGCTCGGCAGCCGGTATCGCCTGGTCGCGCAGCAGCGTCAGCTCGCTCCGCCTCGCCTCGTACGACGCCCGCGCAGCCGTTACCTCGCGCTCGATGCGCCGTTGATCCAGCTCCAGCCGCGAACGCTCCGTGTCCAGCTCCCGCGCCGCTACCGCCCGCAACGTCTGGTTGCGCTGGGCCACCGGAAGCTCCACCGATGCCCCGACGCTCCAGAACATCGCCGAGTAAGGGGCCGCGTCCACGCCCGTGTACACCCCGATCTTCGGGAATACCTCGCGATCCAGCCGCTCGTCGGTCGCCTCGATCAGCTGCATCCGATGCCGCGTCGCTGCCAGCTCCGGTCGCGTCCTGTACGCGTGCTCGATGAGCATCGCAAGGGGAGGAGGCGGTGGCGGCAGCTCCGCCCGCGTCGTCAGTACCAGCTTCTGGTCCCCTCGAAGATCCAGGACCTCCCGCAACCCCATCTGGTGACCGTCCCGCTCGCGCACAGCACCTTCCAGCCCGGCCTGGATCTGCACGACCTCCAATCGCGCTGTCTCCACGTCGATGTCCCCTGCCGCCCCTGCCGAGCTGCGCTCCTGCGCGGCTGCCATCACGCGCTTGGCGATGACCAGCGACTCCGCGGTCTCATCCACGCGCTGCTGCGCGATGATCGCCGCCAGGTACAGCTTCCAGGCCAGAAGCCCGGCATAGAAGCGCACGACCTCAGCGTCGGCTTGCGCAGAGCGAGCTCGCAACCCAGCCTCGCGCACCCGTGCAGATGGCGCTCCCCCCACGTCGAACAGGAAGTCGACCGTGGCTCCGTAGCCAAGGTGCTGCACCGGGTAGGTCGACTGGGGAAGCGAAGGGCGAGCCTCCAGAGTCAATCGCGGATTCGCGGGAAGAACGAGGCCCGCTCCGACGCGTGTGGCTTCGGCCTCCCGGACGCGCAGCTGGGCCAGCTTCACTTCGGGCGCGCGAGCCCGCCCCATGCGGATGGCTTGTTCGAGCGAAAGGTACACCGAACCGGCTGAAACTGTCGCGGCCGGAGCTGCTTCCGCAGGTCTCTCCTGTGCGTTTCCTCGCTCCGCGTAGAGAGCTGGCGCCGACACAAACGTGCACAAGACCAGGCGGGTGAGCCAGGAGGGACGCGACATGCAGATTAAGAGACCTTAATCCAGCCACGCCAAGGTGCAAGGACCATCCGGCCTGCGGGAAGAAAGAGGCTCGGATCGCCCAAAGAAAGCGGCTGGTTGAAGGTCTCCGGCGGCTCGCTCACAACCTCCTGACCGTGCGCCGCTCCGGATCAGCGCAGACCCCTTCGCCGAACTGGCGAGCCTCTTGTCCGGTCCCCGTGGCCTCTACGCCCCGGGCGATCCAGAGGTTGGGGAGATTGGGCGATCGGAACAGAGCGCGCGCCTGCTCGACCGTCACCTGGTGGTGCGGGCTGAGGTCGAGCTCGACCAGGCTTGTCAACGTATGGCTCGCCGCCAAGGCCTCGAATGCGGTCCCCGTGGCACTTCGGTGTGGCAGCAGGAGGCTCTGGAGATTCGTCAGCGCCGGATTCGAAGCCAGTGCCGCAACGAGCGCAGGTGTGCCTGTCGCCAGCTTCAACTCCAGTCGCTTGAGTCGCTCCATGGGCGCACTAGCAAGCTTGACGGCTTCCGGGTTGGCCAGGTCGGCCGTGAGGACCAGCTCCTCCAGCCCCGCGAGCCCAGGCCATTGCGATAGCCGCTCGATGTGCCGTGGCGCGATCGGCCCTTCCGCGATGCGAAGCCGTCGAAGAGCGGGCAGCATCGGCAGCTCAAAGAGCGGATCGAGCCGTTCAGCCGTGGGCTGGAGGACCTGGATCTCGAGCGTTCTCAACGCTGCGAGGCCGCCCGACTCGAGCAAGGCTCTCACCGGCGTGAGATCCTCGAGGTAGAAGAACAGGCGCAGCGTCAGCGCCTCGAGGCGGGCGAACGACGGAAGCTGATCGGCCAGACGCGCGAGCGCGCTGTTCGTGTGAACTCCTACGTCGAGGCGCCGGAGCGACGGAAGCTTCAGCTCCGGGACGCCCTCGGCGAGATCGATGCGCAGATCTTCGCAGCGCGTGAGAGGGCCGGCGAGCAGCGGAGCTGCCGCAGCCTTCAGCTCGTTGTCGCTCACGTCGAGGAGCCTCAGGTGCTCAAGATGCGCCGACTCGGCGAGCGCTTTCCACCCCTCAGGCGTAACCAGCCGGCTCAGAGCAAGGTCGAGGTGCGTGATCCGCGCGAGCGCCTCGCTGCGCACGAGCTGCTGGATTCCCTCGTCATCGACATCGTTCGCACGGAAGCTGAGGCTTCGGAGCGCGGGCAGGCCAGGAGAATGGACGATCTCGCCGAGTTGCTGGGACTTCAAGCGACACGCGCCCAAGCCCAGGTGCTCGAGGTTGCCGAGCGACGTGGGGCCGCTCAGGGGCGACGTCTTCGCCTTGGTTGCCAACAGCTCGAGCCGCCGCAGGCGCGAGACGTGCGGGCTCTTCACCAGGGCCGCGAGTCCCGCGCCGATGGCAACGCCAGTGAAGTCCAGCCCGGCAGCCCGGGCGAGCTGAGGCTGCTTGACCAACGCCTTGACGTCGCCAGCCTTCATCTCGAGATTCCGCATCACGATCCCCGTCACTGGCGCGTCCGCAAGTCCCGGCAGCTCCAGGATCCTGAGAGCCCCGCCGTTGAGGGCCTCCCGAATCAGGGGATCGCTGTGCTCACGCTTGACCGTGGGCACGCACGGCGAGAGCCCGTTCCAGCCGTCGCTTTCCCAGAAGTCCAAGGCGATGCCCATGTCTCCATCCTCCGTCTCCTCGACGGAGATCAGGCGACCCAACGCGCAGGCTCGTCGTGCTTCACCCGGAACCTTGTCGAGCATCGCAAGGCGGCGACGATTCCTCTCGAGCAGATCCATCCCCATCCTCATATCCCTACTACAGCTCGGCACGGGCGCGAGTGTAGTATACGACGCTCGCGCGCAAACCTGGAACGCGCGCGAGACGGTCAGGCTGCCGCCCAGCGGATGATCGACGCTGCCGCATAATCGCCTGCGTGCGAGAAACCCCCGAGCGCAAGGAGCGACCCACGGGAAAGCTTGCCCGCCTCGATCGCTTCCTCGAGATTGATGGGCAGAGCAGCGCCGAACAGGTTGCCGTAGCGGTCGAAGCTGTCATGGTGCCTGTCCGGGGGCAGCTCGAGCGCTTCACGCCAGTTGCGTAGGAAGATGGGATTCGGCTGGTTGGTCACGAGCAGGTCCAGCTGGCGAGGCGCGATGTCGGCAGCGCTGCAAGCCTCCCGCACCACTTGGGGCACCAGCCTGTTGCCACGATGGATGATCGAGGCCACGCGCGCCTCGGTGAAGCCGACGTTCAGAGCGCTCTCGCCAGGCTCCCAGTAGTTCCTGCCGTCCGACGCACAGGCCACCATGTCCGCGGCCCATTCGCCCTGACAGCGCTGCACGATCGAGAGAACCGGAGAGACTTCGCTGGCCGCAAGGTAGCCGACGCCACAGCCGTCACCCGGAACCGGGGCTTGCGACGAGCGCCGCAGCTGGGGATTCGAAAACACACGTCCGCCAGCATTCTGCACGTTGCACAGGAGTGCTCCGCGGATCCCCCCGGCCTGCATGAGAGTGCGTGCCACGGCCATCATGTAGACGAACGACACGCAACCGGTGTTGTGGAGATCGAGAATCCAGGAGGTCCTGCTTCCGAGCCGATGAGCAACCTCGGCTCCGCATCCGGTGAACGCCTGGTCGGGCACCGAGACGTTGGTGAGGATGAGGTCGATGTCACGCGCAGGGTCGATCGCGAGCTTGTCGACCAGCCGCCGGCTTGCGCGCTCGATCATCTCGACAGCAGTCTGTCCATGTGCGACGTGCCGCCGGGTCGAGGGCGAGGTGAACATGCCCCTGTCGGGATGCTCCGGGTCTGCGAAGAAGTCCTGGGTCACCACCTTCTCGGGAAGGTAGCTTGCCACGCCCATCAGGCTCACCGGGATCATCGTCGCACCTCAGGCAGGTTCGAGGCGCCCTCGAGAATCGGACCCAGCGGAAGGCCCTTGCGGTGCCGGTACTCCAGAATCGCCTTGAGGTTGCTCATCTCCACCGTATGTCCCGCAAAGAACAATGGCCACCACTCGCCGACCCAGGGGCGATCCGCCTTTGGAACAAGCTCGGGAAAGGGGTTTGCGTCGTAGTAGGGATGCCGGCAGTTGGTCCAGATCACCACGCTTCCCCGCTTCTTGAGCACGAGCTCCGCAGGCACGATACGGTTCAGGTAGATCATCCACAGCTCGTCGCCCTGGTCCCACGCGCAGTGATAGTCAACCGTGAGCGCCTGACGATTCGCCTCTACCTTGCAGTAGATGGGGCTGTCGCCTGAATCCACGCCCCGCAGCAGCCCGGGCTGGTCGGTCTGCTCCAGGCTCCTGACGCTGTAGGTCCATTCCAGCAGGCTGTAGGGATTCGCCATGTACTCGAAGACCTCCTCTGGGGGGCAGTCGATGTACTCCTGGATCGTGCAGTAGGGGCCGTAGACATCGTCGTGCGGGTACACGGCATGGGTCATCTCCAGCAATCGCTCGCCCAGCGCTTCGCGGTCGTACTCCTCCATGCGGATGATTCCGGGAATCTGCTGTAGAGCTGTCAGGTCGCTGTTCATGGGTTCCTCCGTCTCGGGATCGTCAAAGTGCCAGCTTGAGCTCTGCGGGCTCAGGGCGGGTTTGGATGGGCGAGAACTCGAAGGGCGGAAGCTCTTCGACGTCAGTCGCGAGACTGATCACCGCGGGACCGTCGAGCTGCGAGCACGCACGCAGCGCTTCGCGCAGCTGCTGCGGGTTGTCGCACTCGAAGGCCGGCAGCCCGGGCAGCATCGCCCCGAGCCCACGCGCGACGTGCGACCGCCGGAATCGGTAGCGCGCGCCGTCGCCACCCGCCAGGAGCCGATCTCGCGTCGAGCACATGCCGTGCGACGAGTTGTCGAGCACCAGGAAGGTGACTGCGAGACAGTGCTCGAGCGCGGTATGGATCTCCAGCCCGTGCATCCAGAAGGAGCCGTCCCCTGCGACCACGTAGCTTCGCCTGCCCGTGGCGCATGCGGCGCCCATGGCAGCCCCGAAGCTGTAGCCCATGCCGCCCATGCCGAGCGCAACGAGGCATCGGCCACCGCTCGGCGACGAGAGGTCGTGCACTGCTGTTGCACCTGTGTTCCCAGCATCGATGACGAGGTTCGCGCCGTGCTCGATCGCATCCGCGATCGCAGCCATCGCTTCCGACTGCCTGTTGCTCCGAGCCAGCGGCTTCGGCGCAGGGCCCCCGGCTGGTCCGAGCACAAGGCGAATCGCACGCAACGTCCTGCGCACGTGGCCGCGCACCCAGAGCGCTGGAACGAACGGTCGCTCGAAGTGGATCGCCAGGGTCTGGCAGCGCTCGAGATTCGATTCGAGACCCTGGCGGGCCAGGGCCGGCAGTCGAGTCCCGACCAGCAGGCAGCAGCAAGCGCCGGCAAGTGCCTCAGCGACCTGTCGATGGCCCATGGTGCCAGTGACGCCCACGAACCGCGGACTGTCGTTGTCGAACGCGTCGCGCGCCTCAGGTGTCACTGCGACCTGGGCATCGAGCACGTCCGCGAGATAGGCGAGATCGTCGCGTGCTTCGTGGCGGCCAACGCCCTCGCCCGCGATGATCAGCGTGCGCCCAACGCAAGACCGAAGCGTCGCCACCGCCCTTCGCAGCGCATCGAGATCCAGCTTGTGGAGCGGCGCGCTCGACCGCTCGGCCTTGGGCACCACCTCAGATGTCTGCAAGTCCTTGGGCACCAGCAACACCGCCGGGCCCGGGCGATCTCCCGTAGCAGCACGGAGCGAAGCCTCGAGCGCTCCAGGAAGCTGCGCAGCGCTCGAGATCCGAGTGCAGTGGACCGACACCGCGGAGAAGACCCGCTCAGCGTCGATCGTGCCCGCGCTCCCGGTCGAATCCTGGAATGCGCCTCTCCCGGCCAGGCTCGTCGGCGGCTCGCCCACAATGGCCAGCACAGGTACGCACGAGGCGTAGGACTCGGCGAGCGCGGGTACGAGGTTCATGGCGCCGCCACCCGAGGTCGTGATCACCACGCCTGGCCGTCCGCTCGCGCGAGCGTAGCCATCGGCCATGGTTCCTGCCGAAAACTCGTGCTTCGCCAGGATGAGCTGCAAGCTCCCCTGTCGATCCAGCGCAGCGAACAAGTCTTCGATGTTCGCTCCCCCCACGCCGAACACGTGAGAGATCCCGAGGCGCGCGAGCGTGGCTGCGATGTGGTCGACGAGCATCATCGGTCGTCCTCCGTGGCTGCGAGCAAGTGGGCGAGGAACGGCGACTCGGCGATGAGCGGCACACCCAGGGCGCGGACCGCTTGCACGCAGCTCGAGTCGATCCGGGTTCCAGGCTGCAGCACCAGTCGCGGGCGCCGGCCTTTCAAGACCGCACGAAGCGCGTCGAGGGCCAGAGCATCGAGCTGCCCCTCGAATACGACGGTTTGGGTTTCGGGCGAGTTTTCGATCCGGTAGGTCATTGGGGCTCCCTTGTGCCTCAGCGTTGGTCAGCGGGAGCCTTTGCGAGCGCTATGCCATGGATCAAATCGCAACAAATACGAATGGTTGCAGTGAAAGATCGATGTGGACTATCAATAGACGGACAGTCGGCCAATTGTCATAATCAATATGTCGTCACAAGGCCGGAGGAATCCCGTGCCGCAGCAAGCCCGCTCCACAACGCTTCTCGAGCTCGCCTTTGCCCTGCAACCTGGGCCGGTCTCGATCGATCAGCTCCTGGAATGGAAGCTGTGCGCTCCATCGGAGCTGTGGACCTTTGTCGAGGAGCGGCTTGCGCGGGGCACGCTGATTCGCGCCAGCGCGCCGGCTAGCTTCGTGTGGAATGACCCGACGCGGAGCGATGAGGTGCTCGCTTCTGCAGAGGACGCAGACTGGGCAGCCGTCCTCGTGGATCCCGCGGTGACCGCCGCTGCACTGCAGACCGCTCGCCAGGCCACGGCTGCTCGAAACATCGATCGCGCCCGGCCCATCTACCGCGCCTTGCTCCTGCCCTCATCGTCGCGCCATCTGCCAGGTGGCGAAGCTGGCTGCATCCAGCTTGTCCTCGAGAGCAACCGCTGGTTCTTTCACAGCCTGCCTCAGTGGGGAGGAACCGAAGTCCTCGCGCGCGCGCTGGCCGCAGCCGAATCGACCGGCAACGTCGCTGTGCAGCCCGCACTCGTGGCCACGCTCGGCTACTGCCACCTTCGCGCCGGAGACGCTGCCGGTGCAGGCGCCTGCTTCCAGCGTGCACAGCTCGCCGCCGCTTCGCTCGGCAACCCGGGCGTCCTCAAGGAGGTCGCGATCCTCGTCGCGCACTGTCGCATGCTCGAAGGGCGCCTCGCCGACGCAATCGCGGCGTTCGAGGAGTCGCTGGGCGACGTGGAGCAGGATCCTCCCTTCGACCCGGCCCTGCCAAAGGACGACATCGGCCCAGACTACGCCTTCTTCTCCCAGGCTCTGGTCTACGCCCTCACAGGGCGCATTGGACGGGCGCTGGACCTCGTCCATCGATTGCGTCTGCGCGCAAAGAGAACCGATCGCCCGATTGTCGAATCGCTCGGCCGCATCATTCTTGCCAGCCTCTACTGCGAGCTGCGCGATCGCGAGCGCACTCGCGAAGCCCTCGAGCCGGACCTGGAGGCGTGGACCCACAACCCGGACCCGGTCGTGGCCTGGCTCACCTCGCTGCCGGTTGCCTGGCTGCTGCAAGCCGATGGTCGCACCCGCGAGGCGAGGGAGGTGCTCGTGCGGGCTGTGGAGGCTCGAGCGCGTTCCCAGTTCAGCTACTCGTTTGGAAGCGTGTTTCTCGAGCTGCTCGAGGAGCTCGACGCTCGCGAAGGCTCTGCACTCGCAGGCGTGACCCTGCAGGGGGAGATCGACTCGCTGCTTGCTGGCGTGAACATCCATACCCAGGGAATTGCCCATCACTACGCGGCACGCCTGCTGATACGCACCGGCGGCGATCCAGAGCTCATCGCCGAAAACTTCGCCTCCGGGGCGCAACGGCTCGGCGATGCGGGCGCCCTCGTGGAGCTGTCCCGTCTGGCAGAAGCTGCGCGGAGCTGGTCGGAGCGCACCGGCCGGCCTGACGTCGCGCGCTGGCAAGCGGAAGAGCGTCGAGCCCGGCAATCGCTTCCAGCCGACTGGTCGAGCGGCGACGCCCAAAGGCCAAAACCGGGCGTGCCTCTCGCCGCTCTGATTGCCGAGCTTGGGAGGCTGCGCACGCTCGATCGCGAGGAGACTGTCTGGCGCGTGCTGGCAGCGCGGCTCTGCGAAGGCCTGAGCGCCGAACGCTGCGCGATCGTCGAGAGCGGCCCTCAGGGACGCGTGCTGGCTGCGCGCGGCGGCGGCGACAGCTGGCTGGCTTCGTTGCGTTCCATGCTCCAGGGGCGGCCGGATCGGGGCGTGGAATTCCTCGAGCCAGCGAGCGATGACGGGCGCCAGGCCGGGCAGCTGCTCCTGCTTCCCTTTTCGCCCGAGTACGCCGCCCACGGCTGGGTGTGCCTGGAGAACCGTCTCACCCGACCGGCGCTCGGTCGCTCCGACACCACGCTGGCAAGCGCTCTCGCTGTGCAGATCGGAGTCATCGTCGAGAACATCGCCCTGTGGCGCGAGCTGGTATCGGCCCGTCAGCGGCTCGAGCAGGAGAACCGCTACTATCGAGATCAACCCGAGGCAACGCCTGTGGCCGGAGAGCTTGTGGCGCACTCGGCCCCCATGCGAGAAGTGCTCGCGCTGATCGAGCGCGTCGCGCCCTCGGACGCTACAGTGCTGATCCAGGGCGAAACCGGTGTCGGCAAGGAGCTTGTCGCTCGCGAGCTGCACCGTTGCAGCCTCCGGCGAGATGGGCCGCTCATCACCGTTCACATCGCGTCGCTGTCCGCCGGGCTGGTCGCCAGTGCGCTGTTCGGCCACGAGCGTGGTGCCTTCACCGGAGCTGCGAGCCAATCCAAGGGGAGATTCGAGCTGGCAGATGGCGGTACCCTGTTCCTGGACGAGATCGGCGAGCTCGGGCCCGAGGAGCAGGTTCGCCTCTTGCGGGTGCTGCAGGAAGGGACGTTCGAGCGACTGGGGGGCGCCCGCACTCTGCGCTCCGACTTTCGCCTGGTCGCAGCCACCAACCGCGACTTGAAAGCAGAGGTCGACGCGGGTCGATTTCGACAGGATCTGTACTACAGGCTCAACGTCTTCCCGATCCGCGTTCCTCCCCTGCGTGAGCGCCCTGAGGAGATCGCGTTGCTCGCGTTGTTCTTCATGGAGAGGTACTCCCGGCGCGTGGGCAAGAAGTTCGAGGGCATCGGCGAGGCGGACGTTCGGCGGCTGCAGGCGTACCCATGGCCTGGGAACGTGCGCGAGCTGGAGCACCTCGTGGAGCGTGCGGTGCTGCTCAGCGACGGGCCGCGCCTGAAGATACCTCCCATGGACCGGGCTACCATCCCGTCCGCCGCGACCCCGGCAGCTGCGCGCACCGAATGGGTCACTGCCGAAGAAGCCGAGAGGCGCTATCTGCGAGAAGTGCTCGAGCACACCTGCGGACGGCTCACCGGCAAAGCAGGGGCGACGCAGATCCTGGGGCTGAAGCCGTCGACGCTCCACTGGCGCATCGACCAGCTTGGACTCCGCGGCTTCCTCACCCAGGCGCGCGCCAGACGAGCGCGGTGACGGCTCGCCCATTGTGTGCGGATCGCAGCCTCGGTGAGCACTTCGGTCTCGCGGACCCGGAGCTGTGCCATCGGTGCCACTTTCTCATGGCAAGCCGGATGCGCAAGTGCCTCTGTGCCGCACTGTGCCGGTGCTTCTGGCTAGCATCGCGGCGAGGCCAGCGAAACCGGGCTGATTTCTGAAACCGAAGGTCGGCAGACGTCTTGCAGTGATCTCGGACGATGTGCAGACGTGTGCCACACGCGCTTCAACTCGGCTTCGGGATTGCCGTTGTGTCGGTCTCCCTTATGGTTCCAACTACCGCCGATGCCGAGTCGATCGCCTATCCCTGTGCTCCCCGAGTGCTCGAGATTTTTCCCGGTACTCCGGAGGACCCTGGGGCAGCCTACGTCCTCCTGCGTTTTGAGGGAGACTCCATGGGCTACGGTTGTGCGACCACCAAGGTCCTGACCATGCTCCCCGACTTGACCGTGGAGGTCTTCGGGGCACTGACGAACTACACCTACAACCACAACCAGCCAGTCTTCGTTGCAACCAGCGAGGCTTCCGCGCTCTTCGCCCTTGCCTCCGACGAGGTGGCCGCGAGTGCGATCCCTGTGCCGGACGGCGCGGTGCGGATCGAGCCCATCTTCAACTACCCGTTCGCCTTCGTTGGCTATGGATGCATGACCGCCGCCACTGCCCCGCCCCTTCGTCTGGGTTGCGCTTTGCGGCGTGTAGGCAATCAGTGGGTGCTCACCGATCCCCAGCCCACCAACAATGCAGGGCAGGTAGGTGAAACGCTCCACACCTGCGATCTCGATGCAGGTGCCCCGATTGCAGACTGCGGCGTCGGGGGCGGAGCAGGATCGGGCGGAAGCGGTGCGGCGATGGGAGGCTCCGGCGGGACCGCGAGCGTAGCGGGATCCGGGGGAAGCAGCCCAGATGCTTCGGCTTCACAGGGTGGCGCCGGCATCTTGGACAGCAGCACGAACGAGGACGGTCCCAGACTCATCCCCGATGCTGACGATCCGGGCACCACAGCATGGCCCCCCAGCTCGGACAGCGGGTGCAAGACGAATGGACGGCATGGAAAGGGACGGGGGGCTTGGGCTATGGGGATCGCTCTGTTGATCTTCTGTCTACGCAAGCGCGCTGGTCAACGCAGCTAGGGCGCCCGGTCACTCAGACGAGCTCAGAAGCGCTCGCGGTCACCACATGCGCGGTTTCGTCGATCAGAACGCTTGTCTTCATGCGTACTCCCACGTGGGATCAACATGGCGCGAGGGGTTCGGTTGTCGAGAGCGGCGGTGGCGCCCTCACGCGCTCGTTCTCGCGCGTGATCTCTGTACCCGGGCGCGTCGTCGCCGCAGCGCTCCCCAGCCGACCGCCACCGCAATCCAGGCGATCCAACCGCCCGCAAAGCCCGGACGGTTCCCTGCCCTGCATTCGCAGCCGGAGTCGTCGTCGGAAGGCGAGCCCTGACCAGGGGCGCCCCCTGCGGCTCCAGCGTCCGTCGTGGACCCCTCGACCGCGGGGCCATCCTTGGCATCGGAATCGGCGGTGAGAGTGTCTGCGGCGATCGAGTCCGACGAGCCGGACTCCGGCGACCCAGTATCCGCCGCCGTGTCCGAGCTCACGTCGGCAAGTCCGGAATCCGGAATCCCTGCATCCGGGACAGTGCCGTCGTTGGCCAGGACATGGAGGAAGCAGGCAGCGCAGGTGCTCTTCACGACGCGCCTGAGGGCCTTGTTTTCCCCTACGACGGTGAGCGTGTCGCCGTCGACGACATCGACGATGGCGACGTGGCCCGTGGAGGCGTTGGTGTTGCAGTCCCCGGGCACGTACACGATGACGTCGCCGTGCACGGCCTTGGTCGTCTTCGCCATCCCCGCGGGCGCGGCGCCGTCGCACCACGCAGCGGCCTTGGTGACGGGCGAGTTCTTGATGTTCCAGCGGAATGCGAGGTAGCGGTGTGCGAGCTCCGTGCACTGATATCCTCCGCCCGCCTGCGTGAGAATCCAGCCCGAGCCGCCGGAGGTCGTGCGGGTGTTGAGCCCGTCGTCGGAGTAGATCGGCGCGTTCAGCGACGCATCGCACTGGGCGTAGGCCGGGATCCCGTCGATGTGCAGCTCCGCCGAGACCGTCTCGCCACAGACATTCTCGGCAGCGGCGATTCGGCCGTAGCTCACGACGATGAGGCTCACGATGACAGGCGCCCAGCGCGGGAGCCGAGAGCGCAAATGAAATGGGAAAATCATTCGGTTTCAGATGACCAGAACCTCTGCCCCGAGTCAAATGAGGAGAGGGGAACGGGGTGCGGCTCCCTGACGTGGGGATCGTATTGCGAAAACACATGACCGACGACCCATGGCGGGATCGATTCTCCGGACCGCGCCGCCTTCGCACAGGAAGGTCCCAGCGGTGACGTCCGTTCGTGCGCAACGGACACAACGAGCGTATTCTAGGATCTCATTCGCTCGAATCGATCACGGGTGAGGATGCGCCCCATGAGTTGCCAACCATCGATGCGTGTGGGTTTGCTCAAGCCGACGTCGAAGTCATGGTGCCTCGCACTCAGCCTGACGCTCGGGGCAGCAGCGTGCGGGAGTCCCGCTCCGGTAGAACCAGAGGGAGAAGACGGGATCGGTGTCTTGCGCGAAGCCTATTCCGTCGACCCGAACGACTTCGTGCTCCCGCCTTCCGATGCGACCGAGCGTGCGGAGATCATGAGTCACTACACGCACCTGGATCCCAAAGACGAAGTCCCGCGAGGCCTGCTCGAGGACGCTGTCGAATTCATGGTGGTCAACAAGGCGAACGTCCCTGTCCAGACCTTCGTGACGGTGGTCGACTTCTCGAAGTTCTCCGGAGACGACCGGTTCTTTCTCGTCAACATGACCACCGGCGCGGTTGAGCCGCACAAGGTCGCGCACGGAGATGGCAGCGATCCCAGCCATACGGGCTGGGCCGTCGAATTCAGCAACGTCTCAGGGTCCCACATGACCTCCCTGGGCTTCTACCTGGCCGGCGAAATCTACGACGGGACGCACGTTCACTCGATGCGCCTCGACGGAATCTCTGCGGACGGCAGCCCGAACCAGATGGCGAACACCAATGCGCGCTCGCGCGCCATCGTGGTGCACGAGGCTTCGTACGTCAGCGACAGCAACACCAGCAAGCAAGGCAGGAGCAACGGTTGCCTAGCGCTGGACCCGGACATCGAGGTGGAGGTTGTCGATCGGATTCACGACGGCAGCTTGATCTACGCGGCAATCGCTCCACTCAACCCGCCGATTGGCAAGACGCCGATCGATGCGGGAACAGACGCGGGCGAGGGTCCTGATTCCGGCGCGGAAGCAGATTCGGGCTCCGTCACCCCGGACGCAGCGGAGATGGACTCCGGTTCGCAGCCCGTCGCTGACTCCGCCTCCATCCCCGAGGGCGGCTCTGCAGGTTCCCCTTCCGATCCTGATGGAGGCAACCCCAAAACCGTTGGCGTCAACGAGGCCAATTCGTCGAGCGCAGGCGGTTGCGCGATGACCCCGAAGCGCTCACCAGGCGAGGTGCTGGGCTTCAGCGCTGCGGTGCTGGCTCTCGGCGCTCTCGGGGCAAGAAGGCGTCGTCGTCGAGCCTCGCTCTCACCGTGAAGTGGGCAGCGCGCATCTGGAGCCATGCGGAAGCTGGCCCAATACCGCGGTAGCACCTGTTGCAGCCCCCTTTTCCTGCGGGGGGAAGCATCGGCAGGGCCCGCCGTAGAACGGGCCATGCGATCCGTCCGCGCGCTCGCCACCCCCCTCCCGATCCTGGCTTGCATGAGCCTCGCCGCGCTCGCGGGGTGCATCCAGCTCGTCGAGGCCAAGGGCGCCGACGGTCAGCGAGGCTCGACGAAGTTGAGCAGCGAAGAGCCCGCCGACACGCGGCCGCTCAAGCCCGCGGCGAAGGAGCTCGACCTTGCGCAGACGGCCCTCGACGCGTCGGACTGGGACGGCGCGATCGCGCACGCGACCAAGGCGCGCGAGATCCTCGACTCCTACGAGGGCCGCGGCTACGGGTCCTCGGAGGAGCGCCACCTGCACAACCAGATCCGCGCCGAGGCGACCCTGATCGGAGGCCTCGCGCACCGCGGTAAGAGCGATCCGCTTGGCGCGTTCCTCTTCGTCGACGGCAAGGGCTTCTCCGCCAGAGACTGCGGCGAGGCGCGCAAGAAGGCCTGCGCGGAGCACGAGGAGCTCGTGTACAAAAGCGACGCGTTCCGCGGCCTCACCCTCAACTACTCCGGCCGCCAACACGAGTCGCTTCATCCGTTCTTCGAGGTCTCCCTGGGCAACACCACGCTCTCGACGACCGACTTCGACATGATGAAGAACTTCTGGTATCCGAAGTCGGATTATCTCGCGATCTGGGTCACCTCCGCCGACGGCAACCGCCTCAAGAGCGCCGTGCAGGGGCAGCGCGCGAGCTACACGATTGCCGGCTCGGCGCACTCGATCTCCGGGACCGACTGCAGCAAGAAGGTCGGCGAGGTGGAGATCGGCCGCGCCCGCTACGACGTCAAGGAGTGCCACAAGGACACGTCGAACTACGTCGGCGCCACGCTGACGTTCACGATGCCGGCGCAGGACGGCAAGGCGATCGATCTGACCAAGAGCGAGGCGCTCGTGATCTTCCGCCGCAAGGACCTGAAGCAGCAGGGCGTGACCTACAACCTTGGCGACGTCCGCCTGGTCCGCACCCGCGACCGCAAGTAGCGGCCCGGCGCGACCCGCGCCATGACGTGCCGTACTACCGGTTCCGCATGGCCGGCCGATCCTGCTGAATCCGGGGCTATTTCCCGGCAGGAATGGCGGCCGCGGTCAGGTCGGAGATCATCGGAGTCGAAGCTGGATCCGAGGAGCTCAGCTCGAGCTCGACCTCCAGCACCTTACCAACAAGCCCCTGGCCAAGGCTCATGCGCGTTGGCGTCCACGCCGCTGCTCTTGGACAATCCGCATCACCCCAGCTGGCCGCTACAAGGGATTGCTTCGAGTCAGCGGCCCGCGCGCGCAAGCAAAGACTCGTTCCGGGAGGCGTGACCGCGCGGAAGGAAAGGAGCTTCCAGCGCACAATCGCAGACTGCTCCATCTGCACCCTTGTCTTGCCGATTTCCGAGCCAGCCATCTGCTGCGATGCGCCGGTGAAGTCGGAGTAGGTATAGGCGTTCTTGAGCGGCGGAGCATTGGTGGGTGCGCAGGTCAGGAATGTGCCGTCGGACCTGAATTGCACCGCCTTGCCGGGCGATTGAAGCGCAACCCAGATGTCTCCTTCGCTGTCCGAGGCCACGCCCAGAGGCGATGAGCCCCCCGCACACGGCTGTGTGTCGACCCGTCGTACGAACGTCCCATCCGACGTGAGCTCATCCACGAAGTGCGAGCTGCTCTCGGATACCCAGATATGGCCACGCGGGTCCGCGCCCAGGGCGCGAGGGCCCCTCAATCCTTCGGGTCCCCCCTTGAACGCGCCTGTCACACGACCCGTCCTGCTGTCGAGCTTGACCACGTTCTTGCAGCCGCGATTGGCGTACCAGGGGTTCCCATCGCGGTCGATCGTGATCCCGTACGGCTCCCAGCATCCCTCGAGCTTGGGGTCATCCTTCGGATTGATCTCCAGAACCACGCGCCGTGCCGCCGTGTCGATCTTGCTGATCTCACCCTGGTCGGCGCCTGTCCACATCCCTCCGGACCGGTCCGCTGCCAGGCCATACGGGGCTGAATGCTCCAGCTTCACGCGACCGACTTCCTTGCACATCGGCGCGTTGACCTTCTGATCCCCTTCGCCGCTCACCTCCGTGGTGCCTTCGACCCGGGATGGATCGACCTGGATCAACTCCTTCTTGTCGTGACAGCCAATCCACGCGAACCCTTGACTGTCGATCGCCGCTGCGCGCGTGAGACACGTCTTGTACGGTGAACTGCACAACAGCTTGCCGTCCGGCGCCAGATGCACATACGACCCTGAGTTCCGGTTCGTGATCCAGACCGAGCCGTCCGCTGCGACCGCGGTCCGCTGCGGGAAGCGCCCCCACGTCGGCACGCGGAAGACTTCCTTCCCGTCCTGCTCGTCGAGCCGAGCGACCTTGTTCTCGTCGGTGGACGTGATCCACACTGCAGGGCTGCGGGTGGCCCGGCAGGGATTGAGCCGTAGTGCGCCCTGGGTGTCCTCCATCCCATGGATCGAGAGATCCCCTCCCCACCCGTCAGGGCCGAGAGAAGACCCGAGACACCCCGCGGGCGATCCCAGGTCACAGCACGCTTGCACACCCGGACAGGAGGGCGCCACGGCTGCAGGCGATGCCTCATTGCCCCATGCGACCACGATCTCGACGCGGCGATTCTTTGCGCGGTTGGCGTCGGAGACGTTGGGAACCTTGGGAAAAGCCTTGCCGTAGCCGCGACGCGCGACCCGATCGCCAGCAATGCCGTTCTGCTCGAACCACGAGGCAACGGAGCCCGCCCTCCGGTCCGACAACGCGAGATTGTAGTCGACCGAGCCACGATCATCCGTGTGCCCTTCGACCGAGACGCGGGCGCCGGGGTGCGTATTGATGAAGCTCGCCTTGATCTTCGCGAGCCCTGCAACAGCGGCCGGCTTCAGGTCGTGCCTGTCGGTGTCGAAGACCACATCGCCTTCCAGCGTGAGACGGACCTTCTGTTCGCCAGCCGTCAACCCCACCATGGGACACATCCCGCGTCCGGCGGCAGCATCGGCTGCTTCCGGGGGCGTGGGGCGAAAGAGCGATGCGGGCTGCGCAGGGCCTGCCAGCCCCCCCGCGCATCCACCCAGCAGGTTCGGCAAGAGGCACGCAAGCGCAACCAGCAGTCCTGAGGATGACCGTTCGTGAACCATGGGCTCCCTCCTTTCGGCAGAGGTCGCTATCATCGAAGCCATCGAGCCACAATCGCAATGATGCGCGTCGCGCCGCAAGCGCTCTCGGAAGGCTGGACGCACTCGTCCACTTTGCCGCAGTCGCTCAGCGCCGTAGCGAGGGCGAGCCGTTTCGTTCCAGCGTGTCCGACATCCTCGCAAGGGATTGGGACGCTGTTCGGCCCGTGCAATCCGCTGCGCACTTCAGCGCGTCCAAGTGCGCGCACGTTGGGCTGGTGCGAGGGCTGTCCAAGGTGCTGGGTCCCCATGGCGTGCGCGTGAATGCGGTCGCTGCCGGGATCCTATGCCAAGGCGTCACGCGGGACATTCCTGCGGGGTTTCGTCAAGCCTGCGAGAAGCACGCTGCGCTGGGTCGACTGCCTCGCCCCGAGGGAGTTGCGAGGGTCATCGCGCACTTCGCCTGCGAGCCGGGGTATGTGACCGGCCAGGTGGTGAGCGTCACTGGAGGACTCTGACGCGCGGAGTGGAGAGCGTTGTGTCCAGAAAATCGCGGACAAGGTGCGCGAATTCGGCCGGCTGCTCCTCGAATGGGAAGTGGCGGACGCCCGGCATCACGGCGAGCCGGGCGTTCGGCAACAGCGACCTGAATCCCTCGGCTTGCGCGACCGTTTGAAGATCCGCATCGCCCTGGATGACGAGCGTTGGAGAGGTGACTCGCTGCAGAGCTCCCCGCCAGTCGTGCCGCTTGCCCATGCTCAGGTAGATGGCATACGGCATGAACCCGCCTGCGCCCGCAACGGCCGCCTCGCCCTCGGTGGGGCTGAGCCCTGTAGCTGCGGCGTAGAACGTTGCGAAGCGGGGCGCGGGCGCAACGAGCACGAGCGCCGTGACGTGCTCTGGGAATTCACTGGCATATAGCGCAGCGATGAGGCCTCCGAAGGAATGGCCCATGAGCACGAGCTTGTCTTTGCCAAGGATGCGCCGAATACGCTCGATGTCGCCGATGTGCGCTGGTAGGCCCAGCTTGTCGTGTAGGGTAGAGAACGCGTTCACGCCGCGTTTCGGCGCTCGTTCAAAGGGCCGAGTGCTCTGGCCGCAGCCGCGCTGATGGTAGAAGATGAGCCGGTAGGGGTCCGATAGAAGCGTCGCCGCGCTCCACGGCTTCGCGGGTGGAAAACCTGGCCCGCCGTGCACTACCAGCACCTCCTTTCCCGTGCCCTGATCCATGTGAAAGAGTCGCACGTCCGGGGCGACCTGGAAGAAGTGACCCGGGTTGGCCTGAACACCACCCCGCCACGCCCACGCTCGGCATGATGGATAGCCAGAGCGCAAAGACCTCCGTCACCGCGCCGCAAGAGCCGTCCGCGCAATGACCCGTCGAGTTCCGTCTTCGTCACCGAGCGCAGTGCGGGCTTTCGCGCTGTGCGATAGCTGCGCTCCCACGCCGCCGAATCAAAAGGTGCGCGCGCTGCGATCGAGTCCGCAGGGCACGCCCCTCACAGCGACCGTGTCTCCTTCGCAGACCGCGACGCTGCGCGCCGGACCATCGGGCGGGTGCAGCAACGCACGCGCTCACCAGCTGGTGCAACAACGAGACCCGAGGCTCGCTCCCTGCCCCACAAAAGCAAAGCGCGGAAGCCTTCCGGCCTCCGCGCTTGTCTCTCACTACCCGACTACAGCTCGCCGATCGCTGCTGCAGGCGGCGGCGCTGCCGGCGCTTCCGCTCGGCTCGCCTGCTCCTCGCCTTCGATCACCACCTGCAGCCGCTTGTACGGCGGCAGGCCCGTGCCGGCCGGGATCAGCCGGCCCATGATCACGTTCTCCTTCAGGCCGCGAAGGTCGTCCGTCTTGCCGCAAATCGCAGCTTCCGTGAGCACCTTCGTCGTCTCCTGGAACGAAGACGCGCTGATGAACGACTCGGTCGAGAGCGAGGCCTTGGTGATGCCGAGCAGCAGCGCTTCGGCCACGGCCGGACGCAGCCCGCGTGCAATCACGCGCTCGTTCTCGCGCTCGAAGATGTGCTTCTCCACGTGCTCGTCGATCAGGAACGTGGTGTCGCCCACCTCCTTGATTCGCACGCGGCGGAGCATCTGACGCACGATCGCTTCGATGTGCTTGTCGTTGATGCCTACGCCCTGGAGCCGGTAGACCTGCTGGATCTCGTTCACCAGCCAGGCTGCAAGCTCCTTCTCGCCCTTGACCCGCAGGATGTCGTGCGGGTTCGCAGGGCCGTCCATCAACGGATCGCCCGAACGCACCCGATCGCCTGGCTGCACCTGCAGGTGCTTGCCCTTGGGGATCAGGTACTCGCGGGCCTGGTCGTGCAGAATCGAGCCGTCCTGGCTGAAGGGGGTCACCACGATGCGGCGCTTGCCCTTCATGTCCTTGCCAAAGCTCACCTCGCCGTCGATCTCGCTGATCACAGCGTGATCCTTGGGCTTGCGAGCCTCGAACAGCTCGGCCACGCGCGGCAGCCCGCCCGTGATGTCCTGCACCTTCGTGGTGTCGCGCGGGATTCTTGCGAGGGTCGAGCCGGCTTCCGCCACCTTGCCCTCTTCCAGCCCGCCTTCGATGTTGGCGCCTTGCGGCAGGAAGTAGGTCGCATCCAGCTCCGAGTTCGGCAGCTTCTTGATCAGACCCGTGTCCGGATCGAGCAGCGAGATGTGGGGCCGAAGCTCCTTGTCGCGCGACTCGATGACCACCTTGCGTGACAGGCCGGTCACTTCGTCGACCTTGTCCTGCACGCTCACGCCTTCCACCAGGTCTCCGAACTTCACCAGCCCGGCCACTTCGGTGAGGATCGGCGTGGCGAATGGGTCCCACTCGGCCACGATGTCGCCCGCCTTGACCGGCTCGCCTTCCTTCTTCTTGAGCACTGCGCCGTACACCAGGCGGTAGTGCTCGCGCTCGCGGCCTGTCTCGTCGCGGATCACCATCTCGCCGTGACGATTCATCACCACCGTCACGCCGTCGGTGCGCGTGACCAACAGCGCCCCGCGCGTCTGCACGATGCCGTCCGTGCGCGCCTCGAGCGAGCTCTGCTCGATCTTGCCGCGCGCCGCCGCTCCACCGATGTGGAACGTACGCATCGTCAGCTGCGTTCCAGGCTCGCCAATCGACTGGGCGGCGATGATGCCCACCGCTTCGCCGATGTTCACGCGATAGCCGCGTGCCAGGTCTCGGCCATAGCACTTGGCGCACACGCCTCGACGTGCCTGGCAGGTGAGCACGGACCGGATCACCACTTCCTCGATGCCCGCGTCCTCGATCTCCTTGACGATCGTCTCGTCGAGCTCGGTGTTGGATTGCACCAGCACCTCGCCCGTCAGCGGGTCCACCACGTCTTCCAGCGCCACGCGGCCCAGGATGCGGTCGCTCAGCGGCTGGATGACTTCGCCGGCTTCTTCCAGCTTGGTCACGCGGATGCCGTCGAGCGTGATGCAGTCGTACTCGGTGATCGTGCAGTCCTGCCCCACGTCGACCAGGCGCCGGGTCAGGTACCCGGAGTTCGCGGTCTTCAGAGCGGTGTCTGCCAGCCCCTTGCGCGCTCCGTGCGTGGAGATGAAGTACTGCAGCACGGACAGCCCTTCGCGGAAGTTCGCCGTGATCGGCGTCTCGATGATCTCGCCCGAGGGCTTGGCCATCAGGCCGCGCATGGCGGCGAGCTGACGGATCTGCTGGGTCGAGCCTCGAGCGCCCGAGTCGGCCATGATGTAGATCGGGTTGAAGCTCGGCTCTTCCTCGACCGCGCCGGTCATCGCGTCGGTCACCGGCTCGGTGCCGATGCCCTTCATCATCTCGCGCGTGACCTCGTCGGCGACCGATGCCCAGATGTCGACGATCTTGTTGTAGCGCTCGCCGTCCGTGATCAGGCCGTCCTGGTACTGCTCGACGACCTCTTCCACGCGCCGGTGCGCGTCGGCCAAGAGCTCGGCCTTGGCATCCGGGATCGTCATGTCATCCATGCAGATCGAGACGCCTGCACGGGTGGCGTAGTCGAACCCGAGGGTGCGCAGCCGGTCGGCCAGCAGCACGGTCTCCTTGTTGCGGTGCTCGCGGTAGCACTTGTCGATCAGCGAGGAGAGGGCCTTCTTGTCCAGCGTCTTGTTGACGAAGTCGAAGGGCACCTTCTTGGGCAGGATCTCGCTGATGAGGACGCGCCCGACCGTGGTGCTCACGATCTTCTTCTTGGGCCGCCCAGCCGCATCCATCCTCTGGTTTCCCACGTCGTCGAGGTCAGGCACCCGCACGCGCACGTTGGCGTGCAGCTCCACCTCGCCGTGGTCGTAGGCCATGCGCACTTCGGCGATCGAAGAGAACACGCCCTTGAGCATCCCGTCGAAGCGGCCGTTGGTGTCCACCTTCAGCGCGCCCTTGCGGAAGCAGCCCCGGGCGAACTTGCGCGCACGCGTGGCGTAGTACAGCCCGAGCACGATGTCCTGCGTCGGATTGATGATCGGACGTCCGCTCGCCGGGCTCAGGATGTTGTTCGTGCTCATCATGAGCACGCGGGCTTCCATCTGGGCTTCGGTGCTCAGGGGCACGTGCACGGCCATCTGGTCGCCGTCGAAGTCGGCGTTGAACGCCGTGCAGACCAGCGGGTGAAGCTGGATCGCCTTGCCTTCGATCAGCACCGGCTCGAACGCCTGGATGCCCAGGCGGTGGAGGGTCGGCGCGCGGTTGAGCATCACGGGATGCTCGGTGATGACCTCCTCGAGGATGTCCCAGACCTCGGGACGCTCCTTCTCCACCATCTTCTTGGCGCTCTTGATGGTGTTGACGTAGCCGCGCTCTTCGAGCTTGTTGTAGATGAACGGCTTGAACAGCTCGAGGGCCATCTTCTTGGGCAGGCCGCACTGGTGCAGGCGCAGCGTGGGGCCGACCACGATGACCGAGCGGCCCGAGTAGTCCACGCGCTTGCCCAGCAGGTTCTGGCGGAACCGGCCCTGCTTGCCCTTGAGCATGTCGCTCAAGCTCTTCAGGGGGCGCTTGTTGGGGCCGGTGATGGTCTTGCCGCGACGTCCGTTGTCGAACAGCGCGTCGACCGCTTCCTGCAGCATCCTGCGCTCGTTGCGGATGATGATCTCCGGAGCGTTGAGCTCCAACAGGCGCTTGAGGCGGTTGTTGCGGTTGATCACGCGGCGGTACAGGTCGTTCAGGTCGCTCGTGGCGAACCTGCCGCCGTCCAGGGGCACCAGCGGACGCAGATCCGGCGGAAGCACGGGCGTGACCGTGAGCATCATCCACTCGGGGCGGTTGCCGGAGTCGCGGAAGGCCTCGACGACCTTGAGGCGCTTGGCGATCTTCTTCTTGCGCGCTTCGCTGGTGGACTCGCGCATGTCCTTGCGCAGCTCCTCGCCCAGCTGGTGCACGTCGACCCTGCGCAGCATCTCGAGGATGGCCTCGCCGCCCATCGCGGCCACGAAGGCGTCGTCGCCGAAGTCCTCGATCTTCTGCAGGTACTTGTCCTCGCTGAGCAGCTGCCCGCGCTCCAGATCGGTCTCCTTCGGATCGATCACCACGTAGGCTTCGCAGTACAGGACCTTCTCCAGATCCTTGAGCGTCACGTCGAGGATGTTGCCGATGCGCGAGGGCAGGCTCTTGAGGAACCAGATGTGGGCGACCGGGGTGGCGAGGTTGATGTGGCCGAGCCGCTCGCGGCGCACCTTGGACTGGATGACCTCGACGCCGCACTTCTCGCACACGATCCCGCGGTGCTTCATGCGCTTGTACTTGCCGCAGTTGCACTCGTAGTCCTTGACCGGCCCGAAGATCTTCGCGCAGAACAGCCCGTCGCGCTCCGGCTTGAACGTGCGGTAGTTGATGGTCTCCGGCTTCTTGACCTCGCCATGCGACCACTCGCGGATCTTCTCCGGGCTCGCGAGCGAGATCCGGATCGCGCTAAACGACAGCGGGTCCTTGGGCTTCTCGAAGAAGCTGAAAATGTCTCGCACGGATACCTCCCTTACTCAGCGGCCGTACGCTCGGTGGCCGAGCGCGCAGAGCCGGTCTCGATGAGCTCTACATTCAAGCAGAGCGACTGAAGTTCCTTGATCAACACGTTGAAGCTCTCCGGAAGGCCGGCCTCGAGCTGGTAGTCGCCCTTGACGATCGACTCGTACATGCGGGTCCTGCCCATCACGTCGTCGCTCTTGACCGTCAGGAACTCCTGCAGCGCGTAGGCAGCCCCGTAGGCTTCCATGGCCCACACTTCCATCTCGCCCAGACGCTGGCCGCCGAACTGGGCCTTGCCGCCCAACGGCTGCTGCGTGACCAGCGAGTAGGGCCCGATCGATCGGGCGTGGATCTTGTCGTCCACCAGGTGGTGCAGCTTCAGCATGTACATCACGCCCACGGTCACGTTCTTGTCGAACGCCTCGCCCGTGCGGCCGTCGAACACGATCGCCTGCCCGCTGGTCGGCAGTCCCGACATCGTCAGCGTGCTCTTGATGTCTGCTTCCGCCGCTCCGTCGAATACCGGCGTCGCAAAGAAGATTCCGCCGCGAAGCTTGTGCGACAGCGACCGGATGTCGTCGTCGTCCATCTTCGCAACCAGCTTCGCAATGTCCGGGTCTCCGTCGAAGATCTGCTTCACTCGCTCCCGCAGCTTGTCCGGCGAGAACCTCTCGTCGATCATCCGCTGCAGCTGCATGCCCAGCTCCCGGGCGCCCCATCCAAGGTGCGTCTCGAGAATCTGGCCCACGTTCATGCGGCTCGGCACGCCCAGCGGGTTGAGCACGATGTCCACCGGATGGCCGTCCTGCAGATACGGCATGTCCTCTTCCGGCAGGATCCGGCTCACCACGCCCTTGTTGCCGTGGCGTCCGGCCATCTTGTCGCCGACCTGCAGCTTGCGCTTGATGGCGATGTACACCTTCACCATCTTGATCACGCCCGGAGGCAGCTCGTCGCCCTTGCTCAGCCGATCGATGCGATCGCGGAAGTGCTCCTCGCGCGTGCGCACCACGTCTTCCAGGTCCTTGAGCTTCTGCTGGACCATCTCGCCGCCATCCACCGGGATCTCGCCCCAGTACTTGCGCGGCACCGCATTGAGCTCTTCCTCGGCGATGGCTGCGCCCTTTGCCAGCAGCACCATCCCCTTGTCGTCGACCAGCTTGCCCGTGGTCACCCGTCCCACCAGGATCTTGCGGATCTGACGGTAGAACGAGTCGCGCAGGATCTTGACCTCTTCGTCGCGCGTCTTCTCGAGCCGCGCGCGCTCCTGGTCCTCGATCTCCAGCGCACGCTCGTCCTTCTCCGTGCCGCGGCGCGAGAACACGCGGGCGTTGATGACGATGCCGCCTACGCCCGGCGGAACGCGAAGCGAGCTGTCGCGGACGTCGCCGGCCTTCTCGCCGAAGATCGCCCGGAGCAGCTTCTCCTCCGGTGACAGCTGGGTCTCGCCCTTGGGCGTGATCTTGCCCACCAGGATGTCGCCCGGCTTGACTTCCGCGCCGATGCGCACGATGCCCGACTCGTCGAGATCCTTGAGCGCTTCCTCACCCACGTTCGGGATGTCGCGCGTGATCTCTTCCTTGCCCAGCTTCGTGTCGCGGGCCACGCACTCGAACTCCTCGATGTGCACCGAGGTGAATACGTCTTCCTTGACGATTCGCTCGCTGACCAGCACCGAGTCCTCGAAGTTGTAGCCCTGCCACGGCATGAACGCGACCAGCACGTTGCGGCCGAGCGCTAGCTCGCCCATGTCCACCGCAGGTCCGTCCGCCAGCACCTCGCCCTTCTTCACACGGTCTCCCGTGTTCACCGCAGGCTTCTGGTTGTAGCAAGTCGACTGGTTCGACCGCTGGTACTTCATCAGGTGGTAGATGTCCGGGAACTCGATCCCTTCGCCTTCCGCGCGAACCACGATGCGCGATGCGTCCACGCTCTCCACCACGCCGTCGCGCTTCGCCACCGCGCACACGCCCGAGTCGAGCGCGAGACGCAGCTCCATGCCGGTGCCCACCAGCGGGGCCTCGGTACGGATCAGCGGCACGGCCTGACGCTGCATGTTGGCGCCCATCAGGGCGCGGTTGGCGTCGTCGTGCTCGAGGAACGGCACCAGCGCCGCAGCCACCGACACCATCTGGTTGGGCGACACGTCCATGAACTGGATGCTGTCGGCCGGAACCAGGCGGAAGTCGCCGTTGAAGCGCGCCGAGATCAGGTGATCCTTGAACTTGCCCTTGTCGTCGAGGTTCGCCGTCGCCTGCGCGATGAACTTGCCTTCCTCTTCCAGCGCGCTCAGCCACACCACCTCGTCGGTCACCTTGCCGTTGTCGACCTTGCGGTACGGCGTCTCCACGAACCCGTACACGTTGACCCGGGCAAAGGTGGACAGCGACGCGATCAGGCCGATGTTCGGACCTTCCGGCGTCTCAATCGGGCAGATACGGCCGTAGTGCGTGGCGTGAACGTCGCGCACCTCGAAGCCTGCACGCTCGCGCGTCAGGCCGCCCGGTCCGAGCGCGGACAGGCGGCGCTTGTGGGTGACCTCGCTCAGCGGATTGGTCTGGTCCATGAACTGCGACAGCTGCGAGCTGCCGAAGTACTCCTTGACCACCGCGCTCACCGGCTTGGCGTTGATCAGGTCGTGCGGCATCAGCGTGTCGATCTCCTGCGACATGCTCATGCGCTCTTTGATCGCGCGCTCCATGCGCACCAGGCCGATGCGGTACTGGTTCTCCATGAGCTCGCCCACCGCGCGCACGCGGCGGTTGCCCAGGTGGTCGATGTCGTCGACCGAACCGCGCCCGTTCTTGAGCTCGATCAGGTGACGCACCGTCTCGAGGATGTCCTGCGGAGACAGGACCGACTGGTCCAGGTTCGGACGCTGGTCCTCGGGCAGGTTGTTGTAGAACTTGTAGTTGAGCTTCAGGCGGCCGACCTTGGACAGGTCGTAGCGCTCCGGATTGAAGAACAGGTTGTGGAACAGCGTCTTGGCCGTCTCGAGCGTGGGAGGATCTCCCGGGCGCAGGCGACGGTAGATCTCCATGATCGCGTCTTCGGTCGTCTTGACCTTGTCGGCGATCAGCGTGTCGCGCAGATACGAGCCGACGTTCAGGCCGTCGATGAAGAGGATCTTGAAGTCGCTGACGCCGACGCTCAGCAGGTACTTGCTGAAATGGGTCATCGCCTCGCGCAGCGCGTCTTCGGGGTTGCCCTTCTTGCCCGAGCCCTTCTCGATGAGATCGCCGAGGCGCACGGTGCGCTGGGGATCCGCAGGGTTGGGCACCTGGGCATTGGAGATCGTGTCGTTGCACTCGAGGATGACCTCGCCGGTCTCCATGTTGATGACGTCATGGGCGGCGACCTTCTCCAGGAGCTCCTCGGACTCGATGGGAAGGCGATCGATCTTCGCATCGCGCAGCTTGCGGATCGCGGCCTTGTTGAACTTGGCGTTCTTCTTGACGATCGTCTCGCCAGCGACCTTGATGTCGCGCGTGGAGCGCTGGCCGGGCAGGAGCTCGTACTCGATGCTCTTGCTGTACTTGCTGGCCTTCTCGACGAAGATGGTCTCGGTCGAGTAGAAGTAGTTGAGCAGCTCCTGGGTGGAGTAGCCCAGGGCGCGCAGCAGCACGGTGGCGTGCATCTTGCGGCGACGGTCGATGCGGACGTAGATGATGTCCTTGGGGTCGAACTCGAAGTCGAGCCAGGAGCCGCGGTAGGGGATGACGCGGGCGGAGTACAGCAGCTTGCCCGAGGAGTGGGTCTTGCCCTTGTCATGGTCGAAGAAGACGCCGGGGCTGCGGTGCAGCTGGCTGACCACGACGCGCTCGGTGCCGTTGATGATGAAGGTGCCGGTGTCGGTCATCAGCGGGATTTCGCCGAAGTAGACCTCCTGCTCCTTGATGTCGCGCACGATGCGTTCGCCGCCGTCGCGCGTGTCGTAGATCATCAGCTGGGTGGTCACCTTGATCGGCGCGGCATAGGTCATGCCTCGCTGGCGGCACTCGTCGACGTCGTACTTGGGCGCCTCGAGATTGAACGAGACGAATACGAGCTCGCTGGTGCCGTTGAAGTCCTTGATCGGGAAGACGCTTCGGAAGACCGCCTGCAGACCGACCTCGACCCTCTCCGCAGGGGGGATGTTCGTCTGCAGGAACTTGTCGTACGACGTCTTCTGGATGTCGATGAGGTTGGGAACCTCGATGATCCGGCGGACCCGTCCGAGGTTCTTACGTACCCTAAAGTTGGTTTGCACGACCGACGCCATCGATGTCGCCTCCAGATGCGCCGCAGCTCCGCAGGTGCGGAACAGAAACAGCAAAAGGACGACGTCAGGGCAGACTGATGCCCTGACGCCGTGCCTCGTTGACAACCCCCCGAACTACACAAGCCACAAACACTTACTTGAGCTCGACCTTGGCGCCTGCCTCTTCGAGCTTCTTCTTGAGCTCCTCGGCCTCGGCCTTCGGAGCGCTCTCCTTGACCGTCTTGGGCGCGCCTTCCACCAGCTCCTTGGCTTCCTTGAGGCCAAGTCCGGTGATCTCGCGCACTGCCTTGATCACGTTGATGCGGTTGGGGCCGGCGTTGACCAGCTCCACGTTGAACTCGGTCTTCTCTTCGACCGCGGGGGCCGCGGGGCCAGCGGCGGCAGCCGGGCCGGCGACGGCGACCGGAGCAGCCTTGACGCCCCACTTGTCTTCCAGCGTCTTGATCAGTCCCGCCATATCCATGACGGACATCTTGCTCAGGTGGTCGATCAGCAATTCGGTGGTGATTTCGGCCATGACTCAGACTCCTTCAAACCTTCGACGTCGATGACGTTCTTTAATCAATGTTCCCGAGAGCGCCCGTTACTCTTCTCCGGCCTGCTTTCGACGCATTGCATCGAGCAGGTAGACGAAGTTCTGATGCGGTGCGCTCAGCTGCACTACGAAGTTCTGCATGGGTGCCTGGAAGGTGGCGAGCAGCATGGCACGCAGCTCGTTCTTGCCGGGCATGGTGGCAAGCTGATCGGACACGGCCTTCGGATCGAGGACTTCGCCCTCGATGAGCCCGGCTTTGACCTGCAGCTTCTGGTTTTCGCGAGCAAAGGTCTTGATGACCTTGGCGGCCGCGGACGGATCTTCGTAGCTCCAAGCAACCCCGGTCATTCCCTTCAGGACCTTGTTGAGCTTGTCCGAGAAGGCCTTGCCCTTGAGGGCATGCTTGACGAGGGTGTTCTTGACGACCTTGTACTCGACGCCGCTCTTGCGGAATTCATCCCGCAGCTTGGTGACGGCTTCGACGGTCATTCCGTTGTAGTCGACGAAAACGGCAGAGACCATGCGGTCGAACTTCTGCCGGATGTCGTCAATGTGCGCTTGTCTCTGGGTTCGGTCCATTGTTCACCTCACCCTTCTGCTTCGCGTGCGGTCAGGACCGCGGTGTCGATCTTCACGCCGGGACCCATCGTGGAGCACACGCTGATGCCCTTGACGTAGGTGCCTTTGGCCGTAGACGGCTTGGCACGCACCAGGGCCTGCAGAATTGCCTGCGTGTTCTCGACGAGCGCCTGCTCGGTGAAGGAGATCTTGCCAACACGGGCGTGCACGATGCCGGCCTTTTCGACCCGGTACTGCACTTTGCCCGCCCTGGCTTCCTGCACAGCCTTGGCGACGTCGAACGTTACGGTTCCGACCTTCGGGTTGGGCATCAAACCACGGGTGCCCAGGATCCTACCGAGCTTGCCCACCGCCCCCATCATGTCGGGCGTGGCAATGACCCGGTCGAAGTCGAGAAAGCCTTCCTGCACGCGCTGGATCAACTCGTCGGCTCCCGCGAAGTCGGCGCCCGCTTCACGCGCCTCGCGTTCCTTGTCGCCCTTGGCGAACACCAGGACGCGAACCTTCTGGCCGGTGCCGTGCGGCAGCACGATCGCACCGCGGACCATCTGGTCTGCGTACTTGGGATTCACCCCGAGCCGGACCGCGACCTCGACCGTTTCGTCGAATTTCGCGTAGGCGGATTGCTTCACGAGCGAGATGGCTTCCTCAACCGTGTACTTACGCGTTCGGTCGACCTTGCTGACCGCCGAACCATGCTTCTTGGCGACTTTCCTCATCGAACCTCCTTTGCGGCTTTCGCCTCCCACAGCTCGCCATGTGCCGTGGTGTGCGGGTTTCTCACCCCCGTCGGACTAACCTTCCGACAGGATCGTGTGATCGTTCAGTCCTCGATCTTGATGCCCATCGAACGGGCCGTGCCCGCAATCGACTTCATCGCGGACTCGACGTTCGTCGTGTTCATGTCGCGCATCTTCAGCTCCGCGAGCTCGCGCAGCTGCTTGGTCGTGACTGACCCGACCTTCTGCTTGTTCGGTTCCTTCGCTCCAGCGCCCGGCTTCTTGCTCGTCGGCAGCCCTGCAGCCTTCTTGAGCAGCACCGACGCCGGCGGCGTCTTGAGCACGAACGAGAACGACCGGTCTGCGTAGACCGTGATCACCACCGGGATGATCATGTCGCCCTGGCTCGCGGTCTTGGCGTTGAAATCCTTGCAGAATTGCATGATGTTCACGCCGTGCTGGCCCAGTGCAGGACCTACCGGCGGCGAAGGATTCGCCTTGCCCGCCGGAAGCTGAAGCTTGATGTAGCCTGTTACTTTCTTCATGACCGTCTCTCGCTCCTACAGACATTTCCCGGAGCCCGTCGCGTGCGCTCACGCTCCGGCAAGCCGTAGTCCTAGCGCTTCTCTACCTGGCTGAATTCCAACTCCACCGGTGTCGCACGACCGAAGATGGAGACCTTCACCCTCAGCTTCTGTTTCTCCGGCTTCACCTCTTCCACCGTGCCGGAGAAATTCGCAAACGCTCCGTCGATCACCCGTACCTCGTCGCCTTCCTCGAACGATACCCGAGGCTTCGGCTTGATCGTCCCCTCCACCATCCCCTTGCGCAGCCCCTCGATCTCCGGCGGCTTGACCGGCGTCGGCGTCTGGTTGCCGATGAACCCAGTCACCCGCGCCGTCTCCTTGACCAGGTGCCAGCTCTTCTCGTCCATCTCCATCTCGACGAACACGTAGCCAGGCAGGCTGGTCTTCTGGCGGACTCGCTGCTTGCCCCCAGCGCGCGCCTCTTGCACCGTCTCGGTCGGGATCAAGATCTCGCCGAACTGCTCCTCCATGGCGAACTGCTTGATCCGCTCCTGCAACGAAGCCTTAACTTTGGCTTCGTAGCCTGAATAGGTCTGGATGACGTACCACTTCTTGGCCATGGCGGATCCGGCAGCGGCGGCTAGGCGCCGTACACGAGGTTGGTCACAAAGCCCCAGAATCGATCGAGCAGGGCAAGGTAGAAGGTGGCGACGAGGCTGGCGACGACGACGACGATGGTGCCGTTGGTGACTTCCTTCTTGCTCGGCCAGGTCACCTTCGCCATCTCCGCGGCCGACTCGTTCACCCACTGGCGGATGTCCTGACGGCGGTAGACGTAGACGAGCGCAGCGATGCCGATGACGCCGCCTGCGATGGTGGCCCACGTGTCGCGCTGGTCTTCGGTCATGCGCGTGAGCCACGCTGCCTTGTCGATCGCCCACTGCGATTCGGCGAGCTTGTTCCAGCCCGTCGCAATCGCTCGGCCCAGCACGTAGGCAACCGTGATCGCAGCCGCAAAGAATCCCGCCAGCACGTAGCGGGTCGCCCCAAGCTGGCTTGCCGCGGACGCCTGCTCGGCTTCTTCGCCGGTCAGCGCAAGAGGCTGCTGCTCAGGCTCCGGCTCTCCCGGCTCCTCGCGCTCTTCCTCTTCCTTCTTCTCGTCTTCGTCGACATCCATGGGGACTACACCTGCAGGCTACTTCGTCGAAGCAGGGGCGGAGGGACTCGAACCCCCGGCCTGCGGATTTGGAATCCGCTGCTCTACCAATTGAGCTACACCCCTTTGTTCAGCTGTTTCTTCCGTCGTCCTACTTCGACTCCCGATGCAACGTGTGACGGTTGCATCGGGGGCAGAACTTCTTCAACTCCAAGGGCTTCGCTCCAGCCTTGCGCGCGCGTGTCGTCCGATAGTTCCGTCCCGCACATTCACTGCATGCGAGCACGATCGCTACGCGCCCTGTCGCTGCCAATTGCTACTCCACGACCTTGGTCACGACGCCGGCTCCGACGGTGCGTCCGCCTTCGCGAATCGCGAAGCGCATCTGCTCCTCCAAAGCCACCGGCGTGATCAGCGTCACGGCCATGTTCACGTTGTCGCCCGGCATGACCATCTT
>JACRCQ010000064.1 GCA_016218915.1 Deltaproteobacteria bacterium
GCAGAGGCTTCCCATCGACGCGTGCCTCGCTGAGGGTTGGCCGCAGATCTCGCAGATCCTCGCAGAGGCTGGCGCATCGTGGACGCAACCAGAATCCATCGAGCACCAGCCACTGGATCCCTTCTGCGGCTGATCTGCGGCTGATCTGCGGGATCTGCGGCTGCCCATCCACGCTTCCCTCGCTGAGAGGAGGCCGCAGATCTTCGCAGATCCCCGCAGAGGCTGACGCATCGCGGACGCCCAGGTTGGCAGAGGCTGGCGCATCGCGGACGTCGAGGGAAGCCATCGAGCACCAGCCATGGATCCCTTCTGCGGCTGATCTGCGGCTGATCTGCGGGATCTGCGGCTGCCCATCCACGCGTCCCTCGCTGAGAGGATGCCGCAGATCTTCGCAGATCCCCGCAGAGGCTGGCGCATCGCGGACGCCCAGGTTGGCAGAGGCTGGCGCATCGCGGACGTCGAGGGAAGCCATCGAGCACCAGCCACTGGATCCCTTCTGCGGCTGATCTGCGGGATCTGCGGCTGCCCATCCACGCGTCCCCCGCTAGGGGTGTCTGCGGGATCTGCGGCAATTCCCTCCCCTCTGCCGAAGAACGGGCTAGAACCAGCGCCGTGGAAGCCCTTGATCTGTACGTGCGGGACGATGAGCACTGCGCCTCGCTCACGCGCGACTTTTTCATCCTGCAGCGTCGCAAAGGGCATCGCTACTCGGTCGACGATCTGCTCGTTGCCTTTGTCGCATCGTCAGGCACACCACCTGCCCGCGTGCTCGACCTCGGCTGCGGGATCGGCTCCGTGATCCTGATGGTCGGCTGGGCCTGGCCCGACGCCAAGCTCGTCGGTATCGAGGCGCAGCAGGAGTCAACGGCGCTCGCCCTCAGGAACCTGTCGCTCAACGAGCAGCAGGCCCGCACCACGATCGTGCAAGGAGATCTCCGCGATCACGCCCTGCTCGACCGTCTCGGCACCTTCGACCTGGTGACCGGGACACCGCCCTACTTCGATCCCAAAGCCGCTACGCCATGCTCGGATCCACAACGGGCCCATGCGAAATTCGAGCTGCGAGGCGGTATCGAAGACTACGCGAAAGCCGCAGCCCTGTTGCTCGCGCCAGCCGGGCGCTTCATCGTCTGCTCGACCGCGTCGCCGCCGGAACGGGGACGCGCCGCCATCACTGACGCTGGGCTGTTCGTGCAATCGATCTGGCCGGTGCTGCCTGGCCCAGAGCGGCTCGCGTTCCTCGATCTGCTCGTGGCCACGCATGAACCATGCGAGCCCGAGATTCGCGAGCCATTGGTGCTACGGCTGCAAGACGGGCGCCGCTCACCCGAGCATGCGCGCATCCGCGAACGTTTTGGAGTCGCGGCCTCCGAATGGTGAGCTGAGCCTGAGGGCAGAACGCGACAAGGCCCGCCGCGGTTGCCCACAGCGAGCCTCGTACGCCGCATTCGCAGTCTACTTGGGCGGCTTGGCAACTGGCGGGCGCTTGCCAGGAGGCGCCTTGCCAGGAGGAGTCGTCGTCGTGGCCGGCGGCGCGGCTGCGTCCGCCGTCTTGACGTCGGCAAGCTTCTTTGCGTCGCCGCCCGCGTCCGGAATCGGGGCAGCCGCTTCCGGCACCGCCGCGTCAACGACAACTCCGGCGTCGACCGGAGTCTTGCGCTGCGTGTAGGTCGCCTCGACCCAGCCGGGGCAGAGCTTGCCAACCGCGCACGGGTAGTCGACGCACAGCCAATTCTGCTTCTGTCCGAGCAGATTGACCCAGGTTCCAGGGCCGAAACCGCCGATGTGCTCCGAGCCTTCCGCTGGTTCCTTGTGGACCGTGAGCTCAATGCGGGCAGTGACCGTGCCGCCGAGCGGGCGATCCGCCTGCGGGCACTTGGTCTTCCAATCCGGGCTGATGGGCTCCGGGGTTTCGGTCGGAGCCGCCGTATCGGTGGGAGCGGCAGCCGCTTCCGGAGCTTCCGTCGTCTCCGTCTTCTTGCCACAGCACGCCGCAACGGCCACTACAGCCACAGCCACCGTGACCCCGAACATCAATCGTGTCGTCCTCATCTCGCGGTGTCCCTCCTTAAAAGTGAAATTCCCAGCAGGACCCCTGCGCGATTCGTTCCGACATCCGCGGCAACGCGTCAATCGCAAACGGTAAACCTGCGGTTCGCCCGCCTGGATCGCACAGGTTGCCTAGCGTGGCTCGGGCGGCGTGGTCACGGACGCGGGAGGACGGTCCTTGAGGCAGGAGGCCATCAGGGGCCGCAGAGATTCGAACTGGCGCGGCAGACGCGGGGTTCCCATGACCGAAACGCCGATCCGATCCCACGCCAGGGCTCCAGTGGGCATGAAGCTCATCCAGACCCACAGCGCTCGCCCCCGGATGTTCTCGAACGGAACCCCGCCGCCTCGCCCCTCGAACCAGCCTCTGGAGTCGTGGCTGTTGTTGCGGTTGTCGCCCATGACCCAGACTTCGCCGGGCTTGACCAGGTACGGCCCCTGGTACTCGCCGCAGACCTTGTCCACGCACCCCTTGCCGCCAGGGCAGTCCGCGTCGGAATTGCACTTCTGGCGCGCCTGCGACGTCATCATCATCCGGTCGTAGAACGCCAGGTACGCTTCCTTGCCCATGTACTCCACGAAGAGCTCGCCTTCGTGTTGGTTGAACGGCCCATCGCCCTCGGTGTAGCTGAACGAGCCCACCCGGCACTGCGGAACCACCCAGCCGTTGATCACCGGTCGCCCGTCCACGGCCTCGAGCTTGTCTCCCGGAATCGCCACCACACGCTTGATGAAGTCCTGCTCCGGATGCTCGGGGAACTGGAACACGATCACGTCGCCGCGCTTGGGCGGCAGGTGCGAGAACAGCCTCGTGTGCGTCCACGGAATGGTCGGCCCGTAGGCGAACTTGTTCACGAAGATGTGATCCCCGACCGCCAGGGTCGGCACCATGGACCGGCTCGGGATCTTGAACGCCTCGACCACGAATGCGCGCAGCAGCAGCGCCACCAGGATCGCGATCCCGATCGACTCGCCGTACTCGCGCAGCTCGCCTTTGCGCCAGCGCGACAGCTTCGCTTCGATCACGTCTCCAGCGTCGTCGTAGGCCGAGTTGAAGACCGGGGCCTCGAACGGCCGTGCATCCATCGCGTCGCGAAGCCGCTGCAGCTTGTCGTTGATGTCCTCGCGGTCCGACGACGACACCGCGCGCTGGATCTCCTTGTGGAACCGTCGAAGGATCCGCGCAGCTTCGTCGAGCATCGAATTCGCCTGCTCGAACCGCTTTCGCATCGACACCGGGATGTCGCGCCTTCCTCCAACGCCCACGTAAGATGAGAGAGGAAGCGCGTAGCGCTGGCTCCACAGCACCATCTCGAAGAGCGTGAAGAGCACGATCGCCACAGGCACCGGCTGGTCGTGCACGACCGACTGCAGGTATCCCAGGGGCCCCACCGCAGCGGTGGCGTCTCCTGGCGAGATCAGCCACACCACGAGCCCGGCAAGGACCACTGGCACGATGAAGAACCATGTGGCCCAGTAGATGAATCGTAGAAGCGATAGGATCGACACGACAGGCTCGGTGGCTGGGGAGGAACTTCTTATACCCCGGCCGTGGCCTGCGCAACCACCCGGGTCCAGACAATCTCAGAAATGCACGTGAAAGGCGGAAGCGCCCCTGGATTCAGGGGGCATCCCCCAGCTGTACGGCCACATTGACCAGCGCAGCGGGCGGCGGCGATGCGAGAGCTCCAGGGATCAGAGGGATCGACGCGACCGCCGGCGGGGCGACCGTGCCGACCACGGACGAGTTGTCCAGCACCACGTAGTAGAAGCCCTTGGCCAGCGGCACGCCCTTCTGCCACTGCATGCGCGTGGGGATCACGTCCTGAACCAGCGGCGGCTGCGGCGGCTGAGGCAACCCAGGCTTGCGCATGAACTGCTCCAGCCACTGATCGCCCACGTCCTTGCGCACAATCATCACGTCGATCGCTGGCACACCGTCGATCACCGCGGTCAGGTACAGCGCCCGACCGTCGGAATCCACCTCGAACGGCCCGAGGAAATCGAGCTGCGCTCCATGCACTTCCGTCCGCTCGTTGGTGAGCGTCATCCTGTCGTTTCCACGCACCGAGAAGGGCTTGGTGGGACGCTGCCCCTTTTCCACCACGCCAAGGCCGAAGTCGACCACGCCGTCCGAGTCCCGAATCACGGTGAATCCACGCGAAAGCTGCTGATCCACGACCTGCTTGGCGATCGGGTTCGCCATGCCGCCGAAGATCTGCGCGCCGCTCGACCCGCCACGCTCCACCATGATCGTGTTGAAGCTCGTGGATGCGATCGTGCGCGTGCGGAAGTACGCGTACATGGTCGACCCATCCATGAGAAAGTCCTGGTTGTACTGGATCGCCCCGCCCGCATCGAACCCCACGCGCAGCGACACGTTCATCCACGCGTACCCCTGCCCGGCGAACTGCACGAACACGTCGCCGTTCTCCATCTCCTGGAAGTTGCACGTACGCGCGAAGAAGCGCCCCATCACCGGCTCGCCGTCGCGCATGGTCAGCGGCGCGCCCCGGTGCGTCAGCTCCTTGCAGAATTGCTCCAGACCGAAGTGAAGCACGGCACGGCGAAGCGAGCGGTTGCCCGGATCGTTGACCACCCCAGGCATGATCCCAAGCGTCGATTGCCCGGCCCGCGCAATGCACCCCGAGCAGCCGCTCGTCAGCACTGCAAGCAGCAAGACCAGCACCAGCCCGACCGGGATCGACCATCTGCGACGTGACATGGGCAGTAGGATACTTGGACCTACGGGCAGGGTTGACGGTTTCTTCAACAGCCGGGTCGGATCCGCTGCCACCGCTTGCGCAGGCGGCCCCAGAATGCTGGAATGCTTGCCTTCCTGCCCCGTCCAACGGCAGGGTCGTGATTCCGGAGGATCCCCGATGCTGTCTCGTTCGATCCTGACGTTCGCAGCCGCGTCGCTCATGGCGATGTTCGCCTGCGAGAAAACCGCGGGCGCACAAGGCTATCCGCCGCAGCCTTATCCGCCGCAGCCTTATCCGCCCCAGACCTACCCTCCGCAAACCTATCCTCCGCAGACCTATCCTCCGCAGCAGTACCCACCCCAGCAGTATCCGCCCGGCGGTAACGTTCCTTGGACCACCCCGGCGTCACCGTATCCCCCTGCCGGCGGCTATGGGTACACACCCGTGCAGCCCGCTGCCAATAGCAAGTACCGCACCGATATCGAGATGGGGGTCCTGTACGGAACCGCTGCAACCTACGGCGTGGGCGTGGGCATCTGGCTCGATGTCGAGGCTGGGATCGATGATCCTGGCCTGAAGTTCATCGCCCCCGTGGTCCTGGGCGTGGGCGCACCCGTGGGAGCCTACTTCCTCGATCAGCCCAAGATGCCCAAGGGAATGCCAGCCGCGATCTCGGCCGGCCTGTTTCTCGGCGCTGGCGAAGGTCTCGGGATCTGGGCGTACCAGTTCACCACGACCAACGAAGCCGATGCCTGGGGATTCAAAGGGCTCTCGCGCGCCATGACCCTGGGCTCCACCATCGGCGGAGTCGGCGGCTTTGCCGCTGGCTACTACCTCGAGCCCTCCCCCAAGGCGTCCGCGTTCGCAAGCAGCGGCGCCATGTGGGGCGCGGTCGTGGGCAGCATGGTCGGCTACGGATCGACGAGTGCCGACAACAAGGATGGTTGGAAAGACAACAACGACGGCGCGTCGCTCGGCGGATTGATCGGATACAACGTCGGGCTCGGCGCCACGGCCGCGATGTCCACGATCTACACGCCTTCGTGGATGAACCTTGCCTGGATGTGGATCGGTGGCGGCATCGGCGCAGCAGCCGGCCTGCCCGTGTACCTGGCCTATGCCGGAAGCGACAAGCCAGCCAAGCGCGGCCTGATGGTGCAGGGGCTCTTCACAGGCATCGGCATTGTAGCTGGCGGCATCTTTTCGGCCGGGCTCAAGGACGACGACTACATCACGGTGGGCAAGAACCCGCTTCAAAACAAGGTCGCCCAGGTCACGGGGTTCGGCTTGATGCCCGTCCCTGGCGGCGCTGGTGTGCAGATCGGTGGCCTGCTCTTCTGACATGCCGGACGCCCGCGCTCCATCCTCTGCGATTCTGACGGTGTGCTTGTCATGACGGCTCGCGTCCTCATCGTGTCCAAGCCCGTGGTTCCCCCGTACCACGACGGCTCGATCTGCCTTGTGCGCGATCTGGCCGGAAGCTTCGAGAGCGTGTCACCCGCGGTGCTCACCACGCGCGACGCACCTGCGGTCGGAAGCCGTGTGCACCACACGCGGTTGTACGCCAACCGAGGTGCGTACGCTCCGGCGCTCAGCGACAACCTGCGTGTGCTTGCGTACCTGCTGCTCGGTCCGCGCTTCGATGTCTGGCACTTCGTCTTTGCCCCCAATCCGAGATCTTCGCAGGCAGCGTCGCTGGCTCGCTCGGTGCGACGCGTTCCAGTGGTGCAAACGGTCGCGTCGAGGCCGCTGACCTTCACCGATTCGACCCGTCTGATGTTCGGCGACAAGGTCGTGGCCCTGTCGCGCTTCACGGCTGACCGGCTCGTTGCCCACGGGTTGCCGCCGTCCAAGCTCGTGGTAATTCCTCCTCCTGTTCGCGACGTGGAACGCACGCCTCAGCAGGTGTCCCGTGCGCGTGCGTGGGCGAGCGTGCCGCCCGACGTGCCGATGTTCGTGTACGCGGGAGACCTGGAATTCTCCTCAGGGGCGCGAACCGTGGCAGAGGCTGCGGACGCAATCCTGAGCGCCGTGGACGAGAGCGTGATCGTGTTCGCCTGCCGGGCCAAGACGCCGCGAAGCCGCAAGGTTCAGGAAGAGCTGCAGCGCATGCTGATCGCCCGACGCGACCGGCTGCGGTTCGCAGGCGAGGTGCCTGATCTCCCCGCCCTGCTCGCGTCTGCGACGGCGGCGCCGTTTCCCGCCGACGATCTGTACGGGAAGGTGGATCTGCCCTACGCGGTGCTGGAGGCGTGCCTGATGAAAGTGCCGGTCGTCGTGGCTGCACGCAGCCCGCTCGAGGAGATCGGCGGTGCGATCGCGATCGAGCCCAATGACGCGCGCGAGCTTGCAGCGGCGTGCATTCGCCTGGCCCGCGAGCCGGAAATGCGCACGTCCGTGGGGGAGCAGCTCCGCAAGCACGTGCTCGAGAAGCACGATCCCGGCCGGGTGGCGCACGAGTACGAGCGGATCTACGCGTCGCTCGCAGGAAACTAGGAACTGGGAACTGGGAACTGGGAACTGGGAACTGGGAAGGCGAATGCGAATGCCCCTCCCCATTCCTGGTTCTTCATTCGCATTCCTGTTCCTAATTCCTAGTTCACTTGAGCGGTCCGCGCTTGACCAGCAGGCGAAACACCTTGCCATCGCGCACCACCGTCACGTCGACCGTGGTCCCCACCGCGCCGATGAACGCCTGGTGCACCTCTTCCGCGGTCAGCGAACGCACGTCACGCCCGTCGATGTAGAGGATCTCGTCGCCCGGCTGCATTCCCGCCTTGGACGCTTCCATGTCGGCCGGCACCTGCCGGACCTTGAGCCGCCCGTCCGAGTGGTTGCGCGTCATGATCGCGCCGATCGAGCCCATTCCCGGTCCACAGCCAGCGGCCAGGACCAGAAGGATCGCCGCGAGCCATCGCCCTGCGCCTTCAGTCCAGCGTCGCGTCGCCAGCCGCATCCCCGCTCGCCTCCGAGCCGACGTCGTCACCCGGCTCCTCGCCCGCGTCAAACTCCTCGGCCGCGTCCTGCTGCGCTGACGTTTCGGGCTCGTCTGCCGCGTCCGCGGTCGCGACCCCGTCGCTTGCGTCCGAGGCATCCCCGGAGGCTGACGCGTCGGGCGGCGTGAGCGTCGTGGTTGGACGCATGCACACGCCGCTGCGGCAGCTCCAACCCGGATCGCAGTCCTCCGGATGATCGAGGCGGCACCCCGGAGACTGGTCCGCGCGCAGGCTGCAGCCGGGCAGGGCACAGAGGAGGAGCGCCACAGGGAGCAGGAGCGAGCGGCGCAGCGACAGAGCCTCGCGCCTGCGCTCCGCCATCACTGCTGCGCCTGGCGCAACGTCGCCGATTGCGCGGGTTCGAGCGCTCTCTCCGCGCCGCGCTCCGGCCAGAGCGGTGTCCACACTGGCTGCAGCCCCGCCTTCTCCCGACGCGCCGTCTCACGCACCGAAAGCCACCCGCCCACGTAGCAGGCGCACGAAGCGAGCGTGATGCCGGCCACGATGTCGATCAGGTAGTGCCAGCGCAGGAACATCGTCGCCAGCATGATGTTCACCACCACGAATCCGGTCACAGGCCACGTGTACTTGAACGGGAACTTGTCGCGGTGCCTGAACGAGAACAGCAGGATGAAGAGCGGCCCGGCCGTGTGAAGCGACGGGAAGATGTCCTTCTGGGCACCTGCGTTGTTGACCGCTTCGAGCACTCGCTCCATCCAGAATCCGGCGATGAGCGGGTGCTGGAAGTGGTCGGAGAGGTACCGGAACGGACCGTAGCCCGGAACCAACATGTATACCGAGTGCGCCACACAGTAGACCGTCAGCATCCCGATCCCGAACTCGGCGAAGAGCTTCATCTTCCGGCTCAGAAACAGGAACGGCAGCACGTGCAACGCCAGCACGAAGAAGTAGCCGTAGTAGAAGAAGGCGAACCACTCCGTGGTGTACAAGCTCACGAACCTGTCCATCACCACCGCAGGCTCGAACCCGAACAACGCCAGATCCAACCTGTAGAGCTGGGAGTCGTAGGCGCGATCACTCACCAGAGGCAGCAGCCCCTTGAGCATGAAGTAGGAGATCTGCACCACGCCGAAGATCACCAGCCGGTAGGAGAGCGATACGGCCAGCGGACGCGTGAGCAGCGAGCCACGCACTGCCACGAGCGTGACGACCAGCACGGCAGCGAGAGCACCGAGCCGCACCAGTGTTTGGTTGCGCTGCTCGCCCGGTGTGCCGAAGATCGCGACCGCACCGAACAGCACGCAGAAATAGAAGAAGACGAGCCAGTCCTGCAGCGCCAGCTCAGACACGAGCCTGCGCGCCCATGCGCGAAACGATGGCAACTCGCCTTCGCGCGCTCGTCCCATGCTGGCTAGTAGACGCTCGACCATGCTGCTTTGCTGCCCGGAGCCATGCGATACGCATGCCGGCCAGGATCCCTACTGACGTACGTGATTTGGGACGCATTGCGCAAGAAAATCGACGCTCCCAGGCACTGGCAAGACGCACAGCGCGAAGCGCTTTTCGCACCACCGCATCTTCGAAGGGAAGCGCCCTTCGCGGCATGATCCGGGCCGACCCCCAGATTGAAACCACAGAGGACACCGAGACCACAGAGTGGGGAGGGCGCACTAGGCCGGACCGAGCCCAGGGGCGCCTGTCTTCACGAACGCGATCACGTGCTCCCTGCGATCGTCGCGATCAAATGCGTGCGCCGTTCCCTTGTGAAAGTGCGGCCTGCGCTGCGACGCCGTGGCCTTCCACGCAAGCCCGGCCTGCCTCGCGCACGCAACCATCAGCTCGTCGGCTCGCAACACCTGCCCGGCCACCACGCTGTCCGCAATCACCAGCAGCACCGTTCCGCCCGCACGAAGTGAGCGCCCAGATGCCGTGAGCACAGCTGCCATCTCGCGGCCGAACGCCGCGCGCGCAGCCCGGGGCCCGATCCTGTCGAGCTTGCGTCGCGCCCCGATCTCGTCCGCTGCGAGCGCGCCCGGATTCATCGACAGCCACCGCAGCCGCGTCTCGTGGTGCGCCAGGTAGTCGTAGTTGCCCGGATAAGGAGGCGAGCTGATCACCACGTCGACGCTCGCAGGCTCGATTCCCGGCAGCTCGCGCGCGTCGCCGCAGATCACCCTCGCCTGCAATGCGCCCCGCGGAAGACGCTTCGTGAACTCGGCCAGCTGCGCGGCCAGCTCCTCAGCCTTGCTGAAGAACAGCCGCAGGGTGAACCCCGACGCGAGCCTGCGCGGCTGCTCCTGCACCTCGCCCGTGTCGCCGCGTTTGCGGCTGACCTTGGTGAGGATCGACGACAGCACGAGCCAGAGCGCCTCGGTGGCGACCCCGGGACGGCTTCGCGCAATGCCCTCGCGGATGCTGTCGAGCTCGAGGAGCACGTGCGGCTCGAACTGACGCGCATCGATCTCAGGGTACCGGCGCATGGCACCTGCCCGCGCCTTGCGCCGTTGCTCTCCTTGCAGGCCGATCTGCCTCGCTGCGGCAACCATCGCCTCTGCCTGCACGCGCGTCATACCCGAAACCTTGAGCGTGGCGAGCGCTGCAGCGAGCGGGTTCAGATCCACGCCGATCGCTTCTCGCCCAGCGAGCCTCGCCTCGACCAGCACGGTTCCGCTTCCGCAAAACGGATCGAGCACGACCCCGCGGGTCGGCGCAAACAGCTCCACGAGTCGTCGGGCCACGGTCGGATGCATACGCGCCGGATACGAATGAAACCCGTGCACGTGCGCGCGCCCCTGCTCGGGATCCGGATCGATCGCCAGCGCTGTGCGCAGCTTCGACGCGACCCCGGGCGCGCCTGCCGCTTCGACCTCTCCGCCCACGTTTGCGAGCGATCGCCTTCGAGCCGTCGCTCGCCGGGCTCCCGGCTCAGCTGCCTTGGGCTTCACGCGCCCGCCTTGCCCCCTCGATCCGCGCTTTGCGCATCAGGCTGCGGCTCAGCCAGCTCCGTGACAGCCGCGGCAGGCTCCGCAATCCGCACCGGCGCCGCAGGCAGCTTCTGGGGTTCCGGTGGGGCTGCCACGCGCATTCGGGCCCCATGCACCGAAACCGCGAGATCCCCCGAGTCCGTGATGTCGGAGCGCAGCTCGTCGAGCGCTCCGAGGCGAGCCATGATCTTCTCGGCCTGCTCGTGATCGATCCGCATCGACGCCGCGAGCTCCTTGGTGGGCATGATCCCCTTGCGACGCACCAGATCGCGCGCTGCCAGGAGCCATGCTTCCTCGAGCCCCCGCGAGATCTCGCTGGTCCGCCCGGCAGCTTTCTTCAAGCCCAGGCCCGCGAAGAACAGCGGAAACCCGCTCAGCACCAGCCCAGCGATCAGCGAGACCAGAGGCGGGTGCACGATCGAAGCCACGCCCAGCATGATCAGCACGGCCAGCACGCCGAAGGCGCCAGACACGATTCCAGCCGTTCTCCATGCGATCTGCGACGATCGAGCGCTTCGAACCTTGCGAAGCTCCACGATCGCCTCGCCTGCCGCAGCGGGCGGCGAGGCGTACGGGATGCGCGGGCCACCGCAGGCAGGACAGCGCCAGCGCACCACCGGGTCAGGCTCTGGCTCCGCGACCACCCGGCAGAACGGGCACTTGTGCTGCTGGCCTCGCGTCGTGCCACAGTTCTCGCAACGGCTTGCGTCCGGCGCCATGGCGCTGCCGCACGTCGAACAGCTCGAGCCCGCATCCGGTTGCGCAGCGCTCGAGGTCGTTGGGGAAGAGGGTTCGGTCATCGCAGCAGGGCCTCCAGGCCCAACTCGTAGCGCCTCGACGGCCCGATGCCAATGTCGGCGAGGGGACTACTTCGGATTCGCAACCGGCTCTGTGATCGGTTGCGTCGCAGCGTCGACCGACCACTCGAAGTTGTCGATCAACACCGTGGAGTCCAGGACTTCGTCGCCCGAATCCCAGATCGCGAATCGAAGCGTGACGATCGATCCGGGCGTGACCGGCGCCGAGGTGACCAGCCATCCGGTGGCTGCGTGCGGTCCGCTGTTGGTGGGAGCAGCGAACCCGGTGTTGTCGAGCAACCCTGGCCCGAGCGGACATGGGAAGTGCTTCTGGACCCCACCATCCTGCGGATTCGGCGGAGCATCCTGCTCGTTGCAGACCTGCAGCAGGCTGTTGTTGACGCTGATCGGGTTGGTGTCCTGGTCAAAGGAGATGTTGCCCTTGACCGCAGTGGGAGGCGGCGGATCCATCAGCGTCACGAAGAAGTCGTTGAACTGGCTGCAGATGTACTCCGGGAACTCGAACGTGTAGAAATTCAGGTTGAACTTGAACGACTTGGCGTTCGTTGGCACGCGGATCCGAAGCTCGAGCGCCGCCGGATCGTTGCAATCGCCAGTGACCACGCCCGGACAGGCCGGAGATTCGATCGGGAATCCATCGGGCGGGTTGCTCTTGGTGCCCATCGGCGCACCTTGCGGCGATTGCCAGGCCTGCTGGCCAGGCGCGCGCGCTGTGCCCGAGGAAAGCACGAGCATGCTCGAGCCTTGCTGCACATGGGCTGCACCGAAATCCGGTACCACCCCATGAGACAACGGATTCATCCCGTCCGAGCCGTCAGCCTTGACGTACCTCGCCGAGAGCACACCCCAGGTCTTGGCCTTGCCCGTTGCGTTCTCGTCCACGCCCACGCGACACAGCCCGATGGCTTTGGCCCCGTTGAACCCGTCCTTGTCGTTGATCACGATGTTCGCATCGCAGTCCGTTGGCTCGTCGTCAGCCTTCCCGCTGCAGTCCTCGTCGAGCCCGGGACCCCCATCCACCCCGCCAATCACGTCGTAGGCGCCTGGATTGGCGTTGGGATCGCAATCGTTGCAGTCGCCATCCACCGACGAGTACCCGTCGCCGTCGTGGTCCTGATCATCAGCGAATTGACACGGACCTTGTGCGTTGCCGCCAGGCCCCACATCCATCGGGTTGCCGCCGGAGCCGCCTGGCCCGATCAGGTTGCCAGAGCCGCCCTGACCGGGTCCTGCACCTGAGCCGCCCGTGCCGAAGCCGCTGCCCTTGTCGTTGCCCGCGGAGCACGCGATCACAGCGCCGACCCCTGCCAGGCAGAACGCTGCCACGACTTTCAACACCCTCATCAGGGACCTCCGGAATGCAGCAAAGGGCGGTACGGCCGGCTACTTCGGAGGCGGACGCACCGTCTGGTTTTGCCCTTCGTTCACGTCGAATCGGAAGTTGTCGATCAGCACCGTGGAATCCAGGACCTCGTCGCCCATGTCCCAGATGGCAAAGCGGATGGTGAACTCCTCGCCCGGCGTGATCGCTGCCGAGGTCTGCAGCCAGCCGGTCGCAGCGTGGTCTTCGAAGCCGGTACCGTTGAGCTCGCCAGTGCCCTGCGCGCAGCCAAAGGTCTTGCCGCCTGCCTTCTGCGCCTTGCACACCTCGAGGAAGCCGTTGTTCACCGACACCGGGTTCTTCTGGGCGTCGAACGAGACGTTCTTGTTCTGCGGAACGGTCGGGTGGATCGAGTAGAGCAACCCAACGAAGAAGTCGTTGTACTGCGTGCAGACGTACACCGGGAATTCGTAGGTGTAGAAATCGAAGTCGTAGGCGATCGACTTTGCATTGGTCGGCGCCCGGATCACCATCTCGAATGCGATCGGATCGTTGGCGATCGGCGTGTCGTCGATGTTCTGGCCAGGACACGCAGCGGTCGAAGGCGTGGGGAATCCTGAAGGCGTGCCGCTCTTGGTGCACATCTGTGCGCCCCCAGGCGAGTCGCCGTTGACGCCTTCGCGCGCGACGCCCGAGGACAGCACGAGCATGGACGAGCCTTCGCGGGTCTTGACGGAGCTGCCGAACTTCGGCAGCAGGCCATGGGAAAGGTCGTTGGGTGGCGATCCCTGGCCCCCCTTGCCGGTGCAGGAGTAGAGGCTGTCGGGCATCTTCGAGGAGGTGGCGCCGTCCGCGAACACGTAGCGCGCGCTGAGCACGCCCCAGGTCTTGTCCTTGCCGGTCGCCCCTTCCTGCGCGAACTTGCACAGCCCAAGAGACTTGGCTGCGTCCATCGCGTCGTTGCCCTCGATCGGCAGCCCCTGGTCGCAACCGAATGGCTCGTCGTCGGGCGTGCCGTTGCAGTCCTCGTCCACGCCGTTGCCCGAGAAGTCGTACGCCCCGGGATTCATCGCGACCGAGCAGTCGTTGCAGTCGCCGTCGCCGACCGTGTAGCCGTCGCCGTCTAGGTCTCCGCCCGGATCGGTCTGCCCGCACGGCGGGTTGATGTCGCCGCCGTTGCCGCCGTTGCCGCCACCGATGATCACGGTGCCGCCACCGCCGCCCTTGCCGGTGCCTGCGCCGCTTCCGCCACCACCATTCTTGTCGAAGATGCTGTCCCCCGATGCTGATGAGCACCCCACAACCACAGCGACCAGCGCGATGCCAAGCCTGCTTGTCGTAGCCATCAGGTTCTCCACTCCGAGGCACACTTCGGCCTCGAACTGCATGCGTCTTCAAGAAGCATACCCGGTGATCCCCGCCCTGTCACCGTCGCGCCTCCGCAATTCTGGCCTGTTTTGCTGGGAATATTGCGCCCCCGTTTCACAACAACGGGCGCGCAGCCTGACAAGCGGATCACAGGCGGCACAGATGGCAGGTTCAAGGCCGGCAATGGGCGATTCCTTGGGGGTTGAACCCGCGCGGCAGGAGAGGGGCCGAATGCTGTGGGTGATGCGCAGCTTGTAGCCCTCTCCTCCCGCCGCCACGCCGCAATCAAGGGACGCGGCGGTGAGGAGGGGGCGAGTTCGGATCGCTGCGTGTCGTGCGGGGGGAGGTGAAGAACCCGTCGTTGGTCTGCCGCGGGAACCACACGTCCCGGGGCAAGACGCTACTTCGTGGCGCGAAGCAGGTCTTCGGCCATCTTGGCGGAGGGCGCCGTGCTCTCCCACGGGAAGCCGTCCCGGCCAAAGTGGCCGTAGGCCGCGGTGCGGTGGTAGATCGGCCGCAGCAGGTCGAGCTGCTCGATGATCGCCTTGGGACGCATGTCAAAGTGCTCGGTCAGGTACTTTGCCAGGATCTGATCGTCGACCCGCCCAGTGCCCGAGGTGTTCACATACACGCCCACCGGACGCGCAACGCCGATCGCGTAGGCGATCTGCACTTCGCAGCGTCGGGCCAGGCGCGCGGCCACCACGTTCTTGGCAAGGTAGCGGGCGTAGTAGCAGGCCGAGCGGTCGACCTTGGTCGGGTCCTTGCCGCTGAACGCGCCGCCGCCGTGACGACCCATGCCGCCGTAGGTGTCCACGATGATCTTGCGTCCGGTCAGGCCGCAGTCGCCCTGGGGTCCGCCGATCACGAAGCGGCCGGTCGGGTTGACGTGGATCTTGGTGTTCTTGTCGATCAGCTCCTTGGGCATGATCGGCGTGATGACTTCGGCGCGGATCCCTTCGTTGATGCGCGCCTGCGTTACCTCGGGCGTGTGCTGGGTGCTGACCACGATCGCCTCGCACCGCACCACCTTGTCGTCTTCGTACTCGAGCGTGACCTGGGTCTTGCCGTCAGGACGCAGGAAGTCGAGCTTGTTCTGCTTGCGGACATCGGACATGCGTCGCGCGAGCTTGTGCGCGTACATGATCGGCGCAGGCATCAGCTCCGGGGTCTCGTCGCACGCGAACCCGAACATCATGCCCTGGTCGCCAGCGCCCTGCTCCTTGTTGTCGCCTTCGTCCACGCCCATGGCGATGTCCGGGGACTGCTGCTCGATCGCGGTCATGACCGCGCAGGTCTCCCAGTCGAACCCCATGTTGGACGTGTTGTAGCCAATGTCCTTGACCGTCTGGCGGACGATCTTGGGCATGTCGACGTACGCAGAGGTGGTGATCTCGCCGGCCACGATGACCATGCCGGTCTTGGCGAGGGCTTCGCACGCGACGCGCGCTTTCTTGTCCTGCTCCAGGATACCGTCGAGGATTGCGTCGGAAACCTGATCGCACACCTTGTCGGGATGGCCTTCGGTAACGGATTCAGATGTGAATTGATAGCGAAGCATGGTCACTCCTACTCGCTGGCCTTTTCAGATCGGACGGCGTACTTTGTCACGGTAGCGGGCGTTGAGCCCGTGATTCGTTATGCGCTTGCTCTTGCGACGTCAACGCTAAGCGTGGTCGCAGCCCGACTTGCCTTTGCGAGCGAGCAATCCGCACGACGACCTAGCAGCACCGCCATGAACTTCGAACAGATCCTCGCCTATCTCCAAGCCGATGGCTGGCCGATCGAACGGCTCGGCACCAACACCGCCCGCAGCCGCTTCAAGGGCCGCGCAAGGTCGTTCCCGTTCTTCGTGCACACCGATGCAACCTACCTGACCCTGCTGTGCGTGCCTTACGCGCGCCTTCCTGCCGAGGAGCTCCGCGCCAAGGCGCTCATGGACAGGCTGCTGCACCTCAATCGCGAGCTGAACATGGCGAAGTTCGCGGTCGATGACGATGGCGACGTGGTGCTGGCCGTGGACTACCCACTCGCGGATCTCGACAACTCCGAGGTGCGCGATGCGCTCGACGTCATGAGCTTCTACGCGGACAAGCACTGGGAAGAGGTCAGCGCGCTGGCGGCGGGGTAAGCGCAGGCGTGCCGCAAGTTGCCGGTTCGCGAGCATTCAAGGGTGCGCTCGGACTTGCCCACGTATCGGGCAAGGGCAAGGGCAAGGGCAAGGGCAGGGGCAAGGGCAGGGAAATAGGATCGTTGCCGACACTCTGCGCCCGGCGCACACTCGTCGGTAGACCCATGCACCGTCCGCTCTTCGGCCTGATCGCCTGCCTCTGCGCTGCCCTCGGCTGCGCCGCCAATCCTGACGGCTCCCTGCCCGCCGGCGCGGACGCAGCGCTGGAAGCGGACTCCGCCGACGGCCCGGTCGTGATCGAAACCGGACTGAACGAAGCCACGGCTGTGTGCATCGAGGGCGATGCCGCCGTGGTCGTTGCTCCAGACCTCGACTGGGATCACGACGGCTGGTCGATCGCGCAGGGCGATTGCAACGACTGCGATCGGAACGCAAACCCGGGAGCGTACGACGTAGCGGGCAACGGGCTCGATGAAGACTGCAACGGCGTGGCCGACGACGAGCTCGCGAGCTGCGACCTGGGGCTCGAGCTTCCGGTCAACGACGCAGAAGATGCCGCCAGAGCCATCGGCCTGTGCCGGATCGCCCAGGCCAACCCTTCGTCACCGGAGCACCGCACCTGGGGCGTGCTCTCCGCTGCCTGGCAGCTTGCGGATCAGACCTCGGGCATGCACTACGCCTCGCACGGCGTGCTGCCCGACTTCGGCCCCTATGCTCATGCGCAAGAAGGCGCGTCGCTGCTCGTTCTTTCGACAGGCACTGCGCGCCGTCCAGGCGACCCCGCCTACCAGGCCCCGGAAGAATCGAACATGGGCACCACCTGCGCCACCCCCGATGGATGGCCCAAGGACTCGCCGTCGTGCTCTGAGCCCCAGTCCACGACGCCCATCGCAGACGATTCGGCAGCGCTCGCCCTGCGCATTCGCGTGCCCACCAACGCGCGCTCGCTTTCCTTCAGGTTCGCGTTCTTCACAGCCGAATTCCCGTCCTGGGTCTGCAAGCAGTACAACGACTTCTTCGTGGCGCTGCTCGATTCCAAGGCCGTGAGCCCCAAGGCGCAGGATGGAAACATCTGCTTCGACTCGCTCGGCAACCCGATCAGCGTGAACAGCGCATTTTTGCGGGCGTGCACGCCGCAGGTGGCAGGAGGGCACGCGTTCGACTGCGCGCTCGGCACCCAGCTGCTGGTGGGCAACGGATTTGCTGCGAGCGACGACGAGCCGCGCGGTCATGCAGGCACCGGTTGGCTCGAGACCACCGCGTCGGTGGAGCCTGGCGAGGAGCTCACGCTGCGCTTGTTGATCTGGGACGGCGGGGATCACCTGCGCACGTCGACCGTGCTGATCGACGCGTTCCGGTGGGACGCACAGCCGTCGACCGAGCCGGTCACTGTGCCTGTGGATCAGCCGAAGTAGACCCTGGGGGACTACCTTGCAGGGCAGAGAATTTCACAGGGAGACGGGAGGTCGGGAGGAAGGAGTGGCTGGCGCAACACTCGGTCTCGCGGAGAACACGAGTGTGAGCCATGTCAGCCTTCGGAAGGATCACAGCGATCCGCGCGCTGAGGCGATAGGGGTATCCAGCGCGCACAGCGCGCGCCGCAAGGGCAAAACCTCTCCCGACCTCCCCTCTCCCTGTGAACAAAATCCCCCCTGTAAGGTAGCCCCTTGGGGTTTCCCGAGAGTCACATGGCCATGTACTTCTGCTGCGCGCGCATCATCAGATCCGACATGCGCATCGCGAGGTTCATGTCGGTCATCATCTTGGGCGACCAGAAGCTGCTGACGTTCGACCAGTCGAGCGCGGTCATGTTGAACACCTGCTTGATCATGGCGTTGACGTCCTTGCCCTGCGTGGACCACGCGGTCTGCGCGCCCATGATCTCGCAGAACATCTCGAAGCTGACCGTGGATGGATCGAGCCGAGGTGCAGCGCCGGGAGGAGGTGGGGCTGCGGCAAAGAACTTCGAGTACTCGTTGGTCACCACGAAGTCCGGATCCTTCTTCATGCGATCGGTCCAGCCAGCGGCCACGCGATCGAACTTCGCCTTGTCCATTCCGGCCTGGGCGAGCACGCTGACGAAGTCCTGCTGCGAGATGCCGGACGCAGCCTGAGCGCACAGGTGCGCGTACTGCTCGAGGGTCACTCCCTCGACCGGTGCCATCAACGGGCTGGAGGCCGCCTTCTCCGCGAGCTTGTCCTTGGTCGCACGGGCTCGCGCGCCGACCTGCATCTGCAGGAAGGCCTGGTCCACCGAGTTGACGTTGCGATTGAACGTGATGCGCACGTGCTCGAACTGCTCGTTGCTCTTGTAGCCGAATCGCTTCAGCAGCTCGTTGAACCGGCTTGGGTCGTCGCGTGAATCATCGAGCATGAACGCCTGGTAGAAGAACTCCTCGACCTGATCAGGACGCAGCGGGCCGTACTCGGGACCGCTGAAGATCACGCCCGGGGTCCGCGCGATCTCCACGCGGTTCTCCATGCCCTTGGCCTGACGCCACGCATTGCTCCGCTTGCACTCGTCGAGCACGGATCGCATGCTGCTCTCGACCGATTCCGCCTGCTCTTGCGCCTTGGCTGGCAACAGCTGCGCCTTGGTCGCGTAGTAGTGGGTCCAGTAGTCGCGCTCCATCGACTCCCACTTGAGAAGCGACTCCACGGGCTCGTCTTCCCCAGCGTTGAGCGAGAAGGAGAGCGAAGCGCGGTTGGCGCGAAGCTGCGCACGAACCTGGCTGCGGAACCGATCGATCTCGAATCGCTTGTCGAGCGTCGCTGCCTCGGCCCAGATGTCAGGACCGATCGTGTAGAACAGGTAGACGTCCGGATGGGGCGACACCTGGTTGATCCCGCCGCAGTGCTTGCACGTCACCGTGTCGGCAACATGCCTGAGGTTGGGCATGATCGAGCCGCCGCACTGGGTGCACGACACCGGCTGGTTCATCAGCTGCTGGACATGGTTCCAGAAGACTTTCATGGTCTCGACCCGCCACTGCGAGCGGAAGCGCCCCCAGGTCTCGTCGATCCACTGCTCCAGCCCTTCGTTCGCAATCTGCCCGGAGTCCATCACCTCGCCCGGGTTGCCCATGCCCACGATGTTCTCGACCTGCTGGGTCCAGGCGTTGCTCACCTGACCCTTGAGCTCGGTCACCTTGATGTGAACCGCCTGCAGCGCGTTCTGCATCGGCATGGGATCGGTTGGTTGCGAGGCGAGAAGCTGGCGGCAGCCCGCGTCGGTTTCCTGCAGGATCTGGGTCACCTGCCCGGCAACCTGCTGCAGCCAACCCTGCCACTGCTGAAGGAACTGCTGCTGTGCAGGATTCATGTCGGCTCCTTGATGTGGGTACGCGACCGCTCCGAGCGGTCGGCAATGTCAGACAACGGCATACGCGAGCGGACGAGGATTATCCCCTGAGAGTCGGGCGATGGTGGCCGGGATCGAGCACGAGCACGAGCACGAGCACGAGCACGAGCACGAGCACGAGCACGAGCACGAGCACGGGCACGAGCACGGGCACGAGCACGAGCACGAGCACGAGCACGGGCACGAGCACGAGCACGAGCACGGGTATCGAGCCGAAGCAGCCTTGGTCATGCGCGTTCCTTGGTCGCCATCGGCTTGTTGCAGTACTTGCAGATGAAGTTGAGCGCGGCCTGCTGCGGTGCGCCGCAATGCACGCACACCAGCACGCTCGTGGGCTCGACCTTGATGTTCTTCCAGGGCGCTTGTCCTGCTGTGGAAGAAGCATTGGCAAAGATCGAGCCGACCGATGGCGCGAGATTCGGGTAGACCGCAGCCTCGTAGCGCTGGGTCTCCGAAACCGCGAGGCGGCTGATTCGTACGGTGAGCGCGCCGAGACGCGGGTCCGAGATCATGCCGGAAGACGGGATGTGAGCAGCGAGCTCGCCTTGCGCCCAGGCCGCAACCGCCTGCAGCACCCGCGTGACCTCGCGCGGAATCGCTCCGCGCGTCATGCCCCGATTGACCGCCTCGTTGACACGTTCGGCCGGCGGATCGCCTGCGACCCGGTAGTAGGCCATCGTCTGGTCCCACGCGTGGTTGCCCCCAGGTGGACAGTTCCACGCTGCTCCCATGATGGCTTGCACGTGCTGCTCGAGGGCAGCCTCGAGATCGGCGACAGTCATTGCCATGGCGCGATGATCCCCTGCATTGAACCGCCACTATAAGGAGCGGCCCATAATGAGGTCAACCGGAGGTGCGCATGATACGGGCTTCATATCGTCGCGGCTTTTCGGGCAGGGGCAAGGGCAAGGGCAGGGGCAAGGGCAAGGGCAGGGGCAAGGGCTGGGGCAAGGGCAAGGGCTGGGGCTGGGACAGCGGCTGGGGCAAGTGCAAGTGCAAGGGCTGGGGCAAGTGGAAGGGCAAGGGCACGGACAGCGGCTGGGGCAAGGGCAAGGGCTGGGGCAAAACCGGCAAAGCCTTCTCTAGATGCCTAGTGCATCGGGCCCATGGGTCTCGGTAGAGGCACGCCACGGAGAGCCTGCGTCACGCGAGGCATGCAGTGCCCAACTGCGCTACGCGCGGCATGCCGTGCCCAACTGCGTTACGCGCGGCATGCCATGCCCAACTGCGTCACGCGCGGCATGCAGTGCCCAACGCAGACGCGGCGGTGGAGGCCGCGCCGGCTTGGGGGCATGGGGTGGGAATCATCGATGCTCTTGTGGCACCAGCAGCCACCTTCAGGCCATTCGCATTCGCATTCGCATTCCCAGTCCCCAGTTCCTAGTTCTTGCTGGGTACCGCGATCTTCCCCTCCACGATCTCCGCCTTGATCGCCCCTACCCTCGTCTTCACGTCCGCCGGGATCCCGGCCGCGTGCGGCCCTTCGTCCACGTAGCCGATCCCGTTCTCCTTGAGCCCGAACGCCTTGATCCCCCCGCGGAACGTTCCGAGCGTCACCTCGCGGATCGTCTCGAACACCACCACGTCAACACGCTTGATCATGCTCGTGACCACCACGCCCGGCATCTCGTCGTACTGGTCCGCATCCACGCCGATCGCTCGCACTCCCATGTCGCGCGCAGCCTCGAACACGCCCAGCCCTGTGGTCCCCGAAGCATGGAAGACCACATCCGCGCCCGCTGAGATCTGGCTGGTGGCGAGCGCTTCGCCCTTGGCCGGATCCTTGAACGCCTCAGGCGTTGCGCCCGCGTAGGCAGCATGCACCCGGCACTCGGCGCACACGTGGTGCACGCCTGCGATGTATCCAGCCTCGAACTTGTGGATCAACGGCACGTCCATGCCGCCCACGAACCCGACCGCATGCGACTTGCTGATCAGGCCGGCCACAGCGCCGACCATGAACGAGCCCTCTTCTTCCCTGAACACGAGGCCAGCGACGTTCGGGGGGATCGCGCCATCCGACGGCGGCGCATAGTCCACGCATGCGAACTTGGAGGCTGGAAATGCGCGCGCCACCACGTTCATCTCGCTCGAGAAGATGAACCCGACGCCGAGCACGATGTCGAACCCGCGCGCCGCAAACAGCCGCATCGCCGCCTCGCGATCCTCGGCGCTCGTGGGCTCCATCACCTCCACCCGCACGCCCAGCTCGCGCGACGCGCGCTCGAGCCCGATCCAAGCCGAGTCGTTGAAGCTCTTGTCGCCTCGGCCGCCCACGTCGAAGACCAGCCCCACGCGCACGTTCGACCCTTGTCCGCTCGGCGCAGGCAGGGGGTTGCGGGCAGGCAGCAGCGTGGTGACGATCGCAGCCGCGACCAGCGCCGCGCTTGCGATCCCGAGCTTGGTCATGCGCCCGGTTCCTTGACTTCGGCAGAAGAGACTCGGCGGGACGCTGGGCCGTGCTCGTCGGTGACCACGCCGCGCAAGTCCCCTTGCGAGTCGGCTTCGATGAACAGCTTGCTCATCGCCGGTACCTGCTGGCGGATGCGACGCTCCATCTCGTTGATGATCTCCTCGACCTGCTCGACCGTGGAGCCGGACTCGAAGGAGACCTTCAGAGCGCCCACGACGTCGTCTGGTCCGAGGTGCAGGGTGAGAAGCTGCGTGACGCGTCGCACGCCCGGCGTTCCCTGGGCCGCCTTCACCACCTCCCTGCGCATCTCAGGCGTCGCGCTCTCGCCGATCAGCAGACCGTGCGTCTGGATCCCGATCACCGCAGCGGCGGCGCAAAGCACGAGCCCGATCAGCACCGAGCCGATCGAGTCGAAGATCGGGTTGTGGGTGAGCGCGCTCAGCACCACTGCGATCAGGGCAACTACCAGGCCGAACAGCGCGGTCGTATCCTCCATGAGAACGAGCGGGATCGTGGGATCGCGCGCGTGTGCGATGGCAGCGACGTATCCCTGGCTTCCGCGGATCTTCTTGAACTCCCGGAAGGCCACCGCGAATGACATGCTTTCGAAGATGAGCGAGGTGCCGAGCACGCCGATGCTCCACCAGGGCGAGCCTGACGCAGCCTCGGGATGGATCAGCTTGTGCACGCCCTCGTAGACTGCGAAAGCGCCGCCCACGGAGAAGAGCATGAGGGCCACGACGAAGGGCCAGAAGTACCGCTCCGAAGCCCGGCCGAACGGATGCATCTCGTTGGCTGCCCGGGCAGCGAGCATCATTCCTACCAGCAGCAGCCCCTGGTTGGACGTGTCTGCCAGGGAGTGCACCGCCTCGGCGAGCGTCGCCGTGCTGCCCGTCATGTAGGCCGCAAAGAACTTGCACGCGGCTATGGCAAGATTGCCCGCCAGCGCGGCGATGACGACCTTCTTCGCATCACCCTTTCCGTGGCTCACGTTTCGCGCTCACTCCCGTCCGATGATCACGATCCTGATGCGGGCACGAGCCCCCTGGAAGAACGCGGCCAGCGCCGATACCAGCCGCTCCTCAACATACCAGTGACGCAACGGCGTCGCGACCTGATCGAACGGACGCCCTCGATAGGGAGTCGGCTCGCTCCTGAGCACCTCGAGAAGCTCGGCATCCGATGGGTTGAGCATGGGGGCGACCATGCGATCGAGGTACAGGCTCGCGCGCGCCTGGCGACGCACGATCACCTGCAGATCCCCTTCTTCCAATCCTTCGGCGGTCGCTGCCTCGAGCAGGTTCTCGCGCCCGTCCACCCGTTGCTCGAGCACCAGCGTGGCGGTCACTGCCCTCCGCCGGATGTCGTCGCTCGAGACAGCTGGCTCGATCGGCAGGCTCTGCAGGATCTCTTCGGTGACGTGGCGCTCGAGCGCCGCACGAAGATGACGATCCTCGTACGCGCCGCCCAGGGCGAACCCACGCTTCTTCTCGGCGAGCGCTTCGACGCGCGCTTCAAAGGCAAGCTCACGCTCGAAGATGAATCGGGGACGAGCTGGGCCACCCAGCTCCGAGGCTTCGAATCGAGCAGCGACGCGATCGACCGGGATGGGACCAGCGGCGTGCGCTGAGGTCGCAACGCCCGCGAGCGCTGCCATCGCAGCAGCGGCCGCTGCCCATTTCATGTGCCAGGAGACTCCGAGTCGCTGCCAGCTTCGTCGGTGCCCGACTCGCGTGCCTGCGCCTCGTCGCCCCCGGTCGCCTCGTCGCGCTCTTGATCGTCACGACGCGAATGCGCGTGGTGATGCGCAAACGACCGTGCCGTGCGCCGCGCTCGCAGAAAGTCCGCAAACGCCACCACCGTGTCGAGATCGCGCGGTCCGAGCGAATCGGCGAGATCCCGCAGCCGGTTGCGAAGCGTGTCGATGTTGCGTCCGCGCCGGAAGTCGAACGCTTCGGGCGTGATCGGTGCTTCCTTGGGCGCTTCCTCGGCCGTCGCGTCCGCAGGCTGCTCATCCTGCGGCGGCGGTCCCACCCACTCCGAACGGGCGATCGCCTTGATGCTGTGCGCGGTGAGCCAGGCTTCCATGAACGTGCGAAGCCGCTCGGAGCGATACGCGAACCAGCGCTCGCGCTCCGGCCCGAACGCCATCAGCACATCCTTGAACCTTCGAAACGCTCCCTTGCCGTCGATCGAAACCTCGAGCCGCGATCGCAGCTTGGGCTCCTCCACCAGCGGGATGTATCGCTCCATCCACCGGTACTGCTCTCGCGAGCTGACCGGCTCGATGCGCAAGTAGCGTTGATCCGACGCGATCCGCGCATGCATCTGCGGGTCGGCCACTCCATCCACCACGCGAAGTACGTCGCCGGTCACCAGGTGCAAGTAGCTGTGCACCTCAGGGGCGTTGTTCTCAAAAGCATTCTCGAGGGCTTCCCAGTCGATCGGTATCTCTTTCAGCGGCTGGGTCGGCGTCTCCTCGTTGTTGTCGTCTGCCATCGGATCCTCAACTGACTCATGCGACTACCATCGGCAGGGGCCGCGGCAGCCATTCAAGAAGCTCTATACCTGCCGAACCTACACTATGTCGGCTTCAGACGTGCCCGTTGAATCGCATCCGCCCACGATTTCCTATTCATTCCGCGTTGATCGGCCGCCATCTGGACAGCAAACGTGCGGTCGAGTTGAACCATTCCAGCCGCCTGCCTGCCAGATGCATAGAGCCCGAGCCCTACCGCGGCGAGCATCGCAGCCCCTCGCGCCGTCGTTTCCAGCTCCGCAGGACGCTCCACCGTGATGCCTGCGAGATCCGCCTGCATCTGCATGAGCAAATCGTTGGCCGCTGCCCCCCCATCCACCCGAATCCGTCCCACCTGGTAGCCGAGATCGTCGCTCATCGCTCCAATCAGGTCCGACACCTCGTGCGCGATCCCTTCCAGCGTCGCCCGCGCAAGATGCGCGCTCGTCGTGCCCCGCGTGATCCCGCACATCAGCCCGCGCGCCTCCGCATCCCAGTACGGCGCGCCCAGCCCCGCCAGCGCCGGCACGAACATCACGCCCCCCGAGGAGTCCACCTTGCGCGCCAACGGCTCTATCTCCGAGGCTTTCTTGATCAGCCCCAGGCCGTCCCGAAGCCATTGCACCGCTGCTCCCGCGATGAAGGCGCTCCCCTCCAACGCGTAGACCACCTCTGCGCCGATCCTCCAGCCAACCGTGGTCAGTAGCCCGAACCGGCTCTGCACAGCCCGGTTTCCCGTGTTGACCAGCACGAACGCGCCGGTGCCGTAGGTGCACTTGACGTCGCCCACGTCCATGCACGCCTGCCCGAACAGCGCTGCCTGCTGATCACCCGCGATTCCACAGATCGGGATGCCGTCGGGCAAGCCGGGGACTCCCGTGGTCACCCCGATGCGCTCCGCGCACCCCACCACCTTTGGCAGCATCGCTCGCGGCACCGAAAGCATGCCGCACATCTCGTCGTCCCAGTCGAGCGTCGCCAGGTTGAGCAGCATCGTTCTCGACGCATTGCTCACGTCGGTCACGTGCGCCTTGCCGCCGGTCAGCTTGAAGCACAGCAGCGAATCGATCGTTCCGAACGCGAGCTCCCCTTTGGATGCGCGATCGCGCGCGCCCGGAACGTGATCGAGAATCCAGCCGATCTTGGTGCCTGAGAAGTAGGGGTCGAGCACAAGCCCGGTCAGCTCCCGCACCCGCGGGCCATGACCTGCGTCGCGCAACGCCTGGCATCGGTCCGCGGTGCGCCGGCATTGCCATACGATCGAGGAATGCACGGCCCTGCCGGTGGCGCGATCCCAGACGGTGGTGGTTTCGCGCTGGTTGGTGATGCCGATGGCAGCGATCTGCTCTGCGGTGATGGATGCAGAGGCGAGCGCCTGGCTGATGGCCTTCAAGACGCTGTCCCAGATCTCTTCGGGATCGTGCTCGACCCACCCGGGCTGGGGGTAGTGCTGAGGGAACTCGACGTTGGCACGCGCAACGGTGTGGCCGGACTTCTCCAGGATCAGTGCGGTTGAGCCGGTAGTGCCCTGGTCGATGGCGAGGATGAAGGAACCCATGGACCCCTCGATGGCAGAAGATGCGTCGGCATGACGCCTGTGTTTTGTGGTTTTCCGCGGCAAGATTACCGGGCCTGCGGCTTCCGAAGTCAAGTAGAGCCACAGATCATGTCGTTTTTCTGTTTCTGAAGATCCACCCTCACCCCACCCCCTCCAACCGCAGGTACCGCGTGCCTGAAGCGCGTGGCCGCATCACGGGGTGGATCTGACGCGGCGTATCGCCTCGCCCTCAGGGAGGGGAGCGTTCGGATTTTCACGATGAAGCTCGCGCAGTGGGTTTTCCCCGCTCTCCTGACGATCGGGTAGGGAGTGGGGGCCGGGGGTGAGGCGGCGCCTTCGCTCGGGAACGCACCGGATGGCCAACGCGTGGTTGTCGCGGTCGGGCTGTCCGGTTTAGGCTGGGTCTTCCCATGGCGCGCCTTGTCCTCTCCACGGCCGAAGGTCAGCAGACGATCGAGCTTCGTCCAACGAACTCCATCGGGCGCCATCCCAGCAACACGATCCAGCTGCTCGACCGAATCGTCTCCAAGGAGCACTGCATCGTCGAGCTTCGCGCAGACGGCTACTGGCTGCGCGATCTCGGCAGCTTGAACGGCACGTACATCAACAACGAGCGCGTGCGCGGTGAGCAGCCGCTCAAGCACGGCGACGAGATCATCATGGGCTCGACGCGGGCCCGGTTCGATGACGGCCGTGGCTTCTCGGTCGGCGATGGGTTCCAGCCGCCGCCGCCTGCATGGCAACCACCGGGCGTGCCTGGACCGGGTGCTGCTTCTCCGCAGCCAGGCGCTGCTGCGCCCAGTCCGGTGTCAGGCGATCAGTACGTGCCCACCACGCCCGGCGCTCGCCAGCAGCCCGCGATCGCGGGCGTGCCTCGACCGCCTGGCCAGTTCGGAACCGCAGCGTTCCCGCTGCAGACACCGGGCGGTGGGGCGGCTGCCGCGGCTGCGGCCGCCATGGCGCAAGCCCAAGCCCTCGCGTCGAGCCGCATCGATGTGCAGGATCAGCAGCGCGCCATCGGCACCCAGATCGCTGCGCGCCAGAAGGGCTTCCTGCCGTTCGACCAGGTGGCCGCTGAGCCTGGGCAGCTTCGCGCCGACTACGAGCGCCTGCGCCTCAGCCACGAGCTGTCGCGCGAGATCGCCCTGGAGCGCGATACCTCGACCCTGCTGTCCAAGATCCTCCAGTCGATCTTCAAGTTCGTGCGCGCAGACCGCGGCGTCATCTTCTTGAAGTCCGACGAGACCGGCAACCTCGAGCCCCGAACGAGCTTGCGTCGCGACGGCTCCGAGACCGCCATCGTGGTGTCGTCCACGATCCTCAACCACGTGCAGAACGAGCGCGCCGCTGTGCTCACGCACGACGCCGCCATGGACTTCGCAGCGTCCAAGGGCAAGAGCATGATCCTCAACCGGATCAGCTCCGCGATCGTGGTGCCGCTGCTGCACAACGAGGAGGTCCTCGGCGTGCTGTGGCTCGACGCCGAATCGCTCGCGCAGTTCCAGCCCAAGGATCTGGAGATCGTGACCGGCGTGGCAGCCCAGGCGTCCATGTTCATCGAGAACAACGCCCTGGCGAAGAAGATCGAACGCGAGATCGTCACGCGCGAGCGTTTCAGCCGGCTCGTGTCGCCCAACATCGCGGACCGGATCGCCAACGGCGAGCTCGAGGTCAAGAAGGGCGGCGAGCTCGTCAAGGAGTGCACCGTCTTCAACTCCGACATCCGTGGCTTCACGCGGATGAGCGATCACACCGCGCCCGAGATCATCGTCGAGATGCTCAACGAGTACTTCGAGCACATGGTGGAAACGCTGTTCAAGTACGAGGGCACGCTCGACAAGTTCATGGGCGACGGGCTGATGGCGTTGTGGGGCGCGCCGGTGGTGCACCCGGACGATCCGATCCGCGCGGTGCAGTGCGGCCTCGAGATGCTCAAGGTCCTCGAGGAGTTCAACAAGGGACGCACGACCAGCACGCTGCCGCCGCTGAGCATCGGCATCGGCATCCACACCGGCCCCCTGGTGGCCGGCTACATCGGCAGCTCCAAGTCGCTTTCGTACACGGTCATCGGAGATACGGCGAACACGTCGGCGCGGCTCTGCTCGCACGCCGCAGGCGGACAGATCATCGTGAGCGAGACCGCGCAGGCGCGCCTTGGCGGTCGCTTCGAATACGAGGAGCTTCCGCCCGCCAAGCTCAAGGGCAAAGAGAAGCCGATGCGGATCTTCAACATCAAGAAGGCCGCGCCTCTGGTCCAGGTCCCCGCCGAGATCGATGAGAAGACCGGCGTCAACCTGTGAGAGAGAACTAGGAGCTGCGGACTAGCAACGCGAATGCGAATGCGAACGCCGGAGCACTGCGAGCGCCTGGGGTAGGGGCAGGGGCGACAACGCGGCGATGCCATGTCAGCGCGGGGCGATCTGGTGGCAACGCCCGACGTTGCGGCGCAAGACGCGGGGCGCGGGGCGATCTGGTGGCAACACCCGCCGTTGCGGCGCAAGACGCGGGGCGACATGGTGGCAACGCCCGACGTTGCGGCGCAAGACGCGGGGCGACATGGCGGGCGTTGCGGCGCAAGACGCGGGGCGCGGGGCGATCTGGTGGCAACACCCGCCGTTGCGGCGCAAGACGCGGCGATGCCGCGTTGACCGGAGGCGCGCCGGTGGCGCGCCGATAACGCGGGCCCCGGGACGGTCCGACACCCTGTTGGCGTCCGTTCAATCCCTCCTTCTGTCACGCGGGTCCCTTCGGCTGCGGGCAGCGAAGCGAACATTTCTCCCGTGACGACGTTCGATCGACCGTTCACGTAGCGGCGCGGCATCCGCCGCGCCTGCGTTCAACGCGGCACAGCCGCGTCTCGCGCAGCGCCGCCCTGGCGTATTGCACCCGCATCCCGCGCATCGCCGCCCTGGCGTATTGCACCCGCGTCCCGCGCATCGCCGCCCTGGCGTATTGCACCCGCGTCCCGCGCAGCGTCGCCCTGGCGTATTGCACCCGCGTCCCGCGCATCGCCGCCCTGGCGTATTGCACCCCCGTCCCGCGCATGCCCCCGCGTCAGTTCCTCCGCCCTACCTCCCACTTCATTAGCGTCACCCGCACCTCGGCAACCTCGCGCAGCGATGCGCGCTCGCTCGCCACGAGCCACGTCACGCGATCCTGCTCCACACGAGCGCGAAGCGCGGATGCGGACTCGAACGGCGACGGCATCTTGGCCGCCCGCGGATCCAGACCGCGCGACAGCACCACCCGCTCCGGTGCTCCTGACGCCGCCATGATCGCGAAGTAGCCGTAGTCCACTGGATCGACCAGCACTCGGTCGTCAGCTCCCGTGTTCGCCGAAAGCCACGCACCCACGCGCACTTCGTCCTGTCGATCCACGCCGTAGCCCGTGAAGATCGAGCTCATGCGGTAGACGCCGAACGCCAAGACCGCGAGGCCGGCCGCAACCATGATCGCCAAGCGTCCTCGTTTCCGGACCGATAGCGCGCGATCGAGATGATCCGATGCCGCGATCCACCCAACGAACCACACAGCCAGCAGCGCCCGTTCCGGGTGATGCGTCGGAGCACTCCCCGCAGCGTCGGCCAGCACGAGCGCCGCGAGCACCACGAGCGCACCGACCAGAGGACGCGACCACGAGCATCGCGCTCCTTTGGGCAAACGCCAGCCCGACCATCCAAGCAGCACGACAACGAGCAGCGCCGGCGCATCGGCCGCGAGCGCTGAGGGGTACCCCGAAAGCAGGGCTCGCAAGCCGCTCGAGCCTGCGCCCAGAGCCGTTCGGTACGCGGAAACCCTCGCATGGAAGTGCAATGGATCGCCGTGCGCGTGGGCGTTCCAGGCGATCCATAGACACGGCCCGGCCAGCGCCAGGGCGCACGCAACCCAGCGCGTGTGCACGCTCGGCTTTGGACAGCCCTCAGCAGCGCGGAAGGTCCACGCCATCACAGCAATCGCGATCGCTGCAGGCCAGGGTTCGTATCGGCAGAGCGTTGCCATCAGCACGAGCACGCCGGATGCGATGCGCCACCGCGGGTCGTTGGCCCGCAAGAGGATCAGCGCGGAAGCGCAGAGCACGGCCACACCGAAGTCAGGGACCGGGGCTGCCCCTACCAGAAGGGCGACCGGTGTCAGGGTACAGATCAAGCTCCCGGCGATCGCGGCTCGCGGCTGGACTCCGGCAACCCGCGAGGCTGCGTAGAGCACGACGCAACTTGCTGCGGACATGGTTGCGGCAAAGGCCTGGGCAACGACCAGGGAACGGCCGAGCAGCATCATGGCCGCGCCTTCGGACCAGAACGGAAGAGGCAACCAGCTGGTGGCGCTCGGGTCCAGACGAGGGGCGCGAGCAAACGCCTGGGCGATGGTGATGCGCGCGAAGTCGTCGTCCGAAAGCGTGTGAAAACCGCACTTTTGCGCCACGATCGTTGCGATCGCTCGTGCCGCGATCAGCAACGCCGCCGCAGCCAGCGCTTCGCGTCCGTGCCTCCGGACCCAGCCGGCTGCTGTCGCTTCAGGCTCCCGTTCGCCCATCGCCCCTTGCGTCTACCACGGCCCCTGCGCAACCAGCGGCCCCTTTTCTCTCGATTTGCCCTTCTCGACCGAGAGCCTTTGCACATTGACCGGGAGGTCGAGTAGCTTTCGTGGCCCGTTTGAATAATATGCCCTGTCCGCCTTCGCTGCGGGCTGATGTCATGTGATTGAAGGAGAGCAAGGATCATGGCTGGGTTCGAACCGCAAAGCATTCGCAACATCGTCGTCGTCGGACACAAAGGCGCAGGAAAAACTTCGCTGATCGAAGCCTTGCTCTACGTCTCCGGAACCACTCAGACCCTGGGCAGCGTATTCAACAAGACCAGCATCCTCGATGACGAGGTCGAGGAGCAGTCCCGCTCCGCAACGCTCCAGACCAGCGTCGCTCACGTCGTCTGGCGCAAAACCAAGATCAACCTGCTCGACACCCCCGGAGAAGGCGGCCTGTTCGGCGATACGCGCACCGCCATGGGCGCTGCTGATGCGGTCGTGCTCGTCATCTCCGGCAAGGACGGCGTCCAGCCCATGACCGAGCGCCTGAACAACTGGGCGATCGAGCTGGGAATCCCCCGCTACTTCGTGTTCACCAAGTGCGACCTGGAGCACGTCCAGATCAACGCCACCCTCGAGGCGACCAAGAAGCGCCTCAGGATCGCCCTGGCCCCGCTTCAGATCCCGATCGGCGAGGGGACGTCGCTCAAGGGCGTGGTCGAGCTGCTCGGACGCAAGGCCTACCTGCAGAAGGACGGACCCAACGCCAAGCCGGCCGGCGATGTCCCGGCTGACGTCAAGGATGCCCTGGAAAAGGGGCGCTCCCAGCTGGTCGACGACGTCGCGGCGACCGACGACGCGCTCACCGAGAAGTATCTCGAAGCCGGCGATCTCACGGACAAGGAGATGGAGGCCGGGCTGCACAAGGCCATCGCTTCTGGCGCCGTGGTTCCCACCTTCTTCGTGGGCTCGCTCGGCCCCTATGGCGCAGCCTCGCTGCTCGACGCCATGGTCGACATCTTCCCGGATCCCACCAAGCGCGCGCCGTTCAAGGCCAAGGGCGAGGCGGATCCGCGTCCGTGCACCAAGGACGCCCCGCTTGCCGCGTTCTGCTTCAAGACCACGATCGATCAGCACGCAGGGCGAACGTCCTACGTGCGCATCATGTCCGGCGTGCTCAAGACGGACGGCGCCGTGATGGTCGACGATCAGAAGGAGCGCATCGGCCAGATGTTCAACGCAGTGGGCAAGGCGACCGGCCCGCAGCTCGGCGAAGCCTACGCCGGCGACATCGTGGCCATTGCCAAGCTCAAGGCGGTCAAGACCGGCGACGTGCTCTGCGAGGATCGCAAGCCCTTCATCTTTGCCGCTCCGGAGCCTCCCCCTGCCCTGTTTGCGCGCGTCATCGTGATGACCGACCGCGGCTCCGGCGAGAAGATCGTCCAGGGTCTGACCAAGCTGGCAGAGGAAGACTGCAGCTTGAAGATCTACCAGGACGAGCAGACGCACGACCAGATCGTGGCCGGCCTGAGCCAGCTGCATCTCGACATCACCTTGGAGCGTCTCAAGCGACGCTTCGGCCTGGATGTGGTGCTCGGACCGCCGCGCATCCCCTATCGTGAGACGATCTCGCGCAAGGCGACCGGCATCGAAGGCAAGCACAAGAAGCAGACCGGTGGGCACGGCCAGTTCGGCGTCTGCTACATCGACATGGAGCCCACGCCGCGCGGCGCAGGGTTCATCTTCGACGACGCGATCGTGGGCGGCGCGATTCCGCGCAACTTCATCCCCTCGGTCGAAAAGGGCGTGGTCAAGGCAGCCAAGCGCGGCTTCCTCGCTGGCAACCAGGTGGTCGACTTCAAGGTGCGCCTGTATGACGGCAAGTACCACGATGTCGACTCGTCGGACGCGGCCTTCCAGATCGCAGGCTCCAAGGCCTTCAAAGAGGCCATGGCCAAGGCTGGCCCGACCATCCTCGAGCCTGTGGTCAAGATGGAGATCACGGTGCCGACCGCGAACCTCGGCGACGTCATGGGCGATCTGAACGGGCGTCGCGGCCGCATCCTTGGCACCGAGACGCAGGACGCGTTCAGCGTGATCAACGCGCTGGCGCCGCTGGTGGAAGTGCTCGAGTACGAGCCGAAGCTGCGCGCTCTCACCCAGGGCAGCGGCACGTTCACCATGACCATGGATCGCTACGAGCCCGTGCCTGCCATGCTGCAGGACAAGATCATCAAGGAATCGGGCTTCAAGGCGGTCACCGAAGACGAGTAATCCCTCCCTCAGTGTGGCTAAGCGCGGCGATGCCGCGTTGAACGGAGGCGCGCCGGTGGCGCGCCGCCACCGATGACCCATGGCGCGAGACGCGGCGATGCCGCGGCGATGCCGGGCGTTGCGGCAAACCGGGGCAATGCGGCGGTGCAAGACGCGGCGATGCCGGGCGTTGCGGCAAACCGGGGCAATGCGGCGGCGCAAGACGCGGCGATGCCGGGCATTGCGGCAACACGGGGCAATGCGGCGAAAGACGCGGCGATGCCGGGCATTGCGGCAAACCTGGGCAATGCGGCGGCGCAAGACGCGGCGATGCCGAGCGTTGCGGCAAACCGGGGCAATGCGGCGAAAGACGCGGCGATGCCGGGCATTGCGGCAACACGGGGCAATGCGGTGCAAGACGCGGCGATGCCGCGTTGATCGGAGGCGCGGCGATGCCGCGCCGCTACCGATGACCCATGGCGGTCCGCCACCCAAAGCTGGCGGCCGCCACTGCCTTGCCGCGCTATTTCCCAGCAAAACACGTTCGGTTTGCAGGGCACGGCCGTTGCTTGGAGCCAACGTCATGTTCATTCCACGACGCTCCATCCGACACCCCTCCCGCGACTACGCCGGCCCTGGCATGTGGATGATCAGCATCAATGCAGTGGAATCGCTCGATCTGTTCGGCCGGGTCGAGGACGGCCGCATGGTCCTGAATGCCGTGGGTCAGATTGTCCACCGGTGCTGGGCGGATATTCCCAGTCACTTCCCCAACGTCGTCCCGGACGCCGTCCAGGTGATGCCAAATCACATGCATGGCTTGCTGGTGCTCGACAGCTGCGTGCAGCTGGAGAGGGAGGCGTTTGGCAAACCAGTGCGCGGCTCTGTCTCGACGATCATCAGGTCGTTCAAGTCAGCGACCACGCGCGCCGCGCGAGAGCTCGAAGGGCGCGAAGTGGTCCTATGGCAGCCTGGCTACTACGACCGGCGCATTCGAGATCGCAACGCACTGGAACGCGCCCGCGACTACATTCGGGAGAACCCGAGGCGCTGGACAGAACAACGCCCTCCCATTCCAGAGCCCCACGTGCGAGTTCGTGTGATCGAGATTGAACGCGAATCGCCGCTCCACCCGTGGTCACGGTAGCGGCGCGGCATCGCTGGCACGGTAGCGGCGCGGCACTGCCGCGCATGCGTTCAACGCGGCATCGCCGCGTCTCGCACAGTGTCGACCACCGCTTGCTACCGCATCGCCCCGCGTCTCGCGCACTGTCGCCTGGCGTCTGGCGTCGCATCGCCCCGCGTTATTACCGCATCGCCCCGCGTCTCGCGCACTGTCGCCTGGCGTCTGGCGTCGCATCGCCCCGCGTTGTTACCGCATCGACCCGCGTCTCGCGCACTGTCGCCTGGCGTCTGGCGTCACATCGCCCACCGCGTTGTTACCGCATCGCCCCGCGTCTCGCGCACTGTCGCCTGGCGTCTGGCGTCACATCGCCCACCGCGTTGCTACCGCATGGCCCCGCGTCTTGCGCAATGTCGCCTGGCGTCTGGCGTCGCATCTCCCCGCGTTGCTACCGCTTCGCCCCGCGTCTCGCACAGTGTCGCGCCCGCGTTGGCGCCCGTACCAGCTCAGGGTCGGAAGAGCTCGGAGAGATCCTCCCCAGGAACCACGGACACGATCATCGCATCGTGCTCGCCTTCTTGCAGCCCTGCCTCGTCGAGCAACCGCACCTTGATCGTGCCGTCCTCTGCGGAGCGCCCCACGGCAACGCGAAATGCCTGCGAATGCAGGGGCGGCGCTGACGTCACCACATCCGCCGCCTGCTTCAGCAGCTCCGCCTGCTGCATCCGGTCTGTGAAGTCCCCGACCTCGGACACGTGCGACACGCTCTCGGTCGGCCACTCGTCGCCAGTCACTGCTGCGGTCTGCACCGGCGCAGGCTCCCTCAGCTGCATCTGATCCGAAATCTGCAGCTCGCGCGTCGCATCCTCTTCGTCTGCCGCGCGCTCAGGTAGCGGCGGCCTGCCTTCCACACGCCTCAAATCAGTCGAAGACGGATCCACTGGAGGCGCGATGGGCGGCATCGACTTCGGCTTGGTGGGCGTGCGCGCTGCGGGCGGCGCTTTCGAAGGTCTCTTCTCAGGGGGATTCGACCGCCCTACACGCGGATGGGACTGCATCTGCGAAGCAGACGGCACGGTCGGCTTGAGCAGCGGCTTGGGCAATCCGCTCGGCGGCGCGGAGATCTTGGCACCCATCGATGCGAGCTGCGGTGCCACCGGTGCCGGCCCTGGGGTCGGAGCCGCAGGCGCCGTGGAAGGCGATGGACGCGCCGGTCCAGGCACCCCTCCGCCCGGCTTCAGCTCCGCTGCCGCCTTGGACAGCTCGATTCCGCGTCGATCGTCGCCAACATCGAACGCCGTGTCCGCTGCCTTGCGCAGCCACTTGATCGCTTCCGCATGGTCGCCGTTGGCAAGCCGTGACTTGGCCACGTCGAGCGCAAGCTGAACGTCATCGTGATCCGTTTCGCGTGATTCCGGGATGTCGCCCATGGCCGGGACACTATCACAGGCTTCAGGCTCATGGCTGAGGGCTTTGGGTCCACAGATCCCGCAGGGGGGCTGTGGATGCGCAGGGGGCTGTGCTAGGCATCCGTTTGCCCGGCGCGTTTGCCGGGCTTCGCGCGGGCGACCGAGACGTCCGCGCAGTCACGAACGGAGACCCGTCATGCCCAGGCTGCTGGAAACGTTGGACGACAAGGACCGCCGCAAGAACCTGGTCGCCGATTGCTGCACCATGATCGACGAGGAAGTTGCCAGCAAAGGCGGCATCAGCGGGCTCGCCATCAAGGCAGGATACAAGCTGGTCAAGGGATTCAAGCCTGGCTTCGTCCCGGAGACGGTCAACCACCTGATGGACGACTTCGCCAAGAACCTACAGCCGATCGTGGACGACGCAGATGCCAAGGGCACCTCGGTCACTGCATTCTTCAAGGCGAACCCGAGCCGCGTGGCCGATGCCCTCCTGTCCATCACCGATGAGCGCGCCAAGAAGTCGAAGCACGGCACCATTAAGGGCGCCTACGAACGGCTTCGCCCCTCTGCCAAGAAGAACGTCGAGGAAGCTGCGCCTCGTGTCGGCGTGCTGATCGAGAAGTACACGAAGTGATCTCGTTCGCTTCTCCTTCGCGGGAGCACGCCGCGTCGTGCGAGGCGATCGAAGCAGCCGCCCTCCGCGTGCTGCGCTCTGGCTCCTATGTGCTCGGCAGCGAGGTCGAACAGCTCGAGGCCGAGCTCGCTCGCGCAACAGGCTCGCCCTTTGCCATCGGAGTGTCGTCAGGTACCGATGCGCTCGTCTGCGCCCTGCATGCTCTGCAAATCGGCGATGGTCACGAAGTCATCGTCCCGGCATTCGGCTTTGTCGCTGCCCCGGAAGCCGTCATCCGCGTGGGCGCACGCCCGGTGTTCGTGGACCTCGAACCCATCACCCTGGGCCCTGCGCCCAAGGCGATCTCGAACGCCCTCTCGCCACGTACCCGCGCAGTGATCGTCATGCACCTGTTCGGCCAGTCGGTCGATCTCGAGCCGATCCGCCAGGCCGCGGGCGACGCAGCCATCATCGAAGACGCTGCACAGGGGATCGGCACGCTGCATGGCGGCAGACAGGTCGGCACCCTTGCAGAGCTCGGAACCCTGAGCTTCTTCCCTGCAAAGTCGCTGGGAGCTGCGGGCGACGCAGGCGCGGTGCTCACCTCGAGCGCCGACCTCGCTGCCCGCGTTCGCATGGCACGCTGCCACGGCGCCGAGCGCGCCTACCGATGGGAAGCACCAGGCGGCAACTACAGGCTCGATGCTCTGCAAGCCGCGATCCTGCGGGTCAAGCTCGCAGCGTTTCCACAGCGTATTCAGCGACGAAAGCAGATCGGCCAGCGCCTGGCTGCCGTGGCGCGATCCCATGGCGTCGAGCCTCTGGTCGGCACGCCGGCTTGCGAGCCGACCTTTGCGCCCTTTGCGCTTCGCCTCAAGAATCGGGATCCAATCGCTGCATTGATGCGCGAGCGCGGCATCGACGTGCGCACCCAGTACCCGCTTACGCTCGCAGCATGTCCTGCTTTCAGGGCCCACGCGCGCGGCGCCTATCCTGAAGCCGATCGCGCCACCCGCGAGCTTCTCAGCCTCCCTTGCCACGCTGAGCTGACCGACGCGGAAGTCGATCAGCTGCATTCCGCTCTCGAGGAGGCGCTCACCCGTGGCTGAACCTGTGTCCGTCACGCTGATCGGTTGCGGCACCTGGGGCCGAAACCTGCTTCGCGTGCTGACCAGCGAACCTGCCGCTGAAGTCGCGAGCGTGATCGACTCGGATCCGCGCGCCCTTCAGGTCGCCCGATCGCTCGCCCCAAGGGCGCGCCTCGAGGGCTCTGTCACCGCATTGCGCACGGCGCCCACCCGAGCCGTGCTGATCGCAACGCCTGGTCCGCTGCACGCGACGCATGCGCTGATCGCCATCGAATGCGGTGCCCACGTGTTCGTGGAAAAACCCTTGGCAACCGCGGTCGCTGATGCAGCGCGCGTGGCCGATGCAGCCGCCACCCGCGGCGTGCTCGGCATGGTGGGACACGTGTTGCGCTACCACCCAGCAGTGCAGAGCATGATCGAGCTCGTGCGAAGCGGCGCGCTCGGACGCCCCCTGCACATGGTCAGCAAGCGCTGCTCCGTCGCAGGCTCGCGCGACGTCGACGGCTCTGTGCTCTGGTCCCTGGCACCCCATGACCTGTCCGTGCTGCTGGCGATCGATTCGAGCCCGATTCGGCGCTTGCGAGCCGAGGGGCGTCGCAATGGCACCACAGCCACCCTCGAGCTCGAGACCGCCTTGGGGTTGCGGGCGAACCTGCTCGTTTCGCGGGCAGGCGACCGCAAAGTCCGACGCATCGAGATCCAGTGCGAGCGCGGGCGGGTCGAGTTCGACGACACCGCAGCATGCGACAAGCTCTCGGTGCAGCGGGACGACGACCGCGTCGTGCGTCACCCGTCCCTGGAATCTGCAGAGCCGCTGCGCGAGGAGGTGCGCGCTTTCCTTCGGGCTGTGCGCGATTGCACGCCTCCGCCGACCGGTCTGTCCGAAGGGCTCGCAGTGGTCACGCTGCTCGCTCAGGCTGGAGCCGTGATCGAGTCGTCTCTCTCCAGCCCGCCGCCGGTCTTTGCAGAGCGATAGGCTTGCCCGCATGCGCGGCAGCTCACGCGCCCCGCGGGCAGGTCTGGTTCCTTGTGGACCGTCTCTCCGCACGCGCAGACCCAACCGACGACGCGTGCGGGAACGCCCATCACGAGCGCGTGGGCGGGGACATCGCGGGTGACCACAGCGCCCGCAGCCACGAACGCGCACGCGCCGATCGTGTGGCCGCACACGATCGTGGAGTTGGCGCCGATGCTGGCGCCTGGGCCCACGAAGGTGGATTCGAACTGATCCGTTTTTCGGGGGTAGCGAACGCGCGGACGGCTCACATTGGTGAAGACCGCGCACGGGCCCACGAAGACGTCGCAATCGAGAACGACGCCGTCGTAGATGCTCACGTTGTTCTGGATGCGGCATCGATCGCCGATGCGAGCGCGTGAAGCCACGAAGCACCCCTGGCCGATCACGCACTTGGCGCCGATGACCGCGCCGGGCATGACGTGGACATGACGCCAGATGCGGGTGCCTTCGCCGATCTGGGCGCCCTCTTCGATTTCAGCGGATGGGTGGACGAACACGCGGGGCAGTATCTCACCCTAGGGGGCTTCCTTACAGTTCAGATGGTTAACAGGGAGACGGGAGATCAGGAGGACCAGAGGGGATTTGCCGCTCGCGGAGCACATGCGCCTCGCGGGATACCCAAGGCGCCTGGATGCGGGTATCCCGCAAGCGCAGAGCGCCACGCGAGAGCCAGCTTTCCTCCCAGTCTCCCGTCTCCCTGTAAATACCTCTGCTCTGCAAGGTAGCCCCCCAGGGTATCCCGCAAGCGCAGAGCGCCACGCGAGAGCCAGCTTTCCTCCCAGTCTCCCGTCTCCCTGTAAATACCTCTGATCTGCAAGGTAGCCCCCCAGGGTTGCTTGACCCGACCCGCTGAAGGCCGTATTTTTCTCGGCTCACCAGCCACGGGGGATGCGGAAAACAGGAGAATTCTCATGTCAGCACTGGCCGGCATCAAGACGATCAAGGACCTCGAGCTCGCCAACAAGCGCGTGTTCATCCGAGTCGACTTCAACGTCCCGCAGGACAAGGCCACCAAGGCCATCACCGACGACGCGCGCATCCGCGCCGCACTGCCCACCATCCAGTACGCGATGGAGCAGGGCGCTCGCGTGATCCTCGCCTCGCACCTCGGACGCCCCAAGCCCGGCAAGCGCGACGCAACCCTCGAGCCGTGCGGCAAGCGCCTCGCCGAGCTCACCGGCTATGAAGTGCTCTTGCCCGAAGACTGCGTCGGCGACGCTCCCAAGAAGCTGATCTCCGAGCTTCGCGCCAAGCAGATCGTCCTGCTCGAGAACCTCCGCTTCCACGAGGAAGAAGAGAAGAACGACGAAGGCTTTGCCCGTCAGCTCGCCGAGCTGTGCGATGTCTACGTCGACGACGCGTTCGGCTGCGCACACCGCGCCCACGCGTCCGTGCACGCCCTGCCCAAGCTCATGCGCGAAAAGGCCTGCGGCTTCCTGATGGAGAAGGAGATCGACAAGCTCGGCAAGATCGTCAGCGATCCGGACAAGCCCTACCTCGCCATCCTCGGCGGCGCCAAGGTCAGCGACAAGATCGCGGTCGTCGAAGCCCTGCTCAACAACGTGACCGCCCTCGTCATCGGCGGCGCCATGGCCAACACCTTCCTCAAGGCCCTGGGCAAGGACACCAAGGCCAGCAAGATCGAGGAAGACAAGCTCGCCCTCGCACGCACCATCGTCGAGAAGGCCGCGGACAAGAAGGTCGACCTCGTGCTGCCCATCGACGTCGTGGTCGCTGCGGACATCAACGCCACCGAAGGCAAGACCGTCAGCGTCGACGAGATCCCGGACGGCATGATGGCGCTCGACATCGGCCCCAAGACGCTCGCGCTCATCGAAGCGCAGTGCAAGAAGGCCAAGAGCGTGTTCTGGAACGGACCGATGGGGCTGTTCGAGAACAAGCCGTTCAGCGGTGGCACGTTCGGCGTGGCCAAGGCGATCGCTGCGAGCAAGGCGTTCAGCGTGGTCGGCGGCGGCGACAGCGCGGCTGCGGTCAAGGATGCTGGACCTGAGGTCGAAGCCGGCTTCACGCACATCTCCACAGGCGGTGGGGCGTCGCTGGAGCTGGTCGAAGGACGCAAGCTGCCTGGGATCGAGATCCTGAGGAGCGCACAATGAACGCTGCAAGGCGCGCGCTGATCTCGGGCAACTGGAAGATGAACAACGGCGGGGCGAGCGGAGTCCAGCTCGCTTCCGACGTCGCACGGGCGATGGCTTCGTTTTCGTCCATCGATATCGTGGTGGCGCCTCCGTTCACCGCCTTGGTGCCTGTGGTCGCTGCTTTGAAGGGCACGCGCGTGGAGGTCGCCGCGCAGAACATGCACCCCAAGGACAAGGGCGCCTTCACCGGCGAGATCAGCCCATCGATGCTCCTGGAAGCAGGCTGCAAGTGGGTGATCCTCGGGCACAGCGAGCGCAGGGCGATGTTCGGCGACACCGACGCGACCGTGGCTGAGAAGACCAAGGTCGCGATGGACGTGGGGCTGCGTCCGATCGTGTGCGTGGGCGAGACACTGGAAGAACGGGAACGTGGGGATACCCTGAACATCGTGAAGCGTCAGCTCAACGCGTTCGCCTCGATCATCGCTGACAAGCCGGGCTGGGCGGCTGTGGCGTACGAGCCGGTCTGGGCGATTGGAACCGGCAAGAACGCGGGTCCAGAAGAGGCGCAGGAAGTCCACGCCATGATCCGGGCGCGACTCGCTGATATTTCGGCGGATCTCGCTGCCAAGACCCGGATCCTCTACGGCGGATCGCTGAGTCCGAAGAACGCCGACGCCCTGCTTCGCTGTCCGGACGTGGACGGGGGACTGATCGGCGGTGCAGCACTCAAGGCCGAGGACTTCTCCAAGGTCGGCGAGATCGCGCAGAGTATCAGCTGAAATCTCCTGTTTCGCCCTGCTCGTGCTCGTGCTCGTGCTCGTGCTCGTGCTCGTGCTCGTGCTCGTGCTCGGACTCGGACTCGGGCTCGGGCTCGTGCTCGTGCTCGGACTCGGACTCGGGCTCGGGCTCGGGCTCGCAGATCCCCCTGAATTTGGGCGTGCAGATCCTGGTCTTCGTGCTTAACGATGCGCGGGCAGCTGTTCCGACATCGGAACTCTCAGCAATGCGCTCATTGGGCGAGGATCGACGCCTCCCAATATACCGGGTGGCACGAAGGCATGTTCTGGTCTAGAAGGTCGGGGTCGCGATGTTCACTACGCTTCTCAGCATTCTTCACGTCATGGCTTGCGCCTTCTTGATCCTCGTCGTGCTGCTGCAGCAGGGACGTGGCGGAGGACTCGGTGCAGCCTTTGGCGGCGCTGCCACGCGCCAGGTGTTCGGCGGACGCGGTGCAGGCAACCTGCTCACCCGTCTGACCGCCATCAGCGCCATCGTGTTCATGTCGACCAGCGTGACCCTCGCGTACATCGCGTCGAGCGGCGACCGCTCCCTCAAGCAGCAGTCGATGCAGCAGACGCCCTGAGTCTGCGCCGCACGACTCACTCGTTTTCGAACAAGTCCCCTACGGCAAGCTCGACCGCGTCGAACGGCTCAGCGCGAACCTTGTCCTCGCTCTCTGCAGCGAGAACCACGAGATAGCCTTGATCCGTGTTGCGAAACACGGTCAGCGTGCGATCGGACGGGTCGACGATCCAGTAGTGGGGGATTCCCTGCTCCTGGTAGAGGCGCAGCTTGGCCACTCGATCGCGCGCAGCGGTGGACGGCGAAATGATCTCGCAAACCCAGTCAGGACGCAGCTCGATCGGATTGTCCTGCGGTCGGGTTGGCGCGCGCTCTCGACGCCAGCCCGACAGATCCGGACGCGCGATCGAGGATGCCCCAAGCAGGATCTCGACTTCGGTCATGATCCACCAACCGCCTGGATTGGGAGGATCACCGCCGGATCGACGATTGAACGGGACGCATGCCTCAACGGTCTTCGCCTGGGCAAAGCCGTGATCGCTGCCCGGCGACGCGCGCTCGACCAGAACGCCGTCCAGAACCTCGTGGTTCCGCTTGTGCTCCGGGATGGAAAACAGCAGCGCGACTGCGTCGGACGGTTTCCTGGCGGGCTGGGTCATCCCACGATCCATAGCACGCGCCAGCCTCGCGGGAGCCCCTGGTACCGCGTGCCCGACCTGCATGGCATCGCGAACCACCGCCCGTTCTCCCCGCCGCCTACGGCTGGTGCTCGCGAGTACCGCGTGCCCGAGGTGCGCAGGTGGATCGTCGGGCAGATCGGAGGCGACCCGCCGGATGCGATCCGGGCGAAGATGTCCTTGGTTGAAGCAGCCGGCTGAAAGCCGGGGGCTGATGCAAGTCAGCTGCGCGGTTAGCCATGCCCCCATTCGGGGGCTGACGGTCCGGCGTGGCGCCTAGTCTAGGGTTGAACGGAGCCTGGGTCTTGAAGCGATCCCTCGCGTGTCTCCCGCAAGCCCAGCTCGATCCGCGAGAGCCAAATCCGACCCTCCCGATCTCCCATCTCCCTGTGAACGAATCTGCCCCTGCAAGGTAGCCCCCTGGAGTGAATCCGCGCGGGTCCCGTGCTACAGCGCCGCCCATGCGGATCTCCATCTTTGGTAGCGGATACGTAGGCTTGGTCACGGCCGCGGGCCTCGCTGACATGGGCCACAAAGTGCTGTGCCTCGACATCGACGAGCGTCGCATCCTCGAGCTTCGCGAAGGCAAGATCCCCTTCTTCGAGCCTGGCCTCGGCGACCTCGTCCATCGCAACATCCGCGGCGGACGGCTCGAGTTCGACCTTCACCTCGACGACGACCACCGCAAGAGCGACGCCTTCTTCATCGCTGTCGGTACCCCGCCCAAGGAAGATGGACGCGCCGACACGTCGGCCGTGTTCGCAGTCACTGACACGATCGCCAAGGAAACCAGGCACGCTGCGATCGTCGCGGTCAAGAGCACCGTGCCCGTGGGCACCTGCGACGCCATCCAGGAACGCCTGGACAAGTCCTGCCCCCACAAGATGAGCGTGGTGTCCAACCCCGAGTTCCTCAAGGAAGGGGCTGCCATCGACGACTGGTTCCACCCGCACCGCGTGGTGATCGGCGTGGAAGACGAGCAGACCGAGCAGCAGATGCGCGAGATGTACCGTCCGCTGCAGCTCTCCGGCGATCGCGTGATCGCCATGAAGCGCCGCTCCAGTGAGCTCACCAAGTACGCGGCCAACACCATGCTCGCCACGCGCATCTCGTTCATGAACGAGCTTTCGCGCCTGTGCGACGCCATCGGCGCAGACATCAGCCAGGTGCGCGCCGGCATCGGCAGCGACCACCGGATCGGTCCTGCGTTCCTCTACGCCGGCCCAGGCTACGGCGGCTCGTGCTTCCCCAAGGACGTCTCAGCGCTCATCCACCTCGGACGCGACAACAACGTACCGCTCGAGGTGGCAGAGGCGGTCACCCGCGCCAACCAGGCGCAGCGTCAGTACGTGCTCGACAAGATCCTCTCGCTGTTCCCCGGCGGACTGAAGGATAAGGTCATTGCGGTATGGGGTCTTGCGTTCAAGCCCGAGACCGACGACGTCCGCGACGCTCCTGCTGGATTCATCGTGCAGCAGCTGCTGGAGCGCGGTGCGATCGTAAGGGGGCACGACCCGGAAGCTGCCACGAACTTCGCCAAGGCCTACGCGCCAGCCGGGCCGCGCATGAGCTACCATGATCGGGAGTACGAGGCGATCGACGGCGCTGATGCGCTGGTGCTCATGACCGAGTGGCGCCACTTCCGCAATCCGGACTTTGACGACATCAAGCACCGTATGCGCGGCAATGGGATTATCGATGCGCGGCTGATCTGGAGCATATTCAAGCTAGCGGACCGCGGATTCCGGTACCTGTCCATCGGTACGCGCTAAGAGGCAATCGTGGGAAAGCGCAATCGGGCCGACCGGCGCAAAGCCAGGCAGGAGAAGGCCGTTTCGACGGGAGACACCGCTGCGATCCGAGCCTTGTGCGAGCGGAACGCGACCGTCGGAGCCAAGGCGCTCCTGCGTTGTTTGCAGAGCGATGGCCAGGCGGAGCCGAACACTGAAATGCTCGAGCTGGCCGCACGTACCGCGCAGCGCCTGCGGGCGGACTGCAACTTCGAGCTGGCTTTGGAGCTAGCCGCAGCCGGTCGAGGACGCTCCGAATCGCTGCTCCTGCAAGAGGCCGTGGCTGCGTTCGCCTGTGGGAACGACGCCCGCGTGCGCGAGCTCGCATCGCAGAGCCAGGACGTTGCGACCATGACCGCGCCCTGGCTCGCAGCGGTTGCGGGTCAACGCGTGCCCAATGCTCCGGCCGGGAGCACCGGCATGGGGCGGGGTATCCCGGCCGTCTGCAGAACCGTCAGCTCGATGGTGCAGGGCAATGCCAGTCGCACGCGCGCAGCCCTTACTTCGCTTGGACAGCCTGAGCGCGGAAGGCTGTTCGTATCCGAGCTGCTCGGTGCCGTCGCGTTGCTGACAGCGCGCGACGCCGCCTCCATATTCCGAAGCTCTGTGCCGCTTGCGAAGAGCAAGGTGATCCGATCGCGGCCCGCTACCCGCGCTGCGCTGGCCATGACCGTGGCGCGCCGCGCACCCAGGCTTTTTCTCGACAAGTTGAGCACAGCGATGGACCTCGGCGACGAGGCCACGCGCGACGCTGCCGTGGCTGCGTCGTGCACACTCGCGGAGGTCGATGGAGCGCAAGCACAGGTCTCCCAGATGATCGCCCGCCTCGGCGCCGATGCATTCGATCCTTCGGAGCGGGCCAACGCGCTGCTGCACGAGGGGTTCGCATTCTGCGGCTCTGATCCGAGACGAGCGCGCACTGCGATCGATCGAGCCGTAGCTCTGGGCGCCGACATGATCGAGGCGCTGCGCGGAAGGCTCCTGTTGGAGCGCGGCAACGTGGCGCGCGAGACAGGCCCCTTTGCCACAGGCGGCAGCGAGGCGCTGCGCGCGGTGATGTCCAACGCGCTGAGCCTTGCCCAGCATCTTGAGCGCGATCCCGCTGGCGGCCCCCTGGCAGTGGCTGCGTTGATCGATGCGACCAAGGCGGCGATCGAGCTGGGGCAACGCGAGCGCACGCAGACCCTGGTGGCGCGCATGCGCGATCTGGCGGTCCGCGGCGGCTTCCTGACCGAGGCATTCGCCACGCGCATCGACGTATTCGAAGCGAGAGCCTGCCTCCACGATCTACCAGCGCGGGCCAAGGAGCTCGCAGAGAGCCTGCTCGCGCGCGACCCGCTCAACCACGATGCGTGGCACATTCAGATCGATGTCGCGACGCGCTCCGATCGCAAGGCAGCCGAGGACCTGATCCTTCGCGCAGCAGAGCTCAAGGTCTGCCAGGAGCTCATCGAAGAAGCGCGCGGGATTCGAAAAGAGCGGGGAATCTCCCAGACCTTCGTGCCCGGCCAGACGACCGCAGGCGAGCTCGCCGCCGAGATGCGCTCGCGCCTTGCGGACGGCAAGCTTCTAGGCTCCGGCGAGAAGCTTGGTGATGATATCGAGTCCTGCCGCGCAGCGCTTGATTCCGACCATCGCACTGCGTTCGATATTGCGAGCATCATGATCCTGGGGCTCGGGGAGCAACCGAAGCTCGCCCACGCAAGGGCCATGGCTCTGCTCTCCGATCCGGCTTTGCCTCCGTCTTCGCACCACAAGCTGCTGGCTGCTGTGATCGTGGGGATGGAACCTGAAGCAGTGAGCAGGTTCGTGCAGGAGCTCGCAGCTACCGGAAAGGTGCCGTTCGCGATCGAAGCCGTGAAAATGCTTGTGGCGGATGATCAGTGCGACGCCGCGACCCAGCTCTTGGCGAAGCTCGCACGAAGGCTCTCCTCGAGCGAGCTGAGATCGCTGCAGAAGCTGATGGACGATTCCCTCGACGAAAACCCTCTCACCCTCCTACCGAACCCCGACAAGCTGATCTCTGCCGCGGACAGGCTGCTCTCGCCCGACTTCTCGCTACCGCCGTTGCTCGACGACGACGCGGGCGAGCACGAGGACGCAATGGGATTCGAGGACGAGCTCACCGAGCTGGTGCGGATGGTGAAGTCCTTTCCCGGCGGACGGGGGGCCGTGCTCGAGCAGCTTCTCAAGGTCCTCGGGATGCCGCGGTCCGCGCTCTCCGGGATGCCTGCCTCGGCGAAGCGTGCATTCGATCGGAGCATCGAAGCGCTCTTCTCTTCGGAAAACCCCAAGCTCCAGGCCCAGGCACTGTTCGATGCGCTAGGCGTTATCGGGATCGTTCCAGCCATGGGCGGGGGCCCCGCAGCGGTGGATTGGGAGGAGCTATGAGTCTCACAAAACCCTTCCATGATGCGCGCGAGCTGCTCGGGGTCGGAATTGACGCTGACGCGACCGCGATCAAACGCGCCTGGCGAAAAGCTGCTGCCGTTCATCCGCCGGATCGCGATCCGGATGGCTTCCGCAAGGCTCGAGATGCCTATGAGCTTCTGAGCGACCCGATTGAGCGCGCCCAGCGTCTGCTCTCCCAACCCGTTCCCTTCGTCCCGGTGCCGTCGCTCCCCGAGCTGCCGCCACCGCCGCCTGTCCACGCCCTCGCGGTCGAGCTGCTCCGTAGCATCCTGGGAAGACTTCCCGTCAGCGACCTGCGTCCGGCTCGCAAGCCCGCCCGATCCACCCAGCCGCCCGGGAAACAGCCATGAACGACGACTCCACCGCTTCTGGATCTGTGGGCGCCCCTGCACCCATTCTCGAACGGCTCGAAGGGTTGCTCGCCGAGATCCGCCGTCAAGGCAGAGCGTCGATTGCCGCGCAAGCTGCAGCAGAGTCGTGCGCCGCATCGGTCGCCGCGCTGCAAGAGCAGGTCAGCGGACTGGCCGGCACCGAGCCCGAGCCAGCCAACGACCAGGCAATCGAACAGCTCGTGCGCGCGCTCATGCCTTTTGCAGACGCCATCGATCGAATGAGCTCCCAGGCATCCAGGCTCGCAGCGTCCATCTCGCCCCCTGGACGTCTTGCGCGCATGCTCGGCGCCACCGATGCCACGGCCCCGGTGCGATCGCTCGCAGACGGGCTGACCGTCCTCGGCTCCCAGCTTGATGCGGTCCTGCGCAATGCAGGAGTCGAGATCGACCGGGAGGTCGGCGTACCTATCGATGGGGACGCTCATCGCGTCGTGGAAGCGCGTCCTGCTCGGCCCGGCGACCAGCCCGGTACCGTGCTCGAAGTCGTCCGCCCCGGCTACTCGCTTCTCGGCAAACGCCTGAGAGAGGCCGATGTGGTCGCCGCTCGTGGCAATCCCGCACTTCCGTGACGCTCTCCAGATAGGGAATTCGCAATGCAAGACAACGTCGTTGGCATCGACCTCGGAACCACCAACTCGTTGATTGGCACGATCGTCGAAGGCAAGATCAAGCTGTTCGGCGACGCGTCCGGCGGCGAGCTCATGCCTTCCGTCGTCGGGATGGACGAAGCCGGTGCGATCCTCGTGGGACGCGCCGCGCGCAATCGTCGCGTGCTCGACCCCCAGGGGACGGTTGTCTCGGTCAAGCGCCGTATGGGAACCGAAGAGCGCGTCCGCGTCGGCAAGCGCGAGCTGACTCCGCCACAGGTGTCCGCCTTGATCCTCGGTGCGCTTCTCGATCGAGCCCAGGCTGCGCTCGGAGCTCGTCCCGATCGCGCCATCATCACTGTGCCCGCGTGGTTCAACGACGCCCAGCGGGAAGCCACGCGCAACGCCGGTGAGATCGCCGGCCTTCGTGTGGAGCGCCTCGTCAACGAGCCGACCGCTGCTGCCCTGACCTACCAGACCGGCTCCGAGGAATGCGTGCTCGTCTATGACCTCGGCGGCGGCACGTTCGATGTCTCGATCCTCGATCGCGACCAGGACTTCCTCGAGGTCAAGGCGAGCCGGGGCGACACGCAGCTCGGCGGCGACGACATCGATCGGGAGCTGTGCGAGCTGGTGCTCAAACGAATCGGCAGCGCCCGGGAGAATGTCGACCGCGATCCGCGCGCCATGACGCGCCTTGTGGAAGCGGTCGAGCGCGCCAAGATCGCCTTGTCCGATCGCGAGGAGGTGCGCTTGTTCGACCCGTTCCTCGCAGGCGAGGGGGATCGGGCTGTGCACCTCGATCTGCCGCTGACCCGTGCGGACGTCGAGCAAGTCGCTCGCCCGCTCGTGGAGCGGACCCTTCGCTGCATCGATGAAGCGCTTGCCGATGCAGGGACCAAGCCGAATGCCTTGTCGCGGGTTCTGCTGGTGGGCGGCTCGAGCAAGATGCCAATCGTTGCAACCATGGTATCCAAGCATCTGGGCATGCCGGTGCAAGTCGACGCTGAAGCCGATCGCGCGGTCGCGCTCGGAGCGTCGATGCTCGCAGGGCGCGCTGCAGGTGCCGAAGTGGCAGAGGTGCTGGTCGACATCACGCCGCATACTCTATCGGTCGGCGTGCTCGACTTGATGGACCTGGACTACGGCGCTCCTGAGGGTGAGGAAGATCTCGCGGCTGCACCGGTGGTGCCTCGCGACACAGTGGTGCCGGTGGAGCGTTCGCGTACGTTCTACACCACGCACGAGAACCAGGATGAAGTGAGGGTACCGGTGGTGCAGGGGGAAGGGCCACGCGTAGGCGACAACACGTGGCTCGGTCACTTGACGGTCGAGGGTTTGCCCCCTTCCCCGGCGCGCAGCCCGGTCGAAGTCGTGTTCAAGCTCGACCTGTCGGGCGTGCTCCACGCCACTGCGAAGCATGTCCCCTCGGGACGCGCAGCCACGGTCACCTTCGCAGATAGCCCGTACCGTCTCACAGCGCAGAAGCGCGGCGCTGCCCGCAAGGAGGTCGAAGAGCTACGAGCCCTCGTGCCTCAAGCTCCCGCGCCCGGCAAAGCGTCGGAATCCGAGCTGTCGCTCGCGCGCTCCATGCTTCAGAGAGCAGAGCGCGCGCTGGCCGCATCGCCAGATGCCGAGGCGTCGATTCGCGATCGCGTCCAAGCTGCCATGAAGGAGCTGGGCGAAGCGCAATCCGCAGGCTCGGAGCGTACGCAGGAGCTGATTGACAAGCTGTCGGATGCGTTGCTCGACATGACTTGATGCGTGCTTGGCAAGTCCTCGCGCAAGAACGAGTGACTCCATTCTGATCCGGGAAAACCACCCCGCACGCGCGATGCGACCGCTTGGTCGAGCGCGGCTTCGCTCTGCGTTCCCTCGATCAGATACGGCGCGCCGCTAGGGCGAATCGCAAGGGAAAGGAGCGCGGAGGTCATGCGGTTGGGCGGTGGATTCGCATGATTCGGACGGGGCGTCCATCGCTCAGGCGGCGGCAGGTGCGACAACGCGACGGCAATGCGGGGCACCCCTGCGCGAAACGCGGTGGCGATCGCAAACCAACGTGGCGGCGGGTGCGCAGGACGCGGTGGCAATGCGTGCACGAAACGCGGCAGTGCCGCGTTGATCGTAGGCGCGGCAGTGCCGCGCCGCTAGCTCGATGGACTCCGCCTCAGGCCTTCGATCGAACACCACCAATGTGCCGCGATCCTCCCCTACGCCGTGAGCCTGCGACAGATCGCCCGCAACGTCGTGCTCTTGCCAGTCTGGCGCGGAGCATGAACTACGAACCCCCCCCATGCTCGATCAACCCGGGCGCGTCGGGAAGGCGCGGCTCGGGCGGCACCATGTAATGCTGCCCTTCGATGCAAAGCCCGGCCGTGTTGAATCGTCGCGGCATGCGGGCTGAGTCTACACCGCCAGTGTCGACGCGGCCTCGGTGCAGTCATTCTCGAACGCGGGTGGCGACGGTGCCATGGGCGAGCCGGAGGGTGATCCGAGATACCGCGCATCGGATCGGCCGGTGAGGAGGTCGACGGTGGCCAAGCGCAACTTGGAGCACTACTATGAAATCGATGCAAGCGCTCAAGGCTCATGTGAAAGGTGGTCGGCTCGTTTTGGACGAGCCCACGGACTTGCCCGAAGGGGCCGAAGTCGACGTCGCAGTCATCGGCGATGACCTTAGCCCGGAGGAGCGGGCAGAGCTGCATGCGTCGCTCGACCGTGCGCTCGACGATTCGGACGCCGGACGCGGGGTAGATGCCTGGGAGTACCTCGAGCAATTTCGAGCCCGGCGTGAAAATCATACTGCTTGACGAGGCTCGGCGGCAGTTGGAGGCGGAGGATGCGTGGTGGCGCATGCATCGTGATGCTCGAGATCTGCTGCTTGAGGAATTTGCGCAGGCGCTCTTGCACCTGAGCAAGTTGCCCGAGGCGGGCCAACGCTACCGGTTGTGTCGCGGCAGGCTGATTCAGCGTTGGTTGATGAGGAGAACTCACTGCCACGTGTACTACCTCTACGACAAGCAAAAGGACTCATTGGAGATCCACTCCCTGTGGGGTGCACGTCGCCGACACGGCCCGCCTTTGTAGAGGCCCCAGCCGCCGCGGAGACACGGGGGGAAGCCCGCCTCGATCCGCTGCATCGGCGGTCTCGGCCCTTCCATGGGATCCATAGCTCAATGCGCGCGCTGGGCTTGCGGGAAGCGCCGGGGCCTTCCTGCCGCGTGCCTCGTTCGGAGTGGCCGCAGATCAACGCAGATCTTCGCAGAGGCTGGCGCGTCGGTGGCGATGAGCCGTTGCATCGGGCATCAACCATCTCATCCCCTCTGCGGCTATCTGCGGCGGTCTGCGGGATCTGCGGCATCCCTTCCCGCGCGACTCGCCTTCCCTCACCTTGGGGGCTCACAGCCCTGAATTCAGGATCTGCATCCGGCGAGCTCTCGAGGGTGGCGGGCGCCACTTCGTGCTGGCGGACCGCCACTCGTCGAATAGGACGGGAAGACTGCTTGCTGGAAGGCTCCGCTGCAGGCCCAGTTGATGGCGGCCGCCACGTGCGCAGGTCCGCAAGTTCGCGAGATTCCGCGGCGCGACGAGGGGCACGCTTTCCGCATTGACCACGAAAATGTTCACCAAGCTCGACCCCAAGCTCGATGTCGTCTTCAAGATGATGTTCGCTCGCCCGGACTGCAAAGGCATCCTGATCGCGTTGCTCACGGCAATCCTCCGACCGAAAACGCCGATTCGGTCGGTCACCGTGCTCAATCACCTACTCGCGCGACGGCATGACCAAGCGCTCCCAGTATCACTGGTCGCGCCTGTATAGCGCCCAGATCGTCAAGGGGCAGCAGTACGAGGAGCTGAAGGCGAAGTCCACGACCATGAACCGCTCGATGACCAGCTCGAGATTCACCTGGTGGAGCTGCCCAAGCTGCCGGCCAGAGGCTCGGCGGAGTATGATCGGGAAGCGAACCTCGCGCACTGGGCGAGGTTCTTCCGAGCGGTTGACGACGCTGATCTGGAGGAGCTGGCGATGAGCGATCCGGTGTTCGACAAGGCCAAGAAAGTGCTCGATGAGCTTTCGGCAGACCCGTACGCTCGCCGCATTGCGAGCATGCGCGAGGAAGGCCTCGCCATGTACCAAATGGAAATGAACGAGGCCCGGAGGAAGGGCAAGCTCGAAGGCAAGCTCGAGGGCAAGCTCGAGGGTGAGGCCGGGCTTCTTGTCCGGCTGATCGAGCACCGGTTCGGCACGCTGCCTGAGATCGCTCGGGAGACCATCGCGAAGGCGTCGTCGGAGCAGATCGCTCAGTGGGCACTTCGTGTGCAATCTGCGGCCACGCTCGATGAGGTGCTCGGTCAGCAAGAGGCAGAGGACGCGCCAGGAAAGTGACGAGGGACGGTGGGCTGTCTCGCGCCTAGCGGGAAACCCTAAGGGGCTACCTTGCAGCCCAGAGATGTTCACTGGGAGATGGGAGGTCGGGAGCAGGGGATTTTGTAGCTCGCTGCGCGCGGTGGCCTTGCGGGATACCATGTGGACTTCTTCCCCGTGTGCGTCGCTCGGATTGGCCGCAGATCAACGCAGACCAACGCCGATCTTCGCAGAGGCTGGCGCATCGGTGGCGACGCGCCGTCGCAGCGGGCAACAGCCATCTCATCCCTTCTGCGCCTATCTGCGGCTGTCTGCGAGATCTGCGGCATCCCTTCCCTGACGACACGCCTGCGCTCGCCCCAAGGGAGATCGACCCTGTGGCTCTGAGGCCTGAATGCAGCTTTACATCCAGCGATCTCTCGAGGGTGGCGGGCGCCACTTCGTGCTGGCGGACCGCCGCTCATCGAATAAGACGGGCGAACTGCCTGCTGGGAGCCTCCTCGGCCAGACGCGGGGAGGCAGTCGGACCTCCTGTTTACGGCCAGCGTCAACGGCGAGCAGAGTGGCTTGTATCTGCTGTTCGAGCACCAGAGCACCCCAGCCCCGATGATGCCCCACCGGCTGCATCGCTACATGGCGAGGATCTGGGATCGCTGGGTGACCCATCACCCCACGGCGAGAGAGCTTCCCATCATCTTGCCCGTTGTGCTTTCGCACACTGCCCGATGTTGGTCCGGACCCGTGTCGCTGCATGGACTGATGGGCGCGCGCGCTGACGTCCTCTTGGCCGCAGATCATCGCAGATCTTCGCAGAGGCTGGCGCGACGCTGGCGCATCGGTGGCGACGCGCCGTTGCGGCGGTCACCATCCCCCGCGCAGACAGCCCCGCTGCCTGAAGCCCAGCCCTTTCAAGGTGACCTTCTCCGCGCTTCTGCCAACAAGCGTGCCATCGAGACGCAGCGGTAACGCGGGGCAACATTGCGCAAGACGCGGCGATGCCGCGTCGAACGCAGGCGCGCCGATGGCGCGCCGCTACCGATTGCCTGCTGACTTGCCAGCTTTCGCTTCGGCAAATTCCATGCGACGTCTGAACAGCGCCCTGCCGACCCTGCCCCAGGCGTGTGGGTTCGAGGGGTGGAAGTCCTACTAACGGAGTCACCGTAGTGGCGCGCCACTGGCGCGCATCC
>JACRCQ010000066.1 GCA_016218915.1 Deltaproteobacteria bacterium
CGGGTGCTTCGTCGCTCCCCGGTCGGGTCACGGATAGCGGCTCGGCGTCAAACCCGGTTCTTCACCTTTCATTTCGGGCAAGGCGCCACCATGACGGCCGATCGGTGGCCCGAGTGGCGCCTGCGCCGAGCCGCACACCAGGGGGGCGGGGGTGCCGCGAAGTCACCGAGCAAGGCATAGACCCCCAGCCAGGCTTGCGCGCACCGTCTCAACCCGGACCCATTTTTTCTCTGGTGGGTTTCTGAGCATCTGGCCGAGTGGCAGGTAGACAAGACTTTCGTTCATTACCCTCAAAGTCACTTTGATGGGGAGGGGCAGGGTCGTGGAGTCGTGGCAGCCAACAAGGGAAACCATTGATCAGGTCCGGGACGCAGTCTTGCTTGCCGGGAGGCTTGAGCACCTGCGGGTCCACCAGACGGCGAGAACGGAGTTCTTCTCAATCATCGCCTTTGCGTTGGGCGGAACCCTCGATGGGGTCGATGCTTTCGTCTCTCAAGACCCGGACGACACTTCTGGAGAGCACCGGGTCTACTGGCTGCGCGGGAACTCCTTTGGATCGCTCGCATTGAAGGCCCACAACGGGCCGGAGGGCGCCAACGAGCCGGCAGAAGTATCGGGATACGTTCGCTCCCTTCACGAGATAGCGCACGTGGAGATCGTGGGCGCCACCGCAGAGTGGCCGTTCTCGGGTGGCTTTCCAACCGTCCACCCCGATGTGAAGATTCACTTCGACAATGGTGACGCTGTCACTATCAGTGCCACCGCGAGGTCCCACGATGGAGCGAGGAAGCAGGTCGCGATGTTTGTGGAAAAACTGCTAGAGGCGGTCGCGCGGCGGTAGGCGACTCGAACCCTTGGGTGCCATTCACCTGGCTTGATTAGCCTGGATGCCATGCTGATGCCAGACATGAGGCTGCCGGGCTCCGGCCGAGCCGAAAAGGCTCGCTACCCGTGTGTCGCGGGGGTGGGTGTACGCCGTTCGTGCCCCGCCACACCTAGCCTGGCTGCTATGGGTATTCAGGACGACGCTGCAAGCTATTTCTTCGAGGCGCTCGGCAAGCGAGTCGGGCGGGCAGGAATGGCTCACGCCATGGAGCCATCGGTTTGGATTCAGGACCATAGGGAAGCAAAGGTGTATTTCACCGTCGATGGCATGGGGAACCTCGTGACCAAGTTTGTGCGGGATGGCCAGCGGCCGGTACGCGTGGACTTCTTTCCGACCGCCGCTGGTGTCGAAGCGCTCGTTGACTACCTACTGGAGCAGATTGACGGGGAGGGCCAAAGCTGAGCCCCCCGATTCGGAGGGTCACCGTCCTGCGCGAGTGTCCTACTCCGTCCGCAGTGCGTCCGCAGTAGTTTCACGAACCCCCGTTTGCCGCCAACAGTCCCAACGCACTGACCTGCGGATAACTAGATCGGCCAACAACGCCAATAGTTGCAAACGTCAAGACGGACGAACTGTAAATCCGTCGGCTTACGCCTACACAGGTTCGAATCCTGTACCTGCCACACTGGTCAGGCCCCCTTTCGAGGGGGCCTGACTGGTTTCTAGGGGCTGGCCGTCCGCAGAGCGTCCGCAGTAGTCCCAGCGGCAGCATCGAAAGCCGCGGCAACGGCGTCCAGATCGTCCGGGTAGAGGTGCCCATATCGGTCCAGGGTGAGCACTGCGGACTTGTGGCCCAGCAGCCGCTGAACCACCTTGATGTTCGCGCCGCTGCGGATGGCCAGTGCCGCGCACGTGTGCCGCAAATCGTGGAGTCGGACCCCGGCGCACCCGTCGACGGCCGCGGTTGCCTTCTGGAACGAATAGCGGGCCTGCCCGAGCGTCAGCCACTTCTCACCCCGCGTCGGCGGGAACAACAGCGCATCGGGGGAGCGGTCCTTGATCTCGGTCTTCAAGAGCTTGATCAGGAATGCGGGCACCGGCACTGTCCGGGACTGCTTGCCCTTCGTCGGTCCGTCCAGCTGGCCCTGTTTGCGGACGTAGGTCACCGACCGCGCGACCCGAATCCGACCCGCCTCGACATCCACGTTGGAGACCTTGAGCGCGGCCGCCTCACCGAACCGCAGCCCGCAGTACCCGAGGACCAGGACGAGCGTCCGGTGACGGCCGGCGGCCACCGCGATCCGATGGAGCTGCTCGTGCGTCAGGTACCGCTGCTCGGTCTCCGGGATGCTCGGCAGCTCGACACCTTCGGCGGGATTGGCCGGCAAGTGCTTGGCCTTCACCGCGAACCGGAGCACAGCACCGACGAGCTGGTGGGCCTGCCGCACCCGCGACGCGCTCAACCCCTTGCCTTCGAACCGGACGGAGCCGTCGACGGATAGGCCGGCGATCCACACCTGCAGATCCTCGAACCTAACCTCGCGCAGCGGCCGGTTCTTCCACTGCGGGAGGACGATCGTGTCCAGCAGCGACCGGTACCCGGCGACCGTCTTCGGCGCCCGGACGGCCTTGGTAGAGATCCACCGCTCGGCCATCTCGCCGAACGTCACAGCGGACAACGCGGGGTCAGTCCAGGTGCCCGTCACCTGATCGGACACCTGCTTGTTCAACCAGTTCTGCGCGTCAGCCTTTCGGCCGAAACCCTTCGCGTGTTCCTTACCGTTCTCGTCGACATACCTTGCCCGCCAACGCAATCCTTTGCCGTGGGCGGCAGACTGGACGGTCTCAATCGTTCCATCTGGGAGCCGGACGGCTTTTGTCCACCGGTCCTCTACGCCGGCTCTACGATTCCGAGTCTTCATTCTGCACCTTGATGAGATTGGCGACTACCGCGTCAACGATCTCCGTTAACTGATCAGCCTCCTCGGCGGTAGGTATTACAGCGGCCGGGTCGCGAGACTGCCTGCGTGCCAGGTCTTTTACGAGGCTCAGTGCCATCTGCGTTGGGTAGCGGCGGTAGCTTTCGAGTTCCTTTTCACTGAACCCGTTGAACTCCGCGCCGATCTCAGCCAGCAACTCCGGTTCGTGCTTGATCAGGTGTAGAGCCATGGCGTAGTACATGGACATTGATGCAAGTGCTTGTCGTGCTGCCAGTCCCTGTTCCGTGGCCGACGCCAGGCATGACACGAAGTGATCACGCGGCGATGAAGTGGGCGGCGGTGCAAGGTCTTGAAGTGGCACGGCGAGCACCGCAGCGATTGCGACGGCCTCCCGCAGTTTGACCTCACGTGAACCCCGCTCGATCCGCGTCACAGCCGACGGATCAAGTTTTACGTCGAGCTTGTCGAGTTCCTCGGCCAGTGTTCGCTGACTCCATCCGCGGTCGGTTCGGGCTTTGCGCACGCGGACCCCAAATGACTTGTCGAAGGTCTGTTCGCTGAGGTCGACCTCTGGCGGCTCCGAATTCTCCTGCACGAATCACACCATAGTGCTTGCGCAGCACCGCCAACAGTGCCATGCTCGGAAATGTCGAATCAGCACTACGGTGTGAAAGGAACATAGGGATGGCGGCAGACGATCTTCTCCACACGAAGCAGGTGGAGGAGCAGTACAAGATCAACAGCGGGACGCTGAGGTACTGGCGATCCATGAATCAGGGTCCAGCGTCATTCACGCTCGGCCCCCGCGGTCGCGTCGTCTACCGACGCGGCGAGGTCGAACGATGGCTTGCCGAGCAGGAGGCCGCGACGAAGCGCGGCGGCGGAGCTGCCTGATGTCTCACCCCCACGTCGATCAGACCGACCGGGATCAGCTCGACGATCTCGGCCTGGTCGACCGCGAACCTGCCGGGGACGACCCGGAGGAAAAAGGAACGGCCCCCGTAACCCCGGTGCGCCAACACCGGGCGGGGACCGCTCACACCCACAAATCCCGTTAGAAGAAAGCAGGCAACACAATCATGACCGCACGTAAGCAGAAGGGCAACACCAACCCCCACCCGGTCGACTCGACGACCCGCACGTGCTGCGGCGGCATCGGTGACCACACCGCCGAATGCCCACCCGCTCTGCGGATCTTCGACACCGCCGGAAGCATGGCGCCGGTCAACCTCGACCCGACGGCACCCGAGATCGTCCGCTGGGACGAACTGACCGGCGATGTCGACATCTATCACGGCGGCGACGCGTCGAAAGTCCTCGACGTACCCCGGCCATCCTGGTGTGACCCCGACGAGGACTTCTACGGCGACAGCATCGACTCTTTCGGCTACGGATCTGCGGTAGCGCGTGTCGTCGTATCCAACGGAACCGGGGTCAGCGACGGCGAATCGCTGGACCCGGCGCGAGTCACCGTTCAGGCCCTCATGGCAGCCAGTGGCTACGTCCATTACGGCATCCAAATCTGCCTTTCCCGAGCTACCGGTGCGGACAAGGACCGGCTGTGGATCAACTCCAAGATGACCCTCACGCCCGCTGAGGCACTGGAGCTGGCGGACGTGCTGCGGGCTGCCGTCGACCTGACCGGTGTCGAGCAGTGACCGCCGCAGTGGATCGCACCTACGCGGCCCGGTGGGATGTCGACGGCGCACGGGGGCACGCAGACACCCTCTGCTGTCTCATCGACTCTGCCACCGAGCATCTCGACGGCGCACGCAAGACCCGCGCCACCGAGATCCTCGATCGGGCACGTGCCGTACTGGCCGACCTCGACCGACTCCGGGCGACACTGTGACCGACGTCTACGAGGGTGCCCCCGGCAGCAATGCCGGGGGCTACCCCCCGTCTCAACAGCGGTCGTGGTGGCCGGTCCATCAGTTCGTGGAAGCTCTTGTGCAGCAGGCCAACTACGGACCTATCCCCGACGCCGGCACCCCGAGCTGGTGCGCGCTCTCGGACGGTGATCCCCGGAAGTTGTTGGCCGTGGCGGCAGCCGGCGAGCATCACGTTCTCAGAGTGGAAACCGGCCAGATGGCGATGGCCGAAGCGTCCCGCGCCATTGCGCAATCAGCAGATTGGTCCACTGTCGCCCGCCGTGTCCTAACCGGCCGTGGCGATGCCTACATTCCTCGAAAGGCATCATGACCGACGACGAATTTTTCGACGCCACCCCCGAGCTACAGACGATTCGACAATGGGCCCATGCCCGCTTCGCCGCCAAGTGGGCGGTGTTCCTTGCGGTCCTCGGTCGGGTGCTCGCCAGTACTGGTCCAGGCGTTCAGCTTCCGGGCGTGATCGGTGGACCTGCCTCACTGAACATGATCATGGCCTTCGTCGCTCCCAGCGGCGGCGGCAAGGGCATCACAGACCGTGTGGCCCGAGAGATCTGGCCGTCGTCGATCATCGAGCGCCCTATCGGGTCGGGCGAAGGTATCGCGGCCCTCTTCGCCCCGCCCAAAAAGGAAGGCGCCGAGCAGATCACGCGCGCCATTCTGCACTCACCGGAGATCGACACGATGGCCGGCTTGGCCTCCCGGCAGGGCAATATCTTCCTCGCCCAGCTCAAGTCAGCCGTCATGGGTGAGATGTTGGGACAGAGCAACGCATCGGACGCCACGTCTCGAATCGTGCTGCCCCACAGCTACAGACTGATTCTCAGCGTCGGCGCTCAACCTGGCCACTGCGATGTCATCTTCAACGACACAAGCGGCGGCACCCCACAACGCGTGGTGTGGGTGCTGACCATAGACCCCGACATGCCGTCAGTAGCGCCACCGGACCCCGAGCCGCTGAACACGCGCCTCCCATCCTGGGCGCACACCGGCACCGTCATGACCTACGGGCCGGCGGAGATCCGCGAGCAGATCATCACAGCCCACCTGGCACGGCAGCGCGGAGAAGCAAGCGCACTCGATGGACACCGGATGTTGACCCGACTCAAGGTGGCCGCGGGGCTCGCCATCCTGCACCACCGCAGCGTCATATCGGACCTCGATTGGCGGCTGTCTGACACGGTGATGGCCGTCTCGGATCAAACTCGTGACTGGATTGTGGAGGAAGCCAAACGAGCGGCACGCGCAAAGGTTCGAGAGCGGGCGCTATCCCGGGCGACCTTCGATGAGGTGATCGATGACCGGCACGAGAAGACCGTGCGCGGCAGGATCCTGCGACTGCTCACCACCGGGCCGAAATCCCGTAGCGAGCTCCGCCGTGCGATGGGCAAGCAGCACTACCGCGAGGCGTTCGATGCGGTCCTGCCGCACTTGGAAAAAGTTAGCCAGGTCATCGTCATCGACGGGGAGAAAGCGCCGCACTACAAGCTCAACCCGGAGTTCACCGGTGAACTAGAGTTCACCCCAGAAAACACCAGTTCAAGAGGGGTGAACCACGAGTTCACCGGTGAACCCGGCTCTAACGTCACAGACCTCGATTCCCGCAGGTCGTATGACGATGGACCGGGAAAGCTGACGTGCGCTCAGTGGTTCAACCAGTGGATCGCAAACCTTCAGAATCAGGGTTACACGACCACCACATCGTTAGCTGCAATGGAAGCCGGCATGGCGGCTGGCTACTCCAAAGGCAATATCCGCCAGGCCGCCAGCGCCCACCCCGAGGTCCACAGCCTCGGGCGAGCAGGCGGCACCGCACAATGGTCGATCACACCCGGTGATCGACCCCGACCACCGAAGCCTGCGCCCGAATGGCTAGACGAGTGGCTCGACGCCCAGACCGGCCGCACCGTCCTGCCCTCCGACGCGCGCCAGGCTGGCCAGCTCGCTGGGCACCCTTGGGAGAACGTCCGGAAGGCAGCGGGACAGTCATCCCGGATCCGATCCGTCCCCGCCCACGGAAACGCGAAGAATGACCGCATCTGGGTCATCACCGACATCACCGACGACCAGGCCGGAGCATGACCCCCAGGGGGGCGGGTCACCCGCGCAACCAGCAAAACACCAGGTGGCAGCGCCAATGAAAATCCGTATCCCTCCCCCGAAAAGTTGGTGTTACGGAAAACGCTTCACCCGGAGTTTGCGGGGAGTGTTTTCACTGGTGGGAGCCTCTTTTTACATGCGTGCGGAGTATCCGAAGTGTGCGAAAGTGTGCAGTTCCGTAACAGAAGTGGTGTTCTCCAATCCCCGTATTCGAAACCGGAAGGGCTTACCTGAAATGACGAACGACCATGACCGCGCTGGTGATTTCCGTCGGGCTTCTCTGCTCACCAAGTACCGACGCCAGGACAACAAGACCGGGCAGATCGCGATCGTCGATGAGGTCAACGATGCGAACCGGGCACCGGAGCTGCTGACGGCGCTGCTGGTGCTGCACAGGACGTTCGTCGTCCGGTTCCGTACCGCCGAGGGTGTGGCAATGATTGCGGACTACATCCAGGGAATCGCTGCCCTCGATCCGATCGATGCGGCAACCAACGATGTGGTGCGGGCGGCTCAGATCATCGACCTCGACGGCAAGGCGAACCGGGCCGGTGTGCTGGAAGCGTTCAGCACTGCTGTCGCCGACCGACGAGGTATGCAGACCGTCAATGCGGTTCTGGACCACTTCGAGGTGCTGTTGCCCGAGCTGAGCAGTGCGGCCGGCATCGAGTTCATCGAGGCGCACACGACGGCGATGCTCGATGAAGAGTTCAGACCAGATGACCAACACGATTAGCAACACATATTGCCGTTTCGGCAAAAGGGGCGTTACGCTGGTGCCTAGCTCGGTATCACGCGAGACGCCGGGAGCCTCAGGGGAGGCCAACCCGCGCTATCCCGGTCACCATGCGACGCAAGCGATTCCCGCACGTCTCAGGTTGGTGATTCGATGACTCTCTTTTTCCGCAGTGCAGACCTCACACCCGGCAACGGGCGCACCGTGTTCGGCAGGGTGGTCCCTTACGGTCAGGTGGCTGAGGTCAGCGATGGCGGCGGCCGGCCGTATCAGGAGCGGTTCGAGTTCGGCGCGTTCGACCGGTCCATCCGTGAACGCGGTAGCAAGGTGCGCCTTTTCGACAGTCACAACACCCGTCGGCTGCCGATCGGTAAGGCCATCGAGCTACGCGAACACCAGGACGGTTTGCACGCTGCGTTCGAGATCGCCGCAACCCGCGATGGCGACGACGCCCTGGAGCTTGTGCGCTCTGGCACTGTCGACGCCTTCAGTGTCGGGTTCCGCGGTGTCCGCGAACGCTGGGACGGCGACGTCATGGTCCGCACCGAGGTCGCGCTGATGGAAGTCAGCCTCGTCGGGCTACCCGCCTATGTAGGTGCAGAAATCGCTGGTGTGCGTTCGCAATCCCTTGTCATTCCCCGAGCTGTGGCCGAACGCCGGCTGCGGCTACTCGATCTGTAGAAAGTAGGAACCATCATGGACAAAGACCTCGCCACCCTGGAGCGGGAGGCCGACGAATACCGCACCGAGGCCCGCGCCATCATCGAGCGGGCCGGCAACGCCGACCTGGCCGGCGATGACGCCGCCCGGTTCGATCAGCTCACCGGGCAGATCGAATCGCACAACACCGAGATCCGCGCGGTGCAGGCACGCCACCGCCAACTCGATCTGATCCGCGGCGCGGGACAGCCGGGCAGCACCCTGATGCGCGAAGGCGAAGGCAGCGGGGTCAATCCGTACAGCCAGGACCAGGACCGTGCACCGCAGAACACGCAGCGCGACAACGCCATGCGCAGCCTGGACGTCATCGTCAAGGACGAACGGCTCGCCGCCCGCGGCGCCGAGCTCATCGAAACCCTGATGACCACGGGTCCCGTCGTCTCCCAGACTTGGACCCAGCGTTGGGCCGCCGCCACCGGCAGCGAGCACTACGAACGGGCCTTCGCGAAGAAGCTCGCCGACCCCGACAACGGTCAGCTCACCTGGACCGCCGAGGAAGCCGCCGCCTGGCGCGCGGTGGCCGCGGTGCAGAACGAGCAGCGCGCCATGAGCCTGACCGACACCGCGGGTGGGTTCCTCGTTCCGCTGACCCTGGACCCGGCCGTGCTGCTCACCTCCAACGGCAGCATCAACCCGCTGCGCCAGATCGCCCGCGTGGTGCAGACCGCCACCGATGCATGGTCTGGTGTCACCAGTGCGGGTGTGACCGCCGAGTGGACCGCTGAGGCCGCCGAGATGGCCGACGCCAGCCCCACGCTGGCCAACCCGTCGATCCCGGTGCACAAGGGTGATGCGTTCGTGCCGTTCAGCTTCGAGGTCCAAGGCGATGCGGTGAACTTCCTCGGGGAGCTGGGCAAGCTCCTGGTCGACGGCGCCGAGCAGCTCAACGCCACCGCCTACACCACCGGCTCCGGTACGGGCCAGCCCACCGGCCTGATCACCAAGCTCGTCGCCTCTGCGGGCACCGTGGCACTCGTCGCCCCCGGCACACCGGAGACGCTGGCCGCCGGTGACGTGTACTCGGTGCAGAACGCGCTGCCGCCCCGGTTCCAGCCGAACGCCCAGTGGTGCGCGAACCTGTCGGTCATCAACTCGCTGCGCCAGTTCGAGACCACCAACGGTGCGTTGAAGTTCCCGTCCCTGCAGGACAACCCGCCTCGGCTGCTCAGCCGCGCCATGAACGAATTGTCGAACATGGACGGCAGCATCAACCCGGCCGCGACGGAGACGAACTACCCGTTGGTGTACGGCGACTTCGGTGCCGGCATGGTCATCGTCGATCGCATCGGCTCCACCCTGGAGCTGGTGCCGCACCTGTTCGGAGCCAACCGCCGGCCCACCGGCCAGCGCGGCGCACTGCTGTGGTTCCGCACCGGCTCCGATGTGGTCATCCCCAACGCGTTCCGCCTGCTGTCCATCCCGACCGCAGCCTGATAGACCTCCGTGGCCCGGCCGGGTGCTTCGTCGCTCCCCGGTCGGGTCACGGATAGCGGCTCGGCGTCAAACCCGGTTCTTCACCTTTCATTTCGGGCAAGGCGCCACCATGACGGCCGATCGGTGGCCCGAGTGGCGCCTGCGCCGAGCCGCACACCAG
>JACRCQ010000067.1 GCA_016218915.1 Deltaproteobacteria bacterium
CAGGTTTCGCTGGGCTCGAGCCGAAGCCAATGAAGCGGCCGCTGTGCTCGAAGCGCTGGCGCAGCTTCGCGCCGCCGACCCACAAGCGGTAGCCGGCGTCATCGCCAAGCTCTGGAGGCACAGTGCGATGCTGACGCGACTGGCGATGCCCAAGAGCTGAAGCTCGGCAGCCCCGGGGCACCGGTCGCGCAGGCCGGTGCCCTAATGGGCGCAGCCATGGGCCTGGTCCGAAGCTCCGAATCCCGATGTTCTCGGGTTGCTCAACGAAACACCAGCCAGGCCCGCGAGCATGGTGCGTCGCCAAGGCACGCTGTTCGCGCTCAAGAGCACCCAACCGACCCTGTACAATGAAGCAGTCCGATTGCTTGGCGCGCTTGATGTCTCGCATGCCTTGGCCTGTTCTCAAGACCATCTCGGCGGCGAACGCCTGGTCATCCGTCGACTCTGTCTTTGCTCCGAGATGACCGGCTTCCATGATTGGGAGCACTTGCGCACGGTGCTTCGCGTCCGCAGCCAGGCGTTCGAGCATGGCGCGTTGACCCAAGACGAGAATCGATACTTGCTGTGCAGCCTCAGCTCCGATCGGCTCTCAGCCGAGCAGTGGCTCAAGCTGGTGCGCCAGTACTGGATGGTGGAAAACGGTCCGCATTGGACACTGGATGTGCCGTTGCAAGAAGACGCTCATCCGTGGATCGAGTCCGAACCCCAGGGCGCTCTGCTGCTCGCGCTGCTGCGTCGTGTCGCCTACAACATGCTGAGCTTGTTCCGAGCTGTGACGCTACGGGCCGAAGACAATCGCGCCACGCCCTGGAAACGCCTGCTGGAACGCTTCAAGGTGACGCTGTACGCAGCGCTCGATTCGGATCTCGTTGAGCTGCGCGTTCGGATACCCGGCCATGCGGCTGCGATGGCCTCGCAGTCTGCGCTCGGCTGATCGCGCCCGGCTTCTGCCATGGCCCGCCGAGGGCACAAGCAGGCACTTCGCGGGCCGTTGACAGCCCCGCTCGATCCACCGGCCAGCGATGAGACGCCAGCCGAATCGATGGCTGGCTGAGCACAGGTCGGGCTGATCCGCAGCTTCCGGACGCCGCGCGGGCTTTGGTCCCGGCTCCCCCAGATGGCCGAGGATGCGCCGAGGACAATGGAGCGAACCTGCAGAGGGGGCGGGCCGCATGGACGCCCGCAAGCTCCGATGATATGTCGGGGCGATGACACGCAAGCTCATCGTGGTGTGCCTTCTGGTGCTCGGTGCGATCCCTGGTTGCTGCAAGCCTTCCAAGCCGGTCGCGGGGGAGAAGTGCAAGACGGAGTCCGAGGGGTCCTGTCCTGATCCGCAGCACTTCATGCAGTGCCGGAAGGGGACATGGCATCTCGATCCCTGCCTGGGAGCGAACGGCTGCCAGCAGATCGGGCTGAAGATCACCTGCGACCAAAGCCTGGGGAATCCTGGCGACGCCTGCTCTCAGACCGGCGGGGCGGCGTGCACGCCGGACAAGAAGAAGTACATGCAGTGCGACGGCGACAAGATGGTCGAGCAGCTGACCTGCATGGGGCCCGAGGGGTGCCACTTCGAGGGGAAGATGGCGCACTGCGACCAGAGTCTGGCAGAGCCTGGGAGCGCATGCGATCAGGAGAAGGGTGCAGCCTGCGCCACGGACAAGAAGAGCTTTTTGACTTGCACGAGCAAGGCGTTCAAGGTCGCGCTGCAGTGTCGCGGGCCCAAGGGCTGCTATGCGGAAGGCAAGATGATCAAGTGCGATCAGACCATCCTGCAGGCTGGCGATCCTTGTGATCAGGACGGCGGACACGGATGCAGCGCTGATGGCAAGCAGATGCTGGAGTGCAAGAAGGGGACCTACCAGGTCGACAAGCAGTGCAAGCGGCAGGGGTGCAAGACCGCGAACGGGCTCGTCACCTGCCTGTGAGGAAACCAGGAACTGGGAACGCGAATGCGGATTCAGAATTGAGAATGGGAAGAGCCGGCCGCGCGGCTCCCCATTCGCCTTCGCCTTCGCGCTGCTAGTGCTGCGTGCCCGAAATCCGTCGTGGGATCAGTTACGACACAGCCGAAGACCAGACCACGAGCAACGCGCGGGGGTGAGGGAAACAAGTCCCGCTGGAACTGCCAAGCTTCGGGAGCCTCCCCGGCCGAGCTGGGGGTTCACCCGAGTCAAATCGCGTCGGATCCGCCCGGCGATCCCCCCATTCGCATTCTCATTCGCGTTCATCGCGCTGATCGCCTGAACCATGGACACCATCGCGCTGATCGCCTGAACCAAGGACCCCATCGCGCTGATCGCAAGAACCAAGGACAACATCGCGCTGATCGCATCCGGCAAATCGCGTCGGATCCGCCCGGCGATCCCCCATTCGCATTCGCATTCTCATTTCTAGTTCCCGGTTCCTAGTTTTCTAGGGCTTGCCGGGCGCCGCGGGCGGGGGAAGAGGCTTGGTCTCCGGCGGCTGCTGCAGATCGATGAGCACGTTCAGCGCCTCGATCTCGCGCTTGGTCTGGATCTCCTTCTGCCGGATGTCCTTGGCCTTGGTCTCCAGGACCTTCTGCTCGGCATCGATCTCGGCCAGCTTCTTCTTGAGCGCGTCGCGTTCGGCCTTCAGGGTATCGAGAGAAATCGCCACGTTGCCTCCGTTGGGTCAGCCAGCCTTGCTCGCTGCCGACTTCTTGCTTTTCCACTCGTCGACCATCTCCTGGTACATCTCCTCGGTCTTCTTCGCGATCGAGGTCCAGGAGAAGTACTGCTCCACCCTGCGCCGCCCGGCGTGCCCGAACTGCCTGGCCATGTCCGGATTGCGCAGAAGCTTGTTGATCGCATCGGCCAGCGCCTTGGGCTCGGCCGGGGGCACCAGAAACCCCGTCTCGCCATCTACCACAACCTCGAGGATGCCGCCCACTGCGCTCGCCACCACCGGGGTCGAGCACCCCATTGCCTCCAGGTTGATGATGCCGAACGGCTCGTAGACCGATGGGCACACGAAGATCGTGGCGTGGCTGTAGAGCTCGACGTACTGCTCTTCGCGCAGCATGTAGTTGATCCACATGACGCGGGGCTCTGCTGCGACCTTGGCAGAGATCTCCTCCTCGAGCTCCTTGGTGTCGGGCGCGCTGCTGCACAGCACGCACTTGACCCCTGGGTCCACGTGCTTCATCGCGTCGATGAGGTACGTCATCCCCTTCTGGCGCGACACGCGTCCCACGAACAGGATGTACGGCTCATTGAGATCGAGCGACTTCCGCGCTGCATCCGTGTCGACGTGACGGTACAGGTTCAGGTCGATGCCGTTGTGGATGACCTTGATCCGATCCGGGTCGACGTTGAAGAACTTCAGGATGTCTTCCTTGGAGCCCTTGGAGACAGCGACGATTCGCTCGGAGTTCTCCAGCGCCATGCGCTCCACCCAGGCCGAAAGCCAGTAGGAGCGTCCCAGCTGCTCCTCCTTCCACGGACGGAGCGGCTCGAGGCTGTGGACCGTGCTCACCAGCGGGATGTCGTAGAGCATCTTGGCCCAGTAGCCAGCCAGCGAAGCGTACCAGGTGTGGGTGTGCACCAGGTCGCTGTCCATCTTGTCGCGCACGACCGACAGGTCGGTCGAGAACGTGCCGAGCGTGGAGTTGAAGCGGCTCTCGTCGCCTTCGTACATGCGGTCCCAGGCGCGGTAGCCTTTGACGGTGAGGTTGCCTTCCTTGACCTGCTGCTCGCCAAAGCAGCGGACCTCGACCTGCATGCTGCGAGCGAGCTCGCGTGTGAGGAACTTCACGTGGACGCCTGCACCTCCGTAGACGTGCGGCGGGTATTCCTTCGAGATGATGGTGACCTTCATCGTCTCACCTGCCCCGTTCAGCGCGTCGGAGCGCGCACGGTCCTTCCGGATTCCACTGGGCCCGCTGAAAGCTGATCCGGCCCGACGCCGGGATAGAGGATGCAGTTGCGGCCGATTTGCGCTCCGGCCGGGACGTGCGCGTCTGCGCCCAGGACCGCAGCACCACAGGTGAGCGACTTGGGCAGCTCCTCGCTCGGCGCCTCATTTCCCCAACCCACGCGGGCGCCCTTTCCGACGACCACGCGCTTGTCGGCGATCACCCGATCCACCACGGCGCCCTCCTCGATCACCACGCCATCCCAGAGGATCGAGTTGCGCACGATCGCGCCCTTTCCGATGTGCACGTGGGGCGACAGGACCGAGTGCTCGACCGTGCCTTCGATGCGGCAGCCCGTGCTCACGATCGAGTCGGACACGTGCGCGGTGGGCATGTGACGCGCCGGCGTCGGTGGCGCTGCGCGCGGCGACATCGTGTTGGTCCGTACGTTCATGGCGGCGATGTCGAACTTCGGCACGTCCCCCAGCATGTCCTGATGCACCCGGTAGTATCCGTCGAGCGTGCGCGCATACTCCCATCCGCCGTAGTGCACCCAGCCGTAGGCCTTGCGACGCGCCACGATCCGCGGAATGACCTCGTCGTACATGTAGAAGCTCTGCTTGCCCTGCGCAGCTTCGCTCGCGCGCTTGAGCTCTTCCATGAGCACGTTGCAGCGGAACGCGTAGACGGTCATGGAGGCGAGGTTCGAGCGAGGCTTCTCGGGCTTCTCGGCGTAGGCCATCACGCGGCCTTCGGCGTCGAGCTCTGCGATGCCGAAGCGCGACGGGTTCAGGTCGATCGGCGTGAAGCCCATGGTCAGCTCAGCGCCGCGCTCCACGTGGAAGCGCAAGAGCGGCATGTAGTCCATCTGGTAGGCGTGATCGCCCGACACGATGAGCACGTCGTCAGGACGATGCAGCTCGAGGAAGTCCAGGTTCTGGAACAGGGCGTCGGCGGTGCCTCGGTACCAGTGCGACGCCTCCGGGCCGGTATACGGTGGCAGGAAGCGCACTGCGCGGTGGGTTCCCACGAAGTCCCAGGGCAGCCCGATGCCGACATGGTCGATGAGCGACGACGGCTTGTACTGCGACAGGATGCCGACGGTCTCGATCAGCTCGCAGTTGGCGAGATTCGTCAGGGCGAAGTCGATCATCCTGTAGGAGCCGCCGAACACGATGGCAGCCTTGGGACGGTGGAACGTCAGGACCGACAGTTCCTCGACCCTGCCTCCGGCAAAGATCATGGCTACGGTTTTGCGCATCCTTGCACTCCCTGCTTGCGATGAGGCTGGCAGTGTAGATCAGGCTGCGGCCCAGATGCACGGGTCATTGGACAGAGGCGGGAGGCGAAGCGTTTCGTGACGCGCAAGGAGCCCTAGCGGCCGGTGAGCTTGCGGAGCAAATCCTGGGAAGGCACCGGATTGCCGCCGCTGCTGGCAGACACGATCAGCACCCTGCGATCGGCCACCTGTACCACGGCCTCGTCCGTGCCCGACGCTGCCTTGCTGTAGTCGATCACGCGCAGGGTGACGTCCTGGGAGCCCTTCTTGGCAAAGGCGAGCATGTTGCGGCTTCCGAAGTTGTACCCGCCTTCCTTGTCCATGCCCTGGGTCAGACGCCAGCCCGCCGAAGCAAGGGCCGCCGTGATCTGCGCGTTGCTGGTCATGGGCTTGCTCGCCAAGGTCGACGCAAGCGATCGGGCCCCATCGAGCGTGGCGCCCGTGCCTCCGAGCTGGACGGCGACCGCGTGCTTGGGCCCCACGCCGAAAGCAGCATTGTCCTTGGAGACATCTGTCGTGAAATCATAGAGCGTCACCCAGGCCATGGGACGCGTCCTGTGGTTCATGAACCACTTCCAGGTCGGAGCGCCGCCGTAGTTGTCCTTGTCGACGGACTTGCCCGACTCGAACGTGTAGCCCTCGGCCTGCATCTTCATGTCGATGGATGCCGGTGACAACGAGCCGCCGGTCGTCGGAAGCGTGGAGCTGGGCGTCGGTGTCTTCGAGGTGGTCGAGGTGGACGTCGAAGTGGTCTTCGAGGGAGTGCGATACCTGTCGTCGTAGTCCTTCCATCGCAGGTAGTTGCTGATGGATGAAACGATGATCAGCAGCGACAGCAGTGCGAAGTAGCCACCAGGAATCGCGAGCGGGATGATCTTGTTCGGCTTTCCCCCTTTGGCTTCTGCAGCAACCCAGTTCTTCTTGGAGCCGAAGAACAGGAGGGCGCCTGCGCCTGCGAGCATCGCAAGGGCGATGAAGAGCATGAACAGGCCGACGAAGTTGAAGTACACGACCAGGCCGCGAACAGAGCCGTAGGCCAGGAACGACGAGAGCACGAGCAGCACCCAGCCGCCGATCTGCATGCCGAGGCCCGGCGTCGATGAGGTAGGAGCGGTGTACATCGGGGCACCGACCGCGCCAGCCATGGGCGCACCCATCGCGCCGCCAGGAGCTGCGCCAGGAGCTGCGCCAGGAGCGGCTCCTGGAGTCTGCCCTTCTCCGAGCAGAATGATGCGAGCGAGCATCGGACCGATCGCCTGGGCCTCGTTGGGCCTCACGTCCACGAAGACGTCGCGTCCTTCCCGGGTCTTGAACGTGATCCCGATGGTGCGGGCCCAGTACGCGGGCGTGGTCTTCTCGTTGCGGGCGGCAAGGGCATCGAGCCCGGCGCTCACGGCTGCAACGACCAGGGCGCCGATCAGACCGCCTCCCCTGGCCTGCGCCTGGGCGCGCTTAGGGAACAGATCCACGAACTGGTTGAGGTAGTGCGAGGTGGCGCTGCCATTGCCCTCGATGATCACGTAGCGATGGTTGGTCAGCACCAGCGCGCGAGGGCTGTCGCGCTCGATCGTGAGCGCCTTGTAGATGAAGTAGATCCCGATCAGCAGCAGGGCGGTGAGCACACCGAGGATCCAGAACGCGACGATGTCGCCCGTGTAGCTGCGCTTCGTGCCCCACAGGACGCGCTCGTCCGGATTCAGATCAAAGCCCCATCCGGAGGTGCCGGGATTGGGTACGCCTGGTCCTGCGCCGGGCATCGGCGCCGCGGGTGCTTGGGCGAGCGGCGCTCCGTAGGGTGCGGGCGCGGGCTGCGGCGGCGCTCCGTAGGGTGCGGGCGCTGGCTGCGGCGGTGCTCCGTAGGGTGCGGGCGCGGGCTGCGGCGGCGGTGCTCCGTAGGGCGCTGGCGCTGGCTGCTGCGGCGGTGCTCCGTAGGGTGCGGGCGCTGGCTGCTGCGGCGGCGCTCCGTAAGGCGCCTGCGGATAGGACGCACCAGGTTGCGGTTGCTGAGGCTGCCCCTGCGGCTGCGGCGCAAAGGGTTGCTGCCCACCTCCGGGCGGAGGATAGCCCCCACCCGCTCCACCTGGCATGTTCTGCATGAGCCTCCTCCTTGATCCACGCCGCCGCAGATCCGGCGGATCATGCCACCGGACGCTTGGCTAGGGGGAAACAAAATCTACTTGGCTACGCGTGCAACGGAGTCGCCGACGTAGTTGGTCCAATAGACGTGGGTCGCATCCACCGCGATCTGACGTGGGCTGCCCTGTCCTTGCGCAAGGGTCGCGATCGCGCCGCCCCCTTTCACGACTTTCCGAATGGTTCCGCCGCTGAGAGTCGTCCAGTAGACATGCGTAGCATCGATCGCGAGCCCCCGCGGTCCACTCTCACCGGTCGCGAGCGTCGTTACCGCAGTACCATCGAGGTTCGCCTTCATGACCGTCCCGGTTCCGTAGTCGGTCCAGTACATGGACGTAAGATCCACTGCGATGTAGTAGGGGTTCGATTGACCGGTCACCAGCACGGTGGCCGATGGATCCGTACCGTCCTTCTTTGCCCTCGCAATGGTCCCATCGCCGGAGTTGACCCAGTACGCATGCGTCGTGTCCAGCGCAATCCCCCTTGGCGACGCCTGGTTCGTGGCAATGTCCGTCAACGCGCCTCCGGCGGTGGTGGTCCGACGAATCGTCCCGCCCGCGATCGATCGCGTCCAGAACACCCACGATCCGTCGGTCGCGATCCCGTAGGGGCTCTGCTCATTGGCGCTGAGCACCGTTGCTGGAGTCCCCGTCCCGGTAGTGTCCTTCAAGACGCGCTCGTTCGTGCCCTGGATCGTCCAGTACAAGTCGCTCCCGAAGAGCGCAACGCCGACGCCCTGACTCGCGTTGGTCACATTCTCGAGCGTGACCGCGCCGCCGCCCGTCTTCGGCGCCCGTCTCGTCATCACGTTCAATGCAGAATAGGACGCCCAGTAGACGTAGCTGCCATCCACGGCAATCGCATTGGCGGAGTTCTCTCCAGAGGCGATGGTGGTGACCTCACAGGTTCCTGCGCTGCACTGCGTGCCAAGGCAGCTGTGCCCGCACGCGCCGCAGTGCTGTGCGCTGTTCTGCAAGATAGTCTCGCATCCGTTCGAGGCCACGCCGTCGCAATCGCCGTACGCGCTGTTGGTGCAGGTCAGGCTGCACGTACCGTTGGCACACGCGGGCGTGGCGTTCGGCCCGGAAGGGCACGGTTGGTTGCAGCCTCCGCAATGCAGCACGCTGGTGCTGGTGTCGGTCTCGCATCCGTTGGCGGGCGCGTTGTCGCAATCGCCCCACCCCGATGTGCATTGCACCCCGCAATTGCCCCCCGCGCACGTCGACGTGGCATTCGGGAGATTGACCGGACAAGGCGCCCCGCAGGAGCCGCAGTTGCCAAGATCGGTGTCGGTCGAGATCTCGCAGCCGTTGGTGTCCTGCTGATCGCAATCGCCATAGCCGGAGGCGCAGCTGCCCATGCTGCACTGGCTCGCGATGCATTGCGCCGAAGCGTTGGCATAGGTGCACGCAGTGGCGCAGTTGCCGCAATGGTCCGCAGTGCTCGTGGTGTCGGTCTCGCAGCCGTTGGCAGCCACGCCATCGCAGTCGCCCTGCCCTGTGGGGCAGGCCAACCCGCATTGTCCGTTGACGCACGAGACGTTGGCGCCGCCTGGACACACGTGTCCGCAGGTAGCGCAGTTCATCGGATCTTGCGACAGGTTGACCTCGCACCCGTCCGACGGATTCGCGTTGCAGTCGGTCCAGCCCGAATCGCACGACACCATCGTGCAGTTCGACGCATTGCACGCGGACTGCGCATGCGGGATGGCGCACGGCTGGCATCCGGTCGGGGTGCAGCCCCACGCGGGATCACCGACGGACACGCAGGCGCCGCAGTACTTCTCGCCTGGACCGCAGGTCACATCCGGTGCGACGCCATCCAGGACATCCACGTGCGCATCGCCGTCCTTGGATGCATCGCCGTTGTTGTCCGCCGTCGCATCCGAAGGGGCATCGGGCTTGGCTCCCCCGGCTCCGTCCTGGTCCACCGAGGCGTCGCTGCCTGAATGCTGCCAACCAGCGCCGCCCATCAGCTCATCGTCGGACGGAGCGCTCAGGCTGCAGCCGCTCGAGAGGCTGGCCGCGAGCACAGGACCGGCTACCCACTTCTTGAGCCCTGCTCTCGCCATGCATGCCTCCAGCGGTGCGTTCATCCCGACGCCATCCGACACTCGATCCGGGGATCGTATGCGCTTCTCGTCCCGTTTTCAACGCACCAGCCTGGACCGGGTGATCCGAGCAGAGCGGCCGGGGTCGGCAGCAGAGGCAAATCGAGCCGGATTCTTAGCCGCATCCGCCCAGGGAGGTATGGTTGCCGCGTGCTTACCGTATCCAAAGCCCTCCGGGCCGCCGGGTTCGCTGGCTCGATCGGATTGACCGCATGCGGGCAGGCCACCTCTGCATCCGAAACGCAGCCCGATGGGGCGACGGAACGAGAGCTTGCCCCCCTCGCGCAGCCTCCATCGACGCCACTCGCAGAGCCGTCGCCGTCGGTGCCAGCAGCCGCGCCCCCGTCTGGCGCGGGACGGTGCCCTGTGGGCATGGCGCTGGTCGACGGGCGCTTCTGCATGGACCGATGGGAAGCGTCGACGCGCAATCCGGACGGGTCGATCCATTCTCCGTTTGACCTGATCGTGACTGCACGTGTGGCAGCGGTCAGCCTCGAAGGCGTGGTTCCGCAGGCGCACATCACGGGGGAGGACGCGGAGCTTGCGTGCAAGCGCGCGGGCAAGCGTCTGTGCACCAGCCAGCAGTGGCACGACGCCTGCAAAGGGGCGCGCGCCCCGTACCGCATCTTCCCCTACGGGCTGTTCGAGAAGAAGGGTGTGTGCAATACGCAGCGCCCCATGCACCCCACGGTGCTGGTGTTCGGTCAGCAGAAGTCCGACGTGATCTCGCTCAACGATCCGCGGCTGAACCAGCAAGAGGGAACGATCGCGCGGACCGGCGAATTCACAGGCTGCGTGACGCCCGAAGGGATCCACGATCTTCACGGCAATCTGCTGGAGTGGGTGAAGGGTCCAGACAGGCATCTGCTGCTCGGCGGGCACTACGTAGACGGCAAGAAGCACGGCCAGGGCTGCCACTATGTGACGGCGGGTCATTCGGAGAAGTACGCCGACTACACGACCGGATTCCGATGCTGCGCGCCCGTGGGGTCGACGGATGCAACGGAAGTCGGAGCAGATGCCGGGGCGCCCGCGGTGGATGCGGCAGGGATCCTCGAAGACGCTGCCGCACCGGCGCCGGTCCCCGCCCCCGCCGAAGGCGTCGTGCGCGATCCCCCGGGGATGAGGGGATTCTACAGTGCATCCGGCGAGCTCCCCAAGCTGTCCCCTTCCCCGTACGAGCCGGCCGATGCCCCGTGCCCGGTGGACATGGTACGGGTCGAAGGCTCGCGCTGCTCGGTCCCTTTCCAGCGCTGCCTTCGCTGGCTGCCTCGGCTGTCGGTGGGCAAGAAGATCTCGTGCGCCGAATTCGAGCAGCCCTCGGTGTGCCAGGGAGCTCGACGCAAGATGGACTTCTGCATCGACCCGTACGAGTTCACGCCGCCGGGCTACGACTACCCGCTAACGCACGTGAACTGGGCAGAGGCACAGAACCTGTGCAACGCGATGGGCAAGCGATTGTGCTACGAGGATGAGTGGGAGTTCGCCTGCGAGGGGCCGGAGGCGCTGCCGTTCCCCTACGGTTTCGTGCGCGACGGGAAGCGCTGCAACCACGACTACCCGGAGGAGCAGCTGGTGACCTCGCCGGACCACTTCGTGGATCACCGCGTGGCAGCCACGGCATTGCCAGAATGCAAGAGTCCGATGGGCGTGTTCAACCTGGTGGGGAACGTGGACGAGTGGACGACGCGTCTGAACCAGGAGCCAGGGCACCGTGCCATCCTGCGGGGCGGCTGGTGGTTGATCGGCCGAAGCCGTTGCCGTGCGGCCACGGACAATCACGGAGAGAGCTACGCGGGAATGCAGACCGGGTTCCGTTGCTGCAAGTCGGTCAGGAGCCCGTGAGGCCTGCTGCCGGACGGTCGCGACTCCGCTCAACGGCGCGCCAGGTCGACCTTCCGGATCGCCGTCGCGACCTTCTCGCTGAAGTCGTCAAGCGCAAATGGCTTCTGCATGAAGTCCACGAACGTGGCTCCCTCGAACCGCTTCGTCACTTCACTCTCGACGTAGCCGCTCGAAATGATGACCGGAACGTCGGCGCGAATCTGACGCATCTGCAGGAAGGTCTGCTCTCCATCGAGGCCGGGCATCGAGAAGTCGAGCACGATCAGCCGGAAGCGCTCGGAGGCCGGACGCTCGCAATCCGCCTTGAGGTACTCGATCGCGCGGGCGCCGTCCTCTGCGAGCACCACGCTGTAGCCGAAGTACTCCAGCATCCGCCCGGCTACGTCGCGCACGAGCTGCTCGTCATCCACCAGCAGCACGCGTCCACCACGGTGCTGCCGCGACTCCATCCCGGAGACGGGCTTGGATGGCTTCGCCGTCGCTGCGCTCGCTGGAAACAGCACCTGGAAGTTGGTGCCCCGCCCCGGATCGCTCGTCACCCGAATCGCACCCTTGTGGCCACGAACGATGCCGAACACGGCCGCAAGGCCCAATCCTCTGCCCGTGAACTTCGTGCTGAAGAAGGGGTCGAAGATCTTCGACTTCGTCTCTGCATCCATGCCGCATCCGCTGTCGGACACGTCGAGCACCACGTACTTCGTCTCCGCAAGCTCGTCGCCCAGCCACGACCCGGCCAGGTACTGTCGATCGCAGTCCATGGTGCGCAGCGACACGCGTATCCACCCGTCCTGGTCGCCGATGGCTTCTGACGCGTTCAGGATCAGGTTCATGACGACCTGCCGGATCTGGGAAGGTTCGGCCTCGATCAAGGGAAGATCGGGGGTGCGCACGATGCGAAGGTCGACGCGCTTGGGGATGGAGGCTTCGAGCACCTGGCTCATTTCGGTGACCAGCTCGTTCATGTCGAGCGGCTCGAACTCGAACCTGCTTCGTCCGGCGTAGGCGAGCATCTGGCGGGCCAGATCGGCTGCGCGGTTGGAAGCCTTCCACGCGGCCTCCAGGCTCTGGCGCGCCGGAGCGTGCTGCGGCAGGTCCGAGAGGGCCAGGTCGATGTTGCCCATGATGGCGACCAGAAGGTTGTTGAAGTCGTGGGCCACTCCCCCTGCGAGCGTGCCCAGGCTCTCCAGCTTCTGGATCTGCTGGACCTTGCGCTCCAGCTCCTGACGCTCGGCTTCCTCGCGCTTGCGATCGGATATGTCGCGCGACAGCGTGACGATGCCCTGGATGACGGGGTCGGCGAGCTGGTTGCTCGCGGATGCCTCCATCCAGACATAGGAGCCGTCCTTGTTCCTGTATCGATATTGCGCCTTTACGATCGAGTCGGGATTGGCCAGCAGATGATGGAACGCCCGAACGACCGCGGGGGCGTCATCCGGATGCCACTTGCCCTCCGCGCCCTTGCCGATGAGCTCCTCGGGGTCGTAGCCGTGAATGCGCTTGCAGGCCGGGGAGTTGAAGACGATCGTGCCGCTCTGGTCGATGATCGAGATGATGTCCGGCGACAGCTGCGTGATGGCGTGCAGCTGCGCCTGGCTCGCCCGCAGCGCTTGCTCGCTGTCCTTTCTCTCCAGCACGTTCGCCAGCACCGCCGCGATCGTGCCCAGCTGGCGCACATCATCGTCGCCCCAGCTCCTCTCGTGGGTGACCGTCTCAAGCCCCAAAGCGCCATTGATCAGCCCGCCGCGCCCATGCAAAGGAAGCAGCAGCATCGATCGGTTCCCGTAGGCCGCGCTCGATGCACGCTCCTTCTCTCCATCCGCAGGAAAGTCCTCCATCCGCCCGATCCGAAGCGGCTCTCCTCCGAGCAGCAGCGCTGCTGCCCAGGGGTAGCGTTCGAACGCGACGTTCTGCATGGATTCGCGCTGCGGAAGCACGCCCTTGGCGCACCACTCGTACGTCATGCTGAAGGATTCGGCTTGCCCGTTTCGAAGAACCACGTACGCGTGCTCGAGCCCAGCGACCTCTGCCATGTCCTGCAGCGCCACCAGGACCGCCTCGTCGAGATCCGGGGAAGGCGCATCCGCAAAACGGCCGAGAATCTTAGCTACGACGTCGTGGTAGGACGGACGCATGCAATCGCGCCATCGTACCGATCCCGCCGTCGAGGTCCAGCTTTTTTCGCCCGCCTGAGGAGGGCATTCTCGCCAGCAGCATGTCCCTGTGCGGCGCCACCGTTGTCTGGTAACCAAGCGCGATGCGCCTCGCTCTGCTGTCCGTGATCAGCGCTACCACCCTGCAAGCCTGTGGCGCGCCTCGATCCGAGCCGGTCGACCCACAGGTCGTCTTGGTCGGCCAGACGCAGGACGCTGCAGCGCAGCAGCCGTCGTTCGCCTCCGGCCTGCGGTTGATCGTCGACGTGGATTGCGGACGCGAGTTGCAGACGCGCCGAGACGATCGGGTCGATCGGATTGCCCGCGCGCTCGCTGTGTCCTTCCAACTCCTGCCCGTCCCCACCCAGGCGCTCAGCAGCGATGTGCTCGCTCGACTCGACGCGAAGGTGGGCATCGTGGCACAGGGCGCTGACGGATTCCTGCTACGCGCCATGGATCCGGCTGATCAGCCCTTGATCGACCAGGTCATCGCGAAGGAGTGCTCCGGCGAGTGGAGACTCTGGTCCCAGGCAAACTCTCCGGGCGTCGCATGCCGTGTGCAGGCGAGCGCAGCATCCGCCATCCAGCAGTCCGCGCTGGAGCAAGCCCGGGAAACGGTGGCTCGACGGCTGACCGCTTCCGGGCTTGGTGGCACGGTGACCCTTCGCGGTACCCAGCTCGTTCTGGAAGTGGCTTCAGCGCAGCATGCGCCGGAGGACTGGAAGCAGGTCATCCTGCAGGGAGGGCGGCTCGAGTTCAGGCTGGTGGACGACGAGTCCGACTTCGTGGCTGCATTCGCCAGAAGCGTGCCTCAGGGGCAGCTGCCCGACACAGTCCGCTTCGAATCCGAATCCGTGCCTGCCGGACCAGGCCGGTATCGAACGTCCGTGTTTGCGACGGCGAGGCTGGGGGCCGGCGAGAGCCTCGTGTCGGCTCGAGACAAGCTGATCCGATTGCTCGCGATCCTTGACCTGCCCGCCACGCGCAGGCTCGCGCTCGCAAAGACCTCGCGATTCGATCCGGACACGCAGACAGCGGTGGAGGACGGCTGGCGCACCTATGTCGTGCACTCCCACGCAGAGATTGCCGCAATCGACCTATCCGACGTATCTGCCCAGCCCGAGCCGATGGGCGCATCCGGACACGCCTGGAGCGTCCGGTTGAGATTCACCGAGCCCGGAGCCAAGCGCTTCGAGACATTGACAGGTGGGAACGTCAAGCGGCGCATGGCCATCCTGATGGACGATGAAGTGCATAGCGCTCCGGTGATCATGTCTGCCATTGGGGGAGGGAGCGCAACGATCACGATCGGCGCAAGCGCGAGCTCCGAAGCGGATGCGCGGAGGTTGGTGATGCTGATGCGCACAGGGGCAATGTCAGCGCGTCTGACCCTCAACACCGAGGAGCGCCGATGAAGATCCTCCACGCATTCCTTGCGCTCTGCCTCGCGGCCGCCGCGTCGCACGGCTGTCGACGCGACACGCCGGCTCTGATCGCAGTTCCGACGTCGTCCACCCAGGCGGCCACGGCGACCCCACAAGCGCCCCAGGCGCTGGATGCGGACGCAAGCGCTGGCATCTACCCGTTCCCCTCCCCTGCCCAGGGTGCCGTGTGGGCAGGATTGCGCTGGGGAATGAACCCTGCCGAGGCCATGGATGCATTGCGTGCTTCAGGGCTCAGACCCGAGCAGCGCCTCTGGGGAAAGTCACCTGGCGGCTATGTCAAGATCGACCAGGGGGAATGGAACGTCACGGTGTACTTCGAGGTTTCCACCGACGTGATCTCGCAGATCCTGCTCATCGGCGACAAGCTCCCGGCAGCTGCGGCCACGTCTGCGCAGGGGCGCATGGGGGCGCGATTCGGAAAGCCGACCACTACCACGCAGCGGCAGGAATTCGATTGGCAGATCGATGGGGTCAACGCGCTCGTGCTGACCGCATTCGACCGGCCGGATGGGGTGCGCGTGCAAGAGGAACGCTATCGCCGGAGCCCTGGACCGGTCGGCTGGGGGTCGCTCGCGTGGGGGATGGCCCCAGCCGAAGTGGCGCGCAGACTTCAAGATGGGGGCTTCAAGGCTGCACCGGTCCGCAACCTGGTCAACCATTGCGAGCTGCCCAATCCGCCGCCGAATTGCAGGGGACCGAACTCGACGATGGAGTTCTCCGCAGGGCAGCAAACGGGGAGTGCCGAGTTCGTCGTGGACCATGGGCTGGTGCGGCTCATGCTGGCAGCAGACCGGGCCGACCAAGCGTATCTGCGGGAGCGTTTGCATGCGCTGAAAGCGGAGCGCGGAGAGCCGGCTCATTCGACGGAAGAGGTCTCACGGGTGTGGACTGCCCAGGGAACCAAGGCGTCGCTCACGACCAAGCACCACCATCCGCAGGACGCCTGGACCATCTTCGAGGAGTACACGCCGCGCTGATCGCCCTTCGGTCACATTTTTCGGGCTCGATGCCACATGGATTCCGGAGGCGCTCGCATGACCCCCCGGACCGGGATTGGATTGGCGCTGGCTGTGGTGATCGGCTCGTGGACCGTGCCTGGCGCAGCACAGCTTCGTCCCCTGCCCGAAGGCGCCCAGAGCTGGAGCGAGATGCGCGTCGCTGGCTCGGAAGGCGTGCTGACGCGCAATGCGTGGAGTGCTCGCAACGGAGCCGGGCGCCGCACGAGCGAGGTGCAGATCACCTGGCTTGGCGCAGATCTGCGCGCGGCCGGCGCTGCCACCAGGGTCCACCAGGGCGACACGGTCCTGGTGTCGACATCGCTTCGCCCAGGTGTTGCGTTCGTGTCGATGGTGCACGGCGGGGAGCGTCCGTCGGTCCGCATGGCGCTCGCGCGCAAGGGCTCGCAGCCGGTCCGCGTGGTGGATGTGCCGCGGCAGGCCGGGGCAGGCTTTGATCCTGTACGGACCGTGTCCTGCGCCACCGCGGATGGGTTCGCATTCCTGTGGCAGGAGGCGTCCAAGACCACTGCAGGGGATGTGAAGACCTACTTCGCCACCTTGCGCGAGGATGGGAGCTGGGGACAGCAGCCGGCCGAGGTTGCGGTTCCCTGGGGCTTTGGTGCGATGCAGTGGAATGGACGGGGCTATCATCTGGCGTTGTTCTACGACGGTGCGGCCTATGGGCAGACGCGGTTGAACTTCGTGACGCTGTCGAGTGCCGGCCAACCGGAGCAGCATCCTTGGTGGATCAGCAGGCCGGAAGCTGTTGGAGAGGTGCAGCTGCTTGCGACCTCGACCGGGATGATCGCAGCGTGGCGAGGGGGCACAGACGAGACAGCGCTGCATTCAACAGAGGTGCGAGGAACCGGGACCTGGGGGACCGAAGCACCTGCCCCCCGAAGCCACGGCACGATCGATGCGGGACAGATGTTCGCGCTGCGATTGAAGGCAGATGGGACGTTGGATGTCGTGCGACGGGCGCAGTGAGCGTCGCGCGATCAGAACACCCCGCCGAACGACAGTCCGCCACGGCTCTTGCCCATGGAGGGCGCCAACGTCCATCGCATCGAGGCGGAAGAAGGGGCTTGGTCCTTCGGAGCGTAGTCGCGTGCGAGCAGCGCGGCATCCAGGATCATGGCTGTCCCAAGCCCGACGATGCCGCCGATGACGGCCCCGTCCGACCCGCAGCTGCGGTCGGAGGAAGAGGAACAATTCTCATCTTCATAGCCGATCAGCGCGCCGACCACCGGGAAACCGATGCGCGTGAGCAGGCTCAGCCCGGCCCTTCCGTAGTTGTTGTGCGCAAGGTGAAGCGTCGGAGGGACGAAGACGTAGCCCAGTATGCTGATGCCCATCGATGCGCCTGCGTCATCTCCGGAGGCCGCACCGATTCCGAGGACCGAGAGCGAAGCGACGTCACTCAGGATGATTTCCCAGCCGTACCAGTGCGAGCCTGGCTCCTGGAGGCGCTTGGGTGGCGGCAGCGAATCGAGGTAGACGGGGGAGCGAGCCGGAGCTGGAGTCGGCGCGGCCGCAGCTGGTGCGCTCGGCGCTCCAAGGGCAGGCATCCGGGGCGCCGGAGGATCGGCCAAGCCGGCCTGGGCCAGGGATGTAGCGGGGACGATCAAGGTTAGGATGAAGACCAGGAAGGTTGCTCCGGCACGCATGGCAAGGTCCCTCGCGCGGGCGGGCTGCAGCGACTGTGCCACGTAGAAGGACAAGCCGGGATGCGATGATATCTACGGGTTCAAGCGTGACCTGGGGCGAGTGAGCCACAGGTGAGCGCGCGAGGCTGTAGCCCCTCAGCCCGGGTGTGGCCTGGATGCGTCAGGTGGGCTAGCCGTCGATGGGGCTCCGGCAGCAGACCGTCGTGGCTTGCTGCTGGACGCCGCCCGAGATCACGGGTGTGAAGGGCGCCGGGTTGCAGAATGTCTTGTGCTCGAACTTGAAGGAATGAGCCTCCGAGAGCGCGGCGACACAACCCACCGGGACTGGCCAGTCGGCCGGAAGCGCGTTGTTGCAGGCGGTGTCGGAGTACGCCGAGAGGGTTCCGCAGTGAGGCTGTGCGCACTGGCACGTTCCCCCGCACTTGCGGTCGTCCGCGGTCTCGTTGGTGGACTGGGGCTCAGGATAGCTCGAAGGGCAGCCCTCCTGTCCGCTTCGGTAGATGCATACCATCGCAGAGGCGGGAGCTTGGGGAGCAGGAACGCAGGTGCCAGAATTGCAGGCGGAGCCCGCAGCAGGTTGGGCGCACCCTCGAACCGTGCTCTTCCAGACAGGGGGTGCGGTTTGAAGCACGGAATTGCACGTGCCGGTAGGAAGCGCGATGACTTTGGCGGCCGCGAGACTCGACCCGCAGACCGTCGAGGACGGCCCTTGGCATGTTCCGCTCAACACCAGCGTCGAGCACGCCGCGGTCGAGCAGTCCGAGGTGGTGTAGGAATGGACCACGGGCGCTGGACAGGTGACCCCACCTGGATCGCACGTGCACGAGCAGGGCAGCAGAGGGGGAACGCCTGCAGCGTCTTCGTGCCCGACGAACACCTCGTTGGGCCACGGGTTCGGACAGGGTTCGGCAGGCCCGTTGTCCGCTTGCACGATGACGATGGGCCCATTCCAACCGCTGGGGGGAGTGGGTGCGCAAACGCCAGCGCCGCATTGGGATGCGGTGCCCGCAGCGCCAGCGGTGCCCGCAGCGCCCGCTCCGGCGCTACCCCCTGTTGCGCCCCCGGCTCCAGTGCCCCCGGCTCCGCCCGTCGTTCCTGCAGCTCCTCCGGCGGTTCCTGCGCTGCCGCCGGTAGCGGAGCCGCCAGCTCCTGCAGCTCCAGCGCCCGCGTCTGTTCCCCCAGCACCAGCAGCCCCTGACGCGCCCTGCGCGGCGAACTCGTCGCCCCCGCAGTTGGACGCAGCAACAGCGCAAGCAAACACGGCCCCGACCCAAGAAGCAATCCGAACGCGCATACCAGAACCATAGCCGATTCCTCGGAATCGGTCAGGTTCGAACCGGACCAAGGGGAGCGAAAGGCGATCGCCTTGTCCGCGCACCCGTCGGTCCGTCAGTGAGTCACCATCAGCTTCACGTTGTCGATCGCGAGCCAGGACTGTCCGCCGGTGGTGGCGTTGTCGAACGACACACCGATGAGCTTGCCCACGGCCTCAGGCGGCACGGTGCTCGCATCCAGCGTGTGCGCAGCGAACGTCGAGCTCTGCGGCTCGGTGAAAGTCTCGCTCTTGATCGCGACGCGCGTGCTCCCATCGACGAAGTACAGCGTCGCGATCAGGTCCAGATTGCCTCCTGACTGTGCGGCATAGGTATTGCGCAGATCCCACGCGAGATGGAACGCGTCGCCCGCTTGAATCGCATGGCTCGTCGTCTGGTAGACCTCCCAGTCGACCGAGTTGAGGAACAGCCGCATACCAGGGTTGCCACCCGGCTCCACGCCGGAATCACCTTTGCCCGAAGGCCCGCCGATGCCCGGGTCCTCGTCGGTCGACCAGCCGGGGATCGCGCCTGGGACCAGCGCTCCTGTCCCTTTCTGGCCATTCCAATCCCAGAACCAGGTCTTTTCCTGATTCGACTCGAAATCGCCGTTGACCATTGCCACAGGCTCGGAGACGCCCCCGGAACCTGCGGTACCGCCGGCGGCCGCGCCCGCGGAACCGGCCGTAGCAGCGGCACCTGCGGATCCGGCAGCCCCGCCCGACGACGCACCTCCTGCAGAAGTGCCGGCGCTACCCGAGGAGCCCTGCGTGCCTGCTGCACCACCGCTCGAATCCGTGCTCGCGTCAGAGACCGGCTGCTGATCAGCGTAGTCGCCATCGACCCCGAGCAGCTTGGTGCATCCAAGCACGATCGCCCCTGTCCAGGTCGCGATCGTCAGGAGGGTGGCGCGTGTTGCATGCATCGCTAGCTTCCGTCCGCCCAGATCTCAGGTGCGGACGATCAGGATACACGCGTCGCCGAGCGCGCGTCCACCACTCGCAAGCGACCCGCACCCAGCGTGATAGCGTCGGGGTTGAGCATCTTCGAGGGCTTTCGCCATGCTCTCAGCTGCTGCCGGCGGAGTCATGAGATATAACCTCCGCAATAAGGCGGAGTCCATGCGGCCGCTCCACCGAAGGCATGCGCGCGTCGTCGACATTGACGGCTACGGATTCGTCACATCTTCGAGCCAGCTTCCCGACCCTTCCCCTGCCCCTTCCCCTGCCCCTGCCCGACGCGGTCACCGCGAATGAAAGCCCCGTGACGCTCATGACCGAAGACCTGCATGCTGGCGTTTCGGGCAGGGGTAAGGGCAAGGGCAGGGGCAAGGCTTCAGAACGCGCGTCGAGAGATGAAGCGAAGCTGCGGCTTGTGATGAATCGTCAGACATTGACGGCGACGTGAACGTGGACTTGGACGCTACCACGTTGACGCCTGAATCATGGCGCGCGAAATCATGCGCCCCGGCTTTCGCCGAAGAAGCGGAAGAAGAAGGTCAATACACCCCTGGAATGATCCTCCAGGGCACCCGACGAACGTACTCCTTCCAAAGCTCACCGTACTTGGCCGCACACCGACGATCGTCCGCTGCCTGACGAGGAAACAGCAATGCGACGTAGTACAGCGGATACAGCCATGGCCAGGGGTCCAGCGCACGCCCCAGCGACAGCGTGAGCCCGACCGCCATCAGGATCTCCCCAAGATAGTTGACGTGACGCGACAACCCCCAGAAGCCGTTGCATAGGACTTCACGGCTACCATCGCTGATCGTCTCTGGCGAGATGCGCCCGAGGAACTTCGCGCCAGGACGCGTCTTGAACCAGTACTTCTGCATGTTTGCCCCGCGCGAAAGCATCCACCCCGATACGAAGCACAAAGCGCAGCAGGCCAGCAGGGCTGGGTGCGTCCCTGCATCGCTCTGCGGCGCTTCAGACCACAACCCAATGCAATAGAAGTACGGGTAGAAGACCATGCACCCCCAGCCGAGCTTGAACCCCACTCGCTCTGCCACGAAGTCGTAGGTGTAGAGGTGCACCTGCTCGAAGTAGAGATACTCCGTGGCAAAGAAGGTGAACATCGCGGCATAGAGATAGACCCCGGGCGATCCATGGCCGCTGTGCTCGATCACGTGGTGAGCGGCAAACGAAAGCACGTTCAGCTCGAGCATGATCGCGCCGATCAGATACAAGTACATCTTGGCATCGACCCGCCCGTCGCCAAGCTGCGGATTCGCACGCCTCCCCAGAAACAGGTCTGCAGCAAAGCCCCGCACAGGCGCTGCTGGCAGCACGATCGCGGCCGTGAACACGAGCCCGATCACGCACGCTCCTGCCAGCCCCTCCCATCGGTGCGTCCAGAACCAGTCCCACGGCAGCCCTGCCCACTTGCACGCCGCAGCCCACAGCGCGATCGTCAAGACCATCACGCGCAAGCCATTGAGACGGTACCGCAGGAGCCGCCCGGACGCATCGCGCACGTAGCCATCCACCTGCCTGGCCGGGAGCACGAGGTGCAGCAGCAGGACGAGTGCATAGACGATCCACGCTGAGAAGAACCCGGCGATCATGCGGATGGCGCCTGCAGTGCGGTGGTCGACGAGCCCATCATGGAGATGGCGCCCCTGCGCGTGAGCATGCGTGTCAGCAGGAACGCTGCGAGCTTGTTGGTGCCCCCTGGGATCACCCGCGGCCCTTTGCCAAGGGCAGCCAGCGTCTGCTCGGCCACCTGCTGCGGGTCGAGCGTTCCGGGGGCATCCTTGGTAGCGGTCTTGAGGTATCCGGGCGTGCGGATGGCACCTGCGCACGACACGACGACATCCACGCCCTTGGGCTTGAGCTCAGCCCAGAGGCTCTCGCCGAGCACGATGTTGAACGCCTTGCTGGCGGCGTACGCAGCGAGATGCGGAGCACCTTGCAGCCCAGCGATCGATGACATCAGGACCAGCCCGCCGTGTCCTCGCGCAACCATACCAGGCGCGACCGCGTGCACGAACTGCAGCGGTCCGCGGATGTTCACGTCGACCACGCGCAAGGCCTCTTCGAGCGGCTTGTCGAGCAGCGGCCCCACGAACGAGTACGCCGCATTGTAGACCCCCAGCTCCACCTCGATTCCGCTCATCGCCTCGCACAGGCGCTGCCCCATGTCCGGGCTGCCGAGATCGCAGGGAACAGCCCGGGTCTCGATGGAGCGCGCCTCGCGCAGCTCAGCGGCAAGCGCTTCGAGGGGCTGGGGGCGACGTGCCAACAGGATCAGGTTGAAGCCATGCGACGCGAGGGCGCGGGCAAAGGCAGCGCCCAGGCCTTCCGAGGAGCCGGCGACGACAGCCCATGATCCGGGGGATGATCGCATGATGCACTCCTCTACTCCCCGAACATCGCGCGTCGCAAGCGGTTCGCGAGGCACGGATGCCAGGGCTGTGCGATTGCCATCGCGCTTGGTATGGTGGCGACGTGCTTCGCTGTCTTCCACGTCCGGCGTTGCTTGCCGCAGCGCTCGCAAGCTGCGCTTCTCCTGCACCTGCCCGGCACGTGGCGGAGCACCAGCCTCCTGCGGCCCCTGCTCCGGCCGTGTGCGTGCAGCGAACGACCGGCAACGTGTCCGAGCGGATCTACTTCGATGCCCTGGGAAACGTGCTGTCCACAGCGCGCTCCGACGGCGGGGGCTCGGACTTTCACTGGGCACGAAACGGTCAGCTCCTTGGCTACGAGAGCCGTGGCCGGAACGGGACGACCTCGGGCGTGTTCGTGCACGGCGCGCACGGCGAAGTCACTGCCGTGAGGATCCACGGGCCCTATCTTCGGTTCGCTGCAACCCTGTCCTGGGACGGCACGTTCAGCGCGGCCCGATCGACAGCGCGCCCCTTTGCCACGTTCGGCGGCGCCGCAGGCTTTGCAGCACCTGCGCCGGTGCAGATCCTGTCTGCCAACCTGCAGGTTCGGCACATCGGAAACCCGATGTACCCGGTACGTTTCACGGGCAAGGTCCATGTGACCGTGCTCGAGGGAGGGTCGCCGCGCGAGGTGTACGCCTACCAGGATGGCAGACTCCTTCGCTGGGAAGACGACCGTGGGAACGATCACACCTACACATGGGATGCGGACGGGGAGTTGGTGGAGCAGCGCTGGTGCGAGGTGCCGCAGTGGGGAATGTCGGAATCGAGGGCCCCGGAATGCCACAGCTCCCGAACCGAGCGGGTAGATGGGAAGAGCCGAGTCACCATGGACAACGGTCGCATGACGTTCGAGTACGACGAGCAGGAGCGGCTGGTGTCAGGGCAGTACCAGGGCAAGGGCGACTCCGCGACCTGGTCACGCTGCGAGGTGCGAGCCGAAAGGTGATGATTCCGCCTTGAACACATCGCAGCGGCCGCACAGTTGATTGACGTGCTGGCGACGCAGACCCATGCTCCAGATCCTTGAACCGGCGGACTGCGTGAGGAGGTCCGCCACAGAGGAACCCGGACGCGAAGCCGCGCCGAGTGCAAAGGTGCGAGGCCGAAATGGGTGATACGCTGCGAATCCTGATCGTCGAGGACAATCTGACCGACGTCGACCTGATCCGGGAGTCGCTCGTCGAGTCGCGCGACTTCGAGGTTTCGTGCACTTCTCGGCTCTCGGACGCACTGGCTCTCCTTCGGGACGAGGGCGTGGATCTGATGCTGCTCGATCCCGGGCTTCCAGACAGCCAGGGGCTGCGCACGTACATCCAGGTGAGGGACGAGGCGCCGGACCTGCCGGTAGTACTCTTGACCGGAGCCCAGGACCACGAGATGGCGATCGCGGCAATCAAGGAGGGAGCCCAGGACTTTGTCGTAAAGGGGCAGGGCGCGGGAAGCCTGTTGGTGAGGACCATCCTGAATGCTGTGGAGCGCAAGAGGTCCGATGCGGCGCTGCACGCGTCCGAGGTCCGATACCGCCGCCTCTTCGAAGCAGCAAAAGACGGGATTCTCGTCCTGGATGCAGACACGGGGACGGTAGTGGACGTGAACCCGTTCTTGGTCGAGCTGCTGGGAGTCTCGCGCAATGACTTGCTGGGCAGGAGACTGTGGGAGCTTGGATTCCTCAGGGATGTCGCAGCCAACCAGGAGGCGTTTGCGGAGCTGCAGGACAAGGAGTTCGTCCGCTATGAGCACCTGCCGCTGGAGACCGACGACGGACGCAAGATGGATGTGGAGTTCGTCAGCAATGTCTACACGGCTGGAGGCCAACGGGTCATTCAGTGCAACATCCGGGAGATCACGGCTCGCAAGCGCGCGGAACGACGTGAACGTCTGCTGCGCGACATCCTCGAGCGCCTGAACCACCCCGAGAGCACGACGGACGCGATTCGCGACATCATGCACCTGATCAAGACCAGCACGGGGCTGGATGCGGTGGCCATTCGCTTGCGCGAGGGCGATGACTTTCCGTACTATGGGACCCACGGGCTGGCTGACTCCTTCGTGCAGGAGGATCGCCTTGTGTGCTCGCCCGACCGGGAGGGGCAGCTTGTGGACGGAGCGCACGGCGCTCTGCCGCAGACGTGCCTGTGTAGGGATGTCCTGTGCGGGCGGACCGATCCTGCGCTTGCGTGCTTCACGGAGGCTGGCAGCTTCTGGACCAATTGCACGACCGACCTGTCAGCCTCCGACATGTTGGAGGAGCACCAAGGTCTCGCGTGCCATCGATGCAACCTCGAAGGCTACGAATCTGTCGCGCTGATCCCGCTGCGTGCAAACGAGGAGATCATCGGATTGCTGCAGTTCCATGATCGGATGCGAAATCAGCTCTCCCTGGAGATGATTCGCTTCTTTGAGGGGCTGGGCTCCAGCATCGGCATCGCTCTTACTCGAAAACGGGCGACGGAGCAGCGTGCGTTGGAGCTTTTGCGGCTGGAGAAGCTCAACCGCCTGCGACATACGCTCCTGGCGACCGATCCGCTCGCTCAGAAGCTCCAGAGGATGACCGACAGCATCGTCAGGATCATCGAAGCAAGCTTCTGCGGTATCTGGCTGATTCGGCCGGGCGACCTGTGCGGGCAGGGCTGCCTCCATGCGCAGGTGCAGGACGGGCCACCGAAGTGCCTTCGCCGGGATGCATGTCTGCAGCTGCTCGCAAGCTCGGGCCAGGCACCTCTCACGCAGGGGGAAAGCCAGCATCGCGTGCCGTACGGGCTGTACGAGGCTGGACGCATCGCAGCGGGCAGCGAGCACAAGCTCGTCACGCACGACGTGCGCAACGACCCTCGCATGCGGGGCAGCGAGCTGACGCCCGCCAGCGGGCTCGTATCCTTCGCTGGATACCAGCTTCGCGTTGGGGAGGGGAACATGGCAGGGGTGCTGGCCGTGTTCGCAAAGCATTCGATTACGCCTTCCGAGGACGCGATCCTCGACGGGCTGGGCAGCACGGTAGCGATGCTCGTCAACCAGGCGGCTGTCCATGACGCATTGCTGGATTCGGAGAAGAGGTACCGCACGCTCTTCGAGACGAGCGCCGACGGCATCGTGATCACGGACAGTGCGACGAGGATGTTCAAGTACGCGAATCCGGCGCTGTGCCGGATGCTGGGATACACGGAGCAGGAATTGCGGTCGTTGGGGGTGGCGGACATTCACCCGCCGGACGCCATGGCGGTCGTCGCGGCTGGCGTCGAGGCCGTGCTGCGAGGGGAACAGCACCCCGGTGCAGACATTCCCTGCATGAGAAAGGACGGTAGCATCGTCTATGCCAACATCATCGGCGCCATGAGCCGGATCGACGGCAAGCTGTGCAACGTGGGTTTCTTCCGAGACGTCACCGAGCGCAAGCATGCCGAAGCTGGCCGAGACAAGCTGGAAGCGCAGCTTCGCCAGGCGCAGAAGATGGAGGCTGTCGGCCAGCTTGCAGGAGGCGTGGCGCACGACTTCAACAACTTGCTGACCGGAATCGCGGGCTTCACACGCTTCGCGCTTGACACGGAGCCCGAGGATTCCGCGTCTCACGCGGACCTCACCGAGGTCCTGGCGCTTTCCAGGCGGGCAGCGACCCTTACGCGTCAGTTGCTCGCATTCAGCCGCAGACAGCCCCTGCAGCCAGAGGTGGTGAACATCAACCGCACAGTCGGCGAGATGACGAACATGCTCGGCCGGCTGATCGGCGAGAACATCGATCTCGTGTTTGCAGCCGGCACCGACCTGGGCAATGTCAGCGTGGACCCCGGCCAGCTGGAGCAGGTCCTTGTGAACCTCGCCGTCAATGCGCGCGACGCCATGCCCAGCGGCGGCAAGCTGACCGTGGAGACCTCCAATGTCACGCTCGACGAGGACTATGTCTGTACGCACGCGGGCGTGACCCCCGGCGACTATGTCATGATGGCGATCTCCGATTCCGGCTGCGGCATGAGTACCGATACGCTCGAGCACCTGTTCGAGCCGTTCTTCACGACCAAGCCGCGGGGCAAAGGAACGGGTCTGGGGCTTTCCACCGTCTACGGCATCGTCAAGCAGCATGGCGGAGGCATCTGGGTGTACAGCGAGCCGAGCCTCGGCACGACGTTCAAGGTCTATCTTCCGAGGGTGTTCGACGAGGAAGTCCCAAGGAGCCGTGCCCCTGAGCGCCAGGACCTCTGGTTCGGGACCGAGACGATCCTGATCGTCGAGGACGAACCGTCGGTTCGACGCATGGCGCAACGTTCACTCGAAGCGCACGGCTACCATGTCCTGGCTGCAGCGGCGCCGTCCGAAGCGGACGCGGTGCTCGCCGCGCACGGAGCAGACGTCGCTCTGATTCTGACCGACGTGGTGCTTCCGGAGCGCGATGGCCATACGCTCTACGAGGCGGCTCACACGATCTATCCGCATTTGCTGGTGCTCTACACGTCCGGCTACACCGACGATGCCATCGTGCACAGCGGCATTCTTGCGCCTGGAACGGCGTTCATCCAGAAGCCGTTCACAGCCGAGGCGCTCGCGCGCAAGGTGCGGGACGTGCTGGCTTCCGTGCGGGTTACTCCTTCGACGCCAACCCCCTCGAATTGAGGGTCAGCTCGTTCACGTTGATGGATTGCCGGTTCTGCACGGGGCGCAGGCTCGACAGGTACCCGGTGCGGACCGCGGAGTCCTCGCACGAACGCGGAGATAGTTCCCGGGTGGAACGAAAGCTGCTCCGCTTCGGGTACCGAACGGACCGACCGTGCGGAGAGGTTCGTCCGCAGGACCTCCCACAGGGAGAAGAGCATGAAGCTGGGGAGTGTCGCAATCTCGGGCGAGACGGGAGACATGGGCAGCCTGAGCAGCGCCGGAGGTTCTGGCTTCGTGCTCAGTGTCGCCCTGCAAACGCCCGATGCACCTGAAGCATCGAACGACGCGTGGACCGGCGAGCTCCAAGGCGACGGATCGCGGACGCGTGACATATCCGAGCCTTCTTCTGCGCGTTCCGAGCTCGAGACAGACCCGCCTCCGCCTCCCGTCGACAACCCGGTGTGCAACCAGGAGGCTTCGACAGTGCCGGCCCCTGCAGAGGTGGTCGAGCTGCTTCGCCGACAGTCCACGGAATGCCCGACGCAGCAGGCACCGGCTCCTGACTTCGTTCCCAGCCCGCTGCCGCCGGCTGACACGCTTGGACCGCGTACCCTTCAGGAGCTCGCGAGCTCGCGCATGAAGGACTACTTCGCCGCTGGCGAGTACTGGGTCTGTCTGCGGACCGCCGATCAGATCGTCGCAGAGACACCTGACGATGCGGGCGCTTCCTTCTATGCTCGCTCGTGCCGGCGCCTGCTCGAGCAACGGTATGCAGAGCGCATCGGCGATCTGACCGCTGTGCCGCGCATCGCCGTGACTCCGGAGAAGCTGCGCTGGCTTGCGCTCGACCATCGGGAGGGGTTCTTGATCTCGCGGATCGACGGGCAGACTTCCATTGACGAGCTCTGCGACATAGCGGGGATGGACCGCCTCAAGACCCTCAAGACCCTCGCAGGACTCATCGACGCGGAGATCATCCAATTGGGTTGAAATCGGACCGTACCGACCATGCTTCAGGGAGCGTTGCTGCGCGAAATGGCGAGCAAATCGACGTAGTCCAAGCGCATTTTCTCGTCCCTCGTGACGTTCGCCGGGGCGGGCCCCAGGAACCGGTCATGGATCCGGTGTTCGTGGCAGCAGCGATTCCTCTCTTCTTCCTGCTCATCGGCGTGGAGCTGCTGGTCAACGTGAGACAGGGCGACGCGCGCTACCAGCTCGCGGACTCGATCACCAACCTGAGCTGCGGCATCGGCCAGCAGCTCTTCGACGTGTTCCTCAAGCTCGCTGCGCTCGCAGGCTACAGCTGGGTCTACGAGCGACTCAGGCTCACCACCGTTCCCGTTCAATCCGTGGTCGGGTGGGTCGTGCTGCTGTTTGGCGTGGACCTCGGCTACTACGTGTTCCACCGCGCGAGCCATCGCGTCAATCTGCTGTGGGCAACGCATGTCGTGCACCACCAGAGCGAGGAGTACAACCTGTCGGTCGCCTTGCGTCAGAGCTGGTTCTACCCGCTCTTCGACTGGGTGTTCTACCTGCCGCTGGCGATCGCCGGCTTCCCTCCCCTGATGTTCGTGGCAGTCAAGACCCTGAACATCCTCTATCAGTTCTGGATCCACACGCGCGCCGTGGGAAAGTTGGGGCCCCTGGAATGGGTGCTCAACACGCCTTCCCATCACCGCGTCCACCATGGGATCGATCCGAAGTACATCGACAAGAATTACGCCGGTGTCTTCATCATCTGGGACAAGCTCTTCGGAACGTTCCAGCAAGAGGAGCAGGAGCCGGTCTACGGGACGGTCAAGCCGTTGCAGAGCTGGAACCCGCTGTGGGCGAACGTGCAAGCCTGGGTCGAGCTGGCACGGCTGGCTGCCAAGTCGCCGAGGTGGAGCGATCGTCTGCGCGTCTGGTTCATGCCTCCTGAATGGAGACCCGCAGCGCTCGGGGGAACCGTACGCATTCCAGAAGTGAGCCGCGCCGCCCAACGCAAGTACGACACAGGTCAGGGGAGCCCGTGGGCGGCCTATGTGATTGTGAGCTTCGTCACCGTGGTGCTCGGGACGACCGGATTCATCCTGGCGCAGCAGCGCGCAGCAGTGTCGACGCTGGTAGTGGCAGGCATTCCTCTGCTCGCTGCGTTGGCCACGTGGGGCGCCATGTTCGAGGGGCGTCGCTGGGCAATTCCTGTCGAGCTGATGCGCCTTGCTGCGGGGGCAGCGGTCATCCTGTGGCTCGCCGAGGGGACGAGCTGGTTTCCCATTGCTGCGCCGGTTGCTCTCGTGTTGTCCGCAGCCATGGGCATCTGGGCCGTGTCCGGCTCCAGACTCCAGGAGCTACCTGTGGTGTCTGGACGGCAGCGAAGGGGAGGAAGTGCGTGAGGACGAGCTGGACGAGCTGGACGAGCTGGACGAGCTGGATGAGTTGGACGACGACGACGGCCTCGAGACAGACGAGGGGTTGAAGCTCGGGCCGGAGTTGGACGGCAAGGACCAGGAGCCGCGCGACGACGAGTGCACATCCGAGGCAGGCGCGTGCGAGGACCAGCTCGAGGTGACATCGGACGCGGGCTGATGGGAGCCTTTGCTTGCGTGAGCCGACTCGCTTTCGTGGTAGCGCGTGGGGCGGGAGTGGGATTCGATCGTTGCCTTGTTGGGGTTGAGCTCGCTATCCGAGCTGTAGGTGGAGTACCCCTCCCGGTCGCCCCAGGGGTCGTAGTACATGCCTCCTGTGGGAGCGGCGGCGTAGCATCCTGCGGAGGCGGTGGAGAGCGCGATCGCGGCGAGCCACAAGGCGATGCGAGTCATGCTGATGCCTGAAGCACAGGGCGTGCCGCGCAAAGTACTCGCAGTTTTTGGTGATGTGCTGCTGGGCCGTGGATGCCGGTTCACACAGGAAGCGCGAAGTCAGTGCAAGGTCAGCCCTCGCCGATGCCTGGGAGCAAGCAGATTCTGGTACGCTCCGACGCGTGTCCCCCCACAACCCGTCGACCTTCTGTGCCCTGATGGTCCTGGTGCCCCTTTGCGCCCTTGCCTGTGACCGCAGCTCCCGCACGAACTCAGCGCCGATCGATGCTGGATCGCTCGCTTCATCGGCATCCCAGACTCCCTCCGCTTCGGTAGCAGCTGCGCCTTCGGAAGCACGGTCGAGCAACGTCGAACCTCCAACAGCCCCGGTCGGAGATGCATGGCTCGTGCTGCAGACCGTCAGCTCGCAATCCGAGTGCGGCACAGGCCGGCTCGGGGTCGACGTGCTGGTGGAGACCCGCATGGATGGGGATCCGAAGCCCCAGCGACGCCACGCGTTCTGTCCTCCTGGCAAGAAGGACATGTTCGAGATGTGCAAGGCATTCCAGAAGTGCAGCGCGTTGACGGTCGACGCTGGGGATCCTGACAAGGTCGTTGTGCAATGCGATCGTGAGACGCTGGTGCTGCAGGTGACCGCGACGGGAACAAGGTTGACAGGATCCAAGGTCGATCTGGAGGTCTCGCCGTCGAGACTCCGGTTGAAGCCCACGAAGTCGATCAACCGGGTCGCGCTCGTGGACTGCTGAAGCAAACCGCCAGTCCGTCCCGACTACCTGCGACCGTTTGCGCCGGTCATGCTCGGTTGCGCCTGAACCGATGGATTGCCGGGATTGACTTGTCTGCGCGAGGGAACAAGAGGTGAAACGTGTCCTGCAAGGGAACTGAGGGACGCTGGCTCATGCAGCTCCATCGGCGGAATTTCTTGACTGCGTTGGGAGCGATCGTCGGATCGGGTCTGCTGGAAGGCTGCACGAAGGCCTCTCCCGCGCCCGCACCGGAAATCAGCGCAGACGGAGACATCGACCCGCATCTGGGTGACCTTCGCAAAGCGCTCGCCTCCAGCCCTGACCTGCTTCGCGCCCGGGCCGATGAAGCGGTGGCGAGCGGTGACCCGAACGTGATCGCACGGTTCGTACGCGAGCACATTGGCGTGTTGCCGCCCCTTCCAGCAGAGATCCCGGTTGCTTCGATTCGCTTCGGAGCTCGGGGCGCCCTGCGCGCAGGCGCTGGCTCCTTCCGCGATCGCGTGGAGCTTCTGGCTGAGCTGCTCACTGCGGCGGGCTTCACGACCACGATCGTACGAGCATCGAGACAGGGCTGGGGGAGCGAGGTCTACGCTGCGCCGGTGCACCCCTTCCAACCTGACTCGACGATGATGGCTTCTGTCGGCGCTGCGGTGGGTGTGACCGTGCCGTCGACCTTCACCGACGACAGCGACGCCACAACGCGCGTGAACGCGTCGGTGACAAGAATCCTCTCGGCACTCCCCACGGATCAACGGACCGCGACGGCAAAAGCGGGCGGGCTCCCTGACGACGTCCCTGTCGTCGAATTCACCCGGGCAGGTGGCTCGAAGCGTTGGGCGATCGCGTTGGGTTCGACGGACGTGAGCGATGCTGAGCCGGCGGGTGCGGCCCCCGCGGGCTCGCCCCTCGTGCCCAACGTCAAGATCGCCGTGTCTGTGGCGCTCCGACCACCCGCAGGTGCGGTGATCGATCGCACGGCTCTCTTCGAGGTGGTAGCTGGCGAGTGGCCTGTCGATCAGGTCGTCGGACGATGCGTCTCGCTGTCGTTCGCACCACCGGTTCCGCCTGAACAGGCCCTGGGATACGACTTGACGTCGTTCCCGGTGCGAACGCCTGTTCTACGGCTCTATAGTCTCGAGAGCCTTGGGGCCTCGGTGGTCGACACCTACGGAGGACTGGCAGTGAGCCTCAATGGTGGAATCTACGGTCCTTCCACCGCCGACCCCAAGCAGATTGTCGGCCCGTACGGCCCTGTGCCGACTCCACTTGACAGCGCAGCAAGGGCCGAAGCGAGAGCACGGGCTGCAATGGTCCGCGTGACCGCAAACCCGGCATCGTTTCCGGGCCTCGATCTTGACGTGGCGGTACTCGACGCCTCCGACAACGTGATTGAAGGATTGGGGAGCGACGACTTTGCGGTGAGTGAAGACGACAGCAGCGTGGATGCAACCATCATCGCCAATGTGCAGCCGCCGGCGGTGCGCGTGGTGGTGTTCTACGACACGAGCGGCAGCGTGCTGGACTTCTGGCCTTCTGCGGATGCGAAAGCCAAGTTCGAGACCGCGCTGGCAGCCGCGCTGGTGTCCGCCGCATCCTCGGCACCGTTTGTCGTGCAGGTGATCGCTCTGGGCTCCAAGCCATCTGCGGATTGGAGGGCTCCCAACGCGTCGGATGTCACTGCGGCGCTCACCGCCGCCCAATCCGACTCGAGCGTCTGGCAGTCGGTGGGCCAGGTCCTGCCCGATTCAGGCGCTTGCGCGGCAATCTTAGTGAGCGACTGCGTGTCTGCCCTGGAGGATCCCGCACAGATCCCTGGTTTCAAGAAGGCCATGGCCGCGGCCCGAATCCCGGTCGCTGTCGTTCCGATCGGCAAGCCCGACGATGCAGCGGTTGAGGCGATCGTCTCCGGCTCCGGTGGGGTGCGCCTCGATCCAGCGGATCCTGGCATTGGCAGCGCGTTGACCGACTTCGTGCGACAGCAGGTGGCGACGCGGCTGTCGAACGCGTACCGGCTTCGATACGAGGCGCCCCTGGCAGGACCTGTCACGCGCAGCGTCAAGGTCGCCATCAAGGACCACGCTCAGGTCACCGGCTCCACAACCTACCAGGTGCCAGCCGAGGCGGATCGAACGGCCCCTTCCGGAGTCGCGGGCATCTACCTTTCCGTGACCGCCAACGGTGTCACCGACGTGCGCCGTTTGGCCGGTGTCGAGCTCACTTCCTCGTTGCGGCTCTACGGCGATCCTTCGGCGGCCGACATCGCGCAGTGCACGCAGGCGCTCAACTCCGTCACAGACGTGGTCTTGGACGCGCCAGGCTCCACCAATGCGCAGCGTCTGGACGACGCATTGGCAGCGCTGCTCACGCTGGGTCCGTTGCGGCGCAGCTCGCCCTCTGACACGAAGGGGATCGTGGCCGCTGCCCAGGACATTCGAAAGATGCCTTGGCTGGCTGCCGCATTGGGCGAACCGGTCGCTGCTGCGGGCGGCGTCACGCCCCCAGGGCTCTGGGTCCGGGTCATCGGCACAGTGCCGACCGCAACCGGGCTCAGCCTCGACTCCGATCTGGCTCCCGCGCTCACGCAGATGATCGGAACCTCGGCCGACCCGGCAGAAGCGTTCCGCGCAGCTCTGCAGGCAACAGCCGGAGCTTCGGTGCGAGAGTCGCAATGGATGGCGTCGAGCGCCGCGGCTTTGCTCGCTGAACAATCGCTGGTAGTTGCGCAGAACGCCGATGGGCTGCCCACCTGGTCTGACGCGACGAAGGCAGCGTTTCGCCCGCTACTCATGCGTTACGATTCCTACGTGCGCCTGGTGCCGGCCACAGGAGCGGTGACCGCGCTGTGGTTGGTCGATCCGCGAACAGGGTCAGCCACGGCAGTGTCTGCAGACGGGCATGGGGGAGGAAGCAGCCACTGCAAGCTCGCCGCGCCCAGCGACCTGGCCGGCTGGCTCAGCGCAGCGTTGACGGTGGTCGGCCTCGCCTGTACGGCAACAGGGCCTGGCTCGGAGGCGGCCCCCAACACGACGCCGTATGCGTGCGTTCAGGCGAACGTCTACGCCGTCGGCGTGCTGGCGTATGGCTCGTTCACCAACCCTGTTTCCTTGCTGTCGCTCAGCGGTGTGACAGGGGTACTCGGAACGGCTTTCGGATTTGCGCCTACGATTCCGTCGGTTGCGGGCAAGGCGGTGAGCATCTTCCTGCAGCTGATGCTCGCGGCTCTCGGGCAGATCACCTGCGAGTGAGGGGTCAGTGCGAGCCAATCCGGGCGCCTGGGCCGAGCTGCCCTCAATCCGCGGCTGAGTCCTGCGGCGTGACGCCGTCCACGGTGGCATCGAACGAAAGGCAGGAGTTCAGACTGAACAGGTAGCTGCAGCCGTGCGAGTCGGTCTTGGTTTCTGCAGGAGGTGCCATGTCGCAGATGTGCGGGCACGACTTCAGATCGTTGTTCGCCACCCAGCCGCCGTTGCCGAAGCAATCGCAGGATGGTGGCTCGATGGGGCAACAGAATCCGCCATCAGGGGCAGGTGTCAGGCCAGAATCGAGATCCTCGACTTCCGGGCTGTCGAAAGCATCTGCGTCCGGGCCATCCCCCCCGGTCTCCAGGACGTCAGCGTCTCCGCCGTCGGCCGAGGGCGGGTGGAGGCATGAGTTGGGACCTGTCAGGACCTTGCACCCGTGGGCGTCGGTCACCTCCTGGGCTGGCGGAGCCATGTCGCAAATCTTCGGGCAATGCGCCTCGTCGTCGACCGGCGTCCACCCGCCGTTTGGGAAACAGTTGCAGGACGGCATGCCGATCGGACAGCAATACCCGCCGTTCGCAGCGGGTGGCAGCCCTGAACCGGTCGTTTCCGTGGTAGCGTCCTGGGAGGGGGAGCTGACAGGCGCAACAGCCTCGTCCGCCTCACAGCCGGTCAAGAGGATGGCTACCGCGGTAACAAGGGTCACGCAGAGGTTGGCACGCATCGCCAGGGGCGATGCAACCCGCGTGCCTTGAAGAAGAGAGGCGAAAAAGGCTGGGACCGTTGGCTGAGAGGGACGCCGGGTGACACATCCTGGCACCATCTGTCACTGTCTCGTGTCCGGGGGAGTCCCTCCCAGGAACGCTGCGAGCATGCCGTTGCACGGGTGCAGCTTGTCGGCCCGCTGCACGCGCACATCCCAGACAATGCGACAATCAAGAGGGCAAGAGCGACGCGCATCGAGGCGAGCGTACGATCCTGCGGTGCCCTGGTCAACGGCCGGTGCAAGTCGGCCACGTCGTTGCCCCACAAAAGACTGTGTGCGAATTCTTCCTCGGGCCCGCAAGCCGCGCCGCCGCCCCGGGCTGCGGCGTCACGCCTTGCATCGGGCCCTTCGGAGTCGCGATGCGGCCCGACGCCCGCAGTGCAGCCAGTGCCGTCCATGCCAGTCTCCTTGCACTGCGCGAAAGGAGACTGGCATGGACAGACGCGGCGATGCCGCGTCGAACGCAGACGCGCCGATGACGCGCCGCTACCGATTGCCTACTGACTTGCCAGCTTTCGCTTCGGCAAATTCCATCGGATGTCTGAACAGCGCACTGCCGACCCTGCCCCAGGCGTGTGGATTCGAAAGGTGGAAGTCCTTCCAACGGAGTCACCGTAGTGGCGCGCCACTGGCGCGCATCCGTTTGACGCGGCACTGCCGCGTCTGTCCCACCCCCGTATCTACCTGCCCGTCGCCGACCGGGCCTGAGAAATTGGCACCTTGAAAGGGCTCAGGGCCGAGGGCTCAGGGGAAGGGAGGAAGGCGCTGCGATCGCGTCGAGTCGAAAGCGAACGATACCGCTCGAGCCCACCTTGGATGGAGTTGAAGTCCAGATCCAGAGCTCGGTCTCGGTGAAGCCCGCGATTCGAGTCCACCAGCGGTCGCGTAGCGCTGGCAGCTTCCAGCGAACGCCGGTGTCAGCGCGGACCATGTGCGCCTCCGCGGGGATGTTCGCATCCGATCCCACCAGCAATGCCACGCTTCCACGGTCCGCAACAAGGCTTGTGACCGACGACCACCGGAACGGGAGCGTCGTGACCTGCCGCGGCTTGAGCTCCGCTGGCGCAGCTGGCTTGTCCGCACTGAAGAGCACGCTCTCCTCGGCCTGTCCACCTTGGAGCCAGACGAGCGCACCGCCTCGCGACCGATCCACCGCGAGATGGGAAATCGATTCGCCCGACGGAGCCTTGCGAACGAGGTGCAAGCGAGCCTGTCGATCCACGTATCCGATGGCACCGGCCACGGATTGGGAGAAGCGGAAGAGCACGGTCCATGCGCCTTCCCCTGAAACCAGGGCGCTGTCCAGCCCCATGTCCAGCTCGGAAAGAGTGGGCGACAACAGGGTGGTGGCACCTGCCCTGTAAAGAGAGAATCGGCGCTCGTCTCCCAACCAGACCCCTGCCGCGCTGTAACCCGAAGGCGCCGAATAACCCGGTTGCGTCGCCTGCCTGGCGTCGAAGACGATCTTCGTCCACTTCACCTCGAGCGGGCGCTCCCACGACGAGGTCCCGATCCACAGCCAGTTGCCTTCTTCGCGGTCCGCAAAGGCCGTGATCGCGATGCCCTGGGAGCCCGCAGCGATCTCGACCGCGCAGTCGGTCGTGTGCGCTTTGTCCACTGCCAGGGCGAACACGCTCGCGCCGTCGACTTGCTCCACCACGTGAAGCACCCGCTTGACGTGAAGGTTTGCATCGTATTCCTGGCGTTTTGAAACGAAGAAGGTCTTGCTTCCGACAGGCACGATGGCTTCCGCTCTGCCAAAGATGCTGTTCCCTTCGCTGGTCCAGCGAGACACGAACGACCTGCACCCTTCGGGGCCGTCGCTGCAGGGCTCGAATGCCAAGGGCTCAACGACTCGCCCTGGATCGCGCGCGAGGTGGACCGCGCACTGGGTCGGGAGCTCTGCCGCGCGCACCCAGTCCTGATCGCTCAGCGCGCGTATGCTGCCAGGCGCCGGGCGGTCCGCAGTACTTGCGCCCGCATCTGCCGATGCCGCAGGCAAAGGAGCGGCCCCGGCGTCGGACTCGGAAGCCGGGCGCACGCTGCGTCGGCAAGCGACCCCGCACAAAGCCGCAGCGAGACATGCGCACAGGGCGAACGAGAGGCGATTGGGAACGGAAGGCATCGGGGCTTCGGACATCCTACGCCAAGACCGCGCCTGCCCGTCGGCGGATCGTGACGCCGTGAAAACGCGCCGGTGCCGCGTTGAACGAATGCGCGCCGCGGCATCCGTCGCCACGGCGCGTGTTGAATCCGAGGCGGGCGCGAACCACCGCCGCCGATTGAAACCGGCGGCTTTCCAGGTCAAGCCCGAAGGGCTTGAAGGTGGCGGCGGTAACCACGGGCGGTGCCGCTCGGTTAGATGCGACCTGAGGGCGCGCGAGGGCCTCATGGACAAGCCCTCGGGGCTTGATCGACCAGCCGCCGGTTTCAATCGGCGGCGTCATGGAAGGGACTCCCTCACATCGCACCCGGTCCTCGTCAACCCCATTACTCGTTTGCCACACAATCTCACCCTTTCTCGGGGGGGGACAATCACTCTGGCGAATGACGCAGGATCGCGGCTTGCCGTCCGACGGCCCAGAGCGCGCCCTGCGAAGCACCCCACATGCCGACGAGGTCAGTGCCCGTACCGCTCGCCTGGCGAACCCAGATGCCCGACTCGCGGTGCGCGATCAGGCCGTGATATCCTGCCAGCCATACGTCGTTCGGTCCGTTCCCCCACACCGAGGAGATCGACGGGAATCCAGGGCACGGGTCGTTCTGCCATTCGCTCCCATTCCAGTGCAGGATCATGCCTTCCTGCGGAGCCACGAAACTCGCACCCACTGCCCAAACGTCGTCCGGGGTTGCTCCCCACACGTCGTGGGGCGTGAAGTCCAAACCCCACGGATACTCGGTCCAACTCGCGCCCTGCCAATGGAACAGGGAGCTGCCTACAGAGCCAATTCCTGCCGCCCAGATTTCGTCCGAAGCGATGGCCCATGCTGCCCGCAAGCTGTGGTCCGTGCCCGTCGGGTTGGATGTCCAATCGACGCCGTCCCAATGCAGCGCCGTGCCCTTGTCGCCCACAATCCACACGTCGTCATGGCTTGTCCCGGTAATGCCTTTGAGTGCACCGGCCAGGAGAACCCCTGGCGACACATCGTTCCAGGTCGATCCATCCCAATGCAAGAGCTTGCCCGTTCCCACTGCCCACAGGTCGTCAGGCTCAGCTCCCCAGAGCGCGCCATCGATCTGCGTTGGCAGCTCCTGGCCGGACAACGTCCAGGCCTCACCATCCCAGTGGAAGATCGACCCGAAGCCGAGCACCCAGACGTCGTTGTCTCCGAATCCCCACACGGCATCGAGTTGTGCGAGTGGTTTGCTGCTGTACCAGGACCACGACGCCCCATCATATTGAACCAGGAGCCCAGCGTTACCCACAGCCCATACAGAGTTCGGTGCGCTAGCCCACACATCGTACAACCCGAAGAAGCCGCTCTTCAGAGAGACCGATGACCATGTGTCGCCATTCCAGTGCATGAGTCCGGCGCCCGACTGAGAGGATGCCGCCCACAGATCGTCCGAAGCTGTTCCCCACATACCTTCGAAAGCGAAAAGCGTCGATACGGGTTCCGCGGTCCAGCTCGCTCCGTCCCAATGCAGTGCTGCAGTGCGGGCACCTGCCCAGACGTCGTCGCTTGCCGCGCCCCAGATGCCGTTGACCCCACTGCCGGACGCCGGCACCTCGCTGAGACTGTTTCCGTCCCAATGCAGTACGACGCTCTGCATCCAAGGTCCCGGATTGCGCGACCCGACGAGCCAGGCGTCATCGCCAGAGGAGGCCCATGCTGCGTTCAGCCTGCAATTCTCATCAACAGCAGCGATCGAAGCCCATGTAGTCCCGTCCCAATGCAGGACCGAGCACGCCTCGCCCACAGCCCACGCGGATTCTGAAGAGGTGCACCAGACACCGCGTAGATTCTCTGCGATAGGGGTCGTCCACTTCGACCAGGCTGCTGTGTTCCAGCGCAACAACGCTCCTTGATCCCCGACTGCCCAGACATCTGCCGCCGAGCATCCTGAGATATCGCGCAGATCCTCGGTGGTCGGGCTCTGTGCACTCATCCAGTTCGCGCCATCCCAGTGCAGGATGGTCCCGCCGCTTCCCACAGCCCAGATGTCGTCCGGACCTGCTCCCCACACCCCTTGGAGAAGGTTGCCCTGAGGCAGGGGCGCTGACCAGCACCAGCCGTCGACTGAACAGAAGGGTGCCCATGTGTCCGGGGCCGCATCGGGCTGCGCATCGGGCTGCGCATCGGGCTGCGCCTCAGGCGACGCATCCGGAGCTGCATCGGGGTGCACGTCAGGCAACGCATCTGGAGCCGCATCAGGACCAGCTTCGAGCGGTGCATCGGTGGAGCTGTCAGGAACCGTGCCGTCAAGGGACGCTGCGTCAGCGGCTGGATGCAGGAGATCGGTGTCGAGGCCGACGCGACCGCCGCATCCGGCGACCCACGTGATCGCAGACAGGAGGATGACGCGTTGGTCCACGAAGGAATGGCCCTTCCTCGCACAAGGATAACGCCAGCTGTCAGCCGGACGCAATGCGTGCAGGCGTCGCATCCCGCCCAGGGCCGGTCACGTCGTCGGCGCCCGATCCGAACGCAACTCGACGCATCGCTGAAGGGCACGTGCGGGTGCTTCTCACTCCAGCGCCTTGGCGCGTCTCCGCCACACCAGCCACCCCGTGGCAGATGATGGCCCACGGCGGCACGCCCGAGTCAGGGATCACGTCGACACGACGCAGCGCGGTGACGCACTTGTAGGGCGAGGGACAACTGCAGTCCGGAAGGCAGTAGCCGTGGACTCGTTCTTCCACATACTCAGGCGGCATGCCATGCCCACGGCTGCGTCGTCGTATCTCCTCAACGCACAGGGAGACCTTCCTGCACTCCAGCTTCGGGGTCTTGCAGTACCAGTCCTGGACCAGACCGTTGCACCACGCATCATCCGCAGAGCGCGATGTCCACCGTGACCCGAGCGGGCAGCCATCGATCGGCTCCGGCGGCTCGCACCACGTGCCATGATGGCTCGTTTGTCCCTTGTAGCCCGGCAGACAGAGGAACGGAGGAGTGTCGACAACATCAGCATGCGCCAGGCCGGCGTACAGAACGCAGGCGAGAACCGGCAGGCACAATCGGAGTCGCGACATCGCGCGGATGATACTCGGCTCTATCGCGCCCGACCAGCAGAACCCCCTTGCCAAGGACCATGCCCGCAATCCCGACCGACGTCTCGTGGATGTCGTCCTCGATACGCTGCGTTCTTCGTTGCAGCACCGCGTGGGCTATCACGCAGGTGATCGCTATGATCAGGCCGAGCGCGGTGCAGTTCATCGCCTCGGAGATGCGCTCCGCGATGATTCTCGCCTTCTGCCCTGGGTCGGCACTGTCGCTGCCCACGGTGCAGAAACTGAAGGTAAGCCCGTTGATGGTCCCCAGCAACCCGGTCAGGATTCCCAGGTTTCCAAGGACTGGCAAGTACGACGAGCGCAAGTTCAGAAGAGGAACCTCCCGGAGCATGGCAGCGTCCATCGCTGCTTGCATGTCGCGGCTTGGCCGCTCCATCTTCGACAGGCCTGCCATGGCTACCCGAGAAGCTGGCGAGTTCGTGCGCGCGCACGCCTGAATGGCCTCAAAGGGCTCGCCGCGCAAGAGCAGAGACCGGATCACCTGCAGCAAGCGCCTTCCGTTCGGACGCGAGAGCGCAAACAGCACCACGCCCCGCTCCGCTGCAATCAGGCTTGCGAGCAGGAGCCAGATCACCAGGGGGTACATCCCCCATCCCCCGTCGTTGAAGTGCTTCCACAGATGGTCCATGGCAGGTCCTCGTCAACCCCGGTACTCCTCGGCCAGGAAGCGCTCAGCGCATGTGAACATCCCGGAATCCACCGCATCAGGAAGCGCTCGCTTCGCGGCCACGACCACAACCGGAGGGGTGTTCGCGGTCATCGCAGAGGCCACGCTGCGGGCTCCAGCCCGCAACAGCAGATACGCAGCAGCGGCGCGTGCGTCCGGCTCAGCGCGGCGGTCTGCCAAGATGTCCTGGAGCTGGGAGTCGACCACCGGATTGCGGTACGCGCCCTGTTCGCCACGGTGTGTGAGGTCGCGCTCCAGTCGCAAGAGCCAATCGCCAAGCTTCAGGCCGTTTCGTCCGAGCAGGCGCAGGCAGGCTTCATCGGTGCGAGCGGGCGCTGCGTGCCAGGCCTCCAGGACCCCAAAGGCGCGCTCCGCACACGCGATCGCAGCCTCGGAGGAAAGCTCCAGCTCCACGGTTGGCTGGTCGAATCGGTTCAGGGCGATGAAGTGCTTGCCCCGGGGACGTCGCGCGGCCAGCTCGATGGCTACAGCGAACGCCTCGGCTGTCGGGCTCGCTCGCCAGGCGCGTTTGACCTTGCCGTTGTGCAGGATCACGCAGCAGGTGATCGCCTCAAAGGGCACGTAGCTCGGCCCGGCGTTGTATTCGAGCCGAAAGCCCGCCTCGTCGGCGAAGAACCATTTGCACTTGTCGGCTCGGGAGAAGTGCTTGCTGAAGAAGTCCTTGATGGCCGCGAGGCCGAGCAGTGGGAGGAGGACGACCACAGGCATGACGAACGCGCACCAGAGGACGTGCCCGCCGATCTCTTCGAGACTCCGCGAAGACAAGGAACGGGAGAACCCGAGGTCGCCTGCCAAGAGCAAACCGAGGGTGATGAAGAGTGCGGCAGCTGCGAAGGCAAGTCCTATCGGAATATTGTAGTCTGCCCGCGCCTTGGGGGGCGGCGGAGGTTGGGAGCCAGAGGCGCAGTCGGCGCGCATTGGGGAGTAGGACCGCGGGCGGCGGGAGATGTTCCCGGACGCATGACACCTCTGCCAGCCTCGCTGCGCTTTCAAGGCTGCGCGCGACGATGCAGCTTCAGGACGTAGTCGCGGGCGGACGAGAACTGCAGCTCCAGGACACCACCGACGATGCGCACGCGAACGTCCTCGGCACGTACGACAGCGCAGGACTGGGGATCGAGCCTGCAGATCTCCGCGAGACCGCTCTGCTCGGCGGTCTTGGCCGGCTCGGATTCTGAGCGGGGATTCGCGCTCAGCGCGACGTATCCATCACCCGTCTGCTCCCATCGACCACTCATCACGTCGTGCGTCTTGCAGGTCCAGGACTCCATCACAAAGGAGTGGTCGGCGTTCAGCCTCACAGTGGTGACCGCACGGTCTGGAGGCGATTCATAGATGCCTACGACTTCGCTGACCGGCAAGTCTCGCTTCACACACCCGATTCCAATGAAGCCGAGAAGGATTGCAACAGATCCAACCCGGGCCTTGTTCGCCCAGATGCTCCTGGAGGGGATGCAGGGGCCCGAAGCGGCGTCCGGTACGGAAGGCTTATCGACCGCGGCATCTGCGCCGGGTGCGGCGTCGGGTGAGGCTTCCGCGGGCGCGGACGAATCGGTAGCGGCGAGGAGGAGGGTCGGGCGCAGCGAGGGCATCACGTGATGGTACCGGGCGATGTCGCGTGCTGCAACCGAGGCTGGGGTGAGCGCGGCTGTGGAGGTGGCGGCCAGACTCTTGATGGGAGCGAGCCGATGGTCGAGAAGGGGCAGATCCGGCCTTGTCGGATTTCAGGATCTCTTGCCTCACCCCCGCTCGCCTCGACGCGACTTCCGCGCGCCCCTCTCCCCGTTCGCCGCGTCCGTTGCATACCAAATGCGGCGAGGGAGAGGGGCCACGCAGTCTCGATCTGTCCTCTTGGTGACGCACTTCCCGTCCTCTTGGTGACGCACTTCCCGTCCTCTTGGTGACGCACTTCCCGTCCTCTTGGTGACGCACTTCCCGTCCTCTTGGTGATGCACTTTGGCCCTTGTGGAGCCGCCGCTTGTGCCCCTCTCCCCCAGCCGCGAAGCGTGACCGAGGGCCCGCAATTCTTGTGCCCCAACGACTTGCAGAGAATACGTGAGCAAAGCGGGTCGAGAGAGTGCCTGATGTGCCAGGCTTGGTGGCGGCCCCTTGCGATCTGGATGACCCGGTCGTCGCGGTGAATGCGGAGTTGTACAAGAAGAAGTGCACGACAGCGCCGCGCTTCTGCTTGCCGAAAGGGCCCTGGAAGCCCCGCGTACTCTACCTTCCCATGTGCCGGAATCGAAGGTGCGAGGGCCTCAACCTCGGCATCCCGGCCGGCTGTCCCATGCCCACCAACTTGGCTGAGATCAAAAAGCTGTGGAAGTAGCCGGGGGCAGCCCGCGGTCCGCTGCTTGCCACGCTTCGCCTTCAAGGCTTCGCACGGCGTTGCAGCTTCTGCACATTGCTCTGGGCCGAAGAGAGGTGCAGCTCCAGGACATCGCCGACGACGCGCATGCGGATGTTTTCGACCCGAACCTCAGGGCAGGCCTGCGGGTCGAGCTTGCAGATGTCAGCGAGCCCGCTCTCCTCTGCGGTCGTGCCTGAATCCGATTCTGAGTGGGGATTCCGCCTCAGCGCGAGGTAGCCGTCCCCTGTCTGCTCCCATCGACCACGGATCACGTCGTGGGCCTTGCAGGTCGAGGACTCCATCACAAACGAGTGGTCAGCGCTGAGGCGCACAGTCGTAACTGCGTAGCTCTGGCTCGATTCATAGATGCCTGCGACTTCGCTGGCGGGCAAGTCTCGTTTCACACAGCCCGACATACTGATCGCAACGAGAATCGCCACGAGCCCGCCCCGGGCCATTCTTGCGCGGAGGCTAGTGGAGGTGACGGTGGAGCTGCTCACGGGCACATCCCATTGACGCAGACCTTCCCAGCGATGCATGCAAGTCCGCATGCTCCGCAATTCGACGGACTCGTCACGAGGTTCGTCTCGCACCCGTTCGCGCAGTCGCTGTCGCAATCGCCCCATCCCGGCTGGCAGCCCGCTACTGCGCAATAGCCGGCCACGCACCCGCATGCGCTGGGGCAAGCGTGGCCGCATGCTCCGCAGTTCTGCGTATCCATCTGTAGGTTCGTGCAGGCGTTGTTGCAGCAGGTCATCGGTGCCGGGCAGGCGCATCCTGAGCACATGCCGGCCATGCACACTTCGCCCGCCTTGCAGGCGTTGCCGCAGGCGCCGCAATTCGATGGGTCGGTCGCGAAGTCGGTGCAGATCGCGCCGCAGCAGCTGAGCCCGGCCGCGCACTCGCACCCGCAAGTGCCAGCCACGCACTGCTGCCAGGACTGACAAGACGTGCCGCAGTTCCCGCAGTTCGCAGGGTCAGAGGAGAGGTCCACGCATGCGCCGTTGCACCAGGCGTGAGGAGGGATGCAGGCGACCTCAGGCGGAGCGTCCTGCGAGGCTTCGGACGGGGAGTCGGGCAGCATCGCGTCCGAAGCGGCGTCCGGTACGGAAGGCTCATCGACCGCGGCATCTGCGCCGGGTGCTGAGTCGGGTGAGGCTTCCACGGGCGCGGACGTGTCGGCAGCAACTTCCGCTTCTGCAGAGGCGTCGGCCTCGATCGTTGCGCGCTCCTGGGTGACCGTGCCGCCGCAAGACGACGTCGTCAGCACGAGTGCGGCGAGGAGGGGGGTCGGGCGCAGCGAGGGCATGACGTGATGGTACCTCAGCGCGGCTTCCTGATGTTGCGCCAAGTTCCTTCAACCCGCGGTTGCCGCGCATGGAAGGAGGCGATGCCCCAGTTCCGTTCGCCTTGGCATCCTCATGGGTTTCACCTGGCCGCTTCGCGAGATCGCTCGTCCTCGGAGCGTTCTGAGCAGGGTCGTTGCGGACCGGTGCTGCACAGCTGACCGTGACGAGCCACCCTGCCAGCGCGATCGATCGTGCGGCGCAGGCAGAACACGGGACGCGCAGGCCATCGCACCAGCGAGTATTCCTCGAAGCGATCGGATGGAACCACGCTTGAACGCTGAACCTCAACCTCACCCTCGCTCGCGCTAGCGCCGTCTCGGTACAACTTCAGGATACATTCGCGCGACGCACCCGGCAAGCCAGCCGAGGTGATTGAACCGCGCGCGATCGACGCCGTCGAGGTCGTTGCAGCGGAGATCGTCATTGAGACCGCGGCGGCAAAGCCATTGAAAAGCGGGAGATGCCGCGTGTTGAAGGCACGGCCACGCGCTGGAGCTACAAGGCGGTTGCATCGGCAAGCGGGGCAGTGAAGGTGACGGCCAGCGCAAAGGACCATCTGGGCAAATACGGAAGCAAGACGGAGGAGAAGGGGATGGAGGGGTGAACGCACCCCGAGGTCACGTCTTGCTGGGCCTCGTGCGTCTGGCGCACAGGATCCCCAATCCTAGAATCAGGGCCGCGATGTAGACTTCCAGAGCGGGTTCCGAGGAGACCACTGCACACCCAGACTCCGCTGAGCTTGTGGCGGCATGACCAGGCCAGGCCCCGTTTCCACCGGGGGACGTGTCCGCGTCCGCGATGTTGGAAGCAGTACCTGCATCGGCGATCCAGCGGCAGTCGAGCTGAATCGATGCCGCGGCTGGAGCGGGTTCGTTGTTCGCACCGGCGACGCGGGCGACGAACTTGAGCGTCGCCTCGCCCACGAACCCATTGCCTCCGACTTGTGAGCATAGACCTAGGGCTGGAACGTCCATAGTACTGGGCGCGCCCAGCCCCCAGTTGTAGCCGTAAGGATATTCAGCCAGGCTGACATCGTTGAACATGGCTTCGATGGTTGTCACGGGCAGCCAAGGAATCAGCTCCGTCGACAACTTGAAGTAGATGCGTATGTACTCCGCCGTCGGGCTCTGCGGGTCATCCGTTGTGAGCTCACCCACCTGGGAAGGAAGCGGCACCGGTCCTGGGAGGGTCGAGAAGACGGATATCGCGGTCGGGCCTGGCGGCTCTGGCGTGCCGGCAACATCTGGGGTGCATGTGGAGGTTACGGTCAGCGTTTGCTTGGCGCCCAGAGTCATGCTCCCGCTCAGCATCAGAAGGTTTCCCTTCAAGGTGAGAACAGGGGCATCCGTCCCCGCAAGTGCGAAGGTCTCCACGCCGAGAGTCGCCTTGTAGCCATAGGGTTCAATGACCAAGGCAGGGGCGTTCGGAGGAATACTCTGACCCTCGGGGTGGAGTCGGAGTTTGCAGAACGGAGGGGACACCGATGATTCGGCACGAGCTGTAGTTGACGCGAGCAAGGCCGCGAGCAGGACGCCTGACAACATCAGAGCGTGAAGGAACCTCGGAATTGCGAACATGACTTTCCTCCTCGCTCTATCTACAAGAGAAGGTGAGCCCTACACCGGACCGTGACGCTTCAAAGGAAGTGGGGTCTGGTCCGGACCCGAACACAACGCCGTTGTGCTGGCACTCGGTGTCAACGATGCACCGCTTGGGGCCATAGGCGTTTCCGGGCTCGGCAGACTCGCTTGAGCAGCCAGCGAGGAGCGCAGCGGGAACGACCGATCCGACGAGCATCCAGAAGCGAGTGGCCCACTTCGTCATGGTCAAGAGTCCCCTGCAATGGTTGTGCCCCAACGACTTGTAGAGAATACCTGGGAAATCTGGGATGGGGAAGTGCCATCGTGTGCCAGGGGGGGGTGGCGGCCCGTGCCAAGGTCCCTTCCTTCGCGAGCCCGGCTCTGCCAGAGTCCGGCGATGGACGTCCTCTCCCAGTTCGCGCATGAGATCAGAGGCGAAGGAAGTCCTTGGTCGCTGTGCGCGTGCCATTCCACTCGCTACGGCGGGCGACCCGCACGCGGGGCAGCGTCGTTGCTCGATGTGGCAGTCACCTGCCAGCTGTTGAGCTGTCAAGGCCAAATCTGGTTCCCCAAGCGGATGGCCCCGGTCGTCGCTCGCCAGCTTGAGCATGCTGGCTACGTCAACGTCTTCACTGGCAACGGAGTGGAACGATTTCTGCGCGGCCAGCGGGAAGTGGATGCCGAATTTCGGTGGTTGGAGGCGCTCGACCTGCGTTCGATCGCGTCGATGCGCAAAGCCAGGAAGCCTCGCAACTGGGCGCGGTGGAGGAATCACTCTGCGTGGATGGACACGCTCGAGAGCGTGTGCCAGCCACGCGCAGGGTGGGACTCCAGAGCTGCCAGTGCGTCCAGAAGAGTGCCCATCCAAGGCAAGGGTCTCCCCACGGACTGGGAGGCGTTTTTGGTGTGCTCCGTGGGCGTGGATGAAGACGAGACCTCGTACGACCTGGCGGTGGTAGCGTCTTGGCGGCGCGGCGAAGAGGACGCGAGCCGCAGCGACGCCACGCGGATCCGACGGTTCCTTCGGGAGCGACTGGTCGGCTTTGGCTACAGAAGAAAGCACCCGATGGAGAATGGCTCGCTGATGATGCTCGAGCGACCGGTGAGCTCTCTCGGCGAAGCGCGCAAAGGGAGGAGGTTCCTCGACCGGGTGTTTCAGGGCGAATAGGGCACGCGGTGGTCGCGCTGAGCGGCTGGGGTAGGCCCCCATTCCGCATTCCCGTGTTCGCATTCCTGTTCCTAATTGCTAGTTGCCTATCAGCACATTTCCGCACCCCGACGTGATCGTCCCCCCGTGCGCCGTCATGTCGCCGAGTCGCGCTGCCGGCTTGCCGCCGATGAATACCGTCGAAGACCCCTTGACGATCGTGTCCATCGGACCATTGCATTGCGCCGGGTTCCCGACCACTGCCGCGGGCTTGCCGCAGATCTGCACGTTGGCCGCACCTGGCGGAAGGACCGGTCCGCCACCGTGGGGCACGAGACCGGTGAGTTGCGGGCACACGTGATTGTCGCCGACGCGCGCGGCCTGGCCCGAAATCGCAGGCGCGGACGTCGCCGCTACGATGGCGAACACCAGGAGGCCTGTGGTTCTTGCAAATTGGTTCATGGCCCACCTAGTTGATGTTGATCAGGGCGCCCTTGAGGGTCATGGTGCCTGAACTCTTGAGCTCTGTCGTGCCGGTCGACTCGACCGCGACCGACGTGCCCTTGAGCACGAGCTGCCCGGTGGGCTTGATCGTCACCGACCCGGCAGCGGTCGAGATCTGGATCACATTGCGCAGCTCGGTGTTCTGCGCCTCGAGCGTGGCGACCTTCTGCTCCAGCGCCGCAATCCGCGCGTCAACGCCTGTCTTGATCTGGGCCGGCTCCGTTTGCGCACGCGCCGAATGCAAGGCAATCGCACCTACTGCTCCGGACACGGCAACTGCTGCCACTAGCATCTCAATTCGCTTCATCGCGGCAGGATACACGTCGAAGCGAGCGCTGGGTACGGCCTTATTGATCACCTCCGCCCCAACCTTCGCGGCGCGGTCTTTGCTCACCCCTACCCCACAGCCGCGTCCGCATCGACTCACGGTAGCTGCTGGAGGGGCTCACAAGCTGCGTTCACATCAACGAGAACGAGACGGAGACAGCGTTGGCCCCTCTCCCTCAGGTGAGGCGAGAGTCGCTCGATACGCTACTGGGAGGGGTTCGGTGGCCGCTGGTCCGTGTTCAGGACCCACGTCCCATCCTACAGGATGTAAGCAGCCTGTCGCGAACAGCCGCGAACGCCGTACGACCGGATCAGCCCGTCGTCTGCGCGCGACAACTCGGTGTACGTGAGGTCGGCAGGCGGACAGTTCAAGTCGAAGGACGCTCGCCGGGTCAGGTCTTGCTTCAGTTCCGGGTTGTACATCGCTCCGTGGCAACCGGTCGCGGTCCCAAGCAACAACAGCGCGAAAGCGCTTTCTCGAAGCATGTGCTTGATACTACCGACCGCGATTTGCGCTCGCAACGGGCAGTTGCTCCGTCATCAGGCACCACACGCGCCACGTCCGGCAAGGCGGATTGCGCCGTCGGCCCCGGCCTCAAGCGTCTGCGCTGGCAAGTCCTCAATCTTGAAGCAAGGCCCCCCCAACGCCTCTCCCATTCCGCCCCCTCTCGGATTGCGCCGTCGGCACCAGCCTCATGCGTCCGCGCTGGCAGGCCCTCAATCTTGAAGCAAGGCCCCCAACGCCTCTCCCATTCCGCCCCCTCCCCCATTCCTCATTCCCGTGTTCGCATTCCGTGTTCTCAGCTCCTAGTTCCCCTGATCCGCTGGCATTCGCCCCCACTTTGCCCCAAGCTCCACTCGTGCCTCGCGCCTTGCCCCCTCGACTCGCTCACCTGGCCGCCATCTGGCGGTCCAGGGTCGGGCCTGCCCAGCGCAGCGCATGGTTCACTCTGCTCGTTGCCGCTACCTTCGTCGGCGCACACATCGCACGCGCTGGCACCTGGACTGCCCGCGCTTGCGTCGCCGGCGCCCTTGCGGCCGTCGTGCTCGTCTGGATCGCTCGCGCGCTCTGGAGCTTCGCGGTCTGGCGCAACCCCGGACGCGTCGCAAAACGCGTCATCTCCCGCGTCGACCGAGACCTCGCCGAACGAACCGATCGCGCGCTTCGCCTCGCTGATCGCTCTGCGCCCAACGACGACCCAGTAACCCGCGCCCTGGCGCATCTGCACCTCGACTCGCTGCTCGCTCGGGTGGGCCACGAGCGTCTCGAAGACCGCGCCGGTGCAGCCTCGGTTCGCTGGCTCGTGCTCGCTGCCTTGCTGCTCGCGACCAGCATGGTCGCCGTGGTCCTCGGCCCCTTGCGCGTCATCGAAGGGCTCGACGTGCTGATCGCTCGTCACGGACGCGCTCCGGTGCCGATCACCTGGGTCGAAGAGATCCAGGGCGAAGTGCAGGTGCCGCGCTACCTGCGTCAGGAGAACGCTTCGTTCCTTGGCTACGGACGCACCCAGCAGCCGCGCGGGTCGGTTGTCAGCGTGCGCGCAGCGCCGCTTCACCCGGATCGCAAGCTGGTGCTGACCGATGGTACGACCGAGGTGCCGTTCGTGGACGATGCGCACGGCGCCATGATCGCCCGCTGGACCCTGACCGACAGCGTTACGCTGCAGATCGGTGCGCGGTTCGGCGAAGTGCTCATCGCGCAGAGTGATTCGCTCGAGTTGGTGTCGATCCCCGACGAGGCGCCCAAGGTCGGGGTGGACGGCGCCCCGCGCACGCTTCGTCTGCTCGAGGTGAGCGACATCGAGGTCCGCTACGAAGTCACCGACGATCACGGCCTGACTGAGATCGATCTCGTGCTCAAGGCAGGGGATCGAGAGGATCGACGCGTGCTCGCCAAGCTCGATGGCCAGACCATGTTCGAGCGCGGCTCTGCCGTGGTGCGTCCCAACGACCGCTTCGTCAAGAAGGCCTTTGTGCCTGTGGAGATCACGGTCGAAGCGCGGGACAACGATCCGATCACTGGCCCGAAGTGGGGACGCTCTGCAGCGATCACCGTGATCCCACCAGCCGTCGGCGAGGCTGAAGCGCGCAGGTACAAGGCGCTCAAGGACGTGCTCGGCGGCGCTGTCGATCTGCTCGCAAAGCGAATCGACCACGAGACACCTGCAGACAAGAAAGACCGCGCAACCCACGTGGACCTGGAGCAGGCAGACCACAAGGCGCTGCAATCCGACGTCACCCGGGTGGTGGGCGAAGCCTTTGGCGGCCTCAAGGTACCGCGGTCCTTTGGCACGCTCGTCATCGGCAGGCTCGAGCGCATCTCAGCCGCCATCGAAGCAGAGCGCAAGGCGGCAACGGTCGAGCAGGCCAAGGCAGCGCACGACAAGACGCGCACAGCGACCGAGGACGCGGTGCTCGCGTTTGACTCTGCGCTGCACATGGTTGCCAACGTGGATGCCACGACCAACGCGCGCAGGCTGGCAGACGCAGCAGAGGAAGTGGCATCGGGCGCCAAGCAGGCGCGCGGGTCCGAGCGGGAGCGCGGGCTGACGCGTCTGAAGGCATCCATGGGCGTGCTGCAGTCCGGTGCGGAATGGATCAGCAAGCTCGGCGCGCTCGGCAAGGATCTGGGCGAGGTGATCCTGATTGGCACGAGGCGGGTGCAGCGGAGCGTGGACGCGGGCGAGCTCGATCACGCAGAGCTTGCCGCGCGCGATCTTGCCATGCGATTGCGTCGTCCTCTTCCCTCTTTCAGCGGCGGCGGTGGGCGCAAGTCGACCGAGGCAGGCACGAGCACGCAGGGGCAGGACGGGGAAGGCGAGAACGCGCAGCTCGACAAGGCTCGGCAGGAGATCGACAAGATCGCCAAGGAGCACGGCGACGAGATGAAGCAGCTCGAGGATGAGCTGCTCAAGGCGATGCGCGACGAGAACTTGGACGAGCTTCGCCAGCAGGGGCGCGAGCACGCACGCGCGGTGCGAGAAGCGGTCCGGTCGCTGCCGTCGAGCGCCTATGATTCCTCCTCGGCAGAGGGCGCGGCTGCGATGGCAAAAGAGGGCGCGCACTCGATGGCGGACGCGCTCGAGAGCGGGAACCTGCCGGAAGCGGTTGCGCGAGGACGCAATGCGCTTCGCGCTCTGGAGCAGGCCCGAAGGCTTGCCGCGCAGCAGCACGACTTTTTTGGGGACCCGATGAATCTCGGGGGAGAGCTGGACGCAGCCAAGGCCAAGGTCGAGCGCGAGCAGAAGTGGGCCGAGCAGCAGCTCGAGGCCCAGCGCAAGGTCATGGCAGAGAAAGCTCGCGGGAATCTGGAGCGGAGCGCTGGCGCTGAGGAGAGGTTTGCGCAGCGCACCGGAGAGGTTTCTCGCAAGGGCAAGTCCACCGATGCTCCCATGCCCAAGGCGATGCTCGACCTGCTCGAGAGCGCCGAGAAGGCCATGAAGGAGTCGTCCAAGGCTCTCAAGAACTCGGAGGTCGACCGGGGCACCGAGCAGCAGCGCGAAGCCCAGCGGCTGCTTGAAATGGCGCGCGAGGTCCAGGGGAGCGAGGAGCAGAACCGGGAGCGCGGCGACAGCGACAACGATGCGGAGCGTGGGGATGTGACCGGCGGGCGCGTCGACATCCCGAAGGCCGAGGACTTCCGCGGTCCAGAAGCGTTCCGAAAGCGCGTGATCGAAGGGCTGAGCCGATCGCGCGATCCGAGGCTCCAGCAAGCAGTGCGACGCTACGCGGAGGGGCTCTTGCGATGAAGCGCGTCCCCTTGCACTTCCCTGGATGGCTGCTCGCTGCGCTGGTGCTGCTCGCGGTGCTCGTGGCGCCGTCCAGTGCGAGCGCCCATGACCTCGACCGCGCCATGAAGGCACGTCAGCTCACCTCGGAGCTGGAGTTCGACAAGGCGGCCGAGGTGCTCAAGGGCGCGCCGCCGGACGACACCGCGCTCAGCCTGGAGCTGGGGCGTCTGCTGCTCTACACCACGGACTACGATCGCGCGACCGAGGTGCTGGATCGACCGGATGTGGCCAAGACGCCGGAAGGGGCGCGTCTGGGGGCTCTGGCGCGCGATTGCGCGCGGTCCATGGCAGGTGCGCTGGTGGTGCGCGACGACGAGCGCGGCGTGGTGGTCAGGATGCAGGACGACCACGACCGGTACCTGGTGCCGTTCATCGCGGACGTGGCGAAGCGCGCTCGGGACACGCTGGCGCGGGAGCTGGGCGTGCAGCTGCCCATCCCGACTCGTATAGAGCTTGTGCGCGATCACTTTGCCCTGGCTTCGATGACCGGGCTGCCCGAGCAATCAGCGCGAACCACGGGGACGGTAGCGGTCGCGAACTGGGGACGGGTGGCAATGCTCAGCCCCAGGGCCATGCCTGAGGGGTATCCGTGGATGGATACGCTTGCGCACGAGATGACCCATCTTGCGATCGGGCGAGGCACCAGAGACCGGGCTCCGCTGTGGTTCCAGGAGGGGGTGGCCAAGCGCGAGGAGACGCGGTGGCGAGAGCGCGACAACTGCGACGATTGGCCGTCGCCTGACTCGATCGCTGCGGTGGGGTTCGACAAGGGGCTGGCGCGCGACCTGGACAACCTGGGACCGTCGATTGCGATGCTCCCTTCGGCCGAGCACGCCATGGTGGCCTTTGCCGAGGTCGAGAGCTTCGTGAAGTACTGGATGCGCGAGGCAGGCGAAGGAGCGTTGCCGCGGGTGCTGGTGGCGATGCGCGACAACGATTCGGAGGACGTGAGCGCAGCGATCCGGGCATCGACCGGCAAGGATCTGAGTGCGTGGAACACGCTCTGGCGAGCGCAAGTCGCGCAGGCATCGCGTCAGCTGCCGCCGGAGATCTCGATAGGTGGGGCCATGCCCCAGGACCACGGCAAGGCAGGCAGGGCGATGCGGGTGGGAGGGCTTCTGGCAGAGCGCGGCCATAGCGGCGCGGTGATCAAGGTGCTGACCCCTGCCGCGGTGGTGCTGCCGCAGGAGCAGCGGATCCGAGCCATGCTGGGCAAGGCGTATGTTGCGACGGACAAGCAGGCCGAAGCCTGGCATCAGGTCGAGGCCCTGGGACCGAGCCTGTCACCCTTTGCGGAGACCTACGCGTTGCGCGGCTGGATGCTGAGCAAACGAGGCGACGCTGCAGGGGCCCGCGCAGCGCAATTCAAGGCGATTTCCCTGGATCCTTGGAAACCTGCCGTTGCGTGCGAGATGCTCCCGGCGCCGTCCGCGCCCCAGGACGCACCCCGGGCTGCGCTGTGCGAAGCAGCGCGCCGCTGGCCGTAACCCTTCGGCGTGCGCTTCAATATGCTGAACGGGCGTGATGCCACGACCGCGATGCTGTGGACACATTCGGGTTCACACCGCGCTGGGACTCGGCTAACTATGGTAAACGGGAGCCAGCCCCTCGCAGTCATGCCCAATTCCGTGCCCAGCTTCATCGCGGCCCAGGTCATTCGCCTGCTGCCCAGGCAGCTCATTGGACGGGTCGTCGGGGATCTGTGTGAGCGTCCGCTTCCGCCCCCTGTAACCCAGGCGGTCGTGGGAGCGTGGTGTCGTGCCTACGACGTGGACCTGTCCGAGGTGGAGCCGAGGCGCGAGCCGTGGAAGTCGGTCGACGAATTCTTCACTCGGCCGCTAAAAGCGCGCAGCCGCCCGATCGAGGCGCCGGCCGAGGACGTGGTGAGCCCGGCCGACGGAAACCTGCAGTCCATGGGCAGGATCGAGCGTGGCTGTCGCATCGTGGTCAAGGGAAAGGCCTATGACGTGGCGCGGCTGGTTGGCAGTGAAGTCGATGCCCGCGCCTATCTGGGCGGCCAGTATGCAGTGGTGTACCTGTCGCCGCGCGACTACCACAGGGTGCATGCGCCCACGGACGGGGCCGTGGTCGAGGTGAGGTCGCTGGATGGCGACTACTACCCGGTCAATGCGATCGGCGAGCGTTGGGTGCGAGACTTGTTCGTGACCAACCGTCGCGTGGCGTTCGTGCAGGAAAGCAGGGCGCTTGGCAGGGTCACCGTGGTGATGGTGGCTGCGATGGTGGTAGGACGAATCACGGCGACCATGGTGGCAGGGCGCGACGTTCCCCTGGGGATACATAAGATCGAGCCAGCGTATGATCTCGAGCGTGGTGATGAGATCGGAGCATTCCACCTTGGCTCGACGGCAGTGGTACTTGCTGGACCGCACGCATCGGCTTGGCATCGAGCACCCGGCCTGATACGAGTTGGACAGTCCCTGACGAGGTCTGGATGAGCAAGGAGCCGGAGGCAACGGCCAAGGAAGCCGAGCAGAGCAAGGAGGGTTCCTCCGAGCCGCAGCCTCAGGCTCCGCCTCCTGACATGGCATCGATCAACACGGCCGTGGCGGCATCGGAAGACGCGCCGCCGCAGTCCGAACGCTCCACGCCTGCGCAGCCTGAAGTTCAGCCTGAGGACGCGTCAGCGCCAAGGCCGCGGATTCCCAGCGTGTCTGAAGTGGATGCCATACGTCGTCCAGGACCGGCCATGATCAACCCGGATGCGCCCGCATCGCGTCGCGCCCGTGCGCGAATGACGCTGCGGATTCCGGACGACAACGTGCCGGTATCGCGTGCTCCGTCCTCTCCTGACCTCGAAGCGCACGCAGCCGTTGCGCAGCGTATGCCTTCCTCACCGGATTTGGAGGCCATGGCAGGTCCTGCGGCGATGATCCGCGCGATGCGAATCATTGCGGTGGGCGAAGCGCCGCCGGCACGTGCCCCTGACCTTTCGCCCGTGCCCTCGCGCGTTGAAGGGCGAGGCTCATCGCCTGCGATTGCTGCGGGTCAGCCGTCGGATCCCACGCCGATTGCCTCGCCTGTGGAGATGCGCGCGATCGAGGCGCAGGCTGCGCAGCAACCGGCAGAGGATGCTTCCGCCGAATCGCTCACCCCTGACGACATCGTGGTAGAGCAGGCGCCTGAGCCGGAGCAAGTACCACCGCCGGTGCTCGAGTCACCGCCGATCGCGCTTTCGGATCAGGCTGAAGCCAACAAGAACTGGAATCCCCCTGTGTCCGGGGTGGTACCTGTACCGCCGTCGAAGTCCGGGCAGATCCCGTTGCCCGTGCTTCCGCCGCCGCCGACGGAAGATGAAGTCGAGCTGGGCGACGACGAGATCGCGCCGGACTCGAGCGAGGAACGCACGATCGAGACGAGCGCAGCGGAGCTTCTTGCTGGCCATGTCGAGCTTCCGCCTCCCTACGTTCCAGGAGCGCCGCACGCACCTGTTCCGACTCCAGCGCACGAGCAAGCTCCAGCGCCCGCCGCTGCCACCGTGCAGGCGGCCGAGCCGGACGAGGTGCGCGAGCGCCTCCCATCGTTCGAGGTCCCGCTGGATCTCGACCTGGACGTGTCGGACGCAGCTGCCGAGCCTGGCTCCGAGATCACACCTCGAAAGGGCGTGAGGCTCCCGCACATTGACGAGCTGCCTGAAGCTGAGCCGGTGACTTCGCCGAGGCCGCCGTCGGCAAGCTCGCCAGCGATCGACGTTCCTCCACCGCCCGCGTCCCTGATCGAATCGGTGCGTCCACCGCCCGTGGCTCCAGCGCCGCTGGACCTGCCTCCGCCACCTGCTGCTGCGGCAGCGCCGCTGGACCTGCCTCCGCCTCCCACGGGGCTGCCGCTTCCGCCCGCGGATCTTCCCTTGCCGCCCGTGGTGAATGGCGAAGCGATCGCGCCTCTGCCGCCCCCTGTGAGCCCGAAGCCGCCAGCGGTTGCAGCCGATGCTGGAGCGTCGATCACCGACTCGACGGCCGTCTCGCCGGTACCACCGCTGGGCGTGGGACCACCGCTTCCGGTCCCGACGTCGCCCCTGCCCTCTCCGGTGAAGTCTCCGATCAGCACGCCTCGCGCAGCGATCGAGCAGGTGGACGAAGCCGCTTCTGCAGCGGATGCCGTGGAAGTTGCGGACGTGGAGCTGGTAGAAGAGCAGCCCACGGAGCCGAAGCGCGCAGCGCCCCCACCGGCGCCGCCGCGGAGCAAGCCCTCAGGGACTCGTCCCAAGGTTGAGGCCACTCCTTCGCCCACAGGCGTTGCTGCTGCACCGGTCGCGCCTGTGCCATCCACGCCCTCGGCTCGACCTCGGGTGCGCGTGTGGTGGGAAGAGGCGTTCACCGACGACTTCGTGCGCTCGATGGACAAGCTGACCGCGGATCAGGTCAAGCGCGAGGTTCGATTCATCGAGGAGAGCCTCGCCGTGTCCAAGGGCGGCGTGATGCTCGATCTCGGCTGCGGAACGGGCCAGCACGCAGTGGAGCTGGCAGCGCGCGGCTACAGCGTTGTGGGCTACGATCTGTCGCTCACGATGCTGGCGTTGGCGGCGGACGAAGCGCAAGCGCGTGGGCAGAAGCTGAACTTCCTGCAGGGCGACATGCGGGAGATGGCGTTCGAGGAGATGTTCGACGGCGTCTTCTCCTGGAGCACGAGCTTTGGCTACTTCGACCACGAGAAGAACTGCGAAGTGATTCGCCGCGTACAGCGAGCGCTGCGCACGGGCGGCATGTTCCTGCTGGACATCGTCAACCGCGACTATCTGATCTCACGCACACCGACCATGGGCTGGTTCGAGGGCGACGGGTGCGTGTGCATGGATGAAGCGAAGTTCGATGCGATCACGAGCCGTCTGCTGGTCAAGCGCACGCTGATGCTCGACGACGGACGTGCGCGTGAGATCGAGTACTCGATTCGTCTCTACAGCCTCCACGAGATCGGCAAGATGGTGAACGACGCCGGCTTCAAGGTGGTGGAGGTCAGCGGACATCCTGCCACAGCGGGCGTGTTCATGGGCGCCGAGTCACCGCGGCTGATCACGCTGGCCGAGAAGCGCTGAGGCTACTTGGCGGAGGTGATCGCGCGCACGGTGCTGCCTGCGATCTCGAGCACCTCGGGCGTGCCCTTGTAGTAGCGCGACATGCCCACGTCGATGCGCCACACCTTGCCGTCGCAGGCAGGGCTGATCCCACCCCGCTGCACCGTGTGCCCCACGACCATGCGGCTCGCTTGCATCGTCTTGAGGACCTCTTCCAGCACCTTGCAGTCGGAGGCGTCGGGCGCTGCGGAATACCTCCGCGACCAGAGCGGGCCGTCTTCGCCCGTGATCTTGTCGCCGGGCGCAGGGCTGTTGCCGGCCATCCACGTGTGCAGCTCGCGGTTCATCCTTCCGAGCCCGTAGGCGACGTGCTTGGGGAGAACGCCTCCGTGCACGAACACCGTGTCTCCGACCATGGCCACGACATCGCGCTTGGCGAGGCGAAGGGCATAGGGCCCCCCGGGCATGAACGCGGCGCCGCGGGCCTTGGCAGCGTCGGGAAGCTCTGCGAGCTTCGGGTGGTCGAGCCGAAGCCCTGGGAGGTCGGCAAAGCCCTTCAGGGATGCTGCGGTTGGGTACCTGAGGTCGAGCTGCACGTTCATCACTTCGTGGTTGCCCAGCAGCGAGATGGACGCGCCCCCGGCAGCGGCAGCTTCCTCGGTCAGCCGGTCGAACAGATCGAGCACCGCGCGATCGTCGTCGCCGCGATCGATCTGGTCTCCGACCTGCACCACGACGAGCGCGCCGCCGGACCAGTGGTCCTTGTCGTCGATGGCCCCTGCTGCGCGGAGCGCGGCGCGGGTCGCTTGCAGGTCGCCGTGCACGTCGCCGATCGCGACCAGTCGCGCCGGGGCAGCGCGACGCGTGGGAAGGTCTGGCGCTGCAGAGGCAACAGGGGGCTGGACAGGTTTCGGTGCAGCCGGCGCAGGCTCTGCCGGTGCGCTGCAGTTGCCTTGGCAGCCGGCGAGCGCGATCAGGCATGCGAGCCACGGGAATGTGCGCATGTCATTCTCCTGGGGGCCCGATGCGAGGGCGGGCGAGGATCTCCAGGACGCGCCAATCGCGCCAGCGGGAGGCGGTGCGGACGACGAGGGCAGTGTCAGCGCCACCGCCGCCGAAGCCGGTGCCGGACAACGCGATCACATCAGCGCTCTCGGGCACTGTGCCGGCAAGGACCGCGGCGATGGAGACGGTGACACCGACGCGCACGCCCACGCCGATGCATTCCAGGGCGCGCAGGTCATTGCGGGTGTAGGCGCCGAGCTTGCGCCAATCGACGCGGAGCACGGCAGCGCCTGCGGTGGTCAGCTCTGCCGCGGTGGGCTCCGACAGACTCGCGGACACCGTGGTCTTGCCCTGTGCTTCGAGCGAAGCGCGCCACTCCTGGAATCGCGGCAGGTAGGAGTGCAGCTTTGCGATGGGCAGTGCCATGCCTGGCGGGTTGCTCACGACCACGACTTTGATGGGGGACTTGAACAGGTCGAGCGCGGCTCGCGCGGTCTTGCCGTTGTCGCTTGCCACGACCACGGTGGACAGGGACAGCTCCTGGGCGCGACGCAGCGCGATCGCGAGGGTTGCCTCGGTGTTCTGGGGCCCGGGTTCGTCGAAGAGCAGGGTCGTGGTTTCGTGCATGGCAGGGGCAGCATACACAAAACGCTCCCGTCTGCCCGTTCGTCTCGTCTACTTCTTCTTGAGGATGACGCGCGCGTCGACGACCTTCAGCCCCTTGCCCTGCTCGTAGAGCAGGATCGGGTTGGCGTCGCTTTCGGCGATCTCATCGCCCAGATCGTAGACCAGCTGGCTCAGCCGGCTGATCACGTCGGCAAGGGCTTCCTGATCGCGACGCTTCTCGCCTCGCACGCCCTGCAGGATCGGGAAGGCCTTGATCCCCGGGAGCATCTCCATCGCCTGGTGGGGCGAGATCGGAGTCACGCGGAAGGTGACGTCCTTGAGCACCTCCACGAAGATGCCGCCCAGCCCGAACATGATCGTGGGCCCGAACTGCGGGTCGTTGATCGAGCCGCAGATCACCTCGGTTCCCTTGGGCGCCATCTCCTGCATCAGCACGCCGTGAAGGTCAGCGTCAGGCTTGAACTTCTTGGCGTTCGCCATGATCGTCTTGAAGTTCTCCCGCACCTCTTCCACGGAGTTGATGTTGATCTTCACGCAGCAGGCATCGCTCTTGTGGAGGATCTGCGGCGAGACGATCTTCATGACCAGCGGGAATCCGATCTCGCCGGCAAGACGCACGGCTTCGTCCTCGGTCTTTGCCACGAAGCAGCGCCCGACCGGAAGCCCGTAGGCCGCGAACAGCCGCTTGGCCTCGGGCTCGGTGAACGACGTGCGCCCGGCCTTGCGTACCTCGGCGACCACCTCGCGCGCAGCCTTGGTGTCCACGTCCTTGTGCGGCTTGAAGTCGTCTTCGCGCCCCTCGTCGAGGAAGCGCGCGTACTGACGCAACCCGCTCATGACCGACATGGCCTTGTCCGGGTCGTCGAACATCGGGATGCCGGCATCGGAGAGCACGGAGCGGGCCTGATCGCAGCGCTCGCCGCCGACGAATGCAGCCACGATCGGCTTGTCGGTCACGTTGGTCGCCTTGATGGCTTCGATGACGCCCTTGGCAATGTCCGGGGGGCTGGTGACTGCAGTCTCGCAGTAGAGCACGACGAGGCCGTTGACCCAGGGGTGCTTGAGGGCGGCAGCGATCGCGCCCTTGTAGCCTTCGAGCCCGGCTCCGCCCGTGATGTCCACCGGGTTCTTCGCGCTGCCGAAGTCCGGCATGCACTTGCGCAGCGCATCCTGCAGGTCCGAAGGCGCCGCGGAGAGCGGCACGTTGTAGCGCTCGGCCGAGTCGGTCGCGAGCACGCCAATGCCTCCACCGTTGGTCACCACCAGGATGTTGTCTCCAGTCAGCGGCGGCTGCATCGACATGGCCTGGGAGCGATTGAGCAGCTCGTCGATCGTGTGCGCAGGCACCACGTGCGCCTGACGGAACGCCGCTTCGTAGATCTTGGTGGCGCCGGCCAGCGACCCGGTGTGCGAGGCAGCGGCAGCAGCGCCGCGCGCGCTCACGCCGCTCTTGATCGCCACGATCGGCTTGGATGCCTTGCGGCCGGCCTGGATGAACCTGCGTCCGTCCTTGAGCCCTTCGATGTAGAGCGTGATGCAGGACGTGTCCGGATCCTCGTCGTAGTACTCAATGGCGTCGGCAAAATCGACATCCGCCATGTTCCCGTTGGAGATCATGGCCGAGAAGCCCATCTTGCGGACGAAGGTCGCCATGTCCAGGGCGATGAGCAGCGCGCCTGACTGCGTGATGAACGCGGTCTTGCCGGGATAGGGCAGGCACGGTGCAAAGCTCGCATTGGCCTTGGTCGAGTTGCTCAGGATGCCCACGATGTTGGGCCCGATCACGCGGCTGCCCACAGCCTTCGCAATCGCAACCAGCTCTTCCTCGTCCTTGCGATTGCCGGTCTCGCTGAAGCCCGAGCTGATGACCACCATGCCCTTGACGCGCTTCTGGGCGCACTGACGCGCAGAGTCGAGGACGAACTTGGCCGGGACGCAGAACACCGCGACATCGACATCTCCCGGAACGTCGTTGATGGTGCCGTAGGCCTTGAGGCCGAGGATCTCGTCTGCCCCTGGATTGACGGGGTAGATCTTGCCTTTGTACCCACCCTCGATGAGGTTCTCGACGACCTTGTTTCCGATTGTGCCCGGCTTGCGGGAAGCGCCAATGACGGCGATCGACTTGGGGTTGAATACGGGATCCAGTTCGGTTTTGGTGGACATCGCAGCACCTTGGTGATGGTGGTGTTTGGAGCGCGCGCAAAGGCGCAGAATGCGCGCGATCAGTATCACAACGGCCGCCGCGACGGCGGCTGCGTAGGGTGAATTCTCGCGCCGATTTTATCAGATACTCGTGATTGAACCGGGCGTCCGAGCGGATGAAGGGCCCATAACTCGTTATCGGTCCTGCGGACGTCGCGGCACTGTTCTCTATATCGTGCCGATGTCGACCACTGTCATGAATGGCCGCGCCGGTACCAGGCAGCGCGCGCACGACGCATTGCAAGCAGCCCCTCGAGACCTTTGCGCATCACAGCCGCTTTCCATTCTCGATGCCACCAGCGACCGGGATCGTCGACGAACCACCTGCACTCCTCAGGCTTGAGGATGATCGAGACATTGACGTTCGGAGCGATTCCGAGCGGTAGCCCCTTGTCCATGCACGCTTCGAACAGACGGCGGAACACGGGGACCAGGGGCTGCGGCTCCGGGGGCGGATGGTCCTGCAGGTCGGTGCCGATCAGCGGGCGGAACACGCAAACCGTGGGCACTGCACCCTGATCCGTGATCCATTCGATGGCGGCCAGGGTGCTGTCCACAGGCTCGAGCCCAGCCACGATCTCGCCGTTGGTCGTATCGAAGATCGGTGCGCAATATCGGATCGCTTCCAGATATCGGTCGAGCCCCACCTTCTCCGCTTTGCCGGGACAGTGCTTCTCGAACGCTGCCCGATCCCAGAGCTCGAAGCAGAAGCTGACCTGGTTGACGCCCATGGCCCGGAGCTTGCGGTATCGAGACAGGTCCGGATGCGGCGGAGTCTGCACGCCGATCAGCAGCCCTGTGCGGCGTGATATCGCCTCCACGAACGGCTCGAGCTCGTCGAGGTACGTGTCGCCGTCGTAGTACCCGGTGTTGAAGTGCACATACGTGATGCCGAGCTCTTCGCGCGCAGCCAGCGCGGTCTCCACCACGTCGTCGACCCGCTTCTCCTGATCTTCCTGTGCACCGAGGTTCAACCCTACCGAGCAGAACGCACAGTTTCGTCGCGGCTCGCGCAGCCAGTGTGCGCACACGCCCGTGGGATAGACCGCGAGGTACGTCCCCTGCAGCACTCCCACCCGGCTCATCACCCGCCCCGATGACGTCGTGCGGGAGTAGAACGCCGGCGCCGCGGGAATCTGCACTTGCGCGATCTCCTCACCCCCACGCTCGATTACGTACCGCCCTTGCCGGTGCGCGAGCGCGAACGGACTCCGGGTCGCAAAGGCTTCCTTCACTGGCACGTTGGTCCACAGCCCTCCGGGCAACACCAGCTCCAGCCCCGAGCCCAGCCCGGCGCGCGTTCGCAGAATCGGACGCCCGTCCTGATCGAGACGCTCGCAGCTCGGATCGATCCTCATCCCGCGGCAGAAAAGCTCGAGCTTCAGTAGGGCCGGGTTGCGTCGAAGATCCTCCTCCATCTGCTCACCGCCCGCTGCGAGTCACGGAGCCTTCACCAGGTCGACGATCGCGCCCAGGATGCGATTACGCCTGTCAAAGCAGGCCAGGTCTGCGCGAGCGCGATCGAGCAGCGCTGCAACGCGCGCACGGGCAGGGGCTCGTCCGACCGCAAGCGCCAGGTTGAATCCCTTGCCAGCTCCCACCGTCCCCTGCGCGTCTTCCTGCAGGTCCGCGATGTCGTCGCAGAGCTGGAATGCCTGTCCGAGACACGACGCGTACGAGCGCAGGGCGAGCAGCCGCGACGGCTCAGCGCTCAGGAGCAGCGCGGGGACGGCCACGGCAGCTTCGAACAGGACGCCGGTCTTGCGCAGGTGCACCTCCTCGATCGAGGCGGGCGGAGCAGTGTCGGAGCGCGCTACGAGATCCAGCTGCTGGCCAGCGCACATGCCTGACGCGCCCACGCAGCGAGCGAGCTCCTCGACGGCCCAAGCCGCGGCTTGCCTGCTGCAAGACAGCTCGGAAGCGTTCTGTGCCACCAGCTCGAACGCCCGCGCGAGCAGAGCCACAGCGCTCAGAATCGCCGTCGATTCGCCGAAGACGCGGTGTACGGCGGGCATTCCTCGACGTTCCTCGTGCGCATCCATGCACGGCAGGTCGTCGAGCACCAGCGAGCTGGTGTGAACGAGCTCGACTGCACAGGCCGTCTTCATGACCCGCAGGGGAACCTCACCGATGGCTTCGGCAGCTCCGAGCGCGAGCAGCGGGCGCAATCTCTTGCCAGCTCCGAGGGCACCGTGACGCAGCGCACCGGCGAGGGATTCCGGGACGTCGCTGGCGCCAGGCACAGCCGCAGCCAGGGCGTCGTCGACCTGCTGCCGCAGGGCCTTCAGCTCAGCTTGGATGTTGGTCATGCGAGGATGCTCCAGGTCACTGTACCGGGTCCCGGAGCTGACGCAAAGCGGCGGCGATACGTGACCGGGTCGAGCGCCCGTCGTTCGGGCGCAGGCCCAGAGCGCGGGCCCGTAGCTGGCCGACCTGGAGTCGTGTACACGAGCCCTATGTCCCGATTCCTGGTCGCATGCGCCCTCGTCGCTGCCGGCTGCTCCCACAACCCGACTCCAGCGGCGCCCCATCCCGACGACGCAGCTGCGACAGAAGTGATGGTCATCTCCACCATCCACAAAGGGCACCTCGTCCAGAAGGAATACCCGCTCGGAATGCTGCACAATGCCCTGGTGCGCTACAAGCCGGACCTCGTCCTGGTGGAGATCCGCCCAGAGACCTTTGCGACGCGCCACTACGAGGATGGCCCGTTCGAAATGACCTACGTCACCCACTGGGCCACGGCGCAGGGAGCTGCGGTCGAGCCGATCGACTGGTGGCGCGAGCAGGACATGGAGTCAGCGCCGGCCATGACGCCGGAGGAAGAGCGGGCGCTCGAAGCAGAGCTCGCGGCAATGCCCGAGCCGCCCTGGCCCGGCTTTCGATTGGCGAACCAGGCTTCCGAGCGCGCGCGGGGAATGAAGGTGCTCAATGCCCAGGCGCGGTATGCCGGGGGCAATGCGGTGTGGAACCGGCGTCAGGCGTGGTTCAACCATCGGGCCGTGAGCGCGATCGAGCGGCACCACGCGCGACGGGCCCTCGCGTTTGTCGGGTTCAACCATGGCACCGAGCTGGAATCCTACCTGCGCGCGATGGGGCTGCGGGTGCGCGACCCGCTCACGCTCGAGGCGATGGATCCGGCGGCGAGCAACGAGCCTGCGCCGGATGCCGTCGTCTCAGCCTGGCGCGAGGGGCTTGGGAGGATCCGGGACAACGCCGAGGCTGCCACAGGGGAGAGCAAGCTGCGGATGAGGGCAAAAGCTCGGTACTTCGAGATTGCGGTGGAGAGGCGCGGCACGTGTTGCGTGCCGGAGTCGGAGCTCAAGCCGCGGTAGGCTCACAGCGCTGGCATCGCCCCATCAATCACCTGCAGCGTCCGGCTCCTCAGGCACGTCCGGAGGCGAATCGATTCCGTAGTAGACCGCATCTGACGGAATCGGGGCATCCAACGGGTCGGTCGGCGAATCGATTCCGTAGTAGACCGCATCCGACGGAATCGGGGCATCGACGCCGTACAAGGGTGAATCGATTCCGTAGTAGACCACGTCGGGCGGCAGACCGTAGGCGTCCGTGATCGGCTGATCGGCATCCGCATCGTTCTTGGTATCCGGCGCAGCATCCTTTACGGGCATGTTGTAGGCAGGGGCATCGGGTTGTGGCTCCGAGGAGCACCCTGCGAGAGCCAGCAGCGCAGCCGGGGCAATCGCCAGGGGGATGTAGCGGGCACGGCTCCGGCTTGCGGAGCGCTCCGCGAGCGTCGCTACACGGTGATAGCAGAACGGGTTCTCGCGCCCGCCTTCGCACGTGCGCATGCTCAGGCATCCGCCCCTGCAGATCTCGGCATGCACGCAGGCAGCGCAGAAGCCGCCCAGATCTTCGTGCTTGAACTGACGGTTGTAGGCAAACGCCCCGGGCTTGCGCCAGATGTCGATCAGGGACTCGTCTTGCAGGTTCCCTTCCGTGGCCTTGCTCGCCTGGATCGACAAGCACCCCTTGACGCCTCCGTCCGCTTCGATGCCAACGTGACGGCACCCGGCGTAGCACCCTGTCCAGCACTGGATGGGAGTGCTGCGCGACTTGCGGATCGTCTTCTCGTAGGGGCCGTAGTAGCCCACGTTGTCCGAAGCGCGGATCTGCACCTTCCCCTTTTCGATGAGGGAGGCGATGGCCGGCACGATCTCGAGGAGGTCTTGTGGAACCACCTGCTGCTCCAGGCGATGATCAGCGAGGTTGCCCATGGCTGCGCCGATCTGGACCTGCCAGACGAACACGCGGCCTGCGATCCGATCGTGAATGGCTTCGAGCTGGCGGTAGTTCGCCTTGTGGATGGTGGTGATCACGCCAATGGGGAGCTTTTCGGCAGCGGCCTGGTCGAGCAGCTCCATGACATTGCGATACAGCCCGCGACGTCCTCGAACTCGATCATGCTGCTCTTCCAGGCCGTCGAGTGACACCCCGAGGTTGACCAGACCCGAGCTCTTTGCATCGCGCACGAAGTCGCGCCCGGCCGTGACTCCGTTGGTGATCATGTTCATCTTGACGCCGAGCCTGGCGCCTTCGGAGGCGACGGCTTGCCAGTGCTCGCTGAGGGTGGGCTCGCCGCCGGACAGGGTGATGCGTTGGCATCCGAGGGCCGCGAGCTCGCCGACCGCGCGAAGCATGCGGTCGCGCCCCATTTCCTGGGGACGGGCCCTGCCAGCGCGCGAGCCGCAGTGTCCGCAGTTCAGGTTGCACCTGAGGGTGAGCTCCCAGGTACAGGTTCGAGGCACGAAGTCGTAGTGATCAATGAGAGCCCGCATCCCAATCTCCTTCAGTCCTGAGGAATCAGTCCTTGACCAAACTCCTGGGTGGTCAATGCCCTCCGGTGCCAGCACATGGCACAAGTCCGCCCATGGCTCTTGTACATGCAAGGGCCTTGCCGGCTCGCGCCATCGCGCTTTTGCCTGCTTGACCCGCTATCGGGTCTGCGCCCGGCCCCGGCGGTGCGGCACAAGACGGCACAGGTTGGGTACGGCTCACGCAACCCGTGATATGCTCCGGCCCCCTGGAGGATTCCCATGCGTTCCTGCCCACGTTCCTGCGTGCTCGCCGTGGCTTGCGCCCTGCTCGCCAGCGCCTGCGGAAGCTCTGAACCGACAGCGTCCAACGCTTCCAACGGGGGCTCCGGCGGAGCCGGCGGGTCAGCTGCAGGCGCCTCGGACGGCGGCCTCATCGACACAGGCAAGGGTGGCTCGATCCCGATGGAAGCTTCCCCAGGTGACTCGCAGGGCGATGCGTGCGTCGCCGACGAGCTGCAGGCGAAGCTGGTCAAGAAGCCGGTGGACGTCATCGTGGTCATCGACACCTCCTCGACCATGAAGCCAGCGAGCGATGCCGTCGAATCCAACATCAACGACAACCTCGCCGCTGTGCTCACCGCCGGGAACGTCGACTACCGCCTTGTGGTCGTCGCTGAATACGGTAGTGGAGCCAAGGTGTGCATCGGTCCACCTCTGGGCGGAGCGCCGTGCACGCCGACTCCGCCTGCGGTACCAGCCAACACTCCAACCTTCTTCCACTACGCTCGTGGAACCGGGTCAGGCGGATTCCTCGCAGCCATCATCGCCTACTACAACCAGGCCGACCCGTACAATCTCGCGCCCGCCGGATATTCCCAGTGGCTTCGCCCGGAGGCGCTCAAGGTGTTCCTCGCGTTCACGGACACGTCCTCGTCGTCGTCGCTCAGCTCCACGCAATTCGACACCCAGCTGCTCGCATTGCAGCCTGCGGTGTTCGGCACTGCGCAGGCGCGCAACTACGTGTTCCACTCCATCATTGGCCTCAAGGAGAACAACCCGCCCACCAGCGCCTGGCTCCCCAGCGATCCGGTCGTCAGCGGCACCTGCACCGGAGGCAACTACTCGGGTGACCTCGGCGCAGGCAAGCCCTTGCAGGAAGTGAGCATCCTGACGGGCGGGCTGCGGTTCCCCATCTGCCAGTTCGCAAGCTTCGACGTCGTGTTCAAGGAGCTGGCAAAGGAGGTAGTCGCAGTGACCCCGGTGGCCTGCGACTTCCCCTTCCCCGAGCCGCCAGCGGGCAAGACGATCGATCCGGATACGATCCAGCTCGACTACACGCCGGGCAATGGAGGGGCACCGCAGACCTTCAAGCAGGTCGCGTCGGCCGCTGCCTGCAACGCGACCTCGTTCTACGTGGAAGGGACCACGATCCACCTGTGCCCCCAGGCCTGCACCGTGGTGAGCGCCGATGAAACAGCGACCATCCGTGTTCGGTACGGTTGCGACGTGGGGTTCGTGCACTAACCGCTGGCTCGCCGGAAGGGGAGGACGCGCCCGATGCACACACCGAACGTCTTCCTGGCTGCTGCCCAGGAATTCCCGCTCGAAGCGCTGGCGGCCAGCGCGGCTGCCGTCGTCGTCGTTGGCATTGTCATGATCCTGATCATGGTTCGGACCCTGCACGTCGTGCCGCCGAACCAGGTGCTCGTCATCTCGGGGCGCATGCGCAGGCGCGCGGATGGCACCCTAGTGGGATACAGGACCGTGCGAGGGGGACGGGCATTGCGCGTTCCATTTCTCGAGACCGCCTCCACACTCGACCTGACCACGCTCATGGTCGAGGTTGCCCTGAGCAAGGTCTTCGGCAAGGATGGAACCGCAGTACCCATCACCCTGGTTGCTGCGGTGCGCATCGATCCTGAAGAGCCGCACTTGAGCAATGCGGTCGAGCGCTTTCTGGGTGTGCCGCGGGAGAAGATCAGCGCGGTGGCCGAGCAGGTGCTCGAAGGTGTGGTGCGCGAGGTGACGGTGGGCGTCGCTCCGGACCAGATCATGTACGACCGATCGGGGTTCGCCGAGAAGGTCGTTGCAGCAGCGGAGCTCGACTTCTCCAAGCTCGGCCTCGAGCTGGAAGTCCTCAAGGTGCAGAGCACCGGCGCAGAGGTGCTGACGTACCGGGGACGTCAGGGCAGATAGCCGCCCAGGTCACTGCACGAACGGCAGCCGTTGCATCGATCGATCGTGGAGCCGTGAAAGGGTGGCCATCGACACTGCGGCCCCCACCAGCGCGAGAAACATGTCCCATTGCGCATCCCAGATGTCGCCCTGGGAGCCGAGGAATGCGTCTCCCACGTCGGACGCGACGATCAGTGTGGTCCACCACTCGATCAGCTCCCAGAACGCCCCGACCGCCAGACACACGGACAGCACGAGGAACGTGAGCCAGCCTCCCTGGCGCAGCGGGGTTCTGCGAAGCAGCACCTCTCGCACGATCAGGGCCGGGAAGAACCCGAGCGCCAGGTGCCCGATTCTGTCGTAGTGGTTCCGCGACAGGTGGAAGGCTTCTCGGGCCCAATTCCCCAGCGGCGTGTTGGCGTAGGTGTAGTACCCGCCGTAGATCAGGATCAGGCAATGCAGGAGCACGCCGACGTACACCAGGTTCGACATCGGAAACCGACGGTACACCGCAGCCAGGGTCGCCACGATGGCCAGCCCTGGCACGACCTCCAACGCCCAGTTGAGCCTTCCGGCGGGCGGCGCCCACGCGGTCGCGATGCACACCAGGGCCAGCACGGAAACGAGCCCAAGAGCCATGCGCCCATACTCGAGCGTTCCTCTTGCGGGACGGAGAGACAGATCCATCTGCGCAGCGTACACCGGGAACGGTGCGGAGGGGCAATCCGTGGCTACGGCGCCTGCTGCAGGCTGACCGCACCCGTGACCTCCGTCTGGATCTCTGAGGTGATGGGGTGTGTCGTGAGAGGCGCTTCGGTCGGCGCGGAAGAAACGGGCTGGGAGACGGCCTTGTCACTCGCGTAGGTCGTACCGTCGAGTTGGCTCCGATACGAAAAGTTGATACCTCCGGTGCGATTCAGCTTCACGAGCCAGTACTGCTCCTGCCCCGCGAAAGACGTGCTCGTGGCTGCCAGGATGGCGCCCCCATCCAGCGTCAGCTGAAGCGGCATGCTGGAGCCCTCGTTCACACCCACGTAGACCGCGTCGTTTCCCGAACCTCCGAGCGCGCTGAACGCCCCGCCTTGGATCAGGAGAATATCCTCGTGGGCCAGAAGATCGGACACGGCATCTGCACGACGGCCCACCACCAGGGTGCTGCCGTTGGGACGCGCCGCCACCGCATAGGCGCTGCCGTAGAGGGCATCGGTCGGGGCTCGATAGACCGTGCTGGTCACCAGCGCGCCGCCGCCATCCACCACTGCCAGCCAAGGCGCGTAGTATCCTGCCGGGTCCGGCTCGGGGATCGGGAAGCTGCCATAGCTCTCGCCGACAGCCACGTAGCCGCCCCCAGGTTGCTCCACCACGTCGTTGCCGCGATCGATGCCGGACAGCGGCGTCGGTGGTCCGTCGGACTTGCCCGGATTGCTCTCGTATCGGTTGTCGAGCGCCCGCTGCCAGAGCACCTGTCCGCCCCCGTCGAGCCTGACAAGGAGCATGTCCGAATCATTGGTGTCAATCGACCCGATCAGGATGCTGCCTCCGTCCTGGGTGCCACGGATCCGCGCGATGTCCCTTCCGCCAAGGCGATGGGACCACAGCACCCCGCCCTGGGCGTCCAGCTTCGCCACCCATGCTCTTGCCGTGTCCCCGTAGCGCCCCGCGACGAGAAGGGTGCCGTCGCCGTTCGACGCGATCGATTCCAGCTCCAGGTACCCTCCGCTGTCGTACGTCTTCGCCCAGATCAGATTTCCCCCGGTGTCGAGCTGCATGATGCCGGACGAGCCGGCAATGACGATACCTCCCGGAACCTCCTGCACTCCTCGAGCAAGGCCCCACAACCCGATGCGTCCAAAAGCCCGCTCCCACATGACATTGCCCAGGGCGTCGAGGCGCAACGCCCACAGAGAAGCCGCATATCCGCTGACACCGTTGAATCGATCGCTGTCACCGATTACCACGTAGGTTCCGTCCGAAAGCTGAACCACTGCCTTGGCACGCTCGCCTGTGCTGCCCGCACGGCCCAGGCTCCGGGCCCAGGTGAGCGCAGGCTTCGGCGCATTGGGGTCATTGCTGCAGCTGTCGAAGCTTGCCAGGGGGAAGTTCTTGTTGAAGAGTGTCGTCTCGTAGTCGGCCAGGAAGTCGACTCCGACCTTGGCGGTCAGCCCCGCGTTGACAGCACCCGTGGCGCAGGGAGGTGGACCCTCGAGATTCGCCCCCAGCTCCACGTAGGCATCGACCGTTGCGAACGGGCCCACTGCCCCGTACACGAGCACCTCCAGACGCGGCCCGGCCAGTGCCTTGAGATTCACCCCCGCCTGATACGATGGCTGCTCGAAGTCGAACTTGCTGTCGCTGTCCGAGAACCCGCCAAATGCACCGTCCTTGTACCCCAGACCTGCGGTGAACCCCGCGTCCTGCGTGACACTTGCCTCCACGTCCCCGTGAATCGTTCCGGACAGCCCGGCTCCTACCTCCACCCTTGGAGTGAGCACCACAGGCACGGGCCCGGCTGGCGTGGGTACGGTCAGCGTAATCGGCGCAAACTCGAAAGCGCCCAGCAGGATCGACTTGTCGATGCTTGCATTCCCTTGCCCGGTGAATCCGGCAAGGAACGTCTCTTGCCCACCGAAGCTCAGGCTCAGCTCCTTGAGGCTGAACTTGGCGACGTCGAAATCCAGGTTGAGGTCGAGGCTGGGTGCGAGCGACAGCGAGCCCGCGAGCGCGACGCTCCCATTCTCGTCGGAATCCGAAAGCGTGAACGGAAAGGTCAATCCATTCTGCTGGTCTCCGGACATGGGTGCCAGCGGAGGGGCACCGGATGTGAGCCTGGTCTTGACGGTGACCTTGAGCTCCTCGAAGGCCTCCTGGATGGTTGCCTGCTGCGTGGACAGGATCACGCCAGCGTCCTGGTGTGCTACGCCCCCGACCTTGCGAAGCGCACCGTGCGGGGTGAGATCGGCCACGCCCACGACGAGGACATCCCCGGCCGCAATCTGGTCGAGCACCGGGCTGCTGGTGGAGAATGCGTAGGTGCCGTCGGGGCTGACGCTCGACAGGGCTGCCAGCCCGGCTGCGTCGAGCACCTTGGTTCCTTGGGCGAGCACAGCGTGATCCGCCGCTGGATCAGGTGCAGGGGGGCTGGTCTCCCTGCTGCCACCGCACCCGATCAGCATGAGCCCTACGATCGCAGGCCATCGTCGTGACATGACAGTCCCCCCCCTTGGCGCCCCTGCCGTGGACATGGCGCCCTTGCGGATGGAGGAGAAGTAGCTCGCTCAGCGTTGTTCGGGCGAGAGTGGGGACGAGCGGGTGAGTCGTTCGAGCGGGGCGTCGTTGCGATCAGCTTCTCGGGCGCTCGAAGCTCCAGTAGGCGGCTACGGGGTGGTCGCCGGTCCATAGCACGGCTTCCGAGTCGGTCAGGAAGTCCCTTGCAGCTTCGGGGTACTTGCGACTCCACTTCAAGAACCCGTCTACCGCTGATTCATGATTGTCCATCAGATTGCGGAAGGGCTTCCACCCCGAATGCGACTTCAGGAACTCGTCGGCGTCGGCCGTCGGATGCCCTTCGGCCCAATCGAGAAGCTCTCTTGCGTCCTCGGGATGACGCGATGTCCAACGCAACACTTGCGAAGCATCCTCGTCGTTGTCCTTTACCCAGGCTGCGAGAGCCCTGGCTGCGGTGCTGTAGCGCCCCCCCCAATCCCGCACGCTGACTGGGGCTTGGGGAACAGGGGTAGAAGGGTGATCGTAGGCGGAGCTTGCGCAGCCGGCCACGGCCAGAAGGCAGGCGGCAAGAGCGATCGCGGAAGAGAAGCGGGATGTCATGGGGCACCTGTCACAAGGCGTCTGGGTCGTTGAAGCGAAGGCACAAAGTCTATTGATGCGCTAGACCATTCGCGCGTTGCAGACGAGCTGCGCTCGGATGAATCGCTCTTCGTCGCTGCGGAGGCGGGATGCGAGACGCTGGATTGCGTCAATCCCTGGAGCCGTGCAGGGCAGGAATCGAATAGGGCGCCCAGCGATCCTTCCACGGACGCGCCTGCTCGAGCTGGTAGGCAAGCCCGAGGAGCACCCCGTCCGCGCCCGCAGCTGCGGCGAAGTGCGACCCGATCGGAAGCCCCCCGTCCGGGAAGTGCAAGGGCACGGACATCCCCGGGCACCCGGCGATGTTGTGGATCGGCGTGTAGCCCACTGCACGCCCTGTGCGCCGGATCAGCTCTTCGCGCCCGAGGATCGGAGACAGGTGCCCGACGCTCCACGGCTCGGTCGCGATCGTCGGTGTAAGCACGACATCGTAGGCCGCAGTAGCCGCGCGGTAGGCCTGGACTGCTCTTGCAAAGGTCGCTCGGGATTGCGGCAGCGCATCCGGTCCGCGCGACAGGAAGGTTTCCACCAGCTCCCAGGTGAAGGGTTCGAGCTCTTCGGTCTGCACCGGCTCACCTCGCATTCGATCGACCATGTCCACGATCCCCGCGATGGCCGCCCCTGCCACCAGGAAGAACGCGTCTGCCAGCGCCGGACCGTCGAACGTGGGTGGTGCGATCGCCTCGACATGGTGGCCGAGCTCGCCGAGCAACGCCGCTGCGTCGTCATGAGCCTTGCGAACCGCAGGCTCCGGCTCGTCGCCCATGGCGGTCCGTGTCCAGCTCGCGATGCGAAGCTTGCGCTCGATGGGGTGGCGCACATAGCCGACAGGTGCACCGCTCGTCCGATCCTCTGTGAGCGACAGGAACAGGGCACTGTCGCGCACCGATCGGCTGATGCAGTGATCGCTGGTCATGTCGAGGAAGTCCGAGCTGGACAAGCTCGCGGGCACAGTTCGGCCGCGACTCGGCTTGAATCCGAACAGACCGCAGACCGACGCAGGGATGCGAATGGAGCCTCCGCCGTCGTTGGCGTGGGCAAGGGGCACGAGGCCGGCTGCGACGGCGGCAGCGCTGCCACCGGACGAGCCTGCGGCCGAGGACGCCAGGTTCCACGGGTTGTGGGTCACCCCTTCGAGCAGGGTCTCGGTGCTGCCGAGCAGGCCAAACTCGGAGGTAGCGGTCTTGCCGACGCACACCAGACCTGCCTCGACCAGGCGCGTGCCAAAGGGCGTCTGCTGCGATGCGATGTTGGATGCGAGCAGCCGCGAGCCCATGGACCAGCGCAGCCCAGGCCACGGGGTCGCGTCCTTGACCAGGAATGGCACTCCAGCCAAAGGGCCCGAGCTCGCCGTGCGACCAGGCGCTCTTTCCAACGTCACAATCGCATGCAGAAGCGGATTGAGCGCGTCGATCCGTGCCAGACACGCTTCGAGAAGCTCGGCGGGCGACACCTGCCTGCGCGCGCACAGCTCGGCCTGCCCGATAGCATCAACGCGCGCAAGCTCTGCCAGCTCTATCATGGGATCTCCTTGGCGAGCAGGGCCGGACGCGCGGGCCTACAGACGTCCGACGCGTTTGGCGATGGTCGCTCGCACCTGTTCGTAGCTCGGGGGCGGGCCCTTCTGAAGGTCTTTGCCGTCGACGAGCACGCTGTCGGACAGCCCCCATTCGGCCACGGTGGAGCGCGACGACGTGTCGATCTCGCGGAACACGACCTTGTCGCCAAACTCGGCAGCAGCGCGGCGAGCGCGCTCGTACACGAGGTTCTGCGCAAGGCACCAGCCGCTGGTGAACGCCGTGATGTTGACCTTCCCCGGAATCGGCTCGATCTTCTTTCCACTCTTGGGGATCCAGCGAGGTGGGCGAGCATCGCTCTCGAACGGTTTCCACACCAGCGTGGTAAGGCCCTGACGGTCAGCCTTGCGGTATCCGTGCTTCCTGAACCAGGAGGCCCGCATCCAGAACGGCAGCCACAAGCCCCATGCTGCCATCCCCTTGGCACCGAGCGTTCGAGCATCGTGCTCGGCAGCGGACAAGAGCGCCGTCCCCATGCCATGCTTGCGGAAATCGCCACGTCCCTGACTTTGGCCGTGCACGTGGATGCAATAGACGAAGTACAGCCCTGTGCCGTCCACGTACGAGCTCTCGATGGGCCCGTACTGGATCATCCCACCTTCGATTCCGTCGTCGTCCAGGGCGAGCTTGGCCCGCAGCCCGAGCTTCTCGCCGCGTTCCAGCCATTGTCGGCGCTTGGGCCCTGCTTCCTTCGCGTCATCGGACCAGTCTTCGAGGCAAAGGCAGAAGAGGTCCTTCTTGTCCTCGGTAAGGTCGACGATCTTCATGAGGTGTCTCCGGTCGATGGGTTGCTGATCTCTCCACGGAGTCCGATCGGGAGTCAAACAGAAGAGAGAGCTCGCAATTTCCGGAGCCGACCCCAGGCACTTGCCGCCCTGCGATCCGGCGCCATAGCCCTGCCTCGACGACAAGCACAGCGCCGCATGCGCGGCTCAGGAGGTTATCGATGACAAGCGCAGACAACGGACACTTCGTTTGGTACGATCACCTGACGCGAGATCCCCAGGCGGCCATCGCCTTCTACACCGAGGTGGTCGGCTGGCGTACCCAGCCTTTCGGCGAGGGAAACGACTACACCCTGTGGCTCGGCAGCCAAGGGCCCCTCGGCGGCGTCATGAAGCTGCCCGACGATGCTGCCAGCAAGGGCGCGCCGTCTCACTGGATGGGCAACGTCAAGGTGAAGAACGTCGATGAGACCGTCGAGACCGTCAAGAAGCTGGGGGGCAAGATCCACAAGGCGCCCACGGACATTCCGACGGTCGGCCGCTTTGCCGTGATCGAGGATCCGCAGGGCGCGAGCATCTCGGTCTTCGAGCCAAAAGGGGAGATGCTCCTGCACGACTCGACCAAGGAAGGCGAGATCTGCTGGAACGAGCTGGTCACCCGCGACAGCGCTGCGGCGTTCGAGTTCTACTCCACCATCTTCGGCTGGAAGATCCTGCAGGAGATGGACATGGGGCCCATGGGGAAGTATCGGATCTACGGCGTGGGCGACAAGCAGCTGGGCGGCATGATGACCGCGCCCCCAGGCAAGTCGATGCCGCCGAGTTGGATGTTCTACGCGGAGGTCGCTGACCTCGATGCTGCGCTCGGCCGTGCAACGAAGCGCGGCGCGAAGGTGCTCAGCGGGCCGATGGATGTGCCGGGCGGCCGCATGGTGCAGCTGGCAGACCCGCAGGGAGCGCCGATCGCGTTGCACCAGCTCGTCAAGAAGTGAGCAGACCCAGGGCCAGCCCGCCCTGCTACTGGCAAGGGCGCAATGCGGCGAGCAGCTCGTCGAGCGACACGCTCGCGATGGCAGTGGCACGGTCGCTCATGGCAAACGGCAGGATGAGCTCGCGCCCGTGCAGGAGGGCTCCGCAGCTGTACACGACATTGGGGACATAGCCCTCCCGGGCGGAGCCTTCGGGCACCAGCAACGGCTCGGTCAGACGTCCGAGGACCTTCGAGGGGTCGCGAAGGTCGAGCAGCGCTGCCCCGATGCAGTACTTGCGCATGGCTCCCACGCCGTGGGTGATCACGAGCCACCCTGCATCGGTTTCGATGGGGGAGCCGCAGTTTCCGATCTTCACCGACTCCCACATCTCTGCAGGACGCAGAAGGACCTTGGCATCGCTCCAGTAGTGGGGGTTGTCCGAGAACATGATGAGCAGGTTCTCGTCGTCCTGGCGCGAGAGCATCGCGTAGTTGCCTTCGACACGCCGTGGAAACAGCGCCATGCCCTTGTTCTGCACGGCCTCGCCGTTGAGCGTGAGCACGCGGAAGCGCAGGAAGTCCTTGGTCTCGATCAGCTGCGGGAGGATCGCGTGACCATTGTAGGCCGTATAGGTCGCATAATACGTCACCTCCCCGTCGTCTTCCCGGAACCGCACGAAGCGCGCATCCTCGATGCCGTTGCTTTCGTTCGCAGACACGGGGAAGATGATCCGCTCGCTCATGGCGAGCTTGGGAGAGAAGCTCAGCTCGTAGTTGGAATCCGCAAGCCACTGGATGCAGCGCAGCGTGTTGGTGACATCCTGCGTGACTGGGCGCGTCTCTCTCATGATTCGAAGCACGCTGCGATTCAGATCGCTGCGGGAGAAGCTCTCGCCGAGCGGATCGAGCACTGCCGCGGTGGGGCCGTTGTCAAATCCCATCTCGTGCATTTTGACGATGAAGGGAGTCTTCTTGTAGGTGGGATTCGGGTCGATGTCGGGCACGGTGACGAAGCGCGACACCGGATCGAGCTCGATCGCGCCATGGGCAGCGATGAGGCCGGTACGGAACTCGATGGAGGAGATGTGCCCTTCGCCAGTGGCACGCAGGCTCATGACGAATCGCAGGCTCCCCTCCGGCACATTGCCCTGGTCCGGGTGAGGAACGATGGAGGGGTTGAAGAGCGCTGCGGACTCGATGGCGTACTCGCCGGAGAAGAGCGCACCGATCAGCAGCTTGCGCGCCTGCGACAGGGGACGCTGCGTGAAGATGTGGGGAGTCACCCTCTGGAAGTTGGCGAGCAGCAGCGCCTCGAGGTCGAGGTGCCGGGCGTCGAACTCCTTTCGCATGGCCTCCAGATCACGGGCGGTATCCTCCTCGCTCAGGGCAAGGGCGCGACCGATGATGGTGGTGATGCGCTGCGCGTTGGATGGAATGAAGGGGCGAATGATGACGCGGGCGCTCTCGGGAGCCAGCGTCAGCTCGTGACGGCGGATCGTAATGTGGGTCATCAGGATTGATTCGGTGGGGAAGCGATCAGGTGCTCGGCGTAATTCATCTCGGCGCGGGAAAGGTGGAAGGCCAGAGTCGATTCTGCGCCCTGGTTCTCGTTGATGCGATCCTCGTGCAGCCCGTCGCTGCACCCGCCGCCGCCAGAGTCGTAGAGCGGAAGGCCGAGATCATTGCGGCCGAGGAACCACTCGAAGGCCCGCTTCGCCTCCCGTGACCAGAACGCGTCCTGCGTGGCGCGGAAGGCTTCGAGGCAGGCGGAGACCATGGCCTGCGCCTCCACCGGCTGCTGATCGAAGTCGGCTCGGGCACCGCCCCTCTCGTAGAATCCATTGCTGCCGATGGGACGGAAATGGCCTGCCTGGGTGGTCTGCAGCGAGGCCAGCCAGCGAAGGGACTTCAGGCCGATCTCCAGCGCCGCGGCGTCGGGAATCCACTGGCCGCTCAACAGGAGCGCCTGGCAGAGACGCGCATTGTCGTAGGTGGCGCTCGGCTCGAACCAGGGCCAGTTGTCCGTGGCACAGCCCTTCCACAGGGCGACGAGCTTGCGGGTGAGCACCTCGCGCGAGGCCATCACCGCGGATTGGCCTTGCGGGCGACGAAGATACTCGTGGATTCCGAGGAGCGAGAAGGCCCACGCCCGGGGCGAGGAGAAGGATTCCACCGCCGGCAGCCCGCGCTCGAACAGGTGCGCGCAAAGGCGCTGGTGACCCTCGTTGCGAGATCGCCCAGCGCCGCTGCCAAAAGCCCAGAGTGCCCGTGCATGGCTGTCCTCGCTGCCCGCGTCCTCGAGCCATTGCCGCCCGTGGCTCATGAAGTTGCGGAAGCGTCCGGTCTTGGGATTGAACGCTGCTGCCAGGAAAGCGAGGAAGCTGGTGGTGAGCCGATCCAGATTCTCGGTCGGCAGCCTGCCGCTCAGCTCGTCCAGCAGGTTGCACAAGATGAACGCCCGTGCGTTGTCGTCGGTGCAGTAGCCTTCGTGGAAGTTCGGCACGTTGAACGTCGCGTGCTGCAGGATGCCGGTTCCATCGCTCATGCGCACGACGTGATCGAGGCGAAGCGGCGGAAGGTCATAGGGCCTGCTGGCCAGGGTCCATCCGGCAAAGGCCGTGCGGGGCGTGGCCTTGCGCTCCGTGCAAGCGCGATGAAATGATTCGATGTATCGCTGCGCCACCGCAGGCCAGACCGATTCGCGACCGAGTCGATAGGCCTTTTCGCGCGTCGCCCGCATCCGGTCAGGGTCGTCGAGGAATGCGCACACTCCCTCGGCAATCGTCTTGGGATCGCGGAAGGCCGCGAGGATGCCGCGTCCATCGGCCAACAGCTCCTGGGCATGCCAGTAGGGCGTGGACACCACCGCCTTGCCCGCTCCAAACACCTGCGCGAGCGTGCCAGACGTGATCTGCGCTTCATTGAGGTAGGGCGTGAGGTAGATGTCCGTCGCCCCGATGAACTCCTTGAGATCGTCGAGCGACACGAACCGGTTGTAGAAGATCACGTGATCCTTGACCCCGCGATCCTCAGCGAGCCTCTCGAGGCTCAGCCGATAGCGCTCGCCTTCGCGAGCCACGAGGTGAGGATGGGTCGCCCCGAGCACGAGGTACACCACGTTCGGATGCCGCCGAACGATCGCAGGCAAGGCTTCGATTGCGTATTCGATGCCCTTGCCTGGCCCGAGCAGCCCGAAGGTGAGCAGCACCATGCGTCCTTCCACGCCGAGCTGCGCCTTGTGGAAGCTCGAGTCGATGAAGGGCATGTCAGGAATGCCGTGCGGGATGACGTCCACCTTGACGTCAGGCACACCATAGGTCTCGCGCAGGATCTCGGCGCCCTTACGGGCCATCACCACCAGGCGATCGCTGCGCTGGACCACTTCCTCCATGACCTTGCGTTGTGCGGTGTCCGGTTCGCGCAGCACGGTGTGCAGCGTGGTCACCACGGGCATCCGGACTTCTTTGAGCAGGGCTACGATGTGGCTTCCGGCTGGTCCGCCGTAGATGCCGAACTCGTGCTGCAGGCACAGCACATCGGCGTTGTCGAAGTTCAGGAAGTCCGCGCCGCGGCGATAGGAATCCAGATCCTTCTGGTCCATCTCGAAGCGAACGCGCGGAGGGTATTCGTAGGCGTCGACGCGATCGTTCACAGCGCCCACGAAGCAGCGTGAGCCAGGGGCTACGGCAGCCACTGCCTCGCACAGATCGTGGGTGAACGTCGCGATCCCGCAGAGCCTCGGGAGGTAGCCGCCCAGAAACGCAATTCGGTCCGGCAGTGTTGAGTCCATCAAGAGAATCCTCTCGTTCGCCGCAACACACCGCGCTGCGCCTGGTATTTGGGCTAACGATAGCACTCGCGGGATCGAGGAAGTAGGTAATTCGGTTCTCCCGCCGCATCACCGTGAATGCGCACGGCAAACGGTCCGGCATTGCCGAGGATCGGATTGCGTCCAGCCCACCCGATGAGGGAAGATCGTTCCACCCCCCCGGAGATCGACAGATGAAGCGAGCATGCGCTGTAGACACATGGGTAGCAGCCGGGCACCGACCGATGATCGTCGCTGCTCTCGCGCTTGCGGTCGCAGGGCTCTCAGCCTGCTCCGAAGACAGCAACCAGCCGGGCCCGACCGGAAATGGCGGAAGCTTGAACGATGCCGCTGCGAAGGGCGGACAGGGGCAAGGCGGCGCAGGTGCTGGCGGCACCAACGTCGGAGGCGGCGGCAATGCTGGCAGCAGCACCGGGGGCACTGCCGGAAGCAGCGCCACAGGAGGAGCGGCGGGCAACAGCGGCGCTGCAGGAACAGGCGGGACCGCTGGCACAGGCGGCGTCGCCGGCAACGCCGGAGCCGCAGGCACCGGAGGAACGAGCTCTGCGTCGGGTGTCATCGTGCCGCTCTACACGTATCCCGATGACTCCACGTGGGACGCGATCTGCGCTTCGAAGAGCGCCCACCCCACGGTCGATGTTCGCGCGATCATCAATCCGGACAACGGTCCGGGCTCGAGCAAGGACTCGCTCTTCGTGAGCGGCATCGCCAAGCTCAGCAATGCCGGCATCGTGGTGCTCGGCTACGTGGCCACAGGCTATGCCAGCAAGTCGGAAGCAGAAGCGCACACCGAGATCGACGCCTACAAGAGCTGGTATCCGGGCGTGACAGGCATCTTCTTCGACGAGATGCAGAGCGCTGCGGGCGACGAGTCCTACTATGCTGCACTCACGCAATACGCCAAGACGCAGGGCTTTTCGTCCACCGTGGGCAATCCAGGGACCGATGTGGCCGAGAGCTACGTGGGGACCGTGGACACGATCTTCATCTACGAGACGGACGGGCTTCCGGCGCTGAGCGCGCTCGGTGGCTGGCACTCCAACCACGACCGCAAGAACTTCGGAATCATCCCCTACGCGGTGCCCACCATGGATGCGGTCTTCGTGGCAGGTGCGCGGCCGCTGGTCGGCTACATCTACCTGACAGACGATGATCTACCGAATCCGTGGGACAGCCTGCCGCCGTACTTCGACGCGCTGGTGGGTGCTCTGGAGTGAGCTAATGCCTTATCCGCACCGTGAGCTTGCGCTTCGCGTCGCCCCCTTCGATCCTCACCCGCGCAACCACCGCTGCACCTGACATCACCTCTGCCACGCCCGGCCCCTCGACCGTCAACACCCCCAGATGCGGAGTCGCTGTCACGCACGGCGCCTGGGGCACGGCCGCGCACGCGCCAAGCCCTTGCCCTTGCCAGCGAAACCCAAGCTCTCCGTACCAGGTGGCCTCGACCTGCTCAATCGCATAGCGCAGCCCAGAGGCTTCCACGAACTCACCATCGTCCCCGAGAAACGCCTGCACTACGCGGTCATCCCCGGCAGCCGTCGGTCCAGGCACGCCCTGAGACTCGTGGAATACGGTCAGCACGCTCTCCGGATACATCGGCACGACCGCTCCTCCGCGCGCATACACCGGAATCTCCCCGACCGGCGCGTCGGCATTCGCCTTTGCCGGCCCTCCGATCGCGTCTTCCCCCTCCCAGGTGTACCACAGTCCCTTGGGAAGGTAGACGCTCCTGGAGCTTTCCCCGGGCTTCTGCACAGGCGCCACGATCACCCCGTCGCCGACCATGACTTGATCGTCAATCGGCCACACCGCCGCGTCTTCCGGGAACTGGAGCGCCATGCCGCGCCAGATCGGCATGCCCGTGGTGGAAGCGATCTTGGCCAACCCCTCCCAGTAGGGCACCAGTGCCATGTGCAGCTGCGCGTACCTGCGGAAATGCGCCGTGGTCTCGCTGTCCTTCCCCCAGCTCCAGTTCTTGTCGGGCGCGTTTCCATGATGCGTGCGCATCACCGGGCTCCAGGCGCCCAGCTCGGTCCACCGGAAGAATACCTCCTTGGTGGCCGCTGCGTTCATCGTGCTGTTGTACCCCGCAATGTCGTGCCCGTACGTGGATACCCCCACAAGCCCGAGCCCGATTCCGATCGGAATGATCACCGGCAGCCCGTCGTCGCGCTGCATGTCCGTGCGCTGATCCCCGGCCCAGATGGAATCCGCAAGCGCCGGCGTCCCGAACCATCCGCTCCGGGCGAAGAACATCCGCGGCTCTCCGTCGTTCACGGAATCGATCGCCTCGCGGCTGAGCTCCTGCCACACGACTGGGTAGTGATTGTGCAGGTCGATCCCCTTCCCTCCGTGCAACACCGCATCCGTGGGGAGCCACTCGGCAAAGTCGGCCATCCAGCCGTCAGCTCCCAGCGCAATTGCGGCCTTCATCTTCCCCACTGCCCAGGCGCGCGCACCGGGGTGGGTGATGTCGAGCATCGACGTGGTGCTCACAACGGACGCCCCCTGGAAGGTGTAGGGATCTCCGTTTCCGTTCTTGATCAACCATCCCTTGGGCTCGACCTCGTCCCACGCCTTGGAGCCCTGGAAGATGAACGGATTGAAGTACACGAAGAAGGCATACCCGCTGTCGTGGAGCTGCGAGGTCATGGCCCCCATGTCCGGGTACAACGTGGGATCCACCTCCCACTCCTCGTTGAGGTCGTAGCCGGTCATCGAGGCGTGCCCGCCGCGCCAGTCCTCGGTCCAGATCACGCTCGCGGGAATCTGGGCATCACGCGCTTTCTGCGCGATAGCGAGCACGGACGACGTGCCGTAGATGGCGTCGAGCCAGGGAGCGAATGCGAGCCGCGGGGGCATGCGGGGACGGCCAAAGGTGGCAGTCGCCCGCTCGATGGCCTGCGCTGGCGCAGGTCCGTCGAACAGGTGGATGGCCACCGGCAGATCGACCTCGACTCTCGCGGCGTCGTCCTGCTCGGAGCAGAGCGCGAAGATGGATCGCCCCTGGGTCTCGGTGGTCAGGATGTACCCGCGCCTCGATAGATACTGTGGAATCGGCAGATGGCTCGAGTGACGGCGCCCGCCGAGGTACCAGAGCAGATCGTCATAGGTGTCGGTCTCGATCTTGCCGATGCCTTCCTCCTGCACCCAGGTCGGCACGGTCTGCTTGCGGTGATCGACATCCCAGGTCTGCGCGCCGAAGCCCGCGAAGTGATCCTCGGCATTGCACCCGAATCCCCAGGAGAAGTGGTGCTCCGGCCCTTGGCCAGACGCGATGTCGACCTTGAGATGCCCGCTCTCCGGACATCGGAACGTGAGCTGTCCCAGCACCGTGCCGAGGTCGTCGGCAAAGTCGACGCGCTTTCCGTCGGGCAGCGATTGCTCGGTCAGCTTTGCGGCAACGCGCCATGGGCCGTGCGTGGTGACGGTCGGCTTGAACGAGCCGAACATCATCTGGTAGTCGGTGGTCTGGTCGCGCACCGCAAACCCCACATTCGGCGGGGCATCACCGCTGATCGCCTTGGGGGCCAGCCCTTCGAGCAGCGCGCGGCCGCCCGGAGCACGAACCGTCAGCTTCGCCCCGTCGGTGATCGTGACCTGGAATCCGCAGAGCGGCTCAGGCGGCGTCGGCTCGTCGGCCGCTTCCGCCTGGGCCTCCTTGGGCGCCTCGATCGACGTGTCCGCAGGTGCCCCATCGCTGGAGTCGACGCTCGCAGCGTCCGGCGTTGCCACCTCTGCGGGCGGGGCTGCCCCTGAGGAAGAACATGCACACGTCGCTAGTGCGATCCATGCCGCCAGGGGACTGCGCGCGAAGTGCATCACGCCATCGTACGATGGGAGGGTCCCGCATTCCAGCGTGCAGGGGCCGATGCTCGCCCATGGCTCGCCGCGTCATGGATCGCCTGCGCGCCTGTCAGACTCGCACCCAATATGCCAGCGCGAACCCAGCCTGCAGCGCGAACATCATGAGGTACATGTGCCTCCAGGAAGGGTGATTCTCGCTGCCTGCCAGCGCATCGGGATCACGCAGGATCCCCTGCACTACCCATGCTCCCCACAACGCGAGCAGGGCACCCAACCCGACGAGCACGGTCTTGTCTCCTGTGAACCATCCTTGGAGCGCAGCGATCACCAGCCCCACAAACGGGATCACGAAGAACGGGCTGATCATCCAGGCGCTCCTGCGTACGCCGTAGATCAAGGGCAGCGTGCGGCATCCGCCCACCGCGTCGCCCTTCATGTCCGCGTAGTCCTTCGTCGTGGTCGCCCCCAGCAGAAAGACCCCGAACACCGCTCCGATGATCCAGGGCTCAGGCGTCAGGATCGTCTTGACCGTGCTCCACCCACACACCTTGAGCAGCACGCCGCGCGGGATCGCGACCGTGAGGTTCGCGAGCATCCCCCGCTTCTTGGTTCGCAGAGGCTCGGCCGAATAGCTCCACGTGAAGACCGCAGCCGCGGCCGCCAACAGGAAGCATTGCCTGCCAACCACCAAGGCGAGCAGCAGCGAGACGACGAGAAGCGTCACTGTCACCAGCCAGGCTTCGCGCAGGGTGATGCGCTCTTCGCACAGCGGTCGCTGCGGCTTGTTGATCCGGTCGATCTCGACATCGTAGATCTGGTTGAGCGTGTTGCTGAAGCCGTTGAGGAGCGCTGCCATGAGCGCGCCGGCCCCGATGCGCAACGCCATCGCGGCCGGGCCATCGCCCCACGCGCTCACCCAGCGCCCTGCCCCTTCGGTCGTTGCGCCGATCGCAGTGAGCCCGCCGGAGAGCATACCAACGGACGGAGCGACGAGCGTGAAGGGGCGCACGAACTCCCAGTACAAGCGCAGCTTGCGGCTCAGGGAGCTGTGCAACGGTGATGGGGACGGGTTCAAGGAGGACCGGACCGAATCGTATCCTCAGGACGATGGGCACGCCAACATCGCGCTCCGACCGAGGGTTCAGATCGCCCGCTCGCTCACGATTGCGGTCGACACCACGCGCTGCGGCTTCTGCCCGATGTCCGACAGGTCGAACTCGCCGCCAAGCCCCAATCCCTTGGGCGCAACCGATGGACCTGCACGCGCACCGCTCGGTAGGCGCTTCGAGGCTTCGATTCGCACGGCAATCATGAGCCCATTCGCACCTGCAGGGACGCGAAATACCGCGGAGCGCAGGGAGGAAGCCATCGAATCGGCGACCAGCGTCCACTCCCGCATGTCGCGCGACGCATCTGCCACGCGCACGGATACGACCCTGCCCTGCGCGTTGCAGGTGACCGTGAACGTTGCCACGCCCATCGCCGTGCTTGGTTGCGCTGCGGTGCGCGCTGCCGAGACCACAGGTCCGCCAGGCCCCATCCCGATCGCGGTGTCGTGCTCCTGCATGGCTTCGCGAAGGCCGCCGGAGGTCGAGGCAGCACGAGGCGCTGGCGGTCGGTTCCCTTCCCAGCGCGGCCAGAATGCACCCTGCCCCAACCCGAGATCCACGCTTCGTCCAGCGCCCGGGCCCTGCGCACCCGGCTGCTGTCCGGTCGACTCCGGTCCGCCCTGAAGCGGCGAGCCGGGTGTTGGCTCGGTCGCTGAGCCGACCGGGAATGGTACGATGCCGCCGGTGCCCGACACGTCCACCCGTAGGGCAACTGCACCTGGCGCGCGCATCGGGATTCCTTGGGCAGGCGAGTCGTGCTGCCCTTCCTGTGGCAACGTCGGCGCCTCCACCGGCTCGAGGCTCACCTCGTAGGGCTGCGTCTCGATCGAGGACACCGGCATGGGCTCGGAACGCCTCGGCGCCCAGATCGCGACCGCTGCGAGCGCCAGCGCATGCGCAGCGAGAGAAGCGACAAGCAGGCGATCAAAGCGGCTCAGCATGGGAGACCCGAGTCAACGCAGCAGAATCACGGACACGCGAGTAAGGCGACGGCACCCGATTGGGTGCCGGTGACGGCTCCGATGTTCAATTGTACGTGCCGGTCAGCAGGATTGCCCCTGAGGTCCACGTGTGGTTCATGTTGGCGCTGCTGTCATTGAGCCTTGCAGCGAGGAATCTGCCCATCCCGCCCACGGTCCACTTGTCGCCAACCCAGAAGTCGTAGCCGATCCCGACCGACCCACCGGCACCGGTCGCTGTGTTGTCCCTCGTGTTGTCCGACTTGTCGTTGACGCTGATGTTCGCAGCGCCGAAAGTGGCAGCAACGTGGAGGCCTCCCTCGGGTTTGAAGAACCAGAGCGCTGTCGGGCCAATCAGCCCGAGCGTCCCGATCTTCTGGTCGACCTGAATCCCGCCAAGCGTCACTTTCGGATTGGCCACCTGCTCGATATGCACAGCCAGGCCGAGGATAATCCCAGGCTTGAGTCCCCAGCCGCCAGCAATCTCGAAGGCACCCGACCCGCCGGTGGCCTGGCCATCCGCCGGAATCACCCCCTGGTACTTGAGCTTGTCCGTGACTCCGCCGCCGCCGACCCGAAGCGTGAGGAACAATCCATCCCGGGCGTGAAGCCCCTTCTTGTCCTCGGTCTTCTTGGGCTGAGCCCGATCCGCACGAGCCGCAGGTGCCACCGGTGCCGTGCCCTTGCCCTCTTCGAGAACAGGGATCGTGACCGACGCGTTCGCGCCGTCCTTTGCCACGTCGATCGCTTGCCGCCACGGCTTCTTTCCAGGCGCAGAGGCTTCGATCACATGCTGGCCCGGGTCGACCGGGATCGCGGTTCCCCAGGAGCCCTTCTTGGTTTCGCTGCCATCGCGGCTCACGAGCAGGCCTGGGACGACGGCGCCATCGGGAACGACGATCTTCAGGCGAGAGAGCCTGGGCTCGAGGGCAGCGGCGCGTTGGCGCGCAGCCTGCTCCTTCTCAGCAGGAGCGCCTTCGGACTTGAGGCGCGCCGCAGCCTCCAGGAACATCGACCACGCGCTGGCGGTCTTGCCCATCGCCTCGTAGCAATCGGCGAGATTGAACATGGTGCCCACGCCCGGGTCGAGGCGCTGGCTCTCCTCGAACTTCGGGCAGGCGTCCGCGTGTTTTCCCGACGAAGCGAGCTTGCGCCCTTCGTCGAACAGCGCCCGTGCCGCAGCCTTGTCCGCCTGGGTGGTCTGTGCGAACGCCGCAGGCGACGCCACGATCAGCAGTGCCAGGGCAGCCGTTCGCAGGATCCAACGTCGCATCAGGAGCACTCCTTTGCCCGGTCCGGGCAGGCGCATGCTAGCAGACCCGCGGGGCGCGCCCCTACTGTGGAAATCGCCCGCTGGCTGAGAGCAGATCGAGCCTGGCCTGCCGCGCGGTGTCCTCTGCCACCACTGCCGAGGTCTCTGCATCCCGCGCCCTTCGCTCTGCATCGATGACTTCGAGATTGGTGCTGGCGCCGGCCTTGTACGCCATGTTGGCGAGCTCGAGCGCTTCGCCGGCGAGCTTGGCGGCGCGACGTGCGGACTGCAGGCCCGCGTCGGCTCTGCGCACGGCTTCGAAGGACGATCGCACATCTGCGCGCGCCTGACGGAGCACGGAGTCGACCTGCGCGCGCGCCTGGTTTGCGAGCGCTCGACGCTCGTCGGCCAGCCCGTAGCGCAAGCCGCCGTCGTAGAGCGGCACTGTGAGGATCAGCTGCGCTTGCCAACCGGTCTGCGGGGTGACCAGCGACGGGGGGTTCTGGTAGAAGGGCTGGAAGGTGCCGGCCAGAAGGGGCATGAAGTCGGCCCAGCTGTCGTTGACGAGCGTCTCGGTCGCCTGCAGCCGCCTCTGCGCAGCACGCAGATCGCTCCTGCGCGTGCTCGCTTCGTCCATGGCGCCCGAAAGCGTGGGAGTGGTGGATGGCAGCTGCGCGTCGTCCGTGGCGTCGACCGGCCCCGAGCCGCCCAGCAGCACGCCGAGGGCTTCCTGCGCCTTGACCAGGGCGACGTTGGCCTGCTGGAACTGGTTCTCGCTGATGGCGAGCTCCTGCTCTGCGCGCACCTGATCGATCCGGTTGCCCACGCCCCCCTCGAACTGCGCCTTGGCAAAGTCGAAGTGCGCCTTGGCCGTGGCCATCGCCCGCTGGTTGACCTCCACGATGCGGTGCTGGGAGATCACGGTCAGGTAGGCTCGCGCCGCATTGACGGCCACCACCCTGCGTACGTCGTCGGCCGAGGCGCGCGCGACGTCGACGTTGTCCTTGGCGTGGGACCACTGCATCCATCGCTGCGGCGCGAGGAGTGGCACCGTGAGGTTGATGTTCGCAGCCTCCTGGTTGGCCGCAGCAGCCACGCGACCGCCGAAGACGCGATCCGCATCGAGCCGTGTATAGATCGCAGTGCCGGTGAGCAGCGGGAGCGACGCTGCGCGGGCTTCGCGGACCAGCGCCTGGGCGCGACGGATCTCCTCGGCAGCCACCACGGCGGAAGGATGGCGCGCGAGGGCCTGCTTGATCGCGTCCTGCAGGGTGACCCGTACGGGCGCCGCCATGTCCGCAGGCTGTTGCGCCGCAGCGCGATGACCGAGGCACACGAGTGCCGCAGCGAGACCGAATGCCATCCCGGCTCTACGCATGGTCCACCTGCCCTTCGGATGGGCCTCCCAGGTCGCCCTCGCCGTGGAAGTGCTTTCGTTTGGAGAAGCGCTCCAGGACGGTATAGAGCGCGGGCACCAGGAAGAGGGTGAAGAAGGTCGACACGGTCAGCCCGCCGATGACGGCCCTTGCGAGCGGGAGGTTGGTTTCGCTTCCTTCGCCCATGCCGAGCGCCATCGGAGCCAGCCCCACCAACGTGGCAATCGTGGTCATCAGGATCGGCCTCAATCGAGTGCGTCCGGCCTCGACTGTGGCCTCGTGCAACCCCATCCCCCGCGCTCTGAGCTGGTTGGCGAAGTCGATCAGAAGTACGCCGTTGGACACCACGATGCCGACCATCATGATGATGCCCATGAAGCTGTTGACCGACAGCGAGGTGCCGGTGAGGTAGAGCATCACGAAGACGCCGGTAATCCCCAAAGGCACGGAGAACATGATCACGAGCGGGTCGAGCAGGGAGCGGAACTGCGAGGCGAGGACCATGTAGACCAGGCCGAGGGCCATCAGGACGGCAAACAAGAGACCGCTGAAAGCTTCCTTCTGCGCTGCGGATTGCCCGCCTACGCCCACCGTGAACCCCTCCGGGATCTTGGTGTCGTCGATGACCTTCTGCACTCCAGCCGTGGCGCGTCCCAGGTCCTTGCCCGGCGCCACGTTCGCCGTCACGTCGATGATCCGCTGCAGGTACTTGCGCGACACCAGCACAGGGCCGCTGGATCGCACCACCTTGGCCACGGTGTCGAGGGTCACGATGGAGCCGCCCGGCGACCGCAGCAGCACGTCTCCCAGATCGCTCACCCTGGATCGGAACTTATCGTCGACTCGCACGTTGATGTAGTACTCGTTGCCGGTCCGCGGGTCGGTGAACTGCACCGGTGCGAACTGGGTGTTGCCGACCATGGTGGCAAGCACGCTCTGGGCGATCTGCGTCTCGTTGAGGCCGAGCACACCGGCCTTCTGGCGATCCACGGACACGTCGAACTGCGGATAATCCTCCTCACGGGAGATCTGCACGTCGGTGAGCAGCGGCTTGCCGTCGTCGTCCAGCAGCTTGTTGAGCCTCGCCGCAAGCTCCTTGGCCAGCGCCGCGCCTTCCTGCAGATCGTAGCCGAGGATCTCGAGATCAATGGGCGCGCTCGAGCCCATGTTGAGGATTCGCTTGACGATGCCGCCGGTGTAGAAGAAGACCTGCGTTCCCGGGAACGCGTCCTTGATCTCCTTGCGCACACGCTCGGCAGCCTCGATGTCGCTGATCGGGCGCCGGGCACGCGGCAGCAGGTTGACCGAGACCACGCCGGCATGGGGGCCGGTGTTGCCGCCAAAGAGCCCACCGCGCCCTTGTGGCAGTCCGCTGCTGGAGTACAGCACGCTGTAGATCGGCTCTGGGCCGTTCTTGCCGGGCAAGGTCAGCGTGCGCTTGATGATGTCCTCCATGCGCGCAGCCACCTGCTCGGTCCGCTCCACGCGTGTGCCGAGCGGCGTGCGGAACGAGATCGAGAACTGGCTCTCGTCGGACTCCGGGAAGAACTCGGTCGCGAGCTTCTTGCCCAGGGTCAGCGACGCTGCGAACAAGGCGAGGATGCCGATGATGGTCACGGCGCGGTGACGCAGCACGACCGCGAGCGCCCGCGCGTAGGCGTTGTCCAGCCCGGTCAACGCCGTCGTGATCCACTTCTCGATCCCCTTCTTCTGGTGGCCGACCGCGCTCTTGAGCATGTACAGGCACATCAGCGGCGTGACCGTCCGCGACACCAGGAAGCTCATGATCAGCGCGAATGCAATCGTCATCGCCAGGGGCAGGAACAGCTTCTGCTGCACTCCCACCAGGAACAGCACCGGGAAGAACACCACGATCGTGGTCACCGTCGACACGAAGATCGGCGCCGCCACCTCCTGCGCTGCCGCCAGCACCGCCTTGCTCCGGTCCGGCTCGATCTCGAAGTGACGGTGGATGTTCTCGAGCTCCACGATCGAGTCGTCGACCAGGCGCCCGACTCCGAGCGCCAACCCGCCCAGCGTGAACACGTTGAGCGTCTGCCCTGCAAAGAACAGCAGCACGAACGTGGCAATGATCGACAGGGGGATGGCGACGGAGATGATGCCGGTGGCGCGCAGGTTGGCGAGGAACAGCAGGATCACCGCCACGGCGAGCAGGCCGCCGAAGAGCGACTCGTGCTCCAGGGAGCTGACCGCGGCGCGGATGTACAAGGACTGATCGAAGGAGATGTCGAGGTGGACGTTGCTCGGAATCCCGCGCAGGGTCGGGAGGCTCTTGCGCAGAGAGTCCACGACGGCGATCGTATTCGCCCCTGGCTGCTTGAGCACGCGCAGCATCACGCCCCGCTGCCCGTTGATCCGCACGATCTCCGACTGATCCGCGGTGCCGTCCTCCACCACCGCCACGTCCGAGAGCCGTACCGGCTGTGTGGAGGTCGCGGTCGCGGCCCGCAGGATCACGTCGTTGAGCAGCTTCGGATCATCGACCTGCGTGTTGGAGAATACGTTGTAGTCGCGGTCGCCGGTCTTGAGGTTGCCGCTGGGCAGCAGCAGGTTCGTGCTGCGCACCGCACTGACCACGTCCAGAATGGCCATGTTGCGCGCGCGCAGGGCGTCTGGATTGACCTTGACCTGAATCTGCCGCGTCTGCCCGCCGCTCACGTTCGCGCTCGCCACCCCCTGGATGCGCTCGATCTGCGGCTCGATCGTGTTGTAGGCCAAATCGTAGAGCTGACGCTCGTCCAGGGCGTCGCTCGATACCGCCAGCGACGCGACCGGGATGTTGGTGATGTCGAACTTGATGTTGAATGGCTGCTGGATGCCAGGGGGAAGGGTGTTCACGATCTGCGAGACGCGCTGGGCGACTTCGAACTGGGCATTGTCGAGGTTCACGCCGTAGTTGAACCAGACGCTGATCACGCTGGCCCCCTGCTTGGACGTGCTCTCGACGCGATCCACGCCGGGCGTGGCGCTGACAGCGCGCTCGATCGGCTCGGTGATCGACTTCTCGATGTCCCCCGGTCCTGCCCCTGTATAGAACGTCGCCACACGGACGACCGGAATGCTGATGTCCGGAAAGAGGTCCACGCTCAGCTTCGTGAATGACACGTAGCCGAGGACGCAGATCATCAGCGACATCATCAGGATGAAGACGGGGTTGCGCAGCGCAAGACGCGTCAGCCACATGCTTCAGTCCGCTACCTTGTCCGGAGCCTTGCCTTGTCCTGAGCTCGCCCCGGCCGCTGTCTTCGCTCCCGAGTAGGGGTCCACGTCCCTCGCCACCCGAACCGTGGTCCCGTCCGACAACCCCTCCGCCCCGGCCATCACGACCTCCTCGCCGGCCTGGAGCCCGGAGACCACCTCCACCCAGGTGCCGCCGTCGTAGCCGATCTCGATCGGTCGCCGCTGCACCTTGTTGTCCGCGAGCAGCACGAACACGTATTTCTTCTTCTTGCTGATCTGCATGGCGTTGACCGCCAGCACCACCGCGTTCGGATGCGTCTCGAGCAGGATCGCTCCCCGCCCGTACATCCCAGGTCGAAGCTCTCCCTGCTCGTTGGGAAGGTGCACCTCGGCCTCCAGCATGCGGTTGGCTGGATCGAACCCGGGCGCCAGCCGCACCACCTTGCCCGAGAAGGACCTGCCCGGCAGCGCGTCCAGCTCGACCCGCGCGTCCTTGCCAATCGCCAGCCCGCGGGCATCCACCTCATTCACGGCCACGAACACACGGAGCACGTCGATGCGCGCCACGGTCACGATCGCCCCTCCCCCAGGAGGTCCGACCAGCGACCCAGGATCCAGACGACGCACCGTCACCACGCCGTCCATCGGGGATTGGATGCGCGTCTCACCGAGCCGCACGCCCAACGCTCCGATCTGAGCCTGGGCAGCCGCGGCTGCGGCCTCTGCGGTGGCCAGCGACGCAGCCGACTGCTGAAGCTGCTGCTGCGACACGACGCCATTGGGAGCGAGAGCTTGCGCGCGTTCGTAGTTCGCCTTGGCGAGCTCCTTGGACGCTTGCGCCTGGGCCAGCACACCACGGGCTGCTGTGAGCTGATCCGGCAGGTCGCTCGGACGTACCAGCGCGACGGTCTGCCCACGCTTGACCTTGTCGCCGCGATCCACCAGGACCGCATCGAGGTAGCCCAGGGCCTTGGACCCGACGTCAGCCTGCGCGAGGGGACGCAGATCCACGGGCGCATGCACTTCGACTGCGACGTCGCGCGCCTGCACCTTGGCCACGGAGACCATCGGAGGCGGACGCGTACGCGTGCCCTTCTCGCCCCCCTTGGAGCAAGACAGCGCTGCTAGACACAGCAAGCAGAACAGCAGGTGTACCCACCTGACACGATGCATCGGCACGTCCACGGTGTATGCCTTCGCGCCGGAGCGTGCAAGTTGGACGTTCGCGGCGAGGATTCGAGCAAAGAGCGCTTCATTCTACCGGTCCGTGCGCGGCTGAGACTCGGGCGTTTGTCGCACCCACACGATTGCCGTGCCGAGCACCGTGGTTTCGTACGATCCCCAGTCGCCGCGCACGTCGACCAGTGCATCTGCGCCGATTCGCGCGGCCTGCTGCTGCAGGGCCGCCACCGCATCCGGAAATGACTCATTGCTGCGTGCCTGCAGCAACGCGAGCTCGAAGAAAGGCGACGAAGGCGGCTGCGTGCCACGCATGTACACTTTCGGCAACGTGCCCGGCTGCGTTGCCATGCTCGTCAGCCGGAACTCGTAGAGATCCGTAGTTCCTGCGCACCCCGTCAGCATCAAGGCCCCGATCAGCGCCGCCGACATCCATGCTCTCATGGCTTCGTAGCCCCCGGGCCGAATCCCCGTCCGCGAGCCACCAGCGTGGCAACCTCGTGGGACGCAGGAGATGCGTCCGTGCACCACCCGAATCCGCAGCGGTAGCTGTACGTGGTGAGGCTCGTGTACCAGTGGTACTCCATGTGGAGATCGTCGATCACCAGGTGCGTCGCACCCAGACGCTGCGCCTGGTGGATCAGCTCAGGAATCACCTGATCCACGGTGGCTTCGTTGCCCACGCCTCGCGCACTCACGAGGCCCAGCATGGCGAGCTCGCTCGGCGCAGGAGTAACCGTGTGAACGTAGACCGCTTCTTTCGTGGGTGAGAATCCGCGCCGGGTCAGAGGCGCCGCTGAACCGCTCACCGTCTCGCAAGCGCACACCGCGGCCGCAACCAACGAGAGCAAGGCAAGGATGGCCCAATTCCTCACGACATGATCGTGGCGAGATCAGCGCGATATGCAAGAGCCTCGTGGCTTTTTTGCCGCGTGCCTCCGAGCGCGGTAGCTTGCTCGACCATGCCGCGCCTTCCAGGGCCGCTCCTGCTCGCTGCCGTCCTTCCGGCATGCACCGGCTCGGCCCTGCCCGAGGCAACCACGGATGCGGGCGGTCTGCCCCTGCCCTCCGCAACCGCAGAAGCCGGAGCGAGCGCTGCCTGCCCGGACGCGAGCCCCACGGCAGCGGACGCTCCGATCGAGACGCAGGCGCGCATCTACTCCAAGCGCAGGCATGTCTGGATCCAGCCCACCCCGTCCGCACGCGGGCCTTGGATAGGCTTTCTGGGGCTCGGCGATGCGGTTGCAATCCGCGAGCCCAAACCGGTGCGGGGAGACGGATGCGCGGCGTTCTACGCGATCGAGCCGCGCGGTTGGGTGTGCCTCGACGCGCGCACCACGCTCGATCCAGCGGACCCGGAGTATGCGGCGATCCTGAAGCTCGCGCCGCTCAAAGACACAGCATGGCCGCTCGAGTACGGAGAGTCGCGCGAAACGCCGAGGTATTGGACCGTCCCTTCGCGCGCGCAGCAACGGGCGCGCGAGTGGAGGCTCGACGATCACCTAGCGAGCGTGGCTCGTATGCGCGCGGGCGAGCTCGATGCAGAGCAGACCCCGCGGATGCTGCGCGGGGTGGACACGACCGAAGCGGGAGTCGGGCTGGACGACGCTTGGGCTCGCGCGCCGGTGGTCCACGAGTACAGGACCAACATCAGAGCCGGGTCCACGATTTCGTGGGCGAACGCATTCGACGCCGAAGGGCGAACCTGGCTGATCACCGCGGATCTCGCGCTGGTTCCCAAAGACAAGGTGGCCCCTTTCCCGCACGTGGACTTCCAGGGAGTTGCGCTCGACGAGCGTGCGAAGCTTCCCTTGGCCTACACGCGATTCCGTTCGAGGACAGCGTATGAGCGGTCCGCTCAAGACGCGTTCAGCCCTGCAAGCGAGCCATGGCCAAGACTCGCGCGGTTCGGGCTGACCGGTGAGCAAGCTCCGTTCGGTGCAAGAACGCTGCTGCAGACCTCGGATCGCGGACGCTGGATCGATCGAAAGGATGCGACGATCTTGCGCCCTTCGTCGTTCACGCCCTGGGGCGAGCCGGTCGAAGGAGCGGACGGGACCGGACCACGGGTTGTGCATCGACCGCCACCACCAGCGTCGAGCCGGGGGACCTGGGTCGAGGTCAGCGTGCACGGCGGGTGGATGATCGCCTACGAGCGTACGCGTCCTGTGTTTGCGACGCTGGTCTCCCCTGGAAGGGGCAGGACGATCCGGGGAGGCGAAGACGAGGAGGTCGAGTCGGCGACGCCGCCTGGAGTGTTCAATATTCAAGGAAAATATCGGACTTCGACCATGGCGGTGACCGAGATCGTGCACTTTGACGTGACGTTTGCGATGCCATTCTCCGGAACGATCGCCCTGCATTCGGCCTACTGGCACAACCGGTGGGGAGAGAAGGCGTCCATGGGTTGCGTGAACCTGTCACCGATCGACGCCTTTTGGCTGTTTCGCTGGGCAGAACCTGAGCTCCCGGCGGGCTGGCATGGGGTGAGCGTCAACGACGGGTCCGGCTACGCAACCATGGTTGTGGTTCACGGCTGAACGTGTTGCGGAGTGTTGCTGGTGACCCTTCCACCGCGCTGCGGCGCTATGCTAAGACGCAGCGCGTCTAGCTTGAGGAGGTCCACCATGCTTCGTACCCGCGTACTTTCGCTCGCCGCCATCGGCCTGATCACCCTGTTTTACGGATGCAGCAGCAGCGACAGCGGCACCACGCCAGCCGAGCAGCCCGCCGAAGACGCGGCGCAGGAGCAGGCCGAGGGGCCGGACGCGGCCGAGGAAGCGGCTGTGGAAGCCGCCGCGGAGGCTGGGGAGGACGCGCTGATCGAAGCAGCGGTCGAGGCCTCGGAAGCTGCGGTCAAAAAGTGCCCCAACGAGGTCGACCTGACAAAGTACGCGCCTTGCGACTGCTACGGGACGTACGTCGAGGATCCGAAGACCGCCATGCCTAGCTGCACGAAGACGGTGAAGTGCTGCCCTGCCGAGGGCGGCCTAAAGTGTGAGTAGCAGGAAGGCTACAGGCCACAGGCTGCAGGCTACAGGCTGCCGGAAGCGGTCGCCTGTTGTTCCTTCCTTGTGCCTTGCCTGGCAACGAGTGCTGCAGCTGCACGCCGATGCCTGAAGCCTGGAGTCTGAAGCCTCTCGCCACGTGCTCCGGCTGCACGCTGAAGCCTGCAGCCTGGAGTCTGGAGCCTCTGCTCACCCCGAGCAGGTGACGAACGCCACGCCCTTGCGGTCCTCGCACTTGCAGCGGGGATCGCGCTGCAGGGTCGTGCGCATGCAGTCGCAGGTGGGGTTCTTGGGACACGAGGGATGGGACGCGCAGCCGGTCACACCCTTGTTCGATTCGCAGTAGAACCCGGTTGGGCAGATCCCATCGCCACAGGCAAAACAGGTGCCGTCATCGCACGACGGCAGTTGCGGTTCAGATGGCCCGGAGGACCCGTTCTGCGACTTGGGCCCGTTGGCCTTGGAGGTGGTCGTCTGCTGTCCACCGCACCCGAGGCACGCGAGCATGATCGCAGCGAGTAGCAGTTGGGAGGATCGCACGGCCGGGTTCATATCATGGAACAAGGTGCGGAGGGATCGGCGATGAGCCGGCGGGGATCGGTCAGGCCCGCGCGGGCGGCTCGTGATCCTCAAAATTGGCCCACCCTGCACGAATCTGGGATCGTCGGGCCGCCCCATGAACGCACTACGCATTGCCTTGTTGAGTTTCGCGCCGGGACTGATGCTTGCAGCCGCAGGTGCGTGCAGCAGCGTTCATGACCAGACGCAGCTGCCCGCGCTTGCCGCCACAGCGTCTGCGGGTCCGGATGGACCGCCGATCCCGGACGTGCCCATGCCTGCGGCCAATGGTCCGAAGCTCGTTTCGACCGCGCTGACCACACCCATCTACGAGCGTCCTGACACGGGCTCGAAGAAGATCGGCTACCTTCGCGTAGGCGGGGCGGTTCCGCGGGCCAAGGAGCCCTATTCGCGCGAAGGTTGCCCGGACGGATGGTACCCGATTCGTCCGACCGGCTTTGTGTGCGTGGGGCCCAACGCATCGCTGGATCTGAATCATCCGCTCGCACGCGCTTTCGGCAAGCGGCCGGATCTGACCAAGGCGCTTCCCTACCGCTACGCCTTCGTGCGCGCCATCGCTCCCAACTACCTACGCGTGCCCAAGAAGGCTGAGCAGCATCAGTACGAGTTCAAGCTCGACATCCACCTCCGCTCCTATCGCAAGCTGGCCAAGACGTGGAACGAGTACGGCGTGGGCTCCAACGACGTGCCGCTCGACAAGAACGGCGTGGCGACCGGGCCTGCACCAGCGCAGCCGCCGGAGCTGTCGGAGAATCTGCTCTACGGCGGCGACGGCAACGACACGGTGCCGTGGTATCTCGACGGAGAGCGGAAGATCCCGCATCTGGCAGCCTACAAGGCCCCCGGATACGCTGTGATCGCAGGGCGCGTCGCGCGCCACACGGGGCTGGCGCTCATTCACTCCTTCCTGCCTGGACCCGAGGCTGACGAGCGCAGGATGGCAGTGACCACTGACGGGCGTCTGGTTCCTGCCAGCAAGCTCAAGCCGAATGTGGGCTCGACCTGGCACGGCGTCCCGCTCGGCGGCGCAGAGGGCTACGCCCTGCCGCTCGCGTTCGTCACCGAGCGCGCAGGCGCGCCGACCCACACGATCGATGGCGTGGTGCCCACCAAGACGGGCAGCATCCCGTGGCGCACCACCCTCGCGCTGACCGGCAACTCGAAGATGCTCTTCAAGACCCGCTTCGTGGAGCTCAAGGATGGAACCTGGGTTCGGTCCGACGATCTCGCCACAGCGGCGCGTCCGACCTCCCTGCCTGCCTTTGCCAAGGGCAACCAGAAGTGGATCGACCTTAGCATCGTGAGCCAGACGATCGTGGCCTACGAGGGAGAGCGTCCGGTGTACGTGACGATGGTCTCCTCGGGCCGCGACGGGCTCAACGATCCGAAGACCACGAAGTCTACGGTGCGAGGGACGTTCAAGGTGCGTGAGAAGCACGTGACCACGACCATGGACGCCAACGAAGTGGACAACAAATTCGAGCTTCGCGACGTACCGTGGGTGCAGTACTTCGAGGCCGGCTATGCGCTTCACGCGGCGTACTGGCACGACGACTTCGGCAAGCCCCGGAGCCACGGCTGCGTGAACCTGTCACCGATCGATGCCCACTGGTTCTTCCTGTGGAGCACGCCTTCGCTTCCCACGGACTGGCACGCTGTGTACGGCAGCCAGAAGACCGGCGAAGGGACGATCGTCTACATCCACCCGTAGGGACTACTTCCCTTCCCTGGACCTCTCCGCCTCTTCTGCCACCCTTTCGGCCAGGTGCTCGTCCTCGAGCGTCGGCTCTTCGGGTATCGGCATGTCCACGAGCGTCGGCTCATCCGGGCTCGGCGGCACGATCCCCTCGCCGGGCTTGGACTGGGGCGCCCGCGTGGAGGCGATCGCCTGCGGACAGGACGGCATCGTGGGTGGCTGCTTCGGCATCACAGCTCATTGTAGGCCAATGCGCGCGAAACGGAAGCGATCTCCGCGGCGCTACTTCTCCTGCCGGGTGGCGATCCCGAGCTCTTCCATCTTCGCGTACAGCTGCGGACGCGCGATCCCGAGCCGACGTGCCGCTTCCGCCCGGTTCCCCCCGGAGCCATCCAGCGCGCGAAGGATCAACCGCTTCTCGAACGCGGCCACAGCTTCGCGCAGCTGCAACCCTTCGTAGTCAGGGCGCGACGTCTCCAGCTCGACCGACGGCTCAGCCAGCGTCGGCGGCAGATCGTGCACGTCGATCACCTCGCCGCCGCACATGACCGCAGCGCGCTTGATCACGTGCACGAGCTCGCGCACGTTCCCCGGCCAGCCATAGGCAAGCAGTCTGCCCATGGCGTCTTCGGACACGGCGCGCACTGGTGCTCCCTCCAGAGCGTGCGCAACGAGCAGCGGGATGTCGCTCTTTCGCGCTCGAAGCGGAGGCACCTCGATCTCGATGACCGCGAGCCGGTAGTAGAGCTCTTCGCGCAGCGTCGCGCCGGGCTGCCCAGGGCGCGCAGGCTTGTTCGTCGCGGCCACGATCCGCGCCCCGCTCGTCAGACGGCTCGTCCCTCCGACCCGCTCGTACTCCCCTTCCTGCAGCACGCGCAGAAGCTTCGTCTGCAGCGATGCGTCGAGATCCCCGATCTCGTCGAGGAAGAGCGTGCCCTGGCCGGCCTGCTCGAGCTTGCCCGCATGGCGCGCCGAAGCGCCGGTGAACGACCCTTTCTCGTGCCCCATCAGCTCGCTCTCGATCAACGTGGGCACGAGCGCAGCGAGGTTCACGGCTACAAAAGGCTCACGCGCGCGGGACGAGTACTGATGGACTGCCTGGGCCACCAGCTCCTTGCCCGTGCCGGTCTCGCCCGTGATCAGCACCGGCGCTGACGAAGCAGCGGCCCTTCCGATCACCTTCCATACCTGCAGCATGGCAGCGCTGGTTCCCACCAGAGGGCCCTGCGCGCTCGGCGCCGGGGGCTGCGATGCCACACCGCGAGCGAGATTCGCCTGCTTGATCGCCCGATCCACGGTCGCCAGCAGATGCGGCAGGTCGAATGGCTTGGTCAGGTAGTCGAATGCGCCGTCGCGCATCGCCTGGATCGTCCTCTCGCTGTCGCCGTAGGCTGTCGCGACGATCACGGGCAGCTCGCGCAGCGCACCTTCCCGGATCTCGCGCAGAAGCGTGAGCCCGTCGCCGTCCTTGAGGCGGATGTCGAGCAGCACGCAATCCACGCTGCCCTGCTCGATCGCCTTCTTTGCCTCGGCAATGCCAGCCGCGAGAAGGGGCTTGTGCCCAAGCTTCTCGATCGCGCGCCCCAGACCCTCGCGCACACCGCGCTCGTCTTCCACAACCAGCACGGTGCTCAAGGGGCAGCGGCCTCCCCGCCGGGAATTGCGAGCTCGAAGAGGGTCATGTCGGCTTGCCTGCGATACGTCAGCTTACCTCCATGTGCCGTCGCGATCGCCTTGGATAGCGCCAGGCCCAGCCCCATCCCTTCCGGCTTGGTCGTGAAGAACGGCTCGAACAGCTCGTCCACGCGCGATGCGTCCACGCCTGGCCCGCGATCGGTCACCACCAGCCGTGCCCCATCCCCCTCCGGTTCGACCTGCACCTCCACCGTGCCGCCTTGCGCCGACGCTTCCACGCCGTTGCGAACGAGGTTGTCGATCACGCGCACGATGGCCTCGGCATCGACGCATGCTGCGGCTTGCCCGCGGATCGAGATGGATACGCCGCGGTCGCGCGCCCACGGCTCCAGGGTCGTGGCGCGCTGATCAGCCAGCTTGCGCAGGTCGGTCTGCGTGCGCGGCCCGGTGCGTCGTCCGGTGATCACCAGCAGATCGGACACGAGCCGATCGAGCCGCGCGATCTCCTCGGACACGCCTCCCAGCTCGGCTCCAACCGCGGACGGGACGCCGGGATCCATGCGCAGCAGGTCCACGCGCAGCTTGATGGCTGCAAGCGGATTGCGGACCTCGTGGGCCACGCCGGCTGCCACGCGCCCGAGGGAGGCGAATCGCTCGCGATCGGCCAGCTCGCGGCTCAGACGCGCCTGCTCCTGCTGCGCGTGTCGAAGCTCTGCTGCCAGCCCTGCGATGCCGTCTCCCACCTCGCTCAGCTCCCGCACCTGCGGCCTGGGAACGGGCGCGTCCAGATTGCGCCCGAGCGTTCGCAGCGACTGCTTGAGCAGCGTGGCACCGCGATCCATCGACACGGCGATGTGCACCGACGCCACGACCAGCGCGAGCCCGGCGAGCCCGAGGGTGACGATCAGGGCCCTGAACATGCGAAGCCAGGGGGGCGGATTCCACGGATAGGCGGTCCAAGCGAGATCCCCTGCAGGTGTGAGCGCGGCTCCAGCCACCACGCCGCTGTCGCCGTCCTGAGCGATCTGCACGACCGGCGATCGGTCCGCGGAGCTGAGTGCGACTTGCACGCTGCGGGCGAGCAGGTCCCTTGCAGAGGGATCGAGCTCCGGGCGGATCGCGTCGACAGAGACCCCTTTGGGCAGGTATCCGGCGCGCATCCCGAGCTTCGGAGGCGGAAGCGCCACAGGAGCGTCCACGGGCTGCGCTCCAGCCGGGGCCTTGCGCTGGAACTCGAGCTGCTGCGTGACCAGATCCCGCACCCGCTCGGAACGCTGGGCAGAGGTGGTCGCGATCAGCCGTGTGAGCACGTAGAGGGACACACAGCTCGTGACGACGCCGAGGATGGCGACGACGATCAGGCTGTGGCGGACGGCGATCTTCATGGGGGTGCTCGCGGTCGCGAAGCAAGAAGCAAACCTACCCGATTGCCGCTGGCGCGTCGCGGGTGCGCAGCGCATCTCGCGCGCACGGATTGATGCCCTGGTCTTGCGCGCCCACCCACGACCTGCCCACAGCGGGTGTCACGGAGCGTGACAGGCGTCGGGATAGGTGACACTCGAAGGGGCGTGCAGGCCTTGCGCCTCGGTCGGATCCACGGCGTTTTGCCTTGCGCGCGCGCTGGTGCCAGGTGCAACTAGCTGCGGCACGGCCCGTGCTGTGCAGCCCGCCGGCGACGAGTCGCTGCCCCCTGTCATTGGAGTTGGAACGCGATCATGAAGCGATGGCTTCCCTGGGTCCTCGGATTGCTGGTGGTTGGCGTGCTTGGCTTCTTCGGTGTTCGCAAGTACCTCGCCAGTGCCAAGACCGGCCCGCAGTACGACACCGTCAAGGTCGAGCGCGGCCCTGTGGTTGCGCGCGTCACAGCTACGGGCACCTTGTCGGCCCTGGTGACCGTGCAGGTGGGCAGCCAGGTCTCTGGCCGGATCAAGGCGCTGTATGCGGACTTCAACTCGCAGGTGACCAAAGGCCAGCTGCTCGCCAAGATCGACCCGCAGCTGTTCCAGGCGAACATGGCCCAGACCAGCGCCAATCTGATGGCCGCGAAAGGCAACCTCGCCAAAGCCCAGTCCCAGGCGGAGCTCACGAAGATCCAGTTCGAGCGGTCCAAGCAGCTGTTCGAGAAGAACCTGATCGCTCAGGCCGACTTCGACGCCGCGCGCGCCGCCATGATCAACTCGCAAGCCGATGTGCAGGTGTCCATGGGCTCGGTCGCGCAGGCGACCGCCAACGTCAAGCAGTCGAGCATCAACCTCAACTACACCGACATCATCTGCCCCGTGGATGGAACCGTCATCTCCCGCAACGTCGACGTGGGCCAGACCGTGGCCGCCTCGCTCTCAGCCCCGGTCATCTTCACGATCGCCGGAGATCTCAGGAAGATGCAGGTCGACACGAGCGTGTCCGAATCCGACGTCGGCAAGCTCGAGCCGAACATGCAGGCGACCTTCACGGTCGATGCCTTCCCGGGCTCGCCGTTCAAGGGCACGGTACGGCAGATCCGCAATGCCCCGGTCACGGTGCAGAACGTGGTGACCTACGACGCTGTCATCGACGTAGACAACCCGGATCTCAAGCTTCGACCGGGCATGACCGCGACCGTGACGTTTGCCTACGCTGAACGGCAGGATGCACTGCGCGTGAGCAATGCAGCGCTGCGCTTCAAGCCGCCAGCCGAAGTCCTGGCGGCCGCAAGCCCCGGCGGAAGCTCGAGCGCATGGCCTCCTGGCTCAGGCAGACCCCGTCGAGGAGAAGGCCGTGGAGAAGGACGAGGGGAAGGCGCTCCCGGAGGACGTCAAGGCGGCCCACCGTCGGACAGGAAGGCGCTGTGGGTGATGCGAGACGGCGCGTTGAAGAGAGTGCCGGTCAAGATCGGGATCACGGACGGCACCTACACGGAGATCGTGGAGGGGGACATCAAGGAAGGCGACGTGGTGGTGACCGGCGCGACGATGCCCGGAGCAGCGCCCACCACGACGAGCACAGGACAGCCGAACACGCGCGGCATGGGAAGGATCCTCTGAGGCCATCGCCATGAACGCACCCCTCATCCACCTGGAAAAAGTCTGCAAGACCTATCGCATGGGGGAAGAGGTCGTCCACGCGCTGCAGGACGTCACGCTCGACATCAACGGCGGCCTGGTGGCCATCATGGGTGCGTCAGGCTCCGGCAAGTCCACCATGATGAACGTGATCGGATGCCTGGATCGCCCATCCTCGGGCAGCTACTTCCTGGAGGGGCAGGACGTGTCGAAGATGGGGCACAACGCCCTGGCCGACATCCGCAATCGCACCATCGGCTTCGTGTTCCAGAGCTTCCACCTGCTGTCGCGCACCAGCGCCATCGAGAACGTGGAGCTCCCGCTGGTCTACGCAGGAGTCTCGGGCAAGGAGCGCAAGCGCCGCGCCGAGGAAGCTCTCAAGCGCGTGGGACTCGGCGCCCGCATCCACCACCATCCCAACCAGCTGTCCGGCGGCCAGCAGCAGCGCGTGGCGATCGCCCGCGCGATCGTGAGCAAGTCGAAGCTTCTGATGGCCGACGAGCCCACGGGCAACCTGGATTCGCGCACCAGCATCGAGATCATGGCGCTGTTCCAGGAGCTGTGGCGGGAAGGAATGACGATCGTGCTGGTGACGCACGAGCCGGACATCGCGGCCTTCGCCTCGCGCGTGGTGGTCATGAAGGACGGCGAAGTGCTGACCGATCGTGAGCAGGAGCCGGTCGTGGCGGTCGTTCCTCCGCCCGCATCGCGCCCCGGGGTGATGACATGAACCCGTTCCAGACGTTCCGTGTCGCGCTGCGCGCCTTGCTGCGCAACAAGATGCGATCCTTCCTGACCTGCCTCGGCATGATCATCGGCGTGTCGGCGGTGATTGCCATGGTCGCGATCGGCGAAGGCGCCAAGGCGCGGGTGGAGGAAGCCTTCGCTGCCATGGGAACCAACCTGCTGATCGTGATGGCGGGCAGCAGCTCCATGGGCGGCGTGCAAGGAGGATCTGGCTCGCAGCCGACGCTGACGTGGGAGGATCTGAAAGCGATCCAGTCCGAGGTATCGAGCGTCAAGTACGCAGCGCCGCAGCTTCGCAGCAACGGCCAGGTGATGAGCGAGGAGCAGAACTGGGGCACCCAGATCTACGGCACCACGCCGGAGTACTTCAAGATCCGCTCCTGGGCCGTGTCCTCGGGCAGCCTTCTGACGCAGTCGGACGGCGACACTGGCGCAAAGGTCGCGGTGCTGGGCCAGACCGTGGCGGACAAGCTGTTCGGCGTCGGCTCTTCCCCTGTCGGGCAGAACATCCGCATCAAGAACATCCCGTTCACCGTCGTGGGCGTGCTCGCAAAGAAGGGCCAGTCCGCCATGGGGCAGGACTACGACGACGCCCTGTTCATCCCGGTGAGCACCTTCGGCTCCAAGATCCAGGGCGGGCTGAAGAAGTACCTGTCAGGCTCGATCATGGTGCAGGCCGCGACGTCGGACACGGCGCGCACGCAAGCCGACGTCACGGCGTTGCTGCGGGATCGCCACCGGCTGGCCGATGGGATCGACGACGACTTCTCGATACGCAACCTCGCGGAGATCGCGAGCGCGCAGCAGGAGGGGACCAAGACGATGACCTCGCTGCTCGCAGCAGTGGCGGCGGTCTCGTTGCTGGTGGGCGGCATCGGGATCATGAACATCATGCTGGTGAGCGTGACCGAGCGCACGCGCGAGATCGGGCTGCGCATGGCGATCGGGGCGAGGCGCTACCAGATCATGGCGCAGTTCCTCGTCGAATCCCTCACGCTTGCGTTCTTCGGCGGCCTGATCGGCGTCGCGGTCGGCGTTGGGACTGCTACCTGGCTGTCGAGCAGCTTCGGCTGGTCGCTTCTCATCCGGCCCGATGTCGTCGCCATCTCGGTGGTGTTCAGCGCCCTGACCGGGGTGATCTTCGGCCTGTATCCTGCCCGCAAGGCTTCGCGTCTCGATCCGATCGATGCACTGAGGTACGAGTGATGAGTGTTACCGCATTGATGTTGGTCATGGCGATGGGGGGACCGGCGTTGACGCTGGAACAGGCGGTACGCAGCGCAGAGGCGCATCAGCCGCAGCTGCGACAAGCCCACTTCACCTCCGAGGCTGCCGAGGCGCGAGCCGATCAGGGGATGGCGCCGCTCTTGCCCCAGGTGACCGGCAGCGCCAGCTACCGTAGATCCACCTCCAACTTCGCGCCCCAGCCCGGCCAGTCTTCGGTCACCACCCGAACCGCTGCCAACAGCTTCAACACCGTCAACTCCTACAACTTCGGGATCACGGCCACGCAGCTGATCTACGACTTCGGGCAGACCACGGGGAGGTGGCGTGCATCCCAGGCCTCGGCCGAAGCGCAGCGCGCGAACGAGGATGCCCTCCGGCTGCAGATCGTCCTGGCAGCCCGCTCCGCATTCTTCGCAGCCCGCGCCCAGAAGGAGCTGGTGCGCGTCGCCGAGCAGACCGTGGCCAACCAGAAGAAACACCTCGAGCAGATCCAGGGATTCGTGGAGGTCAAGACCCGCCCCGAGATCGACCTCGCCCAGGCCAAGCTCGACATGGCCAACGCGGATCTTCAGCTCATCAACGCGCAGCTCGGCTACGCACGGTCCAAGGCACAGCTCAACCAGGCCATGGGCGTGGTGCGCGATACCGACTACGATGTCGCCGACGAGTCGCTGCCAGCCCTGCAAGGCGAGGAGGCTCCCATCGATGTGCTCACCCAGGAAGCTGCGCGCAGGCCGGATCTCATCGCCCTGCAGAAGCAGATCCGTGCCCAGCAGCTTACCTTGCGCGCAATCAAGGGCGCCTACGGCCCGTCGCTGTCGGTGTCCACGGGCCTGACGGATTCCGGCGTGCAGCTCGACAACATGGCCTGGAACTGGAACGGCTCGATCAATCTTTCGTGGCAGATCTTCCAGGGCAACATCACACGCTCGCAGGTGCGCGAAGCCGAAGCGAACCTCGCCGGCCTTGCTGCCCAGTACGACAACTCCGTGCAGCAGATCCGTCTCGTGGTCGAGCAGGCACGCATCTCCATCCACTCTGCAAAGGCCGCCCAGACCATTGCCGAGGCTGCCCTGCAGAACGCGACCCAACGGCTGGCTCTCGCCGAAGGGCGCTACCAGGCAGGCGTGGGGAGCATCATCGAGCTCGGCGATGCCCAGCTCGCATTCACGGCCGCCGCTTCGCAGAAGGTCCAGGCCGAATATACGCTCGCGTCCGCGCGCGCCCAGCTCCTGCAAGCGCTAGGCAGGCGATGATCCGGCTCGCCCTCCTCGCCCTGCTGCTCGCCATCGTCGGCTGCAACCCTGCCGCCACCACTCCCCCGGCGTCCGCACCCGTCCCGTCCGGCCCTGCGCCCGTCACCGCGCTGGTAGGCGCGACCGTGATCGACGCGACAGGAGCCCCGCCCATCGCTGACGCCGTCGTGCTGCTTCGTAACGATCGCATCGCTTCGGTCGGGCCGCGGGCTGCCACCGCAGTCCCGCCGGATGCAGTGGTGATCGATGCGAGCGGACGCTGGATCGTGCCGGGGCTGATCGACGCGCACGTGCACTTCTTCCAGTCAGGCGGGCTCTACACGCGCCCTGACATCGTGGACCTTCGCTCGCACCGCCCCTACGAGAGCGAATATGGCGCGATCCAGCAGCGGATCGACGACACGTTCAAGCGCTACCTCGTCAACGGCGTGACCGCCGTGGTCGACGTCGGCGGCCCCTTCTGGAACTTCGAGGTACGCGACAAGGCCCTGCACACGCTGCGCGCGCCACGGGTCGCTGTGGCAGGCCCCCTCGTGTCGACCGTGGCAAGGCCCCAGTTCGATGCGCGGGATCTGCCAATCCTGCGCGCTGACTCCGCTGACCATGCCCGGACGCTCGTGCGCGCCCAGCTCGTCCGCAAGCCTGACCTGATCAAGCTCTGGGGCGTGGTGACACCTGATCGGCCGCCAGAGGATCTCCCCGCGATCATGGGCGCTGCGATCGAAGAGGCGCACGCAGGCCATGTGCGCGTGGCCGTGCATGCCACGGAGCAGGAGACGGCGCGCCTCGCCGCCAGGCTCGGGGCCGACATCCTGGTGCACGGGGTGACCGACAAGGAGGTCGACGACGACTTCGTTGCGTTGCTGAAGGACAAGGGGATTGTGACGATCCCGACCCTGGTGGTCTACCAGGGATACGGTGGCGTGCTCAGCGGCCAGCCCGTGCTCTCGGAGCAGGGAGCGAAGTACGGCGACCCGCGCGTGATCGAGACGTGGAGCGAGCTGCCGCGCGTACAGGATGCAGCCGCGGCCGCTGCCGGAGCCAAGCGCAAGCAGAGGATGGAAGCGACGTTGCCGATCGTGGCGGCGAATGTGAGGAAGCTGCATCTCGCCGGCGCTCCACTGGCTGCAGGGACCGACGCGGGCAACATCGGAACGCTGCCGGGCGCGTCGCTCCACGACGAGCTCGGCGCCATGGTGCGCGCGGGCATGTCGCCCCAGGCGGTGCTGATCGCTGCAACCCGCACAGCAGCGCGGGTGGTGCAGACCGACCCTGCCATGGGCTCTCTTTCTCCTGGGAAGCTCGCAGATCTGCTGGTGATCGACGGGGACCCGACAGCGGACATCCGCAACCTGCAGCGCATCGTCTACGTCGTGAAAGGGGGCGTGGTCCTGCGGCAGGACGACATCCTCCCGCCCAACCCCACGTGGGTGATCGATCGTCAGCTGCAAGCCTACAACGCGCGCGACATCGAGGGATTCCTGGCCTGGTACACCGACGACATCGTGATCGCCGAGCACCCCACGGGCAAGGTCCTGATGAGCGGCAAGGAGCAGATGCGCGCCACGTACGGCAAGCTGTTCGGGGCAAACCCCAGGCTGCATTGCACGCTTCTCAGCCGCGCGCCTGTGGGCAACATGATCGTGGATCACGAGCTGGTCACCGGAATCGAAGGGCGTCCCTACTTCCACGGCGCTGCGATCTACGAGGTCGCGCAGGGCCGGATCCGGCGCGTCTGGTTCCTGCCAAAGCCCTAGTCCACGAATCGCGCACCGTCACGTGGGCGCCGGAGGCGGAATCGACCACCATCCGACCGTCGGCTCGTCGAGATGACGAAGCATGTCGCGCAGCGGCTCGATGTGCGCCGGGTTCGCAGGCTCGAATCCCTGCGCTCCGAACAACGCCTTGCACGCGTAGGGGAACCTGCGGTCCTCGTTGTGCACGAGGCTCGATTGCACCCTTGCCATCAGGTGCTCAGGCAGTCGCGTGCTCGCAGCGATGACATCGGACGGGATCGGGCCAGCCAGCGAGATCACCTCCACCGTAGCGTTGCCCCAGGCCGAAGCGAACAGCACATGCGTGTGCGGATCCACGTGCGTGTACGTTGCGCCCACGTCGGCGTCCCCCTGCAACACGGCCTGCACCACAGCTTCGTGCGTTCCCAGGAACTGCTCCTCGCGAAACGCCACAGACGGGTCGATTCGCTGCGAGAGCAGCCATGCCCGCATGATGAGGTATCCGGAGGCGCTGTGCGGATCGACCCAGGCTGCTCGCACGCCTGCCAGGTCGACCGGGTCGGCGATGCCTGAGTCAGGGCTCGAGATGAGCGCGGACGAGTACGAATCGACTGTGCCGCGGCAGGGGTGGGCGAGAGGGGTGGCCGTCCCGTCGACCGCGGACCGGAGCGCGAGCACAGGAGGGAGCCATGCGACGTCCGCGGCTCCCTGCTCCAACCCCTGCAGCAGGGCGCTGTAGTCCGCAAACACGCAGGCATCGATGCGCAGCCCCACAGACTGCTGGAGGGTCTCGCAGAACGCTTCGAATGTGGACAGAGGGATGTCCGCGCGTTCGGAGGGGAGCCCTCTGCTCAGCGGGGCAGACAGGACCGCGCCCATTCGAATTCGTTCGAAACCAGCCGAGGCCGGATCGGTGTCCTTCACGCTCCCAACATACCATTGCCCGGCGGCGAAGTGGACCGGGCTGCAGTCCCCAAGCTCCAGCGCCGGACCGGCGTTCGGATTGCGTCGTGGCCGGGTCCGCAGGGATCGACCGCGCTTTGGCCCTGATGTGAAGTATCCTCGGACCCGTCGTGAGATTCTTCGTCGCATTCGCTTGCATCCTTTGCCTGGCCGGATGCCGGGCTCCGGCTTCGAGCAGCAGCCAGCCCCCACCGGGACCATCGCCGGCCGCGGCGGGAGATGCGAATGCTGGCAGGGACGCACCTGGAGCGACGCTCGCAGAGGATGCGACGACGGACGCAGGGAGCGGTGGGCAGCCACCAGCCGTGGAGCGAGCCTGCACGCGCGACGAGGACTGCGCTGTGGCCAGGATCGGAGTGTCCGGCGAGCACGTGTGCTGCGCGTCGTGCGTGTTCACGCCTGGAACCCGTCGCTGGCACGCTGCGCTGCAACGATTCTGCGGTCCGCGCCCGCCAGGTCCCTGCTACCCGCTCGCTTGTCCGGAGGGACCGACGCGCGCCGTGTGCCGGGCAGGCCTGTGCGAAGCAACCGCCGACGGAGTGGACGGGGGATACGTCCGCGTGGGAGTGGAGCGCCGCTGCATGCCGTCGATGATCTGCGACGCGTGGACCGGATGCGCTCTCGTCGTGGGCAATGATCAAGACGGATGGTTCGTGGAGGAATCGGCGCGGGCCACGCGAGGAGACATCGTCTCGATCGGCAACGTCTGCACATCCGGGGGCAAACCCTGCGAAGCTGCGAGGGTCCATCCTGCGTCGATCACCTGCCCGCCTCACTCGGTGCCGCCGCTCATCTCGCCGCCATCGTTCACGTGCGGGATGGATGCAGGCGAGTGCAGGTAGCGCTCCGGCAGCGGGCGTCGTGATACCCTGCCGCCATGCGTTGGTGGTGGCTCCCCCCTGTCCTGATGATCGGCGTGTCCGCGGCCGGCTCCGTGTCGGCTGATCCAACTCCCAAGCTGGTTGGCGTGATCGACCGCGTCGTGGCGGTCGTGGATCATGACCCCATCCTGCTGTCCGAGCTTCGATCGCGCGCCAAGCCATTCGCCAAGCAGATCGAAGCCGCCTTTCCCAAGGATGCTGCCAAGAGAATCGTGGCCGAGGAGCAGATGACGCGCGAGCTGCTCGGCAAGATGATCGACGAGCGTCTTGTCGCCGCAGAGGCGCGGCTCAGCGAGCTTTCGGTCAGCGCAGCTGAGGTGGACGCGGCGCTGCGCAACATCGCATCCACGCAGAGCATCACGGTGCCCCAGCTTCTGGAGGCAGCGCGTGATGCTGGCCTGCACGAGCCGGAGTATCGAGAGGAGCTCCGCCGCCAGGTGCTCGAGGGCAAGGTCCTGCAGCTTCGGGTTGTGCCGCGTATCAAGGGGCTCGCGGGATTTTCGGAGGCTGGGCGCGCAGAGCGGGTGGAGGCCGAGCGCCGCGCGTGGCTCGACGGGCTGCGCCAGGGAAGGTACATCGAGGTGCGCCTGTGAAGACGATTCTCGCGATACTGCCAGCTGCGCTGCTGGTGAGCGGCTGCGGCTCCGCTCCGCCCACCCCTCACCCTCTGGCCGCAGCTTCTGCTTCTGCCCCCGCACGCCCGGTCGCGTCGTCGGCTGCGACGCCCGCTTCACCCTGCTCGACCGCTGCGGCGACGCCCAATCGATCACCGGACACGATCACGCGCGTGGAAGTCCGCGGCCAGGTGCGCATGCCCCTGGAGAAGATCTGCGCGCTGCTCAAGACCAGGGCCGGCAGCGAGATCGACGAATCCGTCGTGGCGGGCGACATCAGGGCGCTGTGGGGGTCAGGGTACATCGACGACGTCTACGTTTCCTCCGAAGTGTCTCCTGGGGGAAGGACGGTCAGCTTCCTGATTCGGGAGCGACCCAAGGTCAGGACGGTGTCCGTGCAGGGCGTGAGCGCAGTGGAGCCGCGGCTGGTGCGCGACGGCTTCTTCAAAGAGGGGGACGTATTCGACCCGGCTGTGCTTCGCGAGGTGATCGCGAATGTGCGGCAGAGCTACGTGGCCCGCGGATATCGCTCCGTGGATGTGCAGTTCGACGTGCAGGCATCTGCGGACAACCAGGTCGACGTCAAGGTCGACGTCAAGGAAGGGCCCAAGGCGCTCATCAAGTCCATCCGTCTGCAGGGCGTCTCCAAGGGAAAGGAGTCGGAGCTGCTCGCGTTGATCGAGACCGGGCAAGGGCAATTCAACACGGTCGGCACGCTGTACCGTCCGGACTCCTTCGAGCGCGATCTGCTGATGATGAGCGCGTACTACTACGACCGCGGGATGCTCGGCGTGCAGGTGAGCCCGCAGCAGGCCACGCTGTCCGAGGATCGCACGTCGCTGGCGTTGCTGGTCGAGATCTCCGAGGGACCGGTCTACAAGCTCGCCAAGGCCAGCTGCACGGGAGATCTCGCGGGCACGGAGGCGAAGTGCCTGGAGCTTCTCGGAGCAAGGCGGGGCGACGTATTCAAGCGATCCGAGATCATGAAGGGCATGGACCGCATCCGGGAGTACCAGACGCAGAGCCAGCGCGGCGCGCAGCTCGAGCCGCAGACCGAGCTGGATCCGAAGAAGCAGACGGTGAGCTTGAAGATCGTGATCGTGAAGTAGACGGGCTAGGCGCGGCTTACTGGCACTGCAGCGTCTTGGGAAGGCACTGCATGCCAGTGATCTGGCCGCCGGCCGCGATCTGCTTGCAGGCGTAGCCCTCGGGGCAGCCATCGTCGGCGGTGCACTCGGCCGCGCACACCTTGGTCGTGGACAGCTTGATGCACTTGTTGCCCATGCCCGGACAGCCAGTGTCGGCCGTGCAGCTCTTGCACAGGCTCGCCGGCTCCGCATAGGGATTGACGTGGGGATTGTCGTCGATGCCGTGCACGCCGTAGTACACGTTCCAGTTGCTGCTCTTGTTGATCTCGCCGAGGATCTCCAGGTACGTACGCGGGTCGTGCGTGCCGTTCTTGACCGCCATCAGCTGCGTGATGAAGCCGGAGGTGGTGAACGGCTGCATGGTCAGCCATGAGAAGTTGACCGTGGAGATGATGTCGAGGTTCGCGACGGTCTTGGTGGGCGACTGGTAGAGCGCGTCCGGATAGGCGCTGTAGGTCTTGCAGCCGTTGAACAGGTAGATCTGGTACTTGCTCGGCAGGTTCATCTGCGCCAGGTCGTTGGCCGAGATCGCGTGGCGCGGGTTGTAGTGGTACACGACGCCCGAGTAGCTCGGGTCCTCGCCCGCGTGCCCGTCGTAGATCAGCACGTCCTTGGTCTGGTACGCCTCGATGATCTTCTGCTTGAGGTCAGGGAGCTTGGCGTCTTCGACGATGTCGGGGTGGTAGAAGGTGACCTCGACGCTCACGGGCTTGCCGTTGGCCATCATGGTCTTGATGAGCGGCGGCGAGTCGAGCGTCAGATCCTTGTACGAAGCCGCGTCGTGCTTGTAGCCGGCCTGCTTGAGCCACGCGAAGATCTTCTCGGCGGCCTGCAGGTCGTAGCGCTCCGCGTTGTAGTCGCCCCCCACCAGCACCAACACGTCGAGCTTTCCGTCCTCGAGCAACGCATTGTAGTTGGGCCACGCGTCGAACGATGCCTTGATCGGATCGATCTGGACTTCCAGATCCTCCATCGCCCCGGTGTACGTGCTCGGATCAAAGTCCTTGGAGTAGCTGCCGTTGAGCAGCGAGCTCTCGTCAAGCGCGGGAAGCTTCACCATGAAGACCTTCTCGCCCGTCGACTTCGTCTGGATCTGCAGCTTGTTCATGATGTCGCGCGGCGCACCCATCTCGAGGTCCCACAGAAACGTCCACGCCATCTTCGTGGAGTCCGCCGTCTCCACCAGCGAGTCGATGCTCGACTTGCGTACCGCCCCGGAGAAGCCGCCGTACTTCGCGTTGCTCTCCTCGCCTTCCTTGTTGGTCACGTACACATTGATGTAGTGCGCATACGCCTTGAACTTGAAATCGAGCAGCAAGCGCGCCCGCGCTTCCTTCTCCGCATCGGTCTTGTCCTTCCAGCTCGCATCCAGCTCCAGCTTCCCCTGGCCCGAGAGCCGGTACTCCATCGAAGTCGGTGACAGGTAGTTGTCCGCTTTGCCGTCCGGCACCGCCTCGGCTACGTCCTCTTCCTGCGCAGGATCCTCCACCGGCGATCCTGAGCTGCATGCCGCAGCAACCACCAGAGCCGGTACGCCAAGCAGCCGATAGGACAGCGACAAGAACCTCATCGTGTGACCTCCAGGATCCAGGGACTGGGTACAGGGATGGAATCTACCTCTACCACAAGGTGGGCCAGAGACCTACACCTTTCATAAGCGGCTGAATTGCTGAGGATTCAGTTCTCGTCCAACGTGCCGTCCCACCACCCAGTCCGGCCGAATCCGAAGATTCCATACAGGGTCGTGCTGAACAGCAGCGCCACCAGCAGCATCGCTGCCCAGTGCAGCGGCAGGGTGGCATGGGCACCGATGCTCGCAATCGGCGTTGCTGTCGACGTGACGCGCACTGGCACGCGCTGCCCCTGGCTCAGCTTTGCATAGATCGTCCCATCGACGTCGTCTTCGAAAGACAACCCAGCTCCAGGGTTGCCTGGCAGCACTTTCAACGCTGCGGTGTACGTGATGCTCGTGGACCCTTTCTTGGTCTTTCCTTGGGTCACGCGCAGGGCGGTGATCTCGGCTTCGCTCACCTGCCCGTCGCGGAGCCGATGGTAGTCGAGCATCCCAAGCTCGAAGCCTGCGGCCAGAAGGATCATGACGATCGCAGCGATGCCCTGGCGCCAGGCGCGGACACGGCTGCAGTGCCCGAGGGGCTTGGTGGACAGCAGCATGTTCCCGCCCTTGGGGCGCAAGACCCACGACGAGGCAGCCGCGCGGTAGGTTCCGTCCGCCTCGGGGTCGACTGCCTGCACGAGCTTGCCATGGGCGCGGACCTTTTCGCCTGCGACGAGCGCAGCGGTCCTCACCCGTTTGCGCCCCGCGGCCTGCACGCCTTCATCGAGATCGTCGATCAGCAGCACGCGATCCGGGGGCTCCACGCGAACGCGATCGCCCTGGCTCAGGCGCAGGTAGAAGGGCTTTGCGATGGTCTTGCGCGAGGTCTCTTTCCAGCGCCCGCCCTTTTGCGCCACGTCGGTCTGCGTGATCTCGACCCGGACCGCTTCCTCCGCTCCCCGCGCGAGCTCCAGCTCCCCTTCGATCGTCGCAGCTCCAGCAGCCAGCGCCTCGCCTGGAGCAAGGATCCTTCGCTCGCGTCGCGCTGCCATCCAATGACGCAACAGGCCAACCAGGGCGATCAGAGCGAGCAGGCCGAACAGGGCGATGGGCAGGACGGCCACCACCGACGAAGTACCGGGCGTCATGTGAGCATTGGGACGCAGCTCTGCGATCCAGGATCCGGCGGAAGGGTCGGACATGCGCGGATCATGCCGGCCTCGTGTGGCTGGTCAAGAGGGCCGGCCCGCGCCCACAAGGGGTGTGGTAGGGGTAGGATCCATTGCCCATGCAGCTTGCGAGCTCCCATGATCACGGCCCGGAACGTCGAGGGCTCCGGCCTGCGCAACGGCGCATCGTGCGCGCGATTGCACAAGCGCTGCTGAGCGACGCGGACGAAAGAGGCCTTCCGATTCCGCCCGACGACCTGTGGCTCGATGAGGTCGTCGACGACTTCGACAAGATGATCGGCGCTGGAAGCCCGGACATCCGTCGCGGATTCTTCGCGCTCACCATGCTGATGGAGCGAATGCCCGTGGTCATGATGGGCTCGGTGCGGGGCGCCTCGAAGCTCTCTCTGGCGGATCGGATCGTGCTGCTCGAGGCGCTGGAGAACTCGCGCATGGGTCTTCTGGCGACGCTGATGGTGGCGTTCAAGATCCCGATCACGATGATTGCCTACGACCAGGGGGAAGCGCTGGCGATGACCGGATTCGATCGCCCGACGCTCGCATCGCTGCGGGGCAAGGCGCCGATCCGCAAGCCCAAAGGCTCGCTGCTCGTGCGGCCCGCCACCGGAGGCAGGGCATGAGCCGCGAGATCCCATCCGGCGATTCGATCGTCCAGGGACGCAACCTCGATCGCGGCTTCGACGAGACGTTCGACGCGATCGTGGTCGGCTCCGGAGCGGGCGGCTCGCCTGTGGCCGCATACCTCGCCGAGGCGGGCTGGCGCGTTCTGATCCTCGAAGAGGGACCGTACTATCGGCCCGAGGAATACGGCTCCTTCCGCGCTTCGGAGATCCTGCGTCGCATGTGGCGCGAAGCCGGCATGTTCGCAGCCTTCGGCGTGGGCAACACGCCTGTGATCGGCCTGGCCGCTGGGCGCTGCGTGGGCGGCTCGTCGGTGCTCACCGGTGGGGTGTGCTTCCGCATTCCTGGAGTGGTGCACGACGAATGGGTGCGAGAGCGCGGGCTGACGGAGCTCAGCGAGGGTGCTTTCGAGCAGGTCTACCAGGAGGTCGAGCGTCGCGTCCACGTCGACGAGGTTCCGGCCGACATGCGTGCCTGGCCCACGCGAAGGCTCGTCGCGGGCGCAGAGAGCCTCGGCATCCGCATGCGTCCCACGCGCCGCAACACGGTCGGATGCGAGGGCAACGCGCGCTGCAACTTCGGATGTCCGGCGCAGGCCAAGCAATCGGTCGACGTCACGTTCCTGCCATCGGCGCTGGAGCATGGTGCGCGGCTCGTGAGCGATGCGCTGGTGCAGCGTGTGCTGATCGAGAACGGACGCGCGGTCGGCGTGCAAGGTCGGCTGCTCGATCCCTCGACCGGAAAGACTTCGCACAAGTTCGTGGCGCGCGCTCCGATCGTGGTCGCCGCGTGCGGCACGCTTCACACGCCGCTGCTCCTGATGAGGTCCGGGCTGGGGCGAACGAGCGACGCGCTGGGCAGCAATGTGACGCTGCATCCTGCAGTGCGGATGAGCGCGCAATTCGACGAGCCCCTCGACGGATTCAGCGGGTCCTTGCAGGCGGTGTACTCGGATCATTTCGCGTCCGAAGGGATCACGATCGTGGGTCTGCACTCGCCACCCAACGTGCTCGCCGCCGCACTGCCTGGCATCGGCGCTGCGCACCGCGAGATCGTGCGCAAGATGCGCGGGCTGTCCGCCATGGGGGGCATGGTCCACGACCGCGGTGGCGGACGGGTCCGTCCTGGGCCAGGACGCGAGCCGATCCTGTGGTACCGCATGTCGCCGCGCGACCTGCAGAGGCTTCGACGCACGATCACGATCCTGGGGGAGATCGCCTTTGCAGCAGGCGCCCGCGCCCTGTATCCGCCGGTGTTCGGCGTGCGAAGCATCCAGAGCGTGGGGGAGCTGCGACGGCTGGAGCACGAGCCGATCGACGCACGCAGGATCGAGTGCATCGCGTTTCATCCGCTGGGCAGCGCGAGGATGTCGGTGTCGGCCTCGGAGGGCGTGGTTTCGCCCACGGGTGAAACCCACGAGGTGCAGGGGCTGTTCGTGGCCGACGGGTCCGTGCTACCCACGAGCATCGGTGTGAACTCGCAAGTGCCGGTGATGAGCATGGCCACGCGCATCGGATGGATCATCCGCGATCGGTTCAAGCCCCGATCGCTGCCGGCACGTTCTCGACTCGCGCGGCTGCTGGACAACGCCCGATGGCATCTTCCGATCTGATCGATCTGCGCTCCGACACGGTGACGCGGCCCACGGCGGCCATGCGCGAGGCGATGGCCCGTGCAGAGGTGGGTGACGACGTCTTCGGCGAAGACCCGACCGTGCAGCGTCTCGAAGAGACCGTGGCCTGCCTTCTCGGCAAGGAAGCAGCCCTGTTCGTGCCTTCGGGCACCATGGCCAACCAGATCGCGATCCTCGTGCACACCCGTCCGGGCGACGAAATCATCGTGTCCGAAGGGGCGCACTGCGCCTGGTACGAGTCCGGTGCGGCCGCCGCGCTGTCCGGCGTGCAGCCGGTGAGCGTGGGGTCCGGCGGGCTGTTCTCGGCCGACGACGTCGTGCGAGCGGTGAAGCCGACCTTCGACTGGTACCCGCGGACGTCCATGGTCGCGCTGGAGAACACGCACAACCGAGGTGGGGGCCGGGTGTGGCCCATGGCGCAGCTTCGCGAGGTGGCCGAGCGAGCCCGACAGCTGGGCCTTCGGGTGCACCTGGACGGTGCGCGCATGTGGAATGCCGCGGTCGCTGCGGGCGTGGAGGCTGCGGAGATCGCGGCGCCGTTCGACACGGTTGCGTGCTGCTTCTCCAAGGGGCTCGGAGCGCCGGCGGGCTCTGCGATCTGCTCGAGCCGAGATGCTATCAAGGCGGCGCGACGGTTCCGCAAGCGGCTGGGAGGCGGCATGCGGCAGGCGGGGATCCTCGCGGCAGGTGCGCTGCACGCGCTCGAGCGCCACCGCGCGCGGCTGCAGCAGGATCACGACAACGCCCGCTCGATAGCCTCGCTGCTCGCGACCGTCCCGGGCGTGATGGTCGATCTCCAACGCGTCGAGACCAACATGGTGATGGTCGACAGCCCGGGGATTCCCGCAGACACCATCGCTGCACGGGCTCGGGAGCAAGGCGTGCTCGTGGCCGTGTTCGGGCCAGAGCGCATCCGCATCGTCACCCACCTCGACGTCGCCGACACGGCGGTCGAAGGTGGCCAGCGGCTCGCGCGCGTCCTGGCGAGCCTGACCGGGGCGCGCGCATGATCCGCTCGCGCTTGGAGCTGCGAGCGTCGGCGAGCGGGTTGCTGCTCGCCGCACTGATGCTCGCCCTGAGCGCGTGCGCGCCCACGTTGCCGCCAGCCTACAAGCTGGCGCATGCGGCGGGCGATCGGGCATGGAGCGCGGGTCGGTTCGACGAAGCGGCTGCGAAGTACCGCGAGGCAGCGGAGGCTGCGGGCAAGGTCAACGATCGCGACGAGATGCTGTTCCTCGAGGCATCGAGCTGGCAGCGTGCAGGGCAGTGGCAGCAGGCTAGGGATCGGTACAGTGCGCTCGAGACTCTCAACCCCGCAGGGGATCGCGCAGCGCGATGTGCGTTCGAGCTGGCGGAGCTCGAGATCGAGCACGGCGACGCAGCGCGCGGCTACGCGATGCACGAGCAAGCGTTGCGACGCTACCCGAGCTCCGGGATCGCGCGTCGACAGATGCTTCGCTACGTCGCGTGGCTCGACGACAAGCAGGGAGTGGCTGCAGGGCTGCAGTGGCTGCGCGCGAACCTGGCGTGGCTGCGGGAGAAGGGGCCGGGAGAGGCAGCGTTCTACCTGGTGGCGGATCATCTGGAGCGCACGGGAGATCTTGCGGGTGCACGGGACACGTTCGTGCAGTGCGCCCACGCGTACCCGTATCCGAAAGGTGGGCTGTACGACGACTCGCTGTATCGCGCGTCGGTGCTCGACGAGAAGCTAGGGGATCCGAAGCTTGCGGTGGAGCACCTGCGCGAGCTGCTGGCGAACCGGGAGCCTGGGACGATGGGCTCGAGCTACGAGCGTCCGCGCTACGGGCAATCGCAGATGCGGATCGCGACTCTGTACCGCGACGCGCTTCGCGATCACGCGCAGGCGCGCAAGGAGTTCCGGAAGCTGTATGCGGAGTTCACGACGTCGCAGCTTCGAGACGATGCGCTTTGGCAGGAGGCGCTCTTGGCAAAGGAGGATGGGGAGCAGGACGCGACCTGCGACGCGGTGAGGGTGTTGGTGAGCAAGCTGCCGGATTCGCGCTACGCGCCGTGCGCTCGCTCGCTGTGCCCGTCAGCGCCGCTCTTGGACAAACCGCGGCCGTGTCACGCGTACGTGCTACGAGCCGCAACGCCCGGCAGCGATGGTGCTGCCGCCAAGGAGTGACGAGGATGAAGCCCGCGCTTCAGTCCTCTTCGTCATCTTCCTCGTCGTCGACGTCGTCGTCATCGTCGTCGTCGTCGAACTCCTCGTCGTCGGTCTCTGCCGCCGCCGGGATCTCGTACTTGAGGTCGATGTTCAACTCGCCGAGGCGTGTCTCGAGGATCTCGAACAGCTCGTCGACGTCGTCACCGCTCCACTCGTCGAGCATGTCGGTCAGGAACTCGAAGAAGTCCCCGTTGTCGAGAAGCCGCTCGATGTCCTCCACCTGTTCCTCGGTGAAGGCCTCGAGGATATCCTCGCGGAGGGTCTCGGTATCGCCCTCCTCGATGGCGTCTTCGGCAGACAGTCGGATCTGTCGTACGGCGCGCTTGTCGAGGTAGATCTCCATTCGGGTGTCTTCTCCAGGAACCCTCCAGGCGTTTAAGCGAACCCACTGGGAGCCGTCAAGCGGACTGAGAGCACGAACGTGTCGAAATCATCAAGATCGTCATTTTATCGTGCAGCCTGGGGCGCGTGGTTCGCTCGCGCGCGGTCCACGGGTCGGTTGTCGCCCATGGGTGCGCTCGGACTGACGTTCTGCATACTCGCTCGGAGTGCCTCCGCACAACCGATGCTGCAACGGGACGGGGCGTCGCTCTCCGATGAGGTGCGCCCACCACCTACCAACGTCGACTATCTGCAGTTCGGAGTTGCTTTCACGGGAGAGTACAATCTGAACCCCGGAGCGATCTGTCCGAAGGATGCGATCGCGCCATGCATTCTCGGCTCAGGCGGCGGCGTGGTGGCCCGTGCAGGCTATCGGTCCCGGGGCCCGTGGTACGTCGGCGGCGCCTACGAGTTCAATCGCATCGACACGTCGAGCCTGATGCGCCTGGGAGTCCTGCAGCAGCTGCGCGGCGAGATGCGGTACTACTACGACCTCGGCGTGAGAACGGAGCCATACTTCACCAGTGGTCTGGGCGGCGTAGCCTTTGGCAACGAGTGGGGCATCGAGACCATGGGCATGTCGACCTTTGGGGGCCTCGGCTTCGAGTTCCAGCTCAGCCGCGAGAACGTGGTCGGAGCGGCCCTGGTGTACCGTCCGGTGCTGCTTTTTGGCTGGACGGACCGGGCCCAGCAGCATCGCGACACGGGAATCGCACATTTTGTCGGCGTCGACATCGTGCTCGAAGCCCGTGAGCCGCTCGGCAGTCACTAGCCAGCGCCTTGTCCAGCCACCCGAGTCGCTTTTGTGGCCAGGATCGGACCTGAGAAGCAAATGCGCACTTGACGCGGAACGGGTCGACAGGGTTCCCTTCCGGGTCGTGATCTGTGATCGCTGCGGACGAGACAATCCCCCGCACCTGATCTTCTGCCAGGACTGCGGGCGGAGACTGCAGGAACCCATGCGTCGGGTCGTGGAGCCGACGCCGCCTGCCGGCGTTCCCGGAGGGCTTGCGCGCGGCGATGCTCCGGCGGCCGGATTCGCGGGCGCGGTCATGTCACCGGCGGCGATGAGCGAACGAGGCGGGGCGGCGAACGTGTGCCCTCGCTGCCAGACGCGCAACCCGCCTGCGGGGAAGTTCTGCGTATCGTGCGGCGCCGGCCTGGGCGACGCTGCTGCGCCTGCTCCGTCGCCACAACCTCAACCCGTCGCCGTCCCGGACCTGGTGCCCGCCCCTCAACCAGAGCGCGCCCAGGAGGCTGTCAAACCCTCGGCCGTGCTCAACGTCGCCTCGGAGCGTCCACGCACCACCACGATCATCTGCGATCGGTGCCAGGGGGTTTGCGAGTCGGGGATGCGCTTCTGCAAGTTCTGTGGAGCGCCGTTGCCACAAGCGGACGGGGTCCGGCAGCAGGCTTTGGCTGCGCCCGCGGCAGACCCCGGGTCGCGCCAATCCGACTATGCAAAGGCTGCGACGCGTCAAGGGCTTCAAGCCGCGATCGAAGAGGCAGCGCGCCAGGCGGCGTCCTTGTCGCCCAAGACGGTGGGCCAGCCGGTGCCGCTTGCGCCCACTGCGCAGGGCGACGTCAAGCCGTCGTTGCGCTCGCGCACAGACCCGGCGACACCCGAGGCGATCGATCCTGGGCGCAAGGACTGGTCCCAGCCGGACCCTGGGCAGGCGGCGCCTACCGCGGGGCTGTACGCGCCGACTTCGTTGAGGGGTGCGCAGCCGTCCGGACGCCTGATCGTGATAGCGGGCGATGGCCAGGAAGGACCTAGTTTTTCCCTCGTTGGCGAGCAGATGGACATCGGCCAGTCCGAGGGAACCGTGGTCCTGCCCGAGGACCGATACATGTCGCCTCGTCACGCAAGACTGGTGCGAATCAAAGGACGCTGGTATGTGCGGGACCTGGGATCGACCAATGGGGTCTTTGTCCGCATATCCGCCCCCCATGAGCTGGTCGACTCGGATTCGGTCTTGCTTGGAGTGGAAGTGCTGCGATTTGAAATGATCGGGGATGCCGAGTCGGGCCTGGGGCCTGCCGTACAGCACGGCACCCTGGTGTTCGGCTCCCCGGCTCTGCCGCGACCTGCACGGCTGGTGCAACGAACGGTGGAGGGAGTGGCCCGCGACGTGTACCATCTGCATCGACTTGAAACCGTCATCGGACGCGAGTCTGGTGATATTGTCTTCACCGACGACCCTTACTTGTCTCGTCGTCATGCTTTGGTTCGCAGGGACAGCGCCACTGGAAGGTTCACGCTTATCGACCTGGATTCCTCGAACGGTACCTTTGTCGCCATCCGCGGGGATTGCCCGGTGGGCCATGGCGACTCGATCCGGGTCGGACAACATCTGTTCCGCATAGAACTTACACAAGGGTAAGCGAAGCGCGACATGACCGACAGCCCCGCCCAAGCCCAGGCCGGCACCATCCGTTTGCGGCTCTTTGGCCGCACGGATGTCGGACGTGTGCGCGAGCACAACGAGGACAACTTCCTCATCGCCGATCTCACGCGCAAGAGCCGCAGCCTCCTCGAGCAGGATCGTCAGCAGGTCGTGGGCGAGCGAGGCACGCTGATGGCGGTGTGCGACGGCATGGGCGGTGCGGCAGCCGGCGAGGTCGCCTCCGAGCTCGCGGTCAACATCATCTACGAGAAGCTCGCCGAGGGCGATGTCCCGCGCGATCGCGACGATCTGGCGCGGCGTCTGGTGCGGGCAGTCGAAGCGGCCGGGCTGCGCATCTACTCGGAAGCCAAGCTCGATCGTCAGCATCGCGGCATGGGCACCACGGCCACGGTCGCTGCCCTGATCGATTCGCATCTGTTCCTCGCCCAGGTCGGTGACAGCCGCGGCTATATCCTGCGAGGGGATCGCCTCGTGCAGGTGACGCGTGATCAGTCCCTGGTCAACCAGCTCATCGAAGCCGGCCAGCTCACCGAGGAAGAAGCCGAGAACTTCGAGCACAACAACATCATCCTGCAGGCGCTCGGTACCGCCGATTCCGTGCAGGTCGACCTCACCTACGTCGAGCTGCGTCGCGGCGACACGCTGATGATGTGCTCCGACGGCCTCTCGGGAATGGTGCGGTTCGACGATCTTCGCGAGACGCTGCGCGCCAACGATGATCCCTTCGAGGCCTGCCGCGTGCTCGTGGAGAAGGCCAACCAGGCTGGCGGCCACGACAACATCACGTGCATCGTCGCCAAGTTCGACGGCGAGACGCTCCAGCCCGTGTCGGATGAAGACGCGGTGCTGCGCTACTCGAAGTACTCGCTGCCCGACGACGTCGCCAACGAGCTGACGCCAGCGGCGCGCCGCAGCGGCATCAAGGAGCTGGACGGCCCCAAGATCGGCGAGACCAAGGATCGGCTCACGGACCACGGTCCGAGCAAGTCCAAGGTGGCCACGACGATGGTGGGAGGCCAGTCGCCGCTGGCAGGCATGGATCTCGGGGGCAAGGACAAGCCGCTCAAAGGTGCGTGGCACGAAGGGCCGGGCGCTGCGGACGACGAGGTCATCATCCCGGTTTCTGGCGCGCCCCTGTGGGTGCTGCTCGCGATCGTTCTCGGCGTCTTTGGCGCGATCATCGGCCTCGCCTTCTTCCTGATGCGAACCTAGCCCGTGGGCTCCGGCCCGTGATGGGGCTCTAGCCATGCTGCGCTACGCGCTGAGACGAGCCCTGTGGATGCTGCCGACGCTGGTCGGCATCACGCTGATCGCCTTCGGGTTCCTCGCGCTCACCCCGATGCGCCCGGAGACGTCCGAGGCGCCTGCGCACCATGAGCGGCTGCCGGTGTTCCTCAACCCGAGCCCGCGCGACGTGCGCTCGCTGGCCGAAGCCTCGGTCGAACAGATCGCCCAGGGCGACCAGCCGGCCCAGGCCAGCTCGCGGCTCGTCCGCCTGGGCGGCGCTGCGCTCCCCTTCGTGCTCCCCCACCTCGATGCGCTCGGCCCGGAGCAGCGCGCCAGGGTCGCTCTGTCCCTCGAGCCGGTGGCGCGCCGCATGGGGTTGCTGCGCGCAGAAGGGTTCCGCGACGGCGACGAGGCGGTCGTGTTCTGGCAGCGCTTCTGGGAGGAGCGCGCAGTGGACTTCAAGGCGTCGGTCGTGCGTCGTGCGGTGCGACGGCTCGGCTCCTACGGCTCGGAAGCACGACGAACCGAGCTGGTTGAGCTCGACACGTTCGCGCTCGAAGAGATCGTCGATGGATTCGGCGAGGTGCAGACGTCCGACGACGTGGCGCGCGTGGCCCGGATGATCGAGGTCGCTGCGCACGTGACCGGACGCGACGACAAGCTGCCCCCGGAAGCGTCGGTGAGCGATGCGTCGCGTTGCGTCACGCGCTGGCGCCACTGGTGGCTCGACGCGCGGTCCGACTATGTGGTGCTCGCTGGGCCGGGGCGGCTCGCTGCGATGCTGCTCGAGACGCGCTATGGGCACTGGGCGCTGAGCGCGGGCGCGATGCGTCTGGGCGTGGGCCCGGGCGGCGCCCCTGTGTTCGACACGCTGGCGCAGCGCGGGCGTTTCACGCTGGTGCTGACCCTCGCGGCGCAGCTTCTCGCCTACATCGCCGCGATCGGCATCGGCCTGATCGGCGCGTGGCGCAAGGACTCGCCTGCGGATCACGTCCCCGCCACCTTCGTGCTCGCATCCTTTGCCCTGACACCGCTGCTGATCGGCGCTGCACTCGCGCTGGTCGGAGGGACGCGCTTCGCAGTCGCCGCAGCGCTCATCGCAGCCGCGATGGGTATCATCGCATCCCCTGCCCGCCAGCAGCGCCTGCGCGGCATCGACGCGCTCGCGACCGAGTGCGTGCGTGCCGCACGAGCGCGCGGCGCAGGCCCCTGGCGCGTGATGCTCGGGCAGGCTGCACGCATGTCCGGCATCACCATGGCTTCCCTCGCTGCCATCGACTTCCCTGTGGCATTCACGGGCGCGCTGGTGGTCGAGCGGCTCATGAGCCTGCCTGGCATCGCCCAGGACCTCACCATCGCCGTGATCGAGGGCAATGCGCCGCTGCTCATGGCGTTCGGCGTGTGCTCGGCCTGCCTGTGCGCGCTGATGCTCGTGGCTGGAGACGTCGCCTGCGCATGGCTCGATCCGCGCTGTCGCCGCCTGCTGCTCAAGGAGCCGACATGAGCTCCGTGATCAGAAGGCTCTTGTCCACGCGTCGTGCGAAGCTCTCGATCGTCGCCCTGCTCCTGATCGGGCTGATGGCCCTATGCGCGCCGCTGCTGCCCGAGCCGAGTGCTGCCCGTTCCCTGGCGCTCGGCGCCCGTGGGCTGATCCTGATCGGTGCAAGCGCAGCCATCCTCTCCATCGCGGTCGGAGCTGCGGCAGGAGCGAGCGCGGCGTACACCGGCGGATTGTGGGACGGGCTGGTCACGCGCCTCGTGGAGGTTCTCACCGTCTTTCCAGGCATCATGCTCGTCGCCCTGCTGCGCGCCCTCGATCCCCATCCGTCCACGTGGACCTGGATCGCCTCGCTCGCCATGGTGCGCGTCGCAGAGGTCGCGCGCCTCACGCGTGCCGAGGTGCTGCGGCTGTCCGGTGAGGAGTTCGTGCAGGCTGCGCGCGCCATGGGTGCATCTCCTGTGCGCATCCTCTGGCACCACATGGGTCCCCACCTCGCCGCTGCACTGGCGCAGTCCGCGGTCTTCACCGTCGGTGCCCTGGTCGTGATCGACGCAGCCATGAGCCTGCTGGGTCTGGGCGCGTCGCCGAGCGCGTTCTCCTGGGGCGGGTCGATCGCGAGCGCGGTCTCCGCATCCCGACCGGGTTCCGCCTTGGTCCCGGCCACCGCTCTGGTCTTCACGGTGCTGGCCCTGTCGTGGCTGGCCGACGCCGTGCGCGAGGCGCTGGATCCGTACAGGGTTTCATCGACCCCCTTGCGTCAACGGCCCACAGGGAGCAGATGACTCACCAAACCTGGAAGGATACGTCGATGGCCCAGTCAGAAGCGTCCGCTGTCCCCTACGTTGATGAGCGCTCGTTCGAACGCGAGATCCTGATGAGCGAGCTGCCGGTGCTCGTCGAGTACACGGCTGCGTGGTGCGGCCCATGCAAGACCATTGCGCCCGACGTGGAGGCGATCGCGCGCGAGCTCCAGGGCAAGGCCAAGGTCGTCAAGGTCGACGTCGACAAGTGCCAGGCGATCGCGCAGCAGCTCCGCATCCAGTCCGTGCCCACGTTCATGGTCTTCGCCGGCGGTCGACCTGTGGCAGCCAAGGTGGGCGCGTTGCGAAGGGCCCAGATGCGCCAGCTGCTCGAGCCGTTCCTGCCTCGGGCCGAAGGTGCTGTCAAACCGGCCGAGGCGTTGGAGCTGCACAAGCAGGGGAAGATCGTGTTCGTGGACACGCGCGACGCTCCCTCCTTTGGCCGCGCGCACTTGCCGGGCGCTGTGAACATGCCGATCGCGGAGATCGAGACGCGCCTTGCGGAGCTGCATATGATGGCCGGCGCGCCGGTGCTGTACTGCCGTTCCGGCAAAGACACCCAGCCCATGGCCGAGAAGCTCGCAGAAGCAGGCGTACCCGTGGCATTCCTCGAAGGTGGCCTGCTGGCCTGGGAGGCCGAGGGGCTCGGGGTAGAACGGCCGGACTAGGTGCGGCAGGTACGCCCCGAAAAACTAGCAACGGGGAACAGCAACACCGGAACGCGAACAGACAACCGCGACCCACGCTGCTCGGCTCAGCGACGAGCCGTGTTTGCGGATGCAATGGGTGCGTTCCGTGTTTTGCGTTCGCAGGCGATTCCGCGATGCCAACCCGCGGACCATTGCCGGCCGTGGCAATGCCAAAGGCCATGGCGATGCCAAGGCCCTGCGACCCGCGATGCGACGATGCCAACCCGCGGACCATTGCCGGCCGTGGCGATGCCAAAGGCCATGGCAATGCCATGGCCCTACGACCCGCGATGCGACGATGCCAACCCGCGGACTATCTGCTAACCTCCGCCCCGGCTGTGCATTCCACGTACGCCCCTCGAATCCTTGCTGCTGTCGCGCTGCTGACGGCCCTCGTTCCGTGTCGATCGCTGCAGGCGCAAGGGAGACCCACGCTCAGCGGTACATGGTCCGCATCGTCGATGAACGTGCAGTACGTGACCGGCGAGTGGAGCGAGAAATGCGGCCCCAAGCCCTCGGGCGGTGGTCCCGGAGGCGGCACGGTCACCATCGTGCAGTCCGGCAACGAGCTGACCATCAGCGGCGCAGGCGGTTCGTACAGCACCATGAACTGCTTCGAGCAGGGCTCGGGCTTGCGACGCGTCTCGCACTCGGCTTCGCCCCGAGGCTGGTCCAACCGCTGCACCTCAGCAGCCAATGACCCCCGCCAGGCCGTGGTCATCACCACGATGTCGGCCACCGACACCTCCATCAGCTTCAACGAGACCGGCTCCTACCAGTTCGTGATCGAGGGAGCCAACTGCACCGCGAGCGTGCGTCGCACCCGCTCGTTCTCCCTGATCCAGCGCGAAGGCGAATCGACCGCGCCGCCTGCGAGCGCCACGGCCACCGCAACGCCGAGCGCAACCCAGACCGCGACCGCATCACCTCCTCCGACCCAGACCACGACCAAGGAGAAGGAGCCCCCGCCGCCGCCGCCGTCGTGCAACGAGGTGGGCGATCCGGCTCGCATCGAGGTGCGACCTGCGCGCAAGCTCATGCGCCCGGGCGAGGACTTCTCGTTCCAGACCCGCGTGGTCGACGCCAAGGGCTGTCGTGTCGATGCCCATCCGACCTGGGCGGTCGCCACGCAGGGCTCCAAGGTCACGGTCGACTCCTCGGGCATGGTTCACGTTCCCGCGGACGCCGCCGATGGAAACCTCGAAGTGGTTGCATCGCTCAGCGGCCAGCATGTCCGGGTCACGGTCGAGGTCGCGTCGGCTGATCGCTACGACGCGCTGCTGGCTGCGCGCGGGTTGAACTCGCGAGGGGAGGCCGACGAAGCCGCGATCGTCATGATCGCCACAGGCAGCCTCGGGGGCGGGCGCGCGGTGAGCGAGGACGGCGCCCGAAAGCGCAAGTACGTGTTCCTGTCCGTGGTGGGAGGGCTGGCGAGCGTGCTGGCCATCGCAGGCATCGTGCTGCTCCGAAGAGGGCAGAAGAAGAAGGCAGCGCTCGAGGCCCAGCATGCGCTCGAGGAAGCCGAAGACGCGGCACGCGAGCAGGAGGAAGAAGAAGCGCGGCGCAAGCGCCGGAGCGCTCGTGCAGCCGCAGCAGCTCCGACCCTCATGGTGTGCCCCGTTTGCCGCAAGGAGTTCACGGCCGCTGGCCTGTTTTGCCCGGTGGATGGAACGAGGCTCGTGCCTGCGGAGACTTCGGCCGGGATCGCCGGGCCAGCAGGAGGCATCTGTCCAAGATGCGGTCGCGGCTTCGACCCATCGATCAAGGTGTGTCCAGAGCACGGCGAGAGCCTGGTGCCTGCGCCGGTCTACAAGGCGACGGCCGCCAAGCCGCCCGTGGCCGAGCCCAAGGGAAAGATCTGCCCGACCTGCGGCGCACGCTACGGCGGCGACGCGGTCTTCTGCGGCAAGGACGGCACAACGCTCGTGCTGGTGAACTGAGCGCTCAGTAGGGTTTGCACGCAGCGCCCTTGCACGAGTCCCACCGGGTCTTGTGGTACCCGATCACCTCGCCCAATCCCTCGTCCCACGGCGCTGTGCGTCCCGCATTGTACCCCTGCCCCTTGCCGTCGCCTTCGAGCGCCGCGAAGCACGCAGGAAAGCGCGCTGCGAGCGCGGCTCGCGCGTAGCGCCCCTGGTAGTACCACCGGTACATCTCCGCCCAGTTCTCCGTGCCTGACTCGAAGCCGAAGCCTGTGCAGTACGCAGTCGCGCACAGCGCCTCGCGCTGCGCTGGCGTGAGCGTCTTGCAGTTCTTCAGATCAAAGCACATCTCGGAGCACTTCGGACAGGTCGCATCCGAGGGCGATCCGTTGACCACGACGTAGTTGACGATGTGCCCGATCTCGTGGAGCAGCACCGGGCTGAACAGGTCGTGATCCGGCGGAAGCTTGTCGACCGCGACAGCGTCGATCGGCAGGTGATAGGCCCAGTAGCTGCCGTAGGTGCCGTGCACCCAGTGGTTGACGCCGGTGAACAGGTGCTCGTTGAGCCAGATCGTCCGGCCGTCGCGCGCATCTTCGTCAGGAGCGCCGCGATGGAACGGCGCCACGCCGTGCAGCATCGGACGGTTGTCGATCACGAAGCGATCGATCGCCTGCATGTGCTTCCAGGGGATGCGAACGAGTGTGCGCTCGATCAGGCGAAACCACGATGGCTTGATTCTTTTGGCGACCGCGGTCTTCTTGCCGTCGTTGTTCTTTTCGCCCTTGGGCCAGAGCACATCCACGCAGTACTTGCGCTTGAGCCCGTCGATCTCGCGCGAGATCTCGATCTGGGCGAGCGCGTAGCCGTCGTAGCTGAACTTGCGCTTGGTGGTGTGCGGGTCGTGGTAGTCGCGCGGCGCTGCTCCGGAGCGGTAGTCGTCGCAGGTGTCCACGGACTTGAGCTCCGCGGTCCAGTGCTCGCCCGGGCCCAGGTCAGGCGCTGCGTCGGGCGCAGCGTCGGGTGCGTCGGCGTCTGGGGTGGACGCGTCGGGGATCGGGGCAACGGGCGGTGGTTGCGGCGGCGGCGCGGAGGTGCCGATGGGCGGCGCGATCGCAGCTGGCTGACAGGCTGCGACGAGCGAGCCTGCGACGAGCCATGCGAATGCGCGGAACGGCATGCAAGGGACAGTAGAAAAAGAACTAGGAACTAGGAACAGGAATGCGGATGCAGAACGCGAATGGGGGCGCCTATCGCGTGGAGATCGATCCATCTCGAGCGCGACAAGAGGGGCGTTCGACACGAGAATCCGTTGTGCTGGAGCATTCCACCTTGGACCGCGCGCCAGGTGGGCGTTCGTGCGCGCGAACGTGTGCGAAACCGCGCGTGGAACTAGTCCACGTTCTTCGGTGGGGTCGCGCAGACCAGGGTCCCGCCTGAGCCCGCAAGCGCTTCCTCACCAGCACACGCTGCAGGCTCGGGCGTGCCGAGCGTCCTGGCGCTGATCCACTCGTTCACCCAGTCCATCCCGCGACGCGTGATCCCATCGGACAGATTCACCTCGTCTCCGATGAACCCGCCGTGGATCGCGGTCGGATCGCCGCACACCTTGAGCTTGTCCGCGGACGCACCGAGATCCGCACGGATCTTGTCGAACCCGCACTTGGCGTAGCCGGCCGTGACCGTGTGGTCGAGCGCGCCCTGCCAGATCAGGATCGGCGCGCCTTGCGGATCGAGCGCAGGGCGATCCTTCTTGAAACGCGGATCCCACTTGTCCGCAGGCGGCGCCGTGCAGCTGCCGCCGAGCGCGCACGTGGTCACGTTCTTCAGGAAGTCCGGGTCAAAGAAGTCCTCGTTGGCTGCGCCCAGGTCAGCGATGTGATCGCTGACGCCCGACAGGCACTGCGTGGTGAGCAGCGTCCGCGCCGCCTCCTGCTTCTCCGGCTTGAGCACTTCCACGCCCTTGCCCGGACCGTCGTACAGCTCGCCGTGCGTGTAGAAGTACTCGAGCGAGTACGCCACGAACGATGGATTGGTCACCGGATTGTACGCAGCGAGCGCGGCCATGAACGCCTTGGTCACGAACCACATCGGTGCAAACGCAGCCACGCCCACGAGCGTGCCTTCCATGCCATAGCTCGCCGCATACGACTGCGCCGACAGCACCGCGTGCCCGCCCTGCGAATGCCCGACCATGGCTACCTTGCCGTTCATCACACCTGGCTTGAGCAGCTTGGTCATCGCACGCGTCGAATCGAGCAGCGAGTAAGCCTCGTCCTCGGCAAGGAGCCACCCCGGCGTGGATCCATATCCAAAGCCGGCGTAGTCAGGCGCGATCACCATCCACCCAGCGCCCGCGATCGGCAGCGCTACGGAGCGGAAGTCGTCGAGGTAGTTGCCGGGCGTGATCAGCGAGCCGCGCGACGGAGCGCAGATGTCCGCGATTCCGACGGAGCCGTGAGCCACCACGACCATCGGCGTGGGACTCGTGCCCCCTTTGGGGTGATCCGGCAGAAGCACCAGGGCGCTGCTCAGACCTTCAGGCGCAGGACCTGTGGAGGGGGTGTTGCGTTGGGTGCGGTACACGATCCGGTACGCCTTGGCGCCGCTTGGAAACATCGCCCCGGCGTATCCAAGCGTCTTGGCCGCATCGTGGAGCTGCTGAGCGGTGTAGGTCGCAACAGGAGCGCAGCGCACCAGCTCGCCTCGTTTGGACGCATCAAAAGCAGACAGGCCCGTGGGCATCTGGTCGATCGACTCGGGCGTGTCCGAACAAGCTGCGGCAAGGAAGCTCGCAGGGTCGGTCACAGCGGGCCCTGAAGGCTCAGGAGCACTGTCCGAGCTGCTGCAGGCCGTGAAGGCCAGACAAAGGGTGCAGGTAGCCAAGCCGATTCCAGAAAGCTTGCGAATCATGATCATCTCCCTGGGCGGAACCCTAGCCCATGTCCCACATTCGCGCCAAAGCACTTTTCCCCCTCGAAAGCCTGTCAGCACCGCGTACTCAGGCCCGAGCGGACAGCAAGGGCTGAACCGGGGTCCCAAAACCCTGCGGTCCGCGTCCTCCCTGGTCAATCTCTGCTGGTGCCCGGGTCGCGCGTTCACCGGCTCCGCAAGGCAGGCCCTCAACACCCGTGATTCCCGTCCTCGGTCGCATTCCTCTTGAGGATCCCGGGTTTCCTCACCCCTTCGGGCGCTGAGTTCTTGCTTGCTGCCCGGCAGCGGGTGAAGATGAAGCGTTCCGGATGGCTTTGACCCAGCTTCAGCCGGGCTACCGGCTCGACCGCTACGAGGTGCTCTGGCCCATCGCGCACGGTGGGATGGCATCGGTGTACGCGGCCCGCATGCAGGGCAAGCACGGGTTCGAAAAGCTGGTTGCAATCAAGACGATCCTGCCCCAGCTCGCGGGCGACCCTCGCCTGGAGAAGATGTTTCTCGACGAGGCCCGCATCGTCAGCGGGATCCGTCATCCGAACGTGGCGGAAATATTCGATGTCGGCGAGCAGGACGACATCCTCTACATGATCTTCGAGTGGGTCGACGGCGACTCGTTGTCGACGCTTCGCAGGGTGGTTGCCAAGAAGGGCTCACGCATCCCCATCGGCATCGTGCTCAGGATGCTGGCCGACGCCTGCGCTGGGCTGCACGCTGCCCACGAGCTCACGGACCATCAGGGCAACCTGCAACAGGTGGTTCATCGCGACGTTTCGCCGCAGAACATCATGGTGACCTCAGGGGGCACCGTAAAGGTCATCGACTTCGGCGTGGCCAAGGCGATCCACCGTCTTTCAGGGGAAACCAGCGATGCGATGCTCAAGGGCAAGGTCCAGTACATGGCCCCGGAGCAGGCGCTTGGGCAGGCGGCTGATCGACGCCTCGACATCTGGGCCATGGGGGCAGTGCTCTACCAGCTGATCACGGATCGGCTCCCGTACGAGGGAGACAACGCGCTGGTCACGCTGCACATGCTCATGTCGCGCATGCCTCCAGCGCCGCTGCCGGCCTGGGTGCCTGGCCCTGTCGCCTCGGTGATCTACGGCTCACTGGCCCATGACCCGAATCGTCGCTTCCAGAGCGCTGCCGAAATGCAGACCGCTCTGGAAGGCGCGATCCAGCAGATGGCCGGGACTGTCACTCCGACCGACATCGCGCGCTACCTGTCCGAGCACCTCGCTGAGCGCATTGCAAAGCGCAAGCATACGATCCAGGTGGCGTTGGAGGCCGCCAGGGAGCGCGATCGGGCCGGGGCTGGCAACTCGCAGAGCGCGCTTCGGGTCACCGAGCTCAACGCGGAGCTTGCCGCGCTCTCGTCGCCAGGAGTGCAGTCCAAGACCGGCAACCAGGCCATCTCCGAGCTTTCGAGCTCAGCGCTCAACCTTGTGAACAGCTCCTCTGGGCTGTCTGCACCCGGCTTGTCGCGCAACTCGAACGCATCGCTGGCTGGCACGCCTGGCGGGGTCCCGGTTCCGGGGACTTCGGACGGTACCCCCTCCATGCCCGTGCCACCCAAGCGCACCTCGCGCGTTCTGGTCGGCGCACTTGCAGGCACGTTCCTCGCCCTCGTGTTCTTCGGAGCCCTCTTTGCCGTAGTGCGCATCCGCGGTGGCTTCGCACCCTCTGTGGCTGCCGCACCCACGCCGTCCGCGACCTCGGTCCCGCCCGAGCCTGACAAGTCCGCAGCGCCAGCGTCCTCTGCGACCGCGGATACCAGCAGCGCGCCCGCGACGAGCGCGACCGCGGAGGCGACAGCGTCGGCAACACCGCCCGCATCTGCGCCGCCGGCAGACACCGGGGGCAAGGGCGGCAAGGGCGGGGTTGCAAAGACGGCCAAGCCACCGGGCACAGCGCCTCCCACGAGAAAGGATCCGATCGATGTCTTCGGTACGAGGTAGCCGGGCGACAGCCTGGGTCCTTGCGATCGGAATGATGGTGCTCGCAGCGCCTGCGCCAGCGCAGCAGGATACCAAGCGCGCCGAGACGCTGTTCCAAGAGGGAAAGAAGCTCCTCGACGCAGGCAAGACCGACCCTGCGTGCGCCAAGCTGCAGGAGAGCTACGGGCTCGATCCGGCTGTTGGCACGCTGGGCATGCTTGCGCATTGCCATGAAATCCAGGGCAAGCGTGCGCTCGCCTGGCGCGAGTACATCCACACGGCCGAGCTCGCGCAGAAGGCAGGACAGGCCAAGCGCGAGCAGGTTGCCCGCGATCTCGCGGCCAATCTCGAGAAGTCCATGCCCTCGGTGCGCATCAACGTCGCGGAGCGCATCCCGGATCTGTCCATCACCCGAGGCGGCGAAGTGGTGCCGGACAGCGAATGGGGCAAGCCGATCCCGGTGGATCCGGGCGCGATCGAGATCCGCGCGAGCGCTTCAGGACGCAAGTCCTGGATGCAGACGATCCAGGCGCCTGCAGGGCACAGCGTGATCGAGGTGAGCGTTCCAGCGCTCAAGGCCGAGAAGCCGGAAGCAGGCGTGGCGCCTGTGGCGTCAGCCGCTCCCACTGCCAGCGCGAGCGAAAAGGAGCCTCCGCCCGAAAAGGAGCCTCCGGTCGAGCCACCCAAGCAGGAGCCAGCAGCAAGCGGCGGCTCGATCGTTCCCGGGCTGATCGTCACCGGTGTCGGCGTGGTGGGCATCGGCTTGGGAAGCGTGTTCGGTCTTCGCGCCATGTCCAAGAACAGCGATTCCAAGGCCTACTGCAACGACTCCAACGAATGCTCGGCCCAAGGCGGCGATCTTCGGGACCAGGCCAAGAGCTCGGCGTTGATCTCCACCATCGGATTCGGCGTGGGCGCTGCCGGCATCGGCGTGGGCTTGATCATGCTCCTCAGCTCCGGCGGGTCAGCCAAGGAGAAGTCCGCATCGCGCGTCTGGATCGCGCCTGAAGCAGGTGCCAATCACGCGGGTCTCGGTCTCAGGGGGCGGTTCTGATGGCAAGCAGCATTCGAGCTTCAAGGTCGACGCGTGGAGTGGTTGCCGCGGCTTGCTCTGCTGCGGTCGTCGCCGCGTCGTGCGCGCAGATCGCAGGCATCGAGGACTGGAAGCCCCTGCCTGAACCGACTGCGGATGCGTCTCCCGAAGCCGCGCCTGACACCTTCGTGCCTGACGCCAACACCAAGGACGTGGAAGCTTCGGTCAAGGATCAGACCAGCGAAGGCGACGTCGGCGCGGGTTGCGAAGCAGGCGCCATGCAGTGCGCCGGAGCGATGCTCCAGACCTGTCAGGCAGGAGCATGGGTCGACACGTCCGATTGTATCAAGCCGGTCCTGTGCGACGCGTCCACAGGCAAGTGCCTGACGTCGGTGTGCGACCCGGAAGAGCACCAGTGCGCAGGGGCGGTTCTGCAGAAGTGCAACGCCACGCTCGACGGCTGGATCGACGTGCAGACGTGCGCATCCGAGACGCAGTGCAAGGCCGCGACCAAGGATTGCTCTGGCCCCTTCTGCCTCGCAGGCAACTTCCGCTGCACCACCACGACACTCGAGAAGTGCAACGCGTCAGGCGCTGCGTGGGACAAGGTCGACACGTGCCTGACGGCAGGGTTGTGCGATGCCACCGCGGGCGTGTGCAAAGCCCCGGCGTGTCAGAAGGACCAGATCAACTGCGCTGGCAATGTGCTTCAGGTGTGCAACGCCGAGCTCACCGGCTGGGACGTCAAGGACACGTGCGCGAGCGCATCGTTGTGTGATCAAGCCGCTGGCAAGTGCCATCTCGGTTGGAGCTGCAACACCGGCTCGCCTGGCGCAGGCAACAACTGCGGACCGTTGGGCGACAAGAGCTGCTGCAGCGCTCCCACGCTGGCTGGCGGTCCGTTCTTCCGCAGCTTCGACAATGTGAGCTTCAAGGACAACTCGAACCCCGCGACTGTAGGCCCCTTCGAGCTCAATCTCTACGAAGTGACCGTGGGGCGTTTTCGCGAATTCGTCAAAGCGGGAATGGGAACGCAGAGCGCGGCACCGGCTGCAGGCGCGGGCGCTCATCCCGCGGTGCAGGACAGCGGCTGGCAGAACGCGTTCACCCAGCTTCTTCCAGCCACGCCGGCGATTCTCACGACCGGGCTCAAGTGCGACGCGACCATGGCGACGTGGACCGACGGTCCGGGAGCCAACGAGTTCAAGCCGATCAACTGCGTGGACTGGTACCTCGCGTTCGCCTTCTGCATCTGGGACGGCGGTCGATTGCCGACCGAGGCCGAATGGAACTTCGCGGCCGCGGGCGGTGGCGAGCAGAGACCGTACCCGTGGGGCCCGACCCTGGCCCAGAGCAATGCCTCCTACGGCTGCTCCGCCGATGGCCAGGCCGGGTGCGCCGCAGGCGACATCGTCAATACCGGATCTCTCGCTGCGGGCGCGGGCAAGTGGGGGCACTTCGATCTGGCAGGCAACGTGGCGGAGTGGGTGCTGGACGCCTTCGGAACGTATCCGAAGCCCTGCACCGATTGTGCGCTGCTCACCGGGACCGATCGATCGCTGCGTGGCGGCGGCTACGACTCCCAGCCCGTGGACTTGTACGCGTCGATGAGGGCCCACCGCGACCCGGCCCAGCGAAGCCCGCACAACGGCTTCCGCTGCGCGCGGTAGGTCAGCCTGCGCCTGCCACGACCTCGACCAGATGCATGAGAAACGAGGCCGCGATCCCGAACGGTGCGGCCAGGATGTAGCTTCCTGCCAACACCACGAACAGGAGGCCAAAGGCGCCGTACTTCAGGAAGACCTCCCACTGCGGACGAAACCGCTGCGGCATCAGCCCATCCACCACGCGGCTGCCATCGAGCGGAGGGAAGGGCAGCAGGTTGAACAGCGCGAGCGCGACGTTCATCTGAATTGCGATTCGCAGGAAGATCGCGAGCCCGGTGTAGCCGACGGTCCCCGTGGTTCCCTCCAACGGGCCAACCAGCAACGAGTGACGGAACCGCAGGAGCAGGCCCATGACGACGGCTGCCAGGACCGCCAGAATGACGTTGGAGATGGGGCCTGCCGCAGCGGTCAGCACCATGCCGGTGCGCATGGAGATCCTGCGGGTGAAGCGCACGGGATTGACCGGGACCGGCTTGGCCCAGCCAAAGGGGATGCCCATCAGGGGCAGCAGAAGCGTGCCGATCGGGTCGATGTGCGCGATCGGGTTGAGCGTCAGCCTGCCCATGCGCTCGGCCGTGTCGTCGCCGAGCTTGAACGCGGACCACGCGTGGGCCCATTCGTGCACGGTGAGCGACAGCACCAGCGGCACCAGCATCATCACGCGGTTAAGGATGTCGCTTCGATCCACGGCACACCTTCAGCAGAAAAACGCGAGTGCCGCAAGGAGCAAAATCGGCTAGACCCGCTCCATCCACCATCAAGGACAGCGCCGTGGCCTATGTCGTCACTCGCCTCTGCCGGGATTGCGTTCACACCGCGTGCGTGACCGTTTGTCCCGTTGAATGCTTCTACTGGCCGAAGCAGCCCGACGATCGGCTCCCCAACCAGGTGTACATATCACCGGACGAGTGCATCAATTGCGGGGCCTGTCTGCCTGTCTGCCCTTGGCAGGCGATCTACGATCAGCCTGACGTGCCCTCGAAGTTCCACGAGGACATCTCGTTGAATCAGCTGTGCGACAAGGCTCGCAAGGAGTTCGATCAGGTCAAGCACATGAAGGAGCCTGATCCGACTCCGCAAGACGTCAAGGACAACAAGAAGAAGTGGGGGCTCTGAGAGCTAGGAGCTGGGGACAGGAATGCGGATGCAGGACGAAGAATGATCGGAGCCTGAGCCCCGAAGCCTGTTCTCGACGCGCCCCCCTTGAGACGGTGCGATCCGGCTGCCCGCTCCCTGACGAGGGCGTCTCAATACTCTGTTGACGAACTTTTTGATCACCTCCCCCGCCTCGCTTCGCTCGGCACCCCCTCCGCACGCCCGCCG